>CAWANX010000005.1:0-469548 GCA_963783535.1 uncultured Alphaproteobacteria bacterium
CAATAAGCGCGCGCGACCGCGAACTCGGCCGCTTCGGCCAGCGCCGCCTTGGCCTTGCCGGCGGGGAAGAGTGCCAGCGCGTCGATCGCGCGGCGGCCGTAGTGGCGCGCGCGCTCGATCGTGTCGGCGAGCGCGCCGGTCGAGCGGATCAGCGCGATCGCGTGGGCGAGGTCGTCGTCGCTCGATGCGCTCGCCGCTGCATCGCCGCCTTCCAGAACGCGCGGTCGGCCTCGCTGCCGCGCGCATAGGCGAGGATCACCGGCAAGGGTCATCTTGCCGTCGCGGAAATCGTCGCCCACGCCCTTGCCCATGGTCGCCGCGTCCGACGCATAATCGATCGCGTCGTCGACCAGCTGGAAGGCGATGCCGAGGTTGCGGCCGTAGCTTTCGAGCGCGTCCTCGGCCTCCTCGCCCGCCTCGGCGACGACCGGCGCGATGCGGCAGGCGGCGGCGAACAGGGCCGCGGTCTTGGCGCCGATGATGCGCAGATAATGCTCCTCGCCGGTCTCGATCTGGCGCTGGGCGGTCAGCTGGTCGACCTCGCCCTCGGCGATCACCGCGCGAGGCGTGGCTGAGGATCTTGAGCACCTTGAGGCTGCCGTCCTCGACCATCAGCTCGAACGCGCGGCTGAACAGGAAATCGCCGACCAGCACGCTCGCCGGATTGCCCCAGATGAGGTTGGCGGTGCGCTTGCCGCGGCGCATGCCCGAGCCGTCGACGACATCGTCGTGGAGCAGGGTCGCGGTGTGGATGAACTCGACCGCGGCGGCGAGCTTGTGGTGGCGGGTGCCGGGGTAGCCGAGCAGCGTCGGCGCCGGCGAGCGTCAGCATCGGCCGCATGCGCTTGCCGCCGCCGGCGATCAGGTGGCCGGCAAGCTCGGGGATCAGCGCGACCTTGCGACTGCATCCGCTCGAGGATGACGGCGTTGACGCCGTTCATGTCGGCCGGCGACGAGCGCGATCAGCGGGTCGAGCGAGGGCTGCGCGATTGGCGCCGAGCGGATGGATGGTGGCGGTCACGGCCGCCGCCCTAGCCGCGACGGCGCCGATTTTCCTAGCCGTCACCAGATGCGGACGCGCTGCTCGGGCGGCAGGTACAGCTTGTCGCCGGGCTGGACGTTGAACGCCTTGTACCAGGCGTCGATGTTGCGGACGACGCCGTTGACGCGATATTTGGCGGGCGAATGCTGGTCGGTCAGCAGCTGCTGCGCGAAGCGCGCCCTCGCGCTACTTGCGTCTGCCAGCTGTAGCCATAGGCGATGAAGAAGCGCTGGTCGCCGGTCAGCCCGCCGATCACCGGCGGCTCGCCATGCTTGGCGACGTAGCGGCGATAGGCGGCGATAGGCGATTTCGAGCCCGCCGAGGTCGCCGAGATTCTCGCCCAGCGTCAGCTCGCCCTTGATCTTGACGCCCGGGATCGGCTCGTAGCCGTTATATTGCTCGACCAGCCGCTCGGCGCGCTGCGTTGTATACTTGGCGGCTTGCCGGGGTCCACCAGTCGCGCAGCTTGCCCTTGCGCGTCGAACTTGCGGCCCTGATCGTCGAAGCCGTGGCCGATCTCATGGCCGATGGTCGCGCCGATGCTGCCGTAATTGGCGGCGGGATCGGCATTGGGGTCGAAATAGGGCGGCTGCAGGATGGCGGCCGGGAAGGTGATCTGGTTGCTGCGTCGGGTCGTAATAAGCGTTGTTGGTCTGCGGCAGCATGCCCCACAGGCTCCGGTCGACCGGCTTGGGCAGCCGCGACAGCTGCAGATCCCAGTCGAATTCGTCCGAGCGCATGGCATTGCCGAGCAGGTCGCCGCGCTCGCACCTCGAGCGTGCGAATAATCGATATATTTGCCGGGATGGCCGGTGCGCGGGTCGAACGTCGCGAGCTTGGCCAGCGCTTCCTTCCTGGTCGGCGTCGTCCATCCAGCTGTTGGTCTCGATCTTCTCCTGCAGCGCCGACGCGGAAGTTGGTGATCAGTTCGCCCATCTGCGCGGTTGCTTTCGGGCGGATAATGGCGCTGGACATAGATCTGGCCGACGCCTTCGCCGAGCGCGCCGTTGACCAGGCCGACGCCGCGCTTCCAGCGGTCGCGCTGGGTCTGGAACGTCGCGCAGGGTCTTGCGAGTAGAAATTGAAGTTGGCGTCGTCGAAGGCCTTGGGCAGATAATGTGCGTGGTCGCTGACGAAGTGGAAGGCGAGCTAGTCCTTCCACGTCGTCGAGCGGCGACGCTGTCGAGCAGCTTGGCCGATTCGCTGCGATCGCGGTCGTTCTCGGTGACGATCACCTGTCTGGACGTCGCCGAGGCCGAGCTTGGCGAGCGCCGCGTCCCAGTCGAACTGCGGCGCGAAGCGCGTTGAGCTTGGCCGCGGTCCATCGGATTGTAGATCGCCTCGATGTCGCGGCTCTGCTCGGGCGTCCAATGGACCTTGGCGATCGCGGTTTCGAGCGCGATGATGCGGTCGGCCTTGCGCCGCCGCGTCGGCGATGCCGGCGAGCGTCTGCATGTCGGTGACATAGTCGCGATAGGCGGTGCGGTAAGCCGTCATATTTGGCGCCCGTGCAGCAGATAATAATCGCGGCTGGGCATGCCGAGCCCGCTCTGGCCGGCGTAGATCGCGTAGCGGGTCGGGCTCTTGACAGGTCGGGATAGATCGCCGATGCCGATCGGCGAGGGGAAGCCGGCGGTCGCGAACAGGTCGGTGAGGTCGCCCTGGTCGCTTGACCGCCGCGATCTGGGCGAGATAGGGCTTGAGCGGCGCGGTGCCCGTGCGCCTCGATCGCCGCTTCGTCCATCCAGCTGGCGTAGAAATCGCCGACCTGCTGGCCGATCCTGCCCGATCGCCGCCGGGTTCCTGGCCATATCCTCGACGATCGCGCGGACGTCCTTGTCGATCTGGTCGTTGAGCACCGAATCGATGCCGACGAAGGTGCGGTCGGCGGCGATCTCGGTGCGCTTGGCCCAGCCGCCGTTGACGTAGCCGAAGAAATCGTCGCCCGGCTTGACCGAGCGATCCATGGCGGTGAGGTCGACGCCCCAGGTGCGCGAACGCAGGCTGGCCGTTGCGGGCCAGGCGCCGGCGACGATGCGCCAGCGCCGATACGGCGGCCGAGCGAGCAGCTAATTTCATGGATCATGAAAGTCCCCTCCAGATAGCTGCCGGGGACGCTAATGCGGCTATCGTGATGCGTGCCAAGCGATTTTTCGACAAACGGCCGGAATTAAGTGGCTGCGGCGCCGCCGGGAAGCGACAGGCGTGACGAGCAGCCCGCCGAGATCCTCGCTCTCTCGAGCGAGACCGCGCCGCCATAGATTTCGGCGACGTCGCGGACGATGGCGAGGCCGAGCCCGGTGCCGGGCTTGCCGGTGGTGTCGAGCCGCGTGCCGCGCGGTGAACAGTTCGTCGCGCTGCGCTCTCGGGAATGCCCGGGCCGTCATCCTCGATCAGGATGTCGACCCTGCCGTCGACCGGCGGCATCGACCGTCACGAACACCCGGCCGCCGCCATATTTGGCGGCATTTTCGACGAGGTTGCCGAGCATTTCGTCGAGGTCCTGCCGCTCGACCCGGACCTGAGCGGTCTGTGTCGCCGGCGATGTCGATGGTGACGTCGTCGTAGAGGCGTTCGACCGCGCGCTGGACCGCCTCGACGCTGTCCCACACGGCCGCGCGGGCCTGGGCCGAGGCGCGGCGGCCGATCGCCCGGGCGCGGGCGAGGTGGTGGTCGACCTGGCGCCGCATCACCGCCGCTTCGCGGCAGACGGTGTCGTCGAGGTCGGGCGAACGGGCGGTGGCGGCGTTGGTGATCACCGTCAGCGGGGTCTTGAGCGCATGGGCGAGGTTGCCGGCGTGGCGCCGCGCTTCCTCGGCCTGCTCCTCGCTATGCGCCAGCAGCTCGTTGATCTCATCGACCAGCGGCTCGATCTCGCGCGGGAATCCTCGCCGAAATGCGGGTCTTGCGCGCCGGAGCGGATGGCGGCCACTTCACGCCTGACCCGGCGCAGCGGCCACAGGCCGTAAAAAGCCTGCAGCGCGGCCAGCACGAGCAGGCCGACGCCAAGCGCGGCGAAGCTGCGGACCAGGGTCGACGCGGAGCTCGCGGATCTGGCCGTCGATCGCGTCGCGCGACTGCGCGACCTGGAACCGCCAGCGGACATTCGAACCGGGCAGGACGACGTCGCGCTCGAGAATGCGCAGCGGCTCGTCCGGCAAATTCGAAACTGTCGCCGCTTGTGGAGTTCCGACGTCATTATGCCGTGCGTCGACCGCAGCCGCCGATCCCACAGCGAGCGCGACGGAAAAGTCTCCGGTCCCTTCCCGCTGATCTGGAAATAGGCGCCCGAATAAGGCTCGAGGAAGCGCTGGTCGGCCGGCGGCCGGGTGAAGCGGACCTCGCCGTCGGGTCCGATTTCCGAGGCGGCGATCATCGCGTTCAGCACATATTCCAGCTGCTGATCGAAATTCTGGACAATTCCGCGCGACAGCACCCGGTCGAGCGCAAAGCCGCCGATCAGCAGCAGCACGCCGATCCAGATCGCCGCGACGACGATCATGCGCCGGGTCAGCGACCCGCCGCGGCGTTCCCTGACCTTCACCGCTTCACCGGTCGCCTCCCTGTCGGGGGCGGCGTCGTTCAAGCCGGGCCGTCCTCAAGGCTGTAGCCGAGGCCGCGGATGGTGGTGATGACGTCGGCGCCCAGCTTCTTGCGGATGCGCGTCACGAACACCTCGATGGTGTTGGAATCGCGGTCGAAATCCTGGTCGTAGATATGCTCGATCAGCTCGGTCCGGCTGACCACCTTGCCCTTGTGGTGCATCAGGTAGCTCAGAAGCTTATATTCCTGCGCGGTCAGCTTCACCGGCTCGCCGGCCTTGGTGACCTTGCCCGAGCGGGTGTCGAGGCGGATGTCGCCGGCGATTGAGCTCGGAGCTGGCAATGCCGGAAGCGCGACGGATCAGCGCCCGAAGGCGGGCGATCAGCTCCTCGGTCTGGAACGGCTTGGCGAGATAATCGTCGGCGCCGGCGTCGAGACCCGCGACCTTGTCCGACCAGCTGTCGCGCGCGGTCAGCACCAGCACCGGCATCTTGCGGCCTTCCTTGCGCCAGCGGTCGAGCACGGTCAGGCCGTCGACCTCGGGCAGGCCGAGATCGAGCACCACCGCGTCATAATTCTCGGTCGAGCCGAGATAATGGCCATCTTCGCCATCGGTGGCGAGGTCGACCGCATAGCCCGCGCCTTCCAGCGTCGAGCGCAGCTGGCGCCCCAGATTGGGTTCATCCTCGACGATCAACACGCGCATCTGGCTATCCCTTGAATACGTTATTCGCCGTCACAAACACGTGGCAACATGAACGGTTGCTTGGCCGCAACGAGTGGGATGATGCAAGCGCTATTGTATCGAGTTGAGCTAGTCGCCGGACTTGTCGATGATCCGGCCCGTCATCGGATCGACATCGACCCAGATGACCTTGCCCTGGTCCATGAACTTCATTCGCAGGTTCCGTCCGCGCATTTCGGGGCCGAGATAGTCCGCACCGCCCATGCGCGGCAGGACGCGCCGCTCGATCTGCGGAAGCGGCATCGATTGGCCACGCTGCTTCTGGATATAGGCGCGATCCTGGTCGCGCGGCCGGTCGAGCCAGGCGAGCCGCGCAACCTCGTCCTCGGGACGGGCAAGCGCGGGCGTGGCGACCGCGGCGGCGACGCAAAGCGACAGGAAAAGGCTACGCAACAGGCTCATTGGCCCAACTGCCTACAGGCGATCCATTGAACAAGCTATGAATGCCCCTGTTGTTCGCCGTTCAGGCTAACCGTCCAACGCCCCCGTGACGGCGCCGGAACCCTAGGCCGGGCCTTTATCGCTTCAGGCTGTGATAGCCTGAAGCGTGAATCAAGGTCCTCTCCTTGTTTAGAGCCTGATTTACAGGAACTGTGGAGCCGCTGGCTTCCCCGGCTCGCGATCAGGCTCTACGGCGCGGCAATGGCACCCCCCATATTATCTTATGAAGATCTCGGCCTGATCCAGGGTGAAGGCTGGCTGTTCCGCAACCTCGACGTCCATATCGGACCCCGGGATCGGCTGGCGCTGATCGGCCGCAACGGCGCGGGCAAGACGACTCTGTTGAAATGCCTCGCCGGGCTGATCGAAACCGACGAAGGGACACGCAAGATCGTTCCCGGAACAAGGGTCGTGCTGCTCGAGCAGGATCCCGACATGAACGCCTATTCGGCGCTCGAAGATTGGGTGCTGGCAGGCTCGGACGCCCCTTCCGCGCATGAGGCAGCGGCCATCGCCCATCAGATCGGCATCGATCTCACGCGAGACGTGAAGACGGCCAGCGGCGGCGAGCGGCGGCGCGCTGCAATCGTCCGCGCGCTGGCGCAGGACCCCGATGTGTTGTTCCTCGATGAACCGACCAATCACCTCGATCTCGGTGCGATCGACTGGCTCGAGGAATGGCTCAAGCGCTTCAAGGGCGCGTTCGTCGTCATCAGCCACGACCGCACCTTCCTGACCCGGCTGACCAAAAGTTGCCTGTGGCTCGACCGCGGGACCGTGCGACGCGCCGAAATCGGGTTCGGCGGGTTCGATGCCTGGACCGAAGCGGTCTATGCCGAAGAGGAGCGCGCCGCCGACAAGCTCGACGCCAAGCTCAAGCTCGAGCTTCATTGGCTCCAGCGTGGCGTGACCGCGCGGCGGCGGCGCAATCAGGGGCGGCTGGCCAAGCTCAACGAGATGCGGGCGCAGCGGGCGGCAATGCTGGGAGCCGCCGGGACGGCCAAGCTCGGCCTCGCCAGGGACGAAGTGAAGACCAAGACGGTGATCGATGCGGAGCATGTCTTCAAAAGCTTTGGCGATCGCCCAATCATCAAGGACTTCACGTTGCGCGTTCAGCGCGGCGATCGGATCGGCCTGGTCGGGGCGAATGGCACCGGCAAGACGACGTTGCTGAAGTTACTGACCGGAGAACTGAAACCCGACGCCGGAACGGTGACGCAGGCGAAGTCGCCTGTCGGGCATCGTCATCGACCAGCAACGCAAGCTGATGGAGCCGACGCGCCGCGTGCGCGACGTGCTGGCGGAGGGCGGCGACTGGATCGAGGTCCGCGGCCACAAGAAGCACATCAAAGGCTATTTGAAGGAATTCCTGTTCGATCCGTCGCTGACCGAGGCGCCCGTGGGGTCGCTGTCGGGCGGTGAGCGGTCGCGGCTGCTGCTGGCGCGCGAATTCGCCCGGGCATCGAACCTGCTGGTGCTCGACGAGCCGACCAACGACCTCGACCTTGAGACGCTCGACCTGCTCCAGGAAGTGATCGCCGATTACGAAGGTACCGTCCTCATCGTCAGCCACGACCGCGACTTCCTCGACAAGACGGTGACGGTGACGCTCGGGCTCGACGGGTCGGGCAAGGTGGATATCGTGGCAGGGGGTTACGAGGATTGGGCAAGGCGGCGATATCAGGACCATCGGCAACTCAGCAGTTCCCCGGCTAAGGCCGCGCCCCAGCGCGCCGCTCGGCAGCGCCGTCCGGCACTACTGGATCTCGGACTCCGTCGGGGAACAGGAAGCTTTCCTTCAAGGACCAGCGCGACCTCGATCGCCTGCCCGGCGAGATCGAGCGCATGGAAGCCACGATCGCCGCCGACGAAGAAGCGTTGCACGATCCGGGCCTCTTCTCCCGCGACCCGACAAGGTTCACCGAGCTGACCGAACGCATCGCCAGACTGCGAGCGGAGGTGGAGGCGGCGGAACTCCGCTGGCTGGAAGTGGCGGAGATGTCCGAGGCGATGACCGCCAACGGCTGATCGCTAGCATTTGCTATCGACCCATTGCTCTCTGGGCGACGAACTGGCGCTTAGCCGGGTAACGAACGCCACAGGCCGGCGCTGCTTTTTACGGCGTGATAGCGGTGCGTAAATCGGCTATGACCAGCGAATGATCTGCAAATGATCATGGCTCTTTGGGGCGGGTTCCGAGGATCGAAGCGTATTGAGCGCTTACGGCTGTGCTCGCTTCAGGAGAACCGAAATGCCAGGCATGGATTTCGACGGCGACGGCCGCGACGATATCATATTGCAGAACTCGCAATCCGGTCTTGTCAGCAACTGGCTCGGCCAGGAGGATGGAAGCTTTTTCAGCAATCACGCCATCGCTCTGGACCCTTGGGCGCTCGGCACATTTCTGGGTTCCGGGGATTTCAATTCCGACGGCCGCACCGATACGCTTTGGCGAACCGGCAACGGCGAAATTTACACCTCGCTGACCTTCTCCGAAGGCGCCTTCTTCTTTTATTGGAGCCTGGGTTTCGTCGCAACTCTGCCGGTCAACAGCTTCTACCTGGCCGCCACCGGCGATTTCAACGGCGACGGCAAGGGCGATCTGCTGTGGCAACATGAATCCGGAATACTGTCGCAATGGCTCGGCGCCGGCGACGGCTATAGCTTCACCTGGAATGCGGCCGCGGCACAGCAGCTTTCGTCCGACTGGTATGTGGCTGGAACCGGCGACTTCAATGGAGACGGTAACACGGACATTCTCTGGCGCAGCGAAACATCGGGCTCGCTGTCGCAATGGCTCGCGCAAGACGACGGAAGCTTCGCCTGGAACGCTGCGGCCGCGCACCACCTTTCGAACGAGTGGTATGCCGCCGGGACGGGTGATTTCAACGGCGACAACCGCACGGACCTGATGTGGCGGAACGGAACGGGGGCGCTGTCCGAGTGGCTCGCCCAGGCCGATGGAAGCTTCGTCTGGAATCCGGCGGTCGGTTACCAGATGCCGACGGAATGGCAGGTCATTGGAACCGGCGATTATGACGGCGACGGAAGCGCCGACCTGTTGTGGCGGCGAACCGACGGTGTTGTGACCAACTGGTTGTCACAGGGTAATGGCGACTTCGTCAGCAATCATGATGACGCCTGGTATCCGCTCGCCGTCGAATGGCTGATTTATCCCGATCGCAGCGGCGCCGGCGCTTGGGACTATTAGGCTCGATCTAGCTCTCCAAGCCTGCAATTCTTCCTGAGCTCGCGGCATCTTTCCACCCTTGCCGGCCACTGCCATTGCGGACATTGTGGGAAGAACATGATATCGCCGTGACGAGCTTGTGGGAGGAAACAATGCCCGAGTTCGTCATCGAAAAAAATATGCCCGGCCTTGGCCAGCTGAGCCCCTTTCAACAGGACCTGTCCGTGCGGAAATCCTGTTCGGCGCTTCACGGCGTCGCGGCCGATGTCGAGTGGGTCCAAAGCTATCTGACGGAAGACAAGTGTTATTGTGTTTTCCGCGCGCCCAGCGAACAGGTGCTGCGCGACTTGATTGACGAATGGGGACTGGATCAGCCCATCAGCATTGCCCAAGTGCACCAGGTCGCCGGACCTGACACCAGGATCGAAAACGAGGCGGAGACGTCTCAAGCCTGAACCCAATGACCGCTTCCCACCAACAAGCGGACATTCCCTCGCCAGGCGTCAGCTGCGTAGCTTCGCGGCGATCCGTTCATCGACACGCCGCTCGAATATGGTGAGGGGCATTGCGCCTTCGGTGAGGATGTCGTGGAAATCCTTCAGGTCGAAGCGGCCGCCAAGCGCTGTCTGGGCCTTGGCCCGTGCGCGAGTCCAGGCGATGTGGCCGATCTTGTAGCTGCAGGCCTGGCCGGGCGAGGCGCAATAGCGCTCGATCTCGCGCTTGACTCTCGGCTGGGCGAAACCGGTCGCTGCGACCATATGATCGATCGCTTGGCTCCGGGTCCAGCGCTTGTGATTGAGGCCGGTGTCGACCACCAGGCGCTCCGCCCTGAACAGGAAGGATTGCAGATAGCCGGCGCGCTCGATGCTCCGGTAGGCGCCAAGCTCATCGGCGACCTGCTCGGCATAGAGCGCCCAGCCTTCGCCATAGGCCGAATAGAAAGCGATGCGGCGAAGCATCGGCATGCTGCCGGCCTTTTGCGCCGTCAGCAGCTGCAAATGATGGCCGGGGAATCCTTCGTGGAAGGTGAGCGCGGGCAGTGAGTATTTCGGCCAGTCAGCAGTGTTTTTGAGGTTGATGAAGTATATGGCCGGGCGCGTTCCATCGAGCGACGCCTGACGATAATATCCGTTCGACGCGCCCTCCTGGATTTCCGGCGGCACCCGGCGGATGTCGAGCGGATCGGTCGGCGCATCGCGGAACGCCCGCGGCAGGCGCGTCTTCATGTCCGCGACGCTGGCATTGAGGCTGGCGATCAGTTCGGCGCGGCCGGCGTCGGTGTTGGGATAAAGTTGCTCCGGCTGCTTGTTGAGCGCCGTCAGCCGCTCGCCGACCGTCCCGGAAGTGTGGCCCGCCTGACGGAGGATCTTGTCGAGCTCCGCACTGATCTCGGCAACCTGCTGCAGTCCGATCTGGTGGATTTCGTCCGGGGTGAAGCTGGTCGTGGTCGCCTCGGCCAGCGCAGCGGCGTATATGTCTCCACCCTGCGGCACTCGCCACACTCCATCACCCGCGGGTGCGCTCGGACGGACTTGCGCGGAGCATTGCGATCTGACGGTCGAGCGCCGGATAGACCTCGCCGCCGACGATCGCGGCGGCGCGGGCCTTCCAGTTGCCGGCGATGCCCTTGGCGGTGGTCCGCGACGCCAGCGCGTCGACCATCGGGCTGTCCGCGGAAGCCGGCGAGCGCAACTCGCCCATCTGGCCCAGGGCAAGGTCGATGGCCCAGCCAGGCGCCAGGAAACTGCGGGCCGCCTGCCGCCGCTGCTCTTCCGTCTCATTGTCGAGCACCGTTGCGAACTGGCTGAGACGCGACAGATAGGCTTCCGCGTCGGGGGCATTTTCGATCGGATGGGCGCTGGCGAGGAAGTCGGGGATCGAAAAATAGGCCCCGTCCTGCTGACTGATTACATAGGGGCTTTGCGGATTGGCGATATCGAACCGCTCCGGCCCGACATTATTCGTCTTGAGGTCCCACAGAACCACTTCCCGATTGAGCGCCGCCGCTGGCGACAGGGACGCCGGAGGGACCGCTTCGAGGCTCGCGATCCAGCGTTTCGACTGCGCCAGATCCTCGGCGCGAGCGCGTTGATCGGGCCGGGTGTCGAGCTTGGCCCGCAACCCGGCGCGATCGTCCTTGTCGAGGCCGAGTTGGGTCGCAAATGTCGGAAAACTTGCGACCTGTTCCTGGAAAATGGCTTCGAACAGCCGATTGAGCGCATCGTCCCCGGGTCCCGCCGGAGCTTGGGCCAAGGCAAAGCCGCCCGGCATGATGGGAAGCAAAGCAGCAACGCTGCCCAGCGAGAGGAATTCACGGCGATCCATTATTCACCCCACTCAAAATCTGGGGTGGACGATAGATCGGAGATGGAGCTCGGCAAGGACGCTCGTCGAAAAGCCTTGCTCGTTGGTCAATTCCAGGCCGGGACCAGTCCCGGATCGACGATCCTCAGATCACCATTTTTGTCCGGCAATCGGCCGTCGCGATCCCTTGCCGCGATCGTTCGACCGATTCAGCGGTTCCGCAAGGGGTATGGGCCGGTTGGGGGCAACCGGTGTGGGGGTTGCTCCGAATGCGTCCAACTGTATGCTCGCGACGGGCCCCGACACTGCTCGCCCGAAATGCCAACCCTGGGCGTCGGTGCAGCCCAGGGCGGCCATTTGCTGCCGAATGGCTTCGGACTCGATTCCTTCGGCGGTAATCGGCACTCCCAGGGTTTTCCCCAGCGCGGCGATCGTCTGAACGATCGCGGCGGCCTGCTCGTTCGCGGCCAGGGAGTTTATGAAGCTGCGGTCGATCTTGATGCGATCGAAGGGCAGCACGTGGAGCTGGCTAAGCGAAGCATAGCCGGTCCCGAAGTCGTCCAGCGCAATGGCAATCCCATGGTTTCTAAGGCTCTGCAGGATCGTAAGGGCCTGGGTCCGGTCTTCCAGCAGGCTGTTCTCGGTGATTTCCACCTCCAGGCGGCCCGCCGGGAATCCCGTTTCCGTGAGAAGTTTGACGATGCGCTCGGCGAGGTGGGAATCGCGAAACTGCACCGGCGAGATGTTCACCGCCAACTTGAGATGGAACGGCCAGTCCCTGGCCTGTGCAAATGCCTTTTCCATCACGCGCATGGAGAGCGCGCCGATCTGGCCGCACTGTTCGGCGATGCCGATAAATTCCTCCGGCTCGATCAATCCGCGCCGCGGCGAATTCCACCGCGCGAGGACCTCGAACCCGTTGAGTTCGCCGGTGTCGAGGCTGATCAGCGGTTGGAAGAAGGGCACGAATTCGTCGGCTTCGATCGCCCCGCGGATTTCATCCTCCAGCACCACTCGCGCCTGGATCTGCTGTTCCATCTGCGGATCGAACCAGGCGAAGCCGTTGCGGCCGGATCGCTTGACGGAATACATCGCCACGTCGGCCCGCCGCAAAGCGTCGACCGGCTCGGCCTCCGATGCCAGCGATATGATTCCGGCCGACAGGGTAATCTGGGCCTGCAGGTCGCCGATTTTCATCGGTTCGCCAAATGCCTCAATCAATTCCCGCGCGGCGTGTTCGGCTTCATTTTCATCGTGGACCAGCGCAGCAAATTCGTCCCCGCCCAGGCGCGCGACAAACGCCGATGGGGGAAGCGCCTTGACCAGCACTTCGCCCACGATCTGAAGCAGCTGATCGCCGGCCGTGTGACCATAGAGGTCATTCACCCGTTTGAAGTGATCGACGTCGAGCAGGATCAGTGCGCCGCTGCGCTCCGCCTTGGCGAACGCGTCATCGATTTCGCGGAGCAGCGCACGCCGGTTGGGCAACCCGGTCGTATGGTCGGTATAGGCATTGAGGTAGGCCTCGTCCTCCGCTCGCTTCAACGTGGCAAGGGTTTCCGCGAGGTCGCGGGTACGCCGCCAGCCGAACAGGACGATGGCGATGTTGAGGAGGAAGGCTGCGACCAAGGCATTGGTGCCCGGGTCGCGAACCGTGAGACCGATGGCGCTCGGAACCACTTTCGCGCCGAGGATCACGAACAGCAGGATGGCAGCCAAGGTGGCACAGGTCGTGATCAGGTGGCTCGTCGCCACCTTGTACGAATTGCCTTCCTTGCCGGTTACGCCCTTGACCATTCGGCCCCCAAGGTGACGCTACTTACCGGAAAACGTGTGAAGGCCTTGTAAACGCGACACTGTCCGGTCTTGCGATCTCCGCCGCTGACCCGTGGATTCACTCAGCTTCCGGCCAGCGAGGCCTGGACGAGTTGCCGGAGCAATCTGGCATCGGCATCGGACATGCCCCACGGGACGTAAGTCACGCCCGTCACGGCGGCCTGCGATAGCCCGGCATAGACCACCAGGGCGGCGAGATAGCTGCCCTCCAGCGATGGATGGTTCCCGTCCTTGTAGAGCGAGAATGGCAATGGTTCGGCCCGAACCCGATCCCAGACGCGGGCCACGTCGATCACGTCCGCGCTGGTGGCGATGGCCAGGCCGCGAAGATTTTCCTGGAGGATGTCGGAATCGTCGGAACGGGGGATCGTCCAATTCCGTCGCCGATAAAAGGCCTCGGTGGGCAGATGGCTGATGATGATCGCCGGTGGCTGCTCGGCGGTCCCGACCAACAGCTTGCTGCCGTAGACATAAAGGCTGCTGTCGGGTGTCTGAAGCTCGGAATTGGTCTCGGGCTGAGCGATTACCCGGTGCCAGCCGCCCTGCGCCAGCAACTGGCGCGTGCGACGATTGCGCCAATGATCTTCGAGCCCGGCGTTTGGAAAGGCGCTCATGGTGATGTCGTAGCGGACCGGCGAACTCGCCAAATCGGCCATCTTGGCGACCATCGCCGGCATGTCGTTATAGTAAGTGTAGCTGTGCCCCAGAAAGAGCAGGTGCTGCACCGGCCGGCGATCGAGCCAATCCTTGTCGACGAATCCGAACCAGACTGCCGTAAATGCAAGCGCGAGCAAGGCTAACAACCGCACCCTTATCCCCCCACACAGGCTGCGGGCAATATTGTCTAGGCGCCCAGCCGGTACTGCTTCATCAGATCATATAGCGTCGGGCGGCTGATGCCGAGCAGCTTCGCCGCGCCCGAGATATTATTTTCGGTGCGGGTCAGGGCCTGGCGGATGGCGCGGCGGTCCGCCACTTCGCGCGCGGCGCGTAGGTTGATCGGCAGGGGTTCAGCAGCCCCGTTCCGGGCGCCGGGCAGGTCAAGGTCGGTAGCGCCAACCGATTTGCCCTCGGCCATGATGACAGCGCGCTTGATTCGGTTTTCGAGCTCGCGAACGTTGCCGGGCCAGGGATAGGCGTCAATCGCATCGGCCGCGTCCGGGGCTAGCGCCTGCACCTTCGGGTTCATCTCTCGGGCGAAGCGGGTGACGAAATGGCGGGCGAGCAGCACCGCGTCGCCGGCGCGGTCGGCGAGACCTGGAATCTTCACGACGATTTCCGCCAGCCGGTAATAGAGATCCTCGCGGAACCGGCCGTCGGCGATCATCGCGTCCAGATCCTGATGGGTGGCGCAGACGATCCGGGTGTCGACCGCGATCGGGGAGCGGCCGCCGATCCGTTCGATCACCCGTTCCTGCAGGAAGCGCAGCAGCTTGACCTGCAGCGGCAGCGGAATGTCGCCAACCTCGTCGAGGAACAGCGTTCCGCCCTGCGCCAGCTCGATTTTGCCAGGCGTTGTCTTGACGGCACCGGTGAAGGCCCCGCGCTCATAACCGAACAGTTCGGCCTCAAGCAGGTTCTCCGGAATGGCGGCGCAATTGATGGCGACGAACTCGCCGTTGGCTCGAGCCGATTTCTCGTGAACCGCACGGGCCAGCAGCTCCTTGCCGGTGCCGCTCGCACCCAGCAGCATGACAGAGACGTCGGCATTGGCGACGCGTTCGATGGTGCGGATGACCTTGATCATTTCAGCGCTTCCGGTGAGCAAGGTGCCTAGCGCTGCTGCTCCGCCTCCCTCTGATTCCAGCCGGCGGTTTTCGGTTTCGATCTCGTGGACGTGGAACGCGCGGCTGACGATCAGGCCTAGCTCGTCGATGTCGACCGGCTTCCTGTAGAAATCATAGGCGCCGAGCGCGATCGCCTTGAGCGCGCTTTCGCGCGCGCCATGGCCAGAGGCGACGATGATCTTGGTGTCGGGCTTGACACTCATAATCTCGGTCAGGGTCGCAAATCCCTCGGCGGTTCCATCGGGATCGGGCGGAAGGCCAAGGTCGAGCGTGACCACCGCCGGCTCATGCAGGCGCACCATTTCGATCGCTTGCCCGCGATCTCCGGCGCTGACCACGCGATAGCCTTCATAGGCCCATTTTAGCTGGCGCTGCAGTCCCTCGTCATCCTCGACGATCAGCAGCACAGGGAGGTCGGTTTCGTTGCTCATGCGCTCTTCCGTTTGGGTTCGGCCGCTTCGGCGGCGGTGGGAAGGGTGATGGTAAAGCTGCTGCCTTGACCGGGCTTGCTCTCGACGATGAGCCGCCCGCCCATGGCGGAAACCAGGCTCTTCGCCTCGAACGCCCCCACTCCGAAGCCGCCCTTCTTGGTCGAGGCAAAGGGCTGGAAGAGGCGGGTTCGAACGAACTCGGCGTCCATGCCGGTTCCGGAGTCGGCAACCGTGATGAAGGCCTGCTTCTGGTCGCCGCCCATTCGGACGGTGACCGGCTCGTTCGGCGTGCTGGCATCGACCGCATTCTGGACAAGGTGGCCGATCGCCTGCTCAAGCATCAGCGGGTCGGCCATCACCCACAAATTGCCATCGCCGAGCAGCATCACGTCATGATCGCCCCGATGGGCGGCGATCGCCGACGCGACAAGCGGCCGCAGGGGGGTTGGTTCGGGTCGCGCCGGGCGTTGGTCGGGGGTCGGCGCAAGCCGCGCGAGCAGCTCGTTCATCTTGCCGACCGAACTTTTGAGTGTCGCGACCATGTCGGCGCGGAATTCGGCATTGTCGGCGTGCCGCTCGGCATTGCGGGACAGTAGCGACAATTGGCTGACCAGATTCTTCACATCGTGGAGGATGAAGGCGAAGCGGCGATTGAAATCCTCGAACCGCTGGGCGTTCATCAGTGCTTGCTGCCCATGGGCTTCGGCGAGTGACGAGGCGGCCTGGCGGCCGGCGGTCCGAAGCAGGTCGAAATCCTCCCAGTCCAGCGGACGGCGATAATCGGGCGCGGCGAGCAGCACGAGGCCGACCAGCCGGTCGTCGTGGATCAACGGAACGCCGGTCCAGGCCTGTTCCTCGCCAAGCAGGGGCGCCGGGATATCCAGGTCGCGGTCGCGGGCATCGGCCCAGCCACCGCCGAGCGCGTCGAAATCGATGATCCGGCCTTCGGCTCCGACCGACAGCCAGAAGGCGAGCGCTTCGGCGCTCGGGATCGCCGCACCGAGGTTGGAGCTCCCGGACCAGTTCCATGATGCTGCAGGCTCGATGGATCCGTTCTCATCCGCCACCAGAAGCAACCCGCCGGGCGCGTCGAGGATGTCGGCGAAGGCCTTGATCACCCGCTGCCCGAGAGGCGCGGCTTCGGCGCCGGTTGCGCCGATCGTCTCGGTGAAGCGCAGCCACTCGGTGCGATAATCGTAACGATGCTCGAAGAAGTGCTTGGCGATTTTGACCTTCGCCCAGCCCCGCGCCCGGCTGGAGGGGAGGAGGACGATCGCCGCGATGGTGATTGCCGCAAGCAAGGCGATCATCGCCGCGCGGGTCCAATCGACGCCCGACCCGCGCAGGCCGGTCACCAGCACCGCCATCACTGCGAGGTAGGCGGTGATCGCCAGCAGGGAGAGACTCTGGAAGGTGGCGGCGCGCGACAGGCGGATCCGCCAGCGGTCATCCTGGGTCCCGCCAACGGCGAACAGCGGCGCGGCAATTGCCAGCGCGAGCCCGCGCCAGTCGAACAGCCCTCTGGCCGAACCGGGATCGAAATAGGCGATCGTATAGAGGTTGAGGTCGTAGGCCCACATCCCGGCCAGCGCGATCATTGCCAGGCGGATGCTCCCGCGGCTCGAGGGTGCGGCCTGGCCGTAAAGATTGTGGACCAGGACCAGCGCGCCGGCCGCCGCGGTCAGGCGCAGGATGATGGCCGTCACGACCAGCGCAAGATTGTCGCTGATGCCATCCGTGTCCACGATCCATGGCAGTGCGTCGACCACCAATTGAAGGCCAAGCACCGCCGCCACCGCCGCATAGACCGGTCGAACCCCGCGTTGCTCCTCGCGGCCGTCGATGTCCGCCAGGCGATAAAGCACTCCGACCCAAACGAGATTTCGGGCGGTCTCGGAATAGGCCGCGAGCATGGTCGTCGGCATCATTGCGGTGACCCACGCCCAGACGCCGGTCAGTGCAAAGGCGGCAAGCAACATGCGCTGCTCGCTTTCGCCAAGCCCCCGCCTCAGCTCCCACAAGGTGAGCGAGGCGAACAGGGCCGCGGCGAGCGCATGCGTCCAGAAGGCGATCAGCGCCTCCATGAGAGCCCGACTGTCAAATCCACCGACATGCAAAGGGGTGTCGCAAAATTTTACAAAGATATGGTGAACGCTGGCGTTCGGCGGTTGTTTTCCGCATGGAGGCCGCCATGAGCGAAATCGAACGGGGACGGCCGATCCGTCCAGTCATATTGGCCGGCGGCGCCGGGACTCGGCTGTGGCCCCTGTCCACCGCGGAGCGGCCTAAGCATCTTCTTCCGCTGATCGGCGAGCAGAACCTGTTCGAGCAGACGCTCGAACGGTTCGGCGACGCCTTCGCGCCGCCGATCATCGTCGCCAACCAGGCACAGGAGGCGCAGCTTCGTACCATAGCGGGGGCAGGAGCGCGTATCCTGCTCGAGCCGATGAAGCGCGATAGTGCCGCCGCAATCGCGTTGGCGGCAATGCTGGCCAACGAGGACGAAATTCTGCTGGTTTGTCCCAGCGATCATCACATCGGCGACGTCACCGCCTTCCATGAAGCGATCGCGCTGGCACGGCCAGAGGCGGAAGTCGGGCAGGATCGTGACCTTCGGAATCGAGCCCGACCATCCTGCCACAGGCTTCGGCTATATTGCCGGAAGCGAAGGGGAAGGTGTTCGACCAGTCGCGCGGTTCGTCGAGAAACCGCCGCTCCAACGGGCAGAGGCGATGCTGGCCGAAGGCGGCCATTACTGGAATGCCGGCATCTTTCTTGCCCTGGCGTCAACCTGGCGCGAGGAGTTGCTGCGCCATGCGCCGGGAATTCTCGAAGCGGCGACCGAGGCGCTGGAACAAGGTGAGCGCGACGGTCCGCTGATCCGTATCGCCGAGGCACCGTTCGCCCGGGCGCCGGCCAAGTCGATCGACTATGCGGTGATGGAGCAGTCGGACCGAGTGGCGGTCGTCCCCGTGGCGATGGGCTGGTCGGACGTTGGCAGCTGGGCGGCGGTGTTCAATGCATCGCGCCAAGGATGGGGGCGGCAACGTCGTCGTCGGTGATGCCCTGGTGATCGATAGTCACGCAAATTTGATCCGCAGCGACGGCCCCCGCATAGCCGCGATTGGAGTCGACGATCTGGTGATCATCGCCACAGGCGATTCGGTGCTGGTCACCAGGCTGTCGGATTGCCAAAAAGTCCGCGAAGCGGCCGAATGGTTCGAGAAGGAGCGCACCAATGGATCTGCGCCCGATCGGAAATAGCGGAATCAAAGTCGCGCCGGTCGCTCTTGGCGGCAATGTGTTCGACTGGACGGCTGACCAGGCAACCAGCTTCGCCGTGCTCGATGCCTTCGTCGACGCCGGCGGGACGATGATCGACACGGCCGACGTCTATTCGGCATGGGCGCCGGGCCATCGTGGCGGAGAGAGCGAGGCGCTCATCGGCCGCTGGCTGAAGCGCAACCCGGCGAAGCGCGACAAGGTGGTGATCGCGACCAAGGTCGGCTTCATGGCCGGCCTCGCTCCCGACACGATCGAACCGTCGTGCGACGAATCTCTCCAGCGGCTAGGGGTCGAAACAATCGACCTTTACTACCAGCACAAGGACGATGAGGCCGTTCCCCTGGCCGACAGCTTGGGCATGTTCGACAAGCTGAGGCGTGCGGGCAAGATCCGCGCGATCGGCCTCAGCAATTTCACTGCGCCACGGGTCGAGCAGGCGCTGGCCGTCAGCGCTGCGCAGTGGCTATGCTCGGCCGACCGCGCTGCAGAATTGGTACAATCTCGTCGAACGCGAGAAGTTCGAGGGGCCGCTGCAGCGATGTCGCGGTGCGCGAAGGGCTGGCATTCTTCCCTTACTACAGCCTCGCCAACGGCTTCCTCACCGGCAAATACCGCTCGAAGGGAGACCTCGGCAAAAGCGTTCGCGGCGCAGCGGACCATCAAATATCTCGACGGCGCGCGGGCTTAAGGTGCTGGGGGCGGTGGAGGACGATTTCGGCCGAAACTGGCGCCGCCATGGCCACCGTCGCGCTCGCCTGGCTCAAGGCCCAGCCCGCTGTCACCGCGCCGATCGCCAGCGCCACAGGCCTCGACCAGGCGAGACAGCTGGTTGCGGCGCTGACGCTCGAGCTGACGGCAGCTCAAATCGAGCGGCTGGACGAGGCAAGCGGGACTTAGGGTCCCAACCACTTCTTAACCATATTCCGTTCAAGCTCCTCGCCTCGGGAATTTGTTGCATTGGGATTGGCGGGTCTGTGTTTCATTCCTCGATTGCCGCACATCCCGCCCAGCCGCACCTTTCGAGCCTGCGTCCATGGAACGACGATCTTCGGCAATTCTGGCCGATATGGTTGGTCGTAGCCGCCGCAGTTGCCGCTCGAACTCTACGGCATCGATCGGTTTCCCGGGATTATCGGGGACGAAGGCTGGTACGGCGTTCAGGTACAGCGGCTGCTCGAAGGCGGCGGTGCGGCCTGGCGGACTCCAACGGGGAACGTTCCGGGGCTGATCCAATATAGTGCGCTCGCCCTGCTGCACAGCTTGTTTGCGCCGTCCGCGCTGCTTCTGCGGCTGCCCGCGCTGGTTTCATCGCTGGCCGCCATGGCCCTCGCCTACACCATTGCTCGGAAGCATATCGGGCCATCCGCCGGAATGATGGCCCTAGCGCTTACGGCCTGCCTTCCCATCAATATCGCCTATGCCCGCCTGGGCTGGGATCCCAGCCACACCGGCCTCCTCGTCCTGCTGGCGACTTTTGCCGCAATGGAGCGCCGCGCGTTGCTTGCCGCCCTCGCCTTCGCGTTCGCCATGGCCAACCACCCATCGGCCGCTTTCGCAGCGCCGTTCCTCGTGTTCGCCTATCTTGGATCCGACCTTGGCCGCGGCCCGTGGAAGCCGGCGGTCATCCGAGCATGCGCGTTTGCTGGACTGATGGCCGTTGCGGGGATGCTCAGCCTGGTAACCGCACCAAACGCCGGAGGCTATCTCAACGCCTCGCGGAGCATCGCGCGGGTCGCCGACGTTTCGGCCTATGCCGACTTCGCGCTCCTGTTTGGACGGCTCCTGTCCGGCGATAGCGTTTATCAATTCCTGGTCGGGCCGGGCTACGGATCGGCACTTGCCTTCGTAGACGCAGTCGTCTTGCTCGTGGTCGCGGCGATTACGATCGGCGGGCTTGCGGCGCTGATCCGCCGGCCGCATTTCCCCGCCATCGGCCTGGTCGCGGGCTGGCTCGCGGCGTTGGCCGGATTTTTCATCGTCGTCGGGCCCTGGGGGATGCGCCCCTCTCTCGAAAGGTTCAGCATCGCGCTGATTCCGCCGACCATATTCGCCATGGCCGCGCTGGCGGATCGAATGGTCCTGGGTTTTCGGCTGCAGAATCCATTTCCCTATGCGGTCTCGGCGCTGGGCGCCGCTTTGCTGGCCAGCTTTTTCCTATACTATGCTCAACCGCTCGAACGCGGAGAGCAGCGGCCCGGCGCTGGGATCCGGATCGGCCTTCCAGCACTCAACCAGCCCGCGTTTGAAGAAATCCTCCACCGCGCGGGGGCCGGGCAGGCGAGGATCGTCGCCGAGGATTCGTGGATCTACTGGCCGGTCGTCTATCGCGCCGAGCCGGGGCGGTTCTTCATCGTTCGCGCACGGGATGCGGATCAATCCGAAACCATGCCATTCCCGGGCGGGACCTGGTGGATCACCTATCGCGGTAGCGGGCTGGATCAGCGCCTTTCGGGCACTGCCGGTGTTCGGCGGACCGGTACCGTCCAGTCTTCGGACCGTCGCCAGGCGCTCAACATCTGGCAACGTCGGTGAAGCCCGCGCAGGGCCCGGCCGTTTAGCGATGCGCCGAGGCGGTGCGATGGCGAGACCGTCCGAACTGGTCCCGTCGCCGGCCTGCGCTAACCTTATCTTCTTTGACGGAGAACTCGAGGATGGGTTGGCTTATTGGACGGGCGGCGGCCATGTCCGATCCGGAAGGTGCGCGGCGCAAGGCGCTGGAGAAGCTGCAGGCGATCGCGGAATTGGACGATCCCGAAAGCGCCGTGGTGCCGATCCTGATCGACGCGATCCTGCTGGTCGAATCCTACCGCGGTGCTCGACACCAGATCACTTTTCTGGATGACCTGACCGGCAGCGTCGACAACCTCGTGCGCGAGCTGACGATCGTCGAGAAATCGAAGCTGTGGGCGGCGGAGTAGGGCCGCTCAACCCTTCTTCAACACGTCCAGCGCTGCCAGCGTCATCGCCTCGGTTGCGGTCGAAATGACTGCCTCGGCATCGGGCGCCCAGAAGGGGCTGTGCAGTGAGGGGAGCTTGGCCTGGTTGCCGCCGGCCGCGTCCCACACCGGCTTGGGCGTTCCGCCGACCCAGAAGATCAGGCTCTCGATCGACTTGTCGGCCAGCCAGAAGCGGCTGAAATCCTCGCCGCCCATCACCGCCGGAGTCTTGATCGCCCGGTCGGCGCCGAAATGCTGCTGTGAACAGCTCGAGCGCGCGGGCACTGATCTTGTCGGTGTTGAAGGTCGACGGGGTATATTCGGCTCTCGCGAACGGTCACGACCGGCATCTTGTCCTCGGGCATTCCGGCGGCGATCGCCTCGCCGCGAGCGATGCGCTTGATCCCGTCGAGGAGCAGCTTGCGCACCTCGGGCGTGTAGCTGCGCACGGTCAGCTGCAGCTTGGCCTCGTCGGAAATGATGTTGTGCTTGGCCCCGGCGTGGAAGCTGCCGACCGTCACGACCGCCGGTTGTGCCGGGTCGTTCTCCCGGCTGACCAGCGTCTGCAGCGTGGTGACGATCCGGCTGGCCAGCACGATCGGGTCCCTGGTCGTCTGCGGATAGGCGCCATGCCCGCCGACGCCCTTCACGCTGATGTCGACGCTATCGACATTGGCCAGCGCATAGCCCGGGGTGACGCCGATCACGCCAGCGGGAAGCGCCGCCGCATCGTGAAAGGCAATCGCGCGTCGAAGGCTTGGGGAAGCGAGTGTAGAGCCCGTCCTCAAGCATCGCCTTGGCGCCCTCGCCGGTCTCCTCGCCCGGCTGGAGGATCATCACCAGCGTACCCGCCCACTGGTCCTTCATCGCCGCCAGCCGCTTGGCGGTGCCGAGCAGGCGGTCATGTGCGTGTCATGGCCGCAGGCGTGCATCACGCCGGTTTCGACGCCGGAGCGGGCGACGGCGCGGACCTTGGACGCATAGGGCAGGCCGGTCTGCTCGACCACCGGCAGGCCGTCCATGTCGGCGCGCAGCATCAGCGTCGGGCCCGGCGCCATTCTTCAGCACCGCGACGACGCCGGTCTTGCCGACCTTTTCGGTGACGGTGAAGCCAAGCTTGCGCATCTCCGCCGCGAGCTTGGCCGGGCGTTCGCACCTCCTGCATGCTGAGCTCGGGGTTGGCATGGAGGTCGCGATAGAGAGTCATCAGCTGCGGCATGTCGGCCCGGATCGCCTCATCGAGAGTGGCGGCGGAAGCCGGCGCGGCAAGGATCGAAGCGGCAAGCAGGGCGAAGGCTATGCGGGTCATGTCAGGGCTCCGGAACTAGCTCGATCACGTCGAGCGTCGATTTAAAATGGGGGTAGGGCAGGATCAGTCGCCAGCGATTGTCGCCGACCCGCTCGACCCAGCCTGCAAGGTCACGCTCCTGGTCGCCGCCATATCGCCTGGCGCGAGGTTCGTCGCCGAGCACCAGCGTGCCTAAGAACGCCTGGCGAAGCGCGCTGTCGGCGAACAACAAGCCCGTGTGGCGCTGCGATCCCGTCAGCTTGTGGAACTCTTGCAGCCCATTCGCCTGGCTGATGCGACAATCGAAGGCCGGATAGGCAACATAATTGAGTCGCCCGGTGACCTCGCGCCGAGCTTGATCACCCGGCATTTGTAGCGGCCGTTGGGGACCGGGACCGGCCCCAGTGCCGCGTCAGGCTCGAGCAGCGCGCCTTCCCTGGCGATGTCGGCGGCATGGCCGGCCGCCTGGGCCTGGTCGATGGCCTTGCCGAACGCGGTGCGCCACTCGCGCAGACGTTCGCGATCGCTGGCGGTAGCGACGACCCGCCAGTCGGTGGTCTGCGCCTTTGGCGCCGTGGCGCAGGCTGAGAGCAGGGCGGCGGCTAGCAGTGTGAGGTGTTTCATCGTCATTGCGAGCGTAGCGAAGCAATCCAGCCTTGCAACTGGATTGCCGCGGCGCTTCGCGCTCGAAAAGAGGGGATCACGCCGCGGTCCAGCCACCGTCCATGCTGAGGTTGGCGCCGGTAACCGAAGCAGCCCCGTCGCTGGTCAGGTAGAGCGCGAGGCTCGCCACCTCGTCGACCGTTACGAACCGCTTGGTCGGCTGGGCGGCGAGCAGCACGTCGTTCATCACCTGCTCGCGCGTCAGGCCTCGGGCTTTCATCGTGTCGGGAATCTGGTTCTCGACCAGCGGCGTCCAGACATAGCCGGGGGAAATGCAATTGACGGTTACGCCATCGCGGGCCGCTTCCAGCGCGACCGTCTTGGTCAGGCCGGCTACGCCATGCTTGGCCGCGACATAGGCCGACTTGTTGGGCGATGCGACCAGGCTGTGCGCCGAGGCGGTGTTGATGATCCGGCCCCAGCCGCGGTTCCTCATTGCCGGCAGGCAAAGGCGGGTGGTGTGGAATACCGCGGTCAGATTGATTCGAAGGATCGCTTCCCATTTCTGGGTGGGGAAATCCTCGACCGGCGAGACGAACTGGATGCCGGCATTGTTGACCAGGATGTCGGGCGCATGGAGCTCATGCCCGCAGCGCTTGATCATCGCCTCGATCGCGGCGGCATCGCCGAGGTCCGCTCCGTCGTATAGGGCTTGGGCGCCGGAAGACGCCTCAAGCTCGCGGCGGATCGCCTCGATCTCCTCGGGGTCGCCGAAGCCGTTGATCATCACGCTCGCGCCTTCGAACGCCAGCGCCCGGGCGATGGCCAGGCCGATGCCCGAGGTCGAGCCGGTGACGAGTGCGGTCTTGCCCTGAAGCTTCATCGGTCGCGATTCTCCTTTGCGCGCTGCTGTTGCGGCCCTTGCGCCCGATTGCAACCATTACGCCGGTGTCGCATTTGAGGTGCAGGCAGGAGAGAGGTCATGCGGCTCGGCGACGCACCTGAAAGCGAACATTTCGAGGATCGAACCGGCGGTGGCGGCGGCGGGCTGAACCTTGGCGGCGGACTGGGCATGATCCTGCCGCTGGTCGCATCGCGCTTCGGTTTTGTCGGAATCGCCATCCTGCTGCTCGGTTATTGCGTGCTGACTCAATTTGGCGGTGGGGGACTTTTCGGCGGCGGCGGCGGCGATGGGTCGCGCGGGGAATCGACCCTGGCCCCAGAGCAGCGGCAGCTGCTGACCGGCGTACTCGGCTCAACCGAGCAGGTGTGGAGCCAGGTGTTCCAGCAGGCCGGTGCTCAGTACAAGCCGACCACACTGGTCGCCTACACCAATTACGATCAGTCGGGCTGCGGCGCCGCGCAGGCTGCGATGGGACCGTTCTACTGCCCTGGCGACCAGCGTATCTATATCGATCCGGCCTTCTTCACGGAGCTCTCCCGCCGCTTCGGCGCGCCGGGCGATTTCGCCCAGGCCTATGTCATCGCCCATGAGGTGGGGCACCATATCCAGAACCTCGAAGGCACGCTCGACCGCGCCCAGGCGACGCAGGCTCGGTTAGGCCAGGCCGAGGGTAACCAGGTGCAGGTCGGGGTCGAGCTTCAGGCCGACTGCTATGCGGGTGTCTGGGCGCAGCGATCAGGGTTGCTGGAGCAGGGCGACATCGAGGAAGGCATGCGCGCCGCCGAGGCGATCGGCGACGACACGCTCCAGAAGCAGACCCAGGGGCGGGTCGTACCGGAAAGCTTCACCCACGGGTCGTCGGCGCAGCGTATGGAAGCGCTCCGCCGCGGCCTGTCGACCGGCAACCCGGCAAGCTGCAATTACGCGCGCTGAAACACCGAGCACAGCGCGGTGCCTGCCTTGGCAATTCGATAGCAGCGCGAAGGGATGGCAACGCCGGATTGATGCAACGGGATTTTATCCTGTGACGGCCTGCCGCTAATCGTCGCCAATCTCGTTCGCCTGATTACCGTATCAGTGTTTTACCCGATGGCGTCCCTACTGGTTTTTTCCCAGAAAAGCGTACGAAGTCCGGCCACAAAAGGATTCGAAGTCCGGCGAATTTCGCTCCTGCAGGGGTGGGTTATGGATCCGTCTTACCCGACCAGCCGCCATGATTATTCAAGCGACTCCGAGGAGCTGGAGCGGCTTGAGTCAGCCTTGAAAACCGGTCCCAGGGGCGCTGTAGCTGTCTCACTGATCGCCGTAGGCCTGCTGATGGTCGGCTGGCTGGGGATTTATTTCCTGGTATTCCTGCCGCGCGGCACGGTCGGCTGAAATGGCCCTCAACGAAGAAGCTATTCTAAAGTCCGAATTGCGCTGGGCCTGGGTGGTCACGGCGATTGTCGCGATAATTTTGGGCGCGATCCTGTTCGCGGCACTGGCAATGCACGTGAACCCACCCAGCAATCGCGAATATGTCGACCCGGCCAAACTTCATCTGAGCGCCGAATTTACCGAAGAAAATCTGGGCACGCGGGTCGATCCCGACGGGCGCATTGTCGCGCGCATAATTGCTACCCAGTTCAAGTTCGAGCCGAGTTGCGTCGTGGTGCCGGTCGACCAGGATGTCACGTTGCGCTTCACGACCCCGGACGTCATCCACGGAATCCTGGTCACCGGAACCAATGTCAATACGATGATCATACCGGGCTATGTCGCGCAGGTGCACACGCGCTTCACCAAGACCGGTAGCTTGCTGATGCCCTGTCACGAATATTGCGGGCTGGGCCATTCGCAGATGATTGCAACCGTAAGGGTGGTCCCGCGGGAGCAGTTCCGCCCGGATGCACAGGGAAGGGCCGCCTGTGGCGACGATCGCTGAACCCCTGCCCATTCCCAGGAGCGAGCCGGCCCCGGCAATCGCCGGACAGCTGACGGTGCGAAGGCTGGTGATCAGCCATGTCTGGATTGCGATCGCTGCTTTCGCCGTCGCCTGCCTGTTGGGCGTCTGGCAGATGTGGGCGCGAAGCCCCCTCGATGCGCCCGCGCATACCGCTGCCAATTATTTCCGGTCGGTGACGCTGCACGGCGTGTCGATGGCCTTCGTGCTGACCACCTTCTTCATCATGGGCTTCGGCTATTTCGTAGCTGAAACCGCGCTGAAGCGCCCGTTGCCTGGCTTGCGGCTGGCTTGGGCCTCCTTCTGGATGGGGCTGGCAGGAGTTCTGATGGCGGCACTGGCGATTATCAGCGGCAATGCGTCGGTGCTGTACACATTCTATCCGCCGCTCACCGCCACCGCCTGGTTCTATATCGGACTGGTGCTGGTGGTCGTCGCATCCTGGATCTGGTGCCTTCTGATGATCGTGGCGATGCGCCAGTGGCGGGACGCCAACCCCGGCGAACCCGTCCCTCTCGCGATGTTCGGGACGGTCGCCAATGCGGTCATGTGGCTGTGGACCACCGTCGGGGTCGCCGCGGAGTTGCTGTTCCAGGTCATCCCGGCCGCACTCGGCCTCAACGGAATGGTCGATGTCGGGCTGTCGCGCACCCTTTTTTCCTGGACCCTCCACGCCATCGTCTATTTCTGGCTGTTCCCAAGCTACATCGCTTTTTACACGATGGCGCCGCGTGCGGCGGGCGGGCGGCTCTATTCGGACACGATGGGGCGGATCGCCTTCATCCTGTTCCTGCTCTACTCGCTGCCGGTCGGGCTCCACCACCTGTTCATGGACCCGGAGCATTCGAACGGGTTCAAGTTCTTCCAGATGTTCCTGACGGCCTTGGTCTCGGTTCCGACTTTCCTGACCGTCTTCACCATCACCGCGTCGATGGAAGTGGCCGGGCGGATGCGTGGCGGGACGGGGTTGTTCGGCTGGATCGGCGCGCTGCCGTGGGGCCGGCCGATGGTGCTGGCCACTGGCCTTGCCTTCCTAATGCTGTTCTGGGGCGGCGGAGGCGGGCTGGTGAACATGAGTTACGGCATGAATGCCATGATCCACAACACCAGTTGGGTCACGGCGCATTTCCACCTGATCTTCGGCGGCACCGTGGTCATCATGTATTTCGCCATCATCTATGCGATGTGGCCGACATTGACGGGTCGTGCATGGCCAAGCCTGAAGCCGCTGCTGGTCCAGCTCTGGCTCTGGTTCATCGGTATGATGGTGATGACGCTGCCCTGGCACTGGACCGGATTGCAGGGGCAGTGGCGGAGGATCGCGGCCTTCGATTATTCGGACCCGCTCATCGCGTCGTGGGCGCCCTGGGTCATCGTATCGTTCGTCGGCGGCATCGTGCTCGCGGTCAGCGCACTGCTTTTCGTCGGGAACCTGGTTACGCTGCACCGATCGTCGTCGCCGCGCGTGCAATTGAATGACGTGCCTTATGCCGAGGCAATCCATCCGCCGGCCCGGCTACCCGCTTCGCTGAACGGTTTTGGTCTGTGGAACCTGCTCGTCGCGGTTCTGATGTTGTTGGCGTACGGTTATCCGATCGCTCAGTTCTTCATCGACCCACCGCCGCAGGCGGTGGTGCACAGGCTGCACTGACATGGCCGAGCATCCACCCTCCGGCCATGAATCTCCCGCCGGCGCACCGGTTGAGCAGGAAGCAGTCAATCGTCGGTGGCGATTGATGGCCGCGTCCGCCATCGGCGCCTTGGCCGTGGTTGGCGGGCTGATCGGCTTTGTGGTCATTCCCGCAGGCCAGCGCGAAAATGCGGGCTTGTCGCTATGGACTGCCATTTGCCGCGCCGCCGGTTTGGAGGCCGGGTCGCCCGCCCAACCCCAGCCGGTCGTGTCGGCACGCTCGTTGCCTGTCAGCCTGGTGAGCTGGGATCCGGCGATCATGCAGCGACTCGCGGCGGGGAATACGCAGCGAGGCGCCCAACTCGCCACTCAGGTCTGCGCGGCCTGCCATGGTGCGAAGGGTGTTAGCGGGTCCGCGACCATTCCGAGCCTTGCGGGGCAGACAAGCTACGCCATTTACAAGCAGCTGCACGACTATCGCTCGGGCGCCAGAGTCCATCCGCAAATGACCGGTGTGTCGAAGGCCCTGGCCGTTGGCGACCTGGCCAGCATCGCTGCTTACTACGCCGCCGCATCCAGCCAATATTCCGCATTGGGCAAGCGCGATTTTTCGGGCGATATTGCAATTGTGCGTCTGGCCTGGGAGGGCGATACGCGCCGCCGCATTCCAGCGTGCATGAGTTGCCACACCAATGGCGTGGGCGGACCGATCGAGACCCCTGCTCTGGCCGGTCAGGACCGGGAGTATATGGCGGCGCAATTGGAAGCTTACGCTTCGGGGGCACGGAAAAACGACGTCTATGGTCGGATGCGTGATATCGCCCGGAATCTGACGCCGGAAGAGCGCGCACAACTCGCCCGTTATTTCCAGGGGACCATGTAAGGGCAGCTGACCCGGCCAAAGCCAAGGTCACGGAAGCCTGGCATCCGCAATGTGTTCTTTGTGACGGCAAAGGGTGGAAAGACAGACATCAATCCATCGAAGTGACTGGCGATCTCACCGGACCCCCGGTGGCGGCGCGGGGGCCGGGGAGGCCTGCCTGGGGCCTCGTTGGTAGGACGCGAAGCGGAGTGCTGGCTTTACTAGGGAGACGGCAAATCCACGGCATCCGCGTCCCAAAGCATTGATCGCACAACGACTTATCTGCCCGCCTAATTTATGTTAATAATGAACTATTGTGTCGCGGCGGGAGTTGCACGGGACACGGTGGGGGCGTGGCAATAAAAATGAATTCAGTTCTTGCTGTTGAGGGGTCAAGAGCCCGTTCCGTCAAGCCAGACGCCGCTCCAATGGAAACGGCAGCAGCCCCGACTATTCGAACCCGAAAAGCGTAGGGTGCCCAGTCGAAAACCGCCGTTCGTTGACGTATTTCAGCAGCTTGTTAACGGGTTACCGGAACAAATCGCATTGCTCGACGAGCATTGGAATATCCTTGTCGTAAACGCTGCCTGGACAAGAACGGCCGCCCTGTACGGCTATTCGGCACTGCAACCAGGTACGAACTACTTCGAATTTTGCCGCGACAGGGCAGAGGAAGGGCATGGCGCCGCCCGTCCGGCGGTCGAGGGAATTCAGCAAATTGATGCCGGTGCTTCCAGCTCCTTCCGCTATGTCTACGACGGGAACGACCGCTGGGAGGGCCACACATTCCAGCTTTGCATCAACCGCCTGGAGATAGGCGGACGTACGTTGGCTACCGTCACCCGCTATGATGTGACGGAGCTTGTGCACCTCCGTCGTCAGCGTGAAGGGTTCGGCCACTCGTTGATGGAAGGTCAGGCGGATGAACGGCGCCGGATCGCCCGCGAAATACATGATTTAACGCTGCAATTGCTGACGAGCCTGGGGCTGGCTGTTGGGCAGTTGAAGCGAACGCAAGGCTCCGGTGAAACGCTCGAAATCGTAGCGGAAATGGAGCAGCTGCTCACTGAAACTCACCGAGAATTACGCACGATTTCCTATCTGGCGCATCCTCCGCTGCTGGAAGAAATGGGACTAACCGGGGCGCTTCAGGCCCTTGTCGAGGGCTTCAGCCGCCGTACGGGATTGGCAGTCTCGTTGCATATGGACGAGCACCACAGCCTTGATTGGCACGACGCTCCGGTCGTCTTGTATCGCATTGTCCAGGAAGCGCTCTCCAACGTCCACCGCCACGCTCACGCAACGAACGTTACGGTTGCTTTGTTTGCCCGAAGGTCGATGTTCCACGCTGTCGTATCGGATGACGGCATCGGCATGCCTTTGCCCATATGCCGTGGGGTCGGCCTGCCTGGAATGCGCGAGCGTTTAGCTGAACTTGGGGGCCGGCTCGCTGTGCGACCCGGATCGCCTGGAACGAAAATAATCGCTAGTTTGCCGGCCAGTCCTCGAATCAGAGCTGTCGGCGATCTTGCCCACCGGCAATGAGATTGCCGTCCCAGGGCATGATAGGGTTCTAACCTTATCAGCAGTGGGCTGCATCGACGCCTAAGCGGGTGTCGCCACCGCAGATGAGCCTATTGTTCATCGGCCTTCCGCGTCATGCGCTCACCAAGTGCGCATTGGTCGAGGAAATTTTGCATCATCGCCGTGACTGCCTCGCACTTGCCCAGTTTTACCGCAGCCCCTGTCCCGGGCCAGCTCGCCCACACGAAGCCATCCGCCCAGCTGAAAACCACGTCCACCGTCTGTGGGGCCAGCGCATCATAGTCCGATCTTTCGGGTCCGCGCACTTCTTCGGTTACCTCGATCTCGTGCGCCTGCTAAAACTCGACGCTCCAACGAGGGGTCTGTGGTCAATCTCTCTGCCTTGAATGGCCGGCTGAACATCAGTTTAGTTACCTAGGCTATCTTGGTTTGTGGCCCGGCCTTCTAATGTGATCCCGCCTAAGCAATTGGCCGGATTGCATGGCGTTCCGAACCATGTTTTTTGTGCTTAGCAATCCAAATGCGGAAGACCGATGTCCTGGGTTCCGCACAAGACCACGGAAGACGCTTCCAATGAGCTACATTCGCCTAACTCGCTGGCTTCAGGCGCCATTTGTTACGGGCGGATCGGCGCTCGTCTGCGGGGTCGTTGCCGTTGCGCTTCCGACCATCATTCGTGTTTCGGCCAATGGCGTTGTGACCGGGTGCGAGTTCACTCCCTACCTCCCGTTCGTCCTGCTCTCCGCGATCCTGCTGCGTTGGTGGCAAGCCGGCGCGGTCGCGCTAGCGTCCGCAGCGGTGTTCAGCGGGGTGTTTGTTGGCCCGCCGAGCGCCTTTCTCGAAGAATCATGCGCCATATCTGCCGTTGGCATCTTCCTCGCCACGTCTGCGGCGATCATCGGCATCGTGATTATAGTAAGGCGCGCAATTGCCGGGGTTCTTGGCAATCCTGATGAGGCTTCGGGCGGAGTCATTTTCAGCCTGGAGGAAGGCCAAGTCTGGGCGAGCTGGTATGGACAGGGCCCACCGGTGTGTCTGGGATCGCGGAAAAGGGTCGGCAAGATGATGGAAGACTTCCTTGCCCAAGAGGAGCTGGCTAAACGCCTCAATGGCCAACCTGAGTAAGCGCATTCTTCAGGCGTCGTCGTTGCCCCCTAATGACGCTAATGGGTCGAAAGCGGACGCTAAAGCTTTACCAGCATCTTGCCGGTATTCGCACCCGTGAACAGGCCGAGGAAGGCCTCGGGCGTCCGCTCCAGCCCATCAACCACCGTGTCGCGGCCGCGTACCTGGCCGCTGGCGATCCAGCCGCCCATGTCGCGGTAGAAGTCGCCCATCTTGGGCAGGTAGTCCGTGTAGATGAACCCCTGCAGCCGGATGCGCATCGCGATCACCCGCATGATATATTTGAGGCAGGTCGGGTGGGCCTCGTTATAGCCCTCGATCATCCCGCAAATGGCGAAGCGGGCGTCCTTGCGCGCCAGGGCCAGCGCTGCGTCGAGATGGTCCCCGCCGACATTGTCGAAATAGACGTCGATGCCCTTCGGGGCGGCCTCGGCGAGTTGTTTCAGGACCGGCCCGGACTTGTAATCGACTACGGCGTCGGCTCCCAACTCCCGCACGAAGCCGCATTTGTCCGCACCGCCGGCCGATCCGATCACGGTCATGCCCCTGGCCTTGGCGATCTGCACGACCGCCGATCCGACCGCGCCCGCCGCGGCCGAGACGAATATGATGTCGCCTTCTTTGGCCGATGCCGCCTCCAGCAGCCCGAAATAGGCCGTCCCGCCGGTCAGCCCGAGGTTGCCGAGAAAAGCCTGCGGCTCCACACCGGGGATCGCGGGAAGCTTGTTTAGTGCCGTCCCGGGGGCAACGGCCTCGTCGCGCCAGCCGCCCATGTGCAGCACTATATCGCCGGGCGCGAAGCCGGGGTCGCGGCTCTCGATAACCTCGGCAATCGCTCCGCCCTCCATCGGCGCATCGAGCGCGAACGGCGGGACATAGCTTTTCACGTCGTTCATCCGGCCCCGCATGTAAGGGTCGACCGACAGCCAATGGTTCCTGACCCGCACCATGCCGTCGCCCAGTTCGGGCAACTCCAGCTCCTTGAGCGCGAAATCCTCGATGACCGGCATGCCTTGCGGGCGGCGCATCAGGTGCCAGGCTCGTGCCATGCTCATTCTCCTCGGGTCGCGTTTCGAAACGGATTAGGCTGGTCAGGCCGCAAACGAAAGGCCCGGCCGTCGCGAATGACGGCCGGGCTTCCACTGCCTCTGGGGGGCTTCCCGGGCAGTAAGGTGCGGGCGTTAGTAAGTGCCCGAGAAGCTGCGGTTTAGCATGTGCGGGCCGGGCTCACGGTCCTCGTCGCGTTCGAACAGCGCCCGGTCGCGATTCTCGTTTGAGAATTGCTGCTTCGCCTCGGCTGCCGGCCGGTCGAGGATGACCCGGTCGCCCTCGACCCGGTCGACCAGCCAGCATTGCAGAGAATGGTGCTGGCCGTCCTCGCTGTCGCCCTTGGTCAGGATGAGGCGGTCGCCCCGGACCTTGTCGATCGTGCCGACCTGCTCTTCGTCCGATCCGACCACGGTCATATGTTCGCGGATCTGGCCGAGCAGCTGGCGCTTGCCCTGACGGGTGCTGCGCCATGCGGAAAAGTCGTTCTCGAACCGGGACTGGTTCTCGCGGCGATAGTCGTCATAGTCGCGGTCAAGTTCGTCCAGCTGGCGCCGGCGCCACTCGCTATAGTGCGGGTCTTGTACTGACCCGGCGGTCGAAGCCATGCCGGAAAAGTTGCTGCGACGGCCTTCGTCCCAGTCGCGCTCGCTCGAGCGGCCATAGTCTCCGGCCATCGGACGATAGCGATTTTCCCCGCCACGATCCGGGCTTCCGAAGAAGCGGCCGGTGTAGGGGCGGCGATAGCCCTCGTCGCGGAAGCGGGGGCTGCGGTCATAGCGCGAATAGTCGTCGTCGCTCATGAAGGCGCTCGGGCGGCGGCCCCAGCGGTCGTCGTCACGCTCAAGCCGGCGGGCGTCCTCGCGGCGGCGGCGATCGGCTTCCTCGTCGCCGAACCAGCTGGCGACTTCGTCGCCTGCGCGCTCGAAGAAGCCGCGATCTTCGCGGTCGTCATCGCGATCGGAGCCGCGACCATAGCTGCGGCCTTCGGGTCGATCATAGTCTCCGGCCGATCGCGAACGCGGATCGCGCCATCCGCGACGGGTCTCGTATCGATCATAAGCCATGGAAATTCCTCCTTTTTCGAACCGTCCCGCCCGCCCTAGGCCCTTCTCGCAATCAACGATTGGCAAAGGGGCGCGTTCCGGCCGGAGCCAGGCCCGGGCGGCAAAGCGAAGGGCATCAGCGTCAGGGTGAAAAAGGAGGAGGGAAGGGCGTTGCCAGCCGCGGAAAGCGCGGCTATTGGGGCGCCCGGGGCGCGGGGCTGTAGCTCAGATGGGAGAGCGCTGCAATCGCACTGCAGAGGTCAGGGGTTCGATTCCCCTCAGCTCCACCAGCCCCCGGCCGTTGAAATTCCACGATTTTCCAGACTTGCTGGCCAACGGCTTATCCTCGGGTGCGTGTTTAGAGAGTCCTCCCCTCAGAACCAGAATCGCACGCCGGCGAGCAGGTTGAAGCCGCCAGGGTCGTCGCCCTCGGCCCGGAGAAACCGGCGCGTGTCGCCGAACGCGCGTTCATATTCGGCGCCGATGTAAGGGGCGACGAGCGGCGAAATCTGGTAGCGCAGCCTCAGGCCGAGCGAGGCGCTGGTGAGACCCGAACCAATCGCCAGTTCCGGCACATCCTGGAGGGACAGGTCGACTTCGGCTCGGGGCTGGAGGATCAGCTTCTGCGTGATGCGGAGATCATATTCCGCCTCGGCTCGAGCCGTGACATCGCCCTTATTGGACAGGAACAGGGCGCCTTCGACCTCCCACCAGTAGGGGGCAAGACCCTGAACGCCGAGCACCAGATGACTGCGGTTTGGACCCGGCTGTGGGTCGTAACGGATGCCGGCCTGCAGGTCGAACCATGGATCGAGGGCATGACCCCACAGCGCCTGCACTTCGGCATGTTCAGGCTTCTCGCCCCACGATCCTTCGATCTCGCTCTTCAGCCAGAGCTTGTCGATATCACCGCCATACCAGGCCTGGGCGTCGAACTGGTAGCCATCCTGTCCATCCCGGACGCGGGTTTCGGCGCGGTCGATGAAGACCTTGTAGGCGGGCATGCCGCCATGTTCCTCACGCAATATGTTCCGGCCGCGTTGGCTCTCCTGTTGACCCCAATAGGCGTCCGCCGCGTGCTTCGGCCCGGTAAGGGCTTCCGGTGGCGGCGGACCTGGCTGGGGCTCCGGGCCGGCCATGGCGTCCATCTCATGCGCTGCATGTGGGTCCGAGGTTCCCGTCTGCGGCTGAGCGGGCGCCGAAGGCGTGCAATGGCCCATGGCAGCATGTTCCGGCGGGCATGTCGGGCTGGTTGGCGGAGCGGCCGGTGTCGGTTGCGGTGCCGGAGTGGGCGGTTTGCAATGTCCCATCGCCGCATGCTCAGGCGCGCAGGTGCCGCTGCTCGCCGGAGCGGGTGGCGTCGACTGGCCGCTAGGCTGCGCGAGAGCCGGCGTTGCTGCTCCCGCGAGCAGTAGGATCAGGATGCCCCTCATGCCGCGCCTCCGTCCAGCGGCCGGACGCTGACCACACGCATCATGCCGGCATGCATGTGATAGAGCAGGTGGCAGTGGAACGCCCAGTCGCCGGGCGCATCGGCGGTCAGGTCGAGGTCGATGAACCCGCCCGGCAGGACGCGCACCGTATGCTTGAGCGGCTGGTGCCCCGGGTTGCCGTTGACGATCTCGAAGAAATGGCCGTGCAGGTGCATCGGGTGGGTCATCATCGTGTCGTTGATCAGCCGCAGCCGGACCCGCTCGTTCCGGGCGAAGCGATAGGGCTCGGGGTTCTCGCTCAGCTTCTCGCCGTCCATCGACCACATGAACCGCTCCATGTTGCCGGTCAGGTGGATGTCGATGCGGCGGGTCGGAACGCGCGTGTCGCTGTTGGGCCTGAGCGAAACCAGGTCCTTGTAGTTCAGCACCTTGTGGCCGACATTTTCGAGCCCGATGCCGGGGTCGCCGCTGCGGTCCATCGGCATCGGCGCGATCATGTCGACGCCGGGACCGACCGGGAAGTCGACCTTCGACTTGTCGCGCATGTCATGGTCCATCGGCATGCCGGAGCCGCCGCCGTGCGCGGAATGATCCATCATGCCCATGTCCTTCATCGTCAGCGTCGGCCGCTCGCGCAGCGGCGGGACCGCGGCACGCATGCCCGCTCGGGGGGCAAGCGTCGCGACCCCCATCCCGGATCGGTCGATGCTCTCCGCGACGAAGCTGTAGGCTCGATCCTCGGGCTGGACGATCAGGTCATAGGTCTCGGCATTGCCGATTTGGAGTTCGTCGACCGCGACGGGACGGACCTCGATGCCGTCGGTCGCGACGACCGTCAGCTTCAGGCCGGGAATACGAATGTTGAAGATGCGTCTGCGCGGCGGCGTTGATGATTCTGCAGGCGAACCCGCTCACCCGGCCGGAACAGGCCGGTCCAGTTTTCCGCCGGGCTGTGGCCGTTGATCAGGAAGCTATAGGCGGCGGCGGTGACATCGGCGATGTCGGTCGGGTCCATCCGCATCTCGGCGAACATGCTGGCATCGGCCGGTGAAAGCGGGTCGGGCGTGCCGCTCATCTTGTCGGCGAGCGTGCGCTTCTGGCGGTTGAAGAAACCGCCTTCCTGCTTGAGCCGCGTGAAAATCATGTGCGGATGCATGAAGCTCCAGTCGGACAGCACGATCACATGCTCGCGGTCATAGGCGACCGGGTCGGCGCCGGCCGGATCGATGATGATCGGCCCGTAATGGCCCAGCTGCTCCTGGAGCCCGCTGTGGCTGTGATACCAGTAGGTGCCCGACTGCCTGATCGGAAACTCATAGGTGAAGCTTGTGCCCGGCGCGGATGCCGGGGAAGCTGATCCCCGGCACGCCGTCCATCTGGAATGGAACGATGAACCCATGCCAGTGGATCGACGTATCCTCATTCAGATGGTTCTCGACCGTGATACGGACATTCTGCCCCTCCTTGAGGCGAAGCAGCGGGGCCGGGATGGTGCCATTGATTGCGACAGCGTGGCCCTGCCGGCCGTCGACGATGAAGCCGGTCTCGGCCACGATCATGCGGATGTCCTCACCGCTGAGCGTGCCTTGCGCCTTGGCGGCCACTCCGTGGCTGACGCTCTTTGCCCAGGCGGGTTGCAGGCCGGCTGCAGCCGCCAGCGCCACTCCACCGCCGATGAAAGCACGGCGGTCGAGCATTGGGGGATTGGTCATGTGGATCTCCGCGCCCTTGGACGAGCGCCAGAAACGATAGGCGTGCATCGAGGTAATGGGGCGCCGCCTGAACGGCGCCCCAATTGATCAGTGAGCGTGGCCGTCGTGGTCCTGGTGCGCGCTGGCGTCGGTCGAAGCCGGCTTGGCTTCGGCCTTCTTGTCCATGCACTCCATCTTGCCGTCCTTGCCCTTCATCTTCTCGCAGCATTCCTTGCAGTCGTGCTTGGCTTGGCCGTGCTGGCTATGATCCATGCCCTTGTGCTGGGCATGTGGATCGGCCGCCGGAGCCGTCTGGGCAAATGCGGGAACGGCAAGCGTAAGCGCGATCGCGCCAATGATGGTCTTCATTTGAAAATCTCCGAAAGGTTGAAAGTCGAAACTATGATCGAGCTTCAACCATGCCTCGGCGGTGGAGTAGCAATCTCAAGGATTATGCCATCGAATGGGGTAGCTACCGCAATCGTGCGGGGAGCATTTGGCCTTAAAACCGATGTTGGCGAAGCGGAATAGTTGCGGGCAGTGCCGCGCACATTGCCGCGCAATCCATTTTAGAGGACGGCGCCTGGTCCTCGTCCGGCTGCTCGTCACAGTGCCCGGCCGCCATGTGATGGCTCGCCGGCATAGGTGATGCGGCCGCCGGCGCCCCGGTCATGCCGATGGGCATCAGGACCAGCGCGAGCAGCGTCAACAGCCTGATCAATGCTGCGGTCATCCCGGCGACATAGGGCCGTGAAGCGTGCTGGGCAATGACCGGCATCATGTTTCCGACGATCAATGGCACGCGGCCTTGATCTCGCGCTTGAGCAGCCAGTAATTGACCGGCCAGGCGACGAGGAAGCCCGCCGGGACAGCGAAGATGATGCCACGCCAGAACATCCACGACACGATTGACGGGGCCGTCATTCCCCCATCTGGTAGTCAACGAAGTTCATGACGATCTCCATCACGCCGATCGAGATCACTTCGCCGGCCCAGATGATCTTGAACGCCTGCACCATGCTCACCTGCTGGCTGCGCATGACCGGGATGAGCCCCAGCGTGATGCCTGCGGCATAAGCGAGAGCCGTAGCGAGAATGATCGTCGGCCAGGGCGCCAGGCCTAGGCTGACGCCAATCATCAGGCCGGCGACCTCACCGATCACGCACCCCGTCAGGCAGTGAAGCGTCGCTTGCGCAGAAGTCCGCCAAGGGCCGCCGCCATGTCCGTGGTGCGCATGGTGGGCGTGGGTGCCGGCACCGCCGGAATGACCGTTTTTCACCGATTGCCTCCATCCATCGAAAACCAGGTGGCGGCGATATAGCGTCCGTACCATGGTACGGAGTTCAAGCGGGCCAGGCTCACTCCATCGAAAAAACTCGCCGCTGCTGGCAAATCAGGGGCGATCGCCTCTTTTCTGTTCTTCATGAAGGTTGAGCAGCTCCTGCATGAGCTCCTCGTCGGCGCTCGACATTATGCCCAGGACCTCGGCCTCGTCGCATCCCTCGGCGGTCAAATAAGCATGGCCCATGCTTAAATCGATGTAGATCGACTGGCCTTCGCTCAGCGTCACCGAGTCATAAAACTCCGTTTCGACCACGATCTTACCTTTGAGGACATAGACATATTCCTCGCCGGCGTGGCGAGCGAGATCCCCGAACTCCTTGATGCTGTTCGCTCTGATCTTGGTGATCACCGGGATCATGCGCTTTCGGCGTAGTTCGGTGCACAGATAGTAATAATCGTAGTTCGGGGTCTCGACCCGAACGGCATCATTTATATCACCGATGCTTCTTCGGGCAGTGATCGCGGGTCCGCTGGAGGCAGGCTCGGCGAACAGGTCCGACATTTGAATCCCGAGGCGATGGCTGAGCTGGTAAAGCTTGTCATATGACAAGGTCAGCCGGTCGTGCTCGACCTTTGACAATGTCGAAACCGGTATCCCGCATTTCTCGCTCATCTGCTTGAGCGTCAGCCCTTCCCGGTCGCGAAGGTTGCGAAGGAGCGTGCCTAATGTGGGCGCGGGCTTCGACATCGAGGACCTGTTCCTTTCGGCATTGACGAATTTTCCAATCAGGATATCAGTGTCCCAATCAGGATATATCAACAGAGCCTATCGGCTGGTTGGCGCGGGGGCAATCCCGACCAGGAAGGGGAATAGCATGAGGTGGTTGACTTCACTTGCCATGGGCGCGCTCGCCATCATCGGCACGGTAGGCTTTGCGCAGGGTCAAGGAAGCCTCGTTCCGACGATCGCGCCACCCACCGCGGCGCCCAAGGTTGCATCGGCCGCGGCGACAACCCCCACGCTGGCCGGGCTCCATGAGCTGACCAAAGGGGATGTCGACGCCTGGCTGGATGGGTTCATGCCTTATGCCATCGGCTCGTGGCGACATTGCCGGCGCTGTTGTCGTGGTCGTGAAGGATGGCCAGATCCTCAGCCAGAAGGGTTATGGTTTTTCCGACGTTGAGAAGCGCAAGCCGGTTTCGCCCGAAACGACGCTTTTCCGTCCCGGTTCGGTGTCGAAGCTGTTCACCTGGACTGCGGTCATGCAGTTGGTGGAGCAAGGCAAGATCGACCTCGACAAGGACGTCAACGCCTACCTGGATTTCAAAATTCCTCCACGCAACGACAAGCCCATCACGATGCGCAACATCCTGACGCATACGACAGGGTTCGAAGAAACCGTTCGGCACCTCATTCACGATAATCCGGACAAATTGGTTCCGCTCGACCGCTACGTGAAGGAAAGCCTGCCGTATCGGGCGTTCGACGTCGGTTCGACGCCGGCCTATTCCAATTATGCGACTGCGCTGGCGGGCTACATCGTGGCTCGTCAGTCCGGAATGTCGTTCGACGACTATGTCGACAGGCACATTTTCCAGCCGCTCAACATGCGCCACTCCAGTTTCCGGCAGCCTCTGCCGAAGGAGCTCCAGCCGTTCATGTCGCAGGGCTATCCGGGCGCATCGCAGAAGGCGAAGAAATTTGAGATCGTGGACCCGGCGCCGGCCGGAAGCCTGTCGGCGTCAGGCGCGGACATGGGCAAGTTCATGATCGCCCACCTCAATGGCGGCGCGGGACTGCTCAAGCCGGAAACCGCCAAGTTGATGCACAATTATCGCCTGGATGTGATGCCAGGCCTGCATCGTATGGCGCTGGGCTTCTATGAGCAGAACATCAATGGCCATCGTGGCATTGCACACGGAGGTGACACCAGTCTGTTCCACTCCGATCTGTCGCTCTTCATTGACGACGGCGTTGGCCTGTTTGTTTCCGTAAACAGTTCTGGCGGAGAGGGTGCGCCCCGTGCCCTGAGGGAAGCGTTGTTCGACGAGTTCGGCGACCGCTATTTCGCGGCCAAGCCGGCTTCCGGCCGGGTGGATGCCGAAACCTCCAAAAAGCATGTCCAGCAGCTTGCCGGCAATTATTTCAACAGCCGCGGCATCCGCTCCAATTTCCTCCACATTCTCGATCTCATAAGCCCGATCGCTATCGGCCCCGACGAGGACGGCAAGCTGTCGGCGCCCATGGTCACCAATACGGGCAACAAGCCGCGGCGCTGGGTCGAAATCGAACCCTATGTCTGGAAAGACTTGGACAGCGACGAAAAGCTCGGGGCAAAGGTCGAGAACGGTCAGGTAACCCGGTGGAGCTTCGACACGGTCTCGCCATTCATGGTGTTCGACAGGGCGCCCTGGTACAAGAACCCGGCGTGGCTTGCGCCGGCCCTCTACTCTGCCCTTGGCTTGCTTTTCCTTTCGGCGATTTCATGGCCGGTCGGCGCGGTCGCCAGGCGGCGGTTCAAGGTTGCCAAAGCTCATGAGGGTAAGAGGCTGCGCCTCCAGCGTATCTGGCATGGCTGGCAGTGGCTCTCCCTGGCGACGATAGCGGGTTGGGTGACCTTCGTTCTGGTCGGTTTCTCGACCCTGTCACTGCTCGGTGGTCCGCTGGATCCGCTGCTGATTACCATTCAGCTGCTCACGCCCATCGCCTTCATTGGCTTGCTCGTGCTGGCCGGTTGGAACCTGCGCCAGACGTTCCTCGAGAAGCGCCGTTGGTTCTCCAAGCTGTGGGCTGTGGCACTGTTGCTGTCTGCAGCTGTACTCCTGTGGGTCGCCTTTGCATTCCAGCTGATCGGCTTCGGGACCAACTACTGATGGCACGACTGGAGCTGGCCGTAACGGTCGAGACGTTGCGGCTGGCCCAGCCGTTCCGCATCTCGGGCTATGTCTTCACCAGTTCGGACGTTGTCGTCGTCACGCTTGCTGACGGTGACTTCCACGGTAGGGGAGAGGGGGGCGGCGTCTACTATCTTGGCGACGACGTCCCCCATATGCTCCAATCGATTGGCGTTGCACGAAAGGCAATCGAGGCCGGTCCGACGCGTGAAGAATTGCGTTCGATCATGCCTGCCGGCGGCGCTCGAAATGCCGTCGACTGTGCCTTGTGGGAGCTTGAGGCGGCCAGGGCCGGCGTCCCGGTTTGGCAGCTCGCCGGGCAATCGCCGCCTCAACCGCTTCGTACTACCTTCACGCTTGGAGCGGACAGCCCGGATGCCATGGCCGCTGGGGCAAGGGGCTATGCCGACGCGCGCTCGATCAAGGTCAAGCTGACCGGAGAGCTGGATCTCGATATTGCGCGCGTGAAGGCGATACGCGCGGCCCGGCCGGACGTATGGCTCGGCGTTGATGGCAACCAGGGCTTCGTCATCGGCCAGCTTGACGAGCTGGTCGCGGCCCTCAAGGAACAGGATGTCGCGCTGCTCGAGCAGCCGCTTGCCCGTGGCCGCGAAGTCGATCTCTATGGCTATGCTTCGGCCGTGCCGATCGCCGGCGATGAAAGCCTGCTGACGCTCGACGATGTAGCCGGCGCCGTCGGCCGGTTCGACGTCGTCAATATCAAGCTCGACAAGTGCGGCGGCCTGACGGAAGGCCTGCTGATGGCGGCCGAGGCGCGGCGGCTCGGGCTGGGCGTCATGGTCGGCAACATGGTCGGCTCCAGCCTCGCCATGGCCCCGGCATTCGTCCTTGGTCAGGGTTGCGACATCGTCGATCTCGACGGCCCGACCTTCCTCGCCGAAGACCGCATCCCCAGCGTCGTTTACGAGGGCGGGATGATTACTGCGGGCCCCGAAGTATGGGGCTCGGGCCGAGTGTCGGTGGCATGACCGAACAGCCGACGTGGTTCGGCCAGCCGCGTGGCCTCACCGTCCTTTTCCTGACCAACATGTGGGAGCAATTCTCCTACTACGGCATGCGGGCGCTGCTGGTCTATTACATGACCAAGCAGCTGCTGCTCGGCGCAGGGCGCATCGTCGTTCATCTACGGCGCCTACACTGCCTGTGCTTATTTCACCCCGATCATCGGCGGCGTGATCGCCGACCGCTACCTCGGCAAGCGGCGAGCGGTGATCATCGGCGCCAGCATCATGGCCGCCGGCCATTTCATGATGGCGTTCGAGCCGCTGTTCTATGTTGCGCTGGCGACCATCGCGCTTGGCAACGGCCTGTTCCTTCCAAGCTTGCCGAGCCAGATCAACGACCTTTATTCGGGCGACGATCCGCGGCGGGGGTGGGCCTACAACGTCTATTATGTCGGCATCAATATCGGCGGGTTTCTCGCGCCCCTGATCTGCGGCACGCTGGGCGAGCTTTATGGCTGGCATTACGGATTCGGCGCTGCTGGCATCGGCATGGTTGCCGGCCTCATGATCTACCTGACCGGCCAGCGCTATCTGCCGCCTGAACAAGCCGCGCAATCTCGCTGCGGCAAAGGGGATCAAGCGCGAAGGATTGGCTCGCGATACGGTCCTGGCCCTGGTCGCGATCGCACTTGCCGTCACCGTGTTTCGCGGCGCCTATGAGCAGGTCGGCAACACGGTTGCCTTGTGGGCCGACGCCGGTGTCAATCGGCGGATCGGCGAGCTTCGCCATCCCGATGACCTGGTTCATTTCGTTGAATCCGTTGTTCGTCATCCTGATGACGCCGCCGCTGCTGGCTTATTGGAGGCGTCGCGCAGACACAGGGACATTGATCAGGCGCCGGCCAGGCGGATGGCGCTCGGTGCCTTGATCGTCGGCCGCATCCTATTTGTTGCTTGCGGCAGCCGCCTGGCTCAGCGGGGATGCGCAGTGCGCACTGGGTCGTGGCTGTTCGCCTTCTTCGTCCTGTTCACCTTCGGCGAGCTCTTCATCCTACCGACCGGTCTCGGGCTGTTCGCCAGGCTTGGCCCCGCCGACGATGGGCGCGACGACGGTCGCGGCCTGGTTCCTGGCGATCTTCAGCGGGAGCCTCGCTGCGGGATTGGTGGGCACCTTGTGGAGCGACATGAGCCATGGCGCATTCTTTGCCATGCTCGGCGCGATCGCCACAGTTTCCGCCTTGCTCCTGCTCTCGCTCGATCCCTTTGTCCGAGGCGTTGAAAAGGCACGGATCGCGCCAGTCCGAAATCCTTTGACAATTTTCTAAATGGGACATTACTGTCCCAATCAGGACATTATTTGGGGTGCGCGAAAATCTGAGTGTCGGCATAATTGGTCACGCTTGCTTTGCGAAGCTGTCGATCCCGCAATCCGGGACGCTAGCGGGCGCGAGGACATTGGCCTTGTTCGAGGCCGGCCGCGTCCCATCAATAAACAACGAGGAAATTCGAGGCGGCAGCTTTCGCAGCCTCATTGGCGACACGCCGAAAATGGCGGCACCGAATAGGGGAGGAATGAAATGACCAGGGCGATCTTACGGGTTGGAACAGCGATGGGGCTGGCCATTTTCGCGGCTTCAGCGGCTTCGGCCCAGGATAGCAGCGCGCAACCGGCTACCGAGGCGCCGACGGCCGCCACCGATACCGATGGCGAGCTGATCGTGGTCACCGCACAGAAGCGTTCACAAAGATTGATTGACGTGCCGCAATCGATCTCGGTGGTCTCCGGCTCAACGCTCGAAGAGCAGAACGCCAGCAGCTTCGCTGATTATCTGAAGCTCGTCCCCGGCCTTCAGCTCAACCAGAGCACGCCCGGGCCAGGGCAGGCTCATCGTTCGCGGCGTCAACTCCGGCGGCGTCGCTTCGACCGTCGGCGTCTACATGGACGAAACCCCGTTCGGTTCGAGCAGCGGCCTCGTCAACGGCGCAGTCCTTGCCGGCGACTTCGACACGTTCGACCTCGACCGCATCGAGGTCCTTCGCGGTCCTCAGGGGACGATTTACGGCGCAAGCTCATTGAGCGGAGTCCTGAAGTTTATCACGAAGCAGCCTTCAACCACCGCATTCACGGCGCGCGGCCGGATTGGGCTTGAAACGACCGATGGTGGCGAAATGGGCTACCAGGGCAACCTGGTCGTCAACGTTCCTCTGGGCGAGACGATCGCGTTTCGGGCGACCGGCTCCTATCGCAAATACGGAGGCTTCATCGATTCCATCGGAACCAGTGCGCCGGACCTGTTTGGACGCGTACTGACCGCCGACGTCGACAAGAACATCAACGATACCAAGAGCTTTGGCGGCCGGGCGTCGCTGCTGTTCGAGCCGAGCGACACGGTCTCGCTGCGCCTGACCGCGCTGGCCCAGAATATCGAAGCCGACGCTCCGTCGGTCGTTGCAAGCGATCCCGACACGCTGAAGCGCCTCTACGGCGAACTCAGCCAATCGCAGTTCGTGCCCCAATTCTCGGACGTCAAATATCGCGTGTACAACGGCACGGGAACGTTCGATCTTGGCTTTGCCGACCTCACGACGTCGACCAGCTACGCCACGCAAAAGCAGGACTTCCGCAGCTGACTTCACCTTCGCGCTGAGCACGCTCATCGACATGGCATTTGGCTACCCGCCGAACGAGTTCTTCCAGGCGCAAGCACACCAACTCGGAAAAATTCACGCAGGAGGTCCGGCTGACGGGCAAGTCCGATCGCCTGGATTGGCTCGCCGGCGTCTACTACACGAGCGAGGACGGACTGATCGACCAGGACTTCATTGCGGTCGAGCCGGGCACGCTCGATCCGCATTGCCGGATCCCGCTGCTTGGCCTCGCCGAGGTCGAATTCGGAATATGAGGAAATCGCCGGATTCGCCGACGTGACCGTCCACCTCACCGAGCGCTTCGACCTCGATCTCGGCGGTCGCTACAGCCATAACAAGCAGTCGGCCAAGCAGGTCAGTGACGGCATCCTTGCCGGCGGCTTCAACGAGTTCCCGACAATCAAGTCGGACGAGAATGTGTTCACCTTCTCCGTCGCGCCGCGGTTCGAAGTGAATGACAACACGTCAATCTATGCGCGTGTCGCCAAGGGCTTCCGTCCAGGCGGTCCGAACGTCGTGCCGCCAGGCGCCCCGGCCGAGGTGCAAACCTATGATTCCGACTCGCTCATCAGCTACGAGGTAGGCATAAAGGCCCAGACTGCCGACGGCCGGTTCAGCATCGATGCGGCATTGTTCCACATCGACTGGAAGGACATCCAGCTGATCGCGACGGTCAACGGACTTCAACATCAATACCAATGGCAGCGCGGCCAAGAGCGACGGCGCCGAAATTACTGCAACGGCACGCCCGATCCGCGGTCTCACTCTATCCCTCAACGCGGCTTACACCAACGCGCGCCTGACCGAAGACCTGCCGCCCATCATCACTCCTACGGAGGTAATCGTTTCGGGATTCGATGGCGACCAGCTTCCGTTCACGCCAAAATTCAGCGCTGGCCTCAACGGCGACTACAGCTGGCCGCTGAGCGACACTATTGGCGCAACAGTTGGAGCTTCGCTGCGGCACGTGTCGAGCCAGACCGCTGGCTATGATCCGGACTTCGTCGAGGCAACTGGCCATCAGCGCAAGATAGACGGGTATCAGGTCATCGACCTTCGCGCTGGCCTGGACTTCGGCAAATTCGCCATCGACGCCTACGTCCGGAACCTGGGCAACAGCGCGGGCCGGACCTCGACTAACGGTACCACCGTGTTCGGTCCCTTCCCGCTCAATCCGGACGGGGCGATGAATACCGGCGTCATTCGTCCCCGCACGATCGGGCTCAGCTTGACTGCCGGGATATAGGTGGACTGCAACGACTCCTTTTCGGGAGTTCTCCGGTACCGGAGTTGGCGCGTCGGCAGTAGATGGGTCTGCCGACGCCCTACTTCCTGTTCCTCGGCGATGCGCAACATCCGGCGTTTGCGAAAACTGCCTTCGGGTTACGCGACTGGGCGCCCGAAAAATGCGTCGGCGAATGGGCGCTGCCCGACGCCGTCGTGTCGACCGGTTTGCCGAAGCTATCGCCCGTCGGAAGCAGTCGCGAGGGTGCCCGCGCGCTGGTCATCGGGATAGCCAACGAGGGCGGCTATATTTCGCAAACCTGGGTTCCAAGCCTGGTTGCGGCACTCGAAGCGGGCCTCGACATCATCACCGGCATGCATGCGCGGCTGGCCGACGTTCCTGGCCTGGCCGACGTCGCGATCGCTCGGGCGGCGCTGATCGACGTCCGTGTGCCGCCGCCGGACATCTCCGGTCGGCACTGGCCGCAAGCGCGGCGGCAAACGGCTGCTGACGGTCGGCACCGATTGCGCGCTGGGCAAGAAATACACCGCCCTTGCCGTCGCCCGCGGGCTCGCGGGATCGCGGGGTCGATGCCGATTTCCGCGCGACCGGGCAGACCGGCATCATGATTGCCGGGGGCGGCATCCCGATCGACGCGGTCGGTCGCGATTTCCTTGCCGGAGCTGCCGAAATGCTTCAGCCCCGACTGCGCCCGACCATCATTGGATGTGATCGAGGGCCAGGGTTCGCTTGTTCATCCGGCCTATGCCGGCGTGACGCTGGGCTTCTTGCACGGCAGCCAGCCGGACATGTTCGTCGTGTGTCATGACCCGACCCGGACGCATGGTTCTGGGACTGGCAGGTCTGCCGCTTCCGTCGATCGAGGAAGTGATCGAGCAAACCGTCACGCTCGGCGCGGCTGACCAATCCCGCCATCCGCTGCGTCGGGTGTCGCCTCAACACGTCAGACGATGGACGAGGCCGCGGCGCAGCGGTGATCGCAGATGCGAAAGCGCCGTCTTGGCTTGCCGGTTGCCGATCCCGATGCGCGGCGGGCCGGCATTCGACGCGCTGCTCGATGCCTGCCTCGGCTGACAGCGAATGGCGAGTCCCGATCCAGCCGCGCCGACACTGTTTCCAGCGCTTCCTGCTGCCGGGCTTCGCCTTCAAGGCGGTGGTCATCGGCGGCGGCTATGCGACGGGCCGCGAGCTTGCCGAATATCTTCCTGCCCAGCGGGCCGTGGGGCGGCCTTGCGGCGATCGCTGCTGTCGACCATGCTCTGTTCAGCCTGGTCTGCGCGCTGACCTTCCTGTTCGCCCGGGCCAGTCGCGGCGCAGCGACTATGTGACCTTCTTCAAGGAGCTGCTCGGGCCCGGCCTGGTTCGTGTTCGAGGCGGCCTATATCCTGTTCATCATCCTCATCCTGGCGGTCTACGGCGCCGCGGCGGGGGCGATCGGCGCGGCGGTGTTCGGCGCTCCGAGATCTGGGGCACGCTCGCGCTGGCCGCGGCGATCATCGCCGTCGTGACATTCGGCAACACGTCGGTCGAGCGCATGTTCGTCTATGTCTCCTACCTGCTCTACGCGCGTCTATGTGCTGTTCATCATCTTCGCCTTTACCAGTTTTGGCGACCGGATTGCGGCCGGCTTCGCGCGCGGCGGACCGGCGTCAAGGCTGGGTCGCCGGCGGCACCATCTACGCCGGCTACAACCTCATCGGCGCGGTCGTCATGCTGCCGGTCGTCCGCCATCTGACCAGCAGTCGCGACGCGGTCATCGCCGGGGTCGATCTGCCGGGCCGCTGGCGATGCTTCCGGCGCTGCTGTTCTTCACCGCGATGATCGCCTTCTACCCTGCGATTGCGCGGTGCAGACGCTGCCGTCCGACTTCCTGCTCGCAGCAGATGCGGGATTGCCGCTGTTCCATCTGCTGTTTCAGCTGATGATCTTCTCGGCCCTGCTCGAAAGCGGCGCGAGCTCGGTCCACGCGATCAACGAGCGCATCTCCAAGGCCTGGCAGGCGCCGGCGCGGCAAGTCGCTGAGCAACGGCGCGCGGCTTGCGATCGCGCTGGTCGCTGCTGGTCGGCTGCATGTTCGTGGCCGGCACGCTTCGGGCTCGTTGCGCTGATCGCCAACGGCTACCGCGCGCTCGGCTACATCCTGATCGCCGTTTATGTCGTGCCGCTCCTGACCATCGGCGTCTGGCGGCTGCGCGCAATCACCGATCAACACCCGTGGAGGTGTCATGAAGATCCGCTTGTCTGTCGCGCTGCTCGCGCTCGTTCCGCATCGGCCGGCACTGGCCGCGCCGCCCGCCGATTTCGATGCAGCGGGTCGAAGAGCTGCGCCGCGCATCGGAGTCTCCGGGCATGGCGATCGCCATCGTCGAGGACGGCAAGACGACGCTGGCGCGCGGTTATGGCGTCCGCAAGCTCGGCGGCAAGGACCCGCGTCGACTGCCGACACCATCTTCATGACCGGATCGACCGGCAAGGCGGTGACCGTCGCCGCGCTCGCCACCTTGGTCGATGCCGGCAAGATCGGCTGGGACGACAAGGTGGTCGACCGGCTGCCCGGCTTCCAGATGTATGATCCCTGGGTCACGCGCGAGATGACGGTCCGCGACCTTCTCGATCCATCGCAGCGGCCTCGGCCTTGGCGCCGGCGACCTGATGTTCGTCCCGCGCAGCAACCGGACGCGCGCCGCAGATGCTGGAAGGGCTGAGCACATCAAGCCGGCGACCAGCTTCCGCAGCGGCTACGCCTATGACAATATCCTCTATACCGTGGCCGGCGCGCTGATCGAGGCGGTCAGCGGCCAGAGCTACGAAAGCTATCTCCGCGAGCATGTCTTCAAGCCGGCGGGCCTGCTCGACCGCGACCAGCGACGAGCCGGCCGCCTCGCCACTGCCAATCGCGCCTATCCGCACGGCCGCATCAGCGGTGCCGTGCGCGGCCTCGGCCCGCTGCAACATGCTCGATGAGACGCGACCAGCTTGGCGCTGCTTCGACGCCGGCCGGCCTGCTGGCGATGAGCGCCAACGACCTTGCCAAATGGCTCAAGGTATCCAGCTGTCGCGCGGCAAGACGCCGAACGGCGGCCGCCTGTTCAGCGAGGCTTCGTCGGCGGCGATGTGGAACCCCGAAACGATCGAGCCGATCGGCCCGGTTCCGCCCGGCTTCGAAGCCACCAAGCCGATGTTCAGGGCCTATGCGCTCGGCTGGGAAGTTCGCGAATATGGCGGCGCCAAGATCATCTCGCACTCCGGCGGCGTGTTCGGCTTCATCACTATGGTGGTGCTGATTCCCGGAGAAGAATGTCGGCTTCGCGATCACCATGAATGCCGAGGAGGGCGCGGTACGCCGCGGCCTGACGTACGAGCTGCTCGACCATTATCTGGGCCGCCCGTGTGCGGACTGGCCGGCGCGCTACAAAACGCTGCTCAACCACCATGCTGAGCAACGCCAAGGCGGCCGTGGAAGCCAAGGCGGCGACGCCGGCCAAGGTCGGTCCGTCGCTGTCGCTCGACCGCTATGCCGGCCAGTATAAGGACCCCTGGTACGGCCGTATCACCGTCGCCCAGGGCAAGTCCGGCCTGGCCATCAATTTCAACGAGACTCCGCGGATGAGCGGGCCGCTGGAGCATTATCAGTACGACACTTTCATCGCGCGCTTCGACGACAAGGGGATCGAGCCGGCCTATGTGACCTTCGGCCTCGACGCCGAGGGCAAGGTCGACCGGATTACGATGAAGCCGGTGTCGCCGACGGCGGACTTCAGCTTCGACTATCAGGATCTGAATTTCACGCCGGTCGCATCGGCTGGCTCGCTGATCGAGGCTGACATGACGGGAGGCTGTGCATGGCTTGGCGGACTGGCATTGCAACGGCCGCGCTGGCGATGGCGCTGCTTGCAGGGCTCGGTCGCGATCAGGCGCGGAGCCGGCGTCCTATGACCTGCTCATCCGCGGCGGCACGATCTACGACGGCAGCGGCGGCGCGCCCTATGTCGGCGACATCGGCATCAAGGGCGATCGGATCGTCTATGTCGGGCCATCGCGTTCCCGCGACAGCGGCGCAAGGTCGGTCGACGCCAAGGGCCTCGCCGTCGCGCCCGGCTTCATCAACATGCTCAGCTGGGCGACCGAATCCCTGCTGGTCGATGGCGCTGGCGCAAAGCGACCTCCGCCAGGGCGTGACCCTCGAGGTGATGGGCGAGGGCTGGTCGATGGGCCCGCTCAACGACCGGATGAAGAAGCTGGCGGTCGAGCAGCAGGGCGACTTCAAATATCCGATCGAATGGACCACGCTCGGCGAATATCTGAGCTTGCTGGAGCGCCGGGGCACGACGCATGAACGTGGCCTCGTTCGTCGGCGCGACCACCGTCCGCCAGCATGAGCTTGGCGAAGGCGATGTCGATCCGACCCCGGAGCAGCTGGAGCGGATGCGCGGGCTGGTTCGCCAGGCGATGGAGGAAGGCGCGCTCGGCGTCGGCACATCGCTGATCTATCCTCCGGCGGCCTTTGCCGAGACCGACGAGCTGGTCGCGTTGACGAGCCGAAGCGGCGCGTGCGGCGGCACGCTACATCAGCCACATGCGCTCCGAAGGCGATCGGCTGCTGGAGAGCATCGACGAGCTGATCGAGATCTCGCGCCGTTCCGGCGCTCCGGCTGAAATCTATCATCTGAAGCAGGTCGGCCGGGCCAATTGGGGCAAGCTCGACCAGGTCATCGCCAAGATCGAGGCCGCGCGCGCGTCGGGTCTCAAGATCAGCGCCGACATGTACACTTATACCGCGGGCGGCCACCGGGCTTGCCGCCTCGATGCCGCCGTGGGTGCAGGATGGCGGCAATGAGGCGATGCTGGAGCGCCTCAAGGATCCGGCGACGGTCGCGCGCATCAAGCGGGAAATGCTGCAGCCCGGCTCAGAACTGGGAAAATCTCTACCTGCATGCCGGGCCCGGGGGCGTCCAGCTTGCCAGCCTGACCGAGCCGTCGCTCAAGCCGCTGATCGGCAAGACCGTGGCCGAGGTCGCCAAGCATGCGCGGGGTCAGTCCCGAGCAGGCGGTGATCGACCTCGTGCTCGCCGACCAGGGCCGCTCGGGCGCCATCTATTTCCTGATGAGCGAGGACAATGTCCGGCGGCAGGCGGCGATTCCGTGGGTCAGCTTCGGGTCGGACGGCGAGGCCTCGGCGCCGGAAGGCGTATTCCTGAAAACCAGCACGCATCCGCGCGCCTATGGCAATTTCGCCCGCTTCCTCGGCAAATATGTCCGCGACGAGAAGGTCGTGTCGCTGGCCGAGGGCGTTCGCCGTCTGACCTCACTGCCGGCGAGCAATCTTGGGACTGCGCGACCGCGGCCTGCTGAAGGCCGGCATGGCTGCGGACGTCGTCCTGTTTGATCCGGCGACGATCGCCGACCGCTCGACATTCGCCAAACCGATGCAATATGCCACCGGCGTGCGCGACGTATTCGTCAATGGCGTCCAGGTGCTGAAGGGCGGCGAGCCGACCGGCGCAAAGCCCGGCCGCTTCGTAAAGGGTGCCGGCTGGACGGGATGGCCGGACGGCGGAGCATGCAAACCGGCTTCGAAACTGCGCTCTGCTTCGCCTGATTGAATCCCGACAGCAGCGACGAGACATTTCGGCCCAGGGCGTCGATCGCATAGCCGCCTTCCATGATCACCACCGTCTGGATTTTGAGCTCCGCAATGCGTGATCCGATCACCGCATAGTCCGCTTCGCTGAGCTTGAAGTGGGAGATGGGATCTTCTTCGAACGTATCGGCGCCAAACGAAAGGACGATCAGGTCCGCGCCATGGCTGCCGACAGCGGCGAGTGCCCGGTCCGAGCGCGTCGAGGTAGGATTCGATACGCAGTGCCGCGCGGTAGCGGAAGATTGAGCGTCTTGCCTTCGCCGGCTCCAGCGCCCCGTTCGTCGGCATGGCCCCAGAAGAACGGATAATCCGTCGAAGGATCGGCATGGATCGAGGCGAACAGGACGTCCGCCGAATTCAAGGAAGATGTCCTGCGTTCCGTTGCCGTGGTGATAGTCGATGTCCAGCATCGCAACCCGTCGCCCGCGATGCGCAGCCTCGGCCGCGGCAATCGCCGAGCTGTTCAGGTAGCAATAGCCGCCCAAGATAGTCCGGCCCGGCATGATGGCCTGGCGGCCGGCACAGTGCAAAAGTGACCTCAAAGGCTTCCTCGATCACCGCCGCCGTCGCGGTCAGCGCGGCCTGGGCGCTCCAATAGGCGGCCTCCCAGGTCCCGGCCGTGATCGGCGTTGCCGCGTCATAGCTGTAGCGGCCAAGCCGCGCGTCGATCCGGTCGAGATGGAGGTCCCGTCGCCGGACGACCGGCCAGGTATAGCCGATCGCATCGCCGCTCCTTCCTGCCGCCAGCCAATCGTCGATGGCCGAGCGAAGGAAATCCACATAATCTGACGAGTGGACGCGCAGGATCGGCTCAAGGCCATGGTCGATTGCCGGCCGATGCGCTGCGAACTGATCGAGGATGATCTCGGCGCGCGAGGCCTTCTCGGCATATTCGGCCCAGCTGCCGTTGTGCAGCTCCAGCGCCGGCTGATGCGCAAGCTGGCGGTCATCGAAGAAAACGGGAACGGGATCTGACGTGCCGGCCATGCGCCATGCTGGCACAAGCCGCTCCAGGTCCGCAATGGCGGCGCGGGCAGGTGATCATGCAGGGCCGGCGGCCATAGGCGCCGATCGGCCGGGCGCGCGGGAATTGGCCCGGCTGCGCAACCATTTACCCTGCGCATGCTCTCGGGACGCAATGAATTTGGCTTATTTGCGGGAAACGCGCTAAGATAAGCCCTGACGCGACGGCCGATGTTGGGCCGCCCGCGCCGCGTTACCGGCGCCGACCGGAAAAAGGCGCTGGAGACAATCGTGGAGGAGCGTCTTTTCATGGTGAAAAATGTTGGAGTGGCCGATCGCGTCGCGAGGATTTGTGTCGCGGCCCTGCTTGCCTTCCTTGCGGTGACAACCTCGGTCCAGGGCTGGGGTGAGATCGTCTGCTATGTCGTCGCGGCCTATCTCGCGCTAACCGCGATCGCCGGCCGCTGCCTGATCTACCGAGCGCTCGACATCAACAGCTGCGTCCACGCGGGGACCTATCACAGCGGCGAAGATGTCTTTGACGGAAGAGGCGGTAACTAGCAGCTGAGCGCCCGAGCATAAGGGAACGTTTGCGCAAGCAAACGGGAGCTTATGCCGAAGAGAGCGCGAAGGCCGGCCGACCTGCCGCGAAACGGAGCAGGATCGACGTGCAACCGCACGGCCGCCATGCTGGGGGCATGGTGGAACGGTTACTGATTTCACTCCGTGACGGTCCTTTCCCTTTTATTCTACTGCCGATCCCGATCGCCGCCCGCGCCCTTGGCTCTTCCGCTCCACCCGTCCCCCTTCGCCCTTCACCGCGAACTTGTTCATGTTGAGCGCCTGGATTGCCTCGGCGACGCTCATTTTGACGATCGGGTTGTCGGCCGGAATCTCCTCGCCCTCGAAGAAACAGGTGGCGCTTTCGACCAGCGCCGCCTCAAGCCGGGCGTAGCCGATCTCGATCGCCTGGGCCCAGGCCCGCTCAAAGCTCCGGTCGTGCCGGCGCCGGTAGTAAGCGGAGGTGGCACTCATTCCCACCTCGGCGGCGGACCGCTTGACGTTGCAGCTCCCCGCCAACGCGGCGAGGAAGCGCCGTTCGGTCTCCTTCGTCCACTGCTTCGCCCGCGCCCGCTTGACCTGCACCCGCCGCCCCTTCCCCCGCTGGAGGACAGTTGGGGCTCCGCCGCGGCCATCACCCCTATCGTCATCCCGGACTCGATCCGGGATCCACCTTCTTTCCTCTATATCGGTGGACAGCCTTTCCCACGCCTCCGCGAACCTGTCCTGAGCCCGTCGAAGGGCTTCCCGGCAGGCCGCATCGAACGCCGCATCTCGCCGCCTGAGCTTATACGCCCAGTCGCGCGACACCCGCACCTGCTCGGCGGCCAGTGCAACATTCCCGGTCCCGGCCAGCGCTTCCAGGAATGCCCGCCGATGCCGCGGACTGATTTCTGCGACCATCCGTCATTCCCACGAAAGCGGAGATAGTTCCCCGGCGAAAGCCGGGGCCCAGGCCCGCGCAGCGGGAACTCACCTATGCCGGATCAGGGTCTGTAGGACAGCGAAATTGGATCAAAGTTGGCGAAGGATCGTAGGGTCGCTGATCTTGTCTTCGTCCACCAGCATAAATGCCTTGGCAAGAATGGTCGAGAGCACGCCATCTCCCGCAAAGGGCAATCGGAGGTTTGCCGTCTCCGCCGGGGCGCGATCCCGAACGATACAGAGATAGCGGTTGCTCGGCAGGATCTGAACATTGCCGGACCCGAGGTGGATTGCATATTTCTGGCGCTTGCCCTGCACGATCAGCGATTTGTCGCCGATCCTCAGCTTGTCGCTGATCGACAGCTTCGGAGCGATCCAGGAGATGAGTTCCTTGCGCGTCGCGGCCGATTGTCCGAGGTCGCCGAAGGCCCATTCGCGCCAATAGCCGCCGTGTCGACCTTCGGGACCTCCGTCGGTCCACTCCGGATCATTGGCGACACTTGTGATGGCTACAAAAAGGTCGACGTCCCGCATCAACTCCGAAAGCACTATCGGATCTAGGCCTTCCAGTTCAACCGGTTGAAGTTGGTTATCGAGGAAGCGAACCTGATCGGATGCTAGATGAAGCGCGACGGAGGAGTCCGTTCGCTGCCCGTCCTCGACGACTTCCACGTGATATTCGACGTGAAGGCCTTGTGTCGGCAGATGCCGCGTTGGAATATTCCAGCCGTCCCAGCTGCCCATAAGGTCATATTTCCACCCCCTGGCCTGGCATAGCGCCCGAAACTGATGCTGGCGCAGAATGTGCGCGGCAAAGCGGTTGGAATAGGTCCTCGTCTGCCGCTCGGCATCCGTCAGCACGTAAATTTCGCGATGCGCCTGCTTGATCGGTTGGGTTATGCCAAGTTCGACAATCCGGCGACGCCAAGCGAGGACCTGGTCCGGCTGGCTGTCGAGCGGATGCCAGAGGCGCACGCTTGCGTCTTTGCGTGGTGCATGAACGCGACCGTTGACGTCTTTGAGTGCGCCGCTCTCGGCGAGGACGGCCTGCGCGTCAATGGACCAGATCAGGGTCTCGACAATGGGTCGACGGAGCGGATGCTCGAGGAGATGTTCCGTCCAGGCGGCGAGGGTCCAGCGGCGTTCCTCGATCCAGGCCTGCTCCAGGCGCAAGACTTGCGCGGAACGCGCGGCTTCAAGATCCTTCGCCGTTTGCTTGAATGCGGCAAGCTCGGCTGCATGCGCTTCGCGCACGTTGATGGGAGCCAATTTGACGGATTTGCCGACACCGTTGAACCAGCGCTGCACCGTCGTGTTGGCCTGGACCTCGACCTCGGCCCGTGCATCCCCGAACTTGAAATATAGGGTCGAAATCCGGATCGAGCCCGAAGCGAGGCAATGCAAGGTCTTCCAGGGCCGCAACGGTCTCTCCGCGATTGCGCGCCATTTCTTCGAGGTAGGTTCCAATGATTCTGCGCGCAGAAACATGTTTGATTTTCGCTCGTAGTCGAAAAAGCTCGGTCACCCCTCGGGGTTCGTCGGCCATTTTCGAAAGCGCCCATAAAGCTGCATTGCCGAGTTTGACGGACCGAACGCCAACGAGGGGAATCTTGCGGAAGCACTTCTCCGCGAAGCGCCCGGCATGACCGGCAAGCGCAGCGTGATCGAGCAGTGTCGACAACCAGAGCATCCCCTTGAGGATGTCGTGGCTGGAATCGGGCTGCGTAGGATCCGGTGTCGTCTCCTCCATCCATTGCGAAATGCGCTCTGTCGCGACGGTCGGCGCAATCGGCGCAATTGCAGCTCTTGCTTGATCCAGCCATTTGCCGCTTGGCTTGGGCTTGTCGCCTGCCTCCACGGCCAGATGAGCCAGTGCGGTCCAGCTCTCGCGGTCATCCGCCGTAAGCGTCGCCAGCCATGCCGAAAGCTCGGAAGCGAACGATCCCTGTGGCAGCTTCCTTGTTGGATCGAGCAGCTTGTCGATCCGGTCGGCAACCTCTCGCAGATATTTATTCGGAGTGCGATTGTCTGCCCAGTTGCCTTTGCGCGCGCGCGCTCTGATCTGCACGAGAACACTCGTCAGTTCACTGTCGAGGTCCTGCTCCTTCGCGTGGCGCTCGACCGCACCCAACATTGCTGGTCCGGGCAGCTGCTCATATTCCAGCGAATGCGGCTGCCCCAACCACAATTGCAGCGGTTGACACAAATGCTTGGCTTCAAACGGCAATTTGCGGCGCAAAATCTCTGAGAGAATGTCTTTCCACAAAATTTGCTCGTCCAGCAGCCGTGGCGCGTCCCAGTGCTCGCGATCCAGGGCAGCCGTCATTACTGCGATCTGCAGCGTCGCGTCATCGGCCTTCAGCGCGTTCCATCGCGCGGAGTCCCCAAGCTTCACACTCCAGCTGTTGTGGCTTGAAGCTCCTGGTTTACCAAGGTTGACCCAGAACTCCTCGCAGCGCCGGTCCGCCGCGACAGCTGCCTCCTCGCAGATTTGACGAATGACCTGCTGCGCCCTCAACTCGGTTGGCAGATCATCACTTGGCAGCATAGTACGCATCAACCCGTCGGTCCTGTAGCCGTCCACCAAATATGCGGTTTGTTCGCCGAAGGAATCCCATCAGCCACCCCTTAGGGGCGTGAGATAGACGAACACGATCTCGCTTTCTGGCGTAAGCGCGACCTCCTGATCGGCATCGTCGATCTGCCGATCGTCGAACAACATGATGAAGCTGCGCTTTTCGAATGCGGCCTGCGCGCGAGCCACTTCATTTTCAACGTTAAACAGATGCAGCCGGTATCCTGCACTCGGCAGAACTTCGTTGAGCCTTGCTTCGCCGGAATTGTCTTCGACGGGTACAAGAAAGGAGCGGGTCCGACCCTCAGCTTGCGCTGTTTTGGCCCGATTGAGATCTTCGACCTCCGCTTCGACCCTGCGGCGGATGATCTCGCGCGGCGTAACTCGTTCGGATGCCAGCCGCAATTCACATGCCGCTCGCCTTACCGGTGCTTCCACGCCGAAATGTTCGTCGACAACCCTGACCGATGCGACCATACGCCCTCCGCAGCCCTGCCAAGCATAATTGAGACCGACTAATCACAGCTTGCAGAAAATGAAGGCCCCGCATCGCTGCGGGGCCTTCGTTGTTTTTGGGTGGGGCAGGGAAACTAGTCAGCCCCCCTCCGCCGGCATTCCAACGGCCCCATGAGCCGCTGGAGCCTTTAAGCCGGACTCCGCCCTTGAGGGCGCGGCACGCGCTTCCCCTTGGTTCGGCTGGTCAGGTGGAACTTCCGGCAGCGGTCGCAGCGGTAGGGCCTTAGCGGCACGGCGGAGCGCTCGGCGATGAGGAGCGCGTCCCGGGCTGACGGGAACCGCGCCTTCTTCAGGCAAATGCTCAGCCGGGTTCGCATGGGTGGTCCCTATACCAAAAAGGCCCCGGATAGCTCCGGGGCCTTCGTTGTTTCACCCGTCATTGCGACCCCGGACTTGATCCGGGGGAAGCAATCCAGTCTGGATCGCCGCGTCGCTATGCTCCTCGCGATGACGATTGGTCGTTGTCCTTGCGCTTGATGATCCTGGCAAGCTCGGACCGGATCGTGCCACCCTGGAGGTGTGCATCGACGTTGGAATGGCCCTCTTTCTTTAGCTCGCTTCTGATCGCGTCGACGCTTTCGGACTGCTCGGCAAGCTGGAAGGCCCGCTCGATGGTCCCGATCGCTTGTTGCACGGGTTCATGAATCCGGACCGCCGGGCCGCGATCAGCGCTCATGCGAGACTTGGTTCCCGGGTGGCAAGCTTGGCCTCCGTGATCAGCGTGGCATAGGCGTCCGCCATTTTTCGATGCGAGATGCGCGAACAGTCGCAGGCTGCGCCCTCGGACATTGCGAGCGAGATCTGATGACGGTGATAAAGATAATTGAGGTCCACGATATGCTCCGTTCCAGTAAGCGGGAGCACCAGGGGTCTCTCAGCCGCGCAGGCCTACGAATGATGTTGTCGCGCGATTGGTCCTTGTAACACAGCTACGCCGGAACGACTAATCGCGGCGAAGGCCGACAGCACCCCAACTATTGGGTTAGACAAGGACATGAAAAAAGGCCCCGCATCGGGGAACCCATCAAAACAGTACTTTGATGGGACCCTCCTGCGGGGCCTTCGTTGTTTCACCCGTCATTGCGACCCCGGACTTGATCCGGGGGAAGCAATCCAGTCTGGATCGCCGCGTCGCTAGCTCCTCGCGATGACGATTAGTCGTTATCATCCCGGTTGAGGAACGCCGGAGCGAACTCGGGCGCAGGGCCTTCATCCTTGCCGCCGCCTTCGCGCTCGCTGCGCGGGGCGCGGTCGCCACGGCCTTCGCCGCCCCGACCTTCACCACGTGGTCCGCGATCACGGTCGCCGCCTTCACGGCGCGGGCCGCGGTCACGGTCGCCACCATCCCGGCGCGGGCCACGGCCGTCACGGCGCGGGCCGCGGTCGCCGCGGGGGCCGCGGTCACGGTCGCCGCCTTCGCGGGGCTCGCGGGCCGGGCGGGTGTCTTCCAGCTCGGCGCCGGTTTCCTGGTCGACCAGGCGCATCGACAGGCGGACCTTGCCGCGCTGGTCGACTTCGAGCAGCTTGACCTTGACCTCCTGGCCTTCGCTCAGGACGTCGCGGACGTTCTCGACCCGCTCGTTCTTGATTTCCGAGACGTGGACCAGCCCGTCCTTGCCGGGCATGAAGGTCACGAACGCGCCGAAATCGACGATGTTGGCGACCTTGCCGGTGTAGATGGTGCCGGGCTCGGGCTCGGCGACGATGCCGTGGATCCACTGGCGGGCGGCCTCGATCTGGGCGACGTCGGACGAGCTGATCTTGATCAGCGCCCTCGTCGTCGATGTCGACCTTGGCGCCGGTCGTCGCGACGATCTCGCGGATGACCTTGCCGCCGGTGCCGATGATCTCGCGGATCTTGTCCTTGGGCACCGACATCGTCTCGATCCGCGGCGCGTGGCGCCGACAGCTCGGTCGCGGGTGTGGTCGAGCGCCTTGGCCATTTCGCCGAGGATGTGCGCGCGGCCTTCCTTCGCCTGGGCGAGCGCGACCTTCATGACCTCCTCGGTGATCCCGGCGACCTTGATGTCCATCTGCAGCGCTGGTGATGCCCTCGCTGACGTGCCGGCGACCTTGAAGTCCATGTCGCCGAGGTGGTCCTCGTCACCGAGGATGTCGCTGAGCACCGCGAAATCCTTGCCTTCGAGGATCAGGCCCATGGCGATGCCCGCGACCGGGCGCTCCAGCGGAACGCCGGCGTCCATCATCGCCAGGCTGCCGCCGCAGACGGTGGCCATCGACGAGGAGCCGTTGCTCTCGGTGATGTCGCTGAGGACGCGGATCGTATAGGGGAATTCCTCCGCGCTCGGCAGCATCGGGTGCAGCGCGCGCCAGGCGAGCTTGCCGTGGCCGGTGTCGCGGCGCGACGGGGCGCCGAAGCGGCCGACTTCACCGACCGAGTAGGGCGGGAAGTTATAGTGGACCATGAAGCGCGAGTAGCTGAGGCCCTCGAGCCCGTCGATCATCTGCTCGGCTGTCCTTGGTGCCAAGCGTGGTGGTGCACGATCGCCTGGGTCTCGCCGCGCGTGAACAGCGCCGAGCCGTGGGTGCGCGGCAGGAAGCCGACCATCGCCTCGATCGGGCGGACGGTCTTGGTGTCGCGGCCGTCGATGCGGCGGCCGTCCTTGAGGATCGCGCCGCGGACGACGTCGGCCTCGAGCTTCTTCACCAGCTTCAGGGTGGCGAGATAGGCGGCGGGGTCCGACGCTTCCAGGTCGGCGAACGCTTCGCGGGCCTTGGCGCGGGCCTCGTTGATCGCGGTCTGGCGCTCCTGCTTGTTGGTCAGCTTGTAGGCTGCCTCGAGGTCCTTGCCGATGATGCCCTTGAGCTTCTCCTTGGTCTCGGCGCTGTCGTCGAGCAGGTCGAGCTCCCACGGATCCTTGGCGGCCTTTTCGGCGAGGCTGATGATCGCGTTCGCAGACCTTCTGGCTGGCGTCGTGGGCGAACATCACGGCGCCGAGCATGACGTCTTCGCTGACAGCTCCTTGGCTTCGGATTCGACCATCATCACCGCATTGGGCGTGCCGGCGACGACCAGGTCGAGCTGGCCTTCCGTGATCTGCGTCTGGGTCGGGTTGAGGATATATTCGCCGTCGACATAGCCGACGCGCGCGGCGCCGATCGGGCCCATGAACGGAACGCCGGAGATGGTGAGCGCGGCCGACGCGGCGATCATCGCGACGATGTCGGGCTCATTCTCGCCGTCGTAGGACTGAGGACCTGCGCGATGCACGAGGACTCTCGTTGTAGAAGCCCTCGGGGAACAGCGGGCGGATCGGGCGGTCGATCAGGCGGCTGGTCAGCGTTTCCTTTTCGGTCGCTCCGCGCTCGCGCTTGAAGAAGCCGCCCGGAATGCGCCCGGCGGCCGAGAATTTTTCCTGGTAGTGGACGGTCAGCGGGAAGAAGTCCTGTCCCGGCTTGACGCGTCTTGGCGGCGGTGACCGCGCAGAGGACGACGGTTTCGCCAAGGGTCGCGAAGACGGCGCCGTCGGCCTGGCGGGCAACGCGGCCCGTTTCGAGCTTGAGGGTCTTTCCGCCGAGCTCGATTTCTACAGTCTTGATATCAAACATATTATTTCCTTCACCCGCGCGCCGGATGCCGGCGGAGTCAGCTGTTGCAGGCAAGTCCGGCCTGCGAGCGGTGTCGGGGCATTCATGCATTGCCCCACGGATTTCCCGCCGAATTGCAGGAAGTCCTTAAAGGCGAAGGGCGCCGGTCGGGCGCCCTTCGGGTAATTATTACTTGCGGAGGCCCAGCTTGGTGATCAGCTCACTGTAGCGGGCTGGTGTCTTCGCGCTTGAGATAATCGAGCAGCGAACGGCGCTTGTTGACCATCATCAGAAGGCCGCGGCGCGAGTGATTGTCCTTCGCGTGGGTCTTGAAATGTTCGGTCAGGGTCTGGATGCGGCTGGTGAGGATCGCGACCTGGACTTCGGGCGAACCCGTGTCGTCCTAGGCGCGGGCATGTTCCTTGATCAGTTCGGCCTTCTTTTCAGCGGTAATCGACATCGTCATCACTCCTTATGTCTCATAGGTTGAACCCGCGCACGACCTTGAAGTCGCCGGCCGAAACCTCGACCAGCGCGACCGGCGTTCGGCCATCGTGTCGCAAGGTGAAGCCCCGGCGCCGCGGGGATCCCGAAAAGCCGCTGTCCATGACGGAGCAGCTGGGCCTGTTCGGGGGTGACGGGGAGGGCCGGGATGTCGTCCAGCCCCGCGGTAAGCGGGAGAACCGTCCTCGTCAGTTGGCGCGCCTTAGCGGCTTCGTCCAGAAAGTCCAGCGAAATCGCCTGATTCGAGGGTGAACGGACCGGCCCGCGTGCGCCTGAGCATGGTGACATGGCCGACCGTGCCGAGCGCCAGCGCGATGTCGCGGGCGAGGCAGCGGATGTAGGTGCCTTTGGAGACGGTGGCGGAGAAGGTGACGTTCGTCAGCGGCGAGCGGCGACGAGCTGCAAGCGCGATGGATCGTCACGTCGCGCGGCCTTGAGCTCGACCTCCTCGCCGGCGCGGGCGAGGTCGTAGGCGCGCTTGCCGTCGACCTTGAGCGCCGAAAAGGCCGGCGGCACCTGCTCGATCGGGCCGGTGAAGCGGGGCAGGATCGCCTCGACGTCGGCGCAGCGTCGGCCGAACGTCGCTGGTGGCGATGACCTCGCCTTCGAGGTCGAGCGTGTCGGTCTGCTCGCCGAAGCGGATGGTGAAATCATAGGCCTTGGTCGCGTCGAGCATGTGGCCGGCGAGCTTGGTCGCCTCGCCCAACGCGATCGGCAGCACACCCGAGGCGAGCGGGTCGAGCGTCCCGCCGTGGCCGACGCTGGTCTTGGGCTCGCCCGCTTCGCGCAGCGCGCGCTTGACCGCGGCCGACCGCCTTGGTCGACCCTAGCCCGACCGGCTTGTCGATGATGATCCAGCCATGGAGCGCCATGGGGCGCGCGATAGACAAGGCCAGGGGCTTTGACCATAAGCCGCGCGTGCCCATCTCTCAACGCGACCATCGCCTTCGCATTGCCACGGCCGCGCCAGCGTGAGCAAGCGCCGCAAGCTCAAGCTGCTCGCGTGGCGCGAATATCTGCCGCTGGCCGCGACGGTCGCGACTGTGGGCGGTGATCGTGGCCGCCATCGGCCATGCCGACGCGGCGCGCCTGCTGGCCGCGACGATCTCCATCCGCGCGATCCAGATTCTGACCAGGCTGGCCACGCCGCTAGTCGCTGAAGCGGCGTCTGCAGGCGCCAAAGCCCATTCGACGGCAGGCCCGGCGCCTGGCATTTGCACTGCAGGCCGGGGCCCTGTCTGTAGCGCTGGTACTGCGTGGCCTTGTTGGTCGAGGCAATGGAGGCGATCGGTCAGCACCAGATGGCGGCATTTCTGCCGTTCATCGCGCTCGGCATGCCGGCGCGCTACCTGCGCCTTGCCGACGTGCGCACCGCGTCGCCCTATTATCGGCTTGCGGCCGCCTTCGGCGGGCTGGCGATGGTTCTGCTGGGCTGGGCTGGCAGGCTGGCCGACGGCCGCGCTGGCGTTCGCTTTCGGTGCGCGCGAATGGATTGCTTATGTCGGCGCTGCGCTGGTGGCCGCGCGAGCCGCGTCCGCCGAAGTCACCCGACCAGCGATCCGCTCCGCTTTGCCGAAATGGCGCGTTACTCGGCCGTTCATCGGCCGGCGCTTGCTGACCTATCGCCTGACCAAGTCGCTGCTGACCATCTTCGGGCCGGTCGGCAATGTCGCCGCGCGAACCGGCCGCGGGCTGAAGTGGCACCAGAAGCTCGAGCCTTATGTGCCGCACCATCTGGGCGGCTTCATCATCTTCACCGCGGCCACATGGGGCGGGGCGGTGTTCCTCGCCCTGCGCAGCGGCGAGCCGGCGGCGATGGTCGGCGCAGCCGGGCTGCTTCAGCTCGGCGCGGCGGCGGCCAATATCGCGTCCTGTGGCGTTATCTGCCCGACCGCAACGGGGCCGAAACGATTCTGGAGGACGAGGATGAGGAATGAGCTCGGTGCTCGAATGCCCCGGCTGCGCCGCATGAGCCTAACGCGGGATGGCGAGGCTGAGCTGGCGCGCTTCGCCCTCGCGCAGCCGTTCGAAGAAATGGCGGCGGCAGAGCGCGACATAGCGATCGTTGCCGCCGATCTCGGTCTGGGCGCCGGCGGCGACCGCATGGCCGTCGGCATCGACGCGCAGGTTCATCGTCGCCTTGCGGCCGCATTCGCACACCGCCTTGAGCTCGATCAGCGCATCGGCCAGCGCCAGCAGCGCCGCCGAGCCGGGAAAGAGATTGGCCTGGAAGTCGGTCCTCAGGCCATAGCAGAGCACCGGGAATCGATAAGCTCGTCGGCGATGCGGCACAAGCTGCAGCACATGGTCGCGGGTGAGGAATTGCGCCTCGTCGACCAGCACGCAATCGAGCTTGCGCTTGATCAGCTCCTTCGACGATGGCGGCGAACAGGTCGATGTCGGCGCGATAGGTCGCGGCCGGCGCCGACAAGGCGATGCGCGATCCGATCGTGCCGGCGCCCGCGCGGTCGTCGAGACGCCGCGGTCCACAGCATCGTCTCCATGCCGCGCTCGCGATAATTGAAATCGGCCTGGAGCAGGGTGGTCGATTTGCCCGCGTTCATCGCCGCATAATAGAAATAGAGCTTGGCCATCTAGGGGCAGTTGCCGTCCGGCGGGCGCCGGCTTGAAATCGCTGAGCCGCGACCGCGTCGGCGGCTTGCGGCCAGTTTTCGATCGCCAAGCGGCCGTTGGCGGGCAGGGCGCAGGATCTGGCCGGCGCCGGCCTTGCCGTCGGCGCCGATCAGCTCGGCGCGGTAGGTATAAGCGATGCGGCTGTTGTTGGTGATGGTCATGGTCGTGCCCATCATCGAGCGGACGCGTGACCAGCATCTGGCCCGGTTGCAGGCGTGGCCGATGGCAGCGACCTTGCGGGCGCGGACCGGCTGGCCGCGCTCGATGCGAGAAGACCCAGCGTCTCGCCGATGCGGCACGGTCAGGCTCGCGCCTTGGCCGGCAGCGGAGCGAGCGGCCAGCAAGGCGAGACAAGGCAAAGGCGACTGCTGAGCGCATGACTCCCGCGAGGCTAGCCGAGGCTCGTCGCTCACTTCCACTCGTCGCGCAGGATCGAGAACAGCACCGTGTCGCGGACATGGCCGGTCCAGGTGATGCGGTCGGCGCGCATCACGCCTTCGCGGACCGCGCCGAGCTTGGCCATGGCGGCTTGCGAACGCTTGTTGCGCTCGTCGACGCGGAACTCGACGCGGCGGAAGCCGCCGTCGAAGGCGCGGCGAAGCATCATGTCCTTGACCCGCCGGTTGAAGCCCGTGCCGCGAAACTGAGGGCGATAGTAGGTCCCGCCGATCTCAACGCACTGCCGCGGCTTTGGTCGATGCCAAGGAAGCTCGACATTCCGGCCAGCTCGTCGCCTTCGAACAGGACAAAGGTGCGGTTGCGGTCGGTCGCGGTGTAGAGATCGATGCTTGCGTCGAAGCCATCGGGCCCGAAGTTGTTGGCGTAGATCTGCCAGATGGTCGCGGTCTTCGGCACAGGCGGCCTTGAGCGGCTCGCGATGTTGTTCGGCGAACGGCTCGGCGCGGCAATTGTCGCCATGCATGGGCGCGCCGAGCTCGATCATTCCTTGGCGATGTCCTGCGCGACTTTGGGAGCGCGGAGGCGAGATTGTCGATCTTGCCGCCCTCGTCGAAGCTTTCGTCGGCGAGGAAGCGGATCTTGGCGGCATATTTGGTCCGCACGCGGCGCGCGACTTCCTTCTGGAAGAAGGCGGTGTTGGTGCGCAGCGCCTTCAGCACCGCTTCCTCGTCCTGGCCGAGCAGCGGTTTCACGAACACGGTGGCATGGCGCAGGTCGGGCGACATGCGCACTTCGGTCACGCTGACGAGGTGGCGCTGCAAGCGTCTCGTCATGGACGTCGCCGCGCATGGAGGATGTCGACTAAGCGCATGGCGCACCTGCTCGCCGACGCGGAGCAGGCGGACCGAGCGGCCTTCGGGGGTTTCCTTGTGCGCATCAGCTCCCTTCGTGCGGAGCGGCGCGGGAGTAATCCCATGCCGTCGTCCCGTCACTGCGCAGGCCGTCCGCCCTGACGCCGTCTCGCGACGCGTCGCCGCGGCGCTGCGCCCGAGCTCGGTGCGTTCAAAGCGTGCGCGCCCGTTCCTCGACCTCGAACACTTCGAGATGGTCGCCCGGCTTGATGTCGTTGGTGTCGGCCAGAAGCACGCCGCACTCCATGCCCGCGCGCACTTCGGCGACGTCGTCCTTGAAGCGGCGGAGCGAGGAGATGGTCGTCTTCGAAACGATGACATCCTCGCGCGTGAGGCGGGCGTGGAGGCCCTTGCGGATGACGCCTTCGAGCACCAGCAGGCCGGCGGCCTTGTCGCGCTTGCCGGCCGGGAAGACTTCCTTGACCTCGGCGCGGCCGACGACGGTTTCGATGATCTCCGGACCAAGCTCGCCCGCCATCGCCGCCTTCACCCAGTCGGTGAGGTGATAGATGACGTCGTAATAGCGAAGCTCGACCTTGGTGCGGTCGGCGGCCTCGCGCGCCTTGGCGTTGGGGCGGACGTTGAAGCCGATGATCGGCGCGCCGGTGGAAGCGGCCAGCGTCACGTCGCTTTCGGTGATCGCGCCGACGCCCGAATGAAGGACGCGGACCTGGATCTCGTCGGTCGAGATGTGGTTGACCGCGTTGACGATCGCTTCGATCGAGCCCTGCACGTCGGCCTTGACCGACGATCGGGAATTCGATCGATCGTCGAGCGCTGGTCGGCGAACATATTTTCAAGGCTGACCGGCGCCGAGGTGGTGCGCTTCTTGTCGAGCAGGCCGACTGGCGGTAGGTCGCGACTTCGCGGGCGCGGGCCTCGTTCTCGACCACGGTCAGCTGATCGCCCGCCGACGGAACGGCGCCAAGGCCGAGCACTTCGACCGGGAATGATGGGCCGGCTTCCTTGACCTGGCGGCCATGCTCGTCGATCATCGCGCGGACCTTGCCCGACGGTCGCGCCGACCACGAACACGTCGCCGACCTTGAGCGTGCCGCGCTGGACCAGCACGGTCGCGAGCGGGCCGCGGCCCTTGTCGAGCTTGGCCTCGACCACCGTCGCTTCGGCGGCGCGGTCGGGATTGGCCTTCAGTTCGAGGATTTCGGCCTGGAGGTTGATCGCCTCCAGCAGCCCGTCGAGATTGGTCTTCTTCAGCGCCGACACCTCGACGTCCTGGACGTCGCCGCCCATCTCCTCGACGATGATCTCGTGCTGCAGCAGTTCCTCGCGGACCTTCTGCGGATTGGCTCCGGGCTTGTCGATCTTGTTGATCGCCACGATCATCGGCACGCCGGCCGCCTTGGTGTGGTTGATCGCCTCGATCGACTGTGGCTTCAGTCCGTCGTCGGCCGCCACCACCAGTACCACGATGTCGGTGACGTTGGCGCCGCGGGCGCGCATTTCGGTAAACGCTTCGTGGCCCGGCGTATCGAGGAACGTGACCTTCGCACCGTCCTTCAACGTCACCTGATAGGCGCCGATATGCTGGGTGATGCCCCCGGCCTCGCCGGAAACGACGTCGGCGCCGCGGATCGCGTCGAGCAGCGACGTCTTGCCATGGTCGACATGGCCCATGATCGTCACCACGGGCGGGCGGGGTTGCAGTGTTTCCTCGGCGTCGACGTCGACCGACGTGTCGATGTCGATATCGGCTTCCGACACCGGCACGAAGCGATGACCGAACTCCTCGATCAGCAACTCCGCGGTGTCCCGATCGATCGTCTCGGTGATGGTGACCGGCGTTCCAAGCTTGAACATGGACTTGACCAGGTCAGCGCCGCGTTCGCCCATGCGCTTGGCAAGTTCCTGGACGGTGATCGTCTCGGGGACCTGCACGTCACGGATCTGCTTGGCGGCGGGACCAGACTGCTGGTGGGCGCGCTTTTCCTTCTCGCGGGCGCGCCGGAGTGCGGCGAGGCTGCGCGTGCGGCTGTCGTCTTCGCCGGTAAGGGCGCGGGAAACGGTCAGCTTGCCGGCGTGCCGGCGTTCATCGTGGCCTCGTCCCGGACGGCCGGGCTCGGTGCGCTTCGGCGCGTGCGCCGGAGCCGACGCTGGCTTGCGGAAGTTGCGCTCCTCCTCGGCTTCCGCCGCTGGCGGCGCAGCGGGCTGGGCCGCTTCTTCGGCGGCGAGGCGTTCGGCCTCGGCGGCCTCCTCGACGGCCCGGCGCGCGGCTTCTTCCTCCGCCTTGCGATTTTCTTCGGCGCGGCGCTTTTCATCTTCGGTCTGCGCCAGCTTCGAACGGTCCTCGCGGCGGCGCGCCTCCTCAAGCGAGTTCATGCGCGCTTCTTCGGCTTCGCGCAGAAGACGTTCCTGCATTTCCTTGCGCGTGGTGATGTCGTCGACCTGGCGCTTGGGCGCGGGCTTCGCGGCGGGAGCGGCCGGTTTCGGCGCGGCAGCGGGCGCGGCTGCCTCGACCTTGGGCTCGGGCGCAGGCGGGGTCTCGCCCGGCTTGCCCAGGATGCGGCGCTTCTTGACCTCGACCACGACGGTGTTCGAGCGGCCATGGCTGAAGCTCTGCTTCACCTTGCCGGTCTCGACCGTGCGCTTGAGGCCCAGCGGCGGCCGGGTACCAAGCTTGGGCTTGTCGCTCTGGTCGGTCATGAATTTCCTTCGTCTACAAATTCGTCAGCCGCGCTCGGCCCGGCGGAGTGGCCGCCGTCTAGCCCAGCATCGGGGTCAATGAAAGCTTGCCACCGGTCGATGGCATGAGTGACGCGCCTTGCGGCCGCGGCATCGGTCAGGGCGATGTGTACCACATTCTCGCGGCCCAGCGCCATCGACAAGATGGTGCGTCCTTCAGGAAAAACCAAGCCCGCCTGATCGCCACCGCCGACGCGCCAGGCCTGGTCGAGCCGCCTGTTCCCGTCGTCGCCGGCATCGGCGGCGTGGATCAAGAGGTGAACTTTGCCCTGCCGAGCCGCGGTTTCGATCCGCTCTCCGCCCGTAACCAGCGTGCCGCTGCGGGCTTCGAGGCCGAGCCGGTCGAGCGCCTGCGCTTTCAGGGCTGCCTCGATCCGTTCGCCAAGGTCAGCCGGAACATCGATCTCGCCCGTCTTGAACGCTCGGGATAGAGCACCCTTGAGCTTGCCCTTGGCATTGGCCTCGTCGAGCGCCTTGCGGCCGACGCCGATCCACGCGCCACGACCCGGCGCGCGGGCGCGGACGTCGGGCGCGACCTGGCCATCAGGCCCGAGGGCGAGCCGGATCAGCTCCTCCCGCGACGCCGTCCGCCGCGAGAGGATGCAAGTGCGCTCCGAAACCTGAGTCTCTAGCGGATCATTGGTCCTTGTCCGCAACCGCGTCCTCCCCGGTTGCAGGCTCGGCTTCGGGCTCCGAAGCGGTCGCATCATCCTCGAACCAATGCGCGCGAGCGGCCATGATGATTTCATTGCCCTGCTCTTCGGTCAGGGCATAGTCGGCCAGCACGCCGGCCTTTTCCTCGGTCCGCTTGTTGGCGGTCTCGGCGCGGCGGCGCGGCTCGACCCGTTTGCGCTGGATCAGTTCGTCGGTGGCGAGGTCGGCGAGGTCGTCCAGCGTGCGGATGCCCGCCTTGCCCAGCGTCACCAGCATCTGCTCGGTAAGGTAGGGGAGTTCGGCCAGCGCATCCTCGACGCCCAGCTTGCGGCGCTCTTCGCGCGAGGCGGCCTCACGGCGCTCGAGCGCTTCGGTGGCGCGGCTCTGCAATTCGCCGGCGATCTCGTCATCGAGGCCCTCGATCGAGGCGATTTCATCGATCTCGACGTAGGCCACTTCCTCAAGGCTGGTGAAGCCTTCGGCGACCAGCAGCTGGGCCAGCGTCTCGTCGACGTCGAGCTCGGTCTGGAACATCTCGGAGCGCTCGACGAACTCGCGCTGGCGCTTCTCGCTGGCGTCGGCCTCGGTCAATATATCGATCTGCGAGTTGGTCAGCTGGCTGGCCAGGCGGACGTTCTGTCCGCGGCGGCCGATCGCCAGGCTGAGCTGGTCGTCGGGGACCACTACTTCGATCCGGCTTTCCTCCTCGTCAATCACGACGCGGCTGACGGTCGCGGGCTGCAGCGCGTTGACGACGAAGGTCGCGGTATCCTCGCTCCACGGGATGATGTCGATCTTCTCGCCCTGCAGCTCCTGGACGACCGCCTGAACCCGGCTGCCCTTCATTCCGACGCAGGCGCCGACCGGATCGATCGAACTGTCGTAGCTGATGACGCCGATCTTGGCGCGCGATCCGGGATCACGGGCGGCGGCCTTGATCTCAATGATGCCGTCATAAATCTCCGGCACTTCCTGCGCGAACAGCTTCTTCATGAATTCGGGATGCGCGCGAGAAAGGAAAATCTGCGGTCCGCGAGTTTCCCGGCGGACGGCCATGATCAGCGAACGGATGCGGTCGCCGACGCGGACCATTTCCCGCGGGATCTGCTGGTCGCGGCGAATGACGCCCTCGGCGCGGCCCAGGTCGACGACGACATGGCCGAATTCGACGCGCTTGACGACGCCGGTGATGACCTCGTTCGCGCGATCCTTGAACTCTTCGAACTGCCGCTCTCGCTCGGCATCGCGGACCTTCTGGAAGATGACCTGCTTGGCGGCCTGGGCGGCGATGCGGCCGAACTCGATCGGGGGCAGGGGATCGACGATGAAATCGCCGACGGCTGCATCGGACTTGAGCTTCTGCGCGCCCTTCAAATCGACCTGCTTGAAATGGTCTTCGGGCTCCTCGACGACCTCGAGCACACGCCACAGGCGAAGGTCGCCGGTGACCGGGTCGAGCTTGGCGCGGATATCGTTCTCGGCGCCATAGCGGGCGCGGGCGGCGCGCTGGATCGCGTCCTCCATCGCCTCGATGACGATGGCGCGGTCGATCAGCTTTTCGCGAGCGACAGCATCGGCAATGGCGAGCAGCTCGGCCTTGTTGGCGGTGGCAGCGGCGGGAACGCCAGTTGCTGCAGTCGTGGCCATTTCGTTCAACCTTCCGTCTTGATGAGATCGGCGCCCTCGGTGCTGAGCGGCGCGGTGGCGTTGATGAGCTTGTCGGTCAAGAGCAGCTTGGCCGACGCGATGTTGGCGAATTCGACGTGACGCTCGCCCTTGGGCGTCATCACACGGATCATGTCGCCGGAGATTCCCTCGATCACTCCGGACACCTGCCTGGCGCCGTCGACCGGCTCGGCATATTTGATCCTGGCCTCATGCCCGGCCCAGTCGGCGAAGTCGGCGCGGCGGGTTAGCGGCCGGTCAATGCCGGGCGAGCTGACCTCGAGCCGATAGGCCTCCTCGATCGGGTCGGCCGCGTCGAGGATGTCAGACAGCTTGCGCGAAATTTCGGAACAGTCGTCGATCGTCAGCTGCCGCGTGTCGGGCCGTTCGGCCATGACCTGCAGCGTCGGGTCGGACGTGCCGCCGATCATCGCCACGCGCACGAGGTCGAAGCCCAATTCCTTGACGGCGGGCTCGATCAGTCGAGCGATGGCGACGGTGTCGGTCAAAAGCGATCCTCGAAGCAAAACCCTCTCGGTGCCAGACCGTCCCCGGCCCGGCCTCAACGTCTTGACGATGTCGAGGAGAGTGGCCGCCATATAGGCGCGTCATTTGAGAGTTGCAAGAAGAAGAGTCAGCGTTTCAAGGCGCGGTTTTCGGCCCGGATGCGAATGGTCAGGACCGCAGCATTGAGAAGCGAGAAGATGAGCGCGACCTGCCACAGGCCGAATACCAGCGGCAGCACTGCGATCTCGCCGATCACCACCCAATAATTGGGGTGGTCGACGAAGCGATAGGGCCCCCGCGCGATGAGCGTCTCGCCCGGCACGACGATGATACGCGTCGTCCAGCGCCGCCCGAGCGTCCGCAGAACCCAAATGCGTCCAGCCTCAATCAGCAGGAACAGAACAAGGAAGGGAATGTTGATCGCCCTGCCGGGTGCCATCAGCCACAGGCTGATCAGCCAGGTGGCATGAAGCGCAACGATCAGCGGGTAGTGACCGGCCCCAACCTCCTGCCCGCCTGCGGCCAGCAGCCGACGCATATTGGCACGTGCGATCGGAAGCTCGATCAGCCGCTGCAGCGTGACGAAGGCGAGAAGCGCAATCGATGGCCACATCAGCGCCGTTCCAGTAGCAGCCCGGCGCAAGTGAAGCCGGGACCGAAGGCGGTCATCAGGACCCGCTCAGGCAATCCGCGCGCGATCAGCCGTTCGAGTACGAACAACACGGTCGGAGCGCTCATGTTGCCGCAGTCGTTGAGCACGCCGCGCTCGAGGTCCAGCGTGCCGATGGGAAGCGCCAGCGCCGCCTCGATCGCGTCGATCACCTTGACCCCGCCGGGGTGGCAGCAGAAGCGGTCGATATCGCCGCGGTCGTGGCCCATTTCGTTCAGCATGCCTTCGACCGCATCGGCCAGCTCGCGCTCGATAAACGGCGGAATCGCCCGGTCGAACACGACGGCGAGTCCCGGATCCTCTACCCGCCAGCCCATGATGTTGAGCGTGTCGGGCCACATCCGCTCGCCCGCACCGGCGATGGTCGCGATCCCGCCGTTGCCGGCTTGCACGACCGCCGCGGCGGCCCCGTCGCCGAAGATGGCGGTGGCGACGATTGCCGCGGGATCGTCGCTGTCGAGGCGGATGGCGATCGAGCAGGTTTCGATCGTGACATAGAGCCAGCGTGTCCCCGGTTCCGCCGCCGCGAGGCGGGCCGCGGTCGCCAGGCCATTGACCCCGCCGGCGCAACCAAGGCCAAAGATCGGCACGCGTCGGACGTCGGAACGGAGGCCGATGGCAGGGCCATTGCGCGCGTCCAGGCTCGGGGTGGCGATGCCGGTGGTCGACACGGCGACCACGCCGTCGATATCCGATGGCTCGAGACCAGCGCGTTCGATGGCCGCCGTGGCCACCTCACTAAACAACGCATCGCATGCATCCAGATAGAGCCGGTTGCGTTCTTTCCAACCGTGAGAGCCTTCATACCAGAGTGTCGGTGCGACGATGTGGCGCTGGGCGATTCCGGCATTGTCGAACACACTCGCCAGCCGGTCGAACAGCTCCTTGCGGCCGCCAAACAATTCCCTAGCCTTGGCCTTCGCCTCGGCCTGTCCAACGATGTGCGGCGGCAGGGCCGTGGCGAGCGAGATGAGGCTGACGTTTTGCATCCAAGCCTTTGCGTTCGCCCTGTTGTCGCAAGGAGAGATCGGATGACCCGGACATTTTTGCAAGCGGCGATGGTCGGGACGATGCTGGTGGCATGCCAATCGGAGGGAACCGCGCAGCGTCAGGACCGTCCCGGGAACCGACCGTTCACGGTCACCCCGATCACTGAGTTCAGCACGCCCTGGGCGATGGCTTTCCTGCCTGGAAGCGGCGTTCCGCTGACCAACATGGCATTACTGACCGAGAAGGAGGGCAAGCTTTGGCTGGTCGACGTGCGCGACGGCAAGCGCACGGCCGTGTCGGGCGTGCCGTCGGTCAGGGTAGCGGGGCAGGGTGGGCTTGGCGATGTCATGCCGCACCCGGATTTCGCCGGGAATCGCCGAGTCTATTTGAGCTATGTCGAGTCCGGCGAGGGCGGTAGCAGCGGAGCGGCGCTTGGCTATGGCACGCTTGATTTAAGCAATCCCGCTGCGCCGGCGTTGCGCGACTTTAAGGTCATCTGGCGGCAGCAACCGAAAGTGACCGGCGATGGGCATTTCTCCCACCGCATCGCATTCGGCCAGGACGGCTTCCTCTACCTGAGTTCGGGCGATCGGCAGAAGATGGCGCCGGCGCAGGATTTCAGCGGCGAGCTCGGCAAGGTGCTCCGTCTCACGCATGAGGGTGCGCCGGCGCCCGGGAATCCCTGGGCATCGCGCGGCGGCGTCGCGGCCGAATATTGGAGCATGGGCCATCGCAACCTGCTCGGCCTGCAGTTCGCGCCCGACGGGCGTCTTTGGGAAAGCGAAATGGGCCCAGAGGGCGGGGACGAGATCAACCTGATCCTCGCGGGCAAAAACTATGGCTGGCCGCGCGCTTCGAACGGCAGTCACTATGGCGGCGGTCCGATTCCCGACCACAAGCCCGGCGATGGCTTCGAGGCACCCAAAGTGTGGTGGACACCGTCAGTTTCCCCCGGCTCGCTGCTCATCTATTCCGGCGACAAATTCCCCGGCTGGAAGGGCGATGCGCTGGTCGGAGCGCTATCCGGCAAGGCCCTGATCCGCATCGACATCAATGGCGACAAGGCGCGCAAGGCCGACCATTGGCCGATGGGCGAACGCATCCGCGCGGTCGACCAGGGCCCCGACGGCGCCGTTTACCTGCTCGAAGACGAAGGACGGCTGCTCCGGCTCGATCCGGTGCGCCAGGGTAGCTAGAGACCCGTCACGCGCTTCACCCAGGTCATCAGATGTCCAATGAATATTTCGTTGCGCACCGTGGGATTGCGATAGGCGTACGCATCCTCCGCGGACGCATAAAATTCGATTTCGTGATCCGCTTTTGGCACCTCGATGAACGTCGCACTGCCGGGCCTTAGCTGGTTGATCGTATCGGCGATCAGCTGGTGCCCGTGCCGTGGCTCGAACTGGTCATATTCGCCATGGATGACGAGCACCGGCGCGTGGACGTTCGTCCAGGCTTCGAGGAAGTTCTTCTTCGCCGCCTGCTGATGCCAGGCATAGGGCCGGCCATAGTGTGGCGGCGCCTCCGCCCCGCCGCGGATGCTTTGCCAGACGCCTCGAGTTCGGGTCGCTCGCGCTCAATTTGTTCAGGCGTCTTTCCGTTCACCAGATATTCGACGTGGAACGGGATGCGCCGAACCATCTCATCATGGATCTGGGCCGGAGTGTATTTGCCCGACCGCTCGAGGTAGAATCGGTCGAAATTGATCATCCGTTCAAGGTAGGTGACGGCGCCGCCACCTTGCACGGCAATCCCTGCGACCTTCTTGCCTTGTGCAATCAGCGGCGCGGTCGTCGACCCCAGGCTATTGCCGTAGATCACGATCCGGTCGAGATCGATCCACGCGTGACGTTTGACCTGGTCGAACGCCTCCCGATAGTGGCGCACTTCGGTGTCGTAATCGAGGGCGTCGCATGCCGGTCCTTCGCTGTCCCCGGTACCCGACCGCTCGACCCGGATGAGGACGATGCCGGGCGTTTCGGCGATCAGGCGCAGTTGGTTTCGACGATCTGCGGCGAAGTCGAGCGAGCCGCACGACACCCATTGCGCCAGGAACACCGCCGGCAAGCGCCTTGTCGTGCCTTCCGGCCGAGTCAGGATCGTGCGCAGGCGCACACCTTCGGACGTGCGAACCACACCATATTCGGTCTGCAGGCCGGGAAGCGAGACAAGCGGTTTATTGTCCTTGCGCGGCAGGTCACCGACCAGGCGCGCCTGGGACAGGGCAGCGCTCGACGTCGCCAGCAGCAAGCACAGCCATAGTATACGCATCATATGCCTGCCTCCATCGTTGATGGGCCCGACGTGGAATCGCATCCGAGCCGGTGGCCTGCGAGGTCGATGGTACGAAGGGACGAATTTTAGGCGGCGATGTCCGCGCGGTAGCGCTTGCCGATCTTGAGCTGCGTGCCGTCAATCAGGATTACGTCCTGCGGCCTTACGCGGGCGATCCGGTCGCGGCGAACCAGCGTCGATCGGTGGATCCGGACGAAGCCATGTTCGGCAAGATCGCGTTCCGCGGCACCGATCGACGCCCGGTGGACGACGGTTCGTCCGCCGGAACGCAGCTCGATATAGTTGCCGGCGGCCTGTACCCATTCGATCTGCCGCGGCAGCAGCGGCAGCGGTTCGTTGGCTGCCGGGCTTGCCCGGTCATTGCTCCAACGCAGCGCAAGCACAGCGGCGCTCAATGCAGCGAGCGCCGGCACCCGGCGCCATGCTTCGAAGCTCAGCGAACCACTGGCGCCATCGATCAGATATCCCAGAAGGAGCGAAGCGACGAACCCCGCCGCGAGGGCGAGGGCGGCCCCGGTCCAGCGTCCAGCGCGCTTGGCGAGTTCGAGCGCTGGAACCCACGGCAGCACGTTGACGATCGCCCATCCGAATGATTCCCCTACACCCTCCGGCCGGCCGGCGAGCGCGGTATAGCCGAGGCAGTAGAGCGCGACGCTGGCCGCTATGGCGACACTCAGCAGGGCCAGTCGCGCCGGCGGCAGTGGTTTGCGAAGCGCTGCCAGCATCGCCGATTTGGCCTCAGTCGACCGGCTGGGGCTCGTCGACCGGCTGTGCCACCGTCCGTAGATAAGGCTTTACGGTCTTCCAGCCGTCGGGGAATTTTTCGCGCGCCGCCTCGTCGTTCAATGACGGGACGATGATGCAATCCTCGCCCTGCTTCCAGTTGACCGGAGTCGCCACCGAATGCCTGGCCGTTAGCTGGATGCTGTCGAGCAGGCGCAGCACTTCGTCGAAGTTTCGGCCTGTGCTCATCGGATAGATCAGCATCGCCTTGATCAGCTTGTCCGGCCCAACGATGTAGACGGTACGAACGGTCGCATTGTTCGCCGCCGTGCGTCCTTCCGAGGTCTCGCCGGCGTCGGCGGGAAGCATATTGTAGAGCTTGGCGACCTTGAGGTCTTGGTCGCCGATCATCGGGAAATTCGACCTCGTTCCCCGTGACGTCCTTGATGTCCTGCGCCCAGCCCTCATGATCGCCGACCTTGTCGACCGACAGACCGATGATCTTGGTGTTGCGCTTGGCGAACTCGTCCTTGAGGCCGGCCATGTAGCCGAGCTCCGTCGTGCAGACGGGGGTGTAGTCCTTCGGGTGCGAGAAGAGGATGGCGTAGCCGTCCCCGATCCAATCATGGAAATTGATCGTGCCCTGGGTGGTTTCTGCCGTGAAATCCGGAGCAACGCTGCCAATCGAAAGCGTCATTGATATTCCCCTCCTGAGTCGGGTTGATGGAGCGCGCTATACTCCTGCCTCCACGGGCAGGAAATCGGGTTCGACGAGTAACCGATTTTCAAGCCAGGCCGGTGGGGCGAGGCCCTTCGAACGCAGGAAATCGGGATTGAACAGCCGGGACTGATAGCGGGTCGCCGGGTCGCACAACATGGTGACGATCGTCTTGCCGGGCCCCAGCTCGCGCGCCAGGCGGATCGCGCCGGCGACATTGACCCCGGAGGACAGGCCAAGCGCGAGGCCTTCGTCCTTGAGCATGGCGAAGGTCACCGCCAGGCTTTCAGCGTCGGGGATGAGATAGGCCTGGTCGGGCTTGAAACCCTCGAGGTTGGCGGTGACCCGCCCCTGGCCGATCCCCTCGGTGATCGAACTGCCCTCTGCCTTGAGCTCACCGGTGGTGTAATAGCTGTAAAGTGCCGCGCCGGGCACGTCGGCGAGCGCGATGGCAACGTGCTTGCTCCGCTCGCGAAGGGCTTGCGCCACGCCAGCGAGCGTCCCGCCGGTACCGATCGCGCTGACGAAACCGTCGACCTTGCCGCCGGTCTGCTCCCAGATTTCAGGGCCGGTAGTGGCGACATGGATGTCGCGGTTGGCGACATTGTCGAACTGGTTCGCGAAAATCGCCCCGTGTTGTTCCTCGCGCGCCAGCCGTTCGGCGACCCGGCCCGCGACCTTCACATAATTGTTGGGGTTGCGGTAGGGCACCGCAGGGACTTCGATCAGGACCGCGCCCAGGGACCTCAGCGTGTCCTTCTTCTCCTGGCTCTGGGTCTCCGGAATGACGATCACCGTCCTCATGCCCAGCGCGTTGCCGACGATGGTAAGCCCGATGCCGGTATTGCCCGCGGTCCCGTCGACGATCGTCCCGCCGGGGCGAAGCTCGCCCTTGCCGATCGCATCCCGGACGATGCCCAGGGCCGCCCGGTCCTTGACCGAATGGCCGGGATTCATGAATTCGGCCTTGCCGAGGATGGTGCAGCCGGTCTCCTCCGACGCGCGCTTGAGCTTGATCAGCGGCGTGTCGCCGATCGCGGCGAGGACCGAGTCCTTGATCTCCATCAGGCGTAGTTAGGCGCGACCATCGTTCTCGCCAAGCCGCCGGTAGCGGAACTGGTGCGGCGTCCGTCCCTCGCGGCGGGCCTTGGCCGCGTAGCGCGTTTCGGGCCAGCCGGATGGATAGCTCACCCAATCGCCGGGCTCCTTCACCACCCATTCGAACTCGGCCGTGTGACGCTGCATGATCATCAGCGACCAGTTCAAATAGGTCGGGTCGTCGGTCGCGACCCGGAACTCTCCGCCGGGCTTCATTTTTGCGGCGATCAGGGCGAGTGGCCCATCGTTCATCATCCGCCGCTTGGCATGGCGCGCCTTGGGCCACGGGTCGGGGTGGAGCAGATAGACCATCGACAGCGAGCGGTCGGGGAGACGCCGGAGCACGTCCAGCGCATCGCCCATATGAAGCCGGACATTGGCCAGGCGCTGATCGCGGACGTGGCCGAGCATCGTAGCGACGCCGTTCAGGAACGGCTCGCAGCCGATGAAGCCATGATCGGGCAGCAGGTCCGCGCGATAGGCGAGATGCTCGCCGCCGCCGAAGCCGATCTCCAGGTGCAGCGGGCGGTCATCTCCGAACAGACGCTCCGAAGTGAGCTCGCCCTCAGCCGGCACGGCGATCGCCGGCAGAAGTGTATCGACCAGCTCGGCCTGGCCTTTCCTCAGCTTATGACCGCTCGACCGGCCGTAGAGCCGGTTGATGGTGGTCGGATCACTTTCCTTGCGCGCGGTCATCGGCGAGCGCCTAGTCGCTTCGGGTCTGGTTCATCAAGCGCAGGCCAGGCTCTGAAACATGAAAAAACTCTGGTTCCTCGCCGGGGGCACGCTGCTGTTGCCGGCCCACGCCTTCGCCACGACAGGGCTCGTCTGCAGCACCGCCGGCACGGCGCCGACCCATCTGGCGCTCGCCATCAGCCACACGGCCGTGCCCGCGGTCGTCTCGGCACGGCTGACCGACAATCGCCGAGAGGTGCCCGTCGTCACTGCTCAGAGCTGGTTCGATCCGACTGAAATCCGAGTCGACCTGGTCGATCGCAATGCCATGCGCCACGAAGCTCGATTGCGGGCGGTCAAGCGAGGTAGCGTCTATGACGGCTCGCTTTGGCGGGGCGGCAAGCGCCACTGGGTCCGCTGCCGCGAAGGTTAATTCCTCACATGGGAGCGAGGCCCTTCCCGCTGTATGTTCCGCGAGCGCAACGAAAAACAGGGGAGGGAAATATGCGCTCTGGTGGAATCAACTGGCTGGCCGTGATCGCGGCCGCAATTGCAATCTATGCGATCGGCTTTGTTATCTACGGCGTGATGATGTCCGAAGAGGCAAACATGGCGATGAGCGGCATGACCGATGCCGAAAAGGCCACGGCCATGACCCGCATGCCGTTCAGCGTGGTGATGCCGATCCTGACCGCGGTGTTCATGGCGGTGCTGTTAAAATGGGGAGCGGTGGCCGACACGATGAAAGGCGCGCAGTGGGGCCTTGTCGTGGCGTTGGCTTCAGCGGTTCCAACCATGCTCTACGGTTGGGTCTATGGCGGGCTGTCGACCGATATGACGATGATCGACTGCGCCCATCTGCTGCTCGGCCACATCGCGGCCGGCGCCATAATAGGCGGCTGGAAATAGGTGGAATTGGGCGCCGGCTAGTACCGGCGCCCAATTTCAATCAGGCAGCGACGGTCTCAACTTCGGCGAGCGCCGCCTTCAAATCCTCGACCAGGTCGGTCTTTTCCCAGGGGAAGAGATCGCCTTCTGCCTTGCGGCCGAAGTGGCCGTAGGCGGCGGTGGCATAATAGATTGGCTTGTTGAGGCCGAGGTGGGTGCGGATGCCGCGCGGAGTCAGGCCGCCGAGCTTGCCGATGCGGCCGATTGCGGCCTCCAGTTGATCGTCGCCGACCTTCCCCGTGCCATGCGTGTCGACATAGAGCGAAAGCGGTTCGGGAACGCCGATCGCATAGCTTAGCTGGATGGTGCAGCGCCGGGCGAGGCCGGCGGCGACGATGTTCTTGGCCAAATAGCGAGCGGCGTAGGCGGCTGAGCGGTCGACCTTGGTCGGATCCTTGCCGCTGAATGCGCCGCCGCCGTGGGGGGCCGCGCCGCCATAGGTGTCGACGATGATCTTGCGGCCGGTGAGTCCGGCGTCGCCATCTGGGCCTCCGATCTCGAAGCTGCCGGTCGGGTTGATGTGGTAGACGGTGTCGTCGCTCAATAGCTCGGCAGGAAGCACGTCCGCGACGACCTGCTTCACATAGGCGTGCAACTCGGCCTCATGCTCGCCGTGGTCATAGCCCTTGGCGTGCTGGGTCGAAACGACGATCGTGGTCGCGGCCGCCGGCTTGCCATTCTCATAGCGTAGCGTGACCTGGCTCTTCGCGTCGGGTTCGAGGAAAGGCGCCCGGCCCGAATGGCGGTCGTCGGCCATCCGCTTCAGGATTTTGTGGCTGTAGTAGAGCGTCGCAGGCAGCAGGTCCGGCGTCTCGTCGGTGGCATAGCCGAACATGATGCCCTGGTCGCCGGCGCCCTCATCCTTGTTTCCGCTGGCGTCCACGCCCTGCGCGATATGCGCGGACTGGCCGTGAAGGTGATTTTCGAAGCTTGCGGTCTGCCAGTGGAATCCTGCCTGCTCATAGCCGATGCGCTCGATGACGTGGCGCACGGTTTGCTCGATTTCGTCGCGCACGCCCGGCGCCCAGCCATGGGTGTCGCCGAACTGCTCTTCGTCATAGGCGCCCTTGCAGCGGATCTCCCCGCCGATGACGATCCGCTGGGTCGTGACCAGCGTTTCGCAGGCGACCCGCGCCTCCGGGTCCTTCGACAGGAACAGGTCGACGATCGCGTCGCTAATCTGGTCGGCGACCTTGTCGGGATGACCTTCAGAAACCGATTCGGACGTAAAGAGATAGGAGCTGCGCATGGAAAGCCGTGAATCCTTGGCTGAAATCTGCTGAAAATGAAGGATATAAAGGAATCCTTATGTCCGCCTGTAGCGGCGGCGGCCGTCGAGCGCAATCGCGGCGATGAGTAACAGAAAGCCGAGCGCCAGCGGGATGACATTGCCGAAACGTGCGAAAAATGTCTGAGCCAGCGGATTGGGCAATGTCGCGTCGATCAATCCGGCGCTCTGCCACGGAATGGCTTGAACCAGGCGCCCGTGCGGGTCGATCAGCGCGCTGATCCCGGTCGGTGTGGATCGGATCACTGGCAACCCTTCCTCGGCGGCGCGGAGCCGGGCCTGCGCCAGATGTTGAGGCGGACCCCAGCGGCCGAACCAGGCATCGTTCGAAGGATTGAAGATGAAGTCGGGACGGTTCCGACGGTCGACGACCTGGCCCGAAAAAATGATCTCGTAACAGAGTTGGAAGCCTACCTTGCCCCATTGGCCCGGAAGCTGAACGGTCCGAGGCCCCGGCCCGGCGACGAAATCAAGGTCGCCGGGCGCCAGCCGCGACAGGCCGATTGTCGACAGCAGCGGCCGCATCGGCAGATATTCGCCGTATGGGACCAGGTGCGCCTTGTCGTAACGCCCGATGATCCGGCCGAGCGGTTCCAGGGCATAGACGCTATTGGTCGCGCCATTGACGCTGACGCGGTCGGACGATGTGAGCGACAGGGCGCCGGCCAAAAGCAAATCTCCCGGCCCCATCGCACGAGTCGCGCGCAGCCGCTCATCCTCGGCAAGCTTCTGTGCCGCCGTACGACCATCCTCGAGCGGATCGGTGACTGCCGCTTCCGGCCAGAAGATCAGTCTCTGGATTGGACGGCCGTCGATGGTCAGCTCATAGAGGCGACGGTAGGCCTCGACCTCGAATCCTGGCCGCCATTTGTCCTGCTGGCCGATGTTTGGCTGCACGATCCGGATCGGGCGCATGAGAACTACGTCGTTGTCTTCGCCTTGCGGAGCGCTCGCCGATCGCGAAGGTAGCGATCTCGTCGGGGCGACCTCCGATGGGGCAGGGAGAGCCCACAATAGCAGGCACCCAGCCGCAATGAGGGCGAGCGGACGCCACTGTCGCCGGGACGCCATCCACAAGCCGGCACCCAGTCCAGCAACAAGCGCGGAGAGACCATAGGTTCCGATCCAGCGGCTGGCGTTGATCAGCGGCGTATCGGCCAGCGTGACGCCGATCGGATTCCACGCAAAGCCGGTGAACATGGTCGCTCGGAGCCATTCGGTGATCACCCAGCCGCCGACCAGCGCGAGAAGCAGCGCGACGCGGCTTCCCCGCCCAAACCGCCATGCCAGCCCGGCGGCCAACAGCGGATAAACGGCGAGATAGAGCGACAAGAGGACGACCGCCACCCAGCCGAGCCATGCGGGCATCGCCGCCTGGTAGGTGAAGGCGGTCGCGATCCAGTTGAGGCCGATGACGAACTGGCCGACGCCGAATCCCCAGCCGACCAGCAACGCACCGCGGAGCGAACCCGCCCGGGCGATCAGCTCGCACAACGCCGCGATCGCAACGATCATCAGCGGCCACCAGCCGACTGGTTCGAAGGCGAATGCGGAAGCGGCGCCGGCGGCCAGCGCGATCAGGAAATGCATGCCGCGTGGCTAGCCGCTGGCGACGCACGGGGGAAGGGCTGCGCCGGCCAGTCACTCATCGCCGCAAGCTGGATGGTGTTATTTGCCGGCTGGCCCAGCCTCGATCGACGGCTCGGGCGCATGGAGGCGCAGGCGAAGGATTTGCCTGGGGTCGGAGTCCACCGCTTCCAACCTCCACCCGGAGGAATGGAGCACGGATTCCCCCTTGGCCGGGATGCGGCCCGCGAGCAGGAATACCAGCCCGCCCAACGTATCGACCTCGTCGTCCTCAGAAATCAGCCGGGCATCGACCACCTTGGCGAGTTCGTCCAACTCCAGCCGGGCATCGGCCTCCCACAATCCATCTTCGAGCAATTTCAGCATGCCGACTGCCTGCTCGTCATGCTCGTCCTCGATCTCGCCGACGATTTCTTCGACGACATCCTCGATCGTGACCAGGCCCTCGGTCCCGCCAAACTCGTCTACGACGATGGCGAGGTGCATGCGCCCGGTGCGCATCCGGGCGAGCAAGTCGAGCACGCCCATCGATTCAGGCACGAAAAGCGGCGTTCGTAGCAGCCCTTCGATCGAGCGCGGGCGCGAAGGGTCTTCCTGCGCCTTGAACACATCCTTGATGTAAATCATGCCGATTACCTCGTCGAGATCCTCGCCGGTGACCGGCAATCGGCTATGTTCTGCCTCCGCGAAAGCGCGGATCAGCCCTTCGAAGCTGATCGTCGAGGGCACCGAGACGATATCGCCGCGAGTGACCGCGACCTCTCCGACGGTGCGGTCGCCGAAATGCAGCAGGTTACGAAGCATTTGCCGCTCGAGCGGGGAAAGGTCGCCGCGCTTTTGCGGCTCGGTGTCCGCCTCGTCGATCGCGTCCTCGATCTGATCGCGAAGCGTTGCGTCATGGCCCTCGCCGAACAGCAGCATGCGCATCCCGCGCCACAGCCGCGAGCCGCCTTCTTCGTCGTTGCGGGTCGCCATCAACGATCCCCCTCATAGGGGTCGGCAATCCCCATTCGCGCCAGCGCCAGCACCTCGCGCGCTTCCATGTCGGCCGCGCTTTCATCGTTCATATGGTCGTAGCCCAACAGGTGCAGCGTACCATGAACCATCAGGTGGGCCGCGTGATTCTCGATTGGAACCGCTTTTTCAGTGGCCTCGGCAGCGCACACGCCGCGGGCCAATATGATGTCGCCGAGCATCAGTTCAGGCCCCGGGGAGCCGGCGCCGGCCAGCTCGTCGGTCTCCGCCATGGGGAAGGACAGGACGTTGGTCGGCTTGTCCTTGCCGCGCCATTCGGAGTTCAGGGCCCGGACCTCGGCGTCGCCGGCGAGCCGGATCGACAGCTCGACAGTGCGCTCGCCACTGCCCAGTTGCGGAAAGGCGCTTTCCGCGATCGCGGCGGCGGCGGCGGAACGAGCAAGCTCGTCCCAGCCGGTGCTACTGTCCCACTCCCCGTCGGCCTCGATCGAAACTTCCAGCATCAACGGCCCGGTCCCTCATAGGCCTCGACGATCCGGCCGACGAGCGGGTGTCTGACGACGTCAGCTGCGGAAAAGCGGACCATCGACAGCTTGGGGATGCCTTCCAGCTTGCTGACGGCATCGGCCAGGCCCGATGTGACACCAGGCGGCAGGTCGGTCTGGTTGGGGTCGCCGCAGATCACCATCCGGCTGCGCATGCCGAAGCGGGTCAGGAACATCTTCATCTGCTGCGGCGTGGTGTTCTGCGCTTCATCGAGGATGATGAACGCATCGTTCAAAGTCCGGCCGCGCATGAAGGCGATGGGCGCAATCTCGATTTCACCGCTGGCGATGCGCCGCTCGACCTGCTCGGTCGGGAGCATGTCGTAGAGGGCATCGTACAGCGGGCGGAGATAGGGATCGACCTTCTCCTTCATGTCGCCGGGAAGGAAGCCGAGCCGCTCGCCGGCTTCGACCGCGGGGCGTGACAGGATCAGACGGTCGACGCTTCCGGACACCAGCTGTGACACAGCTTGCGCGACGGCGAGATAGGTCTTGCCGGTGCCCGCCGGCCCGAGCGCGAAGATCATGTCGTCGCGCGCCAGGCATTCCATGTAGCGGGTCTGGACCGTCGAGCGCGGGACGATGGTCTTCTTGCGCGTCCGAATCATCACCGTCGGAGGCGAGGCGACGTCGTCGGCGATAATGCCGTCGAGCGCCGGCTGGTTGGCCATGCCGATGATTGCCTCGACTGCGGCGGCATCGACATCCTGCCCCTGGTCGAGGCGATTATAGAGTCCAAACAGCACGTCGCGGGCTCGGGCGGCGGCATCGGGATCGCCCTCGATCATCACCCGGTTGCCGCGGGCGGCGATATTCACTCCCAGCCGATCTTCGATCATGACGAGATGGCGGTCATAATCTCCGAACAGCGGCCCCAGCAGATATGGCTGCTCGAACTCGAGCTCGAGCCGGGCGCGGCCCTCAAGCACTCTGGCGTCGATGTTGGCGGCGGCGGGAAGGTCGCGCTTGGCCATCAGGCGGCCTTTGCCGTGCGGAGAACGCCGCCGAGGCTGTTGGGTAGCGCATGCGTAACGGCCACATCGAGCATGTCACCGATGACGGCGTCGGTTTCGACGAACACCGACTGGAGCCAGGGTGACTTGCCGATCATCTGGCCTGGCAGGCGACCTTTGCGATCGATCAGGATTTTTACGTCCTTGCCAATGGTGGCGCGGTTAAAGGCGAGGCTGTGCTCGGCGAGGCGGGCCTGGAGCCGCTGCAATCGATCGTCCATCACCTCTGCCGTCACCGCTCCTTCCATCGCCGCGGCCGGCGTACCTGGCCGGGCGCTATATTTGAACGAATATGCCGAAGCGTATCCCACCGCATCGACGATGGCGAGGGTCGCGGTGAAATCTTCATCGGTTTCGCCCGGGAAGCCGACGATGAAGTCTCCGGAAATGGCGATATCGGGTCGCACCGAGCGGACCTTCTCGATCGTCCGAAGGTATGATTCGGCGCTGTGGCTGCAATTCATCGCCTTCAGGATCGAGTCCGAACCGGACTGCACCGGCAGGTGGAGATAGGGCATCAGTTTTTCTATCTCGCCATGCGCAGCAATTAGCCCGTCGGTCATGTCGGTTGGATGGCTGGTCGTGTAGCGGATGCGCTCCAGTCCATCGATTTTCGCCAGCGCGCGAATCAGTGCGTCGAGCCCTCCAGCGCGGCCCTTGCCGTCCTCGCCGCTCCACGCGTTGACGTTCTGGCCGAGCATTGTGATTTCGCGGGCGCCGCCATCGACCAGGCTGTGGGCTTCGTCAACGATGTCGGCCCAGGGGCGGCTGATCTCCGATCCGCGGGTATAGGGGACGACGCAATAAGTGCAGAATTTGTCGCAGCCTTCCTGGACGGTGAGAAAGGCGCTCGGGCCGACCTTGCGGCGGCGCGGGGAGGGCGCCAAACTTGCTGATCGCCGGCATGTCTGTGTCGACGGGACGTTCGCCCCTGGCGACCTGGGCAACCATTTCCGGCAGGCGATGATAGGCCTGCGGACCGACCACCAGGTCGATCATCCTGGACCGGGTCTTTGCTTCCGCGCCCTCGGCCTGAGCGACACAGCCGGCCAGCGCGATCATCGGCTTGCTGCCATCCTCACGGCGCAACCGGCCGACGTCCGAATAGGCCCGTTCAGCCGCTTTCTCCCGAATGTGGCAGGTATTGAGAACGACCAGATCGGCATCCTCCCCGTCGGCCACGGCGGTCATGCCCTGTGCGCCGAGCAGCTCGGCCATGCGCTCGCCGTCATAGACGTTCATCTGGCAGCCGAAGCTTTTGACGCGGTAAGTCTTGGGAATCTCCGTCATTTCCAGCGGGCCTATAGGCTGGTCGGCGCGCGCGCGGAAGATAGGGCGGCGGCGATCGCCTGACGTGCGTGCCGAGCCAGCGCTTTTCGGTCGTCGGAGGAGGGCAGGGGGTCGAGCAGGCGAACGGTTACATGCATCGACCCTCGATGACCGAGCACCCGCTTCACATTGGTCATTCCGGCTTCGCCGCTGTGCCAGCCGACGACATCGGCATTCTCGCCATAATCGATCGCCACCGGCCTGACAGCCGCGCCCGGCGGCGGCGGGGCAACCGCCTCGAGCAGCGTCGTTCGAAAGGGCAACAGATGCCGCCCGTCGCCGGTCGTTCCTTCGGGAAAGACGGCCAGCGGTTGGGGATGCCGCAACGCCTCGGCGATTTGATCGACTTGCCGATGCGCGTTGCCGCGTTCAGCACGATCGATGTAGACTGTGCGGTTCTGGTCGGCGAGCCAGCCGATGAGCGTCGTACGCTTGACCTCAGCCTTCGAGACGAAGGCCGCGCCGGCAAAGCCGCCGAGAATCAATATGTCGAGCCAGCTGGTGTGGTTGGCAATGACGAAGGTGTGTGGTTCCAAGGGCGAACCTACGGTGCGAACTCGAACACCGCAAATTCGCGCAGCCCCTGCAAGGAAACGACTTGGCCAAGGCGACCGTCCCATGAGCCGCTTCGACAGGATGTGAACAGGCGAGATCGTCGCGAAAAGCAGGGCGAGCCCGGCGATCCGGAGCCAGCGTATCAATGGGGAAGGGGGCGGCTCAGCGCTCGCGGTCAATGGCGACGCCGTATAATTCCATGCGATGATCGACCAGCCGGAAACCGAGCCGCTCGGCGATCCGCTTCTGGAGCAGTTCCAGCTCTTCGTCGACGAATTCCATGACGTTGCCGGTTTCGACGTCGATCAGATGGTCGTGATGGGTCTCCGAGGCAGCTTCGTAACGCGAGCGCCCGTCGCCGAACTCGTGGCGCTCGAGGATTCCGGCCTCTTCGAATAGCCGGACCGTGCGATAGACCGTCGCTATCGAAATGTTGGAGTCGATCGCCGCCGCCCGCGAATGCAGCGTTTCGACGTCCGGGTGATCTTCGCTCTCGCCGAGGACGCGGGCGATGACCTTGCGCTGTTCGGTGATGCGCAGGCCCTTGTCGGCGCACAGCTGCTCAATGTCTATGGTTCGATGCATGGTTCGAAGTTAGGCGCTGACCAAGCTGGAAAACCAGACCGTCATTGCGAGCGAAGCGAAGCAATTCAAAAATCCGTAAAACCGGACGACGCGAATTACCGTCCCTTGGTCTTGCGGCGCTTGGTGCCAAGGCCAATCGACTTGGCCAGTGCGCGGCGCTGCTCCGCATAGTTGGGCGCAACCATCGGATAATCGGCGGCCAGACCCCATTTCTGGCGATATTGATCCGGTGTCATCTGATAGTGGGTCATAAGATGCCGCTTCAGCATTTTCAGCTTCTTGCCGTCTTCCAGGCAGACGATGAAGTCGGGCTTGATCGAAGAGCGGATCGGCACCTTTGGTTCTGGCTTGGCTTCGGCGGCCGAACCTGATCCAGACAAGAGCGACAGCGCTCCGTGCACGTTTTGAATAAGCTGCGGCAGGTCGTTGACCGCAACGCTGTTGTTGCTGACGTGCGCCGCGACGATATCCGCCGTTAGCGTGATCAGCGTGTCATCGTTCCCTTGATTGTCCATTGTTTCAAATCCCGAGCATGAATTAGCACCGGCTCAGTCAGCGGACTGGCGGTGACAACATCATCACTACTACCGCACTATTGGTGCGGCAAGAGTAGAAGAATGGGACCGAAGTTATTCGTTTCAATCGATCAACATCAAGGTCAGCGCGTCGTGGCGCTTGCCGTCATCACCGCAATAATAGTTTCGGCGCCGACCGGCAGGCGCAAAGCCCGCCGCACGATACATGGCGACCGCCGAATTGCCGTCGCGAACCTCCAGATGCAGGCGGTGCGCGCCGTTGGCATGTGCGTCCGTGACGAACTGGTCGAGGAGCGATTGGCCGACGCCGCGCCCCTGTCTGGAAGGGTCGACCGCGATCAGCAGCAATTCCGCCTCGTCGGCGACGTGGCGCGCCAATGCAAATCCGATGGCCGCCCTGGCGATCTTCGGCAATGGTCAGCGTAACGCCCGTCATCGGAAGAATCCCGGCGCATTGCGAGCGGGTCCAGGCCTCGCCGTAACTGGGCGGGAAAGCAGAATTCATGATCCGCATGACGTCGTCCAGATCGTCAATTCCGCCGAGTCGAAGCTGGATCAGCCTGGGCATGGGGTCGCTGGTTGTAGCCATCACGCCGCCTTGGGCCTCGCATCGGGGGCGCGGGCGTAAATCGGCTTGCACTCAAGCATCCGGAGCAACTCCGGCAGCTGCAAGGCGCGGCTGGCCATGGGCAGCAGCGGCAAAGCCTCGCCAGAGTGGCGGGCCGCTACCAGCGCCTCGGCGCCGCTGCCGACGACCAGCGGTGCGTCGACCCTCGCCGCGGCGGCGGCAGGGGTCAGGTTGAGAATCGGACCGGTCGCGGTCAGCTTCTTGCGGTTGAAGGTCTGAACGAACAGCTCGCCGTGCCCGCCAGCCATCGCCGCCGCAATCTTGCCCTCTCCGGGCGGCGCGGAGGCGGCGAGCAAGGCCAGAGAATTCATGCCGGCGAGGGGGATGCTCCAGCCGATGGCCAGTCCATGGGCGGCGGCAATTCCGACTCGCAGGCCGGTGAAGCTTCCGGGGCCGACGCCGACCAGCAGTCGAGTCGGCACGTGGCCGTCGAGCAATTCCTGCACCAACGGCACGAGTCGCTCGGCATGGCCCCGGCCGATCAGCTCGTCGCGCGACGCGACAATCGTGCCGTCCGGCAGCAACAGCGCGGCGGTGCAGGCGGCGGTCGACGTATCGAGCGCGAGGATCAACGGCCTTGCCTCCAGTTTCCCCGAGTCATGGAGGCACAGGAGCGGTGAACGGGCAAGGAAAAAACGACGCGGATCAAACCGCTTCGATGGTGTCCACTTCAGGGACGTAATGTTTGATCAGGCTCTCGACCCCCCGCTTCAGCGTGACCGTGGAGGAAGGACAGCCCGAGCAGGCGCCCTGCATTCCGAGGTAGAGTTTGCCGTCCTTGTAGCCGCGATAGACGATGTCGCCGCCGTCCTGCGCGACCGCGGGCCGAACGCGCGTTTCGAGCAATTCCTTGATCTGGTCGATAATGTCGGCGTCCGCCGGATCATCCTCGAATGTTGGACTGCCTTCCGGCGCAATTTCGATCCCCGAGGCGGTTCCTTGCCTGAACAAAGGGGCGTCGAGCATGAAATGGTCGAGCAGCACCGAGAGGACTTCGGGCTCGAGCTGGTCCCATTCGACGGTGGGCGCGGCCGACACCGAGACGAAATCGCGGCCAAAATAGACTCCGTCTACCATCCCCGTCGAAAACAGCGCCTCCGCGAGAGGGCTGGCCTCGGCGGCATCGGCATTGGGGAAGTCGCGCCCGCCCGCTTCCATCACGGTTCGGCCGGGCAGGAATTTGCGAGTCGCCGGGTTCGGCGTTTTTTCGATCTCGATCAGCATGGTCGCGATGTGGTCCTGGCCCGCGCGCTTAATCAAGCGCGGTGACCGGGGGCGACGATGTCTCTTCGTTACCCACCGGCTTCTTCCAGCTGTCGTCGATCATCTTGATTAGCGCTGAGAAATCCTTGGACCCGCCGCCGCGATCGACGAAGCGCTGGTAAAGCTCCTCGGCCTCGCCGCCCATTGGAGTATAGGCGCCGGCCTCCTGGGCGGCCGCCATCGCCAGCTTCAGATCTTTCAGCATCAACGCGGCGGCGAACCCGCCCTCATATTCGCGGTCGGCCGGGGTTTCAGGACCGACGCCGGGCACCGGGCAATAGCTCGTCATTGACCAGCTCTGGCCGCTGGCTTTGGATGAAATGTCGAAAAAAGTTTGCGAGTCCAGCCCGAGCTTTTCCGCCAGCACAAATGCTTCGCAGGTGGCGGCCATGGTCGCACCCAACAGCATGTTGTTGCAGATCTTGGCCGCCTGGCCGGCGCCCGGGCCCCCGGCATGGATCACTGCCTTGCCCATCTTTTCCAGATATTCGCGGGCTTTCTGGAACCCGTCTTCGCTGCCGCCGACCATGAAGGTAAGTGTGCCGCCCTCCGCCGCGGCGATCCCGCCAGACACGGGCGCGTCGACCATCGTGTAGCCCTGCTTCTGCGCCTCGGACTCGACCGCCTTGGCGGTGGCGACGTCGATGGTCGAGCAATCCATCAGGATGGCGGTCTTGGGAGCGTTGCCGAACACGGACGTGCGGAAGACGTCGGCGACATGCTTGCCGGCCGGCAGCATGGTGACCACCGCATCGGCATCCTTGCAGGCCTCGGCAGCGGATTTGGCCCGCTTGCAGCCGCGCCCGACCGCATGGGCGAGCGCTTCCTCGCTTAGGTCGAATGCCTGGACCTCATGCCCCGCCTTGGCGAGGTTGGGCGCCATTCCGCCGCCCATATGCCCCAGCCCGATGAATGCGACGCGTGCCATGACTTCAACTCCCCGTCATTGCGAGCGGAGCGAAGCAATCCAGCTTCGCCCCAATGGATTGCTTCGTCGCTGCGCTCCTCGCAATGACGAAGCGCGCAAACTACCGCCCGGCCCAATCACCCGGGCGCTTCTCGACGAAGGCGGTCATGCCTTCCTTCTGGTCCTCGGTGCCGAACAGTCCGTGGAACAGCCGGCGTTCGAAGTTGATCCCCTGGGCCAGGCCCATTTCGAACGAGGCGTTGACCATTTCCTTGGTGGCGATGGCGGCGAGCGGGGCCATCGAGGCGATGGCATCGGCGGTCTTCAGCGCCTCGTCGATCAGGTCTGCCGCGGGAACGACCTTGGCGACCAGGCCCGAGCGTTCGGCTTCCTCGGCGCCCATCATTCGGCCGGTCAGGCACATCTCCATCGCCTTGGCCTTGCCGACCGCATGCGTCAGCCGCTGCGATCCGCCCATGCCCGGCGTGACGCCGAGCTTGATTTCCGGCTGGCCGAACTTCGCCGTGTCGGCGGCGATGATGAAGTCGGCCATCATCGCCACTTCGCAACCTCCGCCGAGCGCAAAGCCGGCGACCGCGGCGATCCATGGCTTGCGCGTCCGAGTCACCTGCTCCCATCCGGCGAAGAAGTTGGACGCATACATGTCGGAGAAGCCTTGCTACTGCATTTCTTTGATGTCGGCGCCTGCTGCGAAGGCCTTTTCGGAACCGGTCAACACCAGGCAGCGCTGTCCGGTGTCGGCGTCATAGGCGGCGAAGGCCTCAATCAGCTCCTTGAGCACAGTCGAATTCAAGGCATTGAGCGCCTGTGAGCGGTTCAAGGTGACCAGGGTCACCGCGCCCTTCTTTTCGACCAGGATGGTTTCAAATTCCGCCACTCTAACCTCCGTCGCCCCAGCGAAGGCTGGGGCCCATGTCCAACTTTTTGCCATGTCGTCATGGCATGGATCCCAGCCTTCGCTGGGATGACGCTCGCGCGTCAAAAATCGAACGGCCGCCACTGCTCCTCGACCGGCAGCGGCTCGAAGAAGGCTTCGACCTCGGCGTCGCCGATCACTTCGGGCCGGGTCGGACGCCAGTTGGGTGCATTGTCCTTGTCGATAAGCAGCGCGCGCACCCCTTCCTTGAAGTCGGGGTGGTGGATCAGGCGGACCATGATGCCATATTCCATCCGCATCTCGTCGACGAAGTGCAGCTGATAGGGGCTTTCCTGCAGCAGCTTGAGGCTGACCTTGCACGCCATCGGCGATTTCTTGCGGATCGTCGCCGCCTCGGTCGCGGCCCATTCGTCACCCTCGGATGCACCTTCGTCGAGCGCGTCGAGAATTTCCTCCAGCCGGTCGGAGGCGAAATAGCGATCGATGCTAGCGAGGTTGGCTTTGATCCGCGCCGGCGGAATTTCGTCCTCGGCGAGCTCGTCGAGAATCGCCTCGACCCGGAACGGCTGGGCCATGATCCGTTCCTTGGCTTCCTCCAGGCGGTCGGAGGGAAGATAGTGGGTGGCGAGGCGCAGCGCCTTGCATTCGGCGCCGTCGAGCCGCGCGCCGGTCAGCGCCAGGAACTGGGCGAGGCGCCCGCGCAGGCGCGACAGGTACCGCCCGCCGCCGACGTCGGGGAAGATGCCGATGGTCGTCTCGGGCATGGCCAGTACCGTCCGCTCGGTCGCGACGCGGAATCGGCACGGGCAGGCGATGCCGACCCCGCCGCCCATGGTAATGCCGTCCATGAAGGCGACGCCCGGCTTGGGATAGGTGTATTCGAGGTGATTGAGGCGATATTCGTCGAAGAAGAAGGCGCGCGCCGCCGCCTCATGGCCTTCCACGTTCTGCGAAATGTCGACCACGTCGCCGCCGGCGCAGAAGCCGCGACCTTCGGTGTGGTCGATCAGGATGATGCGGACGTCCGGGTCATTGCGCCACTCGATCAGCGCGCTAGCCATGTCGCGCACCATCTGGCGATTGAGGCTGTGCAGCGCCTTGGGGCGGTTGAGGCGCAGGCGGCCGGCGAGACCCTCCTTGGGGGTGAGCACGTCGGCCTGGACATCGGTCATCTGGTTCATTTCATCATCGCATAGCGGCCGGGGGCGGGCTCAATCCATCGGTGATGGCGCGCGCCGGAACGGACTTTTTCGAGCCGTGACCGGTCAGCCACTGCGTCCAGGTCGGCCACCAGCTGCCTTCGTTGCGGGTGGCGGTTTCGAGCCACTCCTGAGCGTCTGCCGGCCGCCGATCGTTGGTCCAGAAGCCATGCTTGTTGGCGGCGGGCGGGTTGATCACTCCGGCGTTATGGCCAGAGCCGCCGAGGATGAAGTCGGCGCCGATGTCGCGCGCGCCGCGATAGACCGCCGCCCAGGCCGAGACATGGTCGTCCTTTAGCGCGATCACCAGCATCGGCGTCTTGATCGCTGCCAGGTCGATCGGCACGCCGCCGACCGAGAACCCGGCCGGCTCCTTGAGCTTGTTGTTGAGCAACAGATCGCGGTTGTAGCTCTTGAGGAAGGCGGCGGGGATGCGCGCGCCATCCTCGAACCAGTAGAGCAGGTCGCTTGGCGGCGCCGGCCGGTCGAGCAGGTAGTGGTTCACGACGGACGACCAGATGAGGTCGTTGGCCCGCATCGCCGCGAATAGCCGCTGCAGCTCGAGGCTGTCGACGAAGCCCTGGCTTTCGAGATGATCCTCGAGCGCCGCCAGATGGCCCTCATGGACGAAGGCCGACCAATCGCGCATGTCGGCGAAGTCGACGAGGCTGCCGATCAATGTCGCCGAATTGACCTCATCGGCGCGTTTCTGCGCCGCCAGCCACGCCAGCGCGATCGCGACCAAAGTCCCGCCCAGGCAGAAGGCGAACAGGTCGGGCGACGCGCCGGTGCGGCTCCGAACCTGGCCGATCGCCTCGACGATGCCCTCCAGCACATAATCGCCGACGCCCTTGTCCCTGTGCGCCTCATTTGGGTTGACCCAGCTGATGACGAAGACGGTGCGGCCCTCGTCGACCAGCCATTTGACCATGCTCTGCCGCGGCACCAGGTCGATCATATAGTAGCGGTTGACCAGCGGCGGGACGTAAAGCAACGGCTCGGCCGCCACCTTGTCAGTGGTCGGCGTGTACTGGATCAGCTGGAAGAGGTCGTTCTCGAATACGACCTCGCCCGGGGTCGCGGCGATCGTCTTGCCCTTTTCGAAAGCGGTGGGGTCCGAGCGGCGCTGGACGATGCCCTTGCCGCTCGAAATGTCCTCGATCAGGTGGGCGAATCCCTGGACCAGGTTGGCGCCGCCAGTTTCCGTGGTCCGCTTGACCACTTCGGGATTGGTTGCAGCGAAATTGGCGGGCGAGACAGCATTCAGATATTGGTCGAGCAGGAAGGTCACCATGGCGGTGCCGCTCTTTGGCCCTTCGCCCAGCGCGACCACGTCACGCAATTGTTGAGAGGCGAGCAGGTAGGCGTCGCGGATGCTTCGGTAATAAGCGTCGTCCTGCCATTCCGGCGCTGCAAAGCGGCGGTCGCGCGGCCTTTCGCTTTCCTTGCCGGCTAGCGCGCCGGTCCAGAAGGCACCCCATTGCTGCGCCGCCGCCAACTGCACCTGCATCAGATCGGCCGGCTTCATCGCCAAGCCTAGCGCGAAGTCGCTGGTCGCCTGCGCTATCGCGAAGGGGTCGAACGGCAAAGTCGTCTTGACCTCGCCCTTCATCATCTTCTCGGCCGCATCGTGCAGTTGGCGGGTGAGGTCAGCGATCACTGGCGGGTGAGCTCCCGGCCGACGATCATCCGCATCACCTGGTTGGTGCCCTCCAGGATCGAATGGACCCGAAGGTCGCGCCAGAAGCGTTCGATCGGATAGTCCTGGAGATAGCCGTAGCCGCCGTGGAGTTGCAGCGCCCGATCGACGACCGAGCTGCCGGTGTCGGTGGCGAGGCGCTTGGCCATCGCCGCGAACTTGGTCTTGTCGGGCGCGTTGGCGGTGACCTTGACGGCTGCGGCGTAGAGCAATTGCCGCGCCGCCTGCAGTTCGGTCTCCATGTCGGCCAGCATGAACTGGGTGTTCTGAAAATCGGCGATGGCCGTCCCGAACTGCTTGCGCTCCTTGGTGTAATTCACTGCCTCATCAAGGCAGCGCTGCGCCCCGCCAAGCGAGCATGCACCGATGTTGAGCCGCCCGCCGTCGAGGCCCATCATCGCGATGCGGAAGCCCTCGCCCTCGCCGCCGACACGGTTGGACACGGGCACCCGAACTTCGTCGAAGTTGACCTGTGCGGTCGGCTGCGAATGCCAGCCGAGTTTCTTTTCCTGCGCGCCGAAACTGACGCCGTTCATGCCCTTTTCGACGACCAAGGCGGTGATACCCTTGGGACCGTCTTCGCCGGTGCGGACCATGGTCACGTATATCTCATTCTCGCCGCCGCCGGAGATGAACGCCTTGCTCCCTGAAACGACATAATGATCGCCGTCGAGCACCGCCTTGGTCTTGAGTGCGGCAGCGTCGGAGCCCGACGATGGCTCGGTCAGGCAATAGCTCGCCATCCTCTCCATCGGGATCAGCGAGGGGAGATATTTGGCCTTGAGCTCGTCCGACCCGAACCGGTCGATCATCCAGCTGGCCATGTTGTGGATGGAGATGAACGCGCTGGTCGACGGGCAGCCATAGGCCATGGCCTCCATGATCAGCGCGGCTTCCAGCCGGCCGAGGCCGATCCCGCCGCTTTCCTCGCTGACATAGATCGACCCGAAGCCGAGTTCGGCCGCCTGCCGGATCGTGTCGCGCGGGAAGATATGCTTCTCGTCCCATTCGCTCGCGAACGGCGTGATCGCATCGGCGGTGAACTTCTGCGCCATTTCCTGGATCTGGCGCTGGTCGTCGGTCAGGTCGAATTGGCTCATGGCCAGCGCCCTAGCACCCGCTTTCCGGGCTATCCAGTGGGCCGCGCGAGGCAGCGCTGGTAGACGATCCGCTCGCCGCCGGAGTTGCGCGTCAGCAGATTGCCGCCGCCGCCCAGCACGAACTGCTCTCGCCCTTCGTAGCCTCCGTCATAGGTAAAGCGCCCCTCGAACCGGCTTGGAGAGTCGGCGAGGACACCTCCCAGCAACGCGACCGAGTTGGCGGAAAGTATCTGGTCAGGGGTGACTAGTATCGCGTTGCCGGTGACATCGCCGGGACGGCAATCGGATGGCGTCACTCCCCACAGCGCCTGGAAGGCAGGCGGAATGTCCCCTGAAACGCCTGCCTCGATTACGTCTTCATCGGCCGCATCATCGAATTCGTTGAGCGTGGGCTCGGGCGGAGGCGGCGGCGCCGGGGGCGGTTCGGGATTTTCGCTGAGCTGGACGTCGGGTAGCTCCGGCGCCGATTGCGACGCCCTGAATCTTGTCCGCGGTGAGTACATCCTCTTCGCTGGGCGAACCGCAGGCTGGCAGCGCGAGCAGGAACAGGCTCGCCAGCGCGAGCGATTTCTTCCGCACTAGCCTGCTGGTTCCTTCTCGAGCAGCCCCTCGAAGGCCAGCACCTCACGCGCCGATTCACGCTTCGCCACCCGCTCGCGGAAGGCAGCTAGCCTGGGCCAGCGGTTGAGATCGATCCGCATCTTCGCGGTCCAGCCGAGGATGACGAACAGATAGGCATCGGGCAGGGTGAATTGCCGACCGAGCAAATACGGCTCGTCACGAATTTGCTGCTCGACGAAATCAAGCTTCTTGCCGATGAGTTCGCGCGCCATTTGCTTGGTCTCTTCGCCTGCGGCCGGGTTGAACAGCGGGCCGAAGCTCTTGTGTAGTTCGGTCGCGACGAAATTGACCCATTCGAGCACTCGGTAGCGCCGCAGGTCGCCAGGCTGGGGGAGCAGTTCGAACGCCCCGGCATGGTCGGCGATATACTGGAGGATGACCGCATTCTCAGTCAGCACCTGGCCGTCGTCGAGCTCGAGCGCGGGGACCGAGCCCTTGGGATTGATCTGCAAATAATCCGAGCCGTCCTCCAGCTTCTTGGCCCTGATGTCGACCTTGGCGCTGTCATGCGGAAGCCCCGCTTCGTGCAGGATGATGTGAGGAGCCTGGGAGCAGGCGCCCGGCGCATAGTAAAGTTTCATCTGTCCCCTCCTTTGAAAATTCAGCGGCAGCGATTGTAGCTGTAGCTTTGGGCCACGTCGGTCTCGCTGCGAACAAGCGTGTTGCTGCTGTTCGTAAGCTTCAGATTCTGACTGTTGGTCCAGCTCTGGCCTTCGCCAGTGAAGGCGAAGGTGCCGGTGAAATTCTCCGGCGCGTTGAGCGTCACGCCGGTTAGCTTACCGCGGCTTTCGTAAAATTGGATGCCGTCACCAGCTATGGTGATCAGCCCCTTGGCGTCGCCGCGGGTCGAAGTGCAGTCGGCGGCCACCATGCCCCATCGGCCGTGGAAAGCGGCCGGGATCACCAAGGGCCCACCCTGGCTGCTGTTGCCGTTCAGGACATTGGTCGTTTCGTTGGAGACCGTTTCATCGGGCGGCAGCGTCTCGATCTCGGCGTTGGCGCTGCTCGTGTCGTCGATGGCGATATTGTCGTCATCGGCCCGCTGGCAGGCGGCGAGCGCCAGCACGAGCAAAGCGACGGTGCAAGTTGGTCTCATGCCCAACCAACGTCCTAACCCAGATTAGGATGCGTCAGCCATGTTGGGCTCGATCAGGTCCCAGCGGTTGCCGTAAAGGTCACGGAAGACGGCGACCTTGCCGTAAGTTTCGTGGCGCGGCACTTCCTCGAAGGTGACCCCGAGATCGAGCATTCGGCGGTAAGCTTCGTCGAATCTGTCGACCTCCAGGAAAAAGCCGACGCGGCCGCCATGCTGGTCGCCAATCCGGGCTCGCTCGGATTCATTCTTCGCGCGAGCAAGGACCAGGGTTCCGCCTTCGTCGGTCTCGACGACAACCCAGCGCTTGTGGCCCTGATCGTCATCGACCTGTAGGCGGAAGCCGAGGACGCGCGTGTACCAGTCGATCGCCTCGTCATAGTCTCGGACCAGGAGCGAGAATGGCCCGAGCCGCGGCATCAGCCCATCGTCGGGATATGAAAGGCTTCCTTATGGTCGCCGGCGGCGGTGCCGTCGGGCCAGCGCTGGGTGATCGTCTTGACCTTGGTCCAGAACTTCACGCCTTCCATGCCGTGCTGGTTGGTGTCGCCGAAGCCCGAGCGCTTCCAGCCGCCGAAGGTATGATAGGCGACCGGCACCGGGATCGGAATGTTGACCCCGACCATGCCGACGTTGACGCGCGCGGCGAATTCCCGCGCGGCGTGGCCGTTTCGGGTGAAGATGGCGACACCGTTGCCGTAGGGGTGCTCGGAGGGGAGGCGGACCGCCTCCTCGAACGTGTCGGCGCGGACGATCTGCAGCACGGGCCCGAAAATCTCTTCCTGGTAGCTTTTGAAATGCGGCTTCACATGATCGAACAGGGTCGGGCCGACGAAGAAGCCCTTCTCATGGCCCTGCAGCGTGAAGCCCCGTCCGTCGACGACCAGCTCGCCGCCCTCGTCCTCGCAAAGCTGGATGTAGTTTTCGACGCGCTGCTTGTGCGCTTCATTGACCACCGGCCCGTAATGAGCCTCGGGATCGGTCGAGATGCCGACGCGCAGCTTGTCGATCGCCGGGACCAGTTTCTCGCGCAGCGCGGCGGCGGTGTCGTCGCCGACGGGCACCACCACCGGCAGCGCCATGCAACGCTCGCCGGCCGAACCGAACGCCGCGCCGGCGAGGTCGTTGACCACCTGGTCCAGGTCGGCGTCGGGCATGACGATGCCGTGGTTCTTGGCGCCGCCGAACGCCTGTACCCGCTTCCCGTTGGCAGTGCCGCGGGAGTAGATGTACTGGGCGATGTCGGACGAGCCGACGAAGCTCACCGCCTTGATATCCGAATGGTCGAGGATCGCGTCGACCATCTCCTTGTCGCCATGGACGACGTTCAGAATGCCGTCGGGAAGGCCGGCCTCCTGCATTAACTCGGCGAGGCGGACGGGCACCGACGGGTCGCGCTCGCTGGGCTTCAGGATGAAGGCGTTGCCGCAGGCGATTGCTACCCCAAACATCCACATCGGGATCATCGCCGGGAAGTTGAACGGAGTGATGCCGGCGCCGATGCCGAGCGGCTGGCGCATCGAATAGACGTCGATGCCGGGGCCCGCGCCTTGGGTATATTCGCCCTTCAGCGCGTGGGGGATACCGCAGGCGAATTCGATCACTTCCAGGCCGCGCTGGATATCGCCCTTGGCGTCGGCGATGACCTTGCCATGCTCGGACGCGAGCAGTTCGGCTAGCTGGTTCATATTGGCTTCGACCAGCGCCTTGAAGTTGAACATGACGCGAGCGCGGCGCTGCGGATTGGTCGCGGCCCAGGCCGGCTGGGCTGCATTAGCGGCGTCGATCGCCACCTGCAGCGTCGCGGCGGTGCCGAGGGTTACCCGGGCCTGGACCTCGCCCTGCGAGGGGTTCCAGACGTCGCCATGGCGAGTCCCGTCCGAAACGCGACTGCCGTTGATGAAATGGTCGATGCTGCGCATGGGGATTTCCTTGGACCAGATATGGGTTTGGCGACGCCCCTAGCCAAGGCCGCTTGTGAATGCCAGCGTGTCGCCGACAAGGAGATCGTCCATGCGCGTATTGCCGTTTGCTGTCCTTCTCTCGACCGCTGCCCTCGCTACGCCGCCTCTGCCGCCGCCCGAGGCAAAGGTCGCTGAGATCGCGCGCGACGTAGACCCCTCGCAGATGCGCCGGACGATCGAAAAGCTGGTCAGCTTCGGCACCCGTCACACGCTGTCGTCGCAGACCGATCCCAAGCGTGGGATCGGCGCGGCGGTGCGCTGGGCCGAGGCGCAGATGAAGAGCTTCGGGCCTGCAAGACGCTTCAGACCTGCGACACCGTCACCGGCCGGCGCATCCCGACGCCGACCAAGGTGTGCAACGCGGTCGCCATCCAGCGCGGCACCGAGCGGCCCAACGACGTGGTGATCATCACCGGCCATATCGACAGCCGGGTTACCGACCCGATGAACGCCACCGCCGACGCGCCCGGCGCCAACGACGACGGCTCGGGCACGGCGGCGGTGATCGAGGCGGCGCGGGTGCTGTCGAAGCACAAGTTCCCCGGCACCATCGTCTATGCCGCGCTGTCGGGCGAGGAGCAGGGGCTGCTCGGCGGCAAGATCATGGCCGATTACGCCAAGGCGCAGGGCTGGAACGTCATCGCCAATTTGAACAACGACATCATCGGCAACAGCTGCGGCTCCGACGGCGTGTGCAACGACAAGCAGGTGCGGGTCTTCTCCGAAGGACCGCGCTGGCAGGGGCATGAAGAGCTCGCCGCGCAGATCCGCAGCCTCGGCGGCGAGAATGACTCGCCGTCGCGCAACATCTCGCGCTTCCTCGACACGCTGGCGGAGCGGCTTCACGGCGATATCGGCATCGACGTCATGCAGGTCTGGCGCAACGACCGCTTCGGCCGCGGCGGCGACCATACCGAGTTTCTCAACGCCGGCTATCCGGCGGTGCGCTTCTCGGTCGCGGTCGAGAATTACAACCACCAGCACCAGGATTTGCGGGTCGAGAAGGGCGTCGAATTTGGCGACACCATCGACAAGATGGATTTCCCCTATCTGGCGCGAGTGGCCAAGCTGAACGTCGCCGCCCTCGCCTGGCTGGCCAGCGCCCCGCCGCCGCCCGAGCCGACGGCGGAAGGTGCAGTTCAAACCTTCACCGAACTAATGTGGCAACCTGTGCCAGGTGCGAATGGCTATGCCGTGCGTTGGCGCCCAACGGACGCCGCCAACTGGACCAACAGCCGGCCGATCGGCGATTACGCAATACCCGCGACCTGCAGGAACCCGAACAATGAAGTATGCACGCGACAGCTGGGCAAAGTCGTAGTTACGCTGCCCGGCATCCGCGTCGACGACTGGGTGTTCGGCGTCTCGTCGGTCGAGCAAGGACGGCTTCGAAAGCCCGGTCGCCTCGGCCGTCCCCGGCGGGGCGTTCAAGCCCTGGGTGAAGCCGGTGGAGACGAAATAGATCCGTCATTGCGAGCCGAAGCCGAAGCAATCCAGATTGGAACCGTCTGAAGCGGCTGGATTGCTTCGTCGCTGCGCTCCTCGCAATGACGGTTATGAGCCATGCCCCGAAAACCTTCTTCAGGCCTGCCCACGCCCAAGCAGATCCTCGACTTCATCGAGCAGTCGGGCCAGCCGGCGGGCAAGCGTGAGATTGCGCGGGCGTTCAATCTATCCGGCCATGACAAGATCATGCTCAAAAGCCTGCTCAAGGACATGGCCGACGAGGGGTTGATCGACTGCGCCCCCGGCCGCGCCTTTCACAAGGCGGGCGGGGTGCCTCGCGTAACCGTGCTGCGCGTCGTGTCGGTCGATGACGGGCAGGTCTGGGCACAACCGGAGAGCTGGCACGCCGACACGCCGCCGCCCCGCCTGCGCGTGATCGAGCGGGGGCGGCGGTCGGCGCTGGCGCTCAACGACCGTATCCTCGCCCGCACCGAGGAGGCGGGGAAGGGGCATGTCGCGCATGTGATGAAGAAGCTCGAACGCTCGGCCGAGCTGGTGCTGGGCGTGGTCCGCAAGGAGGGCGAACGCTTCTTCCTGACCCCAGTCGACAAGAAGGAACGGCGCGAGCTGCCGATTTCCGACTTGAAGGACGCCCAGCCGGGCGACCTGGTGCTGGCTGAGCCGTCGGGCCGCCCTCCGCGCACGACGGCTCGCATCGACGCGATCCTCGGCGATCCGTTCGCGCCGCGCAGCTTCAGCCTGATCGCGATCCACAAGTTCGGCCTGCGCGACGAATTCCGGACCGAGGCGATCGTCGAGGCCAAGCATGTCGCGGTGCAGAAGCTTGGCGAGGATCGCGAGGACCTCACCCATTTGCCGATCGTCGCGATCGACCCCGAGGATGCCCGCGACCATGACGACGCCATCTGGGCCAGCCCTCGCGACGACGGCGACGGCTGGGACGCGATCGTCGCCATCGCCGATGTCAGCTACTACGTCCGCCCCGGCAGCGAGCTCGACCGTGAGGCGCGGGCGCGGGGCAACAGCGTCTACTTCCCCGATCGCGTCGTGCCGATGCTGCCTCATGAGTTGTCGTCGGACATCTGCTCGTTGAAGCAGGGCGAAATCCGCGCCGCGATGGCCTGCCACCTCCACGTCGGCAAGGACGGAGCGCTCAAAGGTTGGCGATTCTCGCGTGCCAAGATTTGCGTAGCTGCAAACATTGCATATGAGAATGCGCAGGCTTCGATGGATGCGACGGGCGAAGAAAAGGCCGAAACGGCCTCATCCCCCTGCTCAATGCCCGAGCTTGAAGGCCCGGTCCCGCCGGAGCTGGTCAACAATGCGCTGAAGCCGCTGTGGGCCTGCTGGCGCGCATTGCTCGCCGCACGCAACAAGCGCGAGCCGCTCGAGCTCGACCTGCCCGAGCGCCGCGTGATGCTCGACGAGAAGGGACGTATCCTTTCGGTCGCGCCGCGCGAGCGGCTCGACGCCCACCGGCTGGTCGAGGATTTCATGATCGCCGCCAATGTCGCCGCGGCGAAGGCGCTTGAGAAGAAGAAGGCGCCCGTCATGTACCGGGTCCACGAGGCGCCGGGCCGCGAGAAGCTGGTCGCGCTAAAGGAATATCTCGCCACCTTCGAGATCGAGTTCGCGCTGGGCCAGGTCATCAGGCCGGCGATCTTCAACCGTATCATCGAGCGGATTGGCGCGGAGCATCCCGCCCGGGCCGAGATCATGGAGCAGCTGCTTCGCACCCAGATGCAGGCCCGTTACGCGCCCGATCCGCTGGGCCATTTCGGGCTCGCGCTGCCGAGCTACGCCCATTTCACCTCGCCGATCCGCCGCTACGCCGACCTATTGGTGCATCGCGCACTGATCAGCGCCTACAAGCTGGGCGAGGGCGGCTTGCCGCCCGCCGATGCGGAAAAATTCGTCGAGATCGGCGAGCAGATTTCCATCCTCGAGCGCCGCGCGATGGAGGCCGAGCGTGAGACGATCGACCGCTATGTCGCTGCCTTCCTCGCCGACAAGGTCGGTCAGATCCTCCGCTGCCGGATCACCGGAGTCCAGCCGTTCGGCTTCTTCGCCACGGTCGAGGACCTCGGCGGCGACGGTCTGGTTCCGGCGGCGATCCTCGGGAACGAATATTTCCGCTATGACGAGGCCGCGAGAGCGCTGGTCGGCGAAGAAAGCGGCGAAACCTACCGAGTCGGCCAGCATCTCGAATTGAAGCTGGCCGAGGCCAATCCTGCGTCGGGCGCGCTTCGCTTCGAGCTGCCGGAAGGCAAGTTCGCAGCCCCTCCCAGGATCGGCCGGCGCCGCGACCGGGTCCGCACCGGCCAGAAGCGCGGCCGCCCGGCCAACATCCGCCACCAGGGCAAGCGCCGTTAGCCGTTCGTCGCCGTCGAACGACTGATCTATTCGACTAATACAGTTCGTGGATCGACCAACCGACAGGGGGCGGATGGCGGCCTTTTTGCGTCCCGGCTAAATTGGCCCCGGGATGTCAAAGGGGAGAATTTCGATGCGTATCATTCCGTTGGCTACTCTTTCGGCAGCACTTCTGTTCGCGGCGCCGGCGACTGCTCAGAATACCACCCAGGCGGGCACGGCAGCGAGCACGGCGGCCCAGGCCACCAAGGCCACGGCCGACGAGAAGAAGATCTGCAAGCGCCTGGCCGTGTCCGGAACCCGGATGGCGGACCGCGTCTGCCTGACCAAGGACGAGTGGAAGAAAGTCGAAGAAGACAAATAACTAGCGGCTGTCCGCGGCCCGACCATTCGGGCCGCGGAGGACCTATTTTGGCCGTCGCGGGCAGCGCTGAAGACTGCTAGTTTCCGACCCGGAACGGGGAGGGGCTGATGACGACGGCTTTGCGTTGGCTTGGCTATCTGCTGGCGGCGGTCTTGTTGTTGGCACTGCTGGCGGCGGCGTGGATATGGATCGCTTCCGCAAGGATTCTGGGTGCCACTCCCGAGGCACATCCCGAACGGCTCGTTCGGCCAAGCGCCGCGCTCCAGTCGGATGCCCCGCGGCAGCTAAAGGTGCTAGGGTGCATCAGCTGCCATGGCGAAGGCTTGCGCGGCAGGCTGATGTTCTCGGAACCCAACGTAGCCGAAGTCCATGCGCCCAACCTGACTCTGATAGCTGCCAAGGCGAACGACCAGCAGCTCGCCCGCGGCATTCGCCAGGGCATCGGCGCCGATGGCCGCCCGCTGCTGGTCATGCCATCGGCGCAATATGCCCGGCTTGGTGACGCCGAGGTCGCGGCGCTGGTCGCGGCCATTCGCGAACTGCCCCGGGGCGGCGTTCAGACACCGGCGATTTCCTTGGGGCCGATCGGCCGGCTGGGCGTCGCCACGGGCAAGTTTCCCGTCCAGCCAGCGCAAGTCGAGCATTATCGAAACAACATGCCAGCCGACCTCGGGCCGCACCTTGCGGCCGGTCGCAAAATGGCGATGGTCAATTGCGCAGAATGCCATGGCCCGGCCTTCACTGGCGGCGAGCCCAAGCCCGGCACAAAGGCACCCGACCTCGCAATTGTCGGCGCGTACGACCTCCCGGCGTTTCGGGCACTTATGCGCGACGGGGTTGCGCCTGGAGGCAAGAAGCTCGGCCTCATGCGCGACGTTGCCCGCAACGATTTCAGGCACTTCACCGACGAGGAAATCGCCGCGATCCACGCCTATATGGTCGAGCGCGCCCGCCGCGCGCCTTGACGCGCAACCAAAAGCGCAATGACGCGCTTAGCCGACAGCCAGGAGAGGCGAGCATGCCCGTCCACAAGATCGCGATCATCGTCGGCAGCCTTCGCGAAGGCAGCATCAATCGCAAGATCGCGCGGTCGATCTGTGCGCTCAAGGACGACAACCTCGATTGCTCGATCGTCGAGATCGGCGACTTGCCGCTGTTCAACCAGGATTATGAAAAAAACCCGCCCGAGCAATGGGTTCGGTTCAAGGAGCAGATCGCGGCGGTCGACGGCATCCTGTTCTGTACCCCCGAATATAATCGCGGGATGCCCGGCGTGCTGAAGAACGCGATCGACGTCGGCTCGCGGCCTTATGGGCGCAGCGTCTGGGACCGCAAGCCGGCCGCGATCGTCAGCGCTTCGCCCGGATCGATCGGCGGCGCACTTGCCAATCATCAGGTGCGCCAGTCGTGTGTGTTCCTCAATATGCCGGTGATGCAACAGCCCGAAGCCTATCTCGGGCATGTCAATGACGACAGCTTCGACGAGAATGGAATGCTCAAGGAGGGGCCATTGAAAGGGATTGTTGAAAAGCTGGCCCATGCATTCGCGGAATGGGTGACGACGATCCACGAAGCGCGCTCTCACCTCGAGCGGACCAGCCGGGTTTGACAGTCGTCATTGCGAGGAGCGAAGCGACGCGGCAATCCATCCTGGATTGCTTCGCTTCTCTCGAAATGACGATCAGAGTTTCGGCAGCGTCACTCCCCGCTGGCCCATATATTTGCCGGCGCGGTCGGCGTAGCTGGTTTCGCAGCGCTCGTTGCCTTTCAGGAACAGGAACTGGCAGGCGCCTTCGTTGGCGTAGATTTTGGCTGGTAGCGGGGTCGTGTTGGAAAATTCCAGCGTGACATGCCCCTCCCAACCGGGCTCGAGCGGCGTCACGTTGACGATGATCCCGCACCGGGCATAGGTCGATTTGCCGAGGCAGATCACCAGAATGTCTTCGGGCACCCGGAAATATTCGACCGTCCGCGCCAGCGCGAAGCTGTTGGGCGGGATGATGCACACGTCGACCTGCCGGTCGACGAAGCTGTTCGACGCGAAATCCTTGGGGTCGACGGTGGCTGAATCGACGTTGGTGAAAATCTTGAACTCGTCGGCGACGCGGGCGTCATAGCCGTAGGACGACAGGCCATAGCTGATGCACCCTTCGCGCCGCTGTGCCTCGACGAATGGCTCGATCATGGCATTGGTGAGGGCCTGTTCGCGAATCCAGCGATCGGATTGAATGGTCATGGTTGGCTGGCGTAACGAGCCGTCTTCACCCATTCAATTGTCATTGCGAGGAGCGTAGCGACGCGGCAATCTACTGTGGCTGGATTGCTTCGCTTCGTTCGCAATGACGAGTTTTCCACAAACCGGCCACAGGTTGCCTCACCGAAAACTTGCCCGGCGATCTAGTGGCCCCCGAACATCGCATATAGATTGCCCCGCATGGCCGAAGTAATCCGAATCAACGAGGGCGCCGAGCCGCCCGCAACCCCTTCGCTCCCCCAGAATATCGAGGCGGAAGCGGCGTTGCTTGGCGCGCTGATGATCGACAACCGGCTGGTCGAGGACATCCAGATCAGGCTGAAGCCGCACCATTTCTTCGAGCCGCTGCATGGCCGCATCTACGAGGCCATCCTTCGGATGACCGACAAGAATATGGTCGCCAACCCGGTCACCCTGAAGCCGATCTTCGATGGCGACGAGGTAATGAAGGAGGTCGGCGGTCCGGCCTATCTCGCCCAGCTGACCGGATCGGGCGCAGCGGTAATCGGCGCGCGCGATTTCGCCGCGCAAATCTATGACTTGGCTCTGCTGAGGGCCCTGGTGGGTGTCGGGCGCGATATGGTGGAGGGCGCGCTCGACACTTCCGAGGAAGTCGCGCCGTTGACCCAGATCGAGCGGGCCGAGAGCGAGCTCTATCGCGTGGCGGAAGAGGGCGGGAACGAAAGCAAGGTCAAGAGCTTCGGCGAAGCGACCCGGCTCGCACTCGAGCAAGCCGAGCGCGCCCTCAACAGCGGCGGCCACCTGTCGGGCGTGACCACTGGGCTGGAAGGCATCAATGCCAAGATCGGCGGCCTCCACAAGAGCGATTTGACCATCCTCGCCGGCCGGCCGGGCATGGGCAAGACCTCGCTTGCCACCAATATCGCATTTGCCTCGGCGCAGCGCTTCGTTCGCGACCAGGAGGACGGCATCGATCCGGCGAAAAGCGCCGGGGCTCCGGTCGCCTTCTTCAGCCTGGAAATGTCGGCTGACCAGCTAGCCACCCGCATCCTGGCCGAGCAGTCCGGAATCAGCTCCGAAAATCTCCGCATGGGGAAAATCAGCCAGCAGGAATTCCGCTCGCTGGCGCGCGCTGCGGGGGAATTGTCGACCTTGCCGCTGTATATCGACGACACGCCCGGCCTGACCATCGCCGCCCTTCGCGCCCGAGCGCGCCGCCTGAAACGGCAGAAGGGGATCGGCATGGTGGTGGTCGACTATCTCCAGCTGCTGCAGGGAACGGGCAAGAGCAGCAACGATAATCGCGTCCAGGAAATTTCCGAGATCAGCCGGGGCCTCAAGCAGCTCGCCAAGGAGCTCGACCTGCCGGTGATGGCCTTGTCCCAGCTCAGCCGTGCTGTCGAGCAGCGCGAGGATAAGAAGCCGCAGCTCTCCGACCTTCGCGAATCCGGCTCGATCGAGCAGGATGCCGATATCGTGCTGTTCGTCTATCGCGAGGATTATTACGTCGCCGCCAAGGAGCCGAAGCGGCCGATGGAGGGCGACGACGCCAGGGTTTTCGAAGCCTATGAGCAGTGGCAGCGCGACATGGAGCGCGTCTACGGCATGGCCGAGCTGATCGTCGCCAAGCAGCGTCACGGCGCCACGGGCAAGGTCAAGATGCGCTTTGACAGCCGCACCACCAAATTCAGCGATCCGATCGACGAGGGCTACATGCCCGAGCTGCGCGGCTAAAGCCCAGCGAGGGCGATGGTTTGAACCGCGCCGTCGCCACGGCAGCGTTCATAGATGGCAGCGGCTGCGGCAACGTCCTGCAATCCCGTCCCCGTTGAATTGAAGATGATGATCTCCTGATGCGATCTTCGGCCGGTTTTTGAGCCGACGAGGAGTTCATCCAGGTCCGCGTGGACGTCCGCCTCGGTCATGGCGCCGACCTCGATGGCGTGGCGGAGATCGCCCATCTCTGCGCACTGCGAGCGAACGTCCGTGACGACTATCGCTCCGGCCATCAGGCGCGGTCGCAATCTCGCTCTTGTCGGCATTGTCTGCCCCGACGGCGGCGACGAATGCGCCAGGCTTCACCATTCCTGCATCGAGAAACGGTTCGCGCGCCGTGGTGCAGGTAGCGATCACGTCGGCTGACAACGATTCGTCCTTCAGCTCCCGAACAGCAACCACCTCAAGGCCAGTTGCGGTCGCCAGCTCGCTGCCTAGCGCCTCGGCGGCTTCATGATTGCGATCCCAAAGCAGACATCGCTGGATCGGCAGAACGTCGCGGATCGCCTCCAAATGGGCACGGCCCTGCTCACCGCATCCGCAGATGAGCAATGTCCGGGAGCCCGGTATCGCCAGCAATCGCGCAGCAAGCGCACTCGCTGCTGCTGTCCGCCGCAAGGTCACCTCGATCGAATCGAGAATGGCCAGCAACACGCCGTTGCTCCCGTCGGACAGGACGATGGCCCCCTGGATCGTCGGCAGGCCGAGCTCGGCCGGATTGTCCGGGAAGTTGCCGTTGATTTTCACCGCCACATAATCGCGATCGAGCGAGATGCTTGCGCCCTTCGCGTGGAAGCTGCCACGCGCCATCGGCAAATGCATCGGGTGGGGCGCGCGCGCCTTGCCCGCGGCCCCGGCCCGGAAGGCTTGCTCGGCCGCATCCAAAAAGTCGGCGGGCCTCATCACCCGCCTGATGTCGCGCCGGGTGATGATCAGTGCGCCCGGCGGCCAGGGCCTGGTCATGACCCGCCGGCCCCGAAGAACGCACCCAACGTCGCCGAGCCAACCACGACCGCCGGTACATTCGACTTGGACTTCCACAGATAGAGCAGTGCCAGGGACGCAGCGAAAATTACTGCAGCAAGGACCACCGATGGCACCGACTGCGACACGCTCCACCCAAGCTGAAGGGCGGTGACCGCGATCAGACCGACCACGCCGGCCGCGACCCCTTCCAGTAGCCGGTGGAGGCGCTGATCCTCGATCACCCGCTCCAGTCGGTCGTAGAACAGCAGCGCGAAGGCGAAGGCAGGCAGGAAAATTCCGGCTGTAATCGCCAGGGCGCCACCAAGCCCGCCCGCCAGGTAGCCGACGAACGTGGCGAAGATGATCAGCGGCGCAGGAATGATCCCCGACAGGGCCAGGCTGTCGAGAAATTGTCCTTCATTAACCCAACCGCGTCCCACCGCGTCATTCCGCACGAACGGAATGGCGGTGTAGGCCCCGCCGAACGTCAGCAGCCCGGCCTTCAGCCCTGATCCGAACAGTGCCAGCGCGCCAACCGAGCCGGTCTCGATCAATTGCGTCGCCGGCAGCCGGGAACCCAACAATCCCATATCCGCGGCCGTCCATAAGGCCAGCACGAGGGCGGCGATGCTGATGAGCGCCGCAAGGACGAACCGCCGTGCAGCGAGCGAGGCGTAAATCAATCCGGCGGCGGGTAAGGTGATCCAGAAGCTTACCCCAAAATAGGCGCCAAGAGCGCTTGCTGCCGCCACCAGCCATAGCCACTTTTCGGTCAGCGTATGATCGGCGATGCGATGCACCGCCCGCACGATCAGCGCGATCACTCCGATCTGCACGCCAAGGAAGATCGCGGCAATCAGCGGCCGGTCCAGGTCGAGGCGCTGATATGCCCAGGCGATGGCCAGGATCAGCAGCAGTCCGGGCAGCATGAAGCCAAGTCCAGCCAGAATCCCGCCCAGCCTTCCGCGTTTCATCATGCCAAGATGGACGCACAGTTCGTGCGCCTCAGGTCCGGGCAGCACCTGGTAGACGGCAAGCAAACGGTTGAAGCGCGCGGGCGTCAGCCACATTTCCTCCTCGACCAGTTCACGCTTGATCATGGCGATCTGGGCGACCGGCCCGCCCCAGGCGAGAAAGCCGAAGCGCAGGAATCGTGCGAATATCGCCGCAAGCGAAGGCTGGGCCTCCGACATTAGGCGGTCACTGGTTGTCGGGATTGCCTCGGCTTGTGCGAAATCCAGTCGTGAGTTTCATCGACCGCGTCGCGACACCAACGATAGAAGGCGTCGTAAATCAGCATTCCGGCCTCGAGCTGCTCCAGATCGTCGGAATACATGCGCGATAGTCCGAGCGAGACGGCAAGCAGTCCGGCCGCCTGGGGCGCGATATCCGGTCTTGCGGTATCGGCGCCACGGACGATCGCCGCCAGTCGGGACAGCGCCCCGATCGAGTTCAGCCCGAACTCTTGGACCATCGTGTCGAAGGTGCACTTATCGCCGCGATGGCTCCAGAACACTCCCTCGATATCGAACGGCGTCGCTCCGAAACGTTCGGCGACGCCCGCAACATCGGTTGGCGCAACGTAGAGGAACACTGCGGCGGGGTCCACGAAACGGCGGATGAGCCAAGGGCAGGCGATCCGGTCGACCTTGGGCCGGGCGCGCGTTACCCAGACCGTTCGACCCATTGGGTCCCGTTGCGGCAGCTTGGCCGGGTCGATCACCGGCAAGCCGGCGTCGTGCCACGCCGCGAAACCGCCCTCCAGTATTTCGGCGTCCACGCCTTCGCTGCGGAGGATGGCGGCGGCGCCCGCACTGCGCTCCTTCCCATGAACGCAGGCTACGACGACTTTTCTACCCGCAAGCGTCCTCGCCCACTCGGCGACGTTCTCCGCCTCAAGTCTCGAAGATGCGGGCAAGAGTTGCTGAGCATCGGGCCTTACATCGATGACGGCCGGACTGAGCGGAGTTCCGATCAGTCGGGCAAGCTTTTCAGGGCTGATGCTATTGACTGCAGACATGAGGCGTCCCTTTCGAAGTTAGGACGCGATACTTCAGCATGTCGCCTCATGGGGTGATCGCATGCCCCATGCGGGCATTAAAAGCCGGAGACCAAATGGAGTCAAGTAGAGCCCTCGGCCGGTCGGCGCTATTCCTCCGGAGCGTAAGCGTCGCGGAGGCCTTCTGCAATCACCGCACGGGTTACTTCTGTCTCGACACTCGTCACCGGATAGGCGCAATAGTCGGCAGCGTAGTAGGCGCTTGGGCGATGGTTGCCGCTCATGCCCACGCCGCCGAACGGGGCGTTTGACGGCGCGCCGTTTGTCGGCTTGTTCCAGTTGATCACGCCCGATCGGACATTGGCCCAGAAACGGTCGTAAAGCGCCGGATCTTTGGTCAGCACGCTGGCGGCGAGGCCGAAGCGCGTGTTGTTGGCCTCATCGATGGCTGCATCGAAATCCTTGACGCGAATCAGCTGCAGGACGGGGCCGAACAACTCCTCATCTGGCCGGTCCTTGGCGTCGGTCACGTCGATCAACGAGGGCGTAAGAAAGGGACGTTCCTCATCGGGCCGGTCGAGCCGGCGGATCGGCTTGGCGCCCTTCATCATCAATGCGACGAATTGCTCCTGGAGGAAATCAGCCGCGGCCCCGTCGATCACCGGCCCCATGAACGGCTGAGGATCGGCCATTGGATGGTCGACGATGATCCGGTCGATCAGCTTGACGATCTCGCCGACCAACTCTTCATGCTTGCCGTCCTCGACGATCAATCGCCGTGCGGCGGTGCAGCGCTGACCCGCCGAAAGGTAGGCGGACTGGACGATGATCGTCGCGGCGGCCTGTATGTCGGGCGTATCCCAGGCGACAATTGGATTATTGCCGCCGAGTTCCAGCGCCAGGATCTTGTTCGGCGTTTCGGCAAACTGCTTGTTGAGCGACATTCCCGCGCGAGCCGATCCGGTGAAAAGAAGCCCATCGATACCATCCTGACTGGCGAGACTGCGGCCTTGTTCCGGACCACCGACCAATAGGCGCAGGACATTTTCGGGCACCCCGGCCTCATGGAAGCAATCGACCAGAAAGGCCCCACTAGCCGGGGTCTTTTCCGATGGCTTGAAAACCACCGCGTTGCCCGCGATCAGCGCGGGGACGATATGGCCGTTGGGCAGGTGCGCCGGGAAATTATAGGGTCCCAGCACCGCCAGCACGCCGTGCGGCTTATGCCTCACGGTGACCTTGTTGCCCATCGAGGCCTCGAGCCGGCTGGTCGGCGTCCGCTCGGAATAGGCATTGATCGAGATTTCGACCTTGGCGATGACCGAATTTACTTCGGTCTTCGCTTCCCATAACGGCTTGCCGGTCTCGCGCGAGATCAGTTCGGCGAAGTCCTGTTCGCGCGCCCGGACGACATTGGCGAAACGGCGCAGCGCCTCCATCCGGTAGGTGACCGAATGCGCCGCCCATCCGGCCCAGGCGGCGCGCGCAGCGGCGACCTCGGCCGCCGCGTCGCCGACGGGTCCGGACCATACTTCCGCGCCGGTCGCCGGCTCGGTCGAGACGATCATTTCGGTCATTTATGCTCCAGCACGCTCGGCGCGTTCCCACCACGCCGGCGCGCCACGGTCAAGCTGGTGCGTCCGACGTCATGGCGTCGGCCATTCGGCGGATGGCGTCGATCTTGGCCTCAAATGGCCGCCAATCGTCTCCTTCGGCAATCGCCGTCCAGATTGATTCCACTTCATCGATCAGCATCGTACAGGGGGCGGTATCCGACCAATATGGATGGGTGAGCGGGAACTGCCGCTTTTCGAGCCGGACTCGAAGCTCGTCGAATTCGTCTGCCCGGTAAATGTCGTCCAAGGGGACTCGCCCGCCGCGCCAGTCGAAGAAGAAGCGGTCGATCCCGGTTCGCCGCGATCTCAGCGCGCTTAGCATCGCGGACGCCAAAGGCCGATCGTCGCCGTCGCGCTTCTCGACCCCGAGACGGGCGATCAGCAGATCGACCAGCGCTGTTTCGAACCGCGCTGGCCATTGCGCCAACAGGTCGGAAAGCGGCGGGCCTTGGGCGATCATCGCCAGGCAGCCGCCGAGCTGGGCTACGTCCCACTGGATCGCCTCGGGCTGGCGGCCAAAGGCGTAAAGCCCGGTCTCGTCGAAATAGGCGGCGGTGAAGCCCTCGTCCCAATCGGGTGCGAACCGCCATGGGCCATAATCGAAGCTCTCGCCGGTAATGTTGATGTTGTCGCTGTTGAGCACGCCATGCACGAACCCAGCGGCGATGTAGCTCGCGGCGAGTGTCGCGGTGGCGCTGCAAACGCGGTCGAGCAGGCGCACCGCATTCTCGGCATCGTCGCCGATCGGCTCATCGAGCAGGTGTTCGAGGCAATATCGCGTCAGCTTGGAGATCGCATCGACATCGTCGAAGAAGGCGAAGCGCTGAAAGGTACCGATGCGGATATGGCCGTGGCTGAGGCGGGTCAGGACCGCGGACCGTGTGGGTGAGGGCTCGTCACCCCGCCATAGTGCCTCGCCCGTTTCGAATAGCGCGAAACTCTTGGACGTGTTGACCCCCAGCGCCTCCAGCATTTCGGTCGCCAGTACCTCTCGCACTCCGCCCTTGAGCGTCAGCCGGCCGTCGCCCCTGCGGCTGTAGGGCGTCTGGCCGCTGCCCTTGGTGCCGAGGTCGAGCAGTCGACCCTGGTCGTCGCGCAGCTGGGCGAACAGGAACCCGCGCCCGTCGCCGATTTCGGGGTTGTACACGCGGAACTGGTGGCCGTGGTAGCGGAGCGCCAGCGGCCCTGGCAGGTTGTCAGGCAGCGGCTCGAACCGGGCGAAATGCTTCTCCCAGTCCATATCGCCAAGCCCGACCCGTTTGGCCCAGCGCCGGTTGAGGAAGCGCGGGGTCGCCGTCGGAAAGTCGGCTGGCTCGACCGCATCGTAGAAAAGCTCGCCGAGTTCAAGGATCGGTACGGGTTGCGGCGCCGCCATTGGGCCGCGATAGGGGAGGGAGGCAGCGGGGGAAAGCGGCGATGGCGAGTTGGATCGACCGTTACTGGTACAGCGCGGAAGGGATCCGGCTTCATTATCGCGACTATGATGGGCCTCGGGACAAGCCGCCGATCCTGTGCCTTCCCGGCCTTACCCGGAATGCACGTGACTTCGAACCGGTGGCTGACCGGTACGCCGGCAAGTGGCGGGTGATCAGCGTCGATCTGCGGGGCCGCGGCCTGAGCGACAATGACCCCGATCCGAGCCGCTACGCCCCGCATTATTATGTCGAAGACATATTGAAGCTGCTCGACCAGGAAGGGATCGCCGATGCGGTCTTCTTCGGCACGTCGCTCGGCGGCATCTGCACCATGCTGCTCGCCTCGACCGACGCCGACCGGATTGCCGGTGCGATGCTCAACGATATCGGGCCGGAGATTGACCCGGCCGGTATTGAACGGATCGGCAGCTATGTCGGCAAGGACGTGAGCTTTGGAAGTTGGGAGGAAGCGGCCGGCGCCTTGGCCGACCGCAACCGCGACAAATTCCCCAACTGGACGACCGTCGATTGGGACAAGTTCGCGCGCCGCATCTGCCATGACACCGGCGACGCCATTCATTTCCAATATGATATGGCGATCGCGGGCAATTTTCGCGCGGCGACCGAAGGCCCAGCCAGCCAAAGTTGGCATCTGTACGAGGCTCTGGCGGAACGGCCGGTGACCATCCTGCGCGGCGAACTATCGGACCTGCTTTCGGCCGAGATCGCCGAGAAGATGGTCGAGGCGCTGGCCGACGATGCCGAGTTGGTCATCGTGCCCGGCGTGGGCCACGCCCCCAACCTTGAGGATCCGCAAGTGCAGACGGCGATGGACCGGCTGCTTGATCGGGTGATGCAACGGGAAGGGTAGCTCAGGCGGCGATACGCTGCAGCTTATCGAGCGCGACGGCGTCGCCTTCCTCTGGGGACAGGGTCGCGACGAACTGGCCGTTCCGGTCCATCAGCAGCACGGCCGAGCTATGGTCGACGCTGTAGCCGCCACCCGCCTGCGGAACTTTTGCCGAGAAAATGCCGAACTGTTTCTTGACCCGGTCGATGTCGGTCGGGCTTCCGGTCAGGCCGATAACGGGTGCGTTGAATAGCCGCGCGTAGCTGCCGACCTCCGCGGGACCGTCGCGCTCGGGGTCGACACTGATGAAGACGATCGACAGGGCTTCATCCCCCTTGCCGAGCTGCCGGCGCAGCTTGACCAGCCTCGCCAGAGTCGTCGGGCAGACGTCGGGACAGTGGGTGAAGCCGAAAAAGATCGCGGCTGGCCGGCCATTGAGCCTTGAGCTCGAAAACGGCTTGCCGTCGCTGCCAGTGAGGGTGAACGGCCCACCGATACTGCCCAGGGCGGTTTCGCTCGTAACTGGAGACTGGGGCCGCAATGCAAGGAGGATCCCGCCGAGCGCAACCAGCCCTACCAGTGTCCACAAAATGATCCGCAGCCGGGCGACGGTCACTGGCCCTCCGGGTTGACGACCGCCACCTTCACGGTTTGATCGCCGCTTTCCTTGAAGCGCAGCACCAGGCTGAAGCTGTCGCCGGTCTTGAGCGGCGCCCGCAAGCCTTCGAGCATGACGTGAGTGCCCCCCGGGACCATTTCGACACGGTCCCCGGCGGGGATGTTGATCTCGCCCGCCATACGCATCCGGGCAACCCCGTCGATTACCTCATTCTGATGGACCATGGCCATCGCTGCGTGATCGGTGAAGGCACCGGTCAGGCGATCGGGCGAGTTCCCCTTATTATCGATCGTCACATAGACTGCGCCCGGCGCCGCGCCGACCGTCGGGCGAGCCCAAGCGCTTTCCAGCTCGATTTCGGACGCTCCTTCCTGGCCACAGGCGGCAAGCAGGAGCATGGCGGAGATCATCAGGCTGCGCGTCATCTTTTCCGACCTAGGGGCTCTCGGGCGGACCGTAAAGCGAGTCTCCGCCCAGTGCCCGGTAAAGGTCGACCAGATTGGTCGCCGCCGTCAGCTTGCTTACCACCAAAGTCTGCTGGGCGAAATAAGAAGAGCGCTGCGCATCGAGGCTACTGAGGAAATCGCCGATTCCTTCGCGGTAGCGTGCTTCGGACAGGCATGTAATTGTCGGCTGCCGCGGCCTTCTGGGCCTCGCGAGCGCGGAGCTGGTCGTTCATCGTACCGCGCCGTGCGAGAGCGTCGGACACCTCGCGAAAGGCCGTCTGGATCGCCTTCTGGTAAGCTGCCACCGCCGCGTCGCGCTGGGCTTCGGTCAGGCGGACGTTGGCCCTGCCGGCGCCGGCACGAAAGATCGGATATGTCGCGTCTCCCGCTCCGCTCCAGCCGAAATTGCCGCCGCTGAACAGTCCGGTCAGCGAGCTGCTGGCGACGCCCAGAAGGCCGGTCAGCGAAATCCGCGGGAACAGCGCGGCGCGCGCAGCGCCAATCTCCGCGTTGGCGGCGAGCAGCTGATATTCCGCCTGGACGACGTCGGGCCGGCGAAGCAGCACGTAGGAGTTGAGGCCGGCCGGCAATTCGCCGATCGCGGGAGCAGCCTCGTCGATCGACTGTGGCAGCAGGCCAGGATCGATTGGCGCGCCGACCAGCAACTGCAGCAGGTTCACGTCCTGCGCCACCTGCGGTGCGCAGGCCGGCAAGGTCGGCTCGGGCCTGGTTCAGGATCTGCTCGGCCTGGCGGAGGTCGGTTCGCGGGGCGATCCCGCCCTCGAGCCGGGCGCGCGTGAGCCGCACGCTTTTTTCCGCGCTCGCCGCTGTCTGCTCGGCAATTGCGAGCAGGCTCCGCGTCGGCGGCGTAATTCAGCCAGGCGTGGCAACGTCGCCGACCAGGGTCAGGCGCGTCGCCCGCGCCCCCGCCTCGGTGGCGAGGTAGCGGTTGAGCTCGGCCCTGCGTCAGCGAGCGGATCCGGCCGAACAGGTCGAGTTCGAAACTGGGGATGCCGACGCCGGCGGTATATTGGGCGACAATGCCGGATCCGCGTCTCGTTGCCGCTGGCGCTGACCCCGGTGCTGGCATCGACTTCGGGAAGACGCTCGGCGCGCTGGATTCGATATTGCTCGCGCGAGCGCGGCGATATTGGCTGCGGCGACCTGCAGGTCGCGGTTGTTGGCCAACGCCTGCTCGATCAGCGATTGCAGCCGCGGGTCGCGGAAGATGTCCCTGTAGGTGACCGCCGGAAGCGCTGCTTCGCCTGACGGAGATAAGGGTCGCCGACCGGCCAGGATGGCGGGCACCGCTGGATCCGGCCGTACATAGTGCGGCTCGAGCGAGATGCAGCCGGCCAGCAGCCAGCGCGATCAGCGGCGCCGGCCTGCCTCATGCCGTCGCCTCCCGCCGCCGCCGCCGGATACGGTCGCGAACATAATTGCAGTCCGTCGCGAACGCCGCGGCGGACCAGCACGAAGAAGAGCGGAATGTAGAAGATGGCGAGGACGGTCGCGGTCAGCATTCCGCCGATCACCGAGGTGCCGATGGCGATGCGGCTGTTGGCGCCGGCGCCGGTCGAAATCGCCAGCGGCAGCACGCCGAAGATGAAGGCGAAGCTGGTCATCAGGATCGGCCTCAAGCCGGATCCGCGCCGCTTCGATCGCGGCGTCGATCACGCGCTTGCCCTCCTTCTCCGCGCGCTCGGCGAACTCGACCATCAGGATGGCGTTCTTGGCCGCCAGCCCCATGGTCGTCAGCAGGCCGATCTGCAGATAGACGTCGTTCTGCAGGCCCGCGCAGCGTGACCGCGAAGACCGCGCCGACCAGGCCCAGCGGGAATGACCAGCAGGACGGCGACGCGGGATCGACCAGCTTTCGTAAAGCGCGGCCAGGCACAGGAATACGACGATCAGCGAGACGGCGTAGAGCAACGGCGCCTGACCGGATGACAGCCGCTCCTGATAGGATTGGCCGGCCCAGGCGACGCCAACGCCGGGGATTTCGGCGGCGAGTTGCTCGATCCGGTTCATCGCATCGCCGGAGCTCTTGCCCGGCGCCGGCTGCCCCTGGAATCTCATAGGACTGGATCCCCTGGAAGCGGGAAGCGTCACCGGCGCGGTCGCCCAGCTGGTCTGCGCAAAGGAGGAGAAGGGGACCATTTCGCCCTGGCTGTTTCGGACCGACCATTGATCGATGTCCTCCGGCTGCCGAGCGATAGGGCGCATCGCCCTGGACGAATACCCGCTTGACCCGGCCGCGATCGATGAAGTCGTTGACATAGCGCCCGCCCCAGGCGGCCGAGAGCGTGTTGTTGACGTCGTTGGTGTTGAGGCCGAGCGCGGCGATGCGCTCCTGGTTGATGTCGACCTTGAGAGTCGCGACGTCGGGCAGCTCGCTGAGGCGGACCTGGCTGCAGGGTTGGGTCGGCTTGCGCCGCCTCGCAGCAGCCGGTCGCGCGCCGCCTCGAACTTGGTCCTGGCGCATGCCGCTCGCATGTTCTGCAGCTGCATGGTGAAGCCGCTGGATTGGCCGAGGCCGCGGATCGCCGGCGGGAATCAGCGCGAAAACCTGCGCGTCGCGAAGGTTGCGGAACGCTCCGCGAAGCGCGCTCGACGATTGCGTCCGCGCTGTTTTCCGCGCCCTTCCGCTCGGAATAGTCGGCAAGGTTGATGAACGACTGGCCGGTGTTCTGGCCCGGCCGCGCCCTGCCGCCGCCCGCGACGGTGAAATAGGTCGCGACATTCTTCTTCTCCGGGCCCTTGAGGAAATAATCCTCGATCGCGAGCTGGACCTCGCGCGTGCGATCCAGCGTCGCTCCGGCCGGAAGCCGGAACTGGACCTGCAGCCGCGCCCTGGTCCTCGGTCGGCAGGAAACCGGTCGGCAGGCGGAAAAAGAGGATGATGAGCAAGCGCACAAATGACGCCGTAGACGCCGAGGAACACGCCATTTGCGGTCGACCACGAAGCTGACCGAGCGCACATACGAGTCGCGCGTCCGGGCGAAGCCGTTGTTGAAGCGCCGCGCCTCCCCGCTCGAGCAAGGCCAGCGAAGGCAGGAAAGCGCCGGGCCAGAAGGCCGTTCCCGACGGCTGCGCCGTTCTTTTGCTTGAGCAGCGTCTGCCGCGAGCGCCGGGCTGAGGGTCATCGCGACGAGGATCGACAGCACCATCGCCGACACGATCGTCGCCGAGAACTGGCGGTAGATGACGCCGGTCGAACCGCCGAAGAACACCATCGGCAGGAACACCGCCGACAGGGACAGCGCGATCGCGACCAGCGCCATCTGGATCTGGCTCATCGACTGGATGGTCGCTTCGCGGGGCGTGAGCTCGGGATTTTCCTCGAGCAGCCGCTCGACATTCTCGACCACCACGATGGCGTCGTCGACCAGCAGGCCGATCGCCAGCACCAGCCCGAACAGGGTCAGCGTGTTGATCGAGAAGTCGAGCGCGTAGAGCACCGCGAAGGTGCCGAGCAGCACGACCGGAACGGCGATCGCCGGGATCAGGGTCGCGCGCCAGCTCTGCAGGAAGACGAACATGACGATGATCGACCAGGATGATCGCCTCGATCAGCGTCTTCACCACCTCTTCGATCGACAGCTTGATGAAGTCGGTCGTGTCGTATGCGTAGGCGTAGCGGATAGCCGGGCGGGAAGCTCTTCGACATTTCCTCGACCTTGGCCTTGACCAGGTCCGCCGTGTCCAGCGCGTCGGCGCCCGGGCGCGAGGAAGATCGCGATGCCCGGCGCCGGGATGGCCGTTGACGCGGCTGGTCGCGAATTGTAGTTTTCCGCGCCGAGCTCGACCCGCGCGACGTCGCCGAGGCGCACCCTGGCGCCGCCGGACGCGTCCGCTTTGACGATGATGTTGCGGAATTGCTCGGGCGTCTGAAGCGCGACTGAGGCGGTGACCGTGGCGTTCAGCATCTGGCCGTCGGCAGGGCGGCTGGCCGCCGATCTCGCCCGCCGCGACCTCTGCATTCTGCGCGCTGAATCGCGCTGATGACGTCGCCCGGCATCAGCGAGTAGGACGCGCAGCTTGGCGGGATCGAGCCAGATGCGCATCGCATAGGGCGAGCCGAACACATTGATGTCGCCGACGCCCGGGAGTGCGGGCGAGCGGGTCCTGCATGTTGCTCGACAGATAGTCGGACACGTCGATGTTGGTGCTGCTTGTCGGTCTCGTCATAGACGCCGACGATCAGCAGGAAGTCGGTCGAGGACTTGGTGACTCGCACGCCCTGCTGCTGGACCTGCTGCGGCAGGCGCGAGAGGGCCGCCTGCACCGCATTCTGGACCTGCACCTGGGCGATGTCGGGGTCGGTGCCCTTCTCGAAGGTGACGTTGATGGTGACCTGCCCGCGCGAGCTCGACGAGGATTGGAAATAGAGCAGGCCGTCGAGCCCGGTCAGCTGCTGCTCGATGATCTGGGTGACGCTGTTCTGCGACCGTCTCGCGCCGAGGCGCCCGGGTAGGTTGCGCGGACGTTGACCTGTGGCGGCGCGACGTCGGGATATTGCGCGATCGGCAGCGCCGTGATGCGCCCGAGCCCCAGCAGCATGATGATGATCGCGATTACCCAGGCGAAGATCGGGCGATCGATGAAGACGCGCGACATGGGTCTAGCGACCCGCGTTGCCGGGCAGTGCCCGCCGGCGCCCGGCGGCGGGGCCTTGAGGATCTGCGGCGTGCTGGCCGGAACCGGCTTGATCGTCGGCGCCGTCGCGCAGGTTGGCAGCGCCCTGGGTGATGATTTCTCGCCCGCGGCGAGCCCCTGGGTCACGACCCAATGGCGCCGTCGGTGCGGTCGGTGACGACGGTCCGCTGGACCGCCTTGTTGCCCGGCGCCGACCACCCAGACGGTCGACATTGCCCTTGGCGATCGCGCGACACGCCGGCTGCGGCACGAGGTAGGCGGTCGTGTCGATCGCCTGCGCGAACCGCGCTTTGACGAACATGCCCGGCAACAGGAGCTATTGCGGATTGGGGAAGCGCGCCCGCAGCGTCACGGAGCCGGTGTCCGGGTTGACGATCACTTCGGTGAACTGAACCGTGCCGGTGTAGCCATAGTCGGTGCCGTCCGGCAGCAGCAGCCGGACCTGCGCTGTGGTCGGGGCAGGCCCCGCCTGGCCGACAGCGTCCGGCGCAGCGACAGCAGGTCGATCGCCGACTGCTGGATGTCGACGTAGATCGGATCGAGCCGGGTGATCGTGGCGAGCGATTCCGCCTGGTTGGCGGTGACCAGCGCGCCTTCGGTCACGTTGGACAGGCCGATCCGGCCGCTGATCGGCGCCGGCACGCGGGTGTAGCGCAAGTTGATCTGCGCGGTTCTCAGAGCGGCGTTGTTCTGGGCGATGGCGGCTTCGGCCTGCCGCGCCTGCGACAGGGCGTCGGTATAATCCTGCTTCGACACCGCCTCCATCTCGGCCAGCGGCCGGTAGCGGTTGGCGCGGGCGCGGGCTGCTTCGGCGCTGGCGCGGGCGCTTTGCACGTTGGCCGACGCCTGGGAGACCTGCGCCTGGTAGAGGCTTGGATCGATCTGGTAGAGCGTCTGCCCCTTACGGACGATTCCGCCTTCGCGGAACAGCCGCCGCAGGACCACGCCCGACACCTGCGGCCGCACCTCGGAAATCTGATAGGCGGAAACCCGCGCCGGCAAATCCTCCTCGATGGGAACGCTGGTCGGCTGAATGACGACATAACCGACTGTGACCGGGCCCTGGGGTCCGCGCCCGCCAGGCCCGCCCGCGCCGCTGCCTTCGCCGCAAGCGCCAAGCATCAGGATCCAGGCGAGCAAGATCGCAGGGAGCGCTCGGGATCGAGCGGCGTGCTTGCCGATCATGATTTTGCCAGTCGAAAGCGGCACTCGGACATGGCGTAAGCTCCAACTGGGCTGCATCACGTCTTATTGCGTGGTGTAGGACAGATATCGGCGCGCGGACCAGCTATTTGAGGCGTATCGTCGGTACCCGGCCGTCGCGTGACTTGCCTCTCTGCTTGCTGTTTATGACAGTTTGCAATCCAGTTCCGGACCTTTGACCCAAAGGCAACGCAGGTTCTGCAGACGGCGGAAACTGAAACCCGCGACGTGGTTGGAGGCCCGACCGGGAATCGAACCCGGGTGCAAGGATTTGCAGTCCTCTGCGTCACCACTCCGCCATCGGGCCTCGTCGCGCCGCCTTTGGCTGGTCGCGCCGTCGCTTGTCAACCGAGGCTTTCGACGAACGGGGGCGTGTTTGCTTTGCGGAATAAAAAGCGCAAGTTATGGAGCGCTTGAACCGCCGCTGTATTAGGGGCATATAACAGTTCGTGACCAACGAGGACTTCATGCAGGATTTCAGCCTGGCCCGGCGGACGATGGTCGACAATCAGCTTCGCCCGGAAGGAGTGACGGACCGTGGCGTCCTGGCGGCGATGAGCACGGTCGCTCGCGAACGCTTCGTCCCGCAAAGCGCCCGAGCGCTGGCCTATTTCGACCGTCCGCTAAGGATTGCCGAGGGTAGGGCGATGATGCCGCCGGCCGCGCTTGGCAGGCTGCTGTCGGAACTCGCACCGAAGCCGGGCGAAAAAGCATTGGTCGTCGGCTCGGCGACCGGCTACTCGGCCGCGTTGCTCGGCGCCATCGGCATTGACGTCGTCGCGCTGGAATTCGGACGAGGCGCTCGCCGCTGCCGCCGGCGAGGCGGGGGTCCAGACTGTCATCGGCGATCTCACCAGGGGTTGGGCCAAGGGCGCACCCTATGATCTCATCCTACTCGACGGCGCGGTTGAGGAAATCCCCGACGCGCTGATCGGACAGCTGCGGGATGGTGGTAGCCTTGGGGGCGCTGTCGTCGACCGAGGCGTGACTCGCCTCGTCATCGGACGTGTTTCGGGCGGCGCGCTCGGGCTTCGCAGCCTTGCCGACGCGGATGTCGATCCACTTCCCGGATTTGAACGGCCACGGGCCTTCACCTTCTGACCCTATCGGAGAGCAATGCCTGTGCTTCGTAATATTTCCATTGCATCGCTTCTCGTTGCCCTCGCCGCCGGCACGGCTTCGGCCGATACGCTGCGAGAGGCGCTAGTCTTAACTTATCAGGCCAATCCAACGCTGACCGCCCAGCGTGAGGCACTGAAGGCAACCGATGCCGGTGTGGCCATCGCTCGCGCCGCCGGCCGGCCCCAGGTGGCGGCAAACGTCGGCGTGACCCGCGACCTGACCCGCAGCGGCCGGTTCGACGTCGAGACCAGCAAGGGCCCTTTTGTGACCGGCGGGGTGGATTTTAGCTATCCGCTGTTCCAGGGCGGCACCGTCAGGAACGACATCAAGGCGTCCAAGACCCGCGTCCAGGCCGGCCGCGCCACGCTTCGCGCGGTCGAAGGCGACGTCTTTACCGAAGCGGTCGGGGCCTACATGGACGTGATCCGCGATCGCGCGATCGTCGAGCTCAACACCAACAATGTGAGAGTTCTTCCAGACCAACCTCGAAGCAACCCGGGATCGGTTCGAGATTGGCGACCTTACCCGTACCGACGTCGCTCAGTCCGAAGCACGGCTGGCCCTTTCGCGATCGAGGCTGGAAGTGGCCCAGGCGCGCCTTGTCGGGAGCGAGCAAAACTACCGGCGGGTAATTGGCAAGACGCCCGACGCGCTGCAGCCGCCCCCGCCGCTACCGCCCCTGCCGGCGAGCGCTGACGAGGCGGTGAGGATCGCACTCGCCAATAATCCGGATTTGATCGCCATAACTCGCCAGGCCGAGGCTTCAGGCTATGATGTGCGCTCCGTGCGCGGCACGCGCCTGCCGACCGTTTCGGCAGTGGGGTCGGGCGACTATGCCAGGACCACGTCGGGCGACACTGGCGGGTTTGATCGCTCCGGTACGGCCACCAGCATCGGGGTGCAAACCCGCATACCGTTGTACCAGGGAGGCCTGCCGGCGGCGCGAATTCGCCAGGCGCAGGCGATCGAGGGCCAGACGCTCGAGCAGCGCGTGGCGACCGAGCGCCTGGTCGTCGCCAATGCCCGGTCGGCCTTTGAGGCCTACCATGCGGCACTGGACGTCATCGCCTCCAACCAGGTGGCGGTGAGGGCCAATGAGTTGGCGCTCGAAGGAGCGCGCGCCGAAAACAGTGTCGGTACCCGCACCATCCTCGACGTGCTCAATGCCGAGCAGGAATTGCTCAATGCTCAGGTCGAGCTGGTGACGGCACGCCGCGAGGCCTATGTCTCGGGCTTCCAGCTGCTTAATGTCATGGGCCAGGCCGAAGCAGACGATCTCGGCCTCGACGGCGGCCCGCTTTATGACCCGCTCGGCAACTATCGCAGGGTGGCGGGGAACTGGAACGATTGGGCCGGCGAACCCCGGCATCCGACCACCGCGACCAGCATCGTCACCCCTGCCGAACAGCCGCCCCAAGGGGTGACACCGGCGTCGCGATAGGCAATAGGAAAGCCATGGCTGGCGCTCGGGAACCGTCGATGGAAGATATTCTCGCGTCGATCAAACGCGTGATCGCCGAGGAAAAGGAGATTCGCGCGGCAGCGCCGCCACCAACGCCCGAGAATGACGAAGCGGAAGACGTCCTCGAGCTTGACGAGAGCATGGAGGCCCTGGGCCTGCCACCGCTCGACCTCGGCCCGCCGCTGCTCGAGGACGAGGCCGCCGACGAAAGCCGCCAGAAGCTCGAGACGCTGGCCAGCGTCGCTTCTTCGGCGCCGCCGCCACCGGCGTACAATCCCCTTGAGGAAATGATCCGCGAGATGCTCCGGCCGATCCTCAAGCAGTGGCTGGACGAGCATCTTCCGGGCATCGTCGACGAGCATGTGAAGCGCGAAATCCACCGCATCACCGGGCGGCCGGTCTAACCTCTTTGCGAGGAGCGTCGCGACGCGACAACCCAGCCCGGGTTGCTCGCTGTGCTCACCATAACGAGCTTGTTGCGTGCGGCAGGGCGTCTGCTACCAAACGCGCCATGATCAATCGCTTCCTCCTTGCCGCCAGCGTTGCGGCCGCCGCCCTTGCCGCCACCCCCGCCCTCGCGCGACCGATGACCGCGACCGACATGCACATGATGCGCCGCCTCGGCGCCCCCAGCGTGTCGCCCGACGGCCGCTATGCGGTGTTCAGTTTGTCGAACACCGACCTGGCGGCGAACAAGCGCATCAATGTCGTTCACATCCAGGAGCTGAATGCGAAGGGTTCGGCGCCGCAGCCCGTTTCGGGGATGACCCAAGGGGCGCATGACGCCGTGTTCGGAGCGGATGGCGCGATCTGGTACCTGGCTCCGGCCGGCGGACAGGACCAGCTGTTCCGGATGACGGTCGGGGGCCAGCCGGTCCAGGTCTCCAACCTCAAGGGCGACATTTCCGGATTCAAGGTCAGCGCCGACGGCAGCCGACTGCTGGTCTGGGCCGACCGCCATCTTCAGTGCGCCGATTTCGCCTGCGACAATTTGCCCAAGGTGCAGAAAAGCGGATCGGGCCGTGTCTACGACCAGCTGTTCGTTCGCCATTGGGACACATGGGCCGAACCCGGGGTGCGCAGCCAAATCTTTGCGTTCCCGATCGCCGAAGGCCGGGTCACCGGCACCGGCGTTCCGGTGACCGGCGCGCTGGTCGGCGACAGCCCGTCCAAGCCGTTCGGCGGTGGTGAAGAGATCGCTATTTCGAATGACGGCCGCACCGTCTATTTCGCGCTGCGGGAAGCGGGGCGGATCGAGCCGACCTCGACCAATCTCGATATTTTCGCCGCCCCTGCCGATGGCTCCGCCCAGCCGACCAACCTCACGCCCGACAACGACGGCGACCGACAACCTCCCGACGCTGTCGCCCGATGGGCGCAGCCTCGCTTATTTCTCGATGGCGCGGCCCGGTTATGAAGCGGACCGGCAGGTTTTGATGGTCCGGGACCTGACAAGCGGTCAGACCCGCGCGGTCACCGGCAACTGGGACCGATCGGTCGGCTCGATCGCCTGGGCCAAGGACGGCAAGTCGATCATCGTCGATGCCCAGGACACGCTCGAAGCCCCGCTGTTCCGGATCGAAGTCGCCACCGGCCGTGCAACGCGGCTGACGCGAGAAGGCTCGGCCCACGCCGCGGTGCCGCTTGCCGACGGCTCGATCGTTTACGCAATGAACAGCATCGCGGCGCCCGACGACCTCTACCGCATCGACAATCGCGGCCGCATCCTCCGGCTAACGGATGTCAACAAGTCGCTGCTGGCGGAGCTCGACCCGGTCACCTTTGAAAAGTTCAGCTTCACCGGCGCCAACAATGACAAGGTGTGGGGCTTCAAGCTGAAACCCCAGGGCGCAACCGGCAAGCTGCCGATCGCCTTTGTCGTCCATGGCGGGCCGCAAGGAAGCTTCAACAACGGCTGGTCCTATCGTTGGAATTCGCGCCTGCTGTCGGCGCCCGGTTATGCCGTGGTCAGCGTCGATTTCCATGGGAGCACCGGCTACGGCCAGGCGTTCGTCGATAGCATCCAGAATAATTGGGGCGGCTGGCCGCTCGAAGATCTGCAGAAGGGCCTCGCCTTCGCCACGTCGCAGGACGCCGCAACTCGACGCCGACAATGCCTGCGCGCTCGGCGCCAGCTATGGCGGATACATGATGAACTGGATCGCCGGCCAGTGGCCCGACCGGTTCAAATGCCTGGTCCAGCATGACGGCGTGTTCGACCAGCGGGCGATGGCCTATGAAACCGAGGAGCTGTGGTTCACCGAACGGGAGCATGGCAGCAAGGCCTATTATGAGGATCCCGCCGCTTATGAGCGGTGGAACCCGGTCCACCATGTCGCCAAATGGAAGACGCCCATGCTGGTGATCACCGGCGAGAAGGATTACCGCATCCCTTATTCGCAGGGTCTCGCGAGCTTCACCGCGCTCCAGCGGCGCGGCATTCCGTCGAAGCTGCTGGTTTTCCCGGACGAGAACCATTGGGTGCTGAAACCGAAGAACTCGATCCAATGGTATGGCGAGGTGTTCGGCTGGCTGGATCGGTGGCTCAAGCCCGCCAGTTAGGTTCGTCATTGCGAGGAGCCGAAGGTGACGTGGCAATCCAGACTGGATTGCTTCGCTTCGCTCGCAATGACGGCTGACTGTTGATGCTGCAGCGCGGCAAGGCTAGGCGCATCCCATGACCGAACTGGCGAAAACCTTCGAACCGGGCCCGATCGAGGCCCGCTGGTATGAGTATTGGGAAGGGCAGGGGCTGTTCCGCCCCGATCGGCCGACGGCCGAGCCGTTCACCATCGTCATGCCGCCGCCCAACGTCACCGGCTCGCTCCACATCGGCCACGCGCTCGACGATACGTTGCAGGACATCCTCATTCGCCATGCCCGGATGCAGGGCAAGGACGCGATGTGGGTCGTCGGCATGGATCATGCCGGCATTGCCACGCAGATGGTGGTCGAGCGCAACCTCGACAGCCAGGGGGTGAAGCGCGCCGAGATCGGCCGCGAGGCCTTCCTCGAACATGTGTGGGAATGGAAAGCGCAGTCGGGCGGCCAGATCACCCGCCAGCTCCGCCGGCTCGGCGCCTCGTGCGACTGGGCCAACGAGCGCTTCACCATGGACGAGGGCTTCTCGGCCGCGGTCGCCCATGTGTTCGTCGAGCTTTACAAGCGCGGCCTCGCTCTATCGCGACAAGCGCCTGGTCAACTGGGACCCCAGGTTCCAGACGGCGATCAGCGACCTCGAGGTCGAGACCCGCGAGGTCCAGGGCCATTTCTGGCACCTCAAATACCCGCTCGCTGACGGCTCCGGCGCGATCCATGTCGCTACTACCCGGCCCGAGACGATGCTCGCCGACATGGCGGTCGCGGTTCATCCCGACGATGAACGCTATCAGGCGATCATCGGCAGGCAGGTGAAGCATCCGATCACCGGCCGGCTGATCCCGATCATCGCCGACGAGCATGCCGATCCGGAACTCGGCAGCGGCGCGGTCAAGATCACGCCGGGCCATGACTTCAACGACTTCGAGGTCGGCAGGCGCGCCGGGTTCAAGCCGGCGGAAATGCTCAACATGCTCGATGGGCAAGGCGCGATCGTCCAGACCGCCGACGGGCTGATTCCCGAAGCGCTGCTCGGCATGGACCGGTTCGAGGCGCGCAAGCGCGTGGTCGAGCTGCTCGAAGCCGAGGGCGCGCTGGAAAAGGTCGAGGACCGCACCATCGCCACGCCCTATGGCGACCGCTCGGGCGTGGTGATCGAGCCGTGGCTGACCGACCAATGGTATGTGATGTGCGCCGCTCGCCGAGCGGGATGATGGCCGCCACGCGCGCCGGCGAGATCAGGATCGTCCCCGAAACCTGGTCGAAAACCTGGTTCAACTGGCTCGAAAATATCCAGCCCTGGTGCGTTTCGCGCCAGCTGTGGTGGGGCCACCGCATTCCGGCCTGGTTCGATGATGATGGCAATGTTTTCGTCGCAGAAACTTTTGAAGAAGCGCAAAAGAGGCTGGCGCAGGTGTCTCGCTGCGCCAAGACGATGACGTGCTCGACACCTGGTTCAGTTCGGCCCTGTGGCCGTTCGCCACGCTTGGCTGGCCCGAACAGACCGAGGACCTCAAGCGCCATTACCCCAATGACGTGCTCATCTCCGGCTTCGACATCCTGTTCTTCTGGGATGCGCGGATGGCGATGCAGGGGATCGAGTTCATGGACGAGGTGCCGTGGCGCACCCTGTACCTCCACGGCCTGGTCCGCGACGCGCATGGGCAGAAAATGTCCAAGTCGAAGGGCAACACGGTCGACCCGCTCGGCCTGATCGACAAATACGGCGCCGACGCGCTGCGCTTCACCCTGGCGGCGATGGAAAGCCAGGGCCGCGACATCAAGCTCGATGAGAAGCGGGTCGAGGGCTACCGCAACTTCGCCACCAAGCTGTGGAACGCCGCGCGCTTTCTCCAGGGCAATGGCGTCGGCGCGTCGCAAAGCATCGCCGCGCCCGAAGCCGCGCTCCCGGTCAACCGCTGGATCATCGGCGAGGTAGTCGAAACGCTCGCCCGCCTCGACAAGGCCTTCGCCGAGTTGCGCTTCGACGAGATGGCCGACACGATCTACCACTTCACCTGGGGCACGTTCTGCGACTGGTATGTGGAACTGGTCAAAGGCTCGTTCGACGACGAAACCCGCGCCGTCGCCGCCTGGGCATTCGACCAGATCCTGGTCATGCTCCACCCCTTCATGCCCTTCGTCACTGAAGAGCTGTGGCACAGCATGGGGGAGCGTCCTTACGATCTGATCGTCGCCAAATGGCCCGTGCCGGAAGCGCAGCGCGATCCTGACGCTGCGCGCGAAATCGGCGGGCTGGTCGAGGTGATCGACCAGGTCCGCGCCATGCGCGCCGAACTGAATGTCCCGTGGAGCGCCATCCTGGTGCCGCACATTATTGGCGGCGATTCTGCGATGGTCGAACGCTTGGCCGGCAATGCAGCCACGTTAACCCGCATGGCCAAGCTCGACGAGGCCGTGGCCGCGGATACCGTCCCGCACGGCTCGGCGCAGATCGTTGTAAGCGGGGTCACGGTTGCGTTTCCGCTTGAAGGCGCGATCGACCTCGACGCCGAACGCTCTCGACTGTCGAAGGCCGTCGCTGCGGCCGAGAAGGACCGCGACAGTCTCGCCGCCCGCCTCGCCAACCCGGCGTTTGCCGAGCGCGCCAAGCCCGAAGCCGTGGAGAAAGCCCGCGCCGACCATGATGCCCGCGCAGCCGAGGCGGAGCGTTTGGCGGCGGCGTTGGCGCGGCTGGGGTAGATGTTCCCCGGCGGAGGCCGGGGTCCAGGCCCTGCTCCTTAAAAGCGCTTCGCGCTCCTGGACCCGGCCTACGCCGGGGACTAGCGTGGCGCGGCCACCTCGATCGCGCCGCGCGCCACCTCAACCGTCAGCGGCGTCTTCGCCGCGATCTCGCCGTCGATGCTGACCTTCTGCCTTGGCCGGGCCTCGAGGGTCATCTTTTGTCCGCGCCATTCGGTCGTCGTCAGCTCCCGGCGGCGAAGCTTGAACAGCGTCGCGAACCAGCTCCAGGCGAGTCCCCACAGGCTTTTGCCGGTGACTGCCTGGATGACAATCACGCCGCTGTCGATCTCCTGGCTTTCGACCAGCTCGACCCCGCCATGATGCGTGCCATTGGCGATCCGCGCCTCCGTCGCCCAGCATTTTTCAACCCGCCCATCGTCAAGCGTGATGCGCAGCCGGAACGGCCTGAACTTGACGGCGACCCTCGCCGCCCAGGCGAGATAGCCGACCATGCCGAAGTACCGCTTCAGCCAGTGGGGCACCGTGTCGGCAATCAACGGGCTGAGACCAAGCGCGGCCGCATTGGCGAAATAGTCGCCGTTGATGATGCCGAGGTCGATGCGCTTGCGCCGGCCGCGCGCGATGACCTCGATCGCACCGTCGAGATCGAGCGGCAGGCCGAGCGTCCGGGCAAAGCTGTTTGCGGTCCCCAACGGCAGCACGGCGAAAACGGTGTCCTTTTTGACGAAATGGTCGACCGTCGAGGATAACGAACCGTCACCTCCGCCGACGATGACCATTGGCGCCCTGGCGATTGCTTTCTTGACGGCCGGCTCCATCGCGTTCGGCTCGTGGATCGCATGGGCCTCCATCAGCTCCAGTCCGGTCGCCGCCAGCTTTTCTCTCGCCTCCGCGAATGCAGCCTCGCCCTTCCGGCTCATCGCATTGACGATCAGGATCGCCCGTTTCGGAAGCGCATCGGCCATAGCCCGCTCAATGCGCGGCGGCGGCTTTCTTTCCGCCGCCTATGTCGGCTAGAGCGCATTGCATGGTTACGCCTAGCTTCCCCGCGACGCGCATGCGGCGCGGCCGGTCCGCCCCCTGGATCCGCGAGATGCTGGCCGAGCATCGGCTGCATCCGAGCGACCTCATCTGGCCCCTGTTCATCTGCGAGGGGCAGGGGCAGGAGCAGCCGATTTCGACGCTTCCGGGCGTCAGCCGCTGGTCGGTCGATCGGCTGGCCGAGAAGGCCCGCGAGGCGCGCAACCTGGGCATTCCCTGTGTCGCGCTTTTCCCCAATACGCCTCCGAACCTGCGCAGCCAGGATGCCCGCGAGGCGCTCAATCCCGATAATCTCATCTGCCGCGCGATCAAGGCGATCAAGGACGCAGTGCCCGAGGTCGGCGTTCTGACCGATGTCGCGCTCGATCCTTACACCGCGCATGGCCATGACGGGCTGACCGATGCCGACGGCAAGGTCCTCAACGACGAGACCACCGCGGTGCTGGTCCAGCAGGCGCTGGTCCAGGCCATGTCGGGCGCGGACATCGTCGCGCCGTCGGATATGATGGACGGTCGGGTAGGCGCTATCCGTCAAGGCTTGGAGAAGGCCGGCCGCTATGACACCGCGATCATGGCCTATGCCGCCAAATATGCCTCGGCCTTTTACGGCCCGTTCCGCGACGCGGTCGGTAGTCGCGGCCTCCTGAAAGGTGACAAGCGCGGATACCAGATGGACCCGGCCAACGGCGCCGAGGCGCTGCGCGAGGTCGCGCTCGACCTCGCCGAGGGCGCGGACATGGTGATGGTCAAGCCAGGCCTTCCCTATCTCGACGTGCTGGCGAGGGTGAAAGACCGGTTCGGGGTTCCGACCTTCGCTTATCAAGTCTCCGGCGAATATGCGATGATCGAGGCCGCCGCGGCGGCGGGGGCAGGGGAGCGTGACGCGCTGGTCCTCGAGACCTTGCTGGCATTCAAGCGCGCCGGGGCGACCGGCGTTCTCACTTACCACGCGCCGCTTGCCGCCCGGCTGATCGCGGGCCGGTAGATTGGAAGAGGAACCGAAGCAGGGGTCGACCCGCCGCGACGTCAGCATTTGGGGTGCCGCGCTGCTTGCCCTTAACGGCATGATCGGCGCGGCGATCTTTGGGCTACCGGGCAAGCTCGATACCGCGGTTGGCAGCTTCGCTCCCTGGCTGCTGCTGCTCGCCGGGATCGGCATCATGCCGGTGGTGCTGTGCTACGCGGACCTCGCCAGCCGGTTCAAATCATCGGGCGGGCCGCAGCTTTATGCCGGCACCGCCTTCGGCCAGTTTATTGGCTTCGAGGCCGGGTGGATGCTGTACGCGGCGCGGGCCGCCTCGCTGGCCGCCAATGCCCATGTGCTCGCCGCCTATGCCGGGGCGCTGTGGCCGCCGCTCAATGGACCACTGACGATCGTTTTTACGATTGCTGCGATCACGTTGGTCAACGTCATCGGCATCCGCCATGCGGTCGACACGCTTGGTGGCATGACCATGATCAAGCTGATGCCGCTGATCCTGATCGGCGCGTTGGGCCTGTTGTTGGCGCCCATTCCATCGCCGACGCTCCCGGATTTCTCGGCGGTCGAGGGCGTCGCGCTGGCTGCGCTTTATGCTTTCGTCGGCTTCGAGGCGGCGACGATTCCTGCCGGGGAGACGCGCGATCCCGAACGCAACATTCCACGCGCACTCCTGCTCACCGTCGCCGGCGTCACCTTGCTCTATGTTCTGGTCCAGCTGGCCTATTCGGCATCAGGGATCGGCGAAAGCGATGCGCCGCTTGCCGAGCTCGCGTCGCAGTCGCTCGGGCCGGCCGGGGTCATCATCCTCGGCATCACCGCGATCGTCTCGGTCCTGGCCAATCAGCTGAGCGCGGTGACGTCGATCTCCCGGATTACTTCGAGCTTCGCCGACCAAGGCTTGCTGCCGCGCTGGTTCGGCAAGATTTCCCCGCGCTTCGCCACTCCGATCAACTCGATCCTGGCGGTCGGAGGGATCGGTCTGGCTCTCGCCTTGTGGGGGAAGACCTTCCTCACTCTAGCGGTGATCAGTACCGTAGCGCGGCTGTTCGCCTATTTCGCCAGCATTGCCGCCATTCCAAGGCTTGATTTCCTGGCAGGCCGGGTTCGCTGGGGCCGCGGCGTGCTGCTGCCGATCATTGCCGGCGCACTGTGTCTGTGGGCAGCTTCCTACTCGAAATTTGAGGAATGGCGCGCGTTTGTGGCGTTCCTCACCGTCGGTGCCTTGCTCTATTTAATCGCTCGCTGGGGGCGACGGTCGGAAGCATGACCGGTATCGCTGCCGAAACCGAACGGTTGATCCTGCGCGAATGGGGCAAGGGCGATGGTGATCAATTCTACGCCGCCATGAACACGCCAGCGGTGATGCGTCACCTTGGCGGGGTCCAGGATCGAGCGGACTGGGAAGCGGCGCTTGGCCGAATTCAAAGCTTCCAGCGGGACTTCGGCCACACATTCTGGCTCCTCGAGCGCAAGGCCGACGGCGAATTGCTTGGCTTCTGCGGGCTGAAGCGAGTCAATTCGCCGGGTACCGATCTGACCGGCCAGTTCGAGATTGGGTGGCGGCTGCGGGAGAACGCGTGGGGCAAGGGCTACGCCAAGGAGGCCGCGATCGCATCAATGGATCTGGCGTTCGGCCACTTCGGAGCGCCGCATGTGGTCGCGTTGACCATCGCCGAGAATGTTGAGAGCCAAGGTCTGATGAAGCGGCTTGGGATGATCCGCCGCGAGGATCTCGATTACGTCGACCCTCGGTTCGGGCCCGAGATGAACCCGACGGTCGTCTATCGAATCGATGCGACGGACTGGCCAGCCGCGCGGGCCGCCGCCTAGGCTTAGCGCGCCAGCTGGTTCTGCAACCGCGCGATGGCGGCGATCTGCGGCGCGCCAATCGCGGCTACTTCGGCGGCGGCGGTGGAGATCGCCTGTTGATCCGCTGGCCGGATCCAGCGCTGGCTCCCAGGCGGGTCGCGGCAAGCGCGTCGATTTCCGCCGCCGCTCTTGTCGTGACCCCAAATTGTTCGATCAGCAGCGACAGCGCCTGCTGCGGCCACGACCCAGCTTTCGCTGGCGGCCGGGCCGGCGGCTGATGCCAGCCGGTCGGCATTGGACAATCGGGCCTCGAACTGCGGTGTGCCAGTTCGCGCCGCCCCGACCAGCTCATTCAGCCTGCTGACGAGCGCCGCGTCGGCGGTGCCGCTCGGCACCGTGGCGGGGATCGGAACGCGCGGATCGATCGCCTCCGCAGCGCGGGGGGCAAGGCTGGGTTCCGGCCCGGTACCCGCCGACGAACAGGCGCCAAGCCAGCAAGATTGCAATCATTGGCGAAAGGCGTTGCATGCAAATCGTCTAAGGGCGCTCCGATGTTGACGCAATCCGGGCCTCCGATTGTCGGCAAGGGCTTGCGCCGTGCAGCCCCTCCCCCTAATGGACGCCCCGGCACGCGCCCGTAGCTCAGCTGGATAGAGCATCAGACTACGAATCTGAGGGTCGGACGTTCGAATCGTTCCGGGCGCGCCATTTTTTTCAATAACTTAGCGATGGGTCACGTGGAACAGCGTTCGACGGGCTAACAAGGGGCTAACGATTCGGCACCAAAAAAGCGCTGATTGGCTAACGGGCGCTTCCCCAATGACGACCGGTAACAAGTTGCAATGGGTTGAAGCTCGGATCTTATGGCCGGAAGCGACCCAAAGCGGTCATTGGGCTCTACAGTAGCAGCTCACCAGCGTTCGCATTCACACGAAGGCTTAGATGACGATCCGAAAGGACGGTGACAGGCCGCTCGTAAACGATGCGCCGCGCGCGGTCACTAACCTCCGCTGGCTGGCAGGTCAGTGTTGAAGATGTCCGCAGCGGCTTTCCACTCGCTGCCGATCTTCCGCCAGACGACCACGTACTTGCCGGTGTCGGTCTGCGTAATGCCGTCGGGCGCAATCGTGAGACTATATGTCCCACGATCGAGCGCCATGTCACCCGACGCTGAAACAACGATCTGCTCCGGAGCGAAGGTCAGGGCGAAGCCGGGCGTCTGCATCATCGATGCCCAAGTTCGCTGGATCGCCGCGTGTCCTTTGCCGATCGGCGCATTGGGTGGCATCACCGCGCCGTCCTCGGCGTAGAGTGCCGCAATGCCTGCAGCATCCTTGGCTTTTATGAGCTGTAGCCAATGATCGACATGCCCGCGGATTGCCTGCTCATCCCCGGCAGTGTCGGCGGCCGCGGCGGCACTATTCACTTCGGCGGCCGTCGTTTGCAGGCTTCTCTCTTGCCTGGCACGCGGGCAGCAGCAGGGCGGTTACAGAAAGTAGCAATAGCATTTTCGTCATTGGCCCCTCCTCTTGTGCTTGTCGTCATAGCACGGGCGACGTGGCTCGCGCTAGCTTGCTAATGTCCGCTTTCCACCCATAGCGGTCATTGGGCGGTCAAAGCTCCAGCGCCTCAGTCATCGAGCAAGGCATCGTCCAATTCCACCCCCAGATAGCGGACGGTGCTTTCGAGCTTTGTGTTGTCCAACAGGAGCTGACAGGCTCGAAGGTTGCCGGTCTTCTTGTAAAGCAAGCTGACCTTGGTCCTGCGCAGGCTGTGGGTCCCATTGCCGGAAGGCTCCAGCCCAATCAGATCCACCCACCATTTGACCAGCCGCGAATACTGGCGAGTTGAAATATGCTGGCCAGGCAACAGGCGGCTCGGGAACACCCAATCGCATCCATAGCTTGGGCGACGCTCCAGCCAACGGGCAATGGATTGCCGGGCTTGGTCAGTGATTTCAAACTGGACCGGGCGCCCTGTCTTTTGCTGAAGCACAATGGCGCGTCACCGGATCGCGCCAGCGGAAACAATGTCGCCGACGCGCAGAGCCACAACGTCGCAGCCCCTCAGCTTGCTGTCGATCGCCAAATCAAACAGCGCCAGGTCGCGATTCTTCGCTCCACCTGAAGGCGGACCCTGATGCCCCAGACGTGCATCGGCCGGAGGGGAAGCTTTGTGCCCGAGAATGAGGAAAGCGGCGTGTAGTCGGACATGGCGGCGCTCCAGATTGATTAGAGCGCCACATAGCGGGAAGCCGCTTATGGCCGATAAGGGTGGAAAGCTGACCCTAGCGAACGTTGATTAGGGAGCCAGCGAGTTCACGGCGGCATGGCGTGGTGGCGGGAGTGTTAGGCTAGACGCCGCAAGCGCTTGATATGCCGCTTCGGCACGCGTCAGGAAGTCCGGATAGCGCCATAGTAAGTCGTCAAACGGAACCACTTCCCCCAACGCCATTTTGAGATGTTGGTCGGGGTCTCGACCAGCCATTGTCCTGGCAAGCGCTTCTATGTCATCCAATTTCTGTTGGTGGGCCATCGGAATCTCGCGGATTGAAATGGTGGCTGGGTGGGACCCCATCCTTCCATAATCTGGTCTCAGCAGAACGTGGGCGCTGCAATATACCAAGGATAACTGACCCATTGCGGGCCACGCTGGAATGTCAGCTTTGGGTGAAATCGGACATTAGCATCTGCATTTGAATGACGGATTGTGGCTGAAGCCGAACGGCGTGCTTGGCGTTTCAGATTAAACCTTTTTCGTTCTTCTATGCGAGCTTTAAGGGAAACCGGCTCTCCCGAGAACAGCAGAGATTTGCCAATCATAACACGACGGCTCGCGTCCTGAAGGCAATTCGGCCGGTGCCGAATTATTCTTGACAATACCTCTAGGGCGAAGTCTTGAAGTAGCGGAAGGGGTTCGCGGGACGCTTCGTCATGCGAGGCGACCAGCGCCCTGCCATTGCCCATTCCCTGATTTAGTCTGACAGAGCCCGCCCCAGCCCGTCCATGTCCTTTAGAACTTGAACCGTACGCCAGCGTAAAACTGCCGCCCCGTATGGTGATAAACGCTCAGGCGATTGGCTGGCTATCGATGAACTGGTCGACATATTCGTCGGTGAGGTTCACGGCTTCGAATGTCAGCTGGTAGTTCGGCGTGAACCAGTAAGATGCCGACATATCGACGTTGAGTGAGCCCTTCGTGCCTTCCACGTCATTAAATTCCGGCTTCGCAAAGTTCGGGTTGGCCGAAGGGACACCATTTCGTCCCGGAACCTGCGTCAGGAAATCGCTCCTATAGGACAGCGAAACGCGGGCACTGAACTCGTGTCCTCATAATAGAGCGTCCCATTGGCCGTATGGCGCGAAAGATTGATCAGATCTTCATTCACAACCGCAGCATTGGCCGCCGTCGTCAGCGGATAATCCACCTTTGAATCAACGAAGGTATAGTTGGCCTGGATACCGAAATTGTTGAGCGGCTTTGGCAGGAAGCGGAAGGGTGCCTGCACACCGACTTCAATGCCCTTCAGCCCCCCGCCATCGCTGTTGACCGGCTGGGTCACAGTGAACAAATCGGACGGAAGAACACCAGGCGGACAGAATGGAATCCGGCAAGCCCAGCTCACTGAACGGAATCTGATCGGTAGTAGTCGCGATGAAGCTCTTGATGTCCTTGTAGAACAGCCCGACGATCAGTGCGGATTCCGGAGCAAAATACCATTCCGCCGACAGGTCGTAGGTTATGGCTTCGATCGGTTTGATATCCGGGTTGCCGCGAGCAAAGGTGCGGTTTCCGCCCGACACGCTGAAGGCGCCGCCGGGGCTGAGGGTGCCGATGTCGGGCCGCGAAATCACTTTCGCAATTGCGCCGCGCAGCACGAAGTCCTGCGTGATGTCGGCCGCGATATTCAATGACGGCAGGAAGTAATCGTATTTGCGATCGGCTTCGGTCGGTACGAACCCGCTCGCTGTATTGGTGTAGCCGGTCGAGCCCTGCTCGGTCTGGACCCAGCGTACGCCGAGCATTGCCGCGCAGACGCACGTCGCCGAGATGGAATTTGAAATCGGCCTGGCCGTAAATGCCTAGGTCTTTTTCGTCGACGGTCCGCCAGTTGGAGCGCGCGGTCGCATTCTCAGCCCGAAGAGTGTAAGTTCCACAGTTGCAGTAGATGTCCAGGTCTCTGGCAAACGCATCCAGGTCAGGAATCACAAAGGTATCCGGGGTTCCGCCCGGAAGTCCGGTCTTGATCGTGTAGAGATCGATCAACGTCGCCAGTTGGCCCGGTGCAAGCGTTGGCACAACCGTTTCCGCAACTGCACGGCGATATTCCTTGGAGTCGAACTTATACTTCTTCCAGTCGACGCCGCCCTTCAGCGTGATGTCGGGCGTAATGTCATAACCCGTTTCCGCTCGGAGCACGGTGAAGTCATTGTCGACATATTGTGGTCGCAAACGGATTTCGCCGAGCGAACCGCGGCGTTTCCGCCACATCGAAGTTGCCGTAATCGAAGGTAGGGAACCGGTCGTCGCGGAAGTCGAAGCTGTATCCCTGGATGTTAGCCACATCGAGCGCGACGGTGGTCTGGATCGGGTTTTCGAACTTGGATTCGACTTGCCGCCCAGCAGATCGACCCTGAAAGCGTCGCTGAATTCGTGATGGACCGTCCCGGTGAACTGCTTGAACTTGGTCTCCAGCTCGTCGTAGCGGCTCTCGACCCTGACATCGACATTGTTGAACGTGCCGGCGACCAGGCTGTTGTCTTCGACGATCGCGCCAGGAAGGATGACCGTCTGCGGCTTGCCGGGCCCGAGCGGCTGAATGAAATCGCCTCGAGATATTGCTCGGCGCGCTTCGATTGGAAGTTGGAATAGAGCGCATCCACCGAGACCAGGGTTCGATCGGTTGGCTGCCCACTGGAGGTGCCGGTCAACCCAAGCCGTTCGGTTTCGTAGCTATAGCTGTCGTAGCGCGGGATGCGCGGATGAAAGAAGTTAGTCGTGGCGTTGGCGTGTTGCGCCGCGTTGAGGAGCGTCGACGCGGGGGGAATCCGTATTGGCTGAAGCCGGCTCCCAGCGGACGGTGCTCGGACCTTCTTCGAGGATGTCGCGGGTGCTGTAGGAAGCCGATAGGAGGACGCCGAGGCGGTCGTCCGCGAACCGCTTGACACGAGCGCGGAAAGGCGAGGGTGTCCTCCGAAAAGTCATTGTAGCCGGCCTGGGCCGAGGCGGCGAAGACGAAGTCGTCACGATAGTCGAAGGGACGGGCGGTCACCATGTCGACGGTCGCTCCGAGCGAACCTTCTTCCACGTCGGCTGACGGCGTTTTGCGGACCGTGATGCTGTTGAAGAGGTCGGAAGCGAAGACGTTGAAGTCAAACTGCCGGTTGCGGTTGGCGCCGCCGCTGGCGTCGGCGCCACCGGTCGTGCTCATGCCTTCAATGCCGTTGATCCGAACCCGGGTGAACTGGGGGACAGGCCGCGAACCGAGATATTGCGGCCTTCGCCCTGGTCGCGCGTGATGGCGACGCCTGGAATGCGCTGGATCGATTCCGCGAGGTTGTTGTCGGGGAAATCCGCTATGTCTTCCGCCTTGATGACGTCGATGACGCCGGCGGCGTTGCGTTTTTCGTTCAACGATGCGCTAAGTGATAGGCGATAGCCGGTGACGACAATTTCGTCGCCGACGCTCCGCCGGCTCAGGCTGATCTCGCCGCGGACATCTTCTGTTGGACGCAGCGGCGGGCTTGCGTCTCCGGCTGTTGCGCGAGCTCGCGGGCTGCGCGAATGCCGGCGGGCCGCGAGCCCCGCAACCAGCACCCCATCGTCGTCGCGCCATTCAGCCGACCACGCAAATCGAGCGCGGAAATTTCCCCTGTTCCTCGTCATTCCCCTCTCCTTGAACCTGCCGCGCCAAGATGCCGAGTCGCATATGACACCGGTGTCTAAAGCGGACAAAAATACGGGGATGGGATGCACAGCGTGTCGCGCGATTGCGTGATATCCTCACTGTGCTGCTCCTCTCCCCAGCTGCAGCCATTTTGTTTTTTCTTTGCCGGACCTCTTGACAGAGTAACCGGTGTCATTGGCAGACTGATTCGCGTTGCGATGAGTGTCAAGACTGCGTCGGAATGGAGGGGGATGGGTGAATCTAGTCGTCTGGGACACTTGTTGCTGTTTGCCATTCTCGCCACGGCGAGTTGCGCGGCCTCCGTGGCGGAACCGCTGACCAAGGGCTGGACAACCACCGACGGAGGGCGTGGCGGCGCAATTGTCCGAGTCACCAATCTCAACCCGGACGGACCGGGCTCCTTCAAGGCGGCAGTTGAGCGCAAGGGGCCGCGCATCGTGGTATTCGAGGTCGGCGGGGTGATTGACCTCGGCCTTTCCACGCTAACGATCAGCGAACCCTACCTGACCATCGCCGGACAGACCGCACCTTCGCCCGGCATCACCCTCATCCGCGGCGGCGTCGACATCAAGTCTCACAACATCATCATCCAACATATCCGGGTTCGCACGGGCGCCTCCGGCTCGGCAAAGCGCAGCGGCTGGGAAGCGGACGCAATGTCGACGGTCGGAGCTCGCAATGTGATCGTCGATCATTGCAGCATGACTTGGGGCCTCGATGAAAACCTGTCTGCTTCAGGACCGAGATTTACCGGAAAGGGTGTGGAGGATTGGCGCAACGGTACGTCGCACAACATCACTTTCTCCTACAATCTCCTCGCCGAGAGCCTCGCCAATTCCAGCCACCCGAAAGGCGAGCATTCGAAGGGGACATTGATCCACGACAATGCGACCGGAATCTTGATTTACCGGAATGTCTACGCGCATAATTATGAGCGCAACCCGCTACTCAAGGGCGGCGTGCAGGCGGCGGTCGTCAACAACCTGATCTTCAATCCCGGCGCGCAGGCGATCCACTACAATCTCATGGATCTCGAATGGACGGGCAAGGCGCCGTGCCGGGCGAACTCAGCGCGATCGGCAACGTCATGCGAGCCGGCCTTTCGACCCGTGACGACATTGCCTTCCTGTCGATCGGCGGCGTCGGCGACCTCAACTATTATGGCCACGACAATATCGCTGTCGGACGACTCGGCAAGCCGTTGCCGATGTTCGGCCGCTACACGACGAGCCCGGCCCGAAATCGTCGAAGCGGCCATTCGCCTGGCCGAACGGGTCGCTGTGCTTCCCGCGAACGAGGTCGAAACCCATGTCTTCGCTTCGCCGGCGCCCGGCCGTGGGATCGCGACGCACATGAATTCGCGTGATCTTCGACGTTGCCGAAGGCCGCGGCAAGATCATCGACGACGAGAAGGAAGTCGGCGGCTATCCGCAGCAGACGCCGACCCGGGCGGCCTTCGTGGAAACCGAATGGCAGCTTGACACGATGGCACCGAAGTCGGGCCGTTATCCCGGCCAGCGCGACGATTATGCAGCAGCCCACGACTGCGCGCGACGTGCAAATGCGGGAGCAGCAACGATGAGCTTCATTGCCTTGTTGCTTACCACCGCCGCGCCGCCGATGGTGGTGGTCAAGGAACAGGAGGTGGTCAGGCAGGAGCCGCCGCCGCACGGCGAGATCGGCATGAGCACCGCCTACCGGATCAGCGACGCAGTGCCGAACCGAACCATGGAGTTCCGCAAGCGTGTGCTGCACGTGGTGCGGCGATCGGCGTGCACGTCATCGCTCATGATGAGGTCTATTATGTGCTGTCGGGTAAGGGCGAAGTGGTTTCCGACGGCAAGATGGCGCGTCTGGCCCTGGCATGGCGGCCTATCTCTACTCGGGCGCCAAGGTCGGCATCAAGCAACTGGGCAAGAAGCCGCTGGTGCTGATCATCTCCTATCCTGTCGACAAAAAGCCCGCGTCTAGCGGCGAACGTCGAATTCGCCCGCAAGGAAAGCGTCGATATCGGCCTGGCCAAACAGGCTCGCGTCCCCGGCAGGCCGTGCTTCAGGCAGGCAAGGCAAGTCCGAAGCGGGCTGACTGCTCCAAGGTCGCGGCCCAGCACGCCGTGCAGCACGCCTGCTGCAAATGCGTCGCCGGCTCCGATCCGGTCTACTATCCCGGACAACACGACCTCTTCGGTTTGTGCGGCTCCGTCGCGGGTGTCGATCCGCGCCGAGAGGCGATGCTGGTCGGCCTCCTCGATGTGGCGCGCGGTCGAAGCGATCGCTGAGATTGGGGAAAGCCTCGAACGCAGCTTGCGCCGCCTGCGCCGCCGCACCTCGCCTTCGCCGTCGAACTCGCGTCCGAGGAGCAGCGAGATGTCGCGGTGATTGCCGAAGAAAATATCCGCCTCGGCGACTAGGCTGGTCAATACCGCGCGCGGATCGCGTCCCCTGCTTTTCCCACAATTGGGCGCGATAATTGCCGTCGAAGGAAACTCGAGCCCCGGCGCCCGTGCTGCTTTCGCCGCAGCCAGCGCGAGCTCCGCCGAGCGGGTCCCGAGCGCCGGGGTAATGCCCGGACAGGTGAAGCAGTTTCGGCGCCGTCGAGAGCGCGGTTCCCAGTCGAAATCCTCCGGGCCGGCTGAGCGCGAAGCTGCTGCCGTCCCGGTCGTAGACGATCGATGAAGGCCGGGCGCCGGCGCCCGGCGCAACGAAATAGAGACCCATCCGCCCCGGGCCACGCGACGACATGACGTATCGACGCCATGGCGGCGCAGATGGCCGACGGCGGCTTCGCCGAGGAGTTGTCCGGAACCCGGCTGACCATCGCGGTCTCGGTGACCCAGACTAGCGAGCCCCACCGCGACATTGGCTTCGGCGCCGCCGACATGGACGTCCAGCCGGCCACTCTGCAGCAACAGCTCGCCACTCCGGCGCGGTCAGCCGCAGCAGCAACTCGCCGAAGCAGACAATGTCCGCTCACCGCGCCAGCCAGCCACCGTCGACGGCGAGGATGTGGCCATGGACATAGTCGGAGCGCCGACGAGGCGAGGAACACCGCCGCGCCGCCGAGTCGGCCGGCTCGCCCCACGCCGGCCGGAATGCGCTCCAGGATCTGGCGGTTGCGCGTCTCGTCGGCCTGGAGCGCCGCGGTGTTGTTGGTGGCGATATAGCCGGGCGCGATCGCGTTGACGTTGATGCCCTTGGCCGCCCATTCGTTGGCGAGCAGCTTGGTCAGCCCGGCGACGCCCGCTCTTCGACGCGGTGTAGCTCGGCACGCGGATGCCGCCCTGGAAGCTCAGCATCGAGGCGATGTTGATGATCTTGCCGCGGCCCTGCGCGACCATGTGCCGCGCCGCGGCCTGGCACAGGAAGAAGAGCGATTTCAGGTTGGTGTCGATCACCGCGTCCCAATCCTCCTCGCTGAAATCGAGCGCGTCGGCGCGGCGGATGATGCCGGCATTGTTGACCAGGATGTCGAGCCCGCCGAGCTCGGCGACCGTCCGGTCGACGACTTGCTGGACCGGCGCGATCGTCGACAGGTCGGCGTCGATGATCGCCGCGCGGCGGCCGGCGCCGCGGACCTGCTCGGCCGTTTCGTCCGCCGGGGTGCGGCCGACCAGCGCGACGTCCGCGCCAGCCTCGGCGAGCGCCAGCGCGATCGCCCTGGCCGATGCCGGTATTGGCGCCGGTGACGATGGCGACCTTGCCGGAGAGATCGAACAGGCCCGCTCATTGCAGCTGGCAGATGTCGAGGACGTTCATGTCGGTATAGTCCTGGTTCTCGCCGGCCATCGCCCAGATGAAGGCATAGGCCTTGGTGCCCGGCGCCCATGTGGATCGACCAGACCGGGCTGATCACCGCCTCCTCGTTGGCGACGACGATGTGCCGCATCGCCTCGCCCTCGCCCATGAAGTGGAAGACCCGGTCGTTGTCGCCGTCAGGTCGAAGTAGAAATAGATCTCGCTGCGCCGCTCGTGGATGTGCGGCGGCATGGTGTTCCAGACGCTGCCGGGCTTCAGCACGGTCAGGCCCATGACCAGCTGGGCGCTGTCGCAGACGCCGGGAATGACGAGCTGGTAGATGGTCCGCTCGTTCGAATTCCTCGAGGCTGCCGCGCTCCAGCGCATTGGCCTGGGCGATCGACAGCTTGCGGGTCGTGAACGCCTTGTGCGCCGGGCAGGAGGCCAGGTAGAAGCGCGCGCCCTCGCCCTGCGAAGATCACATCCTTCGCGCCCATGGTGACGTAGAGGCAGTCCTTGTTGCCGAGCTCGAAGCGCTCGCCGTCGACGGTGACCGTGCCCGCGCGCCGCCGACATTGACGATCGCCAGTTCGCGCCGCTCGAGGAACGGGTGGCCGGCCGCCGAGGCCGGCTCGGTCTGCTCGGGCAGCCGCACCGCCGGCCGCGCCGACCTGCACGCCGCCGATCACGAAGCGGTCGGCATGGGTGTAGTTGAGCACCACCTCGCCTTCGCGGAACAGGTCCTGGATCAGGTAGCGGTCGCGCAGTTCCTCGTTGGACACGCATTCCATCATGTCCGGGATGGGTGGCGTAATAGGTTGCGTTCGAACATCGTGCCTCTCTCCTCGGTAATCGGCCTCGTTGGTAACCGGTGTCAGCAATCCTGTTCAAGCGGACGCCAGGCTCGCAGCACGCTGAGCCAACTGGCGGCGGCGCCACCGAGGCGCGCTTGACCAGCGTCGACGGCAACATCGAGGCTGCGGCTCGGCCGCTTCGCCGCCGATCGATATCGCCGACCAGCTTGCGCGCCGCGGCGCGCGCCATCGACACGATCGGCCAGCGGACCGTCGTCAGCGGCGGCCAGATATGGGCGGCGATCGGCGTGTCGTCGAAGCCGATCACCGACAGATCGTCGGGCACGGCGATGCCCGCGCTCGCGCGCCGCATAGACGACGCCGGCCGCCATCTCGTCGTTGCTGGCGAAGATCGCGGTCGGCCGCGGCGACAGGTCGAGCAGCCGATTGGCGGCGGTCACGCCCGGTTTCGAACGTGTAGTTGCCGCGCGGCGATCAGGCTGCGCGGCAGCTGACAGGCCGGCCGCCTTCAGCGCATCCTCGAAGCCGTAGCCGCCGCTCGCGCGCCGAGCGGAAGCCGTCGGGCCCCTCGATCAGGCCGATCAGCCGGTGGCCCTGCTGGATCAGATAGTCGGTCGCCTCGCGCACCGCCTCGCGATCGTTCGAGGCGACCATATGGTCGGCGTCGTCGAGCTGGGCCGAGCCCATCCGCACGTAGCGGCAGCCGACCTCGTCGCACAGCTGCGGCGAGCGCGTCATTCTCGCTAGATCGGCGGCAGGATCACCACGCCGAACAGCCGCTGCCGCTCCAGGAAAGCGCGCACATCGTCAAGCATCTCGGGCGAGTTGCGGTCGACCGGCCGCACCACCATCTCGAAATCGGTGCCCTGCAGCGCCTCCAGAATGCCCTGCTGCATGTTGAGCACCATCTGCGCATTGGGATTGTCGTGGATCAGCCCGACCAGGAAATTGCGGCGGAGCGCCAGCGCCCGCGCCTGCGGGTTGGGCACATAGCCGAGCTCGCGGATCACCTTCTCGACCCGCTCGCGGGTCTCTTCGTTGAGCAACGGCGAGCGGTTGATGACCCGGCTGACGGTCTTCTTCGAGACGCCGGCGATGCGCGCGACATCGTTGATCGTCGGCTTTGCGTTGCCGCTCGTTCGCCCGTCCTTGCGCCTTCGTCGCCATCCCTTCGACTACGCGGCTTGCCCGGATGCCAGCGCTTAGCTGCACTGTCGATCTGAACCGGTTTCCCGCGCGACGCTGAAGGCCGACCCGTGCCGAGTTGCTCTATGACACCGGTTTCCCTATACGTTTCCACAAAAGCGATGCGGAGGGGACTCCGGCGTGGCTTCCACGAGGCGATGCGGCGGAAATCGCCGGCCGATTCCTGACCGCCCGACGGCGGCGGCGGGCTGCATGGCTTATCCGGGCGAGTTTCCCGCGACGCTTGAAGAGGCATATCGATCCAGGACGCGGCGATCGCGCCGCTGGGCCAGGCCGGTGATCGGCTGGAAGGTCGGCCGGGTCGTTCCGCCGCACGGCGACCGGTTCGGCACCGACCGGCTGGCCGGGCCGATCTTCTCCGTCGCAGCGCGATGGCACGGCGGCGAGCTCGGCGGAGATGCCGGTATTCGCCGACGGTTTCGCCGCCGGCGAAGCCGAATTTCTGTTGCGGATCGGCGCTCGCCCGCCGCAGGCAAGCGCGACTTCACGCTCGATGAGGCGGCCGCCCTGATCGACGCGGTCCATGTCGGGATCGAAATCGCCAGCTCGCCGCTCGCCAGGCATCAACGAGCTCGGTCCGGTCGCGGTCGTCTCCGATTTCGGCAACAACAACGGCCTGCTGGTCGGCGGGCCGGAGTTCGCGACTGGCGAGACGAGCGGATTCGAGGACTGGGGGGTCGCGACCTGATCGACGGCGTCGAAGTCGGGCAGCGGGCATCGCCGCCGCCTTCCCCGACGGCGCGATCGGCTCGGCCCGTTTCCTGTTCGAGCTGATGGCGCGGCGCGGCATCGCGCTTCAGCCCGGCCAGTGGATTTCGAGCGGCGCGGTCACCGGCGTCCATGACGCGCGGCCGGGCCAGACCGTCGAAGCCCGATTCGGCGAGTGAACACCATCTCGCCTGCCAACTGGTTGCGGCGGAAGGGGAGAGTAATGGCGTCCGGATGCCAATGACGGAGCCGCCGCCGAACGGGCGGAATGAGCGTCGGGCGGATCGCTGGGTCATCTGCGCGCTGCTCTTCGTCGCGACCGCCATCAACTACGTCGACCGGCAGATGATCAGCGTCCTGAAGCCGACGCTGAGGCGGAATTCGGCTGGACCGAGATCCGACTATGCCGACATCGTCTTCTCTTTCCAGCTCGCCTACGCGATCGGCTATATCGTCTTCGGCCGGATGGTCGACAGGCTTGGCGCGCGTTTCGGCTATTCGCTCGCCGCCGCGATCTGGGGCCTCGCCGCCATGGCGCACGCGCGGCGTCCAGCGCCTGTCCACTTCATGATGGCCCGCTTTGCCCTGGGCATCGGCGAAACCGGCAACTTCCCGGCCGGCATCAAGGCGGTCACCGAATGGTTCCCGAAGAAGGAGCGCGCGTTCGCGATCGGCATCTTCAACGCCGGCGCGAATATCGGCGCGATCATGACGCCGCTGATGGCGCCGTTCCTGGTGATTGGTTCGGCTGGCGCGCGGCGTTCCTCGTCACCGGCGCTGATCGTGTTCGTCTGGCTGGCGTTCTGGTGGTGATCTATCGCCGGCCGCGGGAGAACAAGCACGTCGGCCCGGCGGAACTCGCCTATATCGAGAGCGATCCGGCCGACGAGCCCGGCGAAATCCGCTGGCTGCCGCTGCTCCGCCACCGCCAGACCTGGGCCTTTGCGCTCGGCAAGTTCCTGATCGACCCGATCTGGTGGTTCTTCCTGTTCTGGCTGCCCGACTTCTTCGCCAACGACACACGGCCTCGACCTCAAGACCTTCGGCCCGCCGCTGGTCGCGATCTACATCATCTCGGATATCGGCAGCGTCGCCGGCGGTTGGTTGTCGTCGAGGCTGATCAAGCGCGGCTGAAGCGTCAATTCGCCGCGCAAGGCGATGCTGGTCTGCGCCTTGTGCGTTCCGCCCGTGATGCTTGCGCCGGATATCGACAGCGTGTGGGGCGCGGTCGCTGCTGATCGGCCTCGCGACCGCGGCGCACCAGGGGTTCTCGGCCAATCTCTACACGCTGCCGTCGGACCTGTTCCCGCGCAAGGCGGTCGGCGCGATCATCGGCATCGGCGGCACGGTCGGCGCGGTCGGCGGCATGATGATGGCGCAAGTTCACCGGCTGGGTGCTCGAGTCGACCGGCAACTACATGCCGATGTTCATCATCGCGGGCTTCGCATATCTCGTCCGCGCTGCTGGTGATCCACCTGCTGGTGCCGCGTATGGATCCCGCTAAGATCTAAAAAGCAGGCGAGCAAGCCGCGCCGGCGGAACGCCCGAACTCTAAAGTACGATAGCGGGGCATAAAGGCGGCATTGTCAGATTAAACCTTTTTGGTTCGTCAATGCCAGCTTTACGGGGAAACCGGCTTCCCGAGAACATCAGAAATCTGCCATTCCTGACACGCACCGGCTCGCGTCCTGAAGGCAATTCGGCCGGTGCCAAATGTTATTCTGACAATACCTTCCGACAACTTTAGAAAAAATTTGGTCACGATCAGGGGCGACGGAGCGGCTGGCGCAAGGCATTCGCGACGGGACCGCGCTGGTTCACCGCGACTTGGCAACGTTGTGGTTGCCGCATCCGCCGAGCGGACCAAGGCCAAGTAATGGAGGCGAACGCCCTGATGGGGCGAATTCCCTTCGTCTCCGGGCGCGGTGGCGGGTTTGGCCTTTCTGCTCGCCGCCGCGCCGTATGGCAAGAAAACCCCCGGCTGTCGGGGAGACAGCCGGGGGCAGTTTGGAACGTCGAATGGGAGTCATTCCAATCAACGGGATTAACCTAACGTGTTGGCAAACCGAGATAAATCCGGATTAATCCCGACGCTGACTGATAGGGTTAGGGCGGGGGCAGGTTCGACCGGGTTATCGTCAAGCCGCGAACTGAGACTTCACACGCTCGGAAAGGCTGGCGCACCGCGCGCACAAGTTATCGTCAATTGGCTTGTCCTGCCGGATGGCGAACGAGCTTGTTGCGATAGGATTCACAATCGGGATGACTATGCCAAAGGTCGTTCTTGCGCTTGCCCGGAACGCCACGACGATACTCGACCACAAAAATCTCCTACCCGCTTCGAGGCGGTCGAAACGCAATCCAACTCGGACGCGCCGCCATGAAGGTCCGCCCACAGCGAGCGGATGCATCAAACGTTCCGTCGGCTTCCGGTCATTGGGACTTTGTTCGACGGGATTGCCGAGCTCGGCGGCAAGGCGCTGATGTGGAAGGCCGGCCACAGCCTGATTAAGGCCAAGATGAAGGACACCCAGGCCCCGCTCGCCGGAGAGATGAGTGGCATTATCTTCTTCTTTGCCCAGATCGTCATGAACTTTCGCCATCTGGGTCGACGTTTCGATTTTTTGATTAGCTTTTGAAAAGTCAGAACAATTTAGGGTTTATCCGGATATGATCTGCGGTTTGCAGGAGCTAAATGATCAGGGCAAGAAATCGACCCGCGGCGAATTCAAGGACAGTCGGGCGTGAATGTTGCTCAAGGGGCGAGGAGCGCGACTGCCGCCGCGAGCCCGAGTTGGCTTGGGCGACAGCTGATCAAGATGGGACAATCAGATTGCCTATCGAGGTGGCAGAGCCGGACGCTGACGATCGAACCAAAGTGGGAGAAGCTGGGCGGCCTGCCGCTGCTAGCTGCGGCCCTACAGCGACCCTGCAGGCCAGTCATTTCGATGGGCTGACAAGGGTAGCAAACGCCTTAGTCGAACCCGGCAAGGGCATCCTCGCTGCGGATGAGACTCCTGGCACCCTGACAAAGCGTTTTGACGCGCTCGGAATCTCGTCCACCTCTGAAAGTCGCCGAACTTACAGGGAGATGCTGTTCGCCGCATCCGGCCTGGCGGACTTCATCAGCGGCGTTATCCTGCAAGACGAGACGATCCGCCAGAACAGTTCGTCCGGCAAATCGATGGCGCAGTTGCTCGCGGCAAAAGGCATCATGCCAGGAATTAAGGTCGACAATGGAGCAAAACCGCTGGCGGGCTCACCCGACGAGTTGGTGACGGAGGGCCTCGACGATCTGCGGCAACGGCTCGCCGAATATCGCGAGCACGGGGCTCGCTTCGCCAAATGGCGCGGGGTCATTCGCATCGGTCCTGCTATGCCGTCCCGCGCCTGCATCGGCGCCAATGCCCACGCTCTGGCCCGCTATGCCGCTCTGTGTCAGGAGCAAGGTCTCGTGCCGATTGTCGAACCCGAAGTGCTTATGAACGGCTTGCATGGGATCGATCGTTGCCACGCGGTAACGGGACGAGTTATTCAAGGAGGTGTTCGAAGAGCTCGATAAGCAGGGAGTGGCGCTAGAAGCTATGCTGCTCAAGCCAAACATGGTGCTTGCTGGGGAGACTGCAGCGAAGTCCGTGTCAGTTGAAGACGTTGCGATCACCACATTGCGTTGCTTGCGCCGGTTTGTTCCCGCCGCTGTGCCAGGAGAATCGCCTTCCTCTCCGGTGGTCAGAGCGAGCAGTTGGCGACGCGCCACCTGGATGCGATCAACCGACTGCCTGGCCCAAAACCCTGGACAATTACCTTCTCCTATGGACGAGCCCTGCAGGATCCCGCGCTTAAGGCATGGAATGGGAGTGATAAAATCTTGCCGTGGGCGCCGAGGCGCTAATTACTCGTGCCCGTGGAAACAGCGAGGCCAGCCTCGGAAGATATGGCGGGGAGAAGGGCTAAAGTGACGAAACCCTTGGCCCGTTGGCGCGCCGGCGAACCTCCTCTCGGTCGGTCAGTACTAGCTGCACGACAATTCATTGCTCAGGGAGGTGGTGCGCTAATGGCCGTTAAGGGCTGGCCGCCTTAGCCAATCCACTCGTTGAACGGCTTTCACCACTCGAAATGGACGGATCCCTGGCCTCGACCTCACGGTTGACTATCTTCATCGAACAGGCTGTCGGCCGAAATCGATCTGCTCGGTGCCGAACTCGTGCGCCTGACGACGCGGGATGGACACGAATTGCTGTGGGATGGCGACGCTGCCTTATGGACCGGTCACGGCCCAATTCTCTTTCCGATCGTCGGGAATTGTGCTCAACCGGGGTGACTACCGCCTCAACGACAATATATTTGCCATGCCGAAACATGGCTTTGCACGCAGTTCGCTGTTTGAGCTGGCCGATTACAGCGACGACCGCGTTACGCTGAGCATCAAGGATAGCGAGGCGACCCGGGCGATCTATCCGTTCGCGTTCCGCCTCGACATCAACTTTGAAATTGCCGGATCGGCGTTGAGCATCACCGCGCTCGTGACCAACCGCGATGCCCAGTCCATGCCGATCAGCTTCGGTTTTCATCCCGCCCTGCGCTGGCCGCTTCCGTTCGGCGCGGCGCGGGCCGATCATCGTCTGATCTTCTCCTCAGACGAGCCCGCACCCGTTCGCCGGATGAATTCGGCAGGATTGCTCGATGTACGAGCGCACGCGTCACCGGTGGTTGGCCGGACCATGTGGCTGCGCGACGAGCTGTTCGTTGACGATGCGATCATATTCGATCGTCTGCAATAGGATGGGCTCAACTATGGGGCGGATGGTTTTGCAGCGAGTTTTCTTACCTTCGCCAACGTGCCTGGCCTAATAAATTTAAGCCAGCGCGCTTTCGTCTTGAGCCGTGGCAGGGTTATAATGATCCACAGGGATTCGAGGGCGATATCTGGTCGAAGCCCGGCACTATTGAGGTTGCGCGAGGGGCGAAACAGGAATTTTCCATGAGCATGTCGGTCGAAGGATATCCCGATGTGCAATGGGGCTCTGTTCAAATGCCGTGAGTGGCTCCTGTTGTACGCACCAAGCCATTCAGCCAGTCATTTCTGTTGCGCACGGTCGTCCGCTATGCGCCCCTTGCGGACATTAGCCCAGCGTGCTTTCGATCCAGAGCTGCCATTGGCGTGGCATCTGATTTCGACCGATTACGGACATTAGAAACTGGGAACTATCCGGATGGCATGTCGCTTTGACTGATGCCACATCGCGGCCTGGCACTAAGAGCTGACGGATGTTGTCCGGATGCCTGAGAAGCTGACAAATGTTCGTCCGGAGCTCGGCGGTCCCGGACCGCTGAAGGTGCTTCCGCTGATGCTTCGAGCCCGACCCGGCGCGAACCGTAGTCCGGCCATTCGACTTCGCCTATCCGGCCGCCTTTGCCGAGGGACTGCGGCAGTCGTCGGCTGATCGTGGCTCAGCGAGTGCTAAGTCTCGACGAGGCCGAACAGGTCCGGATTGTGGATCGGATGCTCGGGGCGATGCACACGCGGCACCGCAATGTGGAGGCGACGTTGCTGCGTCGCTATGAAGAGCTTGGCCAGGAAATCCGCGGGCTAGCGGCCCGTCGTGAGCAGAAACTGTTGCTCGGCGCGTATTTCAGCCAGGAGTACGCCTTCTAATCGGCCGCGCTGTTCAATCCGAGCATCGTGCGCGATCCAGGCGGCGACGAGAGGGAGGCGATACGCGCTTCGTCCTGTCGCTGCGCGGAATCGGCGAGGGGCATATCTCTTCGGTGACCTTCGGACCGGATAATGGGGCGCGGACGGCACGGTCACCGTCGATCCGCCAAGCTCCTAGGCGTTCCGCCAAGCATCGTTCGTGACACGGAAGGCGGCGGGGCCGAATTGCTCTGCGACGACAGCAATGGACGTCTCCGAAACGGTGATCTTCCCGATCCTGCCCAGCCAGCGCCATGGGGTCGAGGATTTGCGCCTCGTCCGGTTCACCGATGATGACGGCCGGCAGGAGATCGTCGGCACCTATACCGCCTTTGACGGACGAGAGGCGCGGCAGGAACTGCTCCACGGAATCGACTTCCGAACTGTCCGGATGCGCCCGCTGACGGGCCGGCTGGCCGCCTACAAGGGCATGGCGCTGTTCCCGCGCCGGATCGGCGGACGCTATGTCATGCTCGGGCGGCAGGACAACGAGAATATCTGGCTGCTCGAATCTGACGACCTTTACCGGTGGGACGACGGCCGCCCGATCATGCGCCCGAAATTTCTCTGGGAATTCGTGCAGCTCGGCAATTGTGGTTCGCCAATCGAGATCGACGAAGGTTGGCTGGTCTTCACGCACGGAGTTGCGATGGTGCGCGCCTATTGCGTTGGCGCCTGCCTGCTGGACAAGGACGATCCATCAATCGTCCTGGCCCGGACCGCGAGGCCCCTGCTGGTTCCCTCCGTGTCGGAGCGCGGCGGATATGTGCCGAACGTCGTATACAGCTGCGGCGCTCTGATCCGGGATCGCGATATCCTGCTGCCCTTCGCCGTCGGTGACCGCAGCACCGCCTTCGCGACCGGCAGCGTGGACTCCATTCTCGCGGCAATGGATGGCTAGGTCAGCGGGGCATTCCAGACACGCAGCGCCCGAACATGACGGTAGAAGCCGAGAATGCACAATGTGCCGGTACCGAGTAGGAAGCGTTGGCCCTCCTCCGGCGGCAAGCCGATCCACCGCGCCGCCAGCGTGCGAAGGACATGACCATGTGCGAAGAGCGCCACGTCTCCACCCGCCGCCATCGCCCGTTCAATCACCCGGTCAACGCGGGCCCCCACCTCTTCGGGAGTCTCGCCGCCCGGGCATCCGTCGCGGAAAACCATCCAGCCGGGGTTCTTTTCATGGATTTCGGCTGATGTGATCCCTTCGTAGGTTCCATAGTTCCATTCGGCGAGATCCGGATCGACGACAGCCTTTTCGCCCAATCCCGCGAGCGCGCAGGTTTCGCGTGCGCGCTGCAACGGACTGACAAGGACCAGCGCGAAATCCTCGCGGGAAAGGGCAGCAGCCAGCTGCTTTGCGAGCTGGCGCCCATTTTCGGTCAGCGGAATATCCGTCACGCCCGTGTGCTGGCCGCTCAGGCTCCAATCCGTCTCGCCGTGCCGGACACAGAAGAGCTGCATCTGCTCGGGCCTGCCGGTCAGATGTTGTCGGCCTCGGTCGACCGCACTGTCCCCGTCGCGGCCTCCTGGCCCCAGGCCCAACCGGCGATCTCGGGCATGTCATCGCCGTAGCGAGCGATATATTCCTTATGCTCGATCAGCTTGTCGCGGATAGCCTGCTTGGCATAGGCCGCGCGCGGGCCGAGCTTCGGAACCCGGTCGATGACGTCGCTGACCAAGTGGAATGGATCCAGCTCGTTCATCACGCACATGTCGAACGGAGTGCTGGTCGTACCCTCTTCGCGGTAGCCGTGGACATGAAAATTCCCGTGGCCATTACGGCTGTAAGTCAACTCGTGGATCAACGACGGGTACCCATGATACGCGAAGATGACGGGCTTGTCGGTCGTGAAAAGCGCATCGAATTCCTGGTCAGAAAGCCCATGCGGATGGTCCTTCGTCGACTGCAGGGTCATGAGGTCGACCACGTTGATCACGCGGACCGCAAGCTCGGGGGCGACCCGGCGCAATATGTCGACCGCGGCAAGCGTCTCCAGCGTCGGCACGTCGCCGCAGCAGGCCATGACCACGTCCGGTTCCTTGCCCCGGTCGTTGCTGGCCCATTCCCAGATGCCGAGGCCGGCCTCGCAATGTCTGCACGCCTCTTCCATCGTTAGCCACTGGGGAGCGGGTTGCTTGCCGGCCACTACGACGTTGACGTAGTTTCGGCTGCGCAGGCAGTGGTCGGTGACCGAAAGCAGGCAGTTGCCGTCGGGGGGCAAATAAACCCGGACCACCTCGGCTCTCTTGTTGACGACATGATCGATGAAGCCGGGGTCCTGGTGGCTGAAGCCGTTGTGATCCTGGCGCCAGACATAACTCGACAACAGATAGTTGAGAGAGGCGATCGGCCGGCGCCACGGGATATGGTTGCAGACCTTCAGCCATTTGGCGTGCTGGTTGAACATCGAATCGATGATGTGGATGAATGCCTCGTAGCAAGAGAAGAAACCATGCCGGCCGGTCAGGAGGTAACCCTCCAGCCACCCCTGGCACTGATGCTCGCTAAGCATCTCCATAACTCGTCCGTCGGGCGCCAGATGGTCATCCCACGGCAGCGTTTCCGCCAGCCAGGTGCGATTGGTGACCTCCAGCGCGTCCTGCCATCGGTTGGAATTATTCTCGTCCGGGCTGAACAGGCGGAAGTTGCGCGCGTCCATGTTGAGCTTCATCACGTCGCGCAGCATGCGGCCCATGACCCGGGTGGACTTAGCGATGACCGAGCCGGGCGAGGTCACCTCGATCGCATAATCTTTAAAGTCGGGCATCTGGAGATCGCGCAGCAGCAGGCCGCCGTTGGCGTGCGGATTGGCGCTCATCCGCCGTTCGCCGTCGGGCGCAAGCGCCCCGATTTCTTTCCGGAGGCAGCCGTCATCATCGAACAGCTCTTCTGGCCGGTAGCTCTTCAACCAGTTCTCCAGGATGCGCACATGCTCGGGATTGCCGTGCATCTCTCCCATCGGCACCTGGTGCGAGCGCCAATAATCCTCCGTTTTCTTGCCATCGATTTCTTTCGGGCAGGTCCAGCCCTTGGGGCTTCGAAGGATGATCATCGGCCATCGCGGCCGCTCGCGGACGCCGCTGCGGGCCTCGGTCTGGATGCGCCCGATCTCCTCGAATACGGTATCGAACGCGGTCGCCATCAGCTGGTGCATGGTGTCGGGATCGTCGCCTTCGACAAAGTAGGGCGTGTAGCCGTAGCCCCGGAACAGTTGGTCCAGTTCCTCATGGCTGATCCGCGCGAGCACGCACGGATTGGCGATCTTGTATCCATTGAGGTGGAGGATCGGCAGGACTGCGCCGTCGGTGGCGGGATTCAGGAACTTGTTCGAATGCCAGCTGGTCGCCAGCGGCCCGGTTTCGGCCTCTCCGTCGCCCACCACGCATGCGACTACCAGGTTGGGATTGTCGAAGGCTGCTCCGAACGCGTGTGACAGTGCGTAGCCAAGCTCGCCCCCTTCATGGATCGAACCGGGCGTTTCCGGCGCCACATGGCTTGGAATGCCGCCCGGGAAGGAAAACTGCTTAAACAACCGCTCCATCCCGGCAGCATCGGGCTGCACGTCCGGATAGACTTCGCTGTACGTCCCTTCCATCCAGGCGTTCGCGACCAGCGCTGGCCCGCCGTGGCCAGGCCCGGTGATGTAGATCATGCTGAGGTCGCGCGACTTGATGACCCGGTTCAGGTGGGCGTAGATGAAGTTGAGGCCGGGCGTGGTTCCCCAATGCCCGAGCAGGCGTGGTTTGATGTGCTCTTCTGAAAGCGGCTCCCTGAGCAACGGATTGGCGTAAAGATAAATCTGGCCGACCGAAAGGTAATTGGCAGCCCTCCAGTATGCGTCGATGTTGGATGCCTGCTTTTCAGTCAGCGCCTTGGCCGACCGTTCCTTTTCGAGCACCGCCTGAGCCATGTTGTCCTCCATCCCCCCAGGCGGCCACAACCTAGGCATGAAGTGGGGTCGTCGGCATCCGGACTAATACCGAGTAGCGGCAGTGTTGATCGCATTTAGCGCCCATGCCGTCGTGGTAGTTGAGGGTTTGGCCTGATTGCGACGTCGGCTCGCTGGCCGCAAGGGAATCCCGGATGTTGAAGGTCCGGAAAATCGCCATGACCGATGAGGATGCAGCGCCTATCGTCAGTCTCGACGACGAGGAGGGTGTCAGGCGCATCCTGATCGACACGATGTTCGGCCTCTGGTCCACGGTCAACAACCTCAGCCGACTACGACCGTCCAGGCGCAAGCGGTATCGGGTCACCATATTCGGGTCGGCGCGCACGCAGCCCGGCAACTGGGTCTATGATGAGGTGAAGCAGATGTGCGCGGGCCTCAGCGCCCTGGAGTGCGACATTGTGACGGGTGGCGGCCCGGGGTTGATGGAAGCCGCTAATCGCGGCGCAATGGAAGGTGATGAGGCGGCGGCGGCCGACAGCATCGGCATCCGCGTGCAGCTACCGTTCGAACAATCGGTCAACCCGTTTGTCGAGCAAGCCTATGAACACGGCACCTTCTTTACCCGCCTTCACCAGTTCGTCCTGATGTCCGACGCCTACATCGTTGCGCCGGGCGGCATCGGGACGCTGCTGGAGGCCTCGATGATCTGGCAGCTGTTGCAGGTGCGGCAACTCGACGCTCCGCTGGTGTTCGCGGGGCCGATGTGGAAGGGCCTTGTTGACTGGGCACGAGCGCAGATGCTGAGGCCGGGCTTCGAACTTGCCGGCGAGCGGGATCTGACGATCCCGATCTGCGTAGACAATGCCGCGGAGGCGATCGCCATCATTCGCAATCACCACGCCAAGTGGCTGGCCGCAGCAGCAGGCTCTCCCGCTTCCGAAGGGCAAGCGGCCGGAGCCTGAAAGCCAGAAAACACCTTCAGCCGGCTAATGTCCGCTTTCCACGAATTCTTGCCGCTAGCGCCGTAATGGCAGCTTTGGGTGGAAAGCTGCTTTGCTAGCAAACAGGGTCGGACGTTCGAAATCGTTCCGGGCGCGCCATTTCTTCAATGATTTTGGCCGCAGATCCAGCGTCACGCGAATATCGTCATACATTTCGGACAGCAAAAAGGGCGGGATTGCTCCCGCCCTTCCAATCCTCCCGCGAAGCGGTGCGACGTTCGCACGAGGTTTTGGTGATGTCGCCGGATCAGATCAGTCCGGCTACGCCAACCAGCGTGATGCTATCGAAGTCGTTCAGACTTAGCACGAGCCCGGACGAACCATCGAGCGACGAAGCCGAAAGGCCGCTCGCGGTGAAGGAGCCGGCATAATAGGTCTCGGAATGGCCACCGTAATCCAGCACCAGGATATCTTCGTCCGGATTAAAGTCGGTAACCACATCGTTCCCGCCGCCCACGCTCAGAACAAAAACGTCCGCACCCGCACCACCGGTAAGGGTATCGTTGCCGCCCTCGCCGTAGATGAAATCATTCCCACGGCCGCCGTTGATCAAGTCGGCAGACATCGATCCGTGGAGCGAATCAGCTTTGCTGGTACCTTTAAGGCGCATTGGTCCCTCCCAGAAGAAATAAAGTTACGCGGAACATAGAACATAGATACCTGACAAATCCTTAATAAACAAATCAATATCTTATTTATTTCCAGGCAATATACTATCGGTATACTGGGAGAGAATGCTATCTAGTCTGTTATCATACTGTTCAACTGTGACATCTTAATCAATATTCTTTTCCTTAGCCAATCTCAAGATTGCCACGCGGCTCCAAAGTCGCGTTTCAGGATGCGCTTTTTCCACAACGAAAGGCGGCGCCATCACAATGGATGGCGCCGCAGTTGGGCGAACCGGACCGGTGGTCGGTTTTAGATGAAATAGTCCTGATCGAGGAAGCGATGGCTTTGCAGGAGCCCTGCCAGCTGCGCGTCTTCGATTATGAAGTCCTGATCGAAGAGGCGTTGGTCCTGCGACAGCCCTGCCACCTCCGTGTCTTGGATGATGTTGCCCTTTTCGAAGAACCGTTGGCTCGAAAGAGCTGCCAGCCCGTCTCCGTCGATGTCGACGGTGATGGTCTGGGACGCGGTCGTGTCGCCATCAAAATCGACTACCCGCACCCCGAAGTTGAGTTCGCTGTCCGGGGTTGTCTCGGTGAGGAAGCCGATGTTGACGATCTTGAACACGTCACCGTCCCAGGTGCCGCCGTTGTTGGGGCCCTGATCCTTGATGGCGTTGAGGTTGACCAGCGTGCTGGAGCTTTCGCCACCCGTGCCGATCGCTCGGTTGAGGTTGATGCCCTGCCCGGTGACTCCTTCAGTCGAGGCAAGCACCTGCGCCCCGATGATGGTCCAATTGTCATTCTGGAGGATGTTGTAATCGGTGTTCTCGATGATCACGAGGCCATCGTTGTTGTCGAGCGTTCCAGTGAAGCCGAAGGAGGCCGGAATTTGGCCGGCCTGGGCCTTGTGGAAGATATCGTCATACTGAACGATCACCGCTCGGGTAGTGGTGATGCTCGGATCATTGCGATCCTGCAGCTTTAGGATCACGACCAGGTCTTCACCATTGTCGAGGGCATCGAACTCGATGAAAATCGTGGACGAGGTCGCCTTGTCGATGGCGGCCGGGCTCAGGAACCCTTGCGGATTGTCCTTGTAGAAATTGAAGTCGAGGATCTCGCCACCCTGCATGGTATCGCCGGCGACACCCGCTGCGGTGCCGGACACGCTGACCCATGCGGTCGACTGGGTGAACAATTCCCCGTCCGTGAACGCATCGTCGTCGCCATTGCTCCATGCCTCGCCGGGGGCCAGCGCATCGAGATTTTTGTTGTTGGCGACCAGCAATTGCTGGGCAGCGCTGCTGCCATCGGTGCCGCCACCAGTCTCTTCCTTGCCGGTGAACTGGACGAAGAAATCATCGTCGAGAGCCGCGACACTGACCGGCGGTTGGGAATTGGTCGTGGCCGAACTGTTGGTCTGGTAACCGGTAAAACCAACTCCTTCGTCGGCGAGCGTCAGCACGCTGAAGCTGACGATCGGTGCGGTCAGGCTGATGCTGTACGTACCATCGTCCTTGTCGAAAATCAGCGTTCCCGTTGCGTTGGTGGTGTTGCCGTTGGTGGGATTGGAGACATAGGTGAAGCTGAAGTTGAACGTCGCCAGCAAATCGGTCTCGGAGATCCACGTTACGCTCCGATTCGTAATCGCATTGCCGGCGCCGGACCCAACCGTCCCGCTGGTCAGCGTAACGAGCAGGTCCGAACCCGGCCCGGCAAGTGCCGGGTTGCTGTAGCTGTCGCGGTCGTCGAACCCGATCGAGTAGCTGAACACACCGCTACCGCCTGGTGTCGGATTGTCGCTGTTGTTGTAGGTAATGTCGTTGGCCGAATCCAGCGAGTTGATCACCGGACTGTCGTCGTCGACCGTCATCACCAGCTTGTCCGCCGCGGCAAACGCCGTGTCGCCGTCGCCGTCGCTGACCGACAGGACCGCGCCGAGATTGAGCACCAGCTCATTCTCGAACGAGGTGCCGGCAGGGACAGGGGCGGCATGGTCCAGCTGATCGATCAATGTGAAGCTGAACGCCCCGCTGACACTGTTCAACGAGAGCGTGAACACTTCGCGATCGTCGACGCTGTTGTAGCCCGCGCCGTTTGCCTCGGAAACCTCGACATAGGCCGTCAGCGTGTTCGTCGCAGTGTTGACGTTGTACACGACGGTCCCACCCTGCGATTTCAGGGTCGACGGAAGCAGCGCGATCTTCGCGGCATCGTTGGAGATCAGATAAGCGCCAGACCCGTCCGCGCCGGAGTCGAAGATCGCCGACACATTGCCCGCTACGCTCTTGTCAGCTGTCGGATGGTCATCCGTGCCACCCGCAAGACCACCAAGCAAGGGCGTGCCGTCCTCATCAACCGTCCCCGATTGGGCGGCGCCGTTGGCGTTGGGCCCGTCGTCGTCGAACTTGATCAGCAGGCCGATGTTGTTGTCCCCATCGATGACCGTATCGCCGTCGCCGTCGGTCCGGGTGGCCGACATCTGCAGTGCGCCGTCGGCCAGCGTGATCGTCTCGTCATGAGACGCCCCGGGCGTCGGGTGGAGCAGCGACAGATATTGGACCTGGAACACTTCGCCGGTCTGCGAATTCGCCGCCAGCGCAAACGCAATCGTACCAGCGGCGTCGGCGGTGTCGGTGGCACCGCCCTCGGTGCCGACGCGGCCGAGCACAAGGCCACCGGGGCCGTTGTACAGGAAGATCTGCGTTCCACCGGTCGTCTGGACACCCGAATCGATGCCGTCGGAGACGCTGATCGCGTAACTGACGTCCAGCCCGGCGGGTCCGTCAGCGCCCGCATTGCCGCTGGTGACCGTCACCAGCGGATTGGTGCTGCGCGCGAAGCCGATCGCACCGGTGCCGGTGACATCGAGGTCGTCGCCCGTCGAGAGCAGGCTCGCGAACAGGCTCGCCACCGTTGGGCCCGAACCGCCGGTGATGAACGCGGTGCCAGCGATGTCGGTGTCAGCCTGAACCGCGGCGGTTTCGTCGTGGCGGACTGAGGCCGTCGTGCTCGGGATCGCGGTAAGCGCCGGCCCATCGTCGTCGAACTTGATCAGCAGGCCGATGTCGTTGTTCCCGTCGGTGATCGTATCGCCGTCGCCGTCGGTTCTTGTCGCCGACATCTGCACTGCGCCCTCGATCAGCGTGATCGTCTCGTCATGAGATGCGCCCGGCGTTGGGTGGAGTAGCGACAGATATTGGGCCTGGAACACCTCGCCGGTTAGCGAATTTGCCGCAAGCGCAAAGGCGACCGTGCCGCTGGCGTTGGCAGTGTCGGTGGCGCCGCCCTCGGTGCCAACCCGGCCCAGGACCAGGCCAGCCGCAGCACCGGTGCCATTGTAAAGGAAGATCTGCGTGCCACCGGTCGTCTGGACGCCCGAATAGGTGCCGTTGACGACGCTGATCGCGTAGCTGACCTCAAGTGCGGCAGGACCATCGGCGCCAGCGTCGCCGCCGGTGACCGTCACCAGCGGATCGATGCTGCGCGCGAAGCCGATCGCACCGGTGCCGGCGACATCAAGGTCGTCGCCCGGCACGGGCACGCCGGCGAACAGGCTCGCCACCGTCGGCCCGGAACCGCCGGAGATGAACGCGCCGCCGGCGACGTCGGTATCAGCCTGCACTCCGGGGGTTTCGTCGTGACGGACCGAGGCCGTCGCGCTCGTGACCGCGGTAAGCGTCGGCCCGTCGTCGTCGAATCGAATCAACAGGCCGACGTTGTTGCCCGAATCGGTGACCGTATCGCCGTCGCCGTCGGTCCTCGTCGCCGACATCTGCACGGCGCCGTCAACCAGCGTGATCGTCTCGTCATGAGACGCGCCTGGCGTTGGATGGAGCAGTGACAGATACTGGACCTGGAACACCTCGCCGGTGAGCGAATTTGTCGCCAATGCGAAGGCGACCGTGCCGCTGGCATTGGCGGTGTCGGTGACGCCGCCCTCGGTGCCGACCCGGCCAAGCACGAGACCGGCCGCCGCGCCGGTGCCATTGTACATGAAGATCTGCGTGCCGCTGGTCGTCTGGACGCCCGAATAGGTGCCGTTGACGACACTGATCGCATGGCTGACTTCCTGCGCGGCGCCTCCGTCCGTGCCGGCAGCACCGGTGACAGTCAGCAGCGGATTGGTGCTGCGCGCGTAGCCGATTGGGCCGGTGCCGGCGACATCAAGATCGTCCCCAGGAGAGGGCACGCCCGCGAACAGGCTCGCCACCGTCGGTCCCGACCCGCCGGAGATGAATGCGGTGCCAGCGACGTCGGTATCCGCATCCACGCCAGGGGTCTCGTCGTGGCGGACGAAAGCTGTGCTCGGCGCGGCAGTGATGCTCGGCCCGTCATCGTCGAGGCGCAGCAGGTCGCCCACGGCCTGCGGCGTGGTCGCGCCCTGGGAGAGCGAGATGGCGCCGATGTCGACCTTCCCGGCTTCACCCTCGATCTTGATGCGGTTGAAAGTGCCGTCCAGCAGGCTCGCCGGGTTGCTGGGATCGTCGGCAATATTGGTGGCGGTGAAGGTAATTTTGTCGAAGCCCGCCATGCCGACCACGGTGAACGCGTTGCCGTTGAAGGTGACATCGAGCTCGACGCCCTCAAAGGTAGGAGGCGCAGCCGGTTCTCCGCCGTCTGACGTCCATGTGTAAATGACCCCGCCGCGCGTGATGGTCACGCTGGCGACCGCTACCGGCCAGTCGTTCTTGAGCTGAACGTCGGTGTCGTCGTCGCCGATATAACCCGTGTTGTCCGCCGGCGGGTTGGGGATCGGTCCGTAGCCCTCTTCCGCGACCAGGCTGCCCGTGGCGTTATCGCTCGGATCGAGTCCTGCGTTATTGTTGCCGCCTGCCTCCCACAATGAAATGGTCAGGCTCGATGCTTCGCTTCCTACCTGCTGCGACAGGAAGATCGAAGCGCTCGTGGTGTTGATGTACTGGTCGTAGAGAATATCGCGCACGTCATGGCCGAAGGTCGAACCGTCGGTGATCCCGGTAAGCGGGATGAAGCCCGTGACGAAGGTGATGACGGCATTTCCGCCGCCCGGCCTGATGTCCTGGGCGTTGATCCCGATCGTCGCGCCGTCGCCGCCCTGACCGGTATTGAGCGTGTCGGTGGAGTCCGCTCCGCCGCTGACCTCTTCACCGAAGTTCGCGCCCGGCGTGCCATTCTGCTTGAGCACATCGTTAACGTTCAGATCCTCGCCGGTCATGATCAGGCCGGCCGCCGTGGTGCCGAATCGCCGCGTAGAGGAAGTTGCCCGAATCGAGGTTGTCGAAGCTGAAGGTCAGCGTGCTTGCGGCACTGACTTTCAGCACGTCGGTGAAATTAAGCGAGTCGTCGGGATTGGGGTTGAGCGGTTGGTCGGTCGGCTCGAACGTCACCATCTGCACTTGTGCGCTCAGATGGTTGGCCGCTTCATTCAGGTAGAAAGCGGCAACAACCCGGCCTGCCGTGCTCGATACATTGCTCGTGGTAGCGATCGCGAAATCGCTATTGGCAGCGGCCCACAAATAGATTGGCTCGCCCGCCAGCGTGGTCATTCCCACGACGAGGGTGCCGCTCAGCGCGCCCCCGTCCGCCCCGGAGAAAAACAGGTCCGATACCGTCTCGCCGCCGGTTACGTTGACCTGGACGAAATCGGGGTTGCTGATCGCGCCGTCCACTGAGGCGGCGAAGGCTTTTTGGGCCTCGGTCAGCTGCGTTGCGGACAGGCCGTTGATCAGCGCGAGGAATGTTGCGTGATAGCCGGCGCCGGTAAGCGGATCGCTGGGACTTGCCGTGTCGACGAAGTCCAGGTTCACGTCATTGTCTTGAAGGCCGGCCGACTGATCGAGGATCAGCGGATCGAAAATTGCGGGCGTCGCACGATTGTTGTCGATTGAAATTGACACGGGCATGGCGCTAATCCTTTCGAGCTTACAGTCCCTTCAAAATGACATTTGTCAGCGGTCGTCCGCAGCGGATGTCAGGCAGGCGGGCGGTTCCATCCGGCATTTTTTTGGTCACACGATGAATGGCGTTGCGTCGACGTGGACCTGGAAGCTGTCTTCGGCATGGTCCCCATCGCCGTCGGTCAATCTTGCGGTGAAATTGAGGAACTGATCGGGAATCTCCTGCGACTCTGACAGTCCGAAGAAACCGATATCGAACTTGCCGCCCGTCGCCTCGACCAGCACTTGATTGAAGGTGTCGCCGACCGTCTCCCACTCGACGCGATAGCCAGCATCGAGGTTGTTGACGCTCACGCTGCCGTCGGCGTTGAAGATGACCTCGACCGTCCCATCGTCGAAGTTGCCCAGGTCGCCAGTGTCCTCGATTTTAGCGCCGGTCTCGTCGTAGACGATGACATGGTCGATCACGATCGCGGCGTCTCCAGGATCGCCCCGATTGTTGATCAGGGCGACGCCCTGGAAGGCGGAATCGAGCGAATAGGCGGTCAGGTCCATCGACGCGAGGGAACCTGCCTGGATCTGAGAAATGCCCAGTATGGCGCCGTCCGTGTCGTGCAGACCGCCGTCGTACAAAAGGTTCTTCCCGAGATCGGCCTCGGTTGCTGAAAGGCCGCCGGATACGCCGGACAGGAAGCTATCCCGAACGTCATCGACGAAGGTGAAGTAAGCGCCCTCGCCAGGGTCGAACATCTGATTGTTCACACCGATCGTCGCGTTGATGCCGCCTTGGCTGGTGTGGATAACGTCGCTGGCGTTGTTATATTTGGTGTTGTTGCTCAGCACCGGATCCCGGCCGAAGACGAACAGGCCCGGCCCGTCGGCTGAAATCGGCCACTGATCCAAACAAATTGCTACCTGACGGCAAATCGTCGAAATCGAACGTCAGCGGCGGCGCCGTCGGCGCGTTGTTCACCGAGAAGGTGTAGCTGCCGGCCGGCGTCAGGCTCATGGTGTAATAATCGACGTCGCCAGCATTGAAGTCGCCGGAGTCGTCATTGTCCTCGAAATAATGCACTGCGGTGCTGTCGCCGTTGAGCGTTCCGATCACCGTATGGCCGAGATAGGTGAAGGACTCCGTGAAGTCGGTGACCGTATAGACCCCCGAAGCGTCGGTTCCGGCGTTCCCATTCAACGCGTTCGTGTCGGAATCTCCAGTAACATATTGCACATAGCCGTCGTCGATCGGGTTGGCTGGGTCGCCTCCGAATGGGGCGACAAAGGCAGGCCCGTCGTCGTCGACGCGCAGTAGGCCGCCGAGGTTCTGCGGGGTGGTCGCGCCCTGGGAGAGTGAGATCGCGCCGATGTCGAAATTGCCCTCTGTGCCCTCGATCTTGAAGCGGTTGAACGTCCCATCCAATGCATTGTTGGGATCGTCGGCGGCGGTGAATGTGACCTTGTCGAGGGCGCTCATGCCAACCACGGTGAACTCATTCCCATTGAACGTGACGAGAAGTTGCACACCTTGGTAGGTCGGTGGCGAAAGCGGGGAACCGCCCGCCGCGGTCCAGGTGTATTCGATCCCACCGCGGGCGATCGTGACGCTGGCGACCGGGACCGGCCAATCATTCTTGAGCTGAACGTCGGTGGCGTCGTCTCCGATATAGCCGGTGTTATCCAGCGCCGGGTTGGGGACCGGTCCGTAGCCTTCTTCCGCGACCAGGCTGCCCGTGGCGTTATCGCTCGGGTCGAGCCCCGAGTTATTGTTTCCGCCGGCCTCCCACAGCGACACGGTCATTCCTGACGCGTCGCTTCCCGTCTGCTGCGAGAGGAAGATCGAAGCGCTCGTGGTGTTGATGTACTGGTCGTAGAGAATATCGCGCACGTCATGGCCGAAGGTCGAACCGTCGGTGATCCCGGTAAGCGGGATGAAGCCCGTGACGAGCGTGACGACCGCCGTACCGCCGCCGTCCCTGAAGTCCTGGGTGTTCACCCCGATCGTTGCACCCACGCCGCCCTGGCTGGTGTTCATCGTGTCGGTCGAGTCCGACCCGCCGCTGACCTCTTCACCGAAATTCGCGCCCGGCGTGCCATTCTGCTTGAGCACATCGTTTACGTTCAGATCCTCGCCGGTCATGATCAGGCCGGCCGCCGTGGTGCCAAATGCCGCGTAGAGGAAGTTGCCCGAATCGAGGTTGTCGAAGCTGAAGGTCAACGTGCTTGAGGCGCTGACTTTCAACGCATCGGTGAAGTTGAGCGACTCGTCGGGGTTGGGGTTGAGCGGCTGGTCGATCGGCTCGAACGTCACCATCTGCACTTGCGCGCTGAGATGGTTGGCCGCTTCATTCAGGTAGAAAGCGGCGACCACACGGCCTGCCGTGCTCGATACATTGCTCGTCGTAGCGATGGCGAAATCGCTATTGGCAGCGGCCCACAAATAGATTGGGTCCCCCGCCAGCGTGGTCATTCCCGTGACGAGGACGCCGTTCAGCGCGGCTCCCCCGGCCCCGGAAAAGAACAGGTCGGATACTTCCTCGTCGCCAGCCGTAACTTGGACGAAATCGGTGTTGCTGATCGCGCCCTCGACAGTGGCGGCGAAGGCTTTTTGCGCCTCGGTCAGCTGCGTTGCGGACAGGCCGTTGATCAGCGCGAGGAAAGTTGCGTGATAGCCGGCGCCGGTGAGCGGATCGCTGGGACTTGCCGTGTCGACGAAGCCCAGGTTCACGTCATTGTCTTGAAGACCAGCCGACTGATCGATGATCAGGGGATCGAAAATCGCGGGCGTCGCACGATTGTTATCGATTGAAATGGACACAGGCATGATCAAATCCCCCCTGCTTACGGCCGGAACGATGCTACCGGCCAAGTTCTCGAAGCTCTTTTAAGAGTCTTTTTGAGGAGGGTTATTTACTTGGATCAGTAAGTCACTGTCGACCTGACCTAACTGAGTATGCGATTGCTATGCGATTGTTTGATCGGATAGCTATTTGTGCAGAGATACTTCTACTTAGGCAAAAAGTACTAGAATTCTACCCATTCTTGAATATGCAATCTTTGATAGCTGGGGAGGGGGATGTCGCGCTCCGATCCGGCCGCTGTCATTAACTTTCGATATATTGCACGGAATTAATAAGTACCTACAATGGCCTAGCTCGGATCGTTGCCGCAAATCTGGACACCGGCTCGCGACGACCTGTTGAGGTGCGCGTTTGTGCGTAACGGGGAAGGTCGAATGGCTCGCGATAATCATGTTGCGATAGTGGCTGACGAGAGCGCCCTGTGCGGCGCCGGACTCCTTCACATGGTGGAAGCCTGCCTGAGTTTCTCGAAGGTACTCGTTTGCAGAAATTTCAGGGAGCTGGCGGGGATATTGGGACAATATCGATCCCGCGTCGCCTTGGCTGTCATTGACTATAATCTGCCCGGCATGAAGCGAAAGGACGGGCTTCATCGACTTTGCGAAGCCTGGCCGTCCGTCCCCTTCCTGGTCACCGCAGACGGCTGCGATCGAGACACCGTCCTTGAGGTGCTCTCGGCGGGAAGCCACGGCTTCATACCGAAAAACAGTTCGCCTCAGGAGCTTGAGCATGCGCTCAGGGCAACGGCACGAGGGCAGGTCTTTGTCTCGCACATATCGGCCGATCGCTCAGCTTCTGACCGTTCTCAGCCCAAAACCCTCAACGAGGCCAAACTGAGCGCACGCCAGAGAGAGGTCCTGGATCTTCTCGCCGCGGGCAAATCAAACAAGCAGATTGCCTGGGCGCTTGGGATTTCCGAGGGAACCGTCAAGGTGCATGTTAACGCGGCCTTCCGGGTTCTGGGGGTCCACAACCGGGTCAACGCCACTACGGCGCTTCTGGCGCTATCTGAGCCCGCTGACTTCGGGTCTTGAGCGAGGGCTGAAGGCACTGGCCTTCGCTTCAGGTTTCAACAGCTTCTGGATGATTTCCAAATTCGCGGGCGACGGGCCGCCAAGGAAACGGCCCGGGAATTTCTTCCCGGGCCGTTCCTGCTTTCAAAAGATATGGCGAGCTGCGCCGCCTTTCCTAATGGCGCTTAGCCTCGTTCCGGCTCCGGCGCAGGCGGCGGAGGAGGCGGTGGCGGGGGAGGAGGCGGACAGACATCCGTCGCCAGGATGACCGAGCCGTCCGGGCACGTCTGGGTTGCCGGCGGCGGCGGCGGTGGCGGCGGCGGCGGTGGCGGCGGAGGAGGGGGCGGCGGCGTATAGAAATTATAGGTCAGCGTCGCGAGCAGCGAGTGCGAGCGGAATCGTCCTTCGATCGAGCTGTCCGCGCCGACATCTTCCTTGATCCGGCTGGGATGGAAGTAGCGATACTTCAGGCCGAGGTCGATGTTGGGATTGAGCGCATAGCGAACGCCGGCGATTGCCTGCCAGGCGACCCCACCATCCTTGAAGCTGTCGTCGTCATCGCCGTCATCGGCCTCGAACTTGCCCCAGGCAAAACCGAGACCCGGTCCGGCATAGAAGCTCAGCCCATCTTCATTGCCGACATCGAGCAGCAGGTTGGCCATGATCGCGATGTAGCGGCTGCTTCCGTCGCCATCGGCGGTGATTTCTCCGCCTTCGCCGTCGTCGAGCTCATATTCGTCATGGGAGGCCCGCTTGTAGGACAGGTCAAGTTCGGCCCTGACCAAGCCCGCATCGTAGCCGAAGATGACGCCGACGTCGTAACCAAGCTTGTGATCGATATCGAGGAAATCGAAATCCCCGTTCGGTGTCTCGATGTCCAGGTCGATATCACCGGCCCACATCGGGCCAGCCTCGACTCCCAGATACAATGTCTTGTCCCTCGCCACTGCGGGTGTGGCAATGAGCGTGGTGGCCAATAAGGCCACGCAAGTGCGGCTAAGCATGATTACCCCCGTTATGAATTCGAACGAGCGTTGTTTAACAGAGTTAATATGGGACCGCCAGCCAGTGGTGTTCCGGCGCAAAACCAGGGAATTTCCGGGGTGTCACCGGATTAATGAACCGCAAATTCGGGGGGTTGCGGGCCCAAGGCACGCGCACTTCGGTTCGGCAATGCGAGGTCGGATTAAGCGACGGGTTTAGGCGCCGACGGCGACCGGTCCGGCGGTAGCGCCGCACTCGATCGCGCGCTGGGCGAAATCCTGGGCAAGCTTGCTGTGCCATTCGCGGGCCTGGGGGGTAATCGCGCGCTGGGCGGCCGTCCGCTCTTCTGCAGCACGACGCAGATAGAAACGCTGGTTCGACACCATTCCGTCGCACTCCCCCAACCATCCTTCGGCGCACAGCAACCTGCGCGCAAAAAGTGAATCGATGGTTAATATCCACAGGGGGTTGTCCGTCCCCATCCGGGACAGAAGCGTGACCCGGTGGTGACACCCACATCGAATCGGCTTATCGTTGAAACATAACAACTCGTCGCTCGTTTCGCGCCTTATGGAAGGAACGACCATGCGGAGATCGAATGGTACCGGATTTGATCCGGCACGGCGCGGCTACCATGCCGTGTATCGTGACAATGAAGTCAATCGCTGCCCAGGTTGCGGGCGGACCCATTGGTATGTCGGAAGGATGCTGGCCGAATGCGGCTTCTGTTCGACGGCGTTGCCGCTGTCCGCAAGTTTTCGCCAGCCCGCTGCGCCGGTGTTCGTCACCCGATCGCGACCGCAATGCCCTTCGGCCTTCGCGGCATAGCCGCGGGGCTCAGGCGCGCGCCCGACGAGCGGGGTGGGCGCGCGCCAACCTTTGAACCCAGGCCTGCGATGGATTATATTTCATAGCATGAAACGCTTTTTCGCTCCGTTGCTGGCCACATTGGCCCTTGCCTGGCCAACTCCCGCCTCGGCGGATGCCGGCAACTTCACGCTGGTCAACAAGACCGGCTCCGCCATCAGCACACTGCAAATTCGAAGGGTCGGCACCAATGCCTGGACTCCTCTGGGCAGAACGGCGTCGGCCGGTGCGCGCGTCGCGGTCGCCTTCGCCAATCCGGATTGCGCATTCGACATCAAGGCCGATCTCGTCGGCGGCAGCTCGGCGACCTTTACCGGGGTCAATCTGTGCGATGTGACGACGGTAACGCTAAATCGCGGACCGAGCGGCGATCTTTGGGTCGATTACGATTGAGCCGTGGACGCCCGGCAGGGCGGAACGATCGATTCTCCATTTTCGTCGCATCAGCAACGGCTGGCCGGACGCTGTCTAGCAGCTTTGCACCGGCGATGAACGGCACGCCCAGGCAAGCTGCGGCGAGCAGGATGCCGCCGTTGCCCGGATAATTCTGCAGGTAGTGGACACCACGCTCCACCGCGCCGACGGCAATGGCGTAAGTGACGAGATAGGCTTCCAGACGCGTCTTGATGACGAACAATCGGCCGATCTTCTTGAGCATCGTCATGGTTACCCTAACGCCGCGCAAATGGCGCCGTTCCGCCCATTCCCGCTTAAAGACAGTGGTTAACTGTCCGTTAACTCCTACGTAGCGGAAAAGCCGCCCCTGGTCGAATAGCCTTCGCGGGCCTGTCCCAATTCGGGCTAGGAGCGCCTGGGAAGCGCAACGGCGGGGAGGCATGAACAAATGAGCTGGTTGCCGCGGTTCGGCCCACTGGCTGTGGTTCTGGTCGCGGGTGCCGTGCTGGCGAAAAGTGAGTCCGATCCACCGCCGTTCAGCGTTGGCGGGGACCGACGGGCGCACATCATTTGGGATCAGCGCTTTGCCGGTCCTAACGATGATTGGGTCAACGATCTCGTTCCCCTCGCAAATGGCAATGTGGTGGCGGTCGGCTTCCTGAACCGGCTCGATGGCTCACCGCCCAGCGACTGGCTTGCCCTGGCCGCCGAACTGTCGGGCGACGGGCGGCTGGTTGCGCAAAAGGGCTATGGCCAGGGCGGCGGGATCGACGCCTTCTGGTCGATGAGGGAAGGAAGCGACGGCCGGCGGATGTTCGCGGGCTTTACCACCCGGATCGGCCGCGGCGGGATCAACGGCTATGCCGTCCTCGCGGCGCCAGACGGCGCGATCCTCAAGGAAAATGCCTTCGGCGGCGGCGGCTATGACCGTTTTACGGCAATGGCCGTGGCGACTGATGGATACATGTTCCTTGGGCACAGCCAGCCGGAAGGAAGCGACAAGCGGCGGATCTTCATCGTTAAAACCGACCTGGACGGGATTCCATTGTGGGAGACAATGCACGATGCGCCCGAGGGCTGGGCGGCCCTTTACATCCAACCCGCGAAAGATGCCGGCTACATTATCGCGGGTGGAACGACCGTGGCCGATGATGGCGATATGTTTGCGATGAAAGTCGACGCCGAAGGACGCGAGCAGTGGCGAAAGCGCGTTGGCATGGTCGACTGGGACGAGGTCAATCATGGGCTGGTGGTCCGGCCCGATGGCAGCATTGTCCTGACGGGCTACACCCACCGGCGTGGCGGGGAGTCAAACGACCTGGTTGCGGCGACGTTGTCCCCAAGCGGCGAGTTGCTTCGGCTCGAGCGCTTCGGCGGGGCTGCCGACGACCGTGCAATCCTTGCCAAGGCGGACGCCAACGGACGCATCTGGATCGTTGGACACAGCCGAAGCGCCGGCGCAGGTGGATCGGACCTGTTACTCGCTCGGCTCGACAGGCACGGATCGTTCGAGCCCGCTGCGCTGACCATCGGCGGATCCGCTGACGACAATGGCACCGCCCTCCTGCCGCTTGACGACGGATCGCTGATCGTCGCGGGCTACAGTCAGGGGCTTGGGCAGGGTGGGCAGGACGCATTCGTCGTGCTCATCAGCGCCCCTGCCTGGGACCTGCCCAATCGCAGCTTCCGGCGGCAGGTCGTGCGCTAGGCCAGTTCGCCGAGATCGAGCGCGTCGAGCAGCGCCGTACGTGCCCGCTCGACGTCGGCGACCAGTGTCGGCGATTGCACGTCGCTAGACGCGATCGCGTCGGGCCATTGATCGGCGACGACGGTTGCCAGCCGGTCGAGCTTGGGTTCGTCGACGATGAACCGAGGGTCGACATCTGCTGGATCGCAGGCGACGCGCAACCGTAGGCAGGCCGGACCGCCACCATTCGCCATCGATTGACGAACGTCGACGAAATGGACACGGCGGATCGCGCCGTTGGAAGCGAGATGACGCTCGATCCAAGAGGCAACCGAGGGCGTGTCGCGGCATTCGGTGGGTGCGACCAAAGTCATCGCGCCGTCGGGCGGGGTCACCAGCTGGGCGTTGAACAGGTAACTACGGATCGCATCGGACAGCGGCACCTCGGCGTCGGGCACTTCGACGTATTCGAAACCGGAAAGTTTGGCGCTCAGCTTGCCGATCAACCCGTCGCGATCGGCGAACGCCTTTTCATGGGCGAACAACACCGGTCCATTGGCGACTGCAACGACATCATTGTGGAACGCCCCGGCCGCGATCGCTTCCTCGCTCTGCGCGGCGAAGATGGTTCGCTCGGGATCCAGCCGATGCAGCCGCGCGATAGCCTTCGATGCCTCGATATTCTGTCGAGCGGGGAACGGCCCACCCGAGACTCCATAAACGAAGACTTCGATTCCCGGTTCGTCATGAGCGGCCGTGAGCCTCATGTGATTGGCCGCGCCCTCGTCGCCAAAAGCGATTGGCACCGGCCCATGCACCGCGAAAGCATCACTCGCGAAGGCCAGGCGAAGCTGCGCCAGCGTCGCCGGCCATTCATGGCTGCGGTGTGGCATCGTCTTCAGATTGGCGACCGTCAGGTGACATTTGCCGTCGCCCGTGTCGGGCGCCGGACTGACCGTAGCCGCGTTCGCCGCCCACATAGCCGAGGCGCTCATCGCGTTGGCGGCAATATGATGCTCGGCTTGCTCGATCGCTGTCCCGAGCTCGGCGAGCCATGGCCTGGCCGGGCGCGGCTGCGGCACGAAGATGCCCTGCACCATCCCAAGCCGGATGTTGGCCCGCATCTTGCCGATGCCTTGCAGCGCGGCCGCCCGCGGCTGCGACACCTCCCCGGCATGGCTTGTCGCGGCCAAATTCCCAAGGCTGAGGCCGGAATAGTTGTGGCTCGGTCCGACAATGCCGTCGAAGTTAATTTCGCGGATCACCGAGCAACCGCCAGCACCCGGTCGCCCGGCCCGATGCCGAGCATCTCCATCGCCTTGGCGTCGATCACCAGCTCGCCATTGTCGGTGGTCGTCGCATAGCCGTAGCAGGCGACGAAGTCATGCATCACGCCCGCGGCGAGCATCATCATCGGCCCGCCTTCGCCATTGGTTCCCGCGACCCGCAGCCACTCGGCCTCCATCACCGTCTTGATCCGGTCCGTGCGCGCCGTGACCGTCGGACCGCCGTCGAAAATGTCGATATAGCTGTCCCAGACGAAGCCTTCATTCTCCAGCATCTTCAGTGCCGCCCGCCCGGTCGGATGCGGCTGGCCGATCACCGCTCGCGCGCTTTCAGGTAGCATCGACATGTAGATCGGGGTCTTGGGGAACAGATCGGCGATGAACTGCGTGCCGTGGATCGCGTTGAACTCGTCGGCCTCGGGGAAGGTCATCCCGAAGAAACGTCCGCCGAGCGCATCCCAGAAGGGCGAATGGCCGGCCTGATCCATCACGCCCCGAAGCTCGGCCAGGACCATGTCGCCGAACCGCGGCCGATGCTGCTTGATGAACAGGTAACGCGATCGGGCGAGCAACATGCCCAGACCGCCGGCGCGCTCCTGCGGATGGAGGAACAGCCCGCCGACTTCGCTCGACCCTTCAAGGTCGGTGGTCAGCGTCAGCGCCTGGTTGCGGAAGATGCGGCCAAGCTCCTGGCTCTTCTGGGTCAGGGTCGAAATCAGATAGCTGTAGAAGGGAACGTCGGTGCCGACCGCCCCGAACACCTGGCCGGTGCCGCGGATTGCGCCGGTCTCGAAATTCTCGAGCATGAAGACGTAAAGGTCGTCGCCCTGGTTTTCCCCCCCGCGGCTGAACCCCGCCTCGGATCGGGTCAGCTTGTCCTCCAGCGTCGCGCGCTCGGCAGGCAGGTTGGTGAAGCCGCCGCCGGTCAGCTTGGCGAGGTCGTAGAAGGCCCGCAAATCGTCGGGCCGCGCGGCGCGGATGCGGTAGCTCATGCGCCCTCCGCCAACCGAAGGATGGTCAGCGCCGACAGCGCGGCGCGCTCGGCAAGGCTCTCGACGATCAGATATTCCTCCATCGAATGAATGCTTCCGCCGCGCACGCCCATCGTGTCGATCACGGGCACGCCGCAGGCGGCGATGTTGTTGCCGTCGCACACCCCGCCGGTCGGCTTCCAGCTGATTGGCTGGCACAGGTCGGCACCGGCCTGTTGGACCAGCCCGAACAGGGCTTCGGTCTCCGGCGTTACTGGCTTGGGCGGCCGGGCGAAATGACCGTGGACGTGGATCTGCACCTCATGCTCGGCGGCGACCTGTCGCACGGCGCCATCGATCAGGCTTTGCGCGCCGGCCTGGTCGTCGAGGGTCGCAGGCCGCAGGTTGACGCGCAGAACGGCGAGGTCGGGGACGACATTGTTGGGGCCGCCGCCATCGATCCTGGCCGGATTGATCGACAGACTCGGCCCGACCCCCTTCTTCAAGCGCAAGGCAAGGTCGGCGGCGGCCACAAGCGCATTGCGACCGTCTTCGGGGTTGCGCCCGGCGTGGGCCGAGCGGCCGGTAACGGTAAAGCTGAAATTGCCGCTGCCAGGGCGGGCCCCGGCCAGCGTTCCGTCGGGCAGGGCGGAGGGCTCATAGGTCAGCGCGGCGCGCTTGCCCCGGCCCCAGCGGCGATCAGCGGAGCCGAGCCGAGCGAGCCGACCTCCTCGTCTGAATTGATGACGACCTCATATCCCAGCTTGTCGGCCAGCGGGCTCGCCTCGACCGCCTTCAGCGCGGCAAGCATGACGGCGATCCCCCCTTTCATGTCCGCGACGCCGGGGCCGTTCAGCACCTTGCCGGGCTCAAGCCATTTGAGCGACTGGAACGGGTGATTGGCGCCGAATACCGTGTCCATATGACCGGTGAAGAGCAGCTGGACCTGCGCGTCTGGCCGGACGGTCAGATGCAGGTTGCGGCCATGCTCGATCTGATAGGGTTTTCCCTCGGCATCGATCGCATCGACCGGCGCCGGCTCAAGCATCTGAAGCTTTCCGGGAAGGTCGGCGAATGCGTCCGCCAGTTGCTCGCCGATCGCCGCCATGCCGGCGAGGTTGCGCGAACCGCTGTTAACGGCCGACCAGGACTTCTACCTGCGGCAGCATGTCGGCGGCCATCGCTCGTTCGATGCAGTCCCGCTCGATTGATGTCAGCCCCTCCATGGCGGGAGGCTCTAGCGTGGCGATTTGAGGAAGGCCACTCCCTGCTCAGTCAGAGATACTCTCCAAACTCCTCCACGATCCGCCGATACATGTCGCGCTTGAACGGCACGATCAGCTCGGGAAGCAAATTCGGCTCGACCCATTTCCAGTGACTGAACTCGGGATCCTCGGTAGCGATGTCGATATCCTCGTCGGTGCCGAGAAACCGGGCCAGGTACCAGTCCTGCAGCTGCCCCTTCCACTTGCCACCCCACAGCCGGGAGGCGATCGCGTCCGGTATATCGTAGCGAAGCTGCTGTGGATGGCAGGCGACCTGCTCGACCAGCTGGGGCGCAATCCCGGTCTCCTCCTCCAGCTCGCGCAGCGCTCCGGCCCAGCCGTCCTCGCCCTTGTCGAGCCCGCCCTGCGGCATCTGCCACGCCTCGTCGCGATTATCGATCCGCCGCCCGACCCAGACGAGCTTGTCGGCATTGATCAGCATCACGCCGACCCCGCGGCGGTAAAGATGGTCGTCGGTCATGTTCTTCCTTGTGGCGTCGGGTCAGACCGTCGGAACGATTTCCATGATGATATCGCCCGCCTCCAGCTTCTGCACCTGCGGCCGCCAGAAGCCGAAGGGCGTACCATCTCTGATGATCCTGAGGCCGAGGCCCGCGCTCAGATCCTTGAGTGCTGTTCCGATTTCCTCCGGGCGGACTTCACGCTCAACGAGACGAACCCGGCCGCCCATCGTGGCAAGGTCCGCAAGATAGTCGGCGATATGGTGACCGGCATGCGTCGTCGCCAATAGCAGGCCGGCGAAGTCGAGTGGATTGACGACGACGTCCGCCCCGGCCCTTCGCGCCGGCACCGTGTTGTCCTGTTGATTGACCGCCAGGCTGATCCTGACATTCGGGGCGAGGTGCCTGACGGTCAGGCACACCAAAATTGATGTGTCGTCACGCCCGGCCGAGATGATAACCAGCTTGGCACGGTCCACATGCACCGCCCTCAGCGTTGCATCCCTTGTCGCGTCCGCCTTGAGGATCGTGCACCCTGCGGCCTTGGCGAGCTCCAGCCGCTCCTCATGGACGTCGATGACGACGATCGTCTCCGGCTCGGCGCCGAGGTCGATCAGTTCCTGAACGGCGCGACTGTTCTTGGTCCCGTAACCGACGACCACGATGTGGTCGCTGAGGCTGCGCTGGATACGCTTCATGACGAACTTCTCCCATGTCCGCCTGGCGACGAACAGATAGGCCGTTCCGACAAAGAACAGCAGGAACAGGATTCGGATCGGTGTAACGACAAGCGCATCGAACAGCCGCGTCCGCTCGGTCACGGGGACGATGTCGCCGTAGCCGGTGGTCGTCGCGCTGATCATGGTGAAATAAACGACATCGAGCAGGCTGACATCGCCGTCGTGATTGTCCTTTAGCCCTTCGCGCTCAAGCCAGTGGAACAGGATCAAGATGGCGATCAGGGCGACCACCGCAGCGAGCCGCCAGCCGAGCTGGAACCAGCCCGTGATCCGCGATTTGCGCCGCAAGGTGAGCAGCTCTTCGTAAGCGGGCGTCATCGCTCTTTGTTAGCTGCGGTCGACGCCGCGCACCAGCGGTGTGTCGAAGCCATTGCGGCTCCTTTCGATCCATTGCCGACGTAGGCGGTGGTCGAATTCCGGTTGGTCTTGAAATCTAATGTCTTGGAACGGACGGATGACCAAACGAACGCGATAGCGAGCACCATCGCTGGGGCCATCCACAACGTGACAATGATGATTAACAGCCACCCAGCCACTATGGTCCCTCGCTAACTTCCTGAGGTTGCCAGCTTTTGCGGTTGGGAATAAAAGCCGAGCCCCACAGTGTGCCGCATTGGGACATCAATCTTCAATTGGCCGAGTTGCGTGAATCCTTGCATCCAAGAGGGATCTGGAGAGAGGACATGACAATAAATCGTCCGCACTTGGCACCGTTCAATGGATTGGCCGTGGCGTGCCTGTTAAGTCTGCTTTTTTGGCTACTCTTGGCAGCCGTGCTGTTTTAGGATTTTCCCAGGACAGTACCGTCCCGTCCACCCAGCGCATTGGGTAGTCGGAGTTCGTCGAACCTGCCAATCGAGCGATGAGACCGCGGCGCAGTTCAGCCCTCGACGTTGAAAATCTGACCGCGGATCGCGCCGTCCGGATGTTCAGCAGTGTGAACATTGACATAAAAATCGGCCGGCGACCGTCTGATTTCATCAAGCAGCGCGTCTGCGACGTCGTCACAGTCGTCGCTGTCATTGTCGTCAGGCGCATCTAGTGTAACGACCGGCGGTCCGTTCACGCCGGCCCGTCCACGGTGGATGTGCGCCGCGGTGACGGCGCCAATATTGCGGACTTCGAGATGCGTGCAGATCCGATTGGTAGCGTCGTCGGTTGAGATCTTCGCCGTGCCAACCCCGTCGGGATCGGCCGGCGGGACCTCGCTGGCCCCGGTAAGGTTCGCAGCAAAATTATTGCCGACGATGTCGGTGGCCGCCCGCTCGACAGTCTCGCAGCCGGCAAGCAGAACCGCTCCGGCAGCGATGAACAGCGTAGATTGATGGGACATGTTTCACCTCCCTTGCTTTATCGGCAAGTGCTTTCATCAAAGCAGTTTCCAGGCAGTTGTTCCCACAAACGGCAAGTCCGTTGTCGACCCTAAGCGGCCTCTGGCGCCATCAGTGGTGGCCGCGCCTCAATCCGCGTCAAAGTAGGTGGCGAAACCGTCCCCACGCTCCTATTGTGAGTTTCAAACCCTACACTGAAGGACCAACATGGCCTCGGCCACCCATCTCATCACCGACGAAGAAGCCCACGCCCATCCGCCGCTGGAGGCGATGGTGGTGCGGTTTGCCGGCGACAGCGGCGACGGCATGCAGTTGACCGGCGGCCAGTTCACGCTCTCGACCGCGCTGGCCGGAACGATCTCGCCACTTTCCCCGACTTCCCCGCGGAAATTCGCGCGCCGCAGGGGACGACGTTCGGCGTTTCGCCTTTCAGATAAATTTCGGTTCGTCCGCGATCGAGACTGCGGGCGACCGGCCCGACGTGCTGATCGCGATGAATCCGGCAGCGCTGAAGATGAACGCCACCGCGCTTCGCGAAGGCGGGCTGATCATTGCCGACGAGGGCGAGTTTACGCCGCGCAACCTCGCCAAGGCGGGTTATGACGCCAACCCGCTGGAAGACGGCAGCCTGGCTCGCTGGCAGCTGGTCCACTTCAACATCTCGCAACTCACCCTCGATGCGGTGAAGCCGTTCGGACTTGGCAACAAAGAGGCGCTGCGTTGCAAGAATATGTGGACGCTGGGCCTCGCGCTGTGGATGTTCGACCGCGACCGGCAGCCGATCGTCGACTGGCTCAACGCGAAATTCGCCAAGAAGCCCGAGCTGGCCGAGGCCAATATCGCCGCGCTGAACGCCGGCCATGCCTATGGCGAGACGGTCGAGATCGGAGGGCAGGTCCATCAGCAGCATATCGCCGCGGCCCCGGCCGAGCCCGGCCTTTATCGCACGGTGACCGGTGCGGAATCGCTGTCGCTGGGGATCATTGCCGGCGCGCAACTGGCGGGCTTGCCGATGTTTTTCGGCAGCTATCCGATCACTCCGGCGTCGCCGATTCTCCACCACCTGTCGCGCCTCAAGGAATATGGCATCACCACGTTCCAGGCGGAGGATGAGATCGCTGCGATCTGTGCCGCGATGGGGGCGAGCTATGCCGGACATCTGGGGGTCACAGCTCTTCCGGGCCCGGGATTGCGCTCAAGGGCGAGGCAATGGGCCTGGCGGTGATGACCGAGCTGCCGCTGGTGATCATCAATTCGCAGCGTGGCGGGCCGTCGACCGGCCTGCCGACCAAAACCGAGCAGTCCGACCTCTATCAAGCCGTCTATGGGCGCAACGGCGATGCGCCGCTGCCGGTGATCGCCGCGCGCTCGCCCGCCGACGCGTTCGAGTGCGGGATCGAGGCGGTGCGGATCGCGACTCGCTACATGACGCCGGTGATGCTGCTGACCGACGGCTATATTGCCAATGCCGCCGAGCCGTGGAAGGTGCCGGACATGAGCGGTTATGAGCCGTTCCCGGTCAAGTTCGCGGAAGGCTCGGCAGCGGAACCCGACAATGACCAGGTCATGCCCTATGCCCGCAACGCGGACCTGGCCCGCCCGTGGATCAAGCCTGGAACGCCCGGCCTCGAGCATCGCATCGGCGGGATCGAGAAGAACCCGGGACTGGCAACATCGACTATTCGCCGGAGGCGCATGCCGAGATGACGCGCCTGCGGGCTGCCAAGGTCGCCTCGGTCGCGGACTCAATTCCCGACCAGGACGTCTGCATCGGCGGTGAAAGCGGCAAGCTGGTGGTGGTCGGCTGGGGCTCGACCTTTGGCCCGATCCACCAGGCGGTCCGCCGGGCGCGGATGCGGGGGGCGGATGTCAGCCACATTCATATCCGCTACATCGCGCCATTCCCGAAAAATCTCGCTGTCCTACTCGGGCCTTTGAGCATATCCTCGTCCCCGAGATGAACAGCGGACAATTGAAGACCCTGCTGCGCGACCAGTTTCTGGTCGACGCGCGGCCGCTCAACAAGGTGTCGGGCCAGCCCTTCACCATTGCCGAGATCGAGGCGGCGATCGGGATGCTCTGGGACGGCATTGCACACGAATGGCGCCGTCCGCTGCGAACATTGTGAACGTTCGCGGAGCGATCGGCGATGAAGCCGATCAACCGCCTGCCCTACATCGCCATGCTGATCTTGGTGGTGTTCCTCTATCCTCTGGCTCAACGGCTATCTGGTATGAACGAAGTCGCCAAAGTCACCACTGCCAAGGACTGGGCGTCCGACCAGGAAGTGCGCTGGTGCCCGGGCTGCGGCGATTATGCCGTGCTGAAGGCGGTACAGCGGACCATGCCCGACCTCGGCACCGCCCGCGAAAACACCGTGTTCATCATCGGGCATCGGCTGCTCCAGCCGCTTTCCTTATTATATGGCCAGCTACGGCTTCCATACGATTCACGGCCGGGCCTGCGCTGTGGCGACCGGGACGAAGCTGGCCAATCCCGAGCTCGACGTGTGGATCATCACCGGCGACGGCGACGCGCTGTCGATCGGCGGCAACCACACGATGCATTTGCTCAGGCGTAACCTCGATTGCCAGCTGCTGTTGTTCAACAATGAAATTTACGGCCTGACCAAGGGTCAGTATTCGCCGACGTCACGGATCGGCACGCGCAGCCCCTCGACCCCCTTCGGTTCGGTCGACCGGCCGGCCAACCCCTGCGCTTTCGCGCTGGGCTCGGGAGCGCGGTTTGTCGCTCGCGGCATCGACGTGCACAAGAATCTGGTCGACGTGCTCAAGGCCGCGCATGCCCACAAAGGCGCCAGCTTCGTCGAAATCTATCCAGAATTGCGTCGTCTACAACGATGACGTGTTCGCCTCCTTCACCGACAAGAGCGTCGCCGCCGAGAAGCAGCTGTGGCTTCAGCCGGGCGAGAGGATGCTGTTCGCCGGCGGCACCAAGGGCCTTGCGCTCGATATGGACCGACACATGCTGAAGGTGGTCGAGGGCGACAGCGACGAGGTACTGGAACACGAGCCTCGCAATCGAGCCGTCGCCCATATGTTGGCCGAAATGCCGGCCGCCAGCTTCCCGGTCGCGCTCGGCGTACTCTATGAGGACCCCGCGCCGACCTTCGACAGCGTCGTGATCGAACAGAACGAGGCAATCGCCTCCGGCAAGCAACCGGATCTTCAGGCGCTCGTTTCAAAGGGCCAGACCTGGATGGTCGAGAAAGAGCCGAGACCCGAATAGTCCCAACAGGAGGCATTGATGGCGAAAGCGACGACGGCCAAGGCGCCGAAGAAGAAAAAAGCCGGCAAGGCCGCCGCGCTCAAAACCAGGCCTGCCGGCTCCAAGAAGGGCGGCAAGACCACGAAAGCCGGCGGCAAGGGCATCGATGCGCTGTGGAAGCTGGCCGAACATCCGCTGATCGGTGACCTGCTGGCCGCCGGCGCCATGGCTGCCGTCGCCGCGTTCGCCGAGAAGGGGCTGACCGAAAAGGGCAAGAAGGGCGTTTCGTCCAGGGTGGTGAAGGATGCGGGCAAAGCCGCCGCCGCGGCGATCGGCCTACGGCTGCTGACCGAGTTCGACGAGGTCAAAAAGGTCACGAAGCCCGCAAAGACTTCCAAAGCCGCGAAGGCTTAGACGCGCAGGAGGGTCAGCCGGGCGCGGCCGACGTCGCGGGTCGCTTCGACTGTCCAGCCGCCGGGCGCGGTGACGGAATCGCCTTTCTGGGTTTCGACCGCCATCCATCCGCCGGTCGTCAGCCACCCGGCCTTGGCCACCGCGTCGCACCACCGCATCTCCGGACCCAGCTTTGTAAGGCGGATCGGCGAAGATCAGGTCGTACGGTCCGCCGGTGGGCAGCAAGGCGGCTGATGTCGACCGGATTGCCCCCGAGTGCCGGCACCAAGCACGGCGATATTGGCCTCGATCGCCTTGATCGCCGAGCGTTCATTCTCGACGAAGGTCGCATGGGCCGCGCCGCGCGACAATGCCTCCAGGCCCAACGCCCCGCTCCCTGCATAGAGATCGGCGACCCGCAGCCCCTCGAAGCCCCCCAGTCTGCTTGCAAGCATGGAAAACAGCGTTTCACGAGTCCGATCCGCTGTTGGCCGGGTTTCCCTCCCCGTCGGCGCAACGAGTTCCGGCCGCGCCATTCTCCAGCGATAATCCTCATTTGAGCGATTGGCGGAAGCGGAACAGCAGTTCGCGCTGCACTTCGCCGACGTCGCCGGGCGCGAGTCCTCCACGGTAAAAGGCCCGTAGCTTGTGCGGATCAGTCTTGAGACTTGCAGGCCGAGGTAAGCGAGGACGTTGCGAACCTCTCGATTCTTTCCCTCGGTCAGCGACAATTCGATCCAGCAGTTGCGGCCGGTGCGGCGCTCAAGGTTGGCGTCGATCGAGCCGTAGCGAATGCCCTCGATCGTCACGCCCTCGGAAAGTGCTTCCAGCTGCGCCTGCGTCACATCTCCAAACGCCCGAGCCCGGTAGCGGCGGACGACGCCGGTGCTGGGCAATTCCAATTGCCGCTTCAACTCGCCGTCGTTCGTGAGCAGCAGCAGCCCCTCGGTCATATAGTCGAGTCGGCCGACGGGCATCAGCCGCGGCAGGCCCTGGGGCAGCTTGTCGTAAATGGTCGGCCGGCCTTTGGGATCGCGGGCGGCGGTCAGACATCCCGCCGGCTTGTAGAACAGGAACAGCCGCGCCGCGCCGGCTGGCTTCACCGCCTGGCCGTCAACCGTCACGCCCTGCAAATTCTCAAGCAAAGTCGCGGGCGTGGTCAACTTCTCACCATGCAACGCAATACGCCCTTCGGCGATCATCCGCTCGATGTCGCGGCGGGAGGCAATGCCGGCTCGGGCAAGCAACTTGGCGATGCGCTGCGGCCCTTCTTCGCGGGCTGCGCCGGGCTTTGGCCCGCGCGGCGGCTGCTGCCCTCTTGCGGCGCGGCGCCCCTGGCGCGGCACCGGGGCACGCTTTGTTCGTTGCGGGGTCATGGGTCTCTATCCTACGGAGTTGGGATGCTGTTCGGGAAGCGCAAGCGGATCGTCAAGCAGAATCCTCATCGTGGAGGATGAGCCCCTGACCGCGTTCGACACGGAGAACCTGCTCGGCGACGAAGGCTATGAGGTGGCCGCTACGCTCGACCGCTTCGCCGACGCTGTCGCGGCGCTCGACAGCGAGCAGGTCGACCTCATCCTGTGCGACGTCCGCCTGACCGGCGAGCGAACCGGCATCGATCTCGCCCAGGTCGCCAAGAATCGTCGCATTCCGGTGCTGTTCGTCACCGGGGCACCGCCGGACAATGCGTCTGAACTGGCGATCGGCTGCCTGATGAAGCCGTACAATGATCGAACCTTGAAGGCGGCGCTCGCGGCGGTCGACAAATATCTGGCCGGGGAAAAGGTCAGGCCGCCCAAGGGGCTGACACTTTACCCCGAGGCAAAAATCTAAAGTGCTTCTTCGATCTTGCGGTGAAAGTCGGCAATGCCGGCTTCGAGCTTGCCGAGGATGACCTCGTCGATCTGCCCAGATGCCAGGCCCTTGTGACACAGGGCGGCGGCGCCGAAATCCTCAGCGCCGAAGGTGCCGCCATCGAGCAGGTCCCAGCTCCTCTGCCAGTGCGCCTCGGCCTCGTTGGTGGTCGGCGCTTCGGGGATCAGCATGAAGTCCTCGACCAAGGTCCTATCGGTCGATTGGGGCATTCCGACCAGCAGGTTGATGTAGTCGGGACTGACGATGATCACCGAGGCCGGGAACAGCTGGTAGGTGTAGGTCACCGCCTTCCGCAGCTCGCCCCAGTCATCGCGGTCGATTTCGGATAAATAGGCCGCACGGCCGACGGCCGCCCGCTGGTGGCAGCCGATGGTGTCGGCCACCGTAATTCCATCGGCGAAGAAGGTGGCAATAGTCGCCGCATGCAGTCGCTGGACATGATAGCTTTCGAGGAAGGCATCGACGAACAGCTTCCAGTTGGCGGCGACGTCGTGAGTGCGGCGGCGGTAGAGGTAGAGATCGCCCAGGCCAAAGGCGTCGAGGTCGGGCGCCAACGCTTCTGCGCCACTGAAGTCGGCCGCGTCATCTTTCGCCCACCAGATCAGCCCACCCGCCTCGACCGAAGGGAATTCCTTGAGGCCGTGCGAGCCCTTGTCGAGACCGGGGAAACAGTCGGCCCGCGGCATGCCGGTCAACTGGCCGTCGGGCTTATAGGCCCAGGCGTGATAAGGACAGACGATCCGCTTGGCGGGCGCGACCTCGTGGCTGTCGATCAGCCGCGTGCCGCGATGGCGGCAGACGTTGGCAAAGACATGCGCCTTGCCGTCATGATCGCGCGACAGGATCAGGGGCATGCCATAGCCGTCATGGGCGAGCGCTTCGCCGCTGCGGGGCAGAAGCGCGGACGGGGCGAGCGGATGCGGCAGTTTATCGAAGATGGCGCGCTGCTCGGCCTCGAAGCGGTCGGGATCGATGTAGACGTTCGCGGGCAGAGTCTGGATTCCCTCGCCGAGCACCGCTTCGCCCCTTGCAAGGGCTTCGGCCAGTGCTCGTTGGCCGGGCGTTGGCCGGGGCGGCGTGCGAGGCATGTCCATGATCGGCAAGGCTGCGCCAATCGCCGGTCGGTTGCAAGGTCGAACCGACCCATTTTTCGGCACGAGCCGCCCCGGATTTGCGCTTTCCCTCCGCTAACAGGCTGCTAGGCTCCGGCCTTCAAATCCAAGCCGGGGAGAAACAGGTGAGCGAGGCAGCAGCGATCCCGACCGACCGACCTGTCAGGAATTGGTGGGATGGCTTTCGCCCTTACCTCGAGAAGGCGCCGATCGCCGCCTTCTTCGTCGGTATCTCGTCCGGCTTCCCCTATGCAATGATCGGGGCGACGCTGACCACACGGCTGGCGCAAGACGGAATCACCAAATCAACCGTCACGACCTTCGCGCTCGCGTTCCTCGTCTACAATTTGAAGTTTCTCTGGGCGTGGGTCGTCGACGGCGTTCGGCTGCCGCTGCTCGGCAGGCTGGGACAGCGTGTGTCGTGGCTGGTCTTCGCTGGAGTGTTGGTGATGGCGGCGGTTGCCAACCTCGCCTTCCAGGATCCTTCGGCGAGTATTTATCAGACTGCGATTGCGGCAATCCTGGTGGGCATCGCGGGTGCAACCTTCGACATCGTCATCGATGCTTATCGGATCGAGCTTCTCGAGCCGCGCCAGCTCGGCGTTGGCTCGGGCATGTCGCAATATGGCTGGAGGATCGGTTCGGTAGCCGCGGGCGCATTGGCGCTGGTGCTTGCCGCGCGGGTTGGTTGGGAGATTGCCTATCTGGCCTGCGCGGCTTTCGCGCTGCCGGCCATGCTCACCGGCCTCATCGTCGGAGAGCCGGCTCGGCACAAGGAGCCGACCGTTCGCAAAGGATTCGGCGAGGCGATTGTCGCCATCTGGGGTCCGTTTGCCGAATTCTTCAAACGGCGCGGTGCGTTCCTGGTCCTGCTGTTCATCCTCCTTCACAAGATCGGAGACACGCTGGGGCAGCTGGTGCTGCGGCTGCTGCTCGACGACATGGGCTATAGTAATGACGAGATCGCCATTTGGGACGTCGGCGTCGGTTTTTGGGCCTATCTGATCGGCATCTTCGTCGGTGGCGTGCTTTACGCCCAGATCGGCATGAAGCGCTCGGTCCTGATCAGCCTGATCCTGATGGGCGTTTCGAACGCCACTTTCGCCTTTCTGGCCATGGCCGGCCACACGAACTTCGGTCTGGCGGCATGCATTGGGTTCGAGAATTTTGCCAGCGGCATCGGCGGGGTGGTGGTCGTCGCCTACTTCTCGGCGCTCTGCAATTTGCGTTTCACCGCGTCGCAATATGCGCTCATCTCGGCCGCTGCGAGCATCGTCGGCAGGGTATTGACGGGTACGACTGCAGGTGCGGTGGTGGAGGCGGTCGGCTTCGTCAATTTTTACTGGCTGACAACCGTTGCCGCCTTGCCTGGAATCATCCTCTTCTGGCTGATGATGCGATCGGGGCTGGTGGACTCGTCGATCGGCGACGCGGGTGTGGTTGGCGAAGGCGACGTACGGGCCGATGAGGGGCCGGCTAAGCCTAGTCCGGTATCGGCCCATTGAGCGCAAGCATCTCGCCAGCAAGGTAGAGCGAGCCGAATACCAGCACCCGTGCCGGTTGCCGGAGGGCGGTGATGGCGTCAGCCAGGCTGGTCTTGGCGCTGGCTGGAAGGCCCATGCTTTCGGCCATGGTCTCGAGTTCCTCCGGTGAACGGCATTCATGACCGTCGATCGGCATGGTCATGACCCTTCTGGCGATCCCTTTGAAAGGTCGAAGCACGCCCTCCGTATCCTTGGCCTTCAGGCTGGCGAACAGCAGCACCAGGGGTAGGCCGTCGCGCCATTTCCTGCGGGCATAGTCGGCGACCAACCGCGCCGCGCTGGGATTGTGACCGCCGTCGACCCACAGCTCGCTGCCGCGTGGCAGCATGGCGAACAGCGGTCCACCGTGCAGTTGCTGAAGCCGCGCCGGCCAGTTCGTCCAACCCATGGCCGCACTCAGCGCCGAGGGCGGCACATCCAGCGCGGTCTGATGCCGCAGCATGGCCACCGCCAGCGCAGCATTCAGTGCCTGATGCTTGCCGGGAAGGCGGGGCTGGGGAAGGTCAACCTCGCCTTGTCGATCCCGATAGCGAAGCTTGTCCTGACGAACGATCGCGTCCCAGTGGAGCCCCCGTGGCTCCCAGATGGCGCCGACATCGTGCGCGATTTCGCCGATCCGCTCGGCCAGCTCGGGCGGATATAGCTGGGTGACCAGCGGAACGCCGTGCTTGGCAATCCCGGCCTTCTCGCCGGCGACGTCGATCATTCGATTGCCGAGAAAAGCCTGGTGATCGAGACCGAGGCTGGCGATGCCCGTGACCAGCGGCCGTTCGACGATATTTGTCGCATCCAGCCGTCCGCCGAGCCCGACTTCGAGGATGCAGGCGTCGGCGGGCGTTTCGGCGAAGGCGAGGAAGGCGACCGCAGTGTTGACCTCGAACAGGCTGCCGCCGATCTCATCATTGGCGTCGAGCACGCGCCCCATGGACTCAGCCAGCCGCTGATCATCGATCAGCGCGCCCGCGATGCGGATGCGCTCGTTGTAGCGAACCAGGTGTGGGCTTGTGAACGCGTGCACTCGATGCCCGGCGGCTTCAAGGCCGGCGCGGAGGAAGGCGCAGGTCGAGCCCTTGCCGTTGGTTCCCGCGACATGAAACAAGGGCGGCAATCGGTCCTGCGGCCGTCCAAGTTTCTCCAGCAGCGCGGCGATGCGGTCGAGGCCGAGCTGGTCGCGGTCCTGATATTGGGTCGCTTGCCGCCGGATCAGCGCCGCGACGCGTGGATCCGCCGAGCGGATCACTTCCTTCATGAGGGTCCAGACCCGCTACCAGCGAGGCCGTGACAAGACCCTGCGGGATGCTGCGCTAGGAGAAGTGCGAAGAGCGGGCTTTTAGCCCGGTCGAGGGCTTCGACGACGCGCAGTGCCGGCAGGATCTTGCCCTTCGGGTGGAACGAAAAAGCGCCCTGGCACGCTCGCTCGTTTGCCAGATATCGCCCGATATCTGGCTGCGCTCGATCACTCCCAGGATGCTTTTTCGTCACCATCGCGGCCTCGCTGGTAGCGGGTCTGGACCCTATGCCGCCTTCTTGGCCTTCGGAGGAGCGAGATACGAGACCAGCCGGCCGATGCGATCCCTCAGTACGTGGCGGTGGACGACCATGTCGATCATTCCATGTTCAAGCAAATATTCGGCGCGCTGGAAGCCTTCGGGCAGTTTCTCGCGGATGGTCTGTTCGATCACCCGCTGTCCGGCAAAGCCGATCAGCGCTCCCGGTTCGGCAATCTGAACGTCGCCGAGCATGGCGTAGCTGGCTGTAACTCCACCGGTTGTGGGATCGGTCAGCACGACGATGTAGGGCAGACCGGACTCGCGCAGCCTGGCCAGCGCGACTGTGGTCCGGGGCATTTGCATCAGCGAAAGGATGCCTTCCTGCATCCGTGCGCCCCCGGCCGCAGTGAACAGGATATAGGGGCAATGCCTGGCGATCGACTTCTCGACGCCGGCAACGAACGCCGCGCCCACTGCCACGCCCATCGACCCGCCCATGAACGCGAAGTCCTGCACGCCGACGACTACCTGATGCCCTTCAATCTTGCCGAAAGCATTGATCAGCGCGTCCCGTTCGCCGGTCGACGAGCGAGCGGCCTTGATGCGATCGGTATAGCGCTTTGTGTCCCGAAACTTGAGCGGGTCCTCGCGCACCTCGGGGCTTGGCAGCACCTCATATTTCTTCCGGTCGAACAGCGCATCGAAGCGCACCGTCGGCCCGACCCGGTCGTGATGATCGCAGCGTGGGCAGACATAGAGATTGTCCTCCCACTCCTTGGTGAAGACCATCGAGGCGCACTTCTTGCATTTATGCCAAAGATTGTCGGCGCTCTGTCGCTTGGTCAGCGATTGGATGCCGTTGCGAACCCGGCTCAGCCAGCTCATCGAAACCTCTTTGTCTTGGGCCGCGCGAGGTAAGCCCGGCGCGCCTGCTTGTCCATTCAAAGCGTTCCGGCAATCTCGCGGAGTGCAGCACCGGGATCTTCGGCGGCAGTCACCGGCCGGCCGATCACCAGAATCGATGCCCCGGCGTCGATTGCACCCCGAGGGCTGATCACCCGCTTTTGGTCACCCGCGTGGGAGTTAACAGGGCGGATTCCCGGGACCACAAAGAAGCCGTCCTTCCATTTCTTGTGCGCCGCGGCGACTTCCTGACCGGAGCAGACGATGCCGTCGAGGCCGGCTTCCTGCGCCAGGGCCGCCAGCCGCTCAACCTGGGCGTGGCTGTTCGATGTGATCCCTATCGAGGCCAGGTCGTTGCCATCGAGGCTGGTCAACACTGTGACTGCAACGACCTTGGTCCCGGTCGGTGCCGCCGCCTTGGCGTCCTCCAGCATCGCCCGCCCCCCCGCGGCATGGACGGTCAGTACCGCCGGCATGATCGGCGAGAGGGCCTGGACCGCTTTGGCGACGGTATTGGGAATGTCATGGAGCTTCAAGTCGAGGAATATCGGAAGACCCAGTTCGGCAAGTTCGAGCACGCCGTGGCGGCCATTGTGGCAGAAGAACTCCAGGCCCAACTTCAATCCGCCGGCCTGGCGTTTGACCGCCGCGGCGATCGACCGGGCGCGATCCATGTCGGGCGTGTCGATCGCGACGAAGATCGGGCTGCTCATAACGCTGCTTCTACGTCGGCCATAGGCAAAGGGGCGGTGATTGGCGGGACCGCTGGACGCTCGGCCAGCGCGAGCCTGCGTTTCAATGCCCAGATCCGTCCGCGCAGGATCAGGAAGGGAGGCAGGAAGCCAATCAAAAAGACCAGCAGGATCAGGACGGGGAGTTTCACATCGGCCTGAATATTGCCCCATAGGTTGATCGTCACATCGGTCCAGTTGCGGTTGGCGAAGATCGCGAGCGAGACCGCGACGACCACCCAAAACAGCGTCTTCAAGAAATTCATCCGTCACTCCCCGCACGCGCCTTTAGGCGAGCCGAGCGAAGCTGACCAGTCGTCAGCCGTTCGCCGCTCGAAAGAGTTCGCTTGGGCGCAGGGAGATTCCTCGGGGAGTTGAGCGTTGGCCCGGTCGGGGCCACAGCTGCTACGGGGAGGAAACGTTTCTGTTGGAACGTCAGTTTAAACTCGGTCTTGGTATCTTCGCGCTTGCTGTGGGCGCGCTGGCGATTGCCCAGCCGTTCGGCAACACGCAAAATTCCACCGACACGGCAAGGGCCCGCGACATCGCCGGGACCAGCGCCAGGCTGGCGCTGGTCGAACCGGCAAGCCGCAGCCGCATCGACTATGCCCTGCTCGACGCAAGGCTCAGGCGGATGGCCGAAAAACCGACCATGGTCGGAATGGCGGTCGGAATTGTCGAGAACGGCAGGATCACTTTTCTAAACGGCTATGGCGAGACGCTTGAAGGATCGGGCGAGAAGGTGACGCCGGAAACCGTCTTCCGCTGGGCGTCGGTTTCGAAAGGTGTTGCCTCGACCATGGTCGCCAAGCTCGCCGAAGAGGGAAGATTGAGCTTTGACGAGCCGGTCGCTCAGGCAGCGCCTTCCCTGCGCTTGCCGGGCCGAAACGAGTTCAAGGCGACGGTCGGCGATGTGCTCAGCCACCGGCTCGGCCTTTATCGCAATGCGTTCGATAACAAGCTGGAGGAAGGGCAGGACGTCACCTTCCTCCGTGGCACGCTGGCGACGCTCAACAGCATCTGCCCTCCCGGAAGCTGCTGGAGCTATCAGAACATTGCCTATGACGCGGCCAGCGAGATGGTCGCGCGGGTCAGCGGTGTACGCTACCAGGAGACCGTCGAGCGCGACCTCTTCGCTCCGCTTGGCATGACTTCGGCCAGCCTGACCATGGACGGATTGACCAGTGCCAAAAGCTGGGCCCGCCCGCATAGCGTCGGCCGGCGTCCGCTCGAGCTCAACGACAATTACTATCGCGTCCCCGCTTCCGGCGGCGTCAACAGCAACATCAAGGACATGTCGCTGTGGATGCTGGCGCAGATGGGCCAGATGCCGCAGGTGCTGAGCCCGCAACTGCTCGGCACGATCCACCAGGGACGGGTCAAGACGCCGGGCGAGCGCGGCCGGCTTCGCAAGTTCCTAGAGCGGCTGGGGGAGGCTCAATATGGCTACGGTTGGCGAAGCTACGACTATGCCGGCCACCGCATCATCGGCCACCGCGGCGGAGTCGCGGGCTACCGCTCGCTGATCTTGTTCGATCCCCAGCTGAAGAGCGGCGTGGTCGCGCTGTGGAACAGCAATACCTCGCAGCCGGGCGGGCTCGAATTCGAGGTCATGGATATGCTCTACGGCCTGGAGTTCCGCGATTGGATGGAGCTCGACAAAGGCGGCCCGAAGTCGCCGGAGCCGGACGAAATGGCCGAACGGCGCGGGGGCAGGCGCGCCGGTTGAGCGGACTCACTTTCCGCGCCGTTCGGTGCTATGAGCATCGCACGTGTAGGGGGAATGAAATGAGCGCGGAAAATGATCGCGCCTTCCATGTCGAGCGTGCCGAGCAGTGCCGGAAGATGGCCCAGGATGCGGCCGATCCGGCGGTGCGGCACCTCCACGAGCAGCTCGCGCAGTTTCACGAGGCCGAGGCACGCCGGAGCCTGGAGCCGACGGCAGCGAACGAGGACCTGGTCTAGCCCGCCTTGGGCGGCTGGTTGTGCGCCGCTCGCCTGATGTCCTCTCGGTCCTTGCGGTGCGACAAAAAGCGCACTCCCATGCCGAGTACCGACGTGGCCATTCCAATCACCACGGCCGCCATCTTCCACTGGGGTTCGTCCGGCGCGGGCCAGGCGACGATTCCGAGGAATAAAACGCTCACCGTCGAAATCAGATAGCCCAGGCCCTTCAGATCCATCGCCATTCCTCCTGTTACGCGGCCGTCGCAAATACGCTCGACGGCGGAACTGGTGCCACTCGCCATCGTTGAGCAGGCACTCGGGTAACAGGAGGCTTAAATGGCGGAAACGAAAGCGAAAGATGCGGTGGCGCTGCTGAAGGAAGACCATCGCACGGTAGAGGAATTGTTCGCGCAATTCGAAAAGGCGAGCGGCGATGGCCGCAAGCAGAAGCTCGCGAACCAGATTTGCCTGGAGCTTTCGGTCCACGCCAAGATCGAGGAGGAGATTTTCTATCCGGCCTGCGAGGGCAAGGTCGAAGAAGACCTGCTCAAGGAAGCCTATGTCGAGCATGACGGTGCGAAGATATTGATCGGCGAGATCATGGCCGGCGAGCCGAGCGACGAATTTTACGACGCCAAGGTGACGGTGCTCCAAGAGCAGATCGAGCATCATGTCGAGGAAGAAGAGAAAAGGATGGAAGGCCTGTTCGCCCAGGCGCGCAAGGCCGGCCTCGACATGGACGCGCTTGGCGAGCAGCTGGCGGCGCGCAAGGCCGAGCTGACCAGGCAATATGAAACGAGCGGTCTTCCGGCGCCGGAGCTGAAAACCGTGGAAGCGAGCACCTGACCGACGCTGCGCTGTACGACCGGAAGCCGGTGCCATTGGCGTTGATGCCGATTACGAGCTCAAGTGGGGCGACCTCAAATGGCCTTGGCCCGGCTGCGCTCTACTGGTAACCTCTTCGATTCCCTCCACTTTTGGCGAATATCTCACCAACACGGGGACTCCGCTCGATGCTATAGTCGCGGGCGAGCGAGGGTTCGCTCGCGGAGGGGAAACGTCATGGAATATGAGGCTGAGCGTAATACGAAAGCGCAGATCATCGCGTTGCTGATGACGGTCGTCGTTGTGGGTGGAGCGATCGTCTACGCAATTTAGGCGCAGGCGCTTGGAACCCGGTCGCGCGGGCTGAATCGACCTTTCGTTGTTGATGGTCGAATCCTGTCGCGATGACATCGCCACGTGTTGGCCATCGTAGTCCGTTAACTTTGCACTCATTTCAAGCGTTGCCATGGAAACTTAACTCTGATTAGGTCGCGCCCCGACAACTCCGTCACCGAACTACGCCGCGTGACGGCGCCGCCATTGCACGATCCCGCCAGTCGGGGCGGGCGTGCGGCACAAGGGGGTACCCACCATGAATCGAACCATTGTCGCGGCGTTCGCCGCCGTATCGCTGTTCGCGCTCGCATCCTGCGAGCAGCAGCGGGCAGCGGCCGCCGATCCCATTGACGGCACGTGGAAGGCCGACCTGGCCTCCGTCCAGATGGAGGAAAAGCCGGACGTCTTTTCGCTGAAGGACGGAAAATATTCGTGCAGCTCCTGCACGCCGCCGTACGAGGTCGCGGCCGACGGGCAGTTTCATGCCGTCGACCGTCCTTATTACGACAGCATGGCGGTGAAGGCCGACGACGAAAGCACCGTCAGCCTGATGCGCAAGAAGGGCGACCGCGACGTCGGCGGGGACAAGCTGGTGGTGTCGGCCGACGGCAATTCGATGAAGATCGATTTCCGCGACGCCACAGCGCCGGACGCGCCGCCGGTAACGGGCAAGGTCACGCTGGCCCGGGTCGCGCCGGCACCGGAGGGAGCGCACGCCATTTCCGGGTCGTGGAAGACCGCCAAGATCGAACAGGTGTCGGACGAAGGCATGGTCTTCAGCTTCGATCGCGAGGGCGACACGATCAATCTCAGCACGCCGGGCGGCATCAGCTATTCGGCCAAGCTTGGCGGTCCCGAAGTGCCGATCAAGGGCGACATAGCCGGCACGATGGTGAAAGTCGAAGCGGTCGGCGACAATGGCGTTCGCGAAACCTATACTGCGCGACGGCAAGGCCACCAATGTGTCGACCTACACCGTTGGCGCGGACGGCAAGATGACGGGCGTGTCGGAGAATAAGCTCAACGGCAACGTCACGCGCTATACCGCGAACAAGCAATAAAGGGGGCAGGGGCGGTTCGCCCGCGGCGGGCCGCCCCTCAATCCAAGCTGACGAAGCTGTCGAGCACCCGCTTCCGGCCGGCTTTCTCAAATTCAATCTCAAGCTTGTTGCCTTCGATCGCCTCGATCGTGCCGTAGCCGAACTTGCCATGGAAGACGCGCTGTCCGACGCTTAGGTCGTCGCGGCCCCTATTGCCGAGGCTGATCGCGGAGGCTTTTACGTCGGCGGGCGGCTGGCTTCCCCAGGTCGAGCCAGTGCCCCTCGACTGCGCTCGGGACGAACGGGCGTCGGAATAGGCGGCTCGCTGGAAGCCTGGACCTCGTGTTTGCGCCCTCGCCACGTGCGCGAACGGGTCGCCGTGTTCGCTCCATTGGGCCCGCCACAGCGACTCCCCGCCGGTCATGGTGGTTTCTTCGTCTACATGGTCCTTGGGAAGCTCCCCGACGAAGCGGCTTGGAATGCTGCTGGTCCATTGGCCGTAGATACGGCGGTTGGCGGCGTGGAGGATGGTCGCCCGGCGCCTGGCCCGGGTGATGGCGACATAGGCGAGGCGGCGTTCCTCTTCGAGGCTGGCGAGCCCGCCTTCGTCGAGCGAGCGCTGCGACGGGAAGACGCCTTCCTCCCAGCCGGCGAGAAACACCAGCGGGAATTCGAGGCCCTTGGCGGCGTGGATGGTCATGATGGTGACCTTGTCGCCGCCCTTCTGCGAGTCATTGTCCATCACCAGGCTGACATGTTCGAGAAAGGCGCCGAGCGATTCATATTCTTCCATCGCTCGCGTCAGCTCGGCGAGGTTTTCGAGCCGGCCGGCGGACTCGGCGCTGCGCTCGGCCTGGAGCATGGCAGTGTAGCCGCTTTCGTCGAGCAGGATGCGGGCCAGCTCGGGGTGGGGCAGCTCGGCCGCTTGTCGCCGCCAGCGGGCGATGTCGGCGACGAAGCGGGCGAGGCTGTTGCGGGCTCGGGACTGGAGCTCATCGCTGTCGAGCATCGCGGCGGCGGCGAGCAGCAACGGCTGCTGGGTCGCGCGGGCGTGGGCGTGAATTGACGCTACCGCCTTGTCGCCGAGGCCGCGCTTGGGCTGGTTGACGATCCGCTCGAAGGCAAGATCGTCGGCCGGCTGGGCGATCAGGCGAAGGTAGGCGAGGGCGTCGCGGATCTCGGCCCGCTCGTAGAAGCGGAAGCCGCCGACGATTTGATAGGCGAGGCCGATGGCGATGAAGCGCTCCTCGAATTCGCGGGTCTGGAACTGGGCACGAACGAGGATCGCGCAGTCGTCGAGGCTGCCGCCGCGGTAGACATGGGCCTCGATCTCCTCGCCGACGCGGCGGGCTTCCTCGGGCCCGTCCCACACGCCGATGACCTTTACCCGGTCGCCTTCATTGACCTCCGTCCACAGCGTCTTGCCGAGGCGGCCGGCATTGTTGGCGATGAGGCCGGTGGCGGCAGCAAGAATGTGGGGGGTGGAACGGTAATTCTGCTCGAGCCGGATCACCTTGGCGCCCGGGAAGTCGGTTTCGAAGCGGAGGATATTCGCGACCTCGGCCCCGCGCCATGAATAGATCGACTGGTCGTCGTCGCCGACGCAGCAAAGGTTGCGGCGCGGCTCGGCGAGCAGTTTCAGCCAGTCGTACTGAGCGGCGTTGGTGTCCTGATACTCGTCGACCAGGATATATTTGAAGCGGTCGCGGTAGGACTGCAGCACATCCTGATGCTTCCGGAAGATGGTCAGCATGTGCAGCAACAGGTCGCCGAAGTCGCAGGCGTTGAGGGCGCGAAGGCGGTCCTGATAGGCCGCGTAGAGCTCTTGGCCGCGGCCGTTGGCGAAGGCTTCGCTTTCGGCGGCATCAATGTGGGCCGGGGTCCAGCCGCGGTTCTTCCAACGGTCGATCACGCCGGCGAGCTGACGTGCCGGCCAGCGTTTCTCGTCCAGGCCGGCGGCGGTGATCTGCTGTTTGAGCAGGCGCAGCTGGTCGTCCGTATCGAGGATGGTGAAGTTGCTCTGAAGCCCGACCAGCTCGGCATGGCTGCGGAGCATCCGAGCGGCGACCGAGTGGAACGTGCCGAGCCAGGGCATTCCTTCGATCGCCCCACCGCTGATGGCGCTGACCCGCTCCTTCATCTCGCGCGCGGCCTTGTTGGTGAAGGTCACCGACAGGATCTGGCTTGGCCAGGCACGGCGGGTGGCAATGATGTGGGCGAGTCGGGCAGTCAGCGCCGCGGTCTTGCCCGTGCCCGCCCCGGCCAGCACCAGCACCGGACCTTCGGTGGTGAGCACGGCTTCGCGCTGCGGCGGGTTCAAACCGGCGAGATAGGCGGGCTCGGGGGTGGGCAGGGGGGATTCGGGCACACGAGCGAGTTAGGAGCGAGTTGCGAGGCGGGCAACCGGCGACATTTGTTACGCTAACGACGAGTTGTGCACGATATCCCCGTTATCCACAGGCTTTGACTCGATTTTTTCGCTTTCCCGACTCGGCAAACTGCTGCAGGTTACATGGGTGATCGGGACGGAAGTCCCCGCCTCCCCAGAAGGCCGGCAACGGCAAGACGGTGCGGCAGGTGACGGAAGGACCGATCTCCACCGGATGGCGATGAGGAGAGCTTCGGCTCAAGTCGGACCACCGGAAGAGGCGCCGGAAGAGTTGGTGCTCCTCACGCAGTTCGCGGTTCCCTCGGGAGCAGGCGACGCGGAAGGACCCGACCCAAGAAGGGCCGCGGAAAATCGAGAACCTGCCTTCGGGCAGGACCACGATTGGAAGCGACGCCTGAGCTGGTGAGCCAGGATCGAAAAGTGGGGGGCCTTCGGGTTTCCAAGCTAGCGAACACCGGCAGATCCATGTCTCGGTGCAGGTGGGGGCTGGCAGCAATGCCGGCCCCCATTTCTGTTTGAGCAGGCATAATTCGCACGTCTGCCAACCATTGTCGGTCTAACGCCGGTCGAAAAGAGCCCGCCCCTCATCGAGGGTGATTTTGGTAACCGCCAACCCATGCTACGGTCCGCCCGGGCGGAGACAGGGGGCGAGTTGCATGCGGACCGGGACGATGTTGTCGGGGCTTGGCTTTTCACTGGCCGTGTCCAGCACCGCAATGGCCGCTCAACCGCCACATCGCGTCGGTCCCGCGCAATCGCCCATCTCCACATCGGTGTCCGTGCCGCAGGGAAGCCGGCTGGTTTATGTCAGCGGTACCGTGCCCGACGTCGTCGACCCGGCAGCGCCCGAAGGCTCGGTCGCGCGGTTCGGCGATACCGAGGCGCAAACGCGGTCGGTATTGCGTAAGGTCCAGGCGGCGTTGACGGAGCAGGGGCTGGGGCTCGGCGACGTGGTGATGATGCGGGTGTTCCTGGTCGCGCCGCCGGGGCAGCGGATGGACTTCGCCGGGATGATGCGCGCCTATCGCGAATATTTCGGAACCAAGATCCAGCCCAACAAGCCGGCGCGCTCGACGATGCAGGTCGCGGGCCTGGTCGATTCCGGCTGGCTGGTCGAGATTGAGGTTACAGCAGCGAAATAAGGGAGGGGATCATGCCACTCACACGGCGGGCAATGCTCAGCCAGTTGGGAGCGATAGGGGGCGCCAGCGCCGTCTATCTGGGCATGGAAGCGCTCGGCCTGGCCTGGTCTACCCCGGCAGCGGCCGAGAAATTCGAGCTGCCGACGGGCGGCGGGGCCGGAAAATCGGTGGTGATCCTGGGCGCCGGTATTGCCGGATTGGTATCCGCTTATGAGCTTGGCCGGGCTGGCTACAAGGTGACTGTGCTGGAAGCGCGCGATCGGATCGGCGGCCGGGTCTGGACGGTTCGTGGCGGCGACCGCATCCAGCAGATGGGACGGTCCGACCAGGTCGCGGGCTTCGGCGACGGCCTCTACTTCAATGCCGGCGCGGCGCGGATTCCCGCGAGCCACCGGGTCATTCTCGGCTATGCTCGGCGCTTCGGCGTCCCGATGGAGACGTTCGTCAACGTCAACCGCGGCGCCGGCTGGGATTTTGGCGGCAAGGTCCACCCCGAACGGCGGATGGTGAACGACATGCGCGGCCACATCGCCGAGCTTCTTGCCAAGGCAATCGACCAGCACGCGCTCGACCAGGCGATTTCCAAGGACGAGCTGGCGACCATCCGTCAGTTCCTAGCCCCTTACGCCGGGATCGGGCAGGACGGACGTTATGTGCCCGGGGGTGGGTCCGGGTTTGAGGTTGAGCCGGGTGGCTATGCGCACGCGCCCAAGTCGCTTGGCCGGTTGACGCAAAAGGAGCTGCTGCCCAGCCGAGCGATCGCGCTGCCCTATTTCTTCGAACATATCGCGGACATGCAGGCGACATTGTTGCAGCCGGTTGGGGGCATGGATCGAATAGCGGAGGCGATCTACGGGCAAGTGAAGCCGACGGTGCGACTGGGTTCCCCGGTGACCGCGATCCGCCGCGCGGGCGGCCGGGTACGGGTCGAGCATGGCCCGGGAAGCGAGGTGACCGAGGCGGACTATGCCGTCGTTACGCTGCCGGCGAATTTGCTCGAACGAGTGCCCAATGACTTCGCTCCGGCGAAAAAGGCCGCGCTCAAAGGGATTAATTATCTGCCGAGTGTGAAGGTGGCGTTCGAAGCGCCACGGTTCTGGGAGACCGACCACGACCTATATGGCGGCCTCGCCTGGACCGATCGGCTGAACGAAAATGTGATCTACCCATCGGATGGGTTCGGCTCGCCCAGGGGCGTGCTGGTCGCGGCCTATGTCGCCGGCTGGACCAACCCGGACAATCCGCAGAAATTCGCCGATTTGACTGACGATGAGCGCTTCCGGATCAGCCGCGAAAGCATCGAGGCGCTGCACCCGGGCAAGTCGAAGCTGCTGAGCAGGGGCGTGACGGTCGGCTGGGGCAAGGTGCCCTGGTCCGAGGGCGTCGGAGCGATCTGGCCCGATTTCGCGGGCGCCGGCGGGACCCGTACCGGCCAATATGCCGAATTGCTGAAGCCCGAGGGACCGATCGTCTTCGCCGGCGAGCATTTGTCCTACGCTGGGCTGTGGCAGGAAGGTTCGGCCCTGTCGGCGCATGAGGCGGTCAAGCTGTTGCATTCGATGGCCGCGGAACGGCGGCAAGCGGCATGATCGACCGGTTCGAAGGGGTTGCCTCCAAGGTCGCGATGGCGGCCGGGCGACCGCGGGCCTTCCTGCTCGCGCTGGCGATCGTGATCATCTGGGCGATCACCGGACCATTGTTTGGCTGGTCCGACACCTGGCAGCTGGTGATCAACACCGGCACGACCATCGTCACTTTCCTGATGGTCTTCCTGATCCAGAATGCCCAGAACCGCGACGCCGCGGCGATCCAGGCCAAGCTCGACGAGCTGATCCGGGCGGTCAGCCATGCTCGCAACGAGTTCATCGGCATCGAACATCTGGCGGAAGCCGAACTCCAGGCGATCCGCGCGGCCCTGGAAAAGGATGCCGGCGATGAACCGACCCGTCATGCCGCCATCGTTCGCCTGCTCGCGCGGAAGCGCTAGGCCTCCAATCACTGCGTCCTGGCAAGGAAGTCATCGATCGCCCGGCCGATCGCGTCAGGTCTCTCCCAGTTTGGATTATGGCCGAGATCCGGGAAGATTTGGGCGTCGGCGCCGGGGAAGGCCTTGATCAGCGACGCGTGGTGCTCGGCGGTGAAGATAGGGTCCTTGCCGCCGGACAGGATCAGGACCGGCACCCGCACGTCGCGCGCATGGCGGCCAACAGGAACATAAGCGAGCTCGCGCATCACGCCGCGCCACACGTGAAGCGGTACCGCCAGCAATTCATCCATCACCGCTGCCGCGAAACCTGGGTCGACGGCAGTCGGCTGGTTGGCGGGATGCCATTCGCGCATGAACTTCGAATTGGGATCGAACGGTGTCTTCAGCGCCATCACCTCCTCGTAAAGCCAGTCGCCATGCTTGACCGGCGAGAGAGCGGTCGAGCCGACAAGTGCGATCCGCGATACCCGCTCGGGATAGTCGGCGGCCATGGTGATGGCGATCATCGACCCCATTGAGTGACCAGCGACGGCAACTCGCTCAATCCCCAGAACGTCGAGGAACTGGCGGGCGTCGTCGGCATAGACCGATGTCGAGAAGCAGCAACGAGGCGCGTCGGCGGCGCCGTGACCGCGCTGATCGGGGATCAGCAGCCGATAGTCGCTCAGATAAGGCGCCACCAGCGACCAGCTGCGGCTGCTATCGGTGAAGCCGTGCAGCAGGAGCAGCGGCTCGCCCTTCGGGTTTCCAAGCTCGACATAAGCGAGCTTGAGACCATTCGACAGCCGGACCTCTTTCTTGAGCGATGTCCAGCCGGCCTGGTCGACGGGCGCGGCGAGGGCCGGTGTGCCGAGGCTGGCAAAGACGCAAAGCATCAAGGCAAATGCAAGTTTGATGCGGTTCATTGTCTTATTCCCTTCCATTGGAATGATCAGGCGCCGACGAGCAGCCGGGCAGCGGCGCAGCTACGGGCGATGGCGCGAACGTGACGGATATCCGTGCCGCAACATCCGCCGAGCACGGTGAGGTGGGGCAGCTTTCCAACCAGCTCGCTATACTCACTGCCAAGCTCTGCCGGGTCGCCGTCGTCCAGCACGGTCATCGCTTCAAGTTCTGAGTGGCTACAGCGTGAGGCATTGGCGCGGATGCCGCGCACGCGATTGGTCCAGGGCTCGCCGGACAGCAATGTCGAGGCGAAATGCGTCGGATGCGCGCAATTGATCATGTAGTATGCAGGATAATCGCCGGTGGACGCGTCGACCGCCGCAATCGCGTCGGCAAGACTGTCGCCGGTCGGAAGTCGGCCATCGGTTTCGACCGTGAAACTGATCGCGACCGGAAGGCCGGCCTGCTTTGCCGCGAGGGCGATGCCCGTCGCTTCGTTGGCGTTGGTCATGGTGATGGCCGAAAGCATGTCGGCTCCGGCGGAGGCGAGCACCGCGGCCTGATCGCTGTGATAGGCCCTTGCCTCGGCCACGCTCATGATGGCGCCCGGGTCATAGCCATCGCCGCGCGGGCCGATGCAGCCACTGACCACCGTGGGCAGCGGAGCATATTCGTCGCGCAGGTCGATCAGCATCGCCACTGCTTGACGATTGAGCGCACGCAGTTCGTTCGGTGTCAGGCCGAGTCGGCCCGCCCAGTCGTTGCTTGCGCGCCATGTAGCGGACTCGAGCAGGAAGCCGGTGCCGGATCGCCGCGCAAGGTCGAGAAAGTCACGGAAATAACGGTCTAGCGCGTCGCGGCCGTTCGGCGTGGTCAGCAGCATCGCCGCCGAGAAGCAAGGCAGGTCGAAGCCCTTGTTGAAGATCATGTCGGACTCGAGTCCGGCGTCGGTCAGGAACAGCCGCTCCAATTGCGGCAGGCGTGCATTATCCATCGGAAGAATCCTTCTCATTGAGTTGGCGTTTAGGAGAATCGCCCGCGCGGCTCAGGCGATCTGCCGGCCGATCAGCATCGGCCCCAATTTGTGCGAGCCGCCTTCATAGAAGCCTACCTGGCCGGTAAACTCCGGCGGGTTGTGGTAGGTGCCGAGCAGCATGTCGAACCAGGGCACGTCGCCATAGTTGCGGCCATGCACACCGCGCTCATGGTGATAGCTGTGCGCCTCCGGCCGAGTGATGATGAAGCCGAGCCAGCGCGGCGTTCGGATGTTGGCGTGCTGGAACAATCCGCAGAAGGTCGCCATCAGATTGACGACGATCGCCGCTTCGGCGCTGATCCCGAATCCGAGCACCAGCATCAAGCTTCCGACCATGGTGAAGCCGAGGGTGTCGAACGGGTGAAAATAAAGCGCTCCCCAGATGTCCACGCGCTCCGCGCTGTGGTGCATCTGGTGGAACCAGCGCCACAGCGCCGGCGTGTTGTGCATCGTCCGGTGCCATGTGTAGATTCCGGCTTCGAGTAGCAGGAACCCGCCCGCGACCTGCGCCCAAAGCGGCAGCGTATCGGCACCGAACAGGCGGTACTGGCCAAGCCACCCGTCCCAGAACAGCGGCCCGTAGGTCGCCAAACCGAAATAAAGCATGGCGAAGGCGAGGCCCTTGAGCCGCCAGCGCGCGACGTTGGGAAAGTTGCGCGCTCGCGAGACGAAATCGAGCGCCGCGAACGCCAGGAAAAGCCCGTAAGCAATCAAATGATAAGTCGAAAACATGCAAGATGCCCCTGAAAATCAGCAGCGGCGATTGTCCTCGGATCGGCGCCGACCTTCTAGCAGCTTCATGGTCACTTTTCACGCGGATGGAAAAAAGCCAGCATTCGCGATAGTTTGAGCCGCCAGCGAAGGAGGGTTGGTAGCTATGGTCGACCGGATCATCGAAAAAACTGGACCTGCGGTACAGTTGGAGGCGGCCGGTCAATCCAAAGGTGAGCGGACCCGCGCGAGAATCCTCGACCTCGCCTACGAAGCAATCGTCGAAAAGGGATTCGCCGCGACGTCGATCGACGAACTGGTGGAGGCGGCCGGGATCACCAAAAGCGGCTTTTTCTACCATTTCAAGGACAAGAACGATCTTGCCCGGCAGCTGTTCGAACGTTTCCTGGATGAGGACGAGCGGATTATCGACACGCTTGAGCAGCGGGCGCGCGAACTTAGCGACGATCCGTTGCAGAGTTTCCTGATTTTCCTCAACCTCTACGCCCAGCTGATGGATGACATGGAGACGCTTCATCCCGGTTGCCTGGTCGCTACCATCACCTACCAGGAGCGTATGTTCGATGCCGAGGTGCGGCAGATGAACGTCGACTATGTATTGAAACTCCGTCGCCGGTTCGAACAATGGCTCGGCGAAGTCATGGTCCGCAATCAACCGCGGCAAGAGGTCGAAGCCACCGCTCTGGCCGACCACCTGACCGCGATCGTCGAGGGCTCGATCATCCTGTCAAAGGCGTTGCGCGACGAAGGGTTGATGGGTCGTCAGACGCGGCTCTTTCGCAACTACGTAAAGCTGCTGTTCCGCGCTTAGAAAAATTGAGGCGGCGGTGCTGGCCAGCCCGCCGCCTCATGTCCCGCCGGGAACGATCGGTCGGCAGGACAATATCCTGCAAACGCGCAGGTCGTTACGGGGATGCGCGGCTTGGCTCGAAAGAAGCGCGGCTAGTCGCCTAAATGCCCGGGAAATGCCTCGAAAGGGGGCCAAGTCACAGCGGCCCACGGCGGAACGTTTGTAGAAATGTCCGGCGAGCGGTTTCGCAACGCACTGGCGCCCCGCGCTACCTCGCGATAAGCCTTCGCCGGCTTTTTGATGGAGGCGGCTATGCGGACATTGATGGTGGCGATCTTGATGGCGACGGCAATTCCGGCCGTAGTTTGGGCGGCACCGGCCGATGTGAAAGCCAGCGTGGCGGCGACCTCGGCGCGGAGCGAAGCCAACGTCAAGCTCGATGAATCGCGCAAGCCCGCCGAGGTGCTGAAATTCCTCGGTCTGCAGAAAGGCATGCGCGTCTCGGATCCGTTCGGCGGGAATCTCTATTGGGCCGAAATCATGGCGCCGGCTGTTGGTCCGAAGGGCCGCGTGACGATCTGGCAACCCCAGCAATTCTACAGTCAGAAGATCTACGACAACTACACGGCGCTAAAAGCCAAACAGCCGAACGTCTGGATGCGCGTCAGTCCGTTCGAAGCGCCCGACCTGCCGGCGAACACATATGACTTCATGCTGATCAACCTCGATTATCACGACGTCTATTGGGAAAGCGCAAAGAATGGCGTGGTCCGGATGGATCCCGACCAATGGCTGAAGACCATCTATGCGGCGATGAAGCCGGGAACGGTCGTTGGCGTGATCGACCATATCGCCAATCCGGGTGATACCCGCCAGACAGTCGACAAGCTCCACCGCATCGATCCGGGGGTGGTGAAGGCCGACTTCAAACGTGCTGGATTCCTGCTGGAAGGCGAAAGCAAGCTGCTCCGCAACCCGGCCGACGACCACAGCCTGCTGGTGTTCAATCCGGACATCCGCGGCAAAACCGACCGCTTCATCTTCAAGTTCCGGAAGCCGCGATGAGCGATGCGGGCCGGCGCTCGACATGGTTGGTGCTCGGTGCGCTGGTTTTGGGCCTGTTGCTGGGCGCATTGTCGGCGCAGGCCGGCGCATATCGCGAGCCTCTAGTCCAGGTCGCCTCCACGGTTGGTGGCCTGTGGCTCGACGCGCTCAAGATGACGGTCATTCCGTTGATTATCGCGCTGCTGGTTACTGGGATCGTATCCGGCGCCGATCAGGCGCGAGCAGGTGGGATCGCCGGCCGTTCGGTCATGTGGTTCGTTGTGGTCCTGACCAGCTCAGCGGCGTTCGGCACACTTGCCATGCCGGTGCTCCTCGAAGCGTTTCCGCTGCCCATCGAGGCTGCCGAGGCGCTTCGTGCAGGGCTGGCCAGCGTCGACAGCTCGGCGGCGGCGGCTTCGGTGCCGACGGTCCAGGACTGGCTGCGAGGCCTGATCCCGACCAATCCGATTGCCGCCGCAGCCAACGACAAGGTGCTGGCGCTCGTGGTCTTCACCGCAGTCTTCGCCTTCGCCGTGACGCGGATCGGGACCGAGGAGCGCCTGGCGGTCGCCCGCTTTTTCAAAGGCATCCAGGACGCGATGTTGGTAGTGGTCGGCTGGGTGCTGTGGTTGGCGCCGGTCGGTGTACTCGGCCTGGCCTTCGCGGTCGGTGCGGGATCGGGCGGATCGGCGTTCGGCGCCGTGCTCCATTATGTGGTGATGGTGTCGCTGATCGGTGTCGTGGTGACGCTGGTCGGCTATCTCGTCGCAGTGGTGTTCGCGCGGTGGCGGCTCGGTGATTTCTCACGGGCGATGATCGCGCCGCAGGCAGTCGCCATCTCGACCCAGTCGAGCCTCGCCTCGCTGCCGGCCATGCTCGCTGCGTCGACACGCCTTCGTGTGCCGCAGCGAAATGCCGACGTCACTCTGCCGCTCGCCGTAGCGCTATTCCGGGCGACCGGGCCGGCGATGAATGTCGCGGTGGCCATCTATGTCGCCTACTGGATGGGGATCGAGCTTCACGCCGGCAACCTCATCGCGGGTTTCGCGGTCGCCTCGATCGCCAGCTACTGGGCGGTTAGCCTGCCTGGCGCCTTGTCGTTTGTCACCTCGATCGCGCCCATCGCGCTGGCGATGGGCGTGCCGATAGAGCCGCTGGCGCTGCTGATCGCGGTCGAGGTGCTGCCCGACATCATCCGGACCCTGGGCAACGTGACTTGGGACGTCGTCGTCACGGGCGCGGTTGCGGGCGGCGAGCGGGAAGAGGCTTAGTCGACCGCCGTTCGTCTGTCCCGGACGGCCGTTCGTGCGCAATTACGATTGCTGGTCGACTTGGCAATGAGTCCCGTCGACCATCGCGTGCAAATCGGCCGTAATTGCAGTCTTGTCAGGGTGCGGCGCGAGAGAGGGGAGACCCCTGACATCCCGACCCTCTTTTCGCGCCGCGACCTTCAGCGACTTTGAGATGGTTCAGCGGCCCGCAATCGCCCGCACCTGGTCGGCGTAAAGGCGGCCTACCGGCTGCTCGTTGCCATCGGCTAGTCTGGCGATCCAGCGGCCCGACGAATTACGGGTAAAGCCGGCGATGAAATCACGCCGGACGATCGCCGATCGGTGGAGACGGACGAACAGCTCGGGGTCGAGTCCTTCCTCCAGCGCCGTCATCGAATGATGGATCAGCCAGCTGCGCTTGCCGACGTGCAGGCGCATATAGTCGCGCTCGGCAGTGACCCGGTCGATATCGCGGGCGGCGATGCGGACCAGTCCCGACAGGTCGGATGCCCAGAATTCGTCCAGCCATGGGGACGGCGCGACCGGCGCCTCATCAGGGGCGCGCTCCGCCCGCGCCTTGAGATAGGCGCGGGCGCGGTCGATCGAGCGGGAAAGACGCTCCGCGTCGACCGGTTTCATCAGATAATCGATTGCCGCGACGTCAAAGGCGGCGACTGCGAACTGGTCGAACGCTGTTATAAACACGACGGCCGGCGATTGGCCTTGGCGCGACAGCGCGCGGGCAACCTCGATACCGTCCTGGCCCGGCATCGCGATGTCGAGCAGCAGCAGGTCGGGCTCGAGTGCTTCCGCCATGCGCACGGCGCTTTCGCCGTCATGCGCGGTGCCGACCAGATGGACGTCTTCGATCCTGGCAAGGAGCATCTGCAGCCGTTCGGCAGCGAGCGGCTCGTCATCGGCAATGAGGATCTTCAACTCGTTGGGATCAGTCATCTTCATCCACTGGCATGGCGATGGAGACTTCGTAACCCCCCGGAATCGGTCCGAAGCGGACATCGGCGCGGCTGCCGAAATGAGCGCGGAGCCGCTCTGACACGTTGGAAAGGCCAAGACCGGTCCCTTCATGAGTTGGTCCTGCGGCCTTTTTCGAGCGCGCGCCGATGGAGCGGTTGGTCACGTCGAGTTGCATTCGGCCGCCGTCGAGTCGGCGAGCGCGGATCGACAGCTGCGACCTGGGCGGTGGTCGCCGACACTCCATATTTGATCGCATTTTCGACCAGGGGCTGGAGGATCAGCGCCGGCACGCGCGCTTCGGCGAGGTCGTCGGGAATATCGATGTTCACCTGAAGCCGGTCGGGGAAGCGGACCTTTTCGATTTCCAGGTAGAGCCGCTGAAGGCCAATCTCCTCGGCCAGGCTGACGTCGGCTGACGGGTCCATCGACAGGCTGGTGCGGAAGAAGGTGGACAGCGCCATCAGCATGTCTTCCGCCCGATCGGAACGGCCTGACATGACGAGCGAGGACAAGCTGTTCAGCGTATTGAACAGGAAATGCGGATTGACCTGGTAACGCAGGGCACGGACCTGCGCGGCGTGAGCCGCCGTCTCCGCCTCGGCCAGCCTCAACTCGGTGACACGGGTGCGGTGCTGCTGCGTCATGGCGATGAAGAAGGCACACCAGGCGGCGAGCAGAAAATACCAGGTGACCGTGCCGTCGGCGATCAGCCGCGGCATTTTTTCAGCGATGATCTCGTCGACAGGAGGCAGGTTGACCTCAAGTTCGTCGCCGCCCTGCTTGATGATGCGCACATTCTGGCCACGCTGGACGATCGCAATGCCTTCGCGGGTCGTGATCTTGGATTGTTCCCCCATTGGCTCCCAAACCGTCGCCATTCGCAGGCTGGCAGCCGACATCAACACCGCTGCCGGTAGCGCCGCAACTGCCGCGACGATGGCCATTCGCCTGATACTGCCATCGCGCGCGAGCAAGCGGATCGCGGCATAGATGAGAAAAGTCAGGACCAGCCCGATCGCCGCGTTGATCGCGCGGTAGCTGATCGCAGAGGCTGCTTCCGGGCCGAACAGGCCGCGCAAAAGCACCGTAACGAGATAAAAGGCCCAAAAGCCGATGATCGACTGGGTGGCAAGCCGCCAGTCGGCAAACCGGCCGTTCGGCGAGAATGGAGAGAATGCGCTCATTTGCAAAACTCATTAGGGGTTGTTTGACCGAAACGACAATTGCGCGCTTGTCCGTTGGCAGACCTGCACCGTCTATCGGTCGAACTTTTGGCGTTATCCATGCGGAACGCCGAGCAGTCGCACTCGTTCTTAAGCTGAAACCGACATTGGAAAGTTCCAACATGACGGACCCAAAAGCGGATCAGAAAACGGAAAAGAAGGCGCCGCCGGCAACCTTGCAGGGCGATCCAGACCGTGAGCTCGAGTTGAAAGTGAAGAAGCATCCCGAAGATGAGGATGCGAAGGTCGACCTCGGCAGCGACGAATCGATGGATGCGTCCGATCCGAGCTCCGCGACCCAGCCAGGCTCGTCAGAACCGGCGCCTTCGTCGGGATTTCCCGAATAATAATATCTGTGGATTAAATTCGAGACTGCCGGAAATCCCCAATTTCATCGTGCCCTGAAAAACACAGCCGCCAAGATTAGTCGGCTTGGTGAGAATTTCATGTTGCGAGCGGGACTCCCCTTTGATTTCAATATGAATGGGGGGTGGGATTTTGGTTAAGAGATTGGAAACCCAATCAGCCGCATGATCCTACCTTGGAGTTAGAGGAGTCGGGGATCATGGCGACCAGGACGAGCCAGCCCGCCGGTGGCGCGCTGCTCATTTCGGAAATGAAGGAATTTGCTTCCTTCCCGAAAGCGACGCAGCGTTACGTCCGCCGTTCGCTGGATGTCGCTTACGGCCGTTCGGACCCGCTCGAGACTTGGGCGCGCGACGAAATCGAGGCTGCCGCGATCGCGGCCCAGGCGCGCTTTTACAAGCAGGTCGATCATCTTCGCATGCAGATCCCGGATGACAGCGGTCTCGATATGATCGAGCCGTTCCTGGGCATGCTGGTCACTCTGGCCGCGTTCGATCTCGGCCAGGACCGCCTGCAGAATTTCGCCGCCTTCCGCTTCCTTTATGAGCGGCTGCTCGGCGCGAGCGTTCGGCCGTGGCTGCCCGCGGCCTTCTGTGCCGCCGCGGCCCTGCCGCACCTCCATCCCGAACGCCGCCGGGTCCTGCTCCAGTCGATCAGCGAAAGCGCGGCGACCGCGCCGGGCTGGTCCACTCGCGAGCCTGTGTTCTGGCCGGAGTGGGTCGAAAAGGTCGACCAGGCCGCCGCCGCCTAAGTGAGTACCTTCACCGTCGGGTAGATTGCCGAGAGCTGTTCGAGGCTTTCTTGCGCGCTCTTGTGATGGATGAAGATGCCGCCCGCGTCTTCCCATTTGCCGCGATGATCGGCGCGGTCGTCGACCAGCACGTCGGCCCCCTTCATATGCCGATATTTGTCTCGCGCCATGCAGGTGATGATGTGGGTGCCGGGGAAATGTTCGTCGGCCCAGCGGACCTTTTGCGGGGCTGCCCAATTGCCGAGCGGCAGCCCGGTGAGGATGATCGGATCGAGATGCGAAACGGCTTCGAACAGGGCTTTCGCGTCGGCCATTAGCGGGAGCCGAGCGTAAAAGTCCTTGGCCCGTGCAATTCGTCGCCAGAATTCCCGGCGGCCGTGGCGCTCCTCGAAGGCTCGGGGCGACAGGCCGAGAATGTCGGTCGCGCCGGCATCGAAATCCGCCAGCACTCCGTCACAGTCGAGGAACAGTTGCGGCGTCACGGGAAGCGCGCAGGCCGGAGCGTAATCGGTACCGGCCGGTCGAGGCGGCTCCAGCCCTTGTCGCGAAGCAGGTCGTTGCTCTCCTTAGCTTTACGACCCTTCGATTTGTCGAGCGACCAGGTGATGTGAAAGGTCGAGCCGTCGGGCCGGTCGGTGGTACCGTCGATTGCTACGACCATCGACTCCAGGCTGTCGCCGTCATCGGCATGGGCCACGATGGCAGCATCGACCGGGCCAGGCAGAGGGTGTCGTTCGGCATGGGCCTTAAGCGTGACATGATCGGCGATGACGTCGGGATGGCGCGGCGGGAAACGATCGAGCAATTGCTCGCGCTCGCCCCGGTCGAGCTTCCAGCCGATCACACTTTTCGGTTTGGCCATGGCGCATCAATCGCCGAGTGCGGCGCGGGTTCCTAGGCGAGCCGCTGGACCAGTTCGACCGCGAATTCGCTCAAGCTATCGTCGCGCGCACCGAGGATTGCAATGCGGTCGCCGGGCAAGGCATTGGCCAGCAGGCGTTCGCCGATCGCCGTGCGGTCGGGGAAATGCTCGGCATGGCCGCCAGCCGACCTGATTGCCTCGGCGAGCCAATCCGAGCCGCGCGACCGGTCGACCGTCCCGCCATGATAGACCGGGTCGGGCAGATAAAGCCGGTCGCCTTCGCGCATCCCCGTCGCGAACGTCGTGGCCAGCTCATTGCCCATTTTGGCGAGCGGGCCGTAGCCGTGTGGCTGGAACATGATCAGCAGGCGGCCCGGCTGGGCCGTCAAGGTCGCGAGCGTGGCATTGATCTTGTCCGGGTTGTGCGCAAAATCGTCGATGACGATGACGCCTCCGGCAATGCCAACCGTTTCAAGCCGGCGCTTGAGACCGGCAAAGCGGCTCAATGCCGCCACTGCTTCGCCAAGCGGGATGCCGAGCGCATGGACCGCCCCGAGCGCGGCAAGCGCATTCATCGCATTGTGCCGGCCGGGGACTTGAAGCTCCACCTCATGCTGGTCGCCGGCCAGCTCGGCGGTGAAGCGAAGTCCGTCTGGCAACAGTTCGAGATTTCGTCCGACGAGCGTCGCGCCCGGACTGTCGAAGCCAAAGCCAATCCGGTTTCCGTCCGGCAAGGCGTCGGCCAACAACCGCGATTCGGGATCGTCCAGATTTACCACCGCCTTGTCCGCCGCGGCGAGAAAGCCGCTGAACAGCAGGCGAAGCTCCTCCATCTCCTTATGGTCGAGGCTGATATTGCCGAGCACCGCAACCGTAGGGCGGTAGAGGGCGATCGACCCGTCGCTTTCGTCGACCTCGCTGACGAACAGCTCGGGATCGCCGACCAGGGCCGACGCAAAGGGCGCGCTGGGAGAAACGAAATTCTTCATCACCGCGCCATTCATTACAGTCGGCTGGCGGTGGAGCGCGTGGAGAATCCAGCCGACCATGCCGGTAACGGTCGATTTGCCACTGGTACCCGCCGACGGCGACGCTCCTTTGCGCCGTGTTTAGCAGTTTCGCCAGCAGCTGCGGGCGGGTGAGCCGCGGGAGGTCCAGGCGGTTGGCACTTACCACGTCGGGGATGCTTTCCTCGACCGCCGCGGAAGTGACCAGAATCATCCCTTCGGTGAGGCCCGATCCATCCTGTGGAGCGAGATTTATCCCAAGCGAGCGCAGATAGTCGAACTTGGGCGCCAGTCGACCGGCGTCGAGGGAACGGTCCGAGCCGGACACGCGCGCGCCGCTCGCGCGAAGGATGGCGGCGAGAGGAAGCATCCCGCTGCCGCCGATTCCGCAGAAGAAATATTGGTCGGTCATGTTGCGGCCCTATGCGGGCGACCGGCCTTGTGTAAATGATGGGCCGATGAAGATCGCGGTAGTCGCGCCAAGTTGCACGCTGAAGCCCGAGGCCGCCGAGGCCGTTATCGCGATTGCCGCGGCTCGTGGCGACGTCGAGCTGGTGATTCACCCGCAGTGCTTTCAGTCGGACGGTCATTTCGCCGGATCGGACGCGGAGCGTCTCGCGGCGCTTCGGGAGGCAATGGTCGACGACAGCGTCGATGCGGTTTGGTTCGCGCGGGGTGGATACGGGTCGAATTGCATCACCGAAGCGGCGGCGGCAGACTTGCCGACGCAAGCACGCGCCAAGACCTATCTCGGCTATTCGGACTCGGGCTTCCTGCTCGCAGCGTTCGACAAGGCCGGCCTTGAGGTCGCCCATGGCCCGATGGTGCAGGACGTAATGCGCGAAGGGGGGGAAGCCGCGATCCATCGCGCACTCGACTGGCTGGCAAGACGCGATGGAGCGGCCCTGGAGCCGGGACTTAAGCCGGGCCAGCGGGCAATGGCGTTCAACCTGACCGTGCTGTCGAACTTGCTCGGAACGTCGATCGAACCCGATTTCACCGGCGCTGAGCTGCTGATCGAGGATGTTGCGGAGCATGAATACCGGATCGACCGGGCAATGTTCCATGTTACCGGAAGCCAGGCGGTGCGGCGCGCAGCCTCTATCCGGATGGGCCGGATGAGCGAGATTCCAGAAAATGACCCGGTGTTCGGGAGTGATGCCGAATCCATTGTTCGCGACTGGTGCGAGCGGGCCAAAATTCCCTTCGGCGGGCATGCCGAAATCGGTCATGACGCCGCCAATCGGGTCGTTCCGTTCAATTCACGCTCAAATTAACCATTTTCATGGCTGTCTCCCTCTTGCGCACAGAGGGGAATTCGCGCTCTATCTCTCTCAGAACAAACAGGAGGGCCAAATGGCAAAAGCATCGAGCGGGACTGGTCGTAAAGCTGGGGGCGGACTTGCCCGTCCGGTAAAGCCTTCGGCGGATCTTGCCGCGATCGTCGGGTCTGACCCGCTGCCGCGTAGTCAGGTCGTGTCGAAAGTTTGGGATCATATTCGCAAGAACAATCTGCAAAACCCGAATAACAAGCGGGAAATTCTTGCCGACGACAAGCTGCGCAAGGTCTTTGGCACCGACAAGTGCACCATGTTCGAAATGAACAAGCACCTGTCGAAGCATCTGAGCTAGTTCGCTCGCCGCCTCTAGCCGCGGCAAGCGAATGAGGAGGGGCCCCGGCGCTGCCGGGGCCCCTTTCTCATGTGTGCGAGTCGCGGGTCAACGGCACAAACGCCAGCCCGCGGTTCCACGCTCGGCCAGGTCGAAGTGCAAATGGTCGGAATGGGCGGCGTTATAGTCGGGCGATAACACGGTTGAGAATAAATCGCAGGCACCGTCCCGCACCTCATGAAGGAAAGCCGCTTCCGTTTCGGCGTTCCGCCAGTCCCGCAAGATCGAGATGCGTTGTCCGCCCTCGATCCGGAAGCCTGAAATGTCGATGGCATCCGCCGTCGCATGTTCGCTGAACGGGCCTTCCAACCGACCGTACAGCCTGCGGCAACTAAAGCTGCCCCCGTGCTCGATCTGCCGGACTGGTTTTCCGAAGTGACGCTGCGCCGCAGGCTGAACCACATCACGCTCCCAAAGCGCCAATGCCGCCGCCACGGGGCAGGACGTGACCAGGCCGGCGGGCGCGTAATCGATAGATTTGTCGCGCTCAGGCCTGATCCTCACCGCGTCACTGAATCGGCATTGTGGTTCAGCTGCGGCGCGCAGTGCCACGCTGATTTCAGCGAGCTTGGCCGATTGAAGTAGTGCGCGGCACTGCGGCGTGTCTCTGGTGAGCGAGGCGAGTTTCATGCCCGTGAAGCGGCCGACCGGGTCATTGAGGTCCAATTCGGTCCAGGGAAATCGCTCGGGCTGCTCGCGGACCATGCGCTGATATTGGCGCACGGCGAACGCCGCGCCAACGATCAGCAGCGCCAGAAAAATCCAGCAACCGACCCGCGGCTTGCGTGATCTAGGCACGAAAGGCGGTGTCGAGCGGCTCGGCGACTATCGGATAGCCGCGATCGTCGGGAATCCGGACGTGGCGCACTCCGTCGATTTCTTCGACCCAGGGGATGATCGTTTCGAGCGAATGTGCCCGCGCGTCGGACAGAGCGGTATCAAAGGCCGAGTGTTTGGCGAGCCGTTCCAGATTGCGCTTGGTCGGGAAGATGGCGCTGGCGTCGCCCTTGTCTATACGATCGAGCAGATCGGCCGGGCTGGCCCATTCGGCAGCCACGCATTCGCCCGGCTGAGGGTTCGGTCGCCAGTTGCCGATGGGTGCGGCCACCAGGTAAAACATGGTGTCGAATTTTCGCGGCTGCTTGAAGGCCGGCATCCAGCGGGCGAACGGGATCAGCGCATCGAGACTGAAATCAAGGCGATATTGCGCGATCAATGCTTCGAAGTCGGCTCCGTCCAGGAGTGCCTGCTGCAACTCGCTGCCGAGGGCGGGATCCACGGCGCTGTCGAGGGCAGGGATGACGGCGGTTTCCTCGATCGTCTCGCGGATCGCGGTGATCTTTGCGGCCTCGTGGGGACGATTCAGCGCCTCCGCAAGGGCCCGATCGGCGGTGTCGACCCGACCGCCTGGGAAATACGATTGCACCGGCAGCGAACGCCATGCCGGCGGACCGCTCGACGACCAATATCTCGGGCAATTTCTGTTCGCCGGGCCCGGGATCGCGCCATACGATCAGCGTCGCGGCAGGGATGGCTTCATCGATCATCGACCCGCCCTAGCAGGATTGTTCATGCAAAAAAGGGCCGGCCGCCCGAAGGCGCCGGCCCTTCCTTTTCCACCCCTGGCGGGGCGGGCAAGGCTTACATGGCGTTGACCGCCCCTGCGTTGACGTCTGCTTCGTCAACCGCTTCCTCACGGGCGTCGCCTTCATTCTCAAGCGCGTCGGCCTGATTCTCAAGCGCGTCGGCTTCGGCTGCATTGGCGGTGTTGTCGGCCATCGCTTCCAGATTGTCAGCGGCGGCGTCGTAGTTGTCGGCGATGTTGTCGCCAAGGGTGTCGTCACCTTGGCCGCCGCAGGCTGCAAGAGCGAGCGAGGCGGCGCCGACGATGGCGAACGAAAGCTTTTTCATCAAAAATCCCCTTTGTTGCAGTGCGGAGGCGATTTCGCCGCCCTCACATGGACGGTTCCAACGCAACCACTTTGTCACGGTTCCGTCCTGACCCCGATTTTGTCAATCACTTGTCTGAAAGGCCCGTCTCGCCTATCTTAGTTGTGCCGGGAAACCGGCTATGTCGGTAGAGTATCGGGTGGAATAGGCATTTCGGACCCGGGGGGCAGTACCCCGGCGCCTCCACCACCAGCGGCGAAGCGCGACCTCGCGAAGGATCCGCCGCTGCTGATGGGGGCGAAATAGGATCGACGAGTGCAGTAAAGTCCCGGTTGCCGATCGGTATGAGCAGACCGCTAAAGGCTCATTCACACAAGTGCCAACGATAACGAGGCTCTTGCGATTGCTGCCTAACTGAGGGGCTAACGCCCTTAGGTTAAGTGGACAAAAGCGCGGTTGGACCCCACCGGGCAACAGAAGGGGATTCCAGCGGTTCGGGAGGCACCGGGCAACAGAAGCCTCCCACCTTTCCATTTCCTTCCGGTCGAAGTCGTCAGCGCGGACTAGCGGACGGCTCCATTGCCATAGGCAAGGAAGCAGATATGGTGCCGGTCGATGATGACGTGTCGAAGGAGCTGCGGGCCCTTCGGCGGGTGGTGACCGTCGTCATCAGCAACGGCTATGTCATGGACGCCGACGAACTGCGCAAGGCGGCCGGGTATAGCTGCCGGCTCAAGTAATTTCCGGGCTTACAAAATTGGGGGTGGGAAAATGATTGCCTGGCGGAAATGGATGTTCGCGGCCGCTGCGCCGCTGGTGCTGAGCGGGTGCCTGTGGGGACCTGGCAAGTTCACCAGCGAACTCGCATTGAAGAAGAATGGTAGCTTCATGCTCGACTATCGCGGCGAGGTGGTGCTGCAGGTGCCTGATGATCAAGACATGAAACCGACGCTCTGGAAAAATTCGATGGCGCGTTGTCACCGCGATGGCAGCGCCAACATCGTTGAACCTCTCTCATCGGACGACGATGAAGACGATCGTCGGCAGTGTACGCCGGCGGAGCTGGCTCGCCTCAAGTCCGATCATGAGAAAAGCGAGGCGGCCCGCATCGCGACCAAGCAGAAATCCAGCGAAGAAATGTCAAAACTGTTCGGCCTGCCCGGATCGGATGACGCATCAAACCGCCGCTTTGCCGCAAACCTGATGAAATATCAGGGATGGCGCTCGGTCCGCTACGTCGGGAAGGGAGTGTTCGATGTCGACTATCATTTCGAGGGCCGGGTCGGACAGGATTACGCGTTTCCGATGATGCCCGACGCGGACTTCATCATCCCGTTCATCACGATCAAGCGACGCAACGACGGCGCGGTAATCATCACCGCTCCAGCCCTTACCGGCGGATCGGGACCGTTCGGCGCACGCGCCAAAATGATGGGCTTGCCAGACAAGAGTGACGGTCCACCTTCACGCGCCGAGGGCACATTCACGATCGTCACCGACGGCGAGATCCTGACCAACAACAGCGAGGACGGGCCCGCCTCCCATCCAACCGGGCGGCAGGTCCGATGGAATGTCGGCCCGGGTTCGACCAAGATTCCGGAGATGCTGGTTCGGCTCTAGCGCCGCTTCAGTTCATCTCGGATTTCCGCAAGCAGATCGATCTCGCTCGGTCCGGCCGGGGCATCCTCGCCGCGTTTGGTCATCCGGTTAGCGTAGCGGACGATCAGAAAGACGACGAACGCCAGGATCAGGAAATTGATCAGCACGGTGACGAACTGGCCCCAGCCAAGCACCGCGACGCCTGCTTCCTTGAGCGCGGCATAGCTGGTCGGATCGCCCTTGAACGTTTCCGGGATGGGGCCGAGCAGGGTGAAATAATTGGCGAAGTCGAGGCCGCCGAAGATCGCGCCGACCACCGGCATGATGATGTCGCCTGTGAGGCTGGTCGTAATGGTGGCGAAAGCGGCGCCGATGATCACTGCGACGGCAAGGTCGAGCACATTGCCGCGGGCGATGAAGGCCTTGAATTCCGAAAGCATGGCGTTCCCCTTGTGCCGCTGACCGGTCGCAACTTGTCTCGTTTCGGAAGCGATTGAAAGGGGCGAGTGAGTGTCCTACTTATGTAAGCCACTTTGGTCCCAAGGGGATAGGAACATGACCGCACTTCGTCGCTTCGGCCTTCTCGCTCCGCTCGCCGCGCTCAGCCTTGCCGGCTGCGGCCTCAACTCGGTCCCGACCGCCGAGGAGAATGTGAACGCCAAATGGGCGCATGTGCAGAGCGAGTATCAGCGCCGCGCCGACCTCGTTCCCAATCTGGTCGAGACGGTGAAGGGCTATGCCCAGCAGGAACGCGATGTGCTGACCGACGTCACCAACGCCCGGGCCCGTGCATCCAGCGTGCAGATCAATGCCGCGGATCTCGACGATCCCGCCAAGGTTCGCGCCTTCAACGATGCGCAGAGCCAGCTGGGCGGCTCGCTCGGACGGCTGCTGGCGACGTTCGAGGCCTATCCCGACCTCAAATCCAACCAGAATTTCTTGACGCTGCAATCTCAGATCGAGGGGACCGAGAATTCGATCCTGGTCGCGCGGCGCGATTATAACGAGGCGGTGCAGGCCTATAACACCCGCATCCGTACCTTCCCCGACGCGATCGGCGCCAAGATTTTCTACGGCGCCAAGCCCAAGGTCCCGTTCGAAGCGGCCGCGGGCGCGCAAGAAGCGCCCAAGGTCGATTTCAACACCGCGGGCTGACGTGGTCCGCTTCTTCGTTGGCCTATGGCTGGCGGTGCTCGTCGCCGCCACGCCGGCTGTGGCGCAAACCTTTCCCAAATTGACCGGCCGGGTTGTCGACCAGGCTGGATTGCTGACCCCCGCGCAAGTTGTCGACCTGAGCTCGAAATCGGATGCGCTCGAAACGCGTACCGGACGGCAGTTCGTCGTCGCGACGGTTACCAGCCTCGAGGGGCGGACGATCGAGGATTATGGGTATCGGCTCGGCCGCGAGTGGGGCATCGGCGATGAGCAGAAGGACGATGGCGTCGTTCTGCTGGTCGCACCCAATGAGCGAAAGGTGCGGATCGAGACCGGCTATGGCGCGCGCGTCTTCCTGACCGATGCCGTGTCGAGCGTCATCATCCGCGAAAGCATCCTGCCGCGTTTCAAGGCTGGCGACATGGGCGGCGGGATCGTCGCCGGCGCCGACCAGATCATCAAGATGATGGAGCTTCCGGCCGCAGAGGCGGCCAAGCGCGCTCAGGAAATCGGCGCCGCGGAAGCCCAGCGTCAGGACCGGAAGATCAATCCTTTCCCAGTCCTCTTCATGGTCGTCCTTTTCTTCGTGATCGTCGGATCGATCGCCAGCCGGGCCGGCGGGCGACGCTATCGCGGCAAGCGCGGGCGGGGCGGACTTGATGCGGGCGACGTCGCGGTCATCCTTTGGGGCCTTAACGCTCTAAGCCGAGGCGGCGCGGCGGCGGGGCGGTGGCGGTTGGGGTGGCGGTGGGGGCGGCGGCTTCGGCGGCTTCTCCGGCGGCGGCGGGTCGTTCGGTGGCGGCGGCGCTTCGGGGGGATGGTGATGCTTAGGCTGAGCGAGGAAGACCATATCAAGGTGAGCGCTGCGGTCGCGGCGGCCGAAGCGAGGAGCGATGGCGAGATTATCGCGATTACCGCCGACCAGTCCGACGCCTATCACGATGTAGGCCTCCACTACGCGGTGCTGGCGCTGTTCCTGATCCTGGCTTTCTTCGCCGCCTGGCCGCAGCAGCTGGAGCAGTGGTGGACAAGGCTGATGGGCTGGTCGGCCGAGCCGACCTTGCGCGAATTGCTGACGCTGCTGCTCGGGTTCGCGCTGGCCAAATTTCTTGCGGTGTTGTTCATCCTCAAATGGATGCCGCTGCGGCTCGCGCTGACTCCGGGATCGACCAAGACGCGGCGGGTGCGGCGCCGGGCGGTGATGCTGTTCAAGACCGGCGGGGAGCGGCGGACGATCGGCCGCACCGGGATCCTCATCTATTTGTCGATGGCCGAGCATCGCGCCGAAATCGTCGGTGATGAGGCAATCACGGCGGTGACTACGCCGGAAACCTGGGGCGAGGCGATGACGGCGCTGCTGACCCATGTGAAGGCCGGGCGGCCAGGCGATGGGATCGTCGCTGCGGTTGAGCTGATCGGGGGCGTGCTGGCGGAGCATTTTCCCAAGAGCAGCACGGACACCAATGAAATCCCCGACAAGCTGATCGAGCTATGACCAGCGATCGCAAGATCGAATGGGAAGGCAAATATATCCGCATCGTCCGCGACGGGACGTGGGAATTCGTCGAGCGCTGCGGAGGGGTCCATGCGGTCGTGATCCTCGCCGAGCATGATGGAAAGGTCGTGCTGGTCGAACAGACCGCGCGTGCCGTTGGGGCACCGTAAGTGTTTGGAGTTGCCCGCGGGCCTGGTTGGTGACGAAGATCCCGAGGCCGGCGTCGAGGAGACGGCGATCAAGGAACTGGAGGAAGAGACGGGCTTTACCGCCGAGCGGATCGAAGTGCTGGGCGAGTTTTATAGCTCGCCGGGAATGGTCGCGGAAGGGTTCACGCTGGTTCGGGCACATGGTCTCAAACGGATCGGCGACGGCGGTGGCAACGAGCATGAGGATATTGAGGTCCACCTGGTTCCGCGCGGCGACATCGCAACCTTCATCGCTCAAAAGCGCGGCGAAGGCTGTGCGATCGACGTAAAATTGTTGCTCTTGCTTGGCGGCCCCATTCTCGGCTGAATCCTTTCATCGACCCTGTCCGCCGCTTGTCGAAATTGTTGCTGGCTGTTCAGGGCCGAGCCGCTACGGCCCTGCCGAATTTCCGTTTGGGAGGGGTTTCACGTTGAAGATCATGCTTTTGGGCGGCGCGGCCGCCGTTGCGCTCGCTGCTGCCGCGCCGGCTCTCGCCGCGACCAGCCAGGAAAGTGCGCCCGCGGCCGCAGTTTCCACCAATATATTGCTGCAGGATTGGACCGGCCCCTATGACGGCGTGCCGCCTTGGGACAAGGTGAAGCCAGCCCTGTTCCCGGAGGCGTTCCAGGTCAGCATCGATGAGCTGCTGCGCGAGATCGATGCGATCGCGTCGAACCCGGAATATCCCAGCTTTCAAAACACCATCGAGGCGATGGACAAGGCCGGCCAGCGGCTGGACCGCGTGCAGGCGCTGTTCGGGGTGATGACCGACAATATGTCGACACCCGAATATCAGGCGCTCGACAAGGAGTGGTCGCCCAAGCTCTCGGCGGCGTACGACAAGATCAACCTCAACAGCGCGCTGTTCGACCGGATAGCCAAGGTCTACGAACATCGTGAACATACGGGTCTCGACGCCAAGCAGATGCGGCTGGTTACCCGCACCTATGAGGGGTTTGTGCGTCGCGGCGCCAAGCTGAATGAGGCGCAAAAAGCCCAGCTGTCGGGCTACAACCAGCAGCTCGCGTCGGCCTTTTCCGAGTTCAACGCCAATTTGCTGGCCGACGAGGGGACCTACACCAGCGCAACCGAAGCGCAGATGGCGGGCGTGCCGGCCGACGTTAAGGACGCAGCGGCGGCAGCTGCCAAGGCGGCAGGCCTTCCCGCGGGCAGCTACGCCATCGCCAACACCCGTTCGGCGGTCGAGCCAGTGCTGAGCTTCGCCACCGATCGCGCGTTGCGCGAGAAGGTGTGGAAGGCGTTTGTGCAGCGCGGCGACAATGGCAATGGCAGCGACAATAATGCGCTGATCGCCAAGATCGTGAAGCTCCGGTCGGACCGGGCCAAGCTGCTCGGCTATGCGACGCATGCCGACTGGCGGATGCAGGACACGATGGCCAAGTCGCCGGCCAAGGCGATGGAGCTGATGAAGCGCGTCTGGCCGGCCGCGGTGGCGCGGGTCAATGAGGAAGTCGCCGACATGAAGCCGTTCGCGGCCAAGGACGGCGTCACCACCATCGAGCCTTGGGATTATCGCTTTTACCAGGAGAAGGTGAGGAAGGCGAAGTACGACCTCAGCCAGGACGAGATTAAGCCCTATTTCGAGCTCAACAATCTGGTCAACGGCATGTTCTGGTCGGCCGAGCAGCTTTACGACCTGAAATTTACCGAAAATACCGGCAAGGTGCCGGTGTTCCAGGCCGACGTGCGCAGCTTCGAGGTGACTAACGCCAAGACCGGCGGCGTGATCGGACTGTTCTACCTCGATACCTATGCGCGCAAAGGCAAGCGCTCGGGCGCCTGGGCGACGACCTATCGCAGTCGCGCGCGCCTGCTCGGCGACAGCATCGTGCTCGGTTCGAACAACAACAATTTCACCAAGCCGTCGGCCGGCCAGCCGGTGCTGATCAGCCTCAATGACGCGGAGACGCTGTGGCACGAGTTCGGCCACGCCATCCATTACTATTTGACTGACGTGAATTATCCGTCGCTCGGCGGCAGCCCGCGCGACTTCGTCGAGTATCCCAGCCAGGTGAACGAGAATTGGCTGATGACCCGGCCGGTGCTCGACAAGTTCGCGCGTCACTACAAGACCGGCGAGCCGATGCCGGAGGCGCTGGTCAAGAAGATCGAAGCGTCAGAGACGTTCAACCAGGGCTTCGCCACGGTCGAATATCTGTCGTCCGCACTGGTCGACATGATGCTGCACACCCGGGCCGACGGGGTGGTTGATCCGGATGCGTTCGAGCGTTCGGCGCTGACTGAATTGGGTATGCCCAAGGAGATGGTGATGCGGCACCGGCTGCCGCAGTTCGGCCACCTGTTCTCCTCCGACAGCTATTCAGCCGGCTATTACAGCTATCTGTGGTCGGAGACGATGGACGCCGACACCTGGGCGATGTTCGAGGAAGGCGGCAATCCTTACGACCGCAAGATCGCTGACGCGTTCCGCACCTATTTGTTGTCGACCGGAAACGAAGTGGATCGCGCGGAGGCCTACCGTCAGTTCCGCGGGCGCGATCCGGAGGTGGAGGCGCTGCTCAAGCGGCGCGGCTTCCCCACGAATTAGGGGTTTTCGTCAGGCTGGGGCGGCGGCGCGGTTCATCGCCTCCAGCTTTTCGCGAAGGCTGACGGTGAAGCCATGCTCCAGCGCGTGGCGAGCATCGGGGTTGGCCGCCAGATAGGCGTTGAGGCTGTAGCCCTGTGCGCACCAGAAACGCGACGGCTGGGTGAGGGTGACGGTGGCGATCGCTGCCGACTCGCCCAGTACCGTCGCTTCGCCGACCAGTTGCCCGGGGACCACGCGCCCGACCAGATGGCCGCGCGAGTGGACGTCGCCGGCCCCGCTGGCGATGAAATAAAGCTGGGCAGCCGGTTCGCCTTCGCGGATCAGCACATCTCCCGGCCGGCCATCCATCCACATGCCCTGGTCGAGCAACCGTCGCGCCTGCGCGCGGCCGAGCCCCGCGAGCGGGCCGGCGAGCATGGTCTTCTCGTCGTCATCGAACTTGGCCGCCCGGTTGGCGCCCAGCACGCTTGCCGCCTGCACACCCGCCACGATCAGCATCAGGAACGGCAGCACCATGGCGAGCAGGCCGTGCGACGTCAGTCCATAGAGGAGGCCAAACAGACCGGTCACGCCGAGCAGCAAATGGTTGGTCAGCCGCGAGCGGGAAAGCAGCGCCCCGAGGGCCGCGGCAAACATGGCAAGGTAAAGGCCCAGCATGACCGTCATCGTGGCGCTAACCTTCCGATCGAGCGCTGAAGGTATCGATCAGCACGTCCAGTTGCGCTTGGCAATCGGCTCGGATCAGGCTTTGCGCCATGCCCTCCAGACCGGTCGGTACTGGCGACAAGATGCGCAGGGTGAGCGTGGACGGCGCGGCGAGGCCTGCAACGCTGATTTTGGTGCCCGATGTGACGGCCAGTTCCGAAGGCCAGGAGGCCTCCCATTGGTCTGGTTCAAAATGAACCTTGGCCGTTTTGCCGCCGGAGTCGGTCAAGACGATGTCGGCCGGTCCGGAAGCTTCCGCACGATACAGGGTAAGCTCGCTTGGGTTGGCAACGCAGACATTGCCCGAACGTCCGAGATCGGCCTGCCAAACGCTGCGGGTTCCGGCGCCGCGGACTGCCCCGAGCCGGACCCGGCGGGCGCTGGAGCCGGCGCTGCGAACGGTTCCAGTGGCGGGCACGTTTGCCGAAACGCTGAAGCTGCCGGGGCCCTGGAGCGTCCGGGTTCCGCGTAAGTCCAGCAGTACGATGACGTTCGTTGGCCTTGAGCTTGAGCATCTGCGTGTCGGGCAGCGCCTTGCCCGGCGGATAAGTCCCGGCTGACGGGCCTGACGAACGAACCACCAGGACGGCGGCGGCAGCGGAGGTGGAAGCGAGAAGCGCGGCACTAACGACGGCAAGCAACAGGCGGGCCATTGTCATTTCTCCTTCAGCTGGACGGCGCCCCCCGGTCCCGCTTCCCGAAGACGGCAAGCGAAGGCGGAAAGGGCGGCATCCTTAGCCTGGGTTAAGCAAATTTGTTCGATTGCGTCGAGGGCGGAACGATCGCCCTGATCATAGGATTCCCAAAGTCGGACAAGCTCGGCGCGGACCTCGCGATCGAAGTCGGGCGCAGGCTCCCATACAACGACCGGAGTGGCGCGGCCCGAAAGGATGATCCGGCCCATCGGGCGGAATACGTCCAGCTCCGGTTTGGCGCTTCGCCTCGTCACTGACAAGGGCGATGGTCTTGAGATATTTGTTGGCGCCCTCGAGCCGTGCCGCGCAATTCATTGCGTCACCAAGTGCAGTGTAGCTGAGACGTCCCTCGCCGCCGAAGTTGCCGACGACGGCGTCCCCATAATGCAGCCCTGCCCGCGTCCTCCCGAATTCAGCGCCTGTCTCGCTGTGCTCGGCTGAAAATTCCTGGGTGAAACGGATCATGGCAAGCAGTGCCGAGGCTGCCCGGTCCGAAATCGTCTTCGCGGGCGATGGGAGCTCCCCAGAAGGCCACCACCGCGTCGCCGACAAATTTGTCGATCGTCCCGCCATGCTCGAGCACGATGTCGCTCATGTCCGTCGAGATACGCATTGAGCAGGGAAGCAACCCTCTCCGGCTCAAGGCGATGACTGAGTTCGGTAAATCCTTCGATATCCGTGAACAGCGTGTAGAGGGCCCGCTTCTCGCCGGTCAGTGACAATTTTTTTGGATCGCGCAAGATCTGCGCGGCGATATCGCGCGGCAGATATTTGCCCAGCGCCGACTGGGCGTAGCGGCGCTGCTCCGACCCGACCGCGCGAACTGCGGCGCCGGTTGCGGCAAAGGCCAGTGCCCAGCCGCCGAGCCAGCCAAAGGCGGGGAGGCCATAGGTGTCGATCCCATTCCATTCAAAAAAGAAGGGTGCGGCGGCGAAGAATATGAGCTGGCCGAGAATAACCAGCGCGACGACCCATGGTCTTACGTCGAGCATCGCCGTGAAGGCGCCGCACAGAACGACCAGGATGGCCAGCGCCCACAGAGAGACCGGACCGGCGGGCCTGGGCAGTCGAAGGTCGAGCAACTGCGCTGTCATGGTCGCGTGCGCTTCCAACCCGCTCATCGTCGGGTATCCGGTCAGCACACGCGTCGCCGGGGTCTCGAACTGATCGAGGTCGGGCAAATCGCCGCCAATAAGGACGATCCGCCCTTTTACCTGTTCGGTCAGCAAAGGAGCCGTTGAAGGATCGGCAAACAGGTCGATCGGCATGTTGGCGAAGACCGGCCGGTCGGGATTGGCCGGAAGGCGGAAATCGATGCTGCCCTGATAGGAAAAATCGGGTCGCGCGCCGGTTACCGCAATCGGCAGGAAGGTCGCAACGCCGGGCGGCAGCGACGGCCATCGGCGCAGGACATTGTCGCTGTCGGGCTCAAACCGCACTGAAGCCGGGCGGACCCGGGTCCCCGCCAGCTGTGCAAACCAGCGATCCATGAAATCCTGCTGCCACTGCTCGACCTCCATCGCCGCGGTCGCCCGGGTCGCGTAGGCAAGCCACACGGGAGTTTGCATTCGCTTGGAAGCCGCAATCAACTGATCGTCTTCGGCCTGCGGCTGGTCGACCAATATGTCGATGGCGATGGCCTTGGCGCCCATCTTGTCGATATAGCCCAGTGCCCGAGCGAGGAGGGCCCGATCCAGCGGCGATCGCTTCTCCGTGGCCCGCAACGTGTCCTGTGTATAGGAGATCAGGATGATGCGCTCGTCTTGAGCGACTTTCCGGCTTCGCTCGCTGGTCACTTCCCGCAAATCGAAGAGCGCTCGTTCGGCATCGGTAGCGATCGGAATCGTCCTGCCGACACCTGGGATGCTGATCGGCATTTCCCAGCTGTAGCGGGCGAACAGGATCGCCCAGAGAATGATCAGCGCGGTGACCAGCAAGCGGGCTGCCGGGATGCGGCGGAGGTCCCGCACTACGCCTTCGACGGTCGGCCGTTCCTCCCCAGCGAGAGGATCGGGGCTGGCTTCCCAGCGGCGGCGCGGTTGGTCCACGCTCAGCGAGCCTTCCCACGAAAATCGCGCATTGCCATGACCCCGTCGGCGGGGTCAGCGAATCATGCCGCCCCACGCCATTAACTTGCGATAAAATCTTTTCGCCGCGGGAGCGAGTCAGAGACGAGCGGACTGTGCCTGGGCGCGTGCAAGATCGGCGAGCGGTTCGGTCAGCGCCGCCGTCGCCTCCGCATGGGCCGACGAAGCGCTGCCGCGTGCCAGACGGCCACGGATGCCGTGGCAGATCGCAGCGAGGCGGAAAATGACGAAGACGGTCAGATAATCGATGTGCGGCAAGCCGATGCGCCCGGTCCGGCGGCAATAGGCCTCGACATATTCCTCCTCGGACGGAATTCCGAGCTCGGCGAGATCGAGGCCCTTGAGGCCGGTGAACATGCCGGCGGGCATGCGGTACATCATCAGGTGATAGACGAAGTCCGCCGCGGGATCGCCGAGCGTCGACAATTCCCAGTCTAGCACTGCTGCGACGCGCGGCTCCCGGGCGTCGAAGATCATATTGTCGCAACGATAGTCGCCGTGAACGATCCGGGCATCGCCGCTATCCGGCGGAAGATTGTCCTTCAACCATCCCGTCAGCCAGTCCATGGCGGACACACGACCTGCCTCGACGTCCCCTTCATACTGCTTCGACCAGCGAGCGACCTGGCGTTCGACGAAGCCCGAGGCGCGGCCGTAATCGCCAAGGCCGATCGCTTCGGGTTCGTAGCTGTGAAGCTGCGCGATCGTGGCGTTCATTGCGTCGAAATGGGCGGTCCGGTCGGCCCGCGTGAGACCGGGGAAGGTCGCCTCCCACACAATCCTCCCGTCGACGAGATCCATAACGAAGAAGGGTGTGCCGATGACATTCTCGTCTTCGCACGAGCCATGGACATGGGGGACGGGGAAACCCTGGGCGCAGAGCGCGCTCATTACCCGAGCCTCACGCTCGACGGCGTGGGCTCCGGGAAGCAGCTTGCCGGGGGGCTTGCGGCGAAGAACAAGGGCGCGGCCCGCTGGAGTGTCCAGACGATAGGTCGGATTGGACTGGCCGCCCTTGAACTGGCTAACCGTCAGCGGCCCGGCGAAGCCTTCGACATGGGCGGTCATCCACCCTTCGAGCGCGGCCACATCGAAGCGCAGCCGTTCGCTGACCTCGCGGGTTCCGGTATTGGCTTCGGTGCGATTCACTTTTTCGTCCTGTCAGACTGAACCTAATCCAGGATCCATTTGCTATTGCACGGTCCTTCCCGGAAATGGATTCTGAAACAAGTTCAGCATGACGACCGTTCTACCTTCATGCCCCGGATCGTCCATCTCTCCGACCTTCATTTCGGCGCTCATGACGATCGGCTGGTTGAAGCGGTCGAGGACCGAGTCGATGACTTAAAGCCCGAGCTGGTTGTGATCTCCGGCGACTTCACTCAGCGAGCCCGAACCGAGCAGTTTGAGCAGGCCTGTCAGTTCCTCGACCGGCTGAGGGCAAAAGGCCATGAAGTGATCGGCGTGCCGGGCAATCACGATGTGCCACTGTACGACGTGTTGAGGCGTTTTCTGTCACCGCTAACCCGTTACCGGCGGTACATCGATGAGACGCTGTGTCCCTATCATGAGCTACCCGGCGCGGCGGTACTCGGGATCAATACCGCCAGGTCGCTGACATTCAAGGACGGGCGGATCAATGAGGATCAAATTGCCTTCATCCGCGAAACGTTCGCACGAACCCGGCCCGACACGGCGCAAATCCTGATTACGCATCATCCGTTATTCGCGCTTCCCGTGAGCGATGAGGCGCATGAGCTGGGCAAGCCGATCGGCCGACAGGAAATGGCGCTGCGGGCGATTGCAGAGGCAGGCGTCGACTTGCTGCTCGCCGGCCACAATCATCGCGCCTCGACCCACCATGCACATGACCTGGTGACCGACGCTGGGCCGGCACTCGTTATTCAGGCCGGCACCGCGACCTCGACGCGGCTGCGCGACGAAGAGCAGAGCTTCAATTTGATCGAGGCCGGCAAGGGCGAGGTGACGGTAGCCGTTCAGACCTGGGATGGCGATGCGTTCCGCTCTAGCGATACCGAGTGCTTCGTTCGCCGCGGTGCCCATTGGGAAACCGCGATCGGCGAGCATCTCGCTGAGGCGCCGGAGACTTGAGTCCATAACCAGCCTCGGCCAAAGGCCGAATATGCAAGCAGCTGCTACTGGCATTCCGGGCTTTGATCTCGACGAGTTTGTACAACGGATATTGGCCGAGGATCTGGGAAGCGGCGGAGATGTCACCTCCAAGGCGACGATCGAAGCGGGCGCGAGCTTCACCGCGGAAATGAATTGCCGCGAGCCGATTGTCGTCGCGGGACTGGACATCGCCGTCGCGTTTTTTCGGGCGCTCGACCGTGACGTGGAGGTCGGACAAGCTGATCAAGGACGGCGAGGCGGCGCCGGCCGGTTCGGTTCTGCTCAGGCTTGGCGGCAATGCGCGGGCGATGCTGGCGGCCGAACGGTCAGCGCTCAACACGCTGCAGCATTTATCGGGCATTGCCACCCTGACGCGGCGCTATGTCGACAAAATCGCAGGGACCGGCGCAACCTTGCTCGACACGCGCAAGACGATTCCCGGCCTTCGCCTGCTTGAAAAATATGCGGCGCGGATGGGCGGAGCGAAAAACCACCGGCTGCGGCTCGATGACGGGCTCTTGATAAAGGACAATCATGTAGGGGTCGCGGGCGGCGTAGCCGAGGCCGTGGGCGCAGCGAGGGATTTTGGAAGCGGTTTGGCCGTCCAGGTCGAGGTCGACCGGATTGACCAGATCGAACCGGCACTGGCAGCCGGCGCGGATCGACTGCTGCTCGACAATATGAAGCCGGAAATTTTGCGCCAGGCGGTTGCGTTGGTGGCGGGCCGGGTGCCGCTGGAAGCATCGGGCGGGGTCAATCTGGATACGATCCGGGCCATTGCCGAGACCGGCGTCGATTTTATTTCGGTGGGCCGCATCACCCAGTCGGCTCCCGCGGTCGATATCGGCCTCGACTATGTGCTAAAAGGCTAACGCATTTTTTCCGCGCCAAGTCGCACGGTCGGCTTTATAGGGCCGCAAACGACCATTGGAGACGCAATTGTTCAAAGGTTTGAAGCCCATCTTGTACGGTGGCCAGGAAGTGTGGCCGCTGGTCGAGGGCGGTAAAGGCGTCTCCGCGACCAATCACGCGAGCTCGGGAGCCTGGGCCGCAGCGGGCGGCATCGGCACCGTGTCGGCCGTCAATGCCGACAGCTACGACCCGGAAGGCCGGATCATCCCGCAGGTCTATAACGCGCTGACCCGGCGTGAGCGGCACGAGGAGCTGATCCACTATGCGATCGAGGGCGCGGTGGCCCAGGTCAAGCGCGCCTATGAGATCGCCGGCGGCAAAGGCGCGATCAACATCAACGTACTGTGGGAGATGGGCGGCGCGCAGCGCGTGTTGCACGGCGTGCTCGAGCGCACCAAGGGCATGGTCACGGGAGTCACTTGCGGCGCAGGCATGCCCTACAAGCTGAGCGAAATCGCAGCATCCTATGGCGTCCATTATCTGCCGATCATCAGCTCGGGCCGGGCCTTTAGCGCGTTGTGGAAGCGGGCCTACAGCAAGGCCGCGGAATGGCTTGCCGCGGTGGTCTATGAGGATCCGTGGCTGGCCGGCGGGCACAATGGCCTGTCCAACGCCGAGGATCCGCGCAAGCCGCAGGACCCTTATCCGCGGGTCAAGGCATTGCGCGAGACGATGCGCGAAGGCGGCATCGCCGACAGCGTGCCGATCGTCATGGCCGGCGGGGTATGGCGGCTCGACGAATGGAACGACTGGATCGACAATCCCGAGCTGGGCCAGATCATGTTCCAGTTCGGCACCCGTCCGCTGCTGACCCAGGAAAGCCCGATCCCGCCCGGCTGGAAGGCGCGGCTGATGACGTTGGAGGAGGGCGACGTGCTGCTCCATCGCTTCTCGCCGACTGGCTTTTATTCGTCGGCGGTGCGCAATCCGTTCCTGCGCTGGCTGGAAGCCCGCAGCGATCGGCAGATCGCCTATACCAAGGAGCCGATCGGCGATCATGCGTTCGAGCTCGACGTCGGCGTCGGCACCAAGAAGAATTACTGGGTCACCAAGGGCGATCTTCAGCATGCCCGCGAATGGTATGGCGCCGGCTTCACCAATGCGATGAAGACGCCTGACGACACGCTGGTGTTCGTCACTCCGGAGGACGAGAAGATCATCCGCAAGGACCAGGCCGACTGCATGGGCTGCCTGTCGCAGTGCGCCTTCTCGAGTTGGGCCGACAATGAGAAGAATTCGACCGGGCGCCTCGCCGACCCGCGCAGCTTCTGCATTCAGAAAACCTTGCAGGACATCGCCCATGGCGGGCCGGTCGAGCAGAATTTGATGTTCGCGGGCCACGCCGCGTTCCGCTTCAAGAGCGATCCATTCTATTCGAACGGGTTCGTTCCGACCGTGAAGCAGCTCGTCGACCGGATTTTGACGGGCGCGTGATGCTGAAGCGGGGGTGTGGGCGTTGTTTTGCTGTTGGCTCTTACGACAACGGCGAGCGCACAGGATAAGAAGCCACCTTATTGGGCGTCGATCGCGTCCGGCGAGGCGATGATGCGCAGCGGTCCTGGGCGCAATTATCCCGGCATCTGGCTCTACAAACGCCGCGACCTGCCGATCCGCGTGGTGCAGACCTATCCCAACTGGCGCAAGGTCGAAGACCCCGACGGAACACAGGGCTGGATGCTGGTGACGCTGTTGAGCGACCGCCGCACTGCAATCGTCAAGCCAGGCGACCCGCGTGACATTCGGGTCAAGCCCGAAGCGAACGCGCCGGTCCACTACCGCGCAGAGGCGGGGGTGGTCGGGCGCATCGAGCAATGCGACGGCACTTGGTGCCGGTTTGAGGTCGGCAAACGCAAAGGTTGGATTGCGCAGGGCGACCTCTGGGGCGTGAACGAAGGCGAAGCATTCGACGATTAGTGCCCCGGCGAAGGCCGGGGTCCAGGAGCGCGAAGCGCTTCAAGAGCAGGGCCTGGACCCGGCCTCCGCCGGGGAACACAAAAGGGGAGAAAATCATGAAACCCGCGTTTGCTATGGCTGCTTCGTTCGCCTTATCACTGCCTGCAATGGCGCAAACCCACCACCCCCCATCGAACACATCGGCGAGCCAAGCACTCAACGGCCAGCGACTGCCCTTTTCCACAGCAGTCAGGGCCGGCGACACCCTCTATCTGTCGGGCGCGCTCGGCATCGGGCCTGACGGCAAACTGGCCGAAGGCATGGAGGCTCAGGCCCGGCAGACAATGGACAATATCGAGGCAGCGTTGAAGTCGGCCGGCCTTGGCTGGGCGGATGTCGTCAAATGCACGGTGATGCTCGACAACATGGCTGATTGGCCGGCGTTCAATAAGGTCTATGCGACATATTTCCCGGGCGGCAAGTTCCCCGCTCGCAGCGCGTTCGGCGCCGACGGCCTGGCGCTCGGCGCGTTGCTTGAGGTCGAGTGCATGGCATATGCAGGGAAGAAGCTAGGCAACGCTAGAAGGGCCGCCCTGACCGGCGCAGTCGTGACGGCTGAACTGCCTCCGAACGGGCACGAAAGCGATCGCTTGACGGTCAGCTTCTCGCCCACGTCGCGTTCCATCGACTCCCGATTGCATCCCAGCGGTCGTCCAGCGAACCGTCGACCGGCCATCGCCTGGTGAAGCGGCAATCCGTCCTTCATGACTGCCGTGCCATATCGGGCGCCCGGCCCAGGCAACACAATTGCCGGTGGCGTCGATCGACGATCCAGGCCTGCGATGAACTCCCAGCTGGTCTGATGGCAGGCGAACGGGACGATGGAAGCGCGCCAACGGTGCGTTGCATCCATCGCCATGCGTCTGCCGCAATGCCTCGTTGGCGGTATGCAGGCGGCTGCACGCACGAGCGAGCACGGCCAGTGGTCACTGCGCATGGTTGCTCCCAGTTTTAAGCAGAGAGCGCAATGGTAGCAGCTTTCGCGGCAAGCAATTGGCAGGCTAGCTTCGCCCGGTTGGATTGCCGACCGTTCAGATTGAGCTGGATCGCCTCGCGGATCAGCCGTTCCGCAACCGCCGGGTCCATCGGTCGTGTGCTGCACGCAGATCGAGCGTCTTCATCTCATATTTGCCGGTACCGGTCATCCGCGGCTCGATGTCGAGCAGGCGCTTGCCGCGCCAGAAGCCGAACAGGACCCGGTCTCCATCGGCGCGGATCAGGAAGGCCGGCCCGTTTGCCATATAGACGAGGTGGCCCCACTTGATGGTTTCCTGCGCATCCCCGACGCGCTGCGCAATCGCGCGCAGCAGATCGACGCGGTCCCGCTGCCAGCCGCCGATCGACTGGACATATTCGTCCGGGCTCGCCGGGAGCGGGCCCGAACGCTTCATCAATCGACGAGCTCCACCGCAACTGCCGTCGCTTCGCCTCCGCCGATGCAGAGGCTCGCGACGCCCTTCGTCTTGCCCTTGGCCTTGAGCGCGCCGATCAGCGTGACGATCAGGCGCGCGCCGCTGGCGCCGATCGGGTGGCCGAGCGCGGTGGCGCCGCCGTGGACGTTGATCTTCTCATGCGGGATGCCGAGGTCGCGCATGGCGAACATGGCGACGCAGGCAAAAGCTTCATTGACCTCCCACAGGTCGACGTCGTCGACGCTCCAGCCGGCCTTCTTCAAAACCTTCTCGATCGCACCGGCGGGCGCGATGGTGAATTCGGACGGCTCCCGGGCATGGGCTGCACTGGCGACAATTCGAGCAACTGGCTTCAGGCCCTTGGCCTCGGCATCCGACTGGCGCGACAGCACCAGCGCGGCGGCACCGTCGGAGATCGACGAGCTCGTCGCGGCGGTAATCGTTCCCTCCTTGGCGAAAGCAGGCTTAAGCGTGGGAATCTTGTCGGGGCGGCCACGGCCGGGAGCCTCATCGGTGTCCACCACCGTCTCGCCGCCACGGCCCTGGATGGTCACCGGGACGATCTCTTCAGCGAACGCACCGCTGTCGATCGCACCCTTGGCGCGCGACAGGCTTTCGATGGAGAAATTGTCCATTTCCTCGCGGGTCAGTTGATATTCGTCGGCGGTGCATTGGGCAAAGGTGCCCATCGCACGGCCCGCCTCATAGGCGTCCTCGAGGCCATCAAGAAACATATGGTCATACGCCGTGTCATGGCCGATGCGCGCCCCGGAACGGTGCTTCTTCAGCAAATAGGGCGCGTTGGTCATCAACTCCATGCCGCCGGCGATGATCAGGTCGGCGTTGCCAGCCTTGAGCGCTTCCTCGGCCATGATCACCGTCTGCATGCCGGATCCGCAGACCTTGTTGACGGTGGTTGCCTGCACCGACTTTGGCAGGCCCGCCTTGATCGCCGCCTGGCGCGCCGGCGCCTGGCCGAGGCCGGCGGGAAGCACGCAGCCCATGTAGATGCGGTCGATTTCGTCGCCCTTCACCCCAGCGCGCTCGACCGCGGCCTTGACTACAGTCGCCCCGAGATCGGTTGCGGATACGTCGGCGAGTGCGCCCTGCATCGAGCCCATCGGCGTGCGGGCGGTGGACAAGATGACGATCGGATCGGTGGCCATGTAAAGACTCCAATGAAAGGCTTGAGCGCGACATAGGCGTGCCGCGCGCCTTGTCCAAGGGTTCCGCGCGATGCTAGGCGCGCGGCCAAGGGAGAATATGATGAGCGAGATGGCCGGCCTGGACTTTGGTCTCGGCGAGATGGCGGAAACGATCCGCGACACGACCCAGCGCTTCGCCGCCGACAAGATCGCGCCGATCGCCGCCGAGATCGACGAGAAAGACCGCTTCCCGATCGAGCTTTGGCCGCAAATGGGCGAGCTCGGCCTGCATGGCATTACGGTCGAGGAGGAATATGGCGGGCTCGGGCTCGGCTATCTCGAGCATGTCATCGCGCAGGAGGAAGTGGCGCGCGCCTCGGCTTCGGTCGGCCTCAGCTATGGCGCCCACTCAAACCTCTGCGTCAACCAGATCCGCCGGTGGGCGAATGAGGATCAGAAGAAGAAATATCTCCCCAAGCTGATCAGCGGCGAGCATGTCGGCGCGCTGGCGATGAGCGAAGCGGGCGCTGGCAGCGACGTGGTCGGGATGAAGCTCCGGGCCGACAAGTCGGGCAACGGCTACCGGCTCAACGGCACCAAATTCTGGATTACCAACGGTTCCCACGCCGACACGCTGGTGGTCTATGCCAAGACCTCGCCCGAGGATGGCAGCCGCGGCATCACGACCTTCATCATCGAGAAGGACATGGAAGGCTTCTCGATCGGCCAGAAGGTCGACAAAATGGGCATGCGCGGGTCCCCGACTGCCGAATTGGTGTTCGAGGACTGCTTCGTCCCGGCCGAGAACATCATGGGCCCCGAGAATGGCGGGGTCGGCGTGCTGATGAGCGGGCTCGATTATGAGCGGACGGTGCTCGCCGGTATCCAGCTCGGCATCATGCAGGCGTGCCTCGACGTGGTCATCCCTTACGTCCGGGAGCGCAAGCAATTCGGCAAGCCGATCGGAGCATTCCAGCTGATGCAGGCCAAGGTCGCCGACATGTATGTAGCGCTCAATTCGGCACGCGCGTACGTCTATCAGGTCGCCAAGAATTGCGACGCAGGGCGGACGACCCGGTTCGATGCCGCGGGTGCAATCCTGCTGGCGAGCGAAAGCGCGTTCAAGGTCGCGGGCGAAGCGGTCCAGGCTTTGGGCGGAGCCGGTTATACCAAGGACTGGCCGGTCGAACGCTACATGCGCGACGCCAAGCTGCTCGACATCGGCGCGGGGACGAACGAGATCCGGAGGATGCTGATCGGGCGGGAGCTGATCGGGGCTTAGGACGCGAGCAGCGCAACGCCCCAGCCAATGAATCCAACTCCGGCGATGCGGGCGATCCAGCGGCCGGCGGGGAGCAGCTTTTCCGCCGCAACGAGCAAAGTAAGTAGCGCAACCCAGGCGAGGTTCATCACGCCGCCGACGAACAGCAGCGCCATCAACAGCCAGCAGCAGCCGACACAATAAGCGCCATGCAGCAGGCCGAGCCGCGCGGCTCCCCAGGCGCCCGGGCGATAATGGCGGGTTATGAATTGCGCGGGCGATCGGCAGCGGGTGAGGCAGGCATCCTTGAGCGGAGACAGTTGATAGAGACCGGCCGCCATCAGCAGGCCCGCCGCGCCCTTGCCGCCAATGACCATCGCATTGCCGAGCCCGATCTGAAGCGTCGCGGCCAGCATGGAAAAGCCGAACCAGCAGGCAAGGTAGCCGGCGAGAAAGGCTGCGGTTGGGGGAGTGCCCCGGCCAAGCGAGTGGCGGTGCACCCTGGCGTAGAGCAGGATCGCCGGAGCGGCGCTTGGCACCATCATGGCGACCATCATTGCTGCCCACATCGCCGCGACGATCGGCCAGCTTGGTGGGGCCACCATGCCGTCCATCGCGGCCATCGAGCTCATGCCCGCACCGGTGGCGAGATAAAGCCAGGCGAGAATCGAGAGCGCCGCGAGACCGGCGATTGTGACGATGCGGCCGTGGAACGCGATCCGCTCGGCGGCGGTAGGGGCAGGCGCGTCCCCGCTCAGCTGCGCACGACCCCATGAGTGGAAAGGTGGAGGTTGGCGAACTGGCCGTAGCTGTCCTTGAGCGAAAGCGGCATCGGCCAGCTTGTTCGGCTCGACGCGCTGCCGATGTCCGCTACTTCATATTCGAAGCCCGCCGGAAGCACGATCTGGGCGCGCGATTCCTCGCCGGTGACCTTGTTGCGGATAGGCTCACCGATCATTTCGATATGGTCGGCAATCGTGAGCTTGGCGCGACGGCCTTCGACGTCGACGTCGAAATCGATATCGATGAAGATCGGCTCATGCATGTTGGTGACGGTTGAGGCGTAGACCGCGAACATTGTAGCGAACGGATCGGTATCCTGGCCGGTCATGATCCGCAGCAATGCGTCGCGCTGCGCCTGGTCGGCCCTCGCATCGACGAACGCCACCGCTTCGCCATTGCCTTCATGAATTGCGCCCGGCCATTTGAAGATGGCCGCGATGCGAAGGCCGTCCAGCCGGGTTTCGCCATGGTGGCCTTCGTCGATCTGAATGCCTGCTACCGCGTAGCAATGACCTTTGTCGGGCAGCGCGTTGAATTGGCAATTGCAGCCATATTCGCAACTGCAGTTGACCAGCTCGCGCCCCTTGAATTCCCATTGCGTCATCGCGGCCCTCCCGAGAAAGTTCGGCCCATAGCAGATCGCCGGCGCGCGGCGAAGGCCGCTACCAGACTTTTACTCTCTGCTCCGGCGCCAGATACAATTTGTCCCCCGGCTTGACATTGAACGCGGTGTACCAGGGATCGAGGTTGCGAACGGTGAGCGCCCGGTACTGACCCGGCGAATGGCCATCCGTTGCGATCCTCGCTCGGAGCGCTGCTTCGCGCATTTTCGAAGCCCAGGTCTGGGCGTAGGCGATGAAGAAACGCTGGTCGCCGGTGAAGCCGTCGATCACTGGCGCTTCCTTGCCGCCAAGTGAGGCCTTGTAGGCGTCATAGGCGGCTGCAAGGCCGGCGACGTCGGCGATATTTTCGGCCAGCGTCTGACGGCCCTTGAGGTTCAGGCCGGGCATCGGCTGATAGGCATCATATTGCGCCACAAGCGCCTGGCCGGCCTGGTTGAATTTGGCCAGATCGGCCGGAGTCCACCAGTTCCTCAGGCGTCCCTGGCTGTCGAAGGTCGAACCGAGGTTGTCGAAGCTGTGGCTCACCTCATGGCCAATGACCGCGCCGATCGCGCCATAGTTGGCGGCAGCGTCGGCGCCGCGATGATAGAATGGCTGCTCAAGGATTCCGGCCGGGAAGTTGAGCGCGTTCTGGAGCGGAATGTTGAGCGCGTTGACGATCTGCGGGACCATCCACCACTCTTTCCTGTCGGGGGCCTGGCCGAGCTTGGCCAGCTGGTGGCGGTATTCGAACTGCTGCGCCCGGTGGTAATTGCCGTATGCGTCGTCGGGGCGGATCTCCAGCGATGAATAGTCGCGCCACTTGTCGGGATAACCGACGCCGACATGCATCGAGGTTACCTTGGCTCGAGCTTCTTTTTTGTCTCCGGAGCCATCCACGGCAACGCCTCGATGCGCCTGTCGAACGCCGCCTTGATGCCCCCGACCATTTTCTCGATCTCGGACTTTTCCGACGCCGGGAAGTGCTTGGCGACGTAAAGCTGTCCGACCGCGTCACCCAGCAGCCCGTTCAGATTCTGCTGCAGCTGCTTGTCGCGCGGTCGTTCCTGCGGGGCCCCAGTGAGGGTCGTGCCGAAGAAGGCGAAATCATCCCTGTGCATCTGGGCCGGAAGGACCGGGCCCGACTGGATGATCTGGTGGAAGGCCAGCCAGTCCTTCCACGCATCGAGCGGCTCCGAGGCAACCAACGCGGCGAGCTTGCGGGTCGGCTCGGGGTGCCAGACCACGATTGTAGGCACGGTGGACAATTGCGCGCCCTGGAAGAAGGCGTTCCAGTCGAGGCCCGGCGCTTTTTTGGCAAAATCGGCCTGGCTCCAGGGATTGTTGGCCTTGAAGCTGTCTTCGGTCTCGACGATCGTCGCATGAGCGGCGGCGATCTTGGTTTCGAGGTCGTAGACCCGCTTGGCGCGAATTTCGGCCTGATCGAGCCCGGCAGAGGCCAGCATCCTGGCAATGAACGGGCGATAGGCGTCGCGAATCTTGGCCATCTCCGGGTCGGACAAGAGGTAATAATCGCGGTCGGGCAACCCGATGCCGCCCTGCAGCAAATAGGGTACGTTTCGCGACGGCTCGGACATCGACTGGGTGACGAAGATTCCGAACAGATTTTCGCTGTGAAGATCGGTGGCGTTCAAGGGATCGATGTCGGCCCTCATTGTGCCGCCGATCGTCGAGGCAAGGGCGCGCTTGTCCGGAACGGCCATGAAGCGGTCGATGTCGGCCTTGAGCGCGGCGGGGGTGCGCTGGTCGATTCCCGCCTGGTCCATGAACGCGGTGCGATAATCGGCGACCTTGCGCTCATTGGAACCTGACTCCGAATTGGACTTGGCGATCTCCCCCATCAGCGCGTCCATCCGCTTTTCGAGCTCTTGTTGGGTGACGAAAAAGGCTCCGATCGAGCTGCGATCCGCCGGGATTTCGCTGGTCTTGAACCACGTACCGTTGGCGTAGAGGAAGAAGTCGTCGCCGGGCTTTACGCTCTTGTCCATCGCCGCGAGGTTGATCCCGGACTTGCTGGCGGCAGTCGCCTCGACCTGGTTGTCGGTGTCCGCGCTTCGGCAGGCCGCAACCGACAGCGCGAGGCTGGCGCCGCCGATCAGCAGGACGAGGGTCTTGGTGCGCATTTCGATCTCCCGTTCACGCGACGGTCGCTTGCCGCCGCTTTGCAAGTCGCATTGAGGGCGCTACGCGCGGAAAGCAGTTAGGTTTCGACAAACGGGGATTTGGGCCAGATGAGCGCACCGCGGCTCGATACGAAGATCGACCTGTCGTCGGACGAAGCGCGCGTCCGCGCCGCGCACAACCGCGCGCTGGCCGAGAAGCTGCGCAAGGATGTCGCCAAGGCGGCCAAGGGCGGAAATGAAAAGTCGCGCGAGCGCCATGTGTCGCGCGGCAAGCTGCTGCCCCGTGAGCGGGTCGAGCGGCTGCTCGATCCTGGCTCCCCGTTCCTGGAGATAAGCCAGCTCGCCGCCTGCGATCTCTACCATCGCGAAGTACCCGGAGCGGGGATGATCGCCGGTATCGGCCGCGTATCGGGACGCCAGGTGATGATCGTCGCGAACGACGCGACGGTGAAGGGCGGCACCTACTATCCGCTGACGGTCAAGAAGCATCTCCGCGCGCAGGAAATTGCCGAGGCCAACCGGCTGCCGTGCATCTATCTGGTCGACAGCGGCGGCGCCAACCTGCCGCACCAGGCCGAGGTGTTCCCCGACCGCGACCATTTCGGCCGCATCTTCTACAATCAGGCGCAGATGAGCGCGAAAGGCATCGCCCAGATCGCCTGCGTCATGGGCAGCTGCACCGCCGGCGGAGCTTATGTGCCGGCGATGAGCGACGAGAGCGTCATCGTCCGCAATCAGGGCACGATCTTCCTTGCTGGGCCGCCGCTGGTGAAGGCGGCGACGGGCGAGGAGATCAGCGCGGAGGAGCTGGGCGGCGGCGACCTTCATGCGCGCAAGAGCGGTGTGGTCGACCATCTCGCCGAGAGTGACGAACATGCGCTGACCATCGTCCGCGATATTGTCTCGCATCTTGGGTCCGAAGCCGGCGCCGAGGTCGACCTGCGCGAGCCGCGTCCGCCGCTTTATGACGCCGAAGAGCTTTACTCGATCGTTCCCGAGGATGTGCGCGCGCCCTATGACGTGCATGAGGTCATTGCGCGGATCGTCGACGGGTCCGAGTTCCACGAGTTCAAGTCTTTGTTCGGAAGTTCGCTGGTATGCGGCTTCGCGCATATCTGGGGCATGCCGGTCGCAATCCTAGCCAACAACGGCGTGCTCTTCTCCGAAAGCGCGGTGAAGGGCGCGCACTTCATCGAGCTCGCTTGCCAACGCCGCATCCCGTTGCTGTTCCTGCAGAACATTTCGGGCTTCATGGTCGGCGGCAAATATGAAGCGGAAGGCATCGCCAAGCACGGCGCCAAGCTCGTCACCGCCGTCGCCACCGCGACCGTGCCCAAGGTCACCATCCTGATCGGCGGCAGCTTCGGCGCCGGCAATTACGGAATGTGCGGCCGCGCCTATTCGCCCCGCTTCCTGTTCACCTGGCCCAACAGCCGGATCAGCGTGATGGGCGGCGAGCAGGCGGCGAGCGTGCTGGCCACCGTCCACGCCGACGCGGCCAAGTGGACGGCGGACGATGCCGAAGCCTTCAAGCAACCGATCCGCGAAGACTACGAAGCGCAAGGCAACCCGTGGCACGCCACCGCGCGGCTGTGGGACGACGGGATCATCGACCCGGTGCAGACGCGCGACGTGCTCGGGCTGGCGTTCGCTGCGTGCCTCAACGCACCGATCCCGAAACGGCCGCAGTTCGGCGTGTTCAGGATGTAATGCGGTGACGGGCACGACGCTCTACGATCCTCCCCGGCACGGGGAGGGGGACCGCGCGAAGCGCGGTGGTGGGGGCCCACGCGTCCTTCGGACTCCGATTAAGCAGGTAAGGCGCGCCCGGGGATTGCGTCGTCAAATGAGTTTGCCGGAAGTCTTGCTTTGGAATGCGCTTCGACAACGTCCCGATGGTCTTAAATTCCGCCGGCAGTTTCCAAGCGACCGGATGACTGTTGACTTTGCATGCTTAAGCCTTCGGCTGGTCGTCGAAGTTGATGGCGAATGGCACGGCTTGAGTGATCAGCCGCAGCGGGACATTGCCCGCGATGCAATCATGAAGAAAGAGGGTTACACTGTGATGCGCATTGCCGCGCGAGATGTGCTGACTGACGTGGATGCGGTCATCCGCTCCATCGTTGCACTTCCCTCCGAAGCGGGCCCCCTCCACCATGCTTCGCATGGTCCCCCTCCCCGTTCCGGGGAGGATCTTGTTTGATCGCCAAAAATGCTGTCCTACAGCCGCTCACTTTCGCTACGTGCCGACGCATGACGGCTTGCCGATCAGCGACCAGGACTTCACTGCCTAGCCGTGGCGGCAAGGGACGCGCGCACGCGTATGTGACCGTGAACATTGTGAACATTCGCAGGCGCGAATCATGTTGAAATCCCTCCTCATCGCCAACCGCGGCGAGATTGCGTGCCGGATCATCCGCACCGCCCGGAAGTTGGGGATCCGGACGGTCGCGGTCTATTCGGACGCCGATGCCAAGGCGCTACATGTGCGGATGGCCGACGAGGCGGTGCACATCGGCGCGGCGCCGGCGCGCGAAAGCTATCTGGCCGGGGAGAAGATCATCGCCGCGGCCAAGGCGCCGGGCGCAGGCGATCCATCCGGGCTATGGCTTCCTCAGCGAGAATGCGGATTTCGCTCAGGCGGTGATCGATGCCGGGCTGATCTGGGTCGGTCCGAAACCGGATAGCATCCGCGCCATGGGCCTGAAGGACGCAGCCAAGAAGCTGATGGCCGATGCCGGAGTGCCGGTGACGCCGGGCTATCTCGGCGAGGATCAGGACCCGAAGCGCCTGCAGCAGGAGGCCGACGCGATCGGTTATCCGGTGTTGATCAAGGCGGTCGCCGGCGGCGGTGGCAAGGGCATGCGGCGGGTCGATGCCGCCAAGGATTTCCAGGACGCGCTCGACAGCTGCAAGCGCGAGGCGGCCAGCTCGTTCGGCGACGACCGGGTGCTGATCGAGAAATATATCCTTAGTCCCCGCCACATCGAGGTGCAGATATTCGGCGACAGCCACGGCAACGTCGTCCACCTGTTCGAGCGCGACTGCTCGCTGCAGCGGCGGCACCAGAAAGTGATCGAGGAAGCCCCAGCGCCGGGGATGGACGAGGTTACGCGGGAAGCGGTGTGCCAGGCGGCGGTGCGCGCGGCCAAGGCGGTGAATTACGAAGGTGCGGGAACGATCGAATTCATCGCCGACGCGTCGACGGGCCTCAAGGCCGACCGCATCTGGTTCATGGAAATGAACACCCGCCTGCAGGTCGAGCATCCGGTGACCGAGGAGATCACCGGCCAGGATCTGGTCGAATGGCAGCTGCGCGTCGCGAGCGGCGAGAAGCTGCCGAAGAAGCAGGACGAGCTGTCGATCAACGGCTGGGCGATCGAAGCGCGGCTCTATGCCGAGGACCCGGCGCGCGACTTCCTGCCGAGTGTCGGGCGGCTTGAGCATTTCGATCTCGGCGACGAGGGACGCATCGAGACTGGTGTCGAGGAGGGCGATACTATCTCCCCCTTTTACGATCCGATGATCGCCAAGCTGGTCGCCTGGGGCGAGGACCGCGGCCAGGCGATCGGCGAGCTAGCCTCAATTCTCGACGAGGTAGAGGTGTGGCCGGTCAAGACCAATGCCGGCTTCCTGTTCAATGCGCTGCTTCACCAGGCATTCGGCACGGCGAAGATCGATACCGGCTTCATTGCTCGCGAAATTGACGAGTTGGTGCCCGAGCCGGAGCCGGATGAGACGATCTGGCGCGGCGCGGCAGCCGTAGCGACTGCCGAGGAAGAAGGCGAAGCGTTGGTCGAGTTGGCCGGCTTCCGCCTCAACGCAGACCTGAACGCAAGCGTCGCCTTGGGACGCGGAGGCGAGTTCCGGCGGGTCGAACTGGCCGACGGCACCCCGATGGCCGCCGTCTCGGGCTTTCGCGATGAGGAGCGGGTCGTCGTCTTCTACGAAGGCCAGGCCTATCAATTCGACCGTTCCTCACGCGGCAGCGTCGGCCATGGCGTTGCCGACGGCGCAATCCTCGCGCCGATGCCGGGGAAGGTGACAAGCGTCGAGGTTTCGAAGGGGGAAAAGGTTGCCAATGGGCAACGCTTGCTGACGCTGGAAGCCATGAAGATGGAGCACGGCCTGGTCGCGCCGTTCGACGGCGTGGTTGCGGAATTGAACGCCAAGGCTGGCGCGCAGGTACAGGTCGACGCGGTGCTGGCGCGGATTGAGAAGGCGGAAGACTAACGGTCATTGCGAGCGAAGCGAAGCAATCCAGTTGCGCCACTTTCTGGATTGCTTCGTCGCTTCGCTCCTCGCAATGACGGGCGCAAATCTTGAATGAGGTGAGAACATGAAAATCGACGGAACAGCGGCAGTCGTCACCGGCGGAGCGTCCGGCCTCGGTGAGGCGACGGCGCGGGCGCTGGCGGCCAAGGGCGCCAGGGTCGCCATTTTCGACCGCGATGCCGACAAGGGCGAAAAGGTCGCGGCCGAGATTGGCGGCGTCTTCTGCGAAGTCGACGTGACGAGCGACGAGAAGGTTGCCGCGGCTTTCGAGAAGGCTCGCGCCGCGCATGGCCAGGAGCGGATCCTGGTCAACTGCGCCGGGGTCGCCAATGCCGCCAAGACGGTTGGCAGGGACAAGGCGACGGGCGAGCTCAAACGCTATCCGATGAATCAGTTCGAGCTGGCGATCGGCATCAACCTGGTCGGCAGCTTCCGCTGCATCGCTTACTCGGCCTACGGCATGGTCTCGACCGATCCTCTCGAGGACGGCGAACGCGGGGTGATCATCAACACCGCTTCGGTTGCGGCAGAGGACGGGCAGATCGGCCAGGCGGCCTATTCGGCGTCCAAGGGCGGGGTGCTGGCGATGGCGCTGCCGATCGCGCGCGACCTGATGAACGACGGGGTGCGGGTCAACACCATCCTGCCGGGCATCTTCAAGACGCCGATGATGGCGATGATGCCGCCCAATGTGCAGGAGGCGCTGGCGGCGCAAGTGCCCTTCCCGAAGCGCCTCGGGACAGCCGAGGAATATGGCCGGCTGGCGGTATTCATTGTCGAGAACAGCTATCTCAACGCCGAAAGTATCCGCCTCGACGGCGGGATTCGGATGGCGCCGCGTTGATCGAAGACGAGAAGCTGTTGCTTGACGCTTTGGTCGCCGCATCCCGCGCGGCCGGGGCCGAGATTTTGAAGCTGGTCGAGGCTGGGTTCGAAATCGAGACAAAGTGCGATGAATTGCCTGTCACGGTGTGCGACCGTGCGGCGGAGATGATCATCTTGCATGCGCTGGAACGGTGCGCCCCCGGCGTTCCGGTGATCGCGGAGGAGGAGGTCGCGGCCGGGCGCATCCCGGCGCACGGCGATATCTATTTCCTGGTCGACCCGCTCGACGGCACCAAGGAATTCGTTCGCGGCGGCGACGATTATACGGTCAATATCGGGCTGATCATTGGCGGACAACCGCGGCTCGGCGTGGTTTATCAGCCGGCCTGCGACCGGCTGTGGGGCGGGCTGGCTGGCGAGGGCGCATTCCTCGAGGCGGATGGCGAGCGCCGGTCAATTCGCACTCGGGAACTCGGCGATCAGCGCGCCGCGGTCGCTTCAAAATCTCACTTCACCCAATCGACCGCGGATTATCTTGCGGAGGCGATCGGGCTTTGCGAGCATGTATCGGTCGGCTCGTCGCTCAAATTCTGCATCGTCGCGGAGGGGCGCGCCGACATTTACCCGCGCCTGTCCCCCACCAGCGAGTGGGATACCGCGGCGGGGCATGCCGTGCTTCTCGCCGCCGGAGGTCGCGTCGACGGGCCGGACGGGATGCCCCTAACCTACGGGAAAACCGCCTTCCTCAACCGCGGCTTTTGCGCCACCGCTGGCTGGCGGGCGCCGGCGATTGGTCCTTTCCTGGGGGAATTCGCCGGCGGCGGCGAACTGCCGCAGGGCGTGTAGAGCGTGCTTAAAGGGCGCTCGCCCGCTCCGGCCAGGCCGAGCCGACAATCCTGCCTTCGGCCAAATTGACCCGGTTGAGCCGCTTCAACTCCGCGCGCAGTTCGATCAGTCGCAACCGCAGCCTTTCTGTATCCGCCGGGCTCACGCCCTCGGCGATCAGTTCCGACAGCACTCGTTCCCCTTCATCAAGGGCGGCGGAAAGCTCGGCAAACCAGCGGGCGCGGATGATCGCTCGGGAGTTTAAATGGCGGTTCATGAAGCGACCGGCGGTAGTCCCCTGCGATTAGCGCCTGGTGAAGGAATCATCCGTTTCGGAGCGACTTCGGGCTGACATTGCTTCGCTTTCGGCGCTAATATCATCCTGCTCGGTTCCATTCGTCGCGAGGGTATAGACGATGAACGCGAGCGCTTACCCGTTCAGCTCCGGACTCGACCGTTACGGTGGCCCGCCCGTCCTGATCGCAGCTTCCTCGGAGCAAGCCGCGCGGCGAGCCGCCGAGACCGCCGAAGGGGCCGGCTTTCCAATCTATTCGATTCCGGTCGATGGAGTGCTGGCTCGGTTGGAACAGCAGGGCGCAGCCGCGGCCTTCTGGCTGGAGCTTGAGGACGATCCCGGAGCCGATCTCGATCGAATATTGGATCGCATCGAATCCGAGGTTGGCGTGGGACGATTCCCAGCCGTCATCGCGGCTCCAACCTGCCTGATCGACCCGATTACGGCTCGAATCCGTCATTCCGACATCGAGGTCGTGATCGACGGGACGCCGGTCGACCGTTCCGTAGCGCTCGCGCTCGCTGCGGCGCGCAACGACTACAAGAACAGGGCCGTCAATGAGGATATTTCGGCCGAGCCTAGCGCCGAACGTCTGAGGCAGTTGTCGGATGAGGTCAGCCGCATTGCGGCGACCCTTGCCCGCCTGTCGGTCGCGCCGGGCGCGGCGCCGGTTGAGCGTCCTGCCACCGCAACCCACAGAGGCGAAGCCCCGAACGTTTCGCTCGAGTTGGTGCGGCAGGTGATCCGGGCCCGTCGATTGCGCGCGCGCTTTTTCGAAGAGGAGCTGTTCGCCGATCCGGCCTGGGATATGTTGCTCGACCTGCTCCAGGCTGAAATTGCCCAACATCGGGTTCCGGTCTCGTCGCTCTGTATCGCCGCTTCGGTCCCGGCGACTACCGCGCTCAGATGGATCAAGACGATGACCGATAACGGCTTGTTCAAACGTCGCGCCGATCCTCACGATGGGCGCCGCGTGTTCGTCGAACTGTCGGCTTCGGCGAGCGAAGCCATGCGACGCTATTTCGCGGAAGTGGATAAGGTCGCGGTAGTTTAAGGGCCGATCCATTGGACGAGTCCGTCGTTATTTTGTTCCATTCATCAAACAGATGACGTTGCGTTTCCGAACAATCGGGCTTTGGTCCAGAATGGATGTAATGGCACGATTGCCACGGCAATGGTGGGCGCTGACGGGCTCGAACCGCCGACCCTCTCGGTGTAAACGAGATGCTCTACCAACTGAGCTAAGCGCCCGATGCGAGGATCAGTCGCGCCCTGCCACGCGAGGAAACTCAGGGCAAGATGGCGCGGGGCGTTAGAGTGCCCGTACCAGCCTGACCGCCACCGCCGCCCAGGACGGATCGGCAATGACGTTTTGGCGGCCGCCGGCACCGGGCGGAAGCAGGTGCAGCTTGCCCTCCTCGCGACCGATCAAACGGCCGAACAGGAAGCGGCCGGCGGGTCGTGGGACAAGCAGGTCGCGGTTTAGCGCGTGGGCATAGTCTTCGGGCTGGAGTCGTTCGAGCCAGACCTCGTCACCGGCGCGATAGTCGCCGGCACTGGCCGCGACGGTCATTGCGATCTGGCCCGCGGCGACCCTTGGGGGGACCACCAAGGCCTGGCGCTTGGGTGCGGTGGCGCCATTTGCGCCCAATACAGCGACGACGGGGAGTTCGGCCCGATCAGGGTGATCGACGAGGTCGGCAGCGTCGACCCTGAGTGCCAATGCAATGCGGTTGAGCCAGCCCACCGAAACGGTGCGGGTACCGGTTTCCAGCCGGCCGATCGTTTGGGGCGTGGTCGGCGGATTGCAGGCCTTAGCAACCTCATCCAGCGTCATGCCGCGTGCGCGGCGCACTTCCCGGATCCGGGTAATCATGACCAGCCTCACGCGACGAACCAATGTGGTTTTCCACTGTCCTACAATTTCTCCGCTGTGGCAAGGAAGAAGCGACTCGCATGATAGGAGCCGCCATGACCAATGCCTCGAAGCTTCGTTCCCGCTTGCTGGCCGAACGACCGGTGGCGGGGGACGCGGTTGGGCCGCTCAAGCGAAGGCCGGCGCGGTCGGTTACGGTCAACCTCGCCGAAAGCCCCCTGGGCTGGCTGTTCGCGCGAGGCCACGTCAGCAGGCGTCAGTATGACGCCGGGGAACGCCTGCGCATCGACTGGGAGCGCAGCCAGCTCGCGCCCCATGTAACCATGTCCTGGGACGCGGCGCCGGTCGCTCGAAGCCGGGGCGGCTCGGCGCGGGTCGAGCTTAATGGCGCGCAACTCGATGCGCGTCAGCAATTCCAAGCGGCGGTGGCCGAGGCCGGACCCGGCTTGGCCGACATATTGTGGCGCGTGGTCTGCGCGGGCGAGGGGATGCGCGATGCCGAAACGGCGCTCGGCTGGCCGGCGCGTGCAGGCAAGCTGGTGCTGAGCCTCGCGCTCGACCGCATCGCCGACCATTATCGGCTGCCCGTCCCGCGGGCCTAGGACTTGTCGATCGGGCCAGACTCTGGCGATTGACGCCTGCCAGCGGTATCGCTGCCGGCTGGCTCCAGGTCGCCGCCATGGGCCTCGCTGCTCTTCCGGCCGGCCTTTTCGGGATGCCGCGAGACGTCTTCATGTTCCTTCATGGTCGGGTCGCGAAGGTTATTGTTGCTCTTGCCGAGTCCGCTGTTGCTGCGCATGATTTATCTCCTCATGACGTCAACGATCCCGGGGCCGATAGTCTCCAACGCTGCCGCCCAGACGAAGGATTGAACAGATGATTCTTTATGGTTCGACCATGTCGCCGTTCGTCCGCAAAGTCGCTGCCTATGCCGCGGAAAAGGGCATCGAGCTGGACCTCCAGCCGACGGGATTTCCCAATCCGACGCCGGAGTTTCGCTCCGCTAGCCCATTCGGGAAAATGCCGGCCTTGGTCGATGGCAATTACAAGCTCGCCGATTTCGAGCGCGATAATCCACTATCTTGAGGCCAAGTTCCCCGAGCCAGAACTGATTCCCAGCGATCCGCGCGAGCGGGGCCAGACCATCTGGTTCGACGAATTTGCCGACACCTTGCTGTTCGCCTGCGGGGCGAAAATCTTCTTCAATCGCATCGTAGCGCCGCGCTTTCTCGGCCGCGATGGCGATCTTGGCCTCGCCGAATCAGCCGAACGCGACGAATTACCGCCGCTGCTCGATTATCTGGAGGGGGTCATTCCCGAGAGCGGCTACCTGGTCGGCGACCGGCTGACGCTGGCCGACATCGCCGTTGCCGGACCGTTCGCAAATTTTGGCCATTGCGGCGTCGCCATCGCCGAAACGAGCTATCCCAAGGTGACGGCCTATGTCGGTGCGATCCTGTCGCGGCCCGGCTTCGCAACCTACATCGCGCGCGAAGCTGCTTTTCTGGAGCGACCCCCTGAGGTTCGTTAATTTTTTGCGAGTTGATATATATTTAACACTTTTTTGACGATTGCTTCGCGTCAGTATTGACGGTCATCGGCGATGGATTTGCCACGGATCGCGGTGGTCGCGGTTCTTCTCCATCGGAGGGTGGCAACATGACGAAATTCGCTTTGATGCTCATCGCCAGCGGGCTCGGTGCCGGAATCGCTAGCGCCCAGCCTGTGACCGTCTATGGCTCCAACGAACCGAGTGCGGTCGTCAGCTACGCGGACTTGAACCTTGGCAGCACCAAGGGAATCCAGCGGCTGCAAAATCGAGTTCGCTCCGCGGCGAGCGACCTATGCCTCGAGCAGACCCGTGAGGACCTTGCTTCGAGCCTCCAGCGGACGAAATGCTATCGTACCGCCGTTGGCGACGGCCAGATGCAGATCGACCGGCTGGTTGCCGAACGTCTTGCCGGCCAATTTGGCACGGGATCCACGATAACGCTCAGCGCTCGCTAGGGATCGATCGGGAGGAGGTCCGCCGAACCTGGCCTCCTCCATTTTTTGCGCGAGAGGGGACCATGGGGGTGTCGATTCGATGTCGGGCCCGGTAGATCCGGTCCGGCCGATCAAGTTTGCCAATGGGATGGCAATCGCGATCAGCCCGGACTCGCGGGCGGTCCGCGACAATGGTAAAGTGTGCGCTCAAATATCTCTAGCGCGCAAGAAGGGGAGGCGGCGCGCGCAGCAGGGGGAAACGGGATGGCAGCCTCGCCGCCGGGCCTCACCAACGTGGCTCCCCTGTTACAATGGCAGCTGAGGTCCACCGGCAACTTTGCGATCATCGAGGCAAGCAGTGGACGCGACGTAACGCCGCGAGGTCGCAAGGCTCGGGCCATTGTCGCTTACCTTGCATCAAGACCTGACTCGCAAGTTTCTCGGGAACGAATTGCGGAATTGCTGTGGGGCGACCGAGGAGAGGCGCAGGCACGGGCCAGCCTTAGGCAGGCTCTGTTCGAGATCCGCCGGGAGGCGCGGGATCTTGTTCAGACTGACCGCGGCCATCTATGGATCGAAGCCTGCCGCGCGACTATTGATGAGGCCGATACCCAATGGGTTGAGGCGTTTGACGACCTTAATCACATCACGCCAGAGTTTGACGATTGGTTGGCGGCCGAGCGCTCGCAGCGGTCTCAATCGGCCTGGAACAGCTTGCGGATCAAAATCGAGAAGCTGCTCGCCGATGGGCGCAGGGATGAACCCAAGCCGCTAATTGACCAGATGCGCCAAATCGACCCCTTCAACGAGGAATGGGCCAGGCTCGCCATGCGGACCGAGTTCCTCGCCGGCCATCCGGCAGGGATCGACAGGCAGTTCAAGGAAATTGCAGGAACTTTGAAGGCGGAGCTTGGGGTCGATCCGACTAACGAAACTCGAGCGCTTCGCGACCGGCTGATTGCCGAATTGACATGGCCGGCGGCGACGCCGGACGGAGTGCCACAACCCACAATCGAGGCACGGGTACCTCTGCCACGGGGTCGAAAGCGGGTGGCCGTTGCCTCCGCCGCCATGGTCATTGCCCTTGCCGGCGCCACGGTCACAATGTGGCCTCGCCAATCCGAGCCGCCGCGTTTGGCAGTCCTGCCGTTCGAGTCGGCAGGGATTGAGCCTTCGCTTGCCGAGGGCTTGTCGGACGAGCTGTTGTCACAGCTCTCGCGCAACCAGGGACTGCGCGTCATCGGCCGCACTTCCTCGGCACAGTTCAAGGGGAAAGCCGCCGACCTGCGATCGGTGGGGCGCAAGCTTGACGTCGAATATGTGGTCGAGGGGACGGTGCGATCGTCAGGTGAGCAGATGCAGATCGCAGTGTCGCTGGTAAACGTGCGCGACGGCAGCGCCATTTGGGCACAAACGTATAAGGGCACGCCAGACGCACTGCAGCCAATCCAGGCAGCGATCGGCAGCGCCATCGGCCGATCGCTCAATATTGGCTCGATCCCGGTCGCAAAGCGGGCGACCGACGGTCGTGCCTTTGAGCTCTATCTTCGCGCAAAAAGCCTGATCCGCGAGCGGAACTTTGATAGCGCATCGAAAGCCGTCGAATTGCTTCGTCAGGCTCTGCGCATCGACCCGACCTTCGCAGCAGGATGGGCGCAACTCGCCGCCGCCATCCACTTTTCGGGCGAAAGGGACACGGTCGTCGAACCTGACGGCAAGCCGATCCGGATGAGCAAACGCGAGGCTGCGGAGCGCGCGCTGGCGCTCGACCCCGATCTCTCCGAAGCGCACGCAATGGTCGCGCTGTTTGACGGTGGAGGGTTTAGTACCGCAAAGGCCCGCGCGCATCTTCGTCGGGCGCTTGAGCTAAACCCTGGCGACACGCAGACCTTATTCTGGTCGGGCCATGCGGCGGCAGCTATGGGCGATTCGACGCGAGCCGGCGCAATTTACCGGCGAGCAGCGACCCTCGATCCGCTTTGGAAACGCCCGGTAGGTGCCGCAGTCGCGGCCAGCCTGAGTGCGGGCGACCGCGCCGCCGCTTTGAGTTACCTGCGCACGATCAAGGCCGGCAATCCAGCGGCAGCGACCGAGATCGAAATCAATATGGCCTTTAGCGATGGCGATTTCTCCCGCGTGGTCGCCCTGGCCTTCGCCGACGGCAAGGCGCCCCGGGATCTTGGGAAGGCGGTGGGGATACAGACTCTGATCAGTCTCGGCTTCGTGCGGGAGGCACTTCTTATGAGCGGATACGGACAATTTGAGCGTGCAACCGTCGCCGGCCATGCACCGCCCTTATCCGACATACTGAAAGTTATCCGGAACAATGTGGCCGCGGGTGATGATTTTGGGTTCTGTTCCTGCGTTATCTGGGAACTCGCGCGGGAAGGCCGCTGGTCCGACCTCGCGGCCATTTATGATGCGAACCTGGGTTTGATGCAGGACATGAGAGGGCGGGACCCCGGGGGTAGGGGGCTCCGCCTGACTTTCGGCCCAATGCTGGCCCTCGCTCTCAACAGGGCAGGTCGCAAGCGCGAGGCAGAGGAGCTGGCACTTACTGCGGACGAGGCGGCACGAACTTATTTGGCCAACGGCGAAGTCCCGGCATCATCACTTGTGTTGATCGCTGGAAACGAAGCCGTGCTCGGTCGCAAGAGCGATGCGCTAACGCATCTCGAGCAGGCGTTCGCAAAGGGGTGGCGAGCCGATGCCGAAATCACGTCAGTCTCGCGAATTGGAGAAGTGCCGGTTTTCGCCACCCTTCGCGGCGACCCGCGGTTCGAACGTCTTCGGCGCATCCAGGTATCGCATATCGCCAGGGAAAGGCGCGAAACTCAGGCCCTTGGCATTATGTAGAAAGGCAAATGATCGGCGGCCGCCACGCCTGTAACGCACAAGAAGGGGCGTCACGAAACACTGCTCCTGTTTCCAAACCGCGAGTTGCACGGGGCGGTCAACAGTGGTAAGTCAAGCAAATCGATTGGCGGCGCTGTCCCACTTGCGCAGGGGGAGGAATGTGGCGAGCCGGATGGAAGCTGCGAAGATTTGGGGGACCGGCAAGACTGGCCCCTGGCAGCTCTCGATCAACGGCAGCTTCACCATTTTCGACGGGAAGGTCCGGGATGTTACTCCCCGCGGGCGCAAGGCGCGGGCCCTCCTCGCCTATCTGTCGAGTTGGCGTGACGAGCATGTCCCTCGCGAGCGGCTGACCGAGCTGTTGTGGGGGGACCGCGGCGAGGCGCAGGCGCGAGCCAGCCTTCGCCAGGCACTGCTCGAAATTCGTCATGCCGCCGGTGAGCTCATCAGCGCCGATCGCGACCATGTGTGGGTGAATTCCGATCGCATCAAGCTCGCCGAAACGAATTCGGGCGAGGCATTCGAGGACCTCAATCACATCACGCTCGAGTTCGACGACTGGCTTACGGGCGAGCGGCAGCGGCGAGCGGCGCGGGCATGGGCCGACCTTAGTCTAGCCGCCGAGCAGCTAATCGAGGGAGGCCGTGGCGGCGACGCAATGCCGTTGATCGAGCGCATGCAGCAGATCGATCCTTACAACGAAGACTGGTTGCGGCTGGCGATGCGGGCCGAATTTCAATCCGGGCACCCCGCTGCGATCGACCAACGCTTCAACGAGATGGAAGCGCTGCTCAAGCGCGATCTTGGCGTCGCCCCGGCTGGTGAAACTCGCGCGCTGCGTGACCGACTGCTTAAGGAGCTGCCTGCTGCAACTGAGAAGCCGGTGGTCGATACACGTCCCAGCGATGTAATGGCCGGCACTCACGGGCGAACTGCGCCCTGGCGCCGCAAACCAGTTATGCTCGGCGTGGCTACGGCGCTCGCGGCGGCCGGCGCTGGTACAATCTTCTGGCCGGCCACTGCAGAGCCGCCGCGGATTGCCGTCCTGCCGTTCGAGGCAGCAGGTGTCGAGCCCGCACTTGCTGAGGGCATCTCGGACGAGCTGATGTCTCAGCTGGCCCGCAACAATCAATTGCGCGTAATTGGACGCACGTCATCCGCCCAGTTCAAAGGCCGACCGGCCGATTTGAGGTCCGTGGGGCGCACGCTCGGCGTTCACTATATCGTTGAAGGAACCGTCCGATCCTCCAGCGACCAATTGAACGTGGTCGTCTCGCTGGTCAGGGCGAAGGATGGCAGCGCGATTTGGGCTCGCAGCTTCAAGGGGGACACGGGTTCGTTGCGACCAATCGAGGCGGCGATTGGCGGGGCAATTGTCCAGGCATTGGACGTTCAGCCCCTTCCGCTCGCAAAGTCGACTCGCAATGGCCACGCCTATGCGCTCTATGTCCGAGCCAAGAGCCTGATGCGAGACCGCAACCAGGGCGACAGTCCAAAGGCCGTCGAACTGCTCCGCGAAGCCGTTCGCATCGATCCCAACTTCGCTGCCGGCTGGGCTCAACTCGCGGCAGCCTCCCAACTCGCGCTTGAAAAAGAAGTAGTCGTAGATCTCGGTGGACCGAAGCCACTTCGGATGACCAAACGCGAAGCGGTGGAACGCGCCCTGCGCATCGATCCCGACCTCGCTGAAGCACATGCAATTGCGGCCATGCTCGACAGGACAACCGCAAGAGGGCGAGCGCATCTCAAGCGTGCCCTGGAGCTAGCACCCGGGGACACCCAGACGCTCTACTGGTGGGGTGCCACGATCGGCGGTTCCGGGGATTACAAGCGCGGCGGCCAGATCATGCGCGAAGTCGCGGCGCTCGACCCGCTCTGGAAGCGTCCGGTGCAGGAGGCGATCACTTCCAGCTTGGTCGCCGGTGACCGCGCGGCCGCGATGCAATATCTGCGAACCATCAAGAACGGCAATCCCAAAGGAGCCGTCGAGGCCGAGATTCAGATGGCCTACAATGAAGCCGACTTCTCGCGCGTCGTAGAGCTTGGGTTTGCGGCGCCCAATATGCCTTGGGATGCCGGCAAGGCGCGGGCGACCCGCACCCTCGGTAGCCTTGGCTTTGTCCGCGAGGCGATGCTGCTCTGGGGAGCCGGACCGTTCGCCAGAGCGGTTATTCGTGGTCACGCCCCGAATTTGCCGGAAATTCTCGAGCGCATCCATAACGACGCGGAGGAAGGTGACGACTTGCCAATCTACGCCGCGGTTACATGGGAGCTGGCAAGGGAGAAGCGATGGAGCGACCTGGTGGCGATCTACGATGCTGGATTGGGATTGATGCAGGACGTTAAAGGATCTGATCCCGGCGGGCGTTACTATCGGCAGGTCTTTGCCCCAGTTTACGCGATTGCGCTCAACCGGGTTGGCCGAGATCCCGATGCAATGCGGCTCGTCCGAATGGCGGATGAAGGAGCACGGTTCACCCTTGCGAAGGGCGAAGTCCATCCCGAACCACTCGTCGCGATTGCTGGCGCGGATGCCATCCTCGGCCGCAGAAATGATGCGCTAGATCATCTGGAGCAGGCATTTGCCAAGAATTGGCGCCTCGACGAATTCGTTTGGTTCCGGCTTGGCGACAGGCCCGAGTTCGCCACGCTTCGCGGCAATCCGCGCTTTGAGCGGTTACGGCGTATACAAGACGCCCACATCGCCAAGGAGAGGCGCGAAACCCGGGCCCTCGGAATCTTCTGAAAGAAAAGGCCGCGCCCAGGATTGAGGACGCGGCCTTTGACCGGCCAATCTTCGGTCTATTTTCCTTCGGGCGCGCCCTGGCCATCCTTGTCGAAGCTCTGCTCGTCGACCAGCTCGCTGCTGGTATCGCGCTCGCCCTTCGATCCGACGAAGCCGCTCTCGGGCTCGCCTTCTTCGCTGGACTGCAAGGACGCGCCTTCGATGTCGGTGCGCTGCTGAGTCGCCGTTTCGCCCTGCAGACCTTCGTCCGGCCCGGCGCCCGACTGCGCCTGGCCCGTTGCCGCCTGGTCACCGGTCAGCTCGGCGCCCGGCTGTTGGCCGGTTTCGAATTGCCCGCGCTGCTCGCCGCTCTCGGGTCGCTGTCCGGCCTGGGCAGCCGGCTGCTGCTGCGATTGGGCTTTGCTGATGTCGGATTCCTGGCCGGTAGCGGGGTTTGGTTTCTGTTCGTTAGCCATTCGATCGTCCTCCTAGAACTAACCCACGCTCGCGTTCGAAACGGGAAGCTGCGTCTAGTGTTCCTTGGGGCTGGCGACCGGTTGCGACAAATGGAGAAATGAGTCGGGGAGCCGACAAAAAGGTTGGCGATATTCCGCCGTTTTGGTTGGGCAATGTTCGCCGGCAAATGCGACGAGCGGGGCGCTGCCCCAACGAAAAAAGCCGCCGGAGTTGAGCCCGGCGGCCAATTTCTCAGCTTAAGAATGAACGGGCCTAAGCCTCTTCACCCTCTCCCTCGGCTTCGGTCGGAGCCGCTGCTTCCTCGGCAGCAGGCTCGGTCGGAACTTCGCCCGGCTCGGCGTTCGGGTCGAACGCTTCGGTGAAGCCGGCCTCCTCGCGCTCGAACATCGACGCCATGACGTCGACGCCCTGCGCCTGAAGCTCGGCCTCTTCGGGCGAGCGGGCGACGTTGACCTTGACCGTCACCGCCACCTCGGGGTGGAGTGCGACCTTGACCTCGTGCATGCCGATCGCCTTGATCGGACGGTCGAGCACGACCTGGCTCTTGGTCACCTTCGCGCCCTGAGCATCGAGCGCGTCGACGATGTCGCGAGCCGAAACCGAACCGTAGAGTGCCCCGACGTTGGACGCCTGGCGGATCAGTTGGACGGTCTTGCCCTCGACGCCCTTCGACGCCTTTTCCGCCTCCGACCGCTTTTCGGCATTGTCGGATTCGATTCGGGCGCGGTTGGCTTCGAAGACCTTCTTGTTGGCCTCGTTGGCGCGAAGGGCCTTCTTGTTGGGCAGCAGATAGTTGCGCGCAAAGCCGGTCTTCACATTGACGATGTCGCCAATCTGGCCAAGCTTTTCGACGCGTTCGAGCAGGATGACTTCCATCTCTCGCTCTCCTTACTTCACGACGTAGGGAAGCAGGCCGATGTGGCGGGCGCGCTTGATCGCCTTGGCCAGCTCGCGCTGCTTCTTGGTCGACACCGCAGTAATGCGGCTGGGGACGATCTTGCCACGCTCAGAGACAAAGCCCTGGAGCAGGCGGACGTCCTTATAATCGATACGGGGGGCATCCTTGCCCGAGAAGGGGCAGCTCTTGCGGCGGCGGAAGAAGGGACGTGCCATCGATTAACCCTCCTGCTCGTCGCGGTCGCGGCGCGGGCCGCGGGGGCCACGATCACGATCCTGCTTGCGCATCATCGCCGAAGGGCCGGTCTCGTGCGTGTCGACGCGGATCGTCATGAACCGGATCACGTCTTCGTTGATGCCGGTCTGGCGCTCCAGCTCAGCCATCGCCGGCGCCGGCGCATCGACGTCAAGCATGACGTAATGGGCCTTGCGGTTCTTGGCGATGCGGTAGGCGAGGCCACGCAGGCCCCAGGTCTCAGTCTTGACCACCTTGCCGCCGTTGTCGGCGATTATCTTGGTGGCGTTTTCCGCGAGCGCATCGACCTGGGCCTGAGCCAGGTCCTGGCGCGCGAGGAAAACATGCTCGTAAAGCGGCATGTTCCATGCACCTATATTTGGCCGATCGCTGACGCCCGCACCGTGCAGGAGCCCCTCCGGCTGTCGTTCAAATTAAACGGGGCGGCAGGATGACCCGTCGCCCGGCTGGCGCGCCTATGGCTCAACAGAGGGTGAAAGGCAAGTCTAGCAGACTAGCTCCACCGCATGCGTCTCTACCGGTTCAGCAAAGCCCTTGAGCTGGCAATGGCCGGCTCCGATGAACCGCAAGCCCTTGCCGATACACAGGTTGGGAGATGACGCTCGACACGAGTATCTGGCCCGGCTCCGCCTGAGCGCACAGGCGGGCGGCGAGCTGGACGGTGGAGCCGAACAGATCCTCATGCTGCTCGATCGGCTCACCGGCGCTGATGCCGATGCGGACCGTCACCGGGCAATCCGGCCCGCTGAGATTATATTCGCGCAAATCGCTCTGGACCTGGCAGGCACAGCGTACCGCGCCCGCGGCCGACAGGAATGCGGCCATGATGCCGTCGCCGGTATGCTTGACCTCGCGCCCGCAATTGTTGGTCAGCGCCTCGCGGACGACGCGATCGTGGATGGCGAGCATCGCCATCGCCGCATCGTCGCCGAACCGCGAAGTCAATTCGGTCGAGTTGACGATGTCGGTGAACATCACGGTCCGCACGCCCGGGTCGCGCTGAGTCTCGGCGGTCGCGCCCGGCATCAGCGCTGCTCCCCCCGAGTTGACCGGACTGGGTCCCATGTAGCTGTCGACCAGATCGGGATCGACCTCGATCAGTTTTTCCGCGAGCAGGCCGTGCGCCTCCCGATGGACGCGCGCGGCCGCCTCTGCGGACGGCGCTTCGACCAGGCAGAACAGCTTCCCGCAGGTCTCGTTGAACCAGTATTTCTTATACACGACGTCGTAGCGATCCTGGACCTCCACGTCCGACATGTGCGCCTTGGCAACGTCCTCGGCGCAGGCGCCGTCGCATTTGTGAATGTCCATGTAGAGCGGCATGACTCGCCTCCTGGCGAACGGAGTGCATACATTAATTTGGGATTCCAAGTCAGCTTCCTAACAGCCGATGATAGAGCGCCTCATAGTCATCGGCCATGCGATCGACGGTGAACCGTTCCGCGACCGCTCGCCGGCATGCGGCCCGATCGATCTCGCCAACCCGATCGATCGCCGCGACCGCTTCGTCGAAACTGTCGACGAGAAAGCCGGTCACCCCATGTTCGATCAGCTCTGGCATCGACCCGCGCGGATAAGCGATGACCGGCGTTCCGCAGGCCATCGCCTCGATCACCGACAGGCCGAACGGCTCCTCGAAATGGATGAGGTGGAGGAGGGCGCGGGCCTGGCCCAGCGCCCGAATCCGTTCTCCGCCCCCCACCACTCCGCGATATTCGATATGGCGGTCGTCGATGAATGGAGCGACCTCGGAAGCGAAATAATCGGCGTCCTGGATAATGCCCGCCATGACCAGCCGCCGGCCAGACGCCCGGGCGGCGCGGACCGCTTCGCCGGCCCCCTTGTCGGGATGGAATCGGCCGAAGAAGAGCAGGTCTTCGCTGCCCGTTGGATCGAACGGGAATTCGTCGATGGGAATGCCGTGATGAATGGTTGCCGCGTAGCTGAGGGAAGGATGACGGTCGGCATCGCTGATCGCGACATAGGCTGACCGGTCATTGTAGCGCTGGAATACCGGCAGGATCGTCGGCGAGGAGAACCCATGGACGGTGGTGACCATCGGCGTATCGGTCATTCGTGAGAAGATCAGTGGCATGAAGTCGGCCTGGTTGTGGATCAGGTCGAAATCGCCCGCACGCTCGAACAGGTGGGCGATATGCAGCGCCTCCCAGACCTTGGCGTTCAGCGACGGGTCCTCGGAGTAGCCTCGTGGCACGACTCCATCGAGCTTGCCCGCGGTCGCGCTATCGAGGGTTGCGAAAAGCGTGACATCGATGCCGCGCGCGGCCAGTGCCTCGGTCAGCAGGCTGGTCGTCAGCTCCCATGGTCCATAGGCACGTGGCGGGGTCCGCCAGCTGATCGAGCTGAGCATGGCGATGCGCATGCTCATTCCCTCTCCAGCCGGAGGATCAGCCCCTCGTTGGGGCGAAGCAAAGATCCCGACGAATTTTCGTCGATGGTCGACAACAGGAGGTCGCCGGGCCGCGGCGGCAAGGAGCACTGCTCGTTCGACAAATTGAGCGCGATCAGCAGGCGCGAGCCGCCATGATGCCGCTCATAGGTCAGCAAGTGATCATCGGCTTCCACCAATTGGAACGAGCCGACGGAGAGTGCAGGCTCGGTGCGGCGCAAGTGGAGCAAATCCCGATAAAGTGACAGCATCGATGCCGGATCATCCCCCTGGGCCGCCACATTGCGGGTCGGCCAGTCGTCGTGAAGAGGAAGCCAGGGCCCGGCCGTGCTGAAGCCGGCGTTGGGCGAGCCGTCCCACGCCATCGGCGTGCGCACCGGGTCGCGGCCGAAGCCCAGGCCGGGCTCGTTCAATTCGCGCGGATCCTGCACCCGATGGGGAGGGATCGTCGCATCGCCGAGGCCAATCTCGTCACCATAATAAATAGTCGGGGTCCCGCGCAGGGTGAGAAGCAGCATCGCCGCGACGCGCGCCTGCTCCGGGCCAAAGCGCGTGGCTGCGCGGGGGCGGTCGTGGTTGCCGAGCACCCAATTGGGCCAGCTGCCGGGGGGCAGCGCGGCCTCGTAATCCGTAATAAGCCCGGCAAGCAGGCGAGAGTCCCAGGGGGCGCCGATCAGCTGAAAATTGAAGGGCAGATGCATCTCCGGTTCGCGGCGGCCGTAATAATCCATCAGCCGATCCACCGGCAGGTAGATCTCTCCGATAAGCACACGATCCCGATATTGATCCGCCACGCAGCGCATCTGTCGCGCGATGCCGTGCACCTCGGGCTGGTCGGTCGAATGGAGTTGTAGCACCCGATGCATCTCGCCCATCGCCGGTGTCCATGCTGGATTGGCCGGATTGTCGGGTAAGTCCGCGTGTTTCACCATGTGCCAGAGAACGTCGATGCGGAAACCATCGACCCCGCGATCGAACCAGAAGCGCATCACGCCCAGCATCGCCTCGACAACTTCCGGATTGCGCCAGTTGAGGTCCGGCTGGTCCTTCAGGAAGGCGTGGTAATAATATTGGCCGGTGGCTTCATCCCATTCCCAGGCGGAACCACCGAAGTCGCTGATCCAATTGTTGGGCGGACCGCCATCGGGCACGGCATCGCGCCAGATATACCAGTCGCGCTTGGGATTATCGCGTGATGAGCGGCTTTCGATGAACCATGGATGCCGGTCGCTGCTGTGGTTAGGGACGAAGTCGAGCAGCAGCTTGAGGCCACGGTCGTGCACGGCTGCGAGCAGGCTGTCGAAGTCAGCGAGGGTTCCGAATAGCGGGTCGACGCCGCAGTAATCGGCAACGTCATAGCCGAAATCGGCCATTGGAGACGGGAAGATCGGCGATAGCCAGATCGCGTCGACGCCAAGTTCGGCGAGATAATCGAGCCGCCGCTCGATCCCGGGGAGGTCGCCGACACCATCGCCGTCGCTGTCCTGAAATGAGCGAGGATAGATTTGATAAATGACGCCGCTTTCCCACCAAGGAACGGAGCGCGAGGGATCGGGATCGTCGGTCATTGCTGGCTGCAACGCGGCAGGCGCGAGAGGGTGCCGCAATTGCCGTTGCGCTTCGCGCGTGGCAAATGCGGCGGATGGCGACACACCTCAAAAGCATCCGGCCCACGCCCGACCCGCTCGACGGCATGAGCCTGCCGGGCTGGCTCTACTTCGATGCGGATTTTCTGGAGGCCGAAAAGCGGGCTTTTTTGCGCGCCGCGCCGCAGGTTGTCTGCCACGAAGGCGAAATCGCCGCGCCCGGCGACTGGCGGACGCTCGATTATCTCGGCGAAAGCATCATTGTCATTCGCGGTGACGATGGCGAGGTGAGGGCCTTCACCAACGTCTGCCGCCACCGCGGATCGCGGCTGGTCGACGGCGAGGCAGGATGCGCCAAAGTGCTGACCTGCCCTTATCACGCGTGGAGTTACGGCCGCGACGGGCGGCTCGTCGGGGTGCCGCATCGAAACGAATATCCAGGACTGGAGAGTGAGAAGTTGGGCCTGGTGCCCGTCGCGCTGGAGCGGTGGCGGGGGTTTCTGTTTGTAACGCTTGAGCCCGGCGCGCCTTCAGTGCACGAAATGATGTCGCCCTATGAACATGAGGTGGCGCCGTATCGGTTCGAGGAACTGCGCGCCATCGGTCGGGTGACGCTCCGTCATCGCGATCTCAACTGGAAGACGATCGCCGACAATTATTCGGACGGCCTTCATATCCCGATCGGCCATCCTGGCCTGACCCGGTTGTTTGGGCGCAGCTACAAGATCGAAGCGCGCGAGCATGTTGACCGAATGGAAGGCGAGATTGCGCGACGATGAAGTCGTCGAACCCGTCCGAACGCGCCTACCAGCGCTATCTGCCCGAAGTCGAGCATCTGCCGCCGACACACCACAAGAAATGGCTCTATTACAAGCTGTTCCCCAACGTCGCGTTCGACATTTATCCGGACCAGGTCGATTTCATGCAGTTCCTGCCGGTGAGCGCGACGGAAACGGTGATCCGCGAAATCAGCTATGCGCTACCCGACAACCGACGGGAGATGAAGGCGGTGCGTTATCTTGAACTGGCGCATCAACCGGCGGGTAAACGCCGAGGACACCGAACTGATTACTCGCGTCCAGCAAGGAATGCAGAGCCCGAGCTATGTCGCGGGGCCGCTGGGGACGAGCGAGGTTGTGCTTGCGCTCCTTCGCGCAAAAGCTCCGCCGTCTCATTCCCGAGGCACGGCTGGAACGGCCTCCGGCGCCGGGCTGGACGCGCGGGAATTAGAGCGCATCAGCCACCAAACCGGGATCCCGGTGGCTAGCAGCGCCAAGCCCCACAGGGTCGCCTCAGCGCCGGCTCCGTAGAAGGTCCAGAGCGCATATCCGGTACCGACGACGGTCACGAGCAACAGAAGGCCGCGCCTTAGCTGGCCCAGGGCCATCATCCGAAGCGCCGATACCCCCGCGAGGAAATAAAGCACCAGCGTCGCGACCGTGGCGAGAAGGGCCATGAAAGCGAACAACTCGGTCAATCCCCTGGTGTAATTGGCGGCGATCAGCGCGATCGATAGTGAGGAGCCAGCAATCTGCGCCTGAACCGGCATGCCCCTTGCGTTCACTTTGCCGAACCATGATGGGAACACGCCGCGGCGGGCGAGGGCAAGCGGGACTTCGCCTTGCATCAACACCCAGCCGTTGAGAGCGCCGAGGCATGAAATGGCCGCGAAATACACTACCAGAGTCGCCGCCCCCGGCCCCCAAAAGCTTCCGACCAGATCGGCGAAAGGCGCGGCGGATTTCGCGGCGACCTCGGCCGGGAGCAGCAGGAATACCGCGCTTGAAGCCGCGAGGTAGATGAGACCCACGGCCAAGGTGCCGATCAGCGTTGCGCGCGGGATGGTGCGTTCGGGATCGCGCACCCGCGAGGCTGGAACTGTCGCACATTCGAAGCCGAGCATCGCCCAAAGCGTCAGGGCGGCGGTTGCGGCGATTCCGCCCGGGCTGACGGGCATTGGCGCGAATTCGGCCGGTCGATCGCCTTGGCCGATGACCATGATCGCGATACCCATTGCCGCAATCAGCGGCAGGATCTTGAGGACGCTGGTGACGATCTGCACGCTGCCCGACGCCCGCGCACCGGTGCAGGCGACGAGCGGTGAAAAACACCACGAAGCCGACCGCGGCGAGCGCCGACACGCCCGGCGACGCGAAGGCTTCCGGCGCGAGCGAACTCAGGTAGCTGACGGCGGCGATGGAAATGGCGGCGTTGGTCACCCAGGTCGAAATCCAATAGCTCCACATGACGAAGAAGGCGGGAGGCTCGCCCAGCGACCTCGCCGACATAGTCATAAGGCCCGGTCGCCTCTGGCATCGCCTTGGCCAGCGCGGCAAACACGGTTGCGAGGCACAGCGCGCCGCCAATGGTGATGACCCAGCCGAAGATCGCATTGAGGCCATAAGGGGCGAGGTTGGCGGGAAGCAGGAAGATGCCCGAGCCGATCATGTTGCCGACGACCAGCGCCAGGCACATCCAGAAGCCGAGCTGCCGCGCTCCGCTGATTCGACTCATGCTGGATCTCCCCCGCGGCTTGGCAATGTTGCGCTCGCGCCGGCCTAGTGCCGCCCGCGCAGCAGCACAGCAACAGGGGATAGCGATGCGCGCATTCCTTTTTCCGGGGCAGGGCAGCCAGGCGGTCGGCATGGGCGCCGCGCTGGCCGAGGCGAGCCGCGGCCGCGCGCGACGTGTTCGGCGAGGTCGACGAGGCGCTCGGCCAGAACCTTTTCCAGCTGATGCGCGAGGGGCCGGACGAGGAGCTCAAGCTGACCGAGAATGCCCAGCCGGCGATCATGGCCCATGCGCTGGCGGTGTTCCGCGCGCTGACCCGCGAAGGCGGGGTCGAGCTGGACGAAGGCCGCGCAGTTCGTCGCCGGGCACAGCCTCGGCGAATATTCCGCGCTGTGCGCGGCGGGATCGTTCGACCTGCCGACGACCGCGAAGCTGCTCAAGCTGCGCGGGCAGGCGATGCAGGCGGCGGTGCCGGTCGGCGTCGGCGCGATGGCGGCGTTGCTCGGCGCCGACCTCGAGCTGGCGCAGACGCATCGCCGATGCCGCGGCCGAGGGCGAGGTCTGCACCGTCGCCAACGACAACGACCCGAGCCAGGTCGTGCTCTCCGGCCACAAGGGCGCGATCGAGCGCGCGATCGCGATGGCCAAGGACATGGGCATCAAGCGCGCCGTGCTGCTGCCGGTGTCGGCGCCGTTCCACTGCCCGCTGATGCAGCCCGCCGCCGATGCCATGGCCGAGGCGCTGGGCAAGACCGTGATCGAGCCGCCGCGCGGTCCCGCTCTACGCCAACGTCACCGCCGCAGCCGGTCGCCGACCCGTCCGAGATCCGAGCGGCTGCTGGTCGAGCAGGTCACCGGCATGGTCCGCTGGCGCGAAAGCATCGCCAACATGGCCGCGGCGGGCGTCGAGGAATTCGTCGAGCTGGGCGGCAAGGTGCTCGGCCCGATGGTCAAGCGCATCGCGCCCGACGCCAAGGTGACCAGCGTCGTCACGATCGAAGATATCGAAGCGCTGGCGAAGGAGATCGCATGATGTTCGACCTCGACGGAATGACCGCGCTGGTGACCGGTGCGTCGGGCGGGCTCGGCTCTCGATCGCCGGGCACTCGCGGCCCAGGGCGCGCGGCTGGCGCTGTCGGGCTCGAACGCGGCCAAGCTCGGGCATTCGCCGAGGAGCTTGGGCGGCGATCATGTTACGCTGGTCTGCAACCTGTCGAACGCCGAGGAGGTCGAGCAGCTGGTCCCGCGCGCAGTCGATGCGCTCGGCAAGCTCGACATCCTCGTCAACAACGCCGGGATCACCCGCGACAACCTCGCCATGCGGATGAAGGACGAGGAGTGGGACGAGGTCATCAAGGTCAATCTGGAGGCCGCGTTCCGCCTGATGCGCGCGGCGATGCAAGCCGATGATGAAGGCCCGCTTCGGCCGGATCATCACGATCACCTCCGTGGTCGGCGTGACCGGCAATCCGGGCCAGGCCAATTATGTCGCGTCCAAGGGCGGGCTGATCGGCATGTCCAAGGCCTTCGCCCAGGAAGTCGCGAGCCGCGGGATCACCGTCAATTGCGTCGCTCCGGGGTTCATGACCTCGGCCATGACCGACGCGCTGACTGACGCGCAGAAGGACGGGATTTTGTCGAGGATCCCGACGGGCGCGATGGGCAGCGGCGAGGATATCGGCGCTGCGGTCGTTTACCTGGCCTCGAAGGAAGCCGGCTACGTCACCGGCCAGACGCTCCACGTCAACGGCGGGATGGCGATGCCGTAAGCAAGGCGGCTCTCCAGCCGCCCTTGTCGCTTGAAAACACGCACCTATATCGCCCGCGAAACATCAATTCGCGGACGGCTGGGCAGCGCTGCTCGCGAGGGGCAAGTAGAGGGTAGAGAATATGGCAAAAGTGATCGGGATCGACCTCGGCACCACCAACAGCTGCGTTGCGGTGATGGAGGGCGGCAAGCCCAAGGTTATCGAGAATAGCGAAGGCGCGCGTACCACCCCTTCGGTGGTCGCATTCACCAAGGACGGCGAGCGGCTCGTCGGACAGCCGGCCAAGCGCCAGGCGGTGACCAATCCCGACAATACGGTTTTCGCGGTGAAGCGCCTGATCGGCCGCCGCTTCGACGATCCGATTACCAAGAAGGACACCGAGCTGGTGCCCTACAAGATCGTCAAGGGCCCGAACGGTGACGCCTGGGTCAATGCCGGCGGCAAGGACTATAGCCCGTCGCAGATCAGCGCCTTCATCCTGCAGAAGATGAAGGAAACCGCCGAGGCCTATCTCGGCGAGACCGTTACCCAGGCGGTGATTACCGTTCCCGCCTATTTCAACGACGCCCAGCGCCAGGCGACCAAGGATGCCGGCCAGATCGCGGGTCTTGAGGTGCTCCGCATCATCAACGAGCCGACCGCGGCGGCGCTGTCCTATGGCCTTGAGAAGGAAGAGGGCAAGACGATCGCCGTCTATGACCTTGGCGGCGGCACGTTCGACATCTCGGCCCTCGAAATCGGCGACGGCGTGTTTGAGGTGAAGTCGACCAACGGCGACACTTTCCTCGGCGGCGAGGACTTCGACGCGAAGATCGTCGAGTTTCTGGCCGACAAGTTCAAGGCGAAGGAGAATATCGATCTTCGTACCGACCGACTTGCATTGCAGCGGCTCAAGGAAGCCGCCGAAAAGGCGAAGATCGAGCTGTCGTCGGCGCAGACGACCGAGATCAACCAGCCGTTCATTACCGCGCGCATGGAAGGCGGGACCACGACCCCGCTGCACCTGGTCGAGACGATCAGTCGCGCCGATCTTGAGAAACTGGTCGCGGACCTGATCAACCGCACGCTCGATCCATGCCGCAAGGCGCTTAAGGATGCGCGGCCTCGAGGCCAAGGACATGGCCGACGTCGTGCTGGTGGGCGGCATGACCCGCATGCCGCGCGTGCGGGAAGTGGTGAAGGAATTCTTCGGGCGTGAGCCGCACGTCGGCGTCAACCCGGATGAGGTCGTCGCAATGGGCGCGGCGATCCAGGCCGGCGTGTTGCAGGGCGACGTAAAGGACGTGCTGTTGCTCGACGTAACGCCGTTGTCGCTCGGCATCGAGACTCTGGGCGGCGTGTTTACCCGGATGATCGACCGCAATACGACCATCCCGACCAAGAAAAGCCAGACGTTCTCGACTGCGGACGACAATCAGAATGCGGTGACTATTCGCGTTTTCCAGGGCGAGCGCGAGATGGCTTCGGACAATAAGATGCTCGGCCAGTTCGACCTGGTCGGCATTCCGCCGGCGCCACGCGGCGTGCCGCAGATCGAGGTCACTTTCGACATCGACGCCAACGGCATCGTCCACGTAACCGCCAAGGACAAGGGTACAGGCAAGGAACAGCAGATCCGCATCCAGGCCTCGGGCGGCCTTTCGGACAATGACATCGAGCAGATGGTCAAGGACGCCGAGAAGTTTGCTGAAGAGGACAAGCAGCGGCGCGAGGCGGCCGAGTCCCGCAACCAGGCCGAAAGCCTGGTCCACTCGACCGAGCAGCAGCTGAAGGAGCATGGCGACAAGGTCGATGCTTCGTTGAAGGGCGAGATCGAGGCCGCCGTTGCCGAGGCCAGGACCGCCATCGAAGGTGGCGATGCCGAGGTGATGAAGTCAAAGACCGAGGCGCTTGCCCAGGCGGCCATGAAACTTGGCCAGGCGATCTACGAGAAGACGCAGGCCGCGCCTGAAGCCGAAGCTGGCGCCCAGTCGGCCGAGGCGACCGCCGAGGCTGCGCCTGACGAGAAGAAGTTGTCGACGCCGAATTTTCGGAAGTCGACGAAGACAAGAAGGCCTAAGAGGCCATGATTTGGACGGCGCCGGCACATGAGCGGTCGGCGCCGTTCGTCATGGGTGGGGACTGATGGCCACGGATTATTACGAATTGCTCGGGGTCCCGCGGACCGCCGACGATAAGACGATCAAGGCTGCCTATCGGAAGATGGCGATGGACTGCCATCCCGATCGCCATGGGGGCTGCTCCGACAAGGAAGCCCATTTCAAGTCGATCAGCGAAGCCTATGACGTCCTGAAGGACCCGCAGAAGCGCGCCGCTTATGACCGGTTCGGTCATGCCGCATTTCAGAATGGGGGTGCCGGCGGTCCGTTCGGCGGAGGTGCCGGTGGTGGCTTCGAGGGCTTCTCCGACATTTTCTCATCGATCTTCGGCGAGTTCATGGACCCGCGCGCGCAGCGGGCGAGCGCCGCACGCGGCTCCGACCTGCGTTACGACCTGGAACTCAGTTTGGAAGAATCGTTCGAGGGCGCCGAAAAGACCATCTCAATCCAGGCCATGGCGCAGTGTGAGAATTGCAACGCGTCCGGTTCCAGGGGTCAGTCAGCGGCGCGCGCCTGCACCAGCTGCGGCGGAGCGGGGAAGGTCCGGGCGCAGCAGGGCTTTTTCGTCGTCGAGCGGACTTGCCCCGGCTGCATGGGCTCGGGCGAAACGGTCGCCGATCCCTGCACCGCATGTGATGGCGAAGGCCGGGCGATGAAGACCCGCAAGATCAACGTCAATATTCCCGCCGGAGTCGACGAGGGCACCCGCATCCGCGTTGCTGGAGAAGGCGAGGCTGGGGTGCGCGGCGCCGCGTCTGGCGACCTCTATCTGTTCGTCCATATGAAGCGACACGCCATCTTCAGCCGCGAAGGAACGACATTGGTGGCAGAGGCCCCGATCAGTTTCACTACTGCCGCGCTGGGCGGCTCCATCATCATTCCCGGCATCGACGGTGAAAAGATCGAGCTCAAAATCCCCAGCGGAATCCAGTCCGGCGAGATGCTGCGTCATCGCGGAGCTGGAATGAGCGTTCTCAACGGCCGTGGACGCGGCGACCTGATGACCCGCATCCTGGTCGAAACGCCAACACGGCTGTCCAAGGAGCAGAAGGGGATCCTCGAGCAGTTCCGCGAAACCGAGACAGGCGACGAGTGTCCGGCGAGCAAGGGCTTTTTCAGCCGCATTCGCGAGAAACTGGGCGGTTAGGGATCCCAGCCGCGCCTCGCCATGCGTGCGACGAGGCGTTCGGCAAACAGCGTGGCAACGGTGCGACGTTCTGCACCGGATCGGCGGGGGCCAGCGTGGTGCGCATGGATCGCTCCGACCAATTCGCCATCGATCCGAAGCGGCAGTGACATGGTTGCTGCGATGCCCAATTCTGTCAGGCGTCTCACTTCATCTTCCCGCGGGGCAAGGAAGGTGGAGCGCTGGGATAGCGCGCTTGCTGGATTACCTATCAGCTCCACCGGCTCAGCGTCCCGTTCGGCGATGATCCGGGGCAGCTCGGGCAAATCATCCCACCTTGGCTCGAGGAGCGCCGCAAGAGCGTTGCGGTGGGCGCTGGCCACGATCATTCCATCGCGGCCGCACAACATCAGCCTATTGTAGCCTGTAAGGGCGCACAGCTGCCGCATCCCGTGCTCGGCAATGCTACGAAATCGTTGCTTGTGATCCGGTCCATCAGTGACTGGGCCATGCCGATCCCGTCTGGAAGCCGCGCCTCGACCGATGGTTCTGCCTCGATCAGGAAATCGTCGCCTTCGCGGCGCGCTTGCACATCGAAGGTGAGGTGGCTGCCCTGCCATCTCACGCCATAGTCGTGGACGACCCCATCGTCGCCGCTGAGCCAGGACATCCGATTGCGCAGTGCGTGGATCGCGTCGCTTCCGATCAACTGCGCCAACGGGCGGCCAAGAAGCGTTTCGGGCTTGCCTCTGCCGAGTTGCCCAGCGTTGGCGCTGATCGTCTCGACCCGCCAATCGGGTCCGACCAGGAGCAGCAACGCGCAAGGCTGGATCTCCGTCACTCGGATTCCGGATGCGCAGGCCGTGTGTGGTGTGTCACGTCCGGGCCCTTGGAACGGGCGTGCGGAATCCAATTGCGAACCGATTCCAGGCGTTGATAGCGGCGATGGCAAGCGTGATCGCTACTCGTTCCCGCTCGTCGAAAACGGCTGTCAGGGAGTTATAATCCCCATCCGGAGCGTGGGTGTCGGCGATGAGGGTCAGCGCCTCGGTCCAGGCAAGTGCGGCCTTTTCCCGCTCGTCGAAGAAGTTGGTTTCGCGCCACGCCGAAAGCAGGTCGAGGCGCTGCTGGGTTTCACCATCGGCGCGGGCCTCGCGATTGTGCATGTCGATGCAATAGGCGCAGCCGTTGATTTGCGACGCCCGAAGCTTGATCAGGTGAAAGAGGGTCGGCTCAAGCCCCATCCCCTTCACCGCTTGCTCCAGGCCGATCATCGCCTTGACCGCCTCGGGAGCAACCACCCCATAATTCAGCCGCATTGCCATGCTGCTCTCCCTTTTCAGGCGGCCCCGAACACGCGGTCGAAGATCGCGTCGACCCGCTTCAAATGATATCCGAGGTCGAACAGTTCCTCGAGCTGTCGGTCGCCAAGCCTGGCGGTCACCTCGGGATCGGCCTTGAGCAAGTCCAACAGCGACAGCTGTCCGTCCGAATCCCACACCTTCATCGCGTTGCGCTGGACCAGCGCATAGCTCTCCTCTCGGCTGAGGCCGGCCTGGGTCAGCGCCAGGAGCACGCGCTGCGAATGGACCAGGCCGCCCATACGGTCGAGATTCTTCTGCATCCGATCGGGGTAGACCAGCAGCTTGTCGATCACGCTGGTCAGGCGAGCCAGGGCGAAGTCGAGCGTGATGCAGGCGTCGGGGCCGATAAACCGCTCGACGCTGGAGTGCGAGATGTCCCGCTCATGCCATAGCGCGACATTCTCCATCGCCGGGACGACGGCCGAGCGGACGACACGCGCGAGGCCGGTCAGATTCTCGGTCAGCACCGGATTGCGCTTGTGGGGCATCGCAGACGAGCCCTTCTGGCCCGGCGAGAAATACTCCTCCGCTTCCAGCACTTCGGTTCGCTGGAGGTGGCGAATCTCGACCGCCAGTCGCTCAATCGACGAGGCGATGACGCCGAGGGTCGCGAAGAACATGGCATGACGGTCGCGCGGAATGACCTGGGTGGAGGTGGGCTCTGGCGTGAGGTCCAGCTCCCTCGCGACATGCTCCTCGATCGCCGGATCGATGTTGGCGAAGGTGCCGACCGCGCCGGAGATGGCGCAGGTGGCGATGTCTTCGCGCGCGGCCTTCAACCGGTCGCGGTTGCGGTCGAACTCGGCATAGGCCTGGGCGAGCTTGAGCCCAAAGGTCACCGGCTCGGCGTGGATGCCGTGGCTGCGGCCGATGGTCGGGGTGAGCTTATGTTCGTACGCGCGGCGCTTCAGCACCTCGAGCAGCTGGTCCAAATCCTCGAGCAGGAGGTCGGCCGATTGCTTGAGCTGGACCGCGAGGCTGGTGTCGAGCACATCGCTGCTGGTCATGCCCTGATGGAGCCAGCGCCGTTCCGGGCCCAGCTTCTCTCCAGCCCAGGTCAGGAAGGCGATCACATCATGCCTGGTCACCGCTTCGATCGCGTCAATCGCGGGCACATCGATCTTGCCCAGCACATCCGCGTCATAGGCCTTGCGGATTGTCGCGGCGTCCTTGGCCGGGATCATCCCGACCTTGCCCATCGCCTCGGCGGCGAACACCTCGATCGCCCACCAGATTCGATAGCGGTTTTCCGCCGACCAGATGGCGCTCATCACGGGACGGGAATAGCGAGGGACCATGCGGCGCTTTCTTTGGGCGAGACTGAGGCGCGCCTAGCAACTGATGCGTCATGCGGCAATCGGATCAAGGCGCGGATCAGGCGGCGACTTGCTCCAGTTGCTCAGCAATCAGCAGCCACCGCGCCTCAGCCGCTTCGAGTTCGGCCGCGATCGCCGCGCGGCGTTGAGCGAGCTCGCTAATCGGTAGCGCGGCCAGGGTCGGCTCGGCCGCGTCGGGATCGGACATCGCCCGGTCGATCGCCGAACATTGGGCCGCGAGATGCGCGCTCGCCGCTTCGGCCTCCGCAGCCTGCTTCTTCAAAGCGCGCGCTTGCTCTTTGGCGCGGGCGTCGGCCTTGCGATCGGCCTTTGTCTGCTTCGGCGTTCGTGCGTTCGCTTTGGGCTGGCTCCGGCCGAGCACGAAGTCGATATAGTCGTCGATGCTGCCGGCATAGTCGATCGCCCCGCCGTCTTCGACCAGCACCAGCCGGTCCGCGGTCAACTCGACCATGTGACGATCGTGGCTGACGAGTATGACCGCGCCATCGTAGCCGTTCAAAGCCTGCACCAGCGCCTCGCGGCTGTCGACGTCGAGGTGGTTGGTCGGCTCGTCGAGGATGAGGAGATGGGGCGCGTCGCGGGTGATCAGCGCGAGCGCCAGCCGGGCGCGCTCCCCGCCCGATAGTTTGTCGACACGCGTAGTCGCCTTGTCGCCCGAGAAGCCGAAGCGGCCAAGCTGGCGCACGCACCGCGCCGGGGGACTTGCCTGCCATGGCGCGGCTCATGTGCTGGAGCGGCGTATCGTCGCCGTGCAACTCCTCGACCTGATACTGTGTGAAATAACCGACGCGCATCTTGCCCGACGCATGCATCTCGCCGGCCATGGGCGCGAGCTGCGCCGCAAGCAGCCGGGCGAGCGTGGTCTTGCCGTTTCCATTGCGGCCCAACAGGGCGATGCGGTCATCGGGGTCGATGCGCAGGTTAAGCCGCTGCAGCACCGGCTTATCGGCTGCATAGCCGACCGCCGCCATGTCGAGCGTGATCAGCGGCGGCTTCAATTCGCTTGGCGACGGGAAGTCGAAGCTCAGGCTGGGATCGTCGGCGAGCGCCGCGATCGGCTGCATTTTTGCCAGCATCTTGGCGCGCGACTGGGCCTGCTTGGCAGTCGAGGCGCGCGCGCTGTTGCGGGCGATATAATCCTGCAGTCGAGCGCGCTGCGCATCCTGGGATGCCTTGGCCGCGGCGAGCTGCGCGGCGCGTTCGGCGCGCTGGCGCTCGAAGTCGTCATAGCCGCCGGTGTAGAGCGTGATCTTGCCGCCATCGAGATGAAGGATGGTGTCAACGACATTGTTCAGAAGATCGCGCTCATGGCTGATGACAACCAGCGTGCCGGGATAATTCTTCAGGAAATTCTCGAGCCACAGCGTCGCTTCGAGGTCGAGGTGGTTCGACGGCTCGTCAAGCAGCAGCACGTCGGGTTCGGAGAAAAGCAGCGCGGCGAGCGCGACGCGCATCTTCCACCCGCCCGAATAGCTGTCGAGCGAACGGGCCTGCATCTCCTCGTCGAATCCGAGCCCGAGCAGGATTCGCGCGGCCCTGGCCGGCGCTCCCCATGCGTCGATCGCCAGCAGCCGCTCGTGAAGGTCGCCCAGGCGATGGGGATCGCTGCAATGTTCGGCCTCATCCATCAACCGCGCACGCTCGGCGTCAGCGGCGAGCACGGTATCGAATGGCGACGAGGTCCCGCTCGGCGCTTCCTGCGCGATATAGCCGAGCCGCGTCTTGCGCGGCATCTCAACGGAGCCGCCGTCGGGATCGAGCTGGCCGATCATCACCTTCATCAGGGTAGACTTTCCGGCGCCATTGCGACCGATCAGCCCGACCCGGCTGCCCGGAGGGATCGCAGCCGTCGCGCGGTCGAGGATGGTACGCCCGCCAAGGCGCACGATGACTTCATTGATGTTGAGCATGGCCGGGCGCCTAGCGGTCGATTGAGGCGAAGCCAAGGCCGTCAGCGACGGGGTCAGCAGGCAACGAACCTAAATCAACCCCAGCGCCTTCATGCTGCTGCGCCCTTGAGAGCCGACGATGATATGGTCGTGGACGGTGACGCGCATGTGGCGGCCCGCTTCGATCAGGTCGCGGGTGAGGCGGATGTCCTGCTGGCTGGGACTTGGGTCGCCCGAAGGGTGGTTGTGGACGATGATGATCGCCGTCGCCCCTAGTGCGATGGCACGGCTGATCACTTCGCGGACATGGACCGAGGCCTCGTCGACGCTGCCGCGCCACATTGCCTCGTTTGCGAGCAGCATGTTTTTGGCGTTGAGGAACAGGACGCGGACTTCCTCGACCGCCGAATGGGCCATCGCCGCCTGAAGATAATCGCCGAGCGCGTCCCAGCTCGACAGGATCGGCCGGCCTTCGACCCGAGTTTCGAGCAGTCGGAGCGCGCTTGCCTCGGCGATCTTCAACGCCCCGATCACGCCATCGCTCAACCCTTCGCGACGGAGGGTTTCGGCATCTGCGGCGAGCAGAGGCCCAATTCCGCCGAACCGCCCGATCAGCGCCCGAGCCTGCGTCTTTGTGTCGCGGCGGGGGATGGCGAGTGCGAGCGAGATATTCGATCAGCTCATGGTCAAGCAGTGCCTTGCCTCCGCCATCGAATAGCCGCTGGCGGAGGCGGGCGCGATGTCCTGAAGCGTCTGTCGGCTGATCCCCCATTGGGAGCCGAGGCTAGGCAAAGCGCGTTACCCATGCAACGCCGCATTGATGCGGCTACGGAACGGTCGGCCCGCGGAGAGGTTTTTTGCGACAATGAGTGCCGACAAGGACCATCCACTGCTCGACAAAGTCGAACATGGCCTGGAGCGGGCCGGCGTCGTCCAGCATGTCGTCGTGCATGACCGCAAGGGCTGGCACCGGGCGTGGCGGCTTACGCGGATCGGTTTGCTGACGCTGCTGACCTTGTTGGTTATTGCGATCGCCGCGGTATGGATTTGGCGAAAGCCGATCGCCGACGATTACATCCGCGATGAATTGGGCCGGCGCGGCGTTACTGCGACGTACCAGCTCGACCGCGTCGGTTTTCGCACCCAGAAGGTCAGCAATCTCGTCATCGGCGATCCGAGCAACCCCGATCTGACCGTGCGAAATGCGATGCTGCAGCTGCGAGTTCAGTGGAATGGCAGCGTTCAAGTCTATCGAATCGTGGCGCGTGGCGTCCGCCTACGGGGGCGGCAGGTGGGCAACAGAATAAGCTGGGGCCAGATCGACAGGCTGCTCCCGCCACCGGACCCAACCAAGCCCTTTACGCTGCCCGACATCACCGTCGACCTGAAGGACACGACCGTTGCCTTGGCAACCGTTGCCGGGCCGATGGGGTTCGCGCTCGAAGGGCGTGGCAATCTATCGGGTGGGTTCAAGGGCAAGCTCGCCGCTGCGGCGCCGCGGTTGACACCCGGCGCCTGCTCGCTCGACCAGTTCCGTGCTTTCGTCGACATCGGCGTCATCGCCCGCCGTCCGCAGGTAAGAGGCCCGATCGGCGCCGTCGCAATGGCTTGCCCGGCAAGCAATATACGTCTGACCCAACCCCGGGCCGAGATTGAGTCCAGCTTTTCCGAAGCATTCGGAAGCTTCGACGGGCGCGGACGGCTGACGCTTGCCTCGATGGAGGCGGGGATCAACGGGCTTTCCGGCGCTGTCAGCAACGTCACCTTCAAGGGCACGCCGACCAATATATTGGGACGGATCGATCTCGCGGCACGACAAGCGCGGCTCGGCGAAATACTTGCTCAAAGGACCAATTTCGATGGCCGTTACCGGCTCAATTCGCAGCGCGGTGCGCTGATCCTTCTTGGTGATTATGGTTCCTCCAGCGTCGCCCTCGCGCCGGCGATGACTGCATCGATCACCGATCCGCTGGCTTCGGCGCAAGGCACTCCGCTCGGCCCGATCGCCGCGGCCATTGCCAACAACGTGCGCCGCGCCGCCGCCAGGTTCGATGTCACGGGTTCGTTGCGGCTGGTCAACCAGCCCGGCGGCGGCGCGGTACGGATTGAAACGGCCAATGCCTCAACGCCAGCCGGAGCGCGGGTCAGCGTCGGGGGCGGCGATGGCGTGACCTATTACTGGCCCTCCGGCCGGATGCGGATCGACGGCAGGATTGCTACGCTGGGCGGCGGACTGCCGAGGGCGCGCATCACGCTGAGTCAGCCGCGCAGCGGCGCGCCGATGAGCGGTTTTGCCGACATCGCGCCGATGTCGGCGGGCGGGGCGAAACTGACGCTCGCCACCGTCCGCTTCGCCGGCCGCCGCGACGGCTGGACCGAAGTCAACACCATCGCCCTGGTCGACGGGCCTTTCTCCGGTGGGCGGGTCAGCGGCCTGCGCTTGCCCATATCGGGGCGCTTCGGCGCGGGCGGGGCGCTTCGGTTCGGTGAGCAATGCCTCGACACCCGCTTCGCAAGCCTGACGGCGGGTGCGCTGCGACTAGGGCCGACCCGGCTGCCGCTCTGCCCGATAACCGGCGCGATCGTACAGCGCCGACCGGGTGGCGAGGTGGTTGTGGGTGTAGCCACGCGCGCTGTCCGGTTGCGCGGCCGCATGGGACAGTCTCCGTTCGCGCTCGACGCGGCCCAGGCGCGTTACGGTGGCGAGCAATTCACCGCGAGCGGCCTGGCGGTCCGCATGGGTCAATCGGCTTCTCCGGTATTGATCAACGCCCGAACTTTGGCAGGGAGCCTGTCCGGGGGCGGCGCCAATGGCACCTTCGCGGGCGGCGACGCGATCATCGGCCGCGTCCCGCTCAAGCTCAGCGAGGCTTCTGGCAATTGGCGCGTTCGCAGCGGCGACGTGACGGTTGACGGCGGGTTGACCCTGTCCGACCTGGCCGATCCGCCCAAATTTTATCCACTGCGCAGCGATGACGTGCACTTCACCATCGCCGACGGGATGATCCGGACTTCCGGGACCTTGCGCCATCCGCCGAGCGGGACACGGGTAAGCGACGTCACCATCGCGCACAACCTATCCACCGGCGACGGCAACGCGGTGCTCGACGTGCCCGGGATCACCTTCGGACCGAACCTCCAGCCCGAAGAGCTAACCCGGCTGACCGAAGGGGTCATCGCGTTGGTCCGCGGTGGGTTAAGTGGACAGGGACGGATCGCCTGGAACGGAGCGGGCGAGGTCAGCTCGACCGGCGACTTTACCACTCATGACATGGACCTGGCTGCTGCCTTCGGCCCAATCACAGGGATGAGCGGGGCGATCCATTTCACCGACCTGCTCGGCATGCAGACGGCGCCGGGGCAGGTCATGACGCTGCAGAGCGTCAACCCCGGCATCCTCGTCGAAAATGGGGTGATCCGTTATCAGCTATTGCCCGACCAGCTAATCAAGATCGAGCGCGGCGAATGGCCCTTCATGGGCGGACGGCTGATCTTGCGGGAGACTATCCTCAACTTCGGCCGTCCGAGCGCGAAGCGGCTGACGTTCGAGGTGGTTGGGCTCGACGCCAAGACCTTCGTTGATTCGATGGGCTTCAAGGAGCTGTCCGCCAGCGGCACTTTCGACGGCGTGCTGCCGATGATATTCGATGACGAGGGCGGGCGAATTGTCGGCGGCCGCCTCGACAGCCGCGAAGGCGGCGGGACCGTGGCCTACAATGGCGTGGTCAACAAGGCCAACCTCGGCATGATGGGCGGCTTCGCCTTCGATGCGCTGCGCGACCTCCGCTACAAGTCGATGATTATCCGGCTCGACGGCTATCTCGATGGTGAATTTGCGACCCGGATGACGATTGTCGGGGTCGGGCTGGGTAATACCAGCACGCAGCGCTTCATCCGGTCGATCAATAAAATCCCGTTCAACTTCAACGTGACGATCAAGGGCCCGTTCCGCGCCCTCATCGCCACCGCAAAAAGCTTCCGCGACCCCACCCAGACGATCGAGCCGGCGCTGCCGCGCCCGCTCGATGAGGTGCCCGGCATCGTCGTCGAAACCCGGCGGCTGGAGGAAGAGAAGCAACAGTCGCAGACGCCAGTTGACGAAAAGGTCACCAAAACGCCCCCGACCCAGCCATGAGGATGAAGCAATGACGCGATCAAGACTTTTGCCTGCCGCCTGTGGCGCGGCGCTGATGCTGCCGCTTGCCGGCTGCATCTCGGTTTCGCCGCCCGACAAGCCGATCGAGATCAATTTGAACGTCACCATCCGGCAGGAGGTGCTGGTCCGGCTGCAGCGCGATGTCGAGCAGCTGATCCAGCAAAATCCCGAAGCCTTTCCACAGTCGCAGCCGCCTCAACCGCCGAGGCAGTGATGAAGAGAGTTTTTCTCGTGCTGCTGGCGCTGGCCAGCCTGGGCGCACCGGTCACGGCGTTGGCGCAAGAAGCCGCGGCGATAGTCCAGGCACGCCGGGCCGGGCTGATCGGCGAGCGATATGATGGTTATCTGGGCTTCGTCACCACGCCGTCCGCCGCGCTGCGCCGGCAGGTCAATGCGATCAATATCAAGCGGCGTTCGCTCTATTACGACCTTGCGACCCGCAAGGGCGTAACTCGGGAGGAGGTGGGGATTACCGCCGCCTGCAGCCTGTTCCGCCGGCTCGGCGCCGGCGAACATTATTTGCCCGGACAGGGCGGCTGGCAACGATATACACCGGGGCGTTCCCCAATTCCGTCCTACTGCGGCTGACGGGCCTCGAAACTGGACCGATAAGCGGCCTTGAGCGCGGCGATCAGATCAGGGGTCATTGCCAGCTCAATCTCATAGCTTCCCTCGACATACGGTCCGGCGACATAGGGCGAGGCGGTCAGGATCAACCGCTCGAACTTGCCGTTCTCGTCCTTGTCCGTTGGCACGATCGCGATCTCGCTGAGCGTTGGGCAGTCGTGAAACATGCCGCCGCCGCCGACCGGCTCGCCGCGCTTTTCCTCGCGCGCCGTGTTGAGGGCATCACACCAGCGCTGGGTGAGCAACCGGCCCATGTTGTCGAGGCCGGCGAATAGGTCGCCGACTTTGATTTCCCTGGACGAACGGCGGTCCCACAGCAGCCCGCCGGTGCCGGAATTGCCATGCGCCCCTCCGGTATAGGTTCCAACGTCGACCGACAGGCTGAGGAGTCGTGGAGACTGGCCGGCGGTCATATAATCCGTGGACGAAGTGTAGCCGTTGAACGGATAGCCTTCTTTGTCGCGATAAGCCTTATCTGCCTTGGCGTTGGCCAGAATCTCGGTTTTGTCCTTATCCATTTCGGTCCGGAACCGCCTAACCAGTTGCGGCACCGCCGCGGCTTCTGCCGACCAGCCGAAATGATATTCGATCAGGTCGTTCTTCTCATCGTAGACAAACGCCTTAGCGTTAGGCTCGATCGGCTTGGTAGCGGGCGGGACCTCGGTGATCTGATTGGCGGCCGGCGGGGATGGTTGCTGTGTACAGGCGGCTAGCAGGACGGCTAGGGGCAGGGCGCGTTTCATGGGGCGGAGTCTGGCATGCGCGCATCGACCCGCCAAGCGGGCCGACAATCGGTTGACTTGTTCCATGCCCCTTCATAAAGGGGCGGCGCCTTGGCGGGCTTGTCGGCCGCCATGCTCCTTGCCTTACGCGCCCGCCCCTTCTTCAAGGCGCTGGCGCACAACATCAGGAGACGGGATGCATGGCAGCGGATGAACCCGAAGAGGAGTTTAAAACTCCAGAGGATGCGCGGCTGACTTCGCTCAATGAGCGCTTGAACCGGGTGCACCTCGAAGAGGCGGCCAGGCAGGCCGGAATCAACTCCAAGCGATCGCAACAGCTCGTGCGATCGGTTGGAATGCGGATTCTGTCTGTCTTGATCGGATACCCGCTTGGCGGAGGTCTGATCGGTTGGACCTTGGATCTGTGGCTCGACACACTGCCGTGGATCACTTTGGGGTTGATGTTCCTGGGTTTCGGCCTCGCCGTCCGGGAAGTGTTGCGAACGGCTAACAAGGACCCGAAATCGGGTACCGGAGACTGAGACAAGTGGCGGCTGAGATCAAGATCGACCCAATGCATCAGTTCCAGATCGACCCGTTGTTCGGGCATCTGGAGGCGGGCAATCCGTTCCTCTTCACCAACAGCGCGCTTTGGATGCTGATAGTGCTCGGCTCGATCTGGCTGTTTATGGTCGGCGGGATGAAGCGCCAGCTGGTTCCCGGCCGCTGGCAGGTCGCGGTCGAAGGAGTCACCGGCTTCATCACCTCGATGCTCGACACCAATGTCGGGCCCGAAGGACGCAAATACGTCCCCTGGGTGTTCACCGTCTTCATCTTCATCCTGTTCGCCAATCTGATGGGCATGATGCCGTTCGGTCTCATTCCGGGTGTTCACCCGTTCACCGTCACCAGCCAGTTCACGGTCACCGGGCTAATGGCGATCATCAGCTTCTCGATCGTGCTGATCGTCGGCTTCTGGCGCCACAAGCTTCACTTCTTCTCGCTGTTCGTCCCGCACGGCACGCCGAAGGTGATGATCCCGTTCATTTTCCTGGTCGAGTTGCTGAGCTTCCTCGTCCGCCCGTTCAGCCTTGCGCTGCGACTGTTCGTGGCGATGATCGCCGGTCACATCCTGATCAAGGTGTTCGCCTACTTCATCATCCAGGGCATCCAGGCGTCCTCGGCAATGTCGATCGGGATCAGCCTCCTGTCGTTTCTGTTCATCGCCGGCGTCAGCGCACTCGAGCTGCTGGTCTGCGCGATCCAGGCCTATGTCTTCGCATTGCTCACCTCGCTCTACATCAACGACGCGGTAAATCTGCACTGATCGATAGTTTTCGTTGGGTTTTCAATCTTACTTGAGGAGTAAATCATGGATCTCGAAGCAGCCAAGGTCATTGGTGCCGGTCTTGCGGCAATTGGCGTCGGCGCAGCCGCGGCCGGCGTCGGCAACGTCTTCGGCTCGTTCCTTCAGGGCGCGTTGCGCAACCCGGCGGCGGCTGACGGCCAGCAGGGCCGCCTGTTCATCGGGTTCGCGGCCGCCGAGCTGTTGGGGCTGATCGCCTTCGCCGTGGCGATGATCATCCTCTACGCCGTCTAATCATACGGTCGGCGGGGTGGCTTCTGGCCGTCCCGCCGCACAGGATTTGAGATGCCACAACTTAACCAGCTTGCGCTTGTCGCATACTCGCAGTTCTTCTGGCTGCTGCTCGTCCTCGGCCTGATCTATTTTGGGATCGGCAAGGCGATGTTGCCGAAGATCCAGTCGACCGTGGAATTGCGCGAAAAGCGCATCGCCGACGATATCGCTGCGGCCGATCGAGCACGGATGGAAGCGGACTCGACCGAAGCCGCCTATCGCCAACGGATGGACGAAGGCCGGGCCGAAGCGGCGCGGTTAGCCGCCCAAGCCAAAGCGGACGCGGCCAAGGCGACCGAGCAGCGCGTTGCAAAGGCCGACGCAGCGATCCAGGCTACCACGGAAGCCGCCGAAGCGCGGATCCGCGAGAGCCGGGCCGCGGCGGTCAAAGAGATCGAGGCAGTTGCTACCGAGCTGGCGCAGCAGATCACCAGCAAGGTCGCCGGGATTTCGGTGGGCAAGGATGAGGCCGCCACGGCGGTGAAAGCGACGATGACTAATGCTTGAGACCCTGCTCCTCACTCTGGCGGCGGCTGGCGCTGAAGCCGCCGGACATGGCGCCGAGCACGCCGATCCAACCGCTCTTGGCCTCGATCCGACCGGCTGGGTCGCCCTGGCGATGCTGGCGGTGATCCTGCTGATGGTGTGGAAGAAGGTTCCGGCGGCCGTCGGCAAGGCGCTGGACAAGAAGATCGCCCTGATCCGCGATCAGCTCGAGGAAGCCGAATCGCTCCGCAAGGAGGCCGAGGCGCTCAAGGCCGAATATCAGGCCAGGGCCCAGGCGGCCAACAGTGACGCCAAGGCGATCATCGAGCGCGCCGAGGCTGAAATCCAGGGCGATCGTCAAAAAGGCCAAGGCCGACGCCGAGGCGCTGGTAGAACGCCGCGGCAGGATGTCCGAAGCCAAGATAGCCGCAGAAGAGCGCGCCGCGATCGACGAAATCCGCGCCGCGGCCGCCAGGGCTGCTACAACGGCAGCGGCAAAGCTGATAGCTGAGCGGAACGACGCCAGGACCGGCAAGGGGTTGGTCGACGAGGCGATCGCGGGGCTGTGGCGAATCATTAGCCATTGCGAGCGTAGGAAGCAATCCAGTTCCGTGCTGGATTGCCGCGTCGCTACGCTTCCTCGCAAGATGTTATTACTGCTGGTGCGTTCCGCCGGGTGCACTGACGCCCTCTAGCGCGTGATGGGCCGCCTCACCGCTGGTTTCGCGGGTGAGGTCGCCGAGGCTGACGATCCCGACTAGCCGTTCCTCCAAATCGATCACCGGCAGGCGGCGCACCTGCTCGTCGCTCATCCGACGCGCCACTGACTGGACATCATCGTCCTCGTGGGCACAGATGATGCCATCGCTCATCAACTCGCTCACCGGCGTGTCCGGTCCGCGACCCTCGGCAACGCCGCGGACGGCGATGTCTCGGTCGGTGATCATGCCGACCACCCGGTCGCCCTCGCACACCGGGATCGATCCGGCATCGGCGCGGAGCATGAAAGCCGCCGCCTCGCGCGCGGTCTGGTCGGCGCTGACGGTTTCGACGTCGGTGGTCATCACCTCGCTGATTTTCATCATCGTCACTCTCCCTCTTCGCCGGTCAAAACGAACCGTAGGGACGCGACGTTCCGGCGATCAGGGAACATTCTCCGTCAGCAGGTCGTAGGTCGCGACCAGCTCGTCCTTCTGGTTGAAGATTTCGACCGCCCAGCGGACCACGCCGGTGTCCTCGCTCTTCAGGGACTTGGACCGGACAGTTAGCTCGACCCGCATTGAGTCGCCTGGATAGAGGGGGGTCAGGAAGCGGAGGCTTTCAAGGCCGGTGTTGGCCAACACCGGGCCTGGATCCGGGTCTACGAACAGGCCGGCGGCAAAGCTCAGGATCAGATAGCCATGAGCGACCCGGCCTTCAAAGATCGGCGAGGCCTTTGCCGCTTCCTCATCCATATGGGCGTAGAATTTGTCGCCGGTGAATTCGGCAAAATGTTCGATGTCGTCAATGGTGACGGTCCGACTCGCCGTCTTGAGCGTGTCGCCAATCGCCAACTCCGACATGCGGCTGCGGAACGGATGGACCTTGATCTCGTGCTTGGGGCCGTCGGGGATATATTGCTCGCTGATCGCGGCGATCATCGTCGGCGAGGACTGAATCGCGGTGCGTTGCATGTAGTGCTTCACACCGCGCACTCCGCCCATCTCCTCGCTGCCACCGGCCCGGCCGGGGCCGCCGTGGACAAGGACTGGGAGTGGCGAGCCGTGACCAGTCGAATTCGGCCGCGTTGGTCCGGTCGATCACCAGCATCCGGCCGTGATAGGCGGCCGCGCCCTGGACGAACTCGCGGGCGACGTTGGGCGAATGGGTGAATAGGGAAAGAGCCAGGCTGCCCATGCCGCGGTTGGCGAGACTGATCGCGTCGGCGATATCGCGATAGGGCATCACGGTGGACACTGGTCCAAACGCCTCAACGTCATGGACGGCGGCAGTGCCCCACGGATCGTCGGTGCGGAGCAGGATAGGTTCCATGAAAGCACCGCCAATAGTGCCCGGCATGGCCTCGGGATTGCCGGCGACGATGCGTGCCCCAGCCTGAGTCAATTTGGCGATTTGGGAGCGGACATCGTCGCGCTGAGAGATGGAGACCAGCGCGCCCATGCGGCTTTCCTTGTCGCGCGGATCGCCGACCTTCGTCCCGGCGAGCCGATCGCGGATCGCGGCTTCGACGGCGTCGAGATGCGCGGCGGGAGCCATGGCGCGGCGGATGGCGGTGCATTTCTGCCGGCCTTGACGGTCATCTCATTGACGACCTCCTTGACGAACAAATCGAACTCGGGGGATCCAGGAGTGGCGTCGGGGCCGAGCAGCGAGGCGTTGAGGCTGTCCTGCTCGGCGACAAACTTGACGCTCTCGCGCTGGACTACCGGGTGAGAGCGAAGTTTGAGTGCGGTCGAGGCGGAGCCGGTAAAACTGACCACATCCTGGCCGCCCAGGTGGTCAAACAGATCACCCACCCCGCCAACGATCAGCTGGACGCTCCCGGGGGGAAGCAAACCGAAGTCGATCATCACCCTGAAGGCGGCTTCGCACAGATAAGCGGTCGAACTTGCTGGTTTGACGATCGCCGGCATGCCTGCGAGCAGGGTCGGCGCGAGCTTTTCGAGCATTCCCCAGACAGGAAAGTTGAATGCGTTGATGTGCACCGCCGCACCCTGCAGCGAGGTGTAGATATGCTGGCCGACGAAGCTTCCGCTCTTCGACAGTGGCTCAACGGCGCCGTCGAGCAGCACATGGGCGTCGGGGAGCTCCCGGCGCGCCTTGGACGAGAAGCTGAAGAGCGTGCCAGCGCCGCCCTCGATGTCGATCCAGCCATCCTTGCGGGTCGCGCCGGTGTGGAAGTTGAGTTCGTACAATTCTTCCTTGCGTGCCATGATCGCAAGGCCCAGCCCTTTGATCATTCGCGCGCGCTCGTGGAACGTCATCTTGCGCAACGCGGGCCCGCCGACGGTGCGCGCGTGATGCAGCATCGCTCCAAAATCGAGCCCGCCGGAGCCCGCGGTCGCAACCGGGCTGCCATCAATCGCGGAGGCAAGTTCAGCGAGACTGCCTTCTCCGGCAATCCACTGGTCACTCGCATAGTTTAAAAGCTGCTGGGTTTTCATGACGCCTCTCTAAAAGAAAAACCGTGCGGCGGCACCAGCCGAGTTCAAGGGCACCCTCAACGGCATTAACTCGGGGCAGTTATCCCGCCGAGCGTGGGCCGGAAGGGGCGAGAATGCTTCAGCCTGTCAGACCGATTGAGCTCAATGATGTCGAGGAGGCGCGGCAGCGGATCGCCTCCATTGCGCTTCGTACGCCACTTGTCCGGCTCGATCTTGGTCCTGGTGGGCCTGACATTCGCCTCAAGCTTGAAAATCTGCAGCCGACCAACGCCTACAAGATCCGCGGCGCCGCCAATGCAGTCGCGCGTCTGTCCGATGAACAGCGCGCACGCGGCGTGTGGACGATCAGCGCCGGCAATGCCGGGCAGGGGGTAGCCTATGCGGCGCGCGCGGCCGGAATTCCCTGCTCGGTGGTGGCAATCGAAACGGCACCGCAAACCAAGCTCGACCGGATGCGAGCGCTCGGCGCGACCATCATTCCGGTCTCGTACGAAGAAGCGTGGCGGGCGGCCGAGGCGCACGCATTCGACGGCATGGAGGAAGTCTTCATCCATCCGTTCGATAATCATGACTTCATCTCCGGCCACGGCACGATGGGTCTCGAAATCCTCGAATATGCACCTGACGTGCGCACGGTCATCGCGGCGATCGGCGGCGGCGGTCTCATCACCGGCGTCGGCAGCGCGATCAAGGCGCTCAGGCCCGACGTCCGAATCCTCGGCGCCGAGCCGGAAACGGCCGCTCCCTACGCGCTTTCGCTGCGCGAGGGTGGGCCGTGCAAATTTCCCGATTGGCAGGCGTCGTTCGTCGATGGCGCGGGCGGGCAAAGCGTCACCGCTCGAATGTGGGAGAGAATGCAGCCGGTGGTTGACGGCGCGATTACCGTCTCGCTGGATCAGGTGCGTAACGCCATGCGGCTGACTGCCGAGAAAGCGCGGGTGATCGCCGAAGGCGCCGGAGCCCTGGCGCTTGCCGCGGCACTTACCGGTGAAGCAGGCGAGGGGCCTATCGTGTGCATCGTCTCGGGCGGCAATATCGACCTTGCCAAATTCGCCGAGCTCGTCGCGGACTGATCAGCGCCCGACGAACTTGGCCGAGCGCTTCTCCAGGAATGCGGCGACGCCTTCGCGATAGTCGTCCGTGAAGCCCAGGCGACGCATTTCATCGCGTTGCAGGTCCAGCTCCTCGTCGAGCGAGCGCGACCAACTGGTTCGCATGAGTTGCTTGATGGCGGCCAGGCCGAGCGGAGGCAAACTCGCGAGTTTGACCGCGACTGCGTCGACTTCCGCATCGAGCGCGTCGTCGTCGACCGTTTTCCAGATCAGGCCCCAATCGGCGGCCTTGTCGGCGGGCAGTGGCTCACCGGTGAGCGCCAGGCCGAGCGCGCGGGCTTGTCCGACGAGGCGCGGTAGATGCCAGCTGCCGCCCGAATCGGGGATCAGTCCAAGCGCGGAGAAGCTCTGGATGAATTTGGCCGACCTGGCAGCGATGACCAGGTCACAGGCCAGCGCGATGTTCGCGCCTGCGCCCGCGGCCACGCCGTTGACCCGCGCGATTACCGGCTGGGGCAGTGCGGCCAGGGTTCGGATCAGCGGGTTCCAGTTCTCCTCGACCGTTGCGCCAAGATCGACGGCTTCGCCGGGAGCGACGGCGCGATCGTTCAAATCCTGCCCGGCGCAAAAGCCCCTCCCGCGCCGGTCAGGACGACGACGCGCGCATCCCCAAGGTTGGCGAGCGCATCACTCAGCTCGGCATGCATCGCTCTGGTGAAGCTGTTCAGCCGGTCCGGGCGGTTGAGGGTGACGCGGGCGATGCTGTCGGCGTTCGCGACTTGTATCGTTTCATAGGCCATGGCGCGGGTCTAGCCGCGCGGCTCGCGCGTTTGAAGTGCGCAGACGAAATGGCTAGATCGAGATCCATGTACACGACCGAACTCAACAAGAACGTCAAACCGATGGAGATCGCGGAGGCCCCGGAGCTGGTCGCGGCGTTCGAAGCGCGGGTAGCTGCCGACGAATTCATCGAGCCCAAGGACTGGATGCCCGACGCCTATCGCAAGACGCTGGTCCGGCAGATTTCGCAGCATGCCCATAGCGAAATCGTCGGCATGCTGCCCGAGGGCAATTGGATTACTCGGGCGCCGTCACTGCGCCGCAAGGCGATCCTGCTGGCAAAGGTGCAGGATGAGGCGGGGCATGGGCTATATCTCTATTGCGCGGCCGAGACGTTGGGCACGAGCCGCGAGGAGATGATCGAGGCGCTCCATTCGGGGAAAGCCAAATACAGCACGATCTTCAACTATCCGACGCTGACGTGGGCCGACATCGGCGCGATCGGCTGGCTGGTCGACGGCGCGGCGATCATGAACCAGGTACCGCTGCAGCGCACCAGCTATGGGCCCTATGCGCGGGCGATGGTCCGGGTGTGCAAGGAAGAGAGTTTCCACCAGCGCCAGGGCTATGAAATCATGATCGCGCTGGCCAATGGCACCGCCGAGCAAAAGAGGATGGCGCAGGATGCGCTCAATCGCTGGTGGTGGCCAAGCCTGATGATGTTCGGTCCGCCCGACGAGAATAGCCCCAATACCGAGCGGTCGATGCGCTGGCGGATCAAGCGGGAGACCAATGACGAGCTCAGGCAGAAATTCGTCGACATCACCGTCCCGCAAGCCGACTTCCTCGGCCTTACCGTCCCCGACCCGCAAGTGACTTGGAACGAGGTCAAGGGGGGCTACGACTTCGGCGAGGTCGACTGGGAGGAATTCTACGCGGTCGTTCGCGGCGAAGGCCCGGTCGCCAGGGAGCGGATGAAGGCTCGGCGCGAGGCCTGGGACAAAGGCGCCTGGGTGCGCGACGCCGCCGCCGCATATGAGGGGAAGCGGCAGGAACGCGCCGCGGCCTGACGCAACAGACTAAGGGAGAGTCTTGTGAGCCAAGGTCACGACTGGCCGCTGTGGGAAGTGTTCGTTCGCGCCAAGGGCGGGCTCAGCCATCGTCATGTCGGAAGCGTCCATGCACCTGACGCTGAGCTGGCGCTGCGCCACGCGCGCGACACCTACACAAGGCGGTTGGAGGGCGTGTCGCTATGGGTGGTGCCTTCGGCGTCGATCGTCGCGTCGGATCCTGCGGATGCTGGACCGCTGTTCGAGCCAGCCGAGGACAAAATCTACCGCCACCCGACCTTTTACGACATTCCCGATGTCGTGAAGCACATCTGATGCCCTCGCTTCCCGCCATCGAAAAGGACGTCGAGGAAAAGGCCAGGCGCGCCGGCGATCATGGCGCGTTCGATGCGCCGGCGGCCGGCGAGCATGACCCGGCGCTGGTTGCCTATTGCGAGCGGTTGGGGGACGACGCTCTGATCCTTGGCCAGCGGCTTGGCGAATGGTGCGGTCATGCGCCGGCGCTGGAAGTCGACCTGAGCCTCGCCAACATCGCGCTCGATCTGATCGGGCAGGGGACCAATTTCCTCGGGCTTGCCGGCGATGCGGATAAGCTCGCCTTCCACCGCGACGTGCTCGACTGGAAGAATAGCTGGCTGGTCGAGCAACCCAATGGCGATTTTGCCCAGACCATTGCTCGGCAACTGTTGTTTTCGACCTGGCAGCACATGCTTTACCAGCGCTTGGAATCGTCTGTTGACGAGCGAATCGCGGCTATTGCCGCCAAGGCCGCCAAGGAAGTTGCCTATCACCGCGAATGGGCGGCCGACTGGGCAATCCGGCTCGGCGATGGGACCGAGGAGAGCGAGCGGCGGATGGCCGAGGGTCTCGACTGGTGCTGGCGCTTCATCCCCGAATTATTCGAGGTCGACGAAGTGCTGGTGGAATTGATCGAGCGCCGCATCGCCCCCGATCCGCGCGGGTTCGAGCCCGAGTATCGCGCGGAAGTCGGCCGCATCCTGGCCGAAGCAAATCTCGAGGTTCCGGCCGACCAGAGGCCGATCCTCGGCGGGCGGCGCGGTCATCACAGCGAGCATCTCGGTCACCTTCTGGCGGTCATGCAGTATCTGCCGCGCACTTATCCCGACGCGACCTGGTAATGGCCGAGCATTTTTATCCGCTTCGGGTCGCGGAGATCGTCCCCGAAACCGAGGAGGCATGTTCGATCCGTTTCGAGGTTCCGATTGAGCTGAAGGATGAGTTCCGGTTCAGGGCGGGCCAACATCTGACGCTTCGCACCGACCTTGGTGGCGAGGAAATCCGACGCAATTACTCGCTGTGCACCGCGCCGGCTGACAACGACCTGATGGTCACCGTCAAGCGGATCGCGGGCGGCGTGTTTTCCAATTGGGTTGGAGACAATCTGAAGCCTGGAGACACGCTCGACGTGATGACTCCGCACGGATCATTCACGACCGAGTTCGATCCGGGGGCGAAGCGGCATTATGTCGGGTTTGCCGGTGGCTCAGGCATCACGCCAGTCATTTCACTGATCCGCACGTCGCTGAGCCTGGAGCCGAACAGCAGCTTCACCCTGTTCTACGGCAACCGCGACGCCAGCTCGATCATCTTCCTGGAGCAACTGGCGGCGCTGAAGGATCGCTACCTTGGCCGGTTCGAACTCTATCATTTCCTCAGCGACGAGGAGGGAGATGTCGAATTGTTCAACGGCATGCTCGACCGCGCGACTTGCGACGAGGCGATCGACCAACTGGTCGGCGAACCGAAGCTTATCGACGCCTGGTTCATCTGTGGACCGGGGCCGATGATGGACGCTGCCGAGGCGGCGCTGGTCGATCGTGGCGTCGTCAGGGACCGCATCCACATCGAGCGGTTCCTCGCCGGCCGGCCATCGGCGGCGCTGGCCGCGCAGATGGCGCAGCTCCAGGAGAAGGCGGCGGGGCTGTCGCTCAGCGTCACTCTCGACGGGCGCACCCGGAAGGTCGAATTCTCCGAAGCCAACATCCTGGACAGCGCGCGTGAGGCCGGGATGCCCGCGCCCTTCGCCTGCAAGGCCGGGGTTTGCGCGACCTGTCGGGCCAAGGTCACCAAGGGCAAGGTCGAGATGGCCGCGCGCTATGGCCTGACCGACGAGGAAATCGCCGCCGGCTATGTGTTGACCTGCCAGTCGGTGCCGGTGGGCGAGGGCGTCGCGGTCGACTATGATGCGTGACTGTTGGCCGCCTTTCGGTTAGTTCCGCGACCATGTTGGACGAGCCGACCATGACGGGCACGAACGGGGGCGCCCAATTCTTCGATGCTCTTGGCGATGTTCAGAGCAATTCGCTGCTCGCGCTGATCGCCATGGCCAATGCGGACCCCAGGCCTGACAAGATCGATGTCGGCGTCGGTGTCTATCGAGACGGCATCGGCAACACGCCAATCCTGCGTGCGGTCAAGGCGGCAGAGAAGATTCTCTGGGAGAGCCAGCAGAGCAAGAGCTACATCGGCGGTTTCGGTGACAAGCGCTACACCGAGCTGCTGCGCCCGATCGTCCTTGGCCGCCACGCGGATGACGATCGCATCGCCGGCTTGCATACGCCCGGCGGCTGCGGAGCGCTGAGCCTCGGTTTCAAGCTGATCTGCCGCCGCACATCCGGGCGCAAGGGTGCTGGTCGGCACGCCGACCTGGCCCAACCATGTGCCGGTGATTGAGGCGGCGGGGCTGACCATCAGCGAATATCGCTATTACGACGGGCTCGAAACGCGCATCCGCTTCGACGAGATGATGGCGGCGTTCAATGCCGCGCCACATGGCGATGTGGTGCTGCTCCACGGCTGTTGCCACAATCCGACCGGCGCCGATCTTGATCGAGGGCCAATGGCGAGAGGTGGTGGACGTCATCGCTGCGGCGCGGCCTGATCCCGCTGGTCGATATTGCCTATCAGGGGCTCGGCCGCGGATTTGCCGAGGATGCGGCCGGATTGCATCTGCTGCTCGACGCCTGCGACGAGGTCGTTATCGCCCAAAGCTGTGACAAGAATTTCGGCGTCTATCGCGACCGCGTCGGCTCGCTTTTCCTCAAGACAGCGGCGGCCGACCAGACCAAGCGGGCGATGGGCCATGTGGTGCAGATCGCGCGGGAAATGTGGTCGATGCCGCCCGATCATGGCGCGGCGGCGGTCAGGATCGTGCTCGAAACGCCGGAGCTTCGCGCGGATTGGGACGCGGAAGTCGGTGAAATGCGCGACCGTATCAACCGCATCCGCGTCGCAAATTGCCTCTGCCGATCCGCGCCTGGCCTATATCGGCGGGCAGTTCGGCATGTTCTCGATACTGCCGCTAAGTCTTGACCAGGTTCTGCAGCTGCGGGAGAGCCATGCGATCTACATGGCCGATAGCGGCCGCTTCAACGTCATCGGCATGGCCGATCACGCTGTCGATCGCTTTATTGCCGCCATCGTCGAGGCAATGAATGGCTGACGTGGTGGCTGCCGAACCGGACGCGGACTTTAGGCCCGACACGGGAGTTGATTGGGCCGAAGTAGCGAGGCTGGTGCTGACCAGCCGGGCAATGGACGAGTTGGAGGAAACCAGGCTCGTTCCCGAAAAGAAGGTGCTCTATCAATTCTCGGCCCGCGGCCATGACTTGGCGCAGGTCATCCTCGGCATGCACCTCAAGGACGGCGATGCGGCCTGCGGCTATTACCGCTCGCGGCCGATGCTCCTCGCATTGGGCGTGCCGCTGGCCGACGCGCTTGGTTCCGGCATGGGCCGCGAGGGCGGCTATTCGGACGGCCGCGATATCGGCGTGGTGTTCAACTATCCCAATCCCGGCGGCGCCCATGCACTGCCGATGTGCGGCGGCGTAGGCGCGCAATATACGCCGGCGGCCGGCTGGGCGCAGGCGATCGCCTACAAAGCCAAGGTGCTGGGCGAGAAGGGCGATGCCATCGCGGTGGTGCTGGGCGGTGACGCAAGCTGCGCTACGGGCGGATTTTGGTCCGCACTAACAATTGCAACGACGCAATCTTTGCCGCTGCTATTTTACGTGGAGGACAATGGCTACGGCATCTCGGTAACGTCCGATTATCAGACGCCGGGCTGCGACATCGCCGCCAATCTCGCCAGCTTCAGGAATTTGGCGATATGGAACGGCGATGGCACCGAGCCGTCCGAGGCGGCCCGGCTCATTGGCGAGGCGATTGCGCATGTTCGGAAACGCAAAGGGCCGGCACTGATCCGCCTGACCGTGCCGCGGCTCGAGGGTCATAGCTTCCAGGACACGCAGACCTACAAGTCCGAAGATGTGGTCAAGGCCGAATGGGCGCGCGACCCGCTGCCCAAGCTGAAAGCACTTCGCGCCCGAACTCGACTGGGGGCTCATCGATGCATCTGTCGCGCAAGAGGTTGAGGCCGCTCGAGCCGAGGCCGAGGCGCGCGGCGTGTCGACGCCGGATCGCGTAACCGATCACGTCTATTTCGATGGCCATCCGAGCCAAGTCGGCGGCGGTGCTGGCCTGAGCCTCGCCGGCACGACCGAGGAGCCGCGTCCCGAGGGCCAGCGGATCAATATGGTAACGGCGATCCGCCGCGTGCTGGATCAGGAGCTGGAGGCCAATCCCAGGGTTCTCATCTTCGGCGAAGACGTCGGTCCCAAGGGCGGCGTTCATGCGGTGACGCTTGGTTTGCAGGACAAATTCGGTGTCGATCGTGTGTTCGACACCAGCCTGAACGAGGAGGGGATCGTCGGCCGCGCGGTCGGCATGGCGCTCGCCGGCCTCATGCCCGTGCCGGAAATCCAGTTCCGCAAATATGCCGAGCCCGCGACGGAGCAGATCAACGATTGCGGCACCATGCGCTGGCGCACTGCCAACCGTTTCTCCGCGCCGATGGTGCTTCGCATCCCGGGCGGCTTTTTCAAATGCGGTGATCCGTGGCACAGCCAGACCAACGAGGTGCAGTTCGTCCATAATCCGGGCTGGAAGGTGGCGGTGCCGTCCAATGCCGAGGATGCGGTCGGCCTGCTTCGGGCATCGCTTCGCGGCCATGACCCGGTGATCTTCTTCGAGCATCGGGCGATGCTTGACGACGCCTGGGCGCGGCGGCCTTGGCCGGGCGACAAGTTCGTTCTGCCGTTTGGCAAGGCGAAGAAGACGCGCGAGGGTGATCGGATCACCATCGTCACCTGGGGTGCGATGGTACCGCGGTGCGAGGCCGCGGCGGAAGGCATCGGCGCCGATGTCATCGACCTGCGCACCCTGATGCCCTGGGACAGTGACATGGTCCTCGACAGCGTTCGCCGCACGCGCCGCTGCCTCATCGTTCACGAAGACTTGCGCACCGGCGGCTTCGGCGCGGAGATCGCCGCGGTAGTCGCCGACAAAGCCTTCCTTGACCTGGATGCGCCGGTTGCCCGCGTCACCATGCCCGACATCCCAAGCCCGCATCATCCAAAGCTGATGGAATGGGCTCTGCCGACGCGTCGAACGCATTCGCGCCGAAATCGACCGGCTGGTGGGGTTCTAGATGATCGAGGTTCGCGTTCCCGACGAACAGGAGGGCACCAAGGCAGTCGTTCGCGCCTGGCTCAAGAAGGTCGGCGAGGCGGTCACCGAAAATGACCCGCTGGTCGAGCTGGAGACCGACAAGGTCACGCAGGAAGTCCCGTCCCCGGCAACCGGCGTGCTGGCGGAAATCTTGCTGGACACTGATGACGAGGCGGAGCCTGGCGCGCTGCTCGCAAGGATTGAGGCGGGCGTGTACGAACCGATTGCGCTCGCCAAGACAGAAGCCGACGCGCAGGCCGCACCGAAGCCGGTCGCACCGGCGGCGCTCGCCGCAACCGGCGACACTGAAATTCGACTGTCGCCTTCCGTCCGTCGCGCGCTGCTCCAGCACAATATCGAGGCATCGCGCGTCCAGGGCACAGGGCGCGACGGCCGCATCACCCGCGACGATGTCGATCGGGCGGTAGCGGCTGCCACTACCGTCAGCGTCGGCGAGCCCGCGACCGCCCAGCCGCGCCACTTCGCCGGCGCCGATATCCCGCACGACCGGATGCGGCTGAAAATCGCCGAGAATATGGTCCGCGCGGTCAGCGAGGCGCCGCACGTCACCGCGCTGTTCGAAGCCGACTTTTCCGCGATCGCTGCACATAAGTCGGCGATGGCCGCCAAGGGCGTCAAGCTCAGCTACACCGCCTATCTGATCAAGGCCGCCGCCGAGGCGATGGCGATTGCCCCCGCCATCAACGGCAGGTGGGAAAAGGACCGCATCGCCGTCTCGCCGACGATCAATGTGGGAGTTGGCACTGCACTTGGCGAAAAGGGACTGGTGGTGCCGGTGGTCAAGGACGCCGGCTCTCTCAGCCTTGAAGAGGTTGGCCGCAAGCTAGATGACCTGACGAGCCGCGCGCGCTCCGGAAATCTGGCCGCGGCGGACGTCTCCGGCGGCACCTTCACAATTTCCAATCACGGCGTGTCCGGATCGCTCCTCGCCTCGCCGATCATCCTCCATGCGGGGCAAGCCGCGATTCTCGGGCGTCGGCAAGCTCGAAAAGCGCGTCGTGGTGCGGGAGGTGGACGGACAGGACGCCATCCTGATCCGGCCGATGGCCTATGTCACGCTGACGATCGACCATCGCGTGGTCGACGGCCACCAGACCAACGCCTGGCTGACCCGCTTCGTCGAGGTGTTGGAGTGCTGGCCCTCCGCTTGATCAGGCGGTCAGCTCAGCGCTTAGCGCCGACACCAACGCCTCCACGTCCTCCGAGCTGTTATAGAGGTGGAGCGAGGCACGCAGCCCGAGAAATCCCGCCAGCTCCACCACCCGAATATAGACTTTGTGACGCATGACGAGGTTTCGGCGCAGGGCATGCAGGTCGACGGATTCCGGCAGGCAGAACGCCAGGTTGGCCGACGTCAGCGGGCCATTGCGCGGAGCGGGAATGCGTATCTGGTTAAGCCGCGACAGGGCGTCGTAGAGCTCGGCTCGCAAAGCCTTATTATGCTCTTCGATGGGCTGCGGTCCGATGGCCTCGATCAAATCGATGGCGGCACCAAGACCGATCATTCCGGCGATATTGCCAATTCCGGTTAAATCCGAATTGGCATGACGGCCAGCCGAAAGAGGCAAAGCGTCAAGCGCTCCTGCCAATTCCTCGCTGAGATAAAGCAGGCCGGTGCCTTTGGGCCCGAGTAGCCATTTATGGCCGCTCGCGGCATAGGCATGACAGCCGATCGCCTTGACATCGACCGGCAGCGCGCCGGGTCCTTGGGCGCCATCGATAATTGTCCAGCAGCCATGTTCGCGGGCGCGCATGCACAATTCCGCAGCGGGAAGCCTGACTCCGGTGGTGAACAGAATGTGCGAGAAAGAGACGACGCGGGTACGCGGACGGATCGCGTCGGCAAGACGCTCGACGATTGACGCCGGATCGGTTTCGTCCGGCGCGATCTGGATCACGTCGATCTGCAATCCATAGCGTCGCGCCGCCCACTCCCAGCCGAGCCGGCCGCCGGGATGTTCGTGGTCAGTCGTCAGGATATGGTCGCCGTGCGTGAGTTTGAGGCCTTGAGCCAGCAGGAACATTCCCTGCGTCGCGCTGGTGGTGAGAATAATCTCCTCGGCCTTGCAGCTCATCAGCACCGCCGCCTTGGAGCGTACCTTTTCGAGCTCGCTCATGCCCGGACCATAGGTCGCTCGGACCGGGTCGGCCTCCACCTGAGCCATCGCGGCGACAGTCGCATCGAACACCTGACGCGGCGTGGCACCAACTCCGCCCGTTTGCAGATGGACGACTCCCGGTGCGAGCAGAATGTCATCCGACGAGATGAGGCTGGCAGTCATGAGAAGGTGAGCGCTAGGCGCAATTCACTGCGCCTTGAAGCGCGCAGCTTCCTCGGATCCTCCGGTCGCGTCGCCGGCACTGTAGCTATGCGCGCCGGTGCCGGCGAGGCCGCCGCCCTCGACGATCAGATATTCGTCGCGGATCGGCCGGCCCTCGAAGAAGCATTCAAGGATCTCGCGGGTCCCCGCGGCATAGCGAGCCTGGGCCGACAGGCTGGTGCCTGAGATGTGCGGCGTCATGCCCTCGTGCGGCATGGTCCGCCAGGGATGGTCGCGCGGCGCCGGCTGGGGAAACCAGACGTCGCCGGCATAGCCCGCCAGCTGGCCGCTCTCGAGCGCGGCGGCGACCGCATCACGGTCGACGATCTTCCCGCGCGCAGTGTTCACCAGATATGCGCCCCGCTTCATCCTGGCGATCATCGCCGCGTCGAAGAGGTTTTCGGTCTCGGGGTGGAGCGGGCAATTGATCGTAACCACATCGCAGACGGAGATCATGTCCTCCACGCTGTTGTGCCACGTCGCGCCCAATTCGCGTTCGACCGCTTCCGGCAGGCGATATCGGTCGAAATAGTGAAGGTGCACATCGAACGGCTTCAAGCGGCGCAGCACCGCGCTGCCGATCCGGCCCGCCGCGACGGTTCCGACATGCATCCCTTCGACATCGTAAGAGCGCGCTGCGCAGTCAGCGATGTTCCAGCCGCCTTTGCGCACCCAATCATGCGATGGGAGGTAGTTGCGCACCAGGCCGAGGATCATCATGACGACATGTTCGGAGACACTGATCGAGTTGCAGTAGGTCACCTCGGCGACGGTGATGCCTTTGTCGATCGCCGCCTGCAGATCGACATGGTCGGAACCGATGCCGGCGGTCAGCGCGAGCTTCAAATTCTTCGCCTTGGCGATGCGTTCGGCGGTGAGATAGGCCGGCCAGAAGGGCTGCGAGATGACGACGTCGGCATCGACCAATTCGCGCTCGAAAACGCTGTCCGGGCCGTCCTTGTCGGACGTCACGACCAGCGTGTGGCCCTTGCTCTCGAGATAGTCACGAAGCCCGAGCTCGCCCGAAACGCAACCGAGCAGTTCGCCCGGCGTGAAGTCCACTGCGCTCGGTGTCGGCAGGGTCGTCCCGTCGGGATAGCGGTCCAGTTTGGGGAGTGTGTCACGCGGGTAAGATCGCGGCATGCCGTCGATCGGGTCGTCATAGAGGACACAAAGGACTTTCGCCATTTGCCAACTCCCTGGCCTTGAAGTCGCCGTTCTTGGCCAATTTCGCGCGGGAGTCGAGGAAATGGCGCACCCAAGAGGATTCGAACCTCTGGCCTCTGCCTTCGGAGGGCAGCGCTCTATCCAGCTGAGCTATGGGTGCGTTGCCGTTCCTCTAGCGGCGAGGCGCCGCGCGGGCAAGCGGGGCCCTTGGACCGGCCCGCTGATCAAGCGCTCCTCAACATATCAAAATGCGCCTTCGCACCTGCGGAAGGACATGTTTGTTGCAGCGCGGGAGAGCGAGGACTAGGCTCGGGCAAATATCAGGAGCGGATGAATGGCCAAGTCGGCTGACAAGGTGACGATCAAGAAATACGCCAACCGGCGGCTCTACGACACGGAAAGCAGCAGCTATATCACCCTCGACCGGCTGGCGGCGATGATCCGTGAGGGCCGCGATTTCGAGGTGGTCGATGCCAAGACCGGCGAGGACATTACCCATCAGGTGCTGACGCAGATCATCGTCGACGAGGAATCGCGCGGGAGCACGATGCTTCCGGTAAATTTCCTGAGGCAGCTGATCGGCCTCTACGGTGGCCAGATGCAAGGCGCAGTGCCTTCCTATCTGGATGCGGCGATGGAAGCATTTCAGAAGAATAATGCGGCGATGGCCGGCGCGTTCGGGCCGACCATGTTCGCCGACCTCGCGAAGCGCAACATGGCAATGCTGGAGGAAGCAGCGCAGGCAATGACCGGCAAGAAAGCCAGCGCGGCGGCCGCGAGCAGCGATGCATCGGCCGAGGAGCTGGCCAAGCTGAAGGCCGAACTGGCGGCACTTCAGGCCAAGGTCGATAAGCTCGGAAAATAAATCGACTGACCGCCGTGCTGATCGAGGCGGTCGCGTTCAGCCTCAAGAGGTCCTGACGGTGCTGGAGACGGCCGATCCTGATGGAGGCGGATACGGCGCGAAGCAATGAAGATCGCCGAAACTGACCACCAATACAAGTCTTGTTTATTGCCTCGAACCACAACATGCTGTGCCCAGCTTCAACGCAGCGAAAGGAGGTGATCCGATGTCTCATGGTTCAGCAGGGAGGTCGGTTCTGTTCGCTTGGGAGGTGGTGGCCTAACCAGCCAACCTTGGCCTTCCGGGCTCGAACGTCCGGTCGCTGACCATGTTGAAGGGGGCTGTCGCGTGGTGCGACAGCTCCCTTTTACTTGCCTGCCATATCCGGTAATTCGGAACCGTTTCGGCGATGAACCGCTTTGTGCGGTAACGATCGAATAGGGAGGCAGTGATGGCCAAATCATCGAAAAGCGGCGGTTCAAGTAAATCGACCATGGACAAGATTGCCAAGGCGGCCATGAGCCGGGAGATGCTCGCGGCGGGGCTGACCGCGGCGGCAGCGGCGATCGCCGCAAGCCCCAAGGCCCGCAAGGCAATCCGCGACGCGGGCCTCGACGCGGCGGATAGCGCCAGCGCGGCGGCAACGCAGATGATGAGCAATGCATCGAAACTGGGCTCCCTGATCGCCGAAGCGGTCGCCGAGGCCGCGCAGCGCGTTCTGTCGGGCAAATGGGCCGATGAGGATTCGGGCTCGACCGGGACGGCTTCGTCGAAGCCCGTCGCCAAGCGCGCGGCACCGCGCAAGACCGGCGCAACGCGCAAGGCTCCGGCCACGAAGGCAGCCACCGCTAAATCGGCCACACGCAAAGCTCCGGCGCGCAAGACCGGCGGTGCAACCAAGCGGCGCTCCAGCGCCACGGCGCGCAAGCGGGCTCCGGCCAAGCGGAAAACCACTCCAACGGCAAGCTGATCGTCCAGGGGCGACGGCGCGCAGGGCTCCGGGTTTCCGCCCGGGGCCCTTCGTCTATGGATAAAGGGTTTAAAGGCGTGAACATTCCGGGCGAGAGCCTGACCCATCCCGGACGGGAAAGCTCTCGCTTCCACGTCCAACGATCAGGCTCTATGCGTTTGCCATGAATCAGTCGAAATTCTCGGTGGTCATTCTTGCCGCGGGGCAGGGCACCCGGATGCGTTCCGATACGCACAAGGTACTTCACCCGATCGCCGGCAAGCCGATGCTGATGCACCTGCTCGGCACTGTCGAGGCGATGGGAGCAGAGCGGCAAGTCGTAGTGGTCGGCAAGGGCCGCGAGCAGCTTGAAGAAGCGCTACATGGACATGGCATCGAGACAGCGCTTCAAACCGAGCAGAAGGGTACTGGCCATGCGGTCCAAATGGCCCAGGAGGCTCTGGCCGGTTTCGATGGCTCGGTTCTCATTCTCTATGGCGACACCCCGTTCGTTACTCGGGAAACGCTGGAACGCATGCTGGATCGCCTCGACCAGCCTGAAGATCCCGGGGTGGTGGTGCTCGCCAGCTCGCCAGCCGACGGCAAGACCTACGGCCGGGTCATCCTCGGGGAGGGCGACCATATTTCGAAGATGGTCGAGTTTAAGGACGCCAACGAGGCCGAACGCGCGGTCAAGCTGTGTAACTCTGGCATGATGGCGGTCGGATCGAAGGATTTGTTCCGCTGGCTCGGTCAGGTCGGCAACGCCAATGCAGCGGGCGAATATTATCTTCCCGACATCGTCATGATTGCCAAGGACGAGGGCCGCGCACCCGTCGCCATCGAAGGCGAGCCGTTCGAGACGGCCGGAGTCAATAGTCGTGCCGAGCTCGCTCATCTCGAGCTCGACTGGCAGCGGCGGCGGCGCGAGGAAGCACTCGAGCAGGGCGCCACGTTGATTGACCCCGAAAGCGTTTGGTTCAGTCATGACACCAGGCTTGGTCGCGACGCCACAATCGAGCCGCACGTTGTGTTCGGTCCCGGGGTTACCATCGCCGACGGCGCCACCATCCGCGCCTTCTGCCACATCGAAGGGGCGACTATTTCGTCGGGCTGCGAAGTTGGACCGTTCGCACGGCTGAGGCCCGGTGCGGTGCTTGGCGAAGGAGCCAAGGTGGGCAATTTCGTCGAAGTGAAGAAGGCGACGTTGGGCAAAGGCGCCAAAGCCAATCACCTGTCCTACATCGGCGACGCAGAAGTGGGCGAGAAAGCCAACATTGGAGCCGGCACCATCACCTGCAACTATGACGGCTTTGGCAAGTATAATACGGTGATCGGTCCTGGCGCCTTCATCGGATCCAACACCGCGCTGGTCGCCCCGGTAAGCATCGGCGCGGGCGCCATCGTCGGCGCGGGTTCGGTGGTAACCAAGGACGTCGCGGCTGATGAGCTGGCGGTGTCGCGCGGCGAGCAAAAGGGCTTCGCTGGCTGGGCCAGGCGCTTTCGCGAGCGGCAGCAGGCCAGGAAGGACAAGAAGTAGGATGTGCGGGATTGTCGGGATCGTCGGGCGTGAGGCGGTTTCGCAGCGGCTGTTCGACGGGCTGAAGCGGCTGGAATATCGCGGATATGACAGCGCCGGCATTTGTACCGTGCAGGATGATGAATTTGAACGTCGCCGGGCCGAGGGCAAGCTCGACAATCTCGCACGAGAACTGACGGCGGAACCGCTGCACGGGAACGTCGGCATTGCCCACACGCGCTGGGCGACGCATGGCGCGCCGACCGTCGGCAATGCTCATCCGCACATCGCCGGACCGGTGGCGCTGGTCCACAACGGCATCATCGAGAATTTCAAGCCGCTGCGCGACGAGCTGATCGCCGACGGCCGAACATTCCTGTCGGAGACCGATAGCGAAGTGGTCGCGCATCTGGTGGCGCGCGAAATCGAGCGCGGTTCCACGCCGACCGAGGCAGTGGCGACCGTCCTGCCGCGACTGCATGGCGCTTTCGCCATCGCCTTCCTGTTCAAGGACCAGCCCGACCTGATCATCGGCGCGCGGATGGGTGCGCCGCTGACCGTCGGTTATGGCGCGGGCGAGAATTACCTGGGGTCAGACGCGCTGGCTCTGGCCCCGCTTACCCAGCGGATCGCCTATCTCGACGAGGGCGACTGGGTCGTGGTCGAGCGCAATTCCGTCCAGATCTACGATCGCGCCAACCAGCCGGTGACCCGTGAGATCGTCGAGTCAGGCGCATCGGCGGCGCGGATCGAAAAGGGCAATTACCGCCACTACATGCAAAAAGAGATATTCGAGCAGCCGATCGTCGTTGCCCAGACCCTGCAAAGCTATGTCCGACCTTTCGAGGGCAAGGTCGCGTTGCCGGACTTCGAGTTTGACCTCAGCACGGTCAACCGCGTTACGATCGTCGCTTGCGGCACCAGCTTCTATGCCGGCATGGTCGCCAAATATTGGTTCGAACAGTTCGCGCGAGTGCCGGTCGACATCGATGTGGCGAGCGAGTTCCGCTACCGCCAGCCGGTGCTTGAGCCGGGCGGTCTGGCGCTGTTCATTTCGCAGTCGGGCGAGACCGCTGACACGCTCGCGGCGTTGCGCCATGCGCGCTCCGAGGGGCAGACCATCGCCGTGGTGGTCAATGTTCCGACCAGCTCAATGGCCCGCGAGGCGGACTTGTTGTTGCCGACCCATGCGGGGCCAGAGATTGGCGTCGCTTCGACCAAGGCCTTCACTTGTCAGCTGGCGGTCCTCGCCGCGCTTGCCGCTAATCTGGCGCGGATCAAGGGACGCATGAGCGAGGATGAGGAGCGGCAAATCGTCGCCCAGCTCCAGCAGGCGCCCGAAGCAATGAATGAAGCGCTTGGCCACGATGACGACATCGCGGCGATGGCGCACCTCGTCGCCCCGGCGCGTGACGTGCTTTATCTTGGCCGCGGGCCCGATTTTCCGATGGCGCTAGAAGGGGCGCTGAAGCTCAAGGAGATTAGCTACATTCATGCCGAAGGCTATGCCGCCGGAGAGATGAAGCACGGCCCGATCGCGTTGATCGACGACCTGGTACCGGTGATCGTGATCGCACCGTCAGGACCGTTGTTCGAGAAGACCGTCAGCAACATGCAGGAAGTCCGCGCCCGCGGCGGCAAGATCATCCTCATCTCCGACGCCAAGGGACTGGCGGAGGCTGGTGAGGGCTGCACGGCGACGATCGAGATGCCCGAGGTCCACCCGCTGATCGCGCCCTTGGTCTATGCCGTGCCGGTTCAGCTGCTCGCCTATCATGTCGCGGTCGCCAAGGGCACCGACGTGGATCAGCCTCGCAATCTGGCAAAGAGCGTCACGGTGGAATGAAGCATATCGGGATTCTGGCACATAGCTTCGAAGGCGCGACGCTATGCTTCCGAACCGCCTGCCTTGAAGGCGTGAAGCGGCTTGGGCCGCACATGCATCCCGAAATCACCATGACTTGCAGCGCAATGGCGCTGGTGCTGGATGCGTGGGACCGGGGCGACAATGAGGAATTGCGCGGCTTCTTTTTCAAGGATGCGAGGAAGCTCGCGGCGGCGGGCTGCGACTTCTTCGTCTGCCCAGACAATACAGCGCATATCGCGCTTGAGTCCCCTGGCGCGCCGTTCCCCATTCCGGCGCTCCATATCGGGGAAGTGGTTGCCGAACAGGCAGCGCACGATGGTCACAAGAGGATCGGCATCCTTGGCACGAAATATACGATGACGGGCCCGGTTTATCCCGGAGCGCTTGGCCGCCGCGGGATCGGCTGGGCGATCCCGGACGAGCCGGACCGCAAGATCGTCAACGAAATCATCTTTGACGAACTCTGCCTCGGCGTCTTCACCGATGAGGCGCGCGATGCCTATGTCGGGATCATCGAAAAGCTTGAAGCCGAGGGCTGCGATGCGGTCGCGCTGGTGTGCACTGAAATTCCGTTGCTGATCAGCGCGGAAATTTCTCCGCTTCCGATCCTCAATTCAACGCGGTTGCTGGCAAGAGCAGCGGTCGAGGCGGCGATCGGCGACCGGCCCACGCCGGAATGGCGCGGAGGTCCGATCGCCTAGGCAGCGGCGCGTTGCTGCTCCAGCTGGCGAACGTGCTGCGACAGTTTTTCATAAAGGAAGTCGATCGCCACCCGGACGCGGGGCGTATGCCGCACCCGCTCGTGGGTGAGCAGCCACATTTCGCGGCCGTGGTCGGTGCGCGGCGGGAGGCACCGCACCAGGTCCGGCTCGGCATCGGCAACGACGCACGGCAACACGCCCAGGCCGAAGCCCGAGCGAACGCCCGATAGAAGGCCAGTTGATGTCGAGTGGTGCATCGCGACCCTGTCCTCAAGCCCAAGCTTGCGCAGCCACGCCTCATAGTGGACCCACAGCTTGCCGCCGCCGCCGCCGATGATGGCGTGGTTTTTCAGATCCTCGCGGGTGCGCGGCACGCCGTGGGCCGCGGCATATTCGCGGCTGCAATAAAGCGTCCAATCGTCGATGCACAGGCGCCGGCCGACGGTGCCGGCCGGCGGTTCCTGGGCCGTGCTCCTCAAGGCGATATCGGCCTGGCCTTCCCCAAGCTCGAGCAACTCCTGCTGAGTATCCAGTTCGATTACGATCTGAGGATGCCGTTCATGAAGCTCGCGAAGCATCGGCGCCAACAGCGTATTGGCGAAGATTTCCTGGGTCGTGATGCGCACCGATCCCGTAGAGTCCCGGGCAAGTGCTGCCGAAGCCTCTGCGAATCCGCTGGCTGCGGCTTCGACCTGTCGGGCGCGTTCAAGCAGCTCCTCGCCGCCGGCGGTCAGCACATATCCCGCCTGTCGCTTTTCGAACAATGGCAGTCCCAGCGCTTCCTCGAGGGCAGCGATCCGCCTGGCGACGGTGGTCTGGCTGACCCTCATGGCGCGGCCTGCGGCAAGCGTGCTGCCATGGTCGGCAACGCTGAGAAAATAGCGCAGATCGTTCCAGTCGAGCATCGCTGTCATCTCCTCTTCGCCTTCGAAACGGGCATTCTGCGATTTTGCAGAATGGTAGCACAATATCGTTGCTTATCAAAACTGATTTATGGGCATAGATGAAAGGTCGCGCCGGATCAGCCGGCCCTGAAAAAGGGATTGCGACATGACCAAGATTTTCATCGCCACGCTGTTGGCCTTCACCGCCACTCCGGTTCTCGCCGAACCGCCCGTCCTCGCGACCGCCAAGGTCGAAGTCGCCGATCTCGACCTTCGCACCCTGGCGGGACAGCGAGCGCTCGACCGCCGCATCAGCCACGCGGTGATCGAGGTTTGCGGGACGGCTTCCGATGCCGACGTCGAAGGCAAGAACGACGTCCGCCGCTGCCGCTCGGAAACGCTGGCCCGGCTCGCCGACGACCGCAACGAGCGGATTGCAGCAGTCACTAACCAGCCGATCGAGATTGCCGCCCGCTAACATCGAGTTGTCGCCTGCGCCGCGCCGCAATAGGTATGCGTCCATGATCAATGTGTCTGGAGGATGCCATTGCGGCGCGGTTCGTTTCCGGGCGGAAATGCCTGGCCCTCCCGTTCCCGCACTCGACTGCAACTGCTCGGTCTGCTCGATGACCGGATTTCTTCATATCATGGTACCGCATGACAAATTCATGCTCGAGCGGGGTGCGGAGAGCCTCACCAGCTACCGCTTCGGCTCTGGCGCCGCCGAGCATCTCTTTTGCTCGGTGTGCGGAGTTAAGAGCTTCTACCAGCCGCGCAGCCATCCGGATGCCTGGAGCGTCAACGCCAACTGCCTCGACAATTCGGTCGACCTCGCCATCGAACGGTTCGACGGGCGCAATTGGGAACAGGCGAAGGCGGCTCTCGACGGGGGTGAAAGCGCTGGCTAGGGCGGGGCGCGTGACCCACCACGCGCTTCGCCTTCGCCTCAATTCCCGCGCTCTCCAAAATAATTGGCGCTGGCTTCAGCGTACCGCCGGCGTTGCCGCCGGTGCGGCCGTCAAGGCGAACGGCTATGGGCTCGGTGCACGGGAAGTAACCCGGCTGTTAGCCGAAGCGGGTTGCCGCGATTTTTTCGTCTCGACTTGGGCTGAGGCAAAGGCACTTGGCCCACTGCCGGTGTCAGTCGACCTCAGCGTCCTCCACGGCGTCGGCCCGAACGACATTGATGCGGCGCTTTCGAGCAATGCCCGGCCCGTGCTCAATACTCCCCAACAGGTTGCGAGGTGGAAAGACGCTGCGACGGGTCGGCCGTGCGACGTAATGATCGACACGGGAATGAATCGGCTTGGGCTTCGGACGGACGAGATCGGGCTGCTCGAAGAGCTCCACATCCATACGCTGCACAGCCACCTGGCCTGCGCCGACGAGGATAGCGCGATGAATGCGGTCCAACGCGATCGCTTTGCGGCGGTTGCCGGGACAGTGAGGGCGCGCCGTTTCAGCCTCGCCAACAGCGCGGGCATTTGCCTTGGCAGCGACTATGCGTTCGACCTCGTTCGCCCGGGTCTCGCGCTCTACGGTGGCGTGCCGCGCGAGGAAGCGGTTGGGCATATCGCACAAGTTGCTTTCCCGGAGGCCGAAGTCGTCCAGCGGCGCACTGTCAAAGCGGGAGAAACGATCGGCTATGGTGCGACCTGGAATGCCGCAGCCGATACAGAGGCGGCAATCGTCAACATCGGCTATGCCGACGGCTACCTGCGCTGCTTCGCCGGCAAAGGGTCGGCAAGCGTTGACGGCAAGGCGCTGCCGCTGATCGGCCGGGTCTCCATGGATCTCATCGCGCTTGACGTCACCGCCGCACCTGAACTCTCCGAGGGAGACTGGGTAACGCTCGATTATGACCTGCCCGCTGCGGCGGAAGCGTCGGGCCTATCGCAATATGAGCTGTTGACCGGACTCAGCGACCGGCTGGAGCGGCTTTGGATTTAGCTTTCGGCGCTGGGGTTTTCGGCTCGTAATCGCACAAATCAGCGACCGGACATCGCCAGCACTCGGGCAACCGCGCCTTGCAGACGTAGCGGCCGTGCAGGATCAGCCAGTGATGGGCGTGGGTCAGGAACGGCTCGGGCGTTGCCTTGGTCAGCTTGAGCTCGACCTCCAGCGGGCTTTTGCCGGGCGCAAGACCTGTACGGTTGGCGACGCGGAAGATGTGCGTGTCGACGGCGATTGTCGGCTGACCGAATGCGACGTTAAGCACGACATTGGCCGTCTTGCGTCCTACGCCCGGTAGTCTTTCCAGCTCTTCGCGCTCCTGGGGCACATCTCCGCCGAACTCTTCGACCAGGATGCGGGCCGCGGCGATGATGTTCTTCGCCTTGGTGTTGAACAGGCCGATCGTCTTGATCTGCTCCTTGAGCCGTTCCTCGCCCAGCTCAAGCATCTGCTGCGGAGTCTTCACCCTGGCAAAGAGGCTTCGAGTGGCTTTGTTGACCCCGATGTCGGTCGCCTGCGCCGACAGCGCGACCGCCACCAGCAGCGTGTAGGGGTTCACATATTCAAGCTCGGTTTCCGGCGCCGGGTTATCCTCGGCGAGTCGGCGATAGAATTCGAAAACTTCCGCCTGCTTCATGCAGCGTCGATGACGTCGCGCATCGTGTAAAGGCCGGCGGGCTTGCCGCGCAGGAACCGGGCGGCGGCAAGCGCGCCCCGGGCGAAGATCGAGCGGCTTTCGGCGCGGTGGGACAGTATCAGCCGCTCCTGGGCGCCAAGGAACATCACGTCATGGTCGCCGGCGACCGTGCCGCCGCGAATTGCCACATAACCAATCGCCCCCGTTTCGCGCTTCAGGCCCGTCCCGTCGCGGCGGCGATCGATGGGCGAGTTGCCGCCCCGCGCCCGGTCGGCGGCAGCGCCCAGCTGCAATGCGGTGCCGGAGGGCGCGTCAGTCTTGCGATTGTGGTGCGCCTCGACAATCTCGATGTCCCAAGCTTCCGGTCCGAGTACGCGCGCTGCACGTTCCGTGAGGTCGGCGAGCAGCGCGACGCCGAGCGAGGTGTTGGGTGCGCGCAGAATCGGAATGGTCCTGGCGGCGTCGGCGATCAATTCCTCATGCTCGTCGATCAAGTCCGGTCGTGCCGATCAGCAGCGGAACGCCGGCGGAAACGGCGCGATCGAGGCTGGCGCGAAGCGCATCTGGCGCGGAGAAATCGACCAGCACGTCGCCATTGTCATTGTCGACCTCGAAGCCAGGATCTTCCGCGGCGGCGGCCTGGATTGCCTTTCCCATGCGGCCGTCGGGCGCGAACAGGGCAATGCGAATGGGCTGCTGGTCGGTGCGCATGGGCGGGTGATGACTTAAGCGTCAGGCGGGCGCAATGCCCAGCCGCTTCTGCAACGCCTGCGCCGCGGCCGGGGCGCGGACCTTTGCGCCGCTGATGAAGAAGACATAGACGTCGCCTTGCCGTTGCCAGGTCCGTGCGCGATCGGCCCACTGGTCCAGTGCCGCGCCTTCATAGCCCGTTGACACTTCTTCGGCGCACCGCTGCAGCCGCGCATAGGTGAAATCGGCGGTGGCCTCATCGATCTCGGGGAATTTGTCACTGTCGGCGAAGACGATTGCCGCATTGGCCTTTTTGGCCAGCGTGAAGAAAGCGGGATCACGAAAGCTGTCGTGGCGGACCTCGAGAGCATGGCGCAGGTGGACGCCCTCATGGCGTTCGGGAAGCAGCTTGAGGAAGGCGGCGAAGTCTCCCGCTTCGAACTTCTTGGTCGCCATGAATTGCCACAGGATCGGACCCAACCGATCGCCAAGTTCGATGATTCCCTGATTCAGGAAGCGGCTTACCGATTCCCCGGCCTCCGCCAACACCTTGCGGTTGGTGGCGAAGCGGGAGGCCTTGACCGCGAACTGGAAGCGATCCGGCGCAGTCTTGGCCCAATTTGCGAAGGTCGCCGGCTTTTGGCTGCGATAGTAAGTCGCGTTTATTTCGATCGCCGTCAGCTGTTCCACCGCAAAGCTCAGCTGCTTCGACCTGGCCAGGCCCGCTGGATAAAAGGTGCGGCGCCAGGGATCAAAATCCCAGCCGCCAATGCCGACACGGATCCGGTGTTCGCTCATTCCCGAAAATTGGCGCAGCCGGCACGCCGGCGCAACGGCTAGTCGGCGAGAAAGCGCTGGGCGATGTCGCGGGCGAGGCGGGCGGGCCGGTGCGACACCGCATCGAGGCAGCACCAGGTGCTCTTGACCTCGGCAAGCACTTCCTCGCCACGCTTGATGACGGTGGTGAAGAAGGCCCGTGCTCCCTCTACTCTCTCAGCGATCACATCGGCCACGACCAGATCGTCGAGGAAGGTCGGCCGGCGATACTGGATCTCATGGCTGAGCGCGATCCACTGATGCGTGGCGACCGCTTCAGGCGGGGCGACCTTCTCCCAGAAGTCGACCACCGCCTCCTGTACCCATTTCAGATACACGCTGTTGTTGACATGACCCATATGGTCGATGTCTTCGGCCGAGATGCCGATCGGGTGATGATAGGCTTCGTTGACCATGGTCGAATAGTGAGTGTCGCTGACAATGGTGTCAATATCGTTATCGGCTGACTCCACATCCAAATCCGACGGGGCGAGTACAGAGATTTTTCTGTAACCCAACCGAGTGCAAACGGGGGCGTGCCAACTTCACCAACTTTGTCACCCTGGATGTAGGTTTTGCCAGAGGGCCCGAACGATTGAGGGTAACAGCGAGCCGCACCCGTAGGGTAACATCGAGGGTAACAAAATCCTCGCAAATCACTGGACTACAATGAGAAAAAGCCAATCCCGATAGATTCGGGGTGCTAACTGGCTGACATATTTGGGTGCCTGTAGGACAGCGAAATCTTAACCTGATTGCATGTCCGCTTTCGACCCATTGCTGTCATTAGCCCTTCTGTTACGCTGACGTAATCGTTGGGGAGCCGCCATGCAGTTCCAATTGCTCAAGCCGCTGCACGGTTGGCGCCAGTTCACCGGCGAAGTTGGTATCATTGTGCTGGGCGTGTTGATCGCGCTTGGCGCCCAGCAATTGGCCCAAGCTCTCACTGATCGCGTCGATGCCGAGCGCGCCCGAAAGGCGATCCGCAGCGAGCTGCAGATGAACATGGCGCGACTTGCGTCGCGCTCGGCTGTCCGGCCTTGCGTCGAGCGTCGGCTCGCAGAGGTTCAGGTGCTGCTGGATGGAGCCGCGCAAACCAGCGAAATCAATACGCCACGATGGATTGGTCGACCACAATACTGGACGATGCAGACTTCCCGCTGGGATGCATTGGCCCAAGCGGGCCGAGCGGCGCTGTTGCGTGACGAGGAGCTCGCCCAATTCGGCCAGATGTATCACTGGATGCGAAACATCACGTCTGAGATGGCGACCGAGCAAGGCGATTGGGCGCGACTAAGAACGCTGGAACATCTCAGCATTCCGAGCCCCGACGCCCTGTTCCAACTAAACTCGGTGCTGCAGGATGCACGCTATCGCCATTGGCGCGTCACGCAGCATACCGCGCTGCTCATCGCACTTGCTGAAAAAGCGCAGCTAGAGACCGTTCGTAACGACCTCCCTGCGCCTCGCTCGATTTGCTTGTCGATGGATACACCGCGCGCCCAAGCCGTCCGCGAAAGCGGCTCTCCCTACGGAGAGCCATAGCTGTCAGCGCGAAACAGAGGGCAACGCCTATGTCTGCTTTCCACCCATTCCTGCCACTAGGCTGGTGGCAGCTTTCGACCCATTGCGGACATTGGAGTGTGGGTCGTAAAGCTGCCGTATGATCCGTTGAAACCGGTCAGTCACGAAACAAGGGGGCGGAGCGTTGCCCCGCCCCAGTATGTTTACGCAGGGCTGCAGTCTGACGGCGCAATCCGCGCCCTGTTCGTTCTTGCCGACTTCATAGGAAAGGCGGCGATCGGTCTTCGGGTCGTGGCATCGCCCCAGCGAACTGCGCTCTTTACGAAGTGCAGCACGCCATTGCCATTTTCTGGCTTGATCGTGCCACCGCCACTGGCTTCGTCGAACGTCTGGATTTTTCCGAACAACATGATGTGTTCCTTTCATGGGCCCGCGGCCGGATGGCCCAGGCGATGGCTAGAAGCCAAAAGAGGGGGAGAGGAGCGGCTTAGCGCCAAGCACCGTCGATCACGACTGGTAGCCACTATATAACTCCTTCCAGCACGTAACGTTGCGGTCGAGCCCATATTAATTATCCTCCAACCCAAGGCACCGGGCGAGGGGTAACAGCCGTGACGGTAACGTCCGCTTTCCACCCATTGCTGCCATAACTGGAACCTACCCATTCCAGACAACCGGCGGACGCGATCCGGATCTGCCCCACGAACCACTGCCTGACGCTCGGATAGCAGCGTATTTCCGCGGTCATGCCCGTGCTAGGGTCGAGGCGGCCCTCGTCGCACATCGGGACATCTCCATCTTCCGACGGAGGAGTGATGAGCAACGTGACCGACAGGCAGCGGCTTGACGACAAGGTAGCGATTATCACCGGAGCCACTGGCGGAATTGGCGAAGCGACCGCTAAGCTCTTTCTCGAACTCGGCGCAAAGGTGATGCTGGTCGCCCGATCCGCCGAAAAGCTGGCAGCGACCATGGGCCGGCTTGAGACCATGGCGAAGTGGGCGAAAGTATTTCCGACGCGGCCGATGATGCGGGCATGGCGGCAGCAGTAGCGGCCACGCTCGACCGCTTTGGCGGCCTCGACATCCTCATCGCCAATGCCGGAACAGAGGGAGCATTGAAGCCGATCGAAGCGCTATCGGTCGAGGAATTTGAAGAAACGATGCGGACTAACGTTACCGGCGTGTGGCTGGCGATGAAGCATTGCGTTGCGCCGCTCAAGGCGCGGGGCGGCGGGTCAATTGTCGCTTTGTCGTCAATCGCGGGCTGCATCGGTTTCCCTGCGATGGCGCCATACATCGCAAGCAAGCACGCGGTATATGGCCTGGTCAAAACCGGAGCGCTGGAGCTTGGCCCGTCGAATATTCGCGTCAACGCGGTAGGCCCGGGTCCGATCGACAACCGGATGATTGATTCACTTCAGAATCAGTTGGCTCCGGACGATCCCGCGGCCCTGCGAACCGGGATCGAAGCCAGCATTGCGATGCGGCGCTACGGTACCAACGAGGAAGTTGCGCATTTACTGGCCTTCCTCGCCAGCGACGCATCGTCCTACTGCAACGGATCCATTCACATGATCGATGGAGGCTATGTCGCAGCCTGACGGCCGTCCGCGCGGTTGGATCTAATGTCAGCTTTCCACCCATACCGGCCATTAGCGTAAAGGTGTTCGCTTGCTTTCGTCATTCCCGCGAAAGCGGGAACCCAGCCAAACTCATCCCAACGACCCTAGCCGTGATCTTCGCGAGGTCGTGCCGGTCAGGGTTGGTGACCTCGATCAGCGCCAGCTTCCAGGACGCGGTTCATTCGATCTGCTAGCTGGGTTCCCGCTTTCGCGGGAATGACGAAGATGGGGATGTCCGCTTTCCACCCATGGCGGCCATTGAGCGAGTCTCGTAAGCTGCGAGCATGGGTGGGCTTCGCAACATCGTCATCCTGACCGGTGCGGGGATCAGCGCGGAAAGCGGACTTGCCACCTTTCGCGGCGCCGACGGGCTGTGGGAGGGGCATCGGGTCGAGGATGTGGCGACGCCCGAGGCGTTCGAGCGCGATCCGGCGCTGGTGCACGAACTTTTACGACGCGCGGCGGGCGCGGCTCGGCGAGGTCGAGCCCAACGCCGCGCATCGGGCGCTGGCCCGGCTCGATGCCGAATGGCCGGGCGAGCTGCTGATCGTCACCCAGAATGTAGACGACCTTCACGAGCGCGCCGGGGCGGAGCGGCTGCTTCACATGCATGGCGAGCTGACCAGCGGCTGGTGTCTCGGCTGCGACGAGCGGTTCGCCTGGGAAGGCCCGATGGGTGAAGCGGCCGCCTGTCCCGCCTGCCAGGTCGCCGGCCGGGTTCGGCCCGACATCGTCTGGTTCGGCGAAATGCCCTACGAGATGGAGCGGATCGACCAGGCGCTGATGGGTGCCGACCTGTTCGTCTCGATCGGCACCTCCGGCGCGGTCTATCCCGCGGCCGGTTTCGTCCAGACCGCGCGCTATTGCGGCGCGAGGACGCTGGAGATCAACCTGGAGCCGAGCCAGGGCAGCCTGTTCTTCGACGAGCGGCGCTATGGGCCGGCGCGCAACGCTCGTGCCGCAATGGGTGGAGGAGCTGCTTGTCTCTAGTCTGCCCAGTCCAGGCCGATGTCCCGGTAGAGGCCGCGGTCTTCGTCCCAGCGCGGGTTGACCTTGACGTGCAGGAACAAATGGACCTTGCGGCCGAGGTGCTCGGCGATTGCCTCGCGCGCGGCCTGGCCGATCGCCTTCAGGCGTGAGCCGCCCTTGCCCAGAACGATCGCCTTCTGACTGTCGCGCTCGACCAGGATTTGCTGGTGGATGACGGTCGAGCCGTCCTTGCGATCCTCCCATTTCTCGGTCTCGACGGCGCTTGAATAGGGCAGCTCGGCATGGAGCTGGAGATAGAGCTGCTCGCGCGTCAGCTCGGCCGCGACCATCCGGTCGGTGACGTCGCTGAGCTGGTCCTCGGGGAAGTGCCACGGGCCTTCGGGCATCGCGCCGGCGAGATGGCGCTTCAGGTCGGCGACCCCGTCGCCGGTCGTGGCCGAGACCATGAATATCGCTTCGGGCTTGAGCCGCTCGGCTAAGCTTGGCGGCGAGCACCAGCAGATCCTCCTTCTTCGCGATATCGACCTTGTTGAGCACGAGAATCTTCGGCTTCCGGGCGGCTTCTCGACGCCCTGCGAGCATGTCCTCGACGCGCGCGCCGACCTTGGCCGCGGCATCGATCACCAGCACGATCCGGTCGGCGTCCTCGGCGCCTTCCCACGCGGCCTTGACCATCGCCCGGTCGAGCCGGCGGTTGGGGGTGAAAATGCCGGGCGTGTCGACCAGCAGCATCTGCGCTTCACCCTCGATCGCGATGCCCATCAGTCGCGCTCGCGTGGTCTGCGCCTTTGGGCTGACGATCGCGACCTTCTGCCCGACGAGCGCATTGACCAGCGTCGATTTGCCCGCGTTGGGCGCGCCTAGCACGGCGACGAGGCCGCAGCGTGGTCGTCATTTGATTTTCTCCAGTAGGGCGGCGGCGGCGGCGGTTTCGGCTTCCTGTTTGGAATCGCCCTCGGCCTCGGCCTCGCCGTGACGGCCAAGGCTGACCTTTACGCGGAATCGCGGCGCATGGTGCGGGCCGAAGCGTGAGACCAGTTCGTAGAGCGGAACACCCAGTTTTCTTTCCGCTGCTCGTTCCTGAAGTCCGGACTTGGGATGCACCGGCGCGCGTAGCTGGCCTTCCAGGAACGGCGCCCACCGGGTCGCGGACAAAGACCTGCGGCTGCGTTCCAGTCCGCCATCGAGGAAGAGCGCGCCGATGATCGCTTCGACCACATCGCCGACGACGTTGTCGCTGAGGTTGGCATTATCCTCGCGCGCTTGCTTGCCGAGGCGAATATGGCGCGGCAGGTCGAGCGCTCGGCCGACTTCGGCGCAGGTTTCGCGAGCGACCAGCGCATTGTAGCGGCGGCTCAACTTGCCTTCGGGCTCGCTCGGGAAAGCGCTCGTAGAGCCAATTGGCGACGACCAGGCCGAGCACGCGATCGCCGAGGAATTCGAGCCGTTCATAAGTGTCGCGGCCATGGCTGCCATGGGTCAGCGCACGCTCGAACAGCTTAGCTTCCCGAGGGTCGCGGCCAAGCGCCTCACCGATGAAGGAGGGCAAGCGCGCTCACGGATGATAGTCGTGCCGATGCGATCGGTCCTGAGCGCGCTGAACCAGCTCAGCGGGTTGATCCACGAGGCGCTGCCGTCGGTCGACCAAAAGGCGCGTTCGGCGCGGCCGACGACGACGATCTACCGGGACGAAACCCATTCCGCCCGTTTCGACTGGATAGCGGCTGTCGAGGCTGTCGTCTCGATTGTCGCCCATCACGAACAGACTGCCCTGCGGCACAATGACCGGCCCGAAATTGTCGGCCGGGCTGGCGTCGGTCTGGTCGAGGACGACATAGGTCGGTCCGCCGGGCAGCGATTCGCGATAGGCCGGATAGACGCAGCCTTGACCGCCCTGGGGCGTGGGGCGGGTCATCGGCTTCCGCCGGCGGCACGACCCGGCAGGGGCTGTTGGCTGAAATGGGCATGATAAGTCGTCGACCCGCTCGCGCTGGACCGGCTGGCCATTGAGAGTGAGCCGGCCGCCCTCAACCGCGATGGTGTCGCCCGGCAGGCCAATGACGCGCTTGACCACGTCGGCGCCGGCAGGTCCTTCGAACACGACGATATCCCCGCGCTCTGGCGTTGAGCCGAAGATCCGGCCCTTGAACGGCGGGAACCCGAAGGGGAAACTGGCGCTTGAATAGCCATAAGGCCATTTCGACTACGAACAGATAGTCGCCGATCATCATCGTCGGCAGCATCGAGCCGGAGGGGATGCTGAAGGGCGCGACGATCAGGCTCCTCAGCAGCCACGCCAACAGCGCCAGGATCGCCAGCGATCTGACGAGGCTGGCCGGCGTCTCCTTCTTCTCGGAGGAGTGCCGATCGGAATAGTGGCGGCGACGGAAGGACGGAAAGGCCATGCCGAGCCGCTTTTGAGGGAAGGGCGGGCAAGGTCAAGCGGGGATGGCAAATGGCGGCGGCCCGACTATGAGGCGGGCGATGGCGATTCTGGATAGCAACGCCGCCTGGGAGGCGATCGAAACGTACCGGCCCGGGGGGCTGACTGAGCTATTTGAGAGTGACGGGGAGCGGGTCAAGCGGTTCAGCCGAGACGTTGCCTCGCATCCATTTTGACTGGTCGAAGACGCATCTCGACGAGGAGTTGCTCGGGGCGTTTGCGGGACTTGCCTACGTGGCAGATTATCATGGCGCGCGAGATTGTTTGTTCGCGGGCGAGATCGTCAACGCGACCGAGAATCGACCGGCGACGCATGTTGCCGAAAGGGGGCAGGGGAAGCCTGAGGATAACCGCCTCGCCGCAGAGCGCCACGTTCGCATGCGCAGCCTGGTCGACGCGATCGAGGGCGGCGCCTTTGGCGAGATCGACTCGATCCTCCATATTGGAATCGGCGGGTCGGCGCTGGGACCTGACCTGATCATCGACGCCCTTGGCCGCGACACTGACCGGTTCGAGGTGCGGGTACTGGCCAACATCGACGGTGAGGCGTTCGACGAGGCGACTGGGGTCTCGATCCCGCCTCGACGCTGGTTATCGCGGTCAGCAAGACATTCACGACGATGGAGACACTGACCAATCTCGATGCCGCGCTGGAATGGCTGCGCGAGGCGGGCGTGTCCGATCCTTTCGGGCATGTGATCGCCGTGACCGCAGCGCCGGACAAGGCAGTCGGCTACGGCGTGGACGAGACCCGCATCCTTCCTTTCAGTGAGGGGGTGGGCGGACGATATTCCCTGTGGTCGTCGGTCGGTTTGTCGATCGCGCTTGCCCTCGGCTGGGGCGCGTTCGAGGAACTGCTTGAAGGCGCGGCCGAGATGGACCGCCATGTGCTGCTCACCGATGGCGCGGCAATGTCGCGCTGCTCGCCGCTTTTGCCGATCTGTTCTACACCCAGAACCGCGGCGCTCAGAGCCGGGCGATCTTCGCCTATGACGAGCGGCTGCGGCTGCTGCCCGACTATCTCCAGCAGCTGGAGATGGAATCGAACGGCAAGTCGGTGACTGCCGACGGCGAGCCGCTGGGCCGGCCGTCCGCGCCGGTCACATGGGGCGGGGTCGGCACCGACGCGCAGCATGCGGTATTCCAGTTGCTTCACCAGGGCACGCTTCGGTGCCGGTCGAATTCGTCGCGGTGGTCGAGAATGAGGACAGCGCTCGACCCGCGCCACCATCAGCTTTTGCTCGGCAATTGCTTCGCGCAGGCCGCGGCGCTGATGGCGGGACGCGAACATGAGGATCCGGCCAGCGCCTATCCCGGCGATCGGCCGTCGACCACCATCCTGCTGCAGCGGCTCGACCCGCGCTCGCTGGGCGCGCTGATCGCTTTTTACGAGCACCGCACCTTCGCCAATGCGACGCTGCTGGGGATCAACCCGTTCGACCAGTTCGGGGTCGAGCTGGGCAAGGAAATGGCGCGCTCGCTCGACGATCCGGAAGGGCGCGCCGCGCTTGATCCGTCGACTCGGGCGCTTCTCGAAAGGGCTGGCCTTTGAGCAACTATGACTTGTTCGTGATCGGTGCCGGTTCCGGCGGGGTCCGCGCGGCGCGGATTGCGGCCGCCCATGGCGCAAAGGTCGCGGTGGCCGAGGAGCATAAGGTCGGCGGCACCTGCGTTATCCGGGGCTGCGTCCCCAAGAAGCTGCTCGTCTACGGTGCGCATTTCGCAGAGGATTTGAACGACGCTGCGATGTTCGGCTGGGACGTCCCCAAATGCGCGTTCAACTGGCCCGTGCTGCGCGACAATGTGCTGGCCGAGGTAGGGCGGCTCGAAGGGCTCTACACGCAGACGCTGAGCAACCATCAGGTCGAGATCTTCCACGAGCGCGCGGCGCTCGTCGGTGCCAACGAGGTAAAGCTGGCAAGCGGGCGAACGATCACCGCCGGCAAGATCCTGATCGCGACCGGCGCACGGCCTTTCATGCCGAACATCGAGGGCATCGAGCATGCGATCAGCTCAAACGAGGTGTTCCACCTCGAAAGGCTGCCGAAGCGAATCGTGATTGCCGGCGGCGGCTATATCGCCAACGAGTTTGCGGGCATCTTCCACCAGTTCGGAAGCCACGTGACATTGGTCAACCGCAGCCGACGTCATCCTGCGCGGCTATGACGAGCAGATGCGTGACCGGCTGCTGCAGATTTCGATGACCAAGGGCATCGATTTTCGCTTCAATTCCAGCTTCACCGAGGTCGAGAAGCGCGGCGACGGCAGGCTGCACCTCGCCATGGAGGGCTGCGACGACCTGGAGGCGGATGCGCTTCTGTTCGCGACCGGCCGCATTCCCAATGTCGAAGGGCTTGGCCTGGATCAGGCCGGCGTGGCGCTTGGCGACAAGGGCCAGATCAAGGTGGACGAGAATAGCCGAACCAGCGTGCCGTCGATTTTCGCGGTCGGTGACGTCACTGACCGCATTCAGCTGACGCCCGTCGCGATCCGCGAGGGCCATGCGTTTGCGGACAGCGAGTTCGGCGACAAGCCTTGGACCGTCGATTATGATTGCGTGCCCCACGCGGTTTTCTCGCACCCGCCGATGGCCGGCGTCGGCATGACCGAGGGCGAGGCGCGCAACCGGTTGGGGCAGGTTAGAACCTTCACCAGCGACTTCCGGCCAATGAAGAATGTTCTTGCCGGCCGCAACGAACGTTCGCTCTACAAGCTGGTGGTAGACGGCGCGACCGACCAGGTGGTCGGCATCCACATGATCGGACCCGACGCACCTGAAATCCTCCAGGCGGCGGCGGTGGCGGTGAAGGCGGGGCTGAAGAAGGCCGACTTCGACCAGACCGTGGCGCTCCACCCCACCATGTCCGAAGAATTGGTATTGATGCGGTAGACCTTGCTTCGTCTTTGCGAGGAGCGCAGCGACGAAGCAATCCACTGGCGCGAGGCGCGATTGCTTCGCTCCGCTCGCAATGACGGAGAGCAGCTGAGTTGCACGACATTTTGATCATCGGGGCGGGGCACAATGGCCTGACTTGCGCCCATTATCTCGCCAAAAAGGGTCTCAAGGTCGCCATTCTGGAAGCCGCCGACAAAGTAGGCGGCGCGGCGGTAACCGACGAGTTCCATCCGGGATTCAGGAACAGCGCCGCGAGCTACACCGTCTCGCTGCTGCAGCCCAAGGTCATCAAGGACATGGAGCTCGAGCGGCATGGCCTGAAGGTCGTGTTGCGCAAGATGGACAATTTCCTGCCCGGCGATGGCAATTACCTGCTCTCCGGCCGCGACGGGCTGACGCGGGCGGAGATTGCGCGTCACGTTCCAGGCGATGGCGCAGCGTACGATCGCTACAACGAAGAGCTGGGCACGGTCGTCCCGCTGATCCGCAAGTGGATCCTGAAAACGCCGCCCGGGGCAGGGGCCGGGCTTCGTGGCTTGCCGCAACTGGCCAGCCTCGGCCGCGATCTTATCGGCCTGTCAACGGACGAAATCCGCATCGTCCACGAATTCGCGACCAAGAGCGCAGGCGACATCCTCGACCGCTTTTTCGACGGTGATCTCGCCAAGTCACTGTTCGCGTTCGATGGGATCGTCGGCAATTTCGCGTCGCCCTACACGCCGGGGACGGCCTATGTGCTGCTGCATCACCTGTTCGGCGAGGCGGCGGGGGTGCCGGGCGCCTGGGGTCATGCCATTGGCGGGATGGGCGCAATCACCCAGGCGATGGCCAAGGCCTGCCGCGAAGCTGGCGTCGACATCGTCCTCAACTCGCCGGTCAGCGAAATCATCGTCGAGAAGGGCCGTGCGTCGGGGGTCGTCGCGGGCGGCAAGAGCTGGCGAGCGCCGACGATCGTTGCAGGCGTCAATCCGAAGCTGCTCTTCGACCGGCTTGTGCCAAAGGGAGCGGTTACCCACCAGGTCGAAGAACATTTCAACCATTGGGGCTGCGAAAGCGCCACCTTCCGCATGAACGTCGCGCTCGACAAATTGCCCAGTTTCACCGTCATGCCCGGCCGCGGCGATCATCTGACCGCGGGCATCATCATGGCGCCGAGCATGGATTATATGCACCGCGCCCATGCCGAGGCGGCACTCAACGGCTGGTCGTCGCAGCCCGTGATCGAAATGCTGATCCCTTCGACGCTCGACCCTGGCCTGGCGCCCAAGGGCAAGCATGTCGCAAGCCTGTTTTGCCAGCACTTCCGTTACAAGCTGCCCGATGGCCGCTCCTGGGATGACGAGCGCGAGAAGGCAGCCGACACGATCATTGCGACGGTCGACGCGCATGCGCCGGGCTTCGCCAAGTCGGTCATCGCCCGTCAAATCCACTCGCCGCTCGATCTTGAACGGCGGTTCGGACTGATCGGCGGTGACATTTTCCACGGCAAGATGGGGCTGGACCAGCTGTTCAGCGCGCGGCCGATGATCGGCGCGGCGGATTATCGAATGCCGCTGCCGGGCCTTTATCTGTGCGGCTCGGGTGCGCATCCGGGCGGGGGCGTGACCGGCGCGCCGGGGCACAATGCAGCGCAGGCGATTCTTGCCGATGTGCGGCCGAGGTTCTTGAAGCGGCGGGTGGCGTGAGCAAGCCGCTTTCGGGGGTAAGGGTCCTCGACCTGAGCCGAGTGCTGGCTGGGCCATGGGCGACTCAGCTGCTGGCGGATCTTGGCGCGGATGTCATCAAGGTCGAAAAGCCCGGTGCGGGCGATGACACGCGCCATTGGGGGCCGCCGTGGCACGAGCATGGCGACGAAAGGGTTGCCGCCTATTTCCTGGCCGCCAACCGCGGCAAGAAATCGGTGGCAATCGATTTTGCCACGGAGGAGGGCGCGGCGCTGGTTCGGCGGATGGCCGCCGATACCGACGTGCTGGTCGAAAACTTCAAGGTTGGCGGCCTCAAGAAGTTCGGACTGGACGCGGATAGCCTGCGGGCCGCCCATCCGCGCCTGATCTACGCCTCGATCACCGGCTTCGGCCAGGATGGGCCGTACGCCGCCCGTGCGGGATATGACTATATCATCCAGGGCATGGGCGGATTGATGAGCCTGACGGGCGTGCCCGATGGTGAAGCCGGCGGCGGGCCGATGAAAGTCGGGGTCGCGGTCGCCGACCTCTTTTCCGGCATGTACACCGCCAGCGCGATCCTCGCCGCGCTCTATCGGCGCGATCAGACCGGTGAAGGGGCGACGATCGATCTCGCGCTGTTCGATACGCAGCTCGCCATGCTCGCCAACCAGGCTTCGAACGCATTGGTCGGCGGCAAGGACCCCAAGCGGCTGGGCGCCGGCCATCCCAACATCGTGCCCTATCAGCCGTTCCAGGCGGCCGATCAGCCGATCATTATCGCCGTCGGCAATGACCGACAGTTCGCCAAGTTGGCGGGCATTCTCGGTCATCCCGAATGGGTGTCGGAACCGGCCTATGCGACCAACGCTGCTCGAGTTGCATCGCGGGATGGGCTGGTGCCGGCGATCGCCGAGATCATTGCCAAACGCCCGGCCGCGGAATGGCTCGATCAGCTTGAACAAGCGGGCATTCCGGCGGGGCCTATCAATACGGTGAGCCAGGCGCTGTCCGACCCGCAGGCTGTTCATCGCGGTACGCGGCTGTCGGCCAGTGGCGGAGCCTTGGGCGAAGTGCCGATGGTTGGCAGCCCATTCCGCCTCGACGGGGAGCGAAGCGACGCGCCGTTGCCGCCGCCTGCTCTAGGCGAGCATAGTGACTTGCTGAGCAAGTGGGTGAGCGGGGAGGAGCTGAAGCGGCTCCGCCAAGCTGGGATTGTGGGCTAGTCGAGCGTTTTTTCCTGATACCGCGACTGGATGAAGCGGCCTTGCGTCTCGAACGCGGCCATGTCGGCGCGAGCAAGCTTTTCCGAAATTTCAGTTAGCGCCTGTCTTCCCGCCACGAGTGCCTCGACCAGCCGCTCGTCAGCGCTGACGCCCTCGCCATCGCGCTGTTCGCGGTAGGCGGAGGGGACATGCAAATAACGGTCGATGAGGTTTGGCAAGTGCACCGACATCAACCTCCGCGCATCCTGCGCGCTGGGATCGAGGTCGGGAATTCGTTCGAGCGTTTGCCTGAGAGGTGGGAGCTGGGCGGACAGCTGGTCCACTTCAGTTTGCGCCGGGGCGGGGAGGGCGCGACGCGCGCGGAACAGGTAGGAGTCGAAGCGCTGTACCATCTCGCCATTGGGAAGGTCGCTTGAAACGTTGGGAGCGGCAATCTGGCGTCCTCCGGAGATCAGCAGGAGCGCGGCGACGCCGATCGCCAGGCCGACGGCGGCGAGGAAGCCGAACATGCCGATGGGGATGATCAGCCCGATCGCGATCGTCGCCAGGCTGATGACACCCACTGTGATTCCGACCCGGGCGAGCGTCCGCCCGAGGCCTGCGTTCAACCGCTGCCGTTCGCGTCGCGCGGCGTCGCGCACCGCCCCGTCACGCTCGTCCAGGCGGGCGAAGATGGCGTTCGCATGATCGATGGCGCGGCTGGTCTTCTCAGGAATCATTTTTGCTCGATCGGCGTGAAGGGCGAAGCGGCATTTTCAAGCTTGGCCTGGGAGACACCTTCGGCGCGGGCAATATAGCCCTTCGACTTTTCAACTTCGTTGCCGAGCGTGTCGACGGTCTGCTTCATATTGGCCAGCGCCGCGAGCTTGAACTGGTCGATCTGGTCCATCGTGTCATAGATGTTCTGGAAGGCGCGCTGCAGCGTTTCCAGCGGAATGGTCGAGCTTGCCGCCTGCTCGTGGATCGCCCCGGTCTGCGTGCGCAGCAGCTCGCCGGTGGTATCGATCATCGATGCCGTGGTGGTGTTGAGCGCGTTGACCTGCTCCAGCACCAGCTTCTGGTTGGTCATCGCCTGCGCGACCGTCACCGCCGTTCGAAGCGCCGACACCGTCGTGGTCGAGGCGCGGTCGACGCCCTTCACCAGTTCCACATTGTTCTTCTTGACGAGGTCGAGCGCGAGATAGCCCTGGACCGTCACCGCCATCTGGGTCAGCAGGTCGGTGGTACGCTGGCGCGTATAAAATAGACGCGGTCTCGCGGATCGCCTTGGCCTTGGCGGGTTCGGTCGCATCCAGCTCGTTCGCCTTGTCTTCCAGCTGCTTGTCGAGACTCTTGGAGATGTGGATCATCTGCTCGAGCCGGTGCATCGTCTTCCACAATCCGCCGCGCTCGGTGTCGATCGCCGCATTATCCATCAGCAGCTCGTCCTTGCCGTTGGCGAGGCGCGAAAGGATGGCCGAGATGTGGGTCTGCGAACTGCGGTACTTGTCGAAATAATTGTTGATGCGCCGTCCGAAGGGAATGATCCCCAGGAACTTGCGGCCGGTCAGCGACTTGCTGTTCTCCTTGGGATCGAGCGACTCAACCGTGCGGCGAAGCTCGGTAAGGTCGGCGCCTATACCGGTGTCGCTGTCGATCGCCTTGACCGGCCGGTCGAGGAAGCGGTTGGATGCCCCAGCCGCTTCGGCAATCTCCTTGCGGCCCATCGCCGTCAGCGCGTCGACCTTCTTGCCGAATTCGGGGCTGTTGCTGTCAAGCGCGGCCAGCTCGTCCACGAACTTGGCGACTTTCTGGTCTAGCTCGCTGGTTTCCTCATTCTTCAGTGGGACAAGGCCCGACGCTTCCTTGACGGCAATTGGCTGAAGCGCCTCCGGCGGCTCCAGCTTGATCCTGGTGGCGGTCGCGGTCTCGGTCCCAGTGTCGATTGGCGGGTCGCTGGCCATGATGTTCGTCCCTTCTGTTCCCCATTGCGGCGGAGGGTGGACGGCCCGCCCAACCGGCGCAAGGGGCTTCGACTGTATTATAGGGGTAAGACGCCACGCTTCAAGCGTCATGCCCGATATCGTGGTTAGCGATCCGTCAACCAGTCCTTGGAACCGATCGCTTACCTTGATGAGGCTAAAGCAGCCCAAAGGCGTCAATCCGGCGGGGAAGTAGAAGATGCTAAAAGCATTCAAGAAGCTGTGGAGTGACAAGCGTGGCAATGCGTTGATCATCGCCGGCGCGGCTTTGCCATTGCTGGTCGGGGCCGCGGGCCTCGCTACCGACACGATCCAGTGGACGCTGTGGAAGCGCCAGCTTCAGCGGGCAGCAAATTCGGCTGCCCTCGCCGGTGTCTATGACCGCATCGCCAATGACGGTTCGACGGGAAATGTGGCGGTCGCAGTCGACTACGACCTTGATAAGCACGATCACACGAACATCACGTTGCAGGGCGCCCCGGGCGTGGACTATCCAACCGGCACCAACTGGACCAACCCAGTCAGGGTTACCTTGGCCCTTCAGAAGAATTTGGGCTTTTCGTCGCTCTTCCTGTCGAACCCTCCCGTCATCACCGCCAGAGCGACCGCGGCGACCGTTGCGACCGGCGTCTATTGCGTCGTCAGCCTGGTGGACACGAGCGACACGGGCATCAGGGCGACGGGTAACGGCGACATCAATCTCGGTTGCGGGATGATCACCAATTCGACCTCGCTCACCGCCGCCATCGCCACCGGTTCCTCGGCAGGTAGACGCGACGCCCGTCGCGGCAGTCGGCGATATCCAGGACAGCGACAACTGGGGTGGCGCCGACCTCTTGCCGTTCACCGTCAAGCAGGCCGACCCGTACGAGGACGTCGACGTGCCGTCCTTTGCGGCATGCAAGGGCAACTCCAATCGTCTCAAGGTCCTCGACGAACAATACACGATAGTAGTCCATGCCGGCCGATACCGGCGTCAGCTGCGTCAGCGAAAGCAGCTAGAATGGACGACGCTCACCTTGGCAGCGCCACCTATGTCATTGACGGAGGCAATTTTTCCGTCGGGGCCACAGGCCAACGTCAGCTGCACGGGCTGCACAATCATCCTGACCAACAGTGACACCGGATCGGCGCCGATATCGGCAGCGGTCGACATCAAGGGTCGGCGCCGAGATCAATATGAGCGCGCCGGACAGCGGCAACCTACGACGGAATCCTATTCTACCAGGACCGCCGCGCCGACGGTGAGCGACACAATCGTAAACAAGATCAATGGCAATTCGGCGTCGGTGTTGGGGGGCGCGTTCTACTTTCCCGAACCAGCAGCTCCAGATCAACGGTACTGCTGGGCTCGACTTCACTTGCGCTCAGTTCGTGTCATACGTCGTCGAATTCGCCGGCAACGGCAGCACTCAACAACACATGCCCGGGCGGCTACGGCGACAATGAAATCATGGGCCACCACGTGCGGTTGGTGGCGTGATGAAGCGACTTTCACACCTTTTCCGCGACGAACGCGGCACTTCGGTCATTGAACTGGCGCTGGTTGCGCCCATCCTGGCGAGCTTGGTCATCGGCATGTCGGACCTCAGCCGCGCCTATTCGGCGAAGCTGCAACTCGAGCAGGCTGCCCAGCGATCGATCGAGAAAGCGATGAACGGCGAAGAAGGAAACCACCCTGTACGAAATGCTTGAGGCCGAGGCCGTCGCCGCCGCTGGCGTCGACGAAGATGATGTCGAGGTCCGATATTGGCTCGAGTGCGACGGCGTATCGCAGAACACCAGTCCGTCGACGATGGCGGAGGATTACGGAAAGGTCTGCGAGGACGGCGAAACCTATTGCCCGCTACGTCAATGTTCGGATCGAAAAAGCCTATTCGCCGATGTTTGATGTGAAGTGGCTCGGCTCCAATCCGGACGGCAGCTTCACCTTGGTCGGCGAAGCAGGGATCCGCGTGCAATGAGCAAGCTTCTGACAGCTCATTCGCGATGACCGCGGCGCAGCCGTGATCGAGATTGCGATCGCACTTCCGGTGCTCGTGCTTTTCCTGTGGGGCATTTTCCAGCTCGGCATCGCATTTCAGGCGAGCGCCGGAATGCAGCACGCGCTGGGCGAGGGCGCGCGGCTTGCCACCATCTGCCAGAACCCGACAGCCGACGGGATCTGCAGCACGGCCACCGACGCAGCGATTGAGGCGAGGGTCAACGAAAGGTTGTTCGGCACGGGGGTCGGCGAATTTGATGTCGCAATCTTGCCTCCGCCTGTCGACGATCCCGATACCGCAGACATCGACGAGAGCGATATCGACTACATGGACCTGAGCGTCACCTTCACGATGCCAACCAACTTCCTTTTTTTCAACGGCCCGGTGATTGATCTGACTCGAACGAAGCGAGTCTACGTCGCGAGCTGAGTTTTCGAGCGCGCCGCGAAGAAGGCCGTAATCGCGTGCTTGACCTCCTCGGACTGAAGTCGCTCGGCGAAATGGCCGTTCTCCAGCTCCATCCTTTCGAGCACTTCTTCGGTGTCCTCGCGCCGTAGCAGCGCCTGCGTCTGACGCAGCGCTTCTGGCGGTTTGGCCAGCAATGCAGTGACTAGCCCGGCCACTGCCGGCTTCAACTGGCCATGCGGCACGACATGGCTGGCCAGTCCCATCTCCAGTGCCTCGGCGGCACCGAACGGCTCCCCGAGCAAAATGTACCGCGCGGCGCGACGGCGGCCGGCGAGGCGCGGCATCAGCAGCGAACTCGCCGCTTCGGGCACCAGGCCCAGGTCGACGAACGGCATCACGAACCGGCAACCTTCCTCGGCCAATACGAAATCGCAGTGAAACAACATGGTCGTGCCGATGCCGACCGCGTTGCCATGCACCGCGGCGACGATCGGAACCTGGTTCTTCGCCAGGGCGCGAAGCAGCCGCCAGACCGGCAGATCGCCGGCCGACCCTGGCTGCGGCATTTCCTGAAGGAAATCGCCGAGGTCGTTGCCTGCGGTAAAATCGTCGCCCTGGCCCTCCAGCGTGATCAGCTGGATGGAGGAATCGCCTGCCGCGCTTTCGATCGCATCGGCGAGCGAGGCATACATGGCGACGGTAATTGCATTGCGGCGATCGGGCCGCGCCAGCACCAGGGACAGAACATTGTCACGGCGCTCCACCTGCACGTGCGCGTCCATCTCAACGTCCTTTTTGATGCGAATCGGGTGACCTGTTTGAGCGCAGCCGCTACGGGGAGGCAAATTTCCCCCGAAACCGTAGGGACAGATCGCCATGAAATTCTTCGTCGACACCGCCGACACCGCCGAGATCAAGGAACTGGCCGATACCGGCCTGCTCGACGGCGTCACCACCAACCCGTCGCTGATCAAGAAATCGGGTCGCGATTTTCTGGAGGTGGTCAAGGAGATCGCTGCCATTTGTCCCGGCCCGATTTCGGCCGAGGTCGTGGCGCTGGATCACGCCGGAATGATGAAGGAGGCGGACACGCTTCGGAAGCTCGCGGACAATATCGCGATCAAGGTTCCCCTGACGATCGACGGCCTCAAGACCTGCAAGAAGCTCACGAGCGATGGAACAATGGTCAATGTGACGCTGTGTTTTTCGGCCAACCAGGCACTGCTGGCGGCAAAGGCCGGCGCGACCTTCATCTCCCCCTTCGTCGGGCGGCACGACGATGTCGGCTATCCGGGCATCGAGCTGATCGCCGACATCCGCATGATCTACGACAATTATGATTTCGCCACTCAAATCCTGGTGGCGAGCGTGCGCAGTCCGATCCACATTCTCGACGCCGCCAAATTGGGCGCCGATGTGATGACTGCGCCCGCCGCTATCATCAAGCAGCTGTTCAAGCATCCTCTGACCGACAATGGCATTGCCGCCTTCCTGAAGGACTGGGAAGCAACGGGTCAGAAGATTTGAGCGCAGGCGTCCGGGGAACGGCTGCAAGCTCAAATCTCGGCTGATTTCCGCGCTGATTTGGGGGAATATTAACCCTGCGCCGCTAAACTGTGCGTCATGGCGAGGGTCATTCCTTTCGAAGAGCGCGCGGTCGCCAGGTTGCGCGACCGGCTCGGCGCGGTGGAAAGCGCCAATGAGGATCTGATTGCCTTCGCTCGTGGTCATTCGGGCGCGACGGCGTCGATCCACGCAGCCGTGCTGGCACTGATCGAAGCGGACGGCGCCTTTGCCCTGTTCGAGACCGTGACCGAGGTGTGGCCGCGCCTGTTGGGACTGGACCATGTCGCGATGGCATTGGTCGCGGACGGGCAGGGCTTCAGGGTCGAAGCAGGTTACGTCGGCACGGTTGAGCCGAGGATCGTCGATCGGGCGATCGAGCGGCTCGATCCGGTGACGATGCGCACCGTCGGCTGCGGTCATCCGCTGTTCGGCTCGGCGGTTCGCCAAATCCGGTCGGAGGCCCTGATCCTGCTTCCGGCGGAGGCGCCCCTGCCTTATGGCCTGCTGCTGCTGGGTCAGGAGGACGCGGCCAGCCTGGACAATCGTCACGGGAGGCAATTGTTGGGATTCCTTGGATCAAGCCTAGCGGCTATGATCCGCCGGTGTCTGATCGACAGCTAGAGGGGGAGGGACATCCGGCGCGGGCCCTTGCGGCGCGCTGGTCGGGCCATCTCGCCCATGGCCGCCGCCGTTCGCCGCACACTGTTCGCGCCTATGTTGCGACCGCCCATCGGCTGATCGACTTCCTTGGCCGACACCATGGCGAGGAAATCGGCCGGTTCACATTGCTCAACCTTCATGCGTCCGACCTGCGCGCCTTCCTCGCAGATCGCCGCGGCTCGGGGTTGGGCGCCTCTTCGGCGGCGCGGGAGATGTCGGCGGTTCGGGCCTTCCTGACCTTTGCAGCGGAGGAGGAGGGCAATCCTGCACAACTGCCGCGAACCCGTGCGCCCAAGCGCCCACGCACCTTGCCACGACCCGCAAGCCCGTCCGACGCGATCGCTCTGGCCGAGGAAGCCGGGGCGGCAGCGCCCAATGATTGGATTGGCGCCCGCGACCTCGCTATCCTGTTGCTGCTTTATGGCGCCGGCCTCCGCGTCGCCGAAGCGATGAGCCTTACCGCCCGAGTGTTGCCGCTAGGCCAGGCGATGCGCGTCACGGGCAAGCGAAGCAAGACGCGGATCGTGCCGCTGGTTCCGGCCGTGCGAGAAGCGATCAACGCCTATGTCGCGCTTTGCCCCTATCCGCTGGCCGGGGAGGTACGGCTATTTGTCGGGGCCAAGGGCGGACCGCTCAACCCCGACCTGGTTCGCCGGGCGGTTCGCGGCGCGCGAACCCGACTGGGCCTGCCCGACAGCCTGACGCCGCACGCCCTCAGGCACAGTTTCGCGACGCATTTGCTGGCGCGCGGCGCTGACCTTCGATCGCTGCAGGAACTGCTGGGCCACGCCAGCCTTTCATCGACGCAAATCTATACCGAGGTCGATGCGGCGCGGCTGCTGGACGTCTATCGCCACGCCCATCCGCGCGCGTGACCCATGTCCGCCTCCACCCCGAAGGGTAGAGGCGGGGTGGATGAGGCGAGCGATGACCAGTTCGGCCTTATCCTCGATCGCAGATGATCCGCCGTGTGGGAATGACGTCACCCCCGCAATCGATGAGTAGGGCTTTCGGCGGAAACAGTTAACGCGGGGATAAATAACCGTTTTGGGTCAACGTCTTGTGGCGCTTGTCGCTGAATTCAAAGAGCCGTTGAATCCGCTTTGGACGCATCTTCCCCGACCGGCATGTGGCGGTGGGTCCAGACGCGGTAAATGTAGCCGGCTATCAGCACGACGAGGATGGCGTTGGCTGCGGGGCCGAGAAATTTGTCGATGTCCGTATAATTTTCGCCGAGCTTGTAACCCGCTCCGGCCAGCACGGCCGTCCAGATGGCGGTGCCCAGCGTTGATGCGAGAAGGAAGCGGCGGAAGCTCATCTTGAGCAGGCCGGCGGGGATCGAGACCAGGCTGCGGACGGTGGGCAGCAACCTTCCGAGAAAGACGAAGAAAGTCCCGTGAAGCTCGAACCACTTCTCGGCGCGCTTAACCTCTGCCCAACTCATGGTGATCCAGCGGCCCCAGCGGCGGATGATTGGCTCCAGGCGCTGAATGCCAAGGGCGCGTGCGGCCAGGTACCAGAGGATATTGCCGAGCATGGCCCCTGCCGTGCCGGCGGCGACGACGAGCCAATAGTCGAGCTTGCCCTGGCCGGCGGCGACACCCGCGACCGACATGATCACTTCCGATGGGATGGGCGGAAACACCGTCTCCAGGAACATCAGGAAGGCAACGCCGAGATAGCCCGATTGCTCGATCAGGCGGACGATCCAGTCGCTCATGGCCATTCGCTCATCGGCCGGCGGCCTTCGTCTCGATCGCATCCCAGATGAGCGCGGGCGTGTCGCTACCGTTGAACTGGTCGATCGCGACAATTCCAGTTGGAGAAGTGACGTTGATCTCGGTCATCAGCCCGCCGATGACGTCGATGCCGACGAAAATCAGGCCGCGGCGCTTCAGCTCCGGCCCGATCGCCGCGCAAATCTCCAGTTCGCGCTCGGTAAGCTCCGTTCGTTCTGCCGTGCCGCCCGCGGCGAGGTTGGATCGGAATTCGCCGGCACTTGGACGGCGATTGATCGCACCCGCCACTTCGCCGTCGACCAGCACGATGCGCTTGTCGCCCTCGGTGACCGCCGGAAGGAAGGCCTGGGCAATGAACGGCTCGCGCCAGACATGGCTGAACAGATCGGCCAAGGCGGTGAGGTTGGTACCGTCGGGCCCAATACGGACCACTCCTTCGCCGGCTTTTCCATGCAGTGGTTTCAGCACGATCTCGCCATGCCTGGCGTGGAACACCTTCAACTCGGTCAGGGATCGCGTGATCAAGGTGGGCGGCATGAACTCGGCGAAATCGAGCACGAACAGCTTCTCGGGGGCGTCTCGGACCGATCGCGGGTCATTGACCACCAGCGTGTCCATGGCCACCCGCTCCAGCAGGTAGGTGGCGGTGATGTAGCCGATATCGAACGGCGGATCCTGCCGCATCAGCACCACGTCGACGTCGGTGGCGAGGTCCAGGACCTGAAAATCGCCGGCATGAAAGTGATCGCCCTCCACCCGCTGCACCGTGACCGGCCGTGCCTTGGCGCGAACCCGACCATCCTCATAGCTTAGGTCTTCGGCAAGGTAATGGAATTGCCGGTGTCCGCGCTCTTGCGCCTTCAGCATCAGGGCGAACGTCGAATCGCCCGCAATGCCGATCTTTTCCAGCGGGTCCATTTGCACGGCGACGGTCAGGCTCATTTCCGCCGCCTATTCGATGGCGGCGGCCTTGTCACCCGTACCAGACGTTGGGGAGGTGCCGTGGCAGTCGGCCGGGCACGATAAACAGCGCGTCGATGCGAATGTCATCGCCGTCCCGAGCGTAACGGGGCGCTAGCCGCTCGGCAGCGACTGCGACCCGGCGCAGGCGGTATTCGTCAAGCGCCCACGCGGCCGCATCCTGGGTGGCGCGTTGCTTGACCTCGATGAACGCCAGCACCCGGTAGCGACGAGCGATCAGGTCAACTTCTCCGCCCGGCACGCGGGCGCGACGGGCAAGTATCCGCCAGCCTCGCAGCCGCAGCCACCATGCGGCGATGGTTTCCGCACGTCTGCCCTGAGCTTCGGCACGCTGACGATTCATTGCGCGTCAGGGCATCGACGAAATTCCCTGACGTCTCCACCGCGATATTTCTTGTGGAAACGACCACGGTCGATCCACTCTATGGTCGAAACTAAGGGTCGGCCGATTTCCACACCTTCGGAATCGAGGTGCATCGGGTCAACGAATTTCGTGGACTCGGTCAAAACCTTGCCTTCGAGGCGCCAGGTTCCGGCCTCAGCAAACAGCCTGTAGGTGCCATCGGCATAATAATGCATCGGGCGCCCGGAGCCGCAGTTCAATGGAAATGAGGAGCCGTCTTCAGTCATGAGCCAGACGCCGACGAGCGTTTCCTGCGGTTCGCTAGCGCCAAATCCGCAGGCATGCAGCGGAGCCAGCAACAACGCGCAGACGTAGCGCTTCAGCCAACCTTCTCCATGGCCCGGGCATAAACCTGCTTACGAGGGAGATCGAGGCGCTGCGCAACCTCTGCCGCCGCTCGAGACGGGGAGAGGCGAGTTAACGCCTCGTCGAGCGCGGCGTCGATCTCCGCGCTCGATGCGCTAATCGGCTTCGGCGCGGGCGCTACGACGATCACGATTTCGCCCTTCGGAGCCACATCGGCATATCGAGTAGCAAGCTCGCCCAAGCTGCCGCTCACAGATTCTTCATGCAATTTGGTAAGTTCACGAACTACGGCGGCTTCGCGATCGCCCAAAGCCGACGCCAGCGCTCCCAGCGTCTCGCCAAGCCGCGGCCCGCTTTCGTAAAAGACCAATGTCGCCCTGATGGACGCGACTTCACCGATAGCATCGGCTCGCGCCTTGGCCTTGGCCGGCAGGAAACCGGCGAAGAGGAACCGATCCGTCGGCAGCCCGGCAAGGGTTAGCGCGGCGATGGCGGCGCACGGGCCGGGCAGCGTGTATATCTTATGACCGGCCTGTCGCGCGGCGCGGACCAGCTTGTAGCCGGGATCGGAAATCAACGGAGTGCCCGCATCACTGATCAGCGCCACCGCCTTGTTGCCAAGGTCGGCGACAATGCGGTCTCTGAACTGATCATCGCTATGGTCGTGATAGGCTGTCATCGGCGCCGTTGCGCCAACATGGGCGAGCAGCTTGGCCGAAACGCGCTTGTCCTCGGCCAGGATATAATCGACACGGCACAGCGTGTCCGCCGCGCGCGACGTGATATCACCGAGATTGCCGATTGGCGTGGCGACGATGTAGAGGCCGGGTGGAAGCGACTGGTCCATCTGAAAGGGCGGCATGGCATTGATTCTCACTCGGCGACAAGCTCGGCGTGCGTTCCTGTTGGGGATTGGCGGCTGTTTGCTGGTGCTGGCGGGCTGCCAGACCGGTCCGCGCGGCCCGATCGATACTGGTCCTGTCGACCTGCCGCCGGTGCCCGGCGCGACATTCAACAAGGTTGCGGTGATCGTTCCGCTGACGGGTCCGGACGGTCCGGTAGGTACATCGATTTCCAATGCCGCCTATCTTGCGCTGCGCGATACTGGCGAGAAGTCGATCCGCATATTCATTTACAACAGCGCCGCCCCGGGCGGCGCGGCAGCTGCGGCTCAGCAGGCAATTTCCGATGGCAATCGGCTGATCCTTGGGCCGCTCCTGGCCGAGGACGTTCGTGCCGCCGCGCCCGTTGCCCGGCGCGCTGGCGTGCCGGTGATAGCATTCTCCAACGACGAAGGGGTTGCAGGCGACGGGGTCTACATCATGGGCTTCACCCCCGACCAGTCGATCAGCAGGATCGTCGCCTTTTCCCGCTCAAAGGGCACTAACAGTTTCGCCGGGCTGATGCCGACGGGACTATATGGCCAGCGGTCGACGCAATCACTGATTGGCGCCGTGCGCAGGTCGGGCGGGCGGGTGGCTGCGATTGAAACCTACGACCGCAGCAAGGCTTCGATTACCGCCGCGGCACGCCGCCTCAATACAAAGGGCGGATTTGACGCAGTGCTAATCGGGGATTCAAGCCGGATGGCCGCACTAGGCGCGCCGGCGCTGAAGGTCGGCCCGCGTCGGTTGGGAACCGAACTGTGGGGCACCGACCGGACGATTGGAACGAACGCGTCCTTGCGCGGTGCTTGGTTCGCCGCGGCGACCGACGCCCAGTTCGACAAGCTCGTCACCCGTTATCGCGCCCATTATGGCAAGACGCCTTACCGGCTTGCCAGCCTCGGTTATGACGCAGTGCTGCTCGCCGTCCGTAGCGCACGCAATTGGCCGATCGGCCGGTCGTTCCCCGCGAAAAGCCTGGTCGACACGGACGGTTTTGCCGGGGTCGACGGCAATTTCCGCTTCAGCCGCGACGGTATTGCGGAGCGGCTGCTCGAAGTAAGGCAAGTCACGCCGGCGGGATCGACGGTTGTGTCTCCTGCGGCGACCGCGTTTTAGGCAGCAATTTCGGCCAGGATCGAGTTGAGCAGCAGGCGGCCAGCCTGCGTGGTCCGCAATTTCAAGCCGTCGCGTTCGAGCAGTCGGTGGCCGATAAGGCGATCGACCGCCAGTTCATCGACCAGCCGTTCGACATCCAATCGCTCGGCAATCGCCGCGGTATCGATTCCCTCGGCAAGCCGCAGCCCCATGACCAGAGCTTCGTGTGCCGCCTCGATGCGGGTCAGCCGTTCTTCCTCGGCGAGACCATGGCCGTTGCGCGAAATGGCGGCGAGGAAGTTCTCAGGCTTCCTATGGCGCACCGTGCGCATGCCGTTGCGTCGGCCATGCGCGCCCGGGCCAACCCCAGCATAGCCATGGTATCTCCAGTAGGACAGGTTGTGACGGCTCTCGGCGCCCCGGCGGGCGTGGTTGGAGATTTCATAGGCCGGCAGGCCCGCCGCGGCAGTGCGTTCCTGCGTCATTTCGAACAGCATTGCGGACATATCGGCGTCGAGCGGCTCGAAGTCATGGTTCGCCACCATCGTCGCGAAGCGCGTGCCCGGCTCGATCGTCAACTGGTAAAGCGAGAGATGCTCGGTGCCGAGGCCGAGCGCTCTGTCCAGCGACGAATGCCATAAAGCTTCAGTGTCGCCTGGAAGCGCATAAATGAGGTCGAAGCTGACCCGATCGACCGCCGATTGCGCTGCTTCCAGCGCCCGCAACCCTTCGTCCGCCGAATGGGCGCGGCCAAGGAAGGCGAGCGCAACATCGTCGAAGCTTTGCAGACCAAGGCTGATGCGATTGACGCCGGCTCGGGCGAGGTCGGCGAAGCGCGCGGCCTCGGCGCTATTCGGGTTGGCCTCGAGCGTGATTTCGACATTGTCATCCACGGTCCAATGATGTCGAGCCGCGGTAATGATCGATTCAACCGTGCCGGGCTCCATGAGTGAAGGTGTCCCGCCGCCGAAAAAGATCGAAGTCAGCCGGTGACCAGGCAGCATCGTGGCTTCATACGCCAGGTCAGTCAGCAGCGCTTCGCGCCACTCATCCTGATCGATTGAAGCGCGGACGTGGCTGTTGAAATCGCAATAGGGGCATTTGCTGACGCAAAAGGGCCAGTGGACATAGAGGGCCAGCGGGTCGGCCGTTCGAGCGCCGTTCAGTTGTGGTTGGATAGCAGCGGTGGCCATGATGCGCCTGCTCCTTAGGGGTCTTGCCCTGATGTTGCCAGTCGCGGCGGTGGCAGCACCGCAGTCGGCGACGATCCCCTGGCTGGACAAGCGGCCTCAGGCCCGGGGTGGATCATTGCTTCGCGACACCATGATTACGGCGCATAATCGGGCGCGACGCCAATATGGCGTGGGGCCGTTGGCCTGGGACGATACCCTGGCCCGCGATGCCGCCATTTATGCTCAACAATTGGCCCGCGCCAACCGGTTCGAGCACGACCCACAGAGGGGCCGCCGTCCCAAACAGGGCGAAAATCTGTGGGTCGGGACTCGGACCGCCTACAGCTATGCCGAAATGATCGGCCTGCTGATCGACGAGCGTCGCCATTTCCGTCAGGGCCGTTTTCCGAACGTCAGCAGGACCGGCAACTGGTCTCATGTCGCCCATTACACACAGATCATATGGCCCACTTCCCAGCGGGTTGGTTGCGCGACGGCATTCAATCGCGCCAATGAGTATCTGGTTTGCCGATACCTGCCGGCGGGCAATGTGGTCGGAACAGTGCTGCGCTAGCCTTAACCAAGGCAAATCATCAGCTTGTTAACCACCGGCAGGGCAAAATCGGCGTGATGAAGCGCGTATTCGCTCTTGCCTTGCTGTTGGCGTCCCCGGCGCTGGCGGCGACATTGCCGAGTTCGAACTGGCCCGCTCCAGCGGATCGTGGCCCGGCCTTGCTGCGCGACACTGCGCTCAACGCCCACAACGACGCGCGCCGGCGCTTCGGCGTTTCGGCGCTGGCCTGGAGCGATCAACTTGCCGCCGAAGCTCAGAGCCACGCCAATTACATGGCGCAAACCGGTATCTACGGGCACGACCGGACGCCGGGTCGACGCAAGAAGCAAGGCGAGAATCTTTGGCGCGGCCAGCGCGGCGTCTTTTCCTACGACGTCATGATCGGAGTGATGGTCGATGAGGCGCGGCTGTTCCGGCCGGGCGTCTTCCCGGCAAACAGCGCCAACGGCGATTGGCAGGCAGTTGCCCACTTCACGCAGATCGTCTGGCCGACGACGACCGAGGTCGGTTGCGCGCTCGCTTCGAGCGCTACGACCGACTATTTCGTTTGCCGCTATGCGCCGACGGGCAACAAGGATGGCCATTACCTTGCCGCGCAACGCCAACTAGCCCAGGGCGGCGACTAGCCTCCTGAACGCCTCAGCCCGGTGGCTGATGGCGTGCTTCTCCTCCGGATCAAATTCGCCGAAAGTGCGGTCGTGGCCGGCCGGCACGAACATCGGGTCGTAGCCGAAACCCATGTCACCGCGCGGAGGCCAGACCAGCTTACCATAGACCCGGCCCTCGAAGCTTTCCGTTTGCCCATTGTCCGGCCAGGCGACCGATAAGGCACAAACGAAGTGGGCGTCATGGCCCGCTTCTTCGCCCGCAGCTTCGACCTCGCGCCAGACGCGCTTCATTGCACGGTTGAAGTCGCGATTGCCTTGCTCATCCTCGGCCCAGCGGGCGGAGAAGATCCCGGGAAGGCCGTGCAACGCGTCGACCGACAGTCCGCTGTCGTCAGCGAGCGCGGGCAACCCGCTGAGGTCCGCCGCGTCGCGAGCTTTCAGGTCGGCATTGTCGATGAAGCTGTTTCCGATCTCGTCCGGTTCGGGAAGGCCCAGTTCCGCTGCGCCGACGCATTCGAGGCCGTGCGGCGCGAGCAGCTCCTGGATTTCACGGAGCTTGCCCGGGTTGTGGGTAGCGATGACGAGCCGGGGTCCGATGGCCTTCATTTGCCCGCCGCCTTCAATTGCTCGCGGAATATCTCGGTGCATCCCATCCGCGCCAGCCGGAGCAGGCGCAGGAGCCCTTCCTCGTCGAAACATTCGCCCTCGGCGGTCAGTTGGGCCTCGACGATCTCGCCGTCGCCGGTGAGCACGAAATTGCCGTCACAACCGGCCTGGCTGTCCTCGTCATAGTCTAGGTCGAGCACCGCCTGTCCGCCGTGGAAGCCGCAGCTGACGGCGCCAACCTGGGTCCGGATCGGATCTTCGGCCAGCGATCCCGCGGCGAGCAGCTTATCGACCGCGATGCGCAGCGCCACCCAGGCGCCCGAAATCGCCGCGGTGCGAGTTCCGCCATCGGCCTGGATGACGTCGCAATCGACGATCACCTGCCGCTCGCCGAGCTTGGGCAGGTCGACCACGGCGCGCAGCGAACGGCCGATCAGCCGCTGGATTTCCTGCGTCCGGCCCGACTGCTTGCCCTTGGCCGCCTCTCGATTGCCCCGGGTATGAGTGGCGCGGGGAAGCATTCCATATTCGGCGGTAACCCAGCCCTGCCCCTTCCCGCGAAGGAAAGGCGGAACCCTTTCCTCGACCGATGCGGTGACCAGCACGCGCGTGTCGCCGAAGCTGACGAGGCAACTGCCTTCCGCATGGCGGGTGAAGCCGGGCTCGAATTTGAGTTCGCGCATCTGGTCGGGCGCGCGGCCACTGGGGCGCATGAATTTCTCCTGATTACCCTGTTGGAGCCGCCCTAGACCGCCCATCGTTGGCTTTCAAATGGCTTCGCCCTACATCGGCGCGCATGAGCGAGCCGATTGGCGACCTGACTGTCCGCATGCGTGACATTTTTCGGCTGGTGGTCGAGGCCTATCTCGACCGCGGGCAGCCCGTCGGGTCGAAGGCGCTCGCCGGTTCGGTCAGCCTGTCGCCCGCCTCGATTCGCGGGGTGATGCAGGAGCTGGAAGAGCGGGGCCTGCTCACCCATCCGCATACGTCCGCGGGGCGAATTCCGACCGAAACCGGTCTGCGGCTGTTCGTCGACGGGATTATGCACAGCGCGCTTCCTCCGGCGCGAGAGCGGGCGGCAATCGAGGCGCAGCTCAAGGATCGCCCGGTCGAGGAAGCGCTGGCCGCTGCAACCGCGACACTGTCCGGACTATCCGCCTGCGCGGGCGTGGTGCTTGCTCCGAAAACCGATTTCCGCCTGAAGCAGTTGAGCTTTGTGCCGCTGGCGTCTGACCGCGCGCTGGCGGTCCTCGTTGGAACCGACGGCAGCGTCGAAAATCGTGTCGTGATGCTTCCGGGCGGGACCATCGCGGTCGCGCTGACCGAGGTCGCAAACTATGTGAATGCACGGTTGTCGGGCTTGACTTTGAGCGAGGCCGAGACACGCCTGCGCACGGAAATCTCCGAGCGGCGCGAAGCACTCGACGCGGTCGCCGCCGAGCTGGTAGCGCGCGGACTGGCCGACTGGAGCGAGGATCATTCGCACCGCCCGGTGCTGATTGTCCGCGGCCAGGCAAATCTGATCGACGAAGGGGCTGCAGCGGATCTGGAGCGCGTTCGCCGGCTGCTCGACGAATTGGAGGACCGGCAGGAAATCGCCCGGCTGCTAGAAGGGGCGCGAGAGGGGCAGGGGTGCCGCATCTTCATCGGCAGCGAGAACCGGATGTTCGCTTTGTCCGGCTCCAGCGTCATCGCCGCGCCCTATCATGGGAGCGAAGGGCAGGTGGTTGGCGTTGTGGGCGTCATTGGGCCAACGCGATTGAACTATGCGCGAGTCGTCCCCATGGTGGATTTCACGGCGCAAGCCCTCACGAGATATATGAGATGATGGACAAGAACGAATTACACGACGAAGCCGAATCGATCCGCGCCGAAACTGCCGCGGACGCTCCTGAATTGGCCGAGCACGACCGGGTAGCCGAGCTCGAAAGGCAGCTCGAAGAAGCCAACGCCAAGGTTCTCTATGCCGCTGCCGAAACGCAGAACGTCCGCCGCCGGCTGGAATCGGAAAAGCAGCAGGCGTCGGCCTATGCCGCGACCGGCTTCGCCCGGGACATGCTCGCAGTGCGCGATCATCTCGAGCGTGCGCTTAGCCATGTGCCCGAGCCGGCCTTGGCCGATGAGAAAGTCAAAAGCTTCGTCGATGGCATCGAGGCCACCCTGCGCGAGCTGGACGCGGTCTTTGCTCGCCAGGGTATCGTCCGCGTCGAAGCGGTGGGCCAGCCGCTCGACCCCCACAAGCATCAGGCGATGATCGAAATCGCCACCGACAAGGCAGAGGCGGGTACCATCGTCGAAGAAATGCAGTCAGGCTATATGCTCAAGGACCGGCTGTTGCGTCCGGCGTTGGTGGCGGTGGCCAAGGCGGGTTAGGCGACGTCCGCCCGCGACCATTGCGGAGATTGGGCGGCTCACCGATAAGCGACGGCATGAGCCAAACGACAAACATCATCGAACGGGCATTCCAACTCGCGAAGGAGTGCGCCAGCGTTGACGAGATCAGGGGCAAGTTGAAGCAGGAGGGCTTCAGCAATGTCGATGCGCACATGGCTGGCGGCAAGATACGGTCCGACCTCACCAAGATCATCAGGCGGGACCCTTAATGCACCTCTCGCTTTTGTATTTCGCCTTTGGTGCCGAGGCTGAACCGCGGTTCCGACTGATTTCCGCCGCTTGAGACGAGGGCAGCGGCCAAGCGGCCGACTTCTGGCCCGTGCTTGAAGCCATGTCCCGATCCGCCGCCGACCAGCACTACATTGTGCATTGCCGGATGCCGGTCGATCAGGAAGTCGCCGTTCGAGCTATTTTCATACTGGCAGACTTCGGCGCCGATCACCGGCGCTCCTTTCAGGAGCGGGAAACGGCGGTCGCGGAAGGCGATCACCTCGTCGAGCGCAGCGCGGGTCGGCTCGCGCGACTGGGTGTCAGGGTCGACCGCTACGCCATGCATGTCGTGGGCGAACTTGACGCCGCGCGCCTCCAGGTCGGGGAAGCCGTAATACATGTCGCCTTCGTTGAAATCGGCCCAGCCCGGCATCCTTCTCGGCTGAAACATGGTTTCACCGGCTGGAGGCGCGAAGTAGAAGACCTCCTGCCGCGTGGCGAAAATTCGCGGGCCGAGCAGGTCCGGGAATAATTTGCCGAGCCACGGCCCGCAAGCGAACACAAAGGCGTCGGCCTCGATCGCCGCTCCGCCGGCGCTTCGTACTTGAGTGAGCTTGCCGCCATCCAGAGAAGGCGGAGCCACGGCAAGCATCTGATATTGTCCGCCAGAGGCGACGAAATTCTTGACCAGCGTCTGCACCGCGCGCCGAGCCATCAGCGCTCCGAATTCGGGTTCATAAAGGCCGATGATGACCCCGCTGAAATCGATCATCGGAAAGCGGCGCCGCAGTTCGGGTCCGTCCATTTGGTTGAGCGGAAGCCCGAGCTTGCGGTGGACGGCGATGCTGCCGTCGAAATAGTCCCCGGGTTTGCTCGAAAAAAACAACACCCCGCTGGGAACGAAGATCGGGAGCCCCGCAGTGTCGCTCAGCGCCTTCCATTCGCGGAGGCTTGCGAACGACATCTGAGTGTAGATTTCGTCCTTGCCATAGCCGCCGCGGGTCATCCGGCTTTCGCCGCCGGAGCTGGCGCGGCTGTTCGCCGGGCCCGCCATGTCGATTAGAGTAACGCGATAGCCTGCACGACGAAGATGCTCCGCGGTCCAGGCCCCGAACACGCCGGCCCCAATCACAGCGACGTGGGCGGCGCTGCCGAGTGTCGAAGCGCGAACAACGGCCGGTGCAAGCGCCTCGGCCGTCATCGGCTACAGCGCCTTTTCCATGCGCAGTAGCGGCACCCTGACACCGTTGATCGAATTCCGAAAGTACGGACTCGACCGGATGATAGCCAAAGGCGCGATAGAGTGGCTCTCCGGACATGGTGGCCATCATTTCGACCCGCGCGAAGCCTGCATCGCGAGCGGCTGCCTCACACAGCCCAAGCACCATGCTCCCAATCCCGCGGCGGGCGAAATCGGGATCGGTATACATCGCACGGATCTTGGCCGCATCGATCACGGGATCGAGAGCCACGGGGGCACGGGTGACGATGCTGTCGTCCCCGCCGTAAAGGGTGGCGCGCCAGCTCCAGCCGCCGCTCCCGACGATCCGCCCGTCCAGCTCGACGACGAAATAGGTACCATCGAAGACCAGCTGCGTATCAAGCCCCATTACCTTGTGGCTCGCACGCACCTGCTCGGGGCTGAGGAAATCACTCTGCAGCCGATCGATCGCCCGCGCCATCAATACGCGGAGTGCCGGCAGGTCGTCGGGGCAAGCAAGGCGATGTGTGAAGCCGTTCATGCCTTGGAATCTTGGGGCCAATTCGGACCTGTCGCAAATAAAATCGGGGCGGGGAAGATGACCTCCCCGCCCCGATCATTTGCTAGGCTCACAGATTAATATTTGACCCTGAGCCGGGTGTACCAGAACCCGCCGTTGAGCCCGAAGGGTCCGCCGTTACGGGGATAGACCTGGCCGTCGCCCAGGCTGTCCGTCAGCTGAAAGATCGGGTTCTGGGGAGATGCCGCAATCCGGTCCGGATAGGCGTCGAAAAAGTTGTTCGCGCCCACCGACAGCGTGAAGTGGTCCATGAAGGTGTAGCTTACTTCAACGTCGGTGGTGAACTTCGACCCGAATTTCTGCCCCGGGTAATCCAACGCCGAACGCCAGCTGCCATAATAATGCTCAGTCGCACTGACCGTGAGGTCGCCAAGCTTCCAGACCGCCTGGAGATTTGCCCTATGGCTGGGCGCCAGGCGCTCGGCGTCGATGATCTGTGCAGGAGCGATCGTTCCCGGATCGAAGCTAGTGACCTTCGTCTTGTTGTAGTTATAGGCGAGCGTCAGATTGAGATCGCCATTGGCCAAGCCGGTATGATAGGTGCCGACAACGTCGACGCCCCGGGTCCTGGTATCAAAGCTATTGGTGAAATACTGGACGGTGCCGCCGACGCCGACCGAGGCGAGCTCAGGCAGGGCCGCGATGTCGGCGAAAGTTACGAAGAAGGGCTGCGTGATGAAGATGCGGTCGCGGACCTTGATGCTGTAGACGTCCACCGTCAGCGTCAAATTATTGGCCGGAGTGTACACGAAACCGAGGCCGTAGTTGGTCGCCTTGGCAGGCTTGAGCGACTCCGCCCCGTAAAATTGGGCGATCTCGCTGGTCACCGGGTACGTGCCGACCTGCACCGACTGGCCGAAGAGGAAATTGGTGGTCAGCACCTGGGCGTTGTTCTGCCCAGGCGACGGTGCATGGAAGCCCGTGCCCACGGTACCGCGGATAGCAAAGGCGTCGCTGAAATCATATTTGCCGTTGACCTTGAACACGGTCGTGCCGCCGAAGCTCTCATAATGTTCGTAACGCGCCGCCGCACCCAGCGTCAGCTGCTCGGTGACATCAGCTTCGGCGCCGGCGTAGAAGCCGTAGCTAAATTCGCTGTTGCTGCCAGCAAACGTCGGGCTGGTGCCGCCATAACCGCTTGCGGCTGGGGACTCGATGTAGACACAGAATGGGTTGGCCGGGTCCATAACTGTACCGACAGTGACGCAGCGCGGATCGGTTCTGAGGAGCTGCGAATAGACGCCCGGCGCAACCTGTTCAAAGATCGCCTGGTTCGCCCAGGGTCCGACGCCAAATGACTGTTCGTCGCCCGGGGTTGTCTTGTAGGTTTCCTTCCGGAACTCCGCGCCGCCCGAAAGGGTGATTGGACTGGCGAGACCCGCTGCCAGCTCATAGGCGACATCGAGGTTTCCGTTCCATTCCTTCTGGATCTGCTTGCCGAACTCGAAGCTGGTCTGTGACTGGGGACCGTAGGAAGGGCTGATTAAGTCATACATCGACAGATCGAGCTTGTTCCGGGCCAGCGAGGTCGACACATCCCAGCGGAAGTCGCCGCTCGATCCCTTGACCCCAACCGTGCCGAAAGCCTGGTCGGTGACGCCAACGAAGCGCGGCGTGAAACCGGCCGGGTAGATCGAGCTTAGGAAGAATGTATTGCTGTCGAGGACGAAACCGCCCGCGGGACAGGTTGGAGTGGCCGCAGGGCATGGTGTTTGATAATAAGGATGCTGGAAGAACTCCCGTCCCCCGACATTAGCAATGAAATTGGAGGTTCCATTGAATGCCGTGACCGGCCGCGTGCCGATCAGCGACGAACGGAAGTTGAAGCTCTGGTCGGCCTCGTTATGCGCCAGATTGCCGAACAAATAGACCTGGACGTTGTCAGTAACATCGACGCCCGAATTGAGCATGAACTTGTAGCCGTGGGCCGGCGAATTGCCCCAGATCTGGGCCGGCCTTGGGAAGTGCGGCAGCTCGTCCTCCAAACCCGGATTTTCCTGGGCGAAAACGAACGCGACCGGACGTGTTTTGCCCCGGCTGGTCTCGTCGTCGTCGAAATACTCGCCTGAAAGGTTGATGAAAGTGCGTTCGCCAAACCTGAAGCCGACATTTCCGGCGATCTGGTAGCTCTCTCCGTCGCCCTCGTAGAACTGGCCGTAGCGTCCGATCAGCTCGTAACCGGCGTCGTCGCGCAGCCCGTAATTGAGCACACCGGCGATGGCGTCGGACCCATATTGCGCCGTTGCGCCTTCACGCAGGATCTGCAGGTTCTTGATCCCGATCGCCGGGATCGACGAGATGTCCGATCCATGCGAGCCGAATGCCAGGCCGCTTTCGCCGCCACTAAAGACCTGGACGAGCGCAGAACGGTTGAAACGCTTGCCGTTGAGCATGACCAGGACTTCGTCAGGCGGCAGTCCGCGCAGCGATGGCGGGCGCACAAAGGTCGACGCGTCCGAAATCGTATTCTGCCCGACAAAGAATGAGGGGACGATGTTCTTCAGCGTATCCAGCATGTTGGAAGTTGGAGCCGCCTGAAGGTCTTCCGAAGAGACAACATCGACCGGCGAAGCCGAGTCTGTCACGCTGCGGTCGAGCCGGCGCGTGCCGGTTACGACGATTTCCCGGGTCTCCTCTACGGCTTGAGTGGGCTCGTCAGCGGCCGGCGGCTGCCCGGGCTCGGTCTGCGCCCAAGCGGGTGTCGCGACTGCCAAGGCGGCGGCACTGAACAAGAGGCTGCGCACAACTTGAGCACGAATGGACATGAGAGACCCCCTATTATTTGACCGAGCCACACTATGCATCTTCGCGCTCGCGAAAAGGGGGGTGTTGCGTTTCGCGTCAGGACTGTTGCGAATGTGTAACAGTATTGGTAAATGGCAGGAAACTGCGGTCCGGTAACGCCGCAACCTGCATTCCTCGGTCGGCGAGGAAGCGGTGTCGTGCCATTTCGGCCTGCTGCTCCAGCCCATAGCGGTCGAACGGACGACCCTCGATCAGCCGGTACGAATAGCGGCAGAAGGGATGGCGCATCAGCAACAGGTAAAATCGGCCGCGCCTCTGCGCTTGCCAGACATGAGCCATCTCATGGATGAACAGTCCTTGGAGCGACAGGCCCTCAGTGGAAAAATCCTCCGACCATAACGGGCTTTCAGGATGGAAGTGGATGTTGCCCGTCGGGGCCATGACGATGCCCTTGGGCTGGAATGGCCACCATTTGCGCCGGACCAGGCGGACCCGGTCATATTCGATCGCTTCGCCGAATATAGACCGCGCAAGCTCGATTTCGCCGGGGGTCAGGGGACGGGCGCCTTTCACCCACCCGTCATTGCGAGGAACGAAGTAACGAAGCAATCCATTTGGATGGCTGGATTGCTTCGCTTTGCTCGCAATGACGAACACTTGCCCACTGCTTCGCCTGCCGCTAGGGCAGCGCAAAATCTAACGGAGGAAAGTCCACATGAGCGAGACCGCCGATCGGGTGAAGAAGATCGTCGTCGAACATCTCGGCGTCGAAGCTGAAAAGGTCACCGAAGAAGCGAGCTTCATCGACGATCTCGGCGCTGACAGTCTCGACATCGTCGAGTTGGTCATGGCGTTCGAGGAAGAGTTCGGTGTGGAAATTCCGGACGATGCGGCCGAGAAGATCGCGACCGTCAAGGATGCGATCGACTATATCGACAGCAACAAAGGCTGATCGGGAACCGATCGGCTGCCGCCCGCCATTAAGGCGGCACGAACGGCTTCCCGCCTTGACGGGAGGCCGTTTGCATTTGCGGGACCATGAACAAGGATGACCTTATGCGCCGTGTGGTGGTGACAGGATTGGGTCTGGTGACGCCACTGGGGGGCGACGTCGAGACGACTTGGGCGAACATCATCGCCGCCAAATCGGGCGCAGGAACCATCACCCGGTTCGACGCCAATGATCAAAAGTGCCGGATCGCCTGCGAAGTGAAGCCGGCCGACCATGCGTATGGCTTCGATCCGGGCAAGCGCGTCGACCATAAGGTTCAGCGGCAGGTGGATCCGTTCATCATTTATGGAATCGATGCCGCCGGCCAGGCGATAGAGGACGCCGGCTTGCTGGAAATGGACGAGGCGACGCGGTTTCGCGCGGGCTGCTCGATCGGGTCAGGCATCGGCGGTCTTCCGGGGATCGAGAGCGAATTGCTGGTTCTGGCCGAAAAGGGGCCGGGCCGGGTCAGCCCGCACTTCGTTCACGGCCGATTGATCAATCTCATCTCGGGCCAGGTTTCGATCAAATATGGTTTGATGGGCCCCAACCATGCAGTGGTCACCGCCTGCTCGACCGGCGCCCATTCGATCGGCGACGCAGCACGCATGATCAAGGATGATGACGCCGACATCATGCTCGCCGGCGGCGCCGAGGCGACCATCTGCCCGATCGGCATCGCCGGCTTCGCCCAGGCGCGCGCGCTCAGCACCGACTTCAACGACCAGCCGGAAAAGGCCAGCCGTCCTTATGACAAGGATCGCGACGGTTTTGTCATGGGCGAGGGCGCAGGCGTAGTGGTGCTGGAGGAATATGAGCACGCCAAGGCACGCGGCGCCAAGATTTACGCCGAGGTGGTCGGCTATGGCCTGTCAGGCGACGCCTATCACGTCACTGCCCCGCACCCGGAGGGTTCCGGCGCCTATCGTTCGATGGAAATGGCGCTGAAGAAGGCCGGAATGACCCCCGCCGACATCGACTATATCAACGCCCATGGTACCTCGACTCCAATGGGAGACGAGCTGGAACTTGGTGCGGTCCGCCGGCTGTTCGGCAATGAGATCGCCAATGTTTCGATGAGCTCGACCAAGTCGGCGATCGGTCATCTGCTCGGCGGCGCTGGCGCGGTAGAGACCATCTTCTGCATTCTCGCCATCCGCGACCAGATCGTCCCGCCGAACTCTTAACCTCGACAATCCCAGCGAAGGGACTGCCGGCGTCGATCTCGTTCCCCATCATGCCAAGAAGCGGCCTGTGCGCGCGGCGCTCAATAATAGCTTCGGCTTCGGCGGGACCAACGCGTCGCTTATCGTGAAGGCCGTGTGATCAAGAGACTGGCATGGCTCGCCGGCTTCGTGGCCGGTGCCGCCCTGGTGACTATTTGGCTTTTCTGGTGGATGCCGGGATCGAAGCCCGGTCCGCATCGCGTGGTCGTCGAAGAAGGGTCGACCTTGGCCTCGGTTGCTCGCCAACTGGAGGGACAGGGCGTCATTCCTGGCACGGCCACGACGTTTCGCGGCATCGCCAAAATCCTCGGTTCGTCCGATCCGGTCCAGGCAGGCGAGTTCGAAATTCCAGCCGGGACCAGCGGCGCCAAGGTGCTGGACATACTGCAGCATGGCCGGCCGGTCGTACGCCTCATCACCATTCCCGAGGGTATGCCGTCGATACTGGTGCAGGAGAAGCTGGCGGCGGTCCCCGAACTGACCGGCCCCGCGCCATTGCCGGCCGAAGGGTCGGTACTACCCGACAGCTACGACTGGCAGAGAGGGGAAACTCGAGCGGCGGTCCTGAAGCGGATGACCGAGGCGATGGACCGGGAGCTCACTTCCCTGTGGGCCAAACGCAAATGGAATTGTCCCGTGAATTCCAAGGAAGAGGCAGTCACGCTGGCCTCGATCGTCGAGAAGGAAACGGGAAAGCCGTCGGAGCGCCGAATGGTCGCCGGGGTTTATTGCAATCGCCTGCGCATCGGCATGAAGCTCGATGCCGATCCGACGGTCATCTATCCGATCACCAAGGGCAAGCCGCTCGGGCGGCGGATCAAGCGGTCGGAACTGAACGCCATCACCGGCTATAACACTTACCGAGAGCCTGGCCTTCCCGATGGGCCGATCGCCAATCCCGGCCGGGAAAGCATCGCCGCGGTGCTCGACCCGGCCCCGACCAAGGCGCTCTACTTCGTCGCCGACGGCACGGGCGGGCACGTGTTCGCCGACACGCTGGCCCAGCATAACGACAATGTCGCCCGCTGGTACGCCATCCGTCGCGCTCGCGGCGAAATGTAGCCTAGTTGCCGACCGCCTCCGCCCGGACATAACCGACCCGGCCGTCGGGTCCATAGCCCCAGGCCCAACCGCGGCTCATGTCGAGCATCCTGATCTCGTCGCCACGACGGAGCTCGGCAAGGGGATGTGCGTCATTGTCCGGTTCAGGCAAGAGCATCGCGCCGGCAATAAGGTGCCGCACCAGCGGATCGGCATAATGCGAAGCGATCACCACGCCGGCCAGGGCGGTGTCCGCCAGATCCTGGCGATAAGCGTTGGTGAGAGGGTCCGGGGGATTGGAAACGCCGCGGAGCACAAAGCCCTCAACGGGCCGCGAAGGCGGGTTCCTTGCTTCGTTCACTGGCTTGGGATCGCCGGCCCTGGTCGTCCCCGGCGCCGAGGTAGCGTTTAAACCCTTCAAGAAATCTTGCCCCGTCGTTGGTGCGGACGACAAACACATTGCGGCGGTCGTCCTGATCCCGCTCCCGGCGCAGATAGCCGAGGGCGCCCAATGTATTCAAGGCGCGCGTCACCACCGGCTTCGAAACGCCGAGCATCTTGGCCAGCCCGCGCACCGTGTGGGGGCCGGGTGTCAGATAGACCAGCATGAGGAGCGCCATTTGTCGATTGGTGAGGTCGGGTTCACCCGATCGCACATATTCGATCAGCGCGCGCATCCAGCCCGATAGCGAAGCATCGCCCATAGGTCCGATTTCTCCCATCGTCGCGTAGCCTTAAGGAAACCGAGCAAGCGCGGATTGGTTGCGTAACGATCTGTCAAAGTGGCGAAAAAACCGGTGCTTAGTGGGTCCGGTGCGGCCAGATCAGGATGCGTAGCGCCGCTGGAGCATCGCGAATGCCGCGCGCAGGCCCATCGCCTCACCTCCTTTGGGACGTCCCGGCTTGGCCGACGGGCGCCAGGCGAACGTGTCGAAATGCGCCCATGCCACGCCGTCGGGAACGAAGCGGCGCAGGAACAATGCCGCGGTCACCGATCCCGCCATCGGCAAATCCGCGGCGTTGGAAAGGTCGGCGACATCCGACTTCAGCATTTCATCATAGCCATCCCAGAGCGGCATCCGCCAGATCGGGTCGGTCACGTCACTTGCGGCGCTCTCCAATTCCCTGGCCAGGTCATCATCATTGGCGAACAGCGCAGGCAGGTCGGGCCCCAGTGCAACCCGTGCAGCGCCGGTGAGGGTCGCGAAGTCGATAATCAGTTCCGGTTTCATCTCGCCGGCGCGGGCCAGGGCGTCGCCGAGGATCAATCGTCCCTCGGCATCTGTATTGTCGATTTCAACTTTGAGGCCCTTGCGGCTGCCGAGGACGTCGCCCGGCCGGATCGCGGCCGCGGACACGCTGTTTTCGACCGCCGGGATCAGCAAATGAAGCCGCACGGGCAGCCGCTCGGCCATGATCAATCTGGCGAGCGCCAACGCATGGGCCGCGCCGCCCATGTCCTTCTTCATCAGCCGCATGCCGCTGGCCGACTTGATGTCCAGTCCGCCGCTATCGAAACAGACGCCCTTGCCGACGATGGCGATGTGAGGAGCGCTCTCCTTTCCCCAGGTCAGCTCGATCAGCCGAGGGGCATGCTCGCGGGTCGCTCCCTGGCCGACCGCGGCGATCATTGGGTAACCCTGGTTCAAGGCGTCGCCCGCGGTGATCTCGACTTTGGCGCCGAACTGCTTGGCAAGGTCGCGCGCGGCCGTTTCCAGCTCCGCCGGGCCAAGGTCGGCGGCGGGAGTATCGACAAGGTCGCGGACCAGCACGGTCGCTTCGGCGAGACGAACCGTGCGTTCGATCTCCGCCGCTGCCCTGGTCAGGAGGATGCGAGGGCCGGGTTCCTCATCGGGCTTCGACTTGTAGGCGGTGAAGCGATGCTGGCCGAGCAGCCAGCCGAGCATCGCCGGGCCGGGATCCCCATCCGCCAACCGATAGGTGCCTTCGGGGAGCGCTTCGGCGAGCTTGGCCAGGCACCAGGGCGATAGCTCAGTAATTTTGGCGACGGTCGACACGACTTCCCAGTCGGCGCCCTGCGCGGCGGGGAGAATGAGATATTGAAAGGCGTTCTTTCCTTCGAACCGAGCAGCATCGAGCAGCTCCCGGCGAGCTGCCGGCTGGCGCTTCGCCCAGGCGGGGAAGCTATCCTTGTCGACCAGATGGAGCGCGCGGGCGGGGCCGCCGCGGTCGGGCTGAAGCAGGGGGGTGAAGTCGGTCATGGGCCGGGCCTTAGCGCGCATGACCGCTTGTCCCAAGGGCCGTCACGCGAGTAAATCGCGTGACGTCAGTCGTGTCCGCTGCGCCGGCACGCTGGCCGGCTTTCGCGAGCAGCCGTTCCGACATGCTGGGGGCATGTCGGCCATGCGGCTGTCTCTTCGACATAAGTTCCCGTTTGCTTCGCAAACGCTCGCTTATGCTCGGGCGCTCAAGGCTTACTTCTTCTCGAGCTGCCCGCGGATCGCGCCGGCCGGGAAGGCGGAATTGTGAAGGTTCAAATAGTAGGCCGACGGGTTCTGAATGATGTCCTTGAGCAGATCCTTGCCGAGCGGCGCAGTCGTGCAGCCGGTCAGCGGCCCCGCCGCCGTTGGGTCGACGTTGAAGAAATCGACGACAATGGCGCCATTCGTTCCGGCCGGAGCCTTGTGAATATGGCCGCGGTTTGGGGCGATGATATTGGCAACGTTGGTAAATTCCCAGCACACACGATCCTGGCCGATATTGACCGTGATGCTGCCCGTGCCGGTTCCGTCGGGGTCGCCGAGCGCCGCCGGTCGGGAATGCCGCGCTGACATTCTTCGGCGCCGCTCATCGGGGTGGAGAATTTGCGGCCGCCGTCGGAGACCGTTTCGGCCAGGGCCGGGCCGGCGGCCATGGACGCGGCACCAAACAGCGACAATGCTATCAGCTTGGCTGTCGTCATGATCTTCCTCCTGCGAAGCCGGAGGAACGGCAGAAAATGCGAGATTGTTCCATCGCCGCTACGATATCAGGCCGCGGAGCTGTCGGCGTGATCGGCAAGGCTGACGAAAAATGCCCTTCGCTCCGCTTCATCTTCTTCCATCGACATTTTGTCCGTCGGCTTCCCATGGCTCCGCGATGCCCGCGGCGATCAGCAAGTCCAGCTCGTCATCGCTGAGCGCCCGGCAATAACCGTCAAGCCCCCAATCGCCTTCCTCATGCGCTTCAAAGCCGGAGTGGGGCCGGGTAGTCGGTGCGCCATTCCCCCGTATCCCAGGTCCGCCAGAGGCGCGGGTGGTCGAAGCCGTCCGTGTTACCGTCGAGCAGGTCGAAAGGGGGGTCACAAACTTCGCCAACTTCGTCACCCTGAAACGCGTTCAGGGCAGGCCCTTTGAGCATGGCGAGGGCGGCCGCGATATCGTCTGCGTCGCCACTGCGAAGTGCCGTCAGGGCCAGTTCCCAATCCGGCTCGGCACGGGGCCGCGAGGGTGACGGCTGGCGACGTGCGCCATCGGCTCGCTGGTCGAGCCGCTTAAGGACAGCGAGGCCGAGGCGATTGTCGATGAAATGCTTCTCGGCGACGATCTCGCCATCCTTGATGATCTGTTCGACATTGCCTTCGATCGAACGGGCGAGGAGGGTGTCGGCGAGCCGGTCCCGGGCGATGCCGAGCGCCGCTTCCCACGCCTCAGCGAACAACGGCTCACGACGCCGCAGGGCGTAAGCCGCGGTGCTGCTCTTGCTCGCCGCGTCGCAAGCCTCAACGACGATGCCGGTCTCCGCCAGCGTTTCCAGGAACTTCGCCATCGCCTCACCGGTCCAGCCGTCGTGTCGAATAGTGGGCGTCGGCAAAAATGGTTCATTTAATTCGTCATTCATGAACCATATTGGAACATAGAATGAGCAGTAGGAAAGAGGAATGTTAGTCGATTTCGGAACCTTCAGACTCAAGAGGCTAATGTCCGCTTTCGACCCCGAAGCGGACATCGGTTTGCCGGAACATTCGTTCGAAATTCCGGCACAAAGTTGCGCGGTGGCCCCGTTATGTTTCCATTTACCGCCGCACTTGAACCTCAAGGAGTATCAGAGCAGAGTGGCGGACCCCACGCTGGAGGAACCTTGTCGCGGATCTTTCTCAGCTATGCCCGAGACGACGTCGATGCGGCCAAGCAACTCGCGGAAGGGATTGCTGAAGCTGGGCACGACGTCTGGTGGGACCGCCACCTACACGCAGGATCCCGGTTCACTGACGAAATCGACCGGGCGCTGAAGGACGCGGAAGCCGTCGTTGTGCTGTGGTCGGACGCGTCGGTCCGCTCTGCCTGGGTCCAGGATGAAGCCGCCGAGGGTCGCGATTCCGGGCGCTTGGTTCCCGTCGCGATCGGTACCGCCAAGCCCCCGCTCGGATTTCGCCAGTTCCATACGATCAATCTGGGCGAGTGGGATGGCCATGGCCATCCGGAACGCTTGGACGAACTGCTCGACGCAATCGATCGCACAGGCAAATCGGATGCGCGGCAAGACAAGCCCAGCGACTCCGGAGCGACTAAGACACGTGCGAATGCGTCAATCTGCGTGTTACCGTTCGTAAACATGAGCGGTGAACCGGAGCAGGAATATTTCAGCGATGGGATCAGCGAAGACATCATCACTGACCTGTCGAATGTATCGGCTCTGTCGGTCGTCGCCCGAAATACCGCCTTCATGTTCAAGGGCCAGTCACTCGACGTAAAGGAGGTAGCGCAAAAACTTGGTGTGACCCATGTGCTTGAAGGCAGCGTCCGTAAAGCGGGCAACCGCGTGCGGATTAGCGCCCAATTGATCGACGGCGGCAAGGGCGATCATCTGTGGGCCGCGCGTTACGACCGCGACCTCACGGACATTTTCGAAATCCAGGACGAAATTTCAAAGGCCATTGTGGGCGCATTGCAGGTCAGGCTGCTTCCGCAAGAAAAGAGCGCGATCGAAAGCCGCGGAACGTCGATTGTCGAGGCTTACAATATTTACCTGATGGCCCGTCAGCAGTGGGTTAGCGGAAATTTCGGCGAGCCTCGTCGCGATGAAGCCATCGTCCGACTTTGTCGTCAGGCAACCGTACTCGATCCCAACTACGCTCATGCGTGGGCTCTCATGGCCCTGGCCCAGGCGGAGCTGCGTTTCTGGCACGCCAAAAATGAGGATCCACTTCCGGCCGCAGAGCGCGCGCTTGAAATCGATCCCAAGCTTGCTGAAGCTCATTGCGTGAAGGCGCGCTATTTCGAAGATGAGGGTCGCGCCGAAGAAGCAGAGCGACAGATCAAGACAGCATTGGAACTGAACCCAGAAATCTTGGGAGGTGAACCGGGAAACCGCTCGAATGTTGTTCAGGCACGGCCACGTCCGCGAAGCCATTCCCTTCTTCGAAAAGGCTGGCTCACTGATGGACGCCGATTGGCACAATCCGATGATGCTCGTCACCTGCTACAAGTCCATCGGTGACGAAGCTCGGGCACATAACGCCGCGATGATCACGCTCGAGCGGGCCCAGCGAGCGACGGCGAAAGACCCGTCCAACGGGCCGGCTCTGGCCGCTGGGGCAATTGCCCTGGCGATGACCGGCGAGAAAGAACGCGCGCGCGAATGGATGCGCCGCGCGCTTGCGTTCGACCCGGACAATCTCTCGACGCGCTACAATCTTGCATGCAGTCTACTGGTTGAGCTCAACGATCCCGACGCGGCACTCGAGCTATTGCAGCCCTATTTCGAAAATCTGACGAGCAGAACACACCTCCGGCACCTTCAAGCTGACCCGGATCTCGACCCAATACGCGATCACCCGCACTTCAAGAAAATGCTCGCCTCTACGAAACGGCGCCTGGGTATGAAGGCCGCCGCTGAATAGGCGCCTCCGACTACTGCCGCGAATGTCCGCTTTCGACCCATTGCGGCCATTTAGGTCAGTACCGAGCGGCTAATACTCCTTGGACCCGCGTGACGAGGGCTGGAAGGGCCAGTTGAAGCCGTCCGGGATGAATGGTTCCGAGCCGAGAAAGAAATGTTCAGGCAGTTTCGGGCTTGCGTCAGTCGAATGACCGCTTTCCCCCCCAAGGCTGCCGCACTGCTTTCGACCCATTTCGAGTCACCACAGCGCTACCTAGGAGCTGTTGCCGAAGCGGTAGCGGTAGGTTTCTTCACCCCCTTTGACCAGCCTGCAACCTGGTACCCACGCTCCAGAAGGCAGCCTTCCATCGCTACTTTGACAGCGCGCTCTTTTTTGGCTCGCTTCATCCGTGACATGCCCCATGCCCCGCCAAGAATGGCGAATGGCAGCAAGACAATGGTGGCGGCTGCGGCCGCCATGCCTGCGTAGCCGGCGGTTGCTGCAGCGGCCGTACTGCCAACCACCGCCGTCGCTGCCCCGGCTGCCGCGCCGGCACCGGCGGATGCGGTCCGGCCGCTCGAATCCAGTTTGCCTGCGACGAAGAGCTGCTGGCATGTCGCATAAGCGGCGTCGAATTCCGCCTGGTTAGCAGCGGCCGGAAGCATCGGAGTGAACTCCCGCGGCCTCGATGAGCATGCCTCCAATCCCAACGAGGCGATCAGCGCCAAGATTATGGTCCTACTATTCATCGCTTTCCCCCCGCAGCGTCGTCGGACTGTATGTTTTAATTCTTGCTCCTGGCAACCGCCGTTAGACTGATCTTGGCCGCAATGCCGGTTTTCCAGCCGTAACGGTCATAAAGCGACCCATTGCGGACATCGTCGAATGTCCGCTTTCCGGCCATTGCGGACATTAGATCTATAGCCCGGATAACCCGAAAGGGTCCCATACTGTTGTCGTGCCTCGCGAAGGTGAGCGGAGCTGGAGAAAGGTGCTGGCACTGATCGGGTATTATGGCGTCAGTCCCGACGCTCCCGGTAATAAATGCCGCCATCATAATAGCCGCCGCCGTAGTAGGGCGCGCCATAATTGGTGCCGTAATAGGGCGAACCATAATTGCCGTCGTTGTTGGGCGAACCATCATATCGGCCGTAGAGAGGCCGGCCGAAAGAGCCGCCGTCATCGCCCCCGCCATCAATGTGGCGGTGTCGCGGATAAGCATAGAAGCTGCGGCGACCTGGATGATAGCCGTAGTCGTCGGAGTGGGTATTCAAATCGGCCCGCGGCTGAGAACTGCCGGCAACGGCGTCGCGGCGAGCTTCGGCCGAGCCGGCAACGGCGACCAGGGCGACGGCAGATAATATGAGGAGCGATTTGCCGAGCATGAGGGCCTCCTTTGCCACAGCCCCATACGAATAGCATAAATGGGGTGCCCGGGTCGCTTCTTGAAGGATCGGGCGGGCGGTAGGAGCGGGAAAGCCCGCTTTCCACCCCCAGCTAGGCGGGGACGCCGTAAAGGTCGTGTTCGTCAGAATCTTCGACGAGAACCGAGACGATATCGCCCTGTTTTAGCCCGCCGGCATCGCGCAGGTGGACTTCGCCGTCGATCTCCGGCGCGTCGGCCTTGGAGCGGCCGGTGGCGCCGATGTCATGATGATGCTCCGGATGGGGAGCGTCGAGGTGGCCGTCGTGCCCCGCCTCGGGCCCCCTCCACCATGCTGCGCATGGTCCCCCTCCCCGTTCCGGGGAGGATCAACACGGTCGATCAGCACTTCGATGGTCTTGCCGACCTTGGCGGCCAGCTTCTCGGCGGAGATGCGGGCGGTGAGAGCCATGATCCGCTGGTACCGCTCTTCCTTGACCGCTTCCGGCACCTGGTCGGGCAGATCGTTGGCCGCCGCGCCTTCGACCGGCTCAAAGCGGAATGCGCCGACACGATCGAGCTGCGCTTCCTCGAGCCATTGCAGGAGATAGTCGAAATCTTCCTCGGTCTCGCCGGGGAAGCCGACGACAAAGCTCGAGCGGATCGCGATGTCGGGGCATTCGCGCCGCCAGGAGGCGATCCGTTCGAGCACGCGCGCCTCGTTGGCAGGTCGTTTCATGCTCTTGAGGATCTTCGGGCTGGCATGCTGGAAGGGGATGTCGAGATAGGGCAGGACCAGCCCTTCGGCCATCAGCGCGATGACGCTGTCTACATGCGGGTAGGGATAGACATAGTGGAGCCGCACCCAGGCGCCGAGCTTACCCAGTTCGCGCGCGAGGTCGGTCATGTGGGCGCGAACCTCGCCTCCCTTCCACGGCCAGGCGGCATATTTGAGATCGAGGCCGTAAGCGCTGGTGTCCTGGCTGATGACCAGCAGCTCCCTGGTGCCGGCAGCGACCAGCTTTTCCGCCTCGCGCAGGATGGCGTCGGGGCGGCGCGAATTGAGGTCGCCTCGGATCGAGGGGATGATGCAGAAGGAGCAGCGGTGGTTGCAGCCTTCGCTGATCTTCAAATAGCTGTAGTGGCGCGGGGTGAGCTTGAGCCCGGCTTCGGGCACCAGGTCGAGATAGGGGCTGGCCACCGGCGGTGCGGCCTTGAGCACCGCTCCAACCACTTCCTCATATTGCTGTGGACCGGTGATGGCGAGCACTTCGGGGAAGCGGGCGCGGATGACATCGGCTTCCTTGCCCATGCAGCCGGTGACGACCACCCGGCCGTTCTCGGCGATCGCCTCGCCGATCGCCTCCAGGCTCTCCGCCTTGGCGCTGTCGAGGAAGCCGCAGGTGTTGACCAGCACGACGTCCGCGCCGGCATAATCGGGCGACATGTCGTAGCCGTTGGCGCGCAGCTTGGTGAGGATTCGCTCGCTGTCGACCAACGCCTTGGGACAGCCAAGCGATACCATGCCGACGCGCGGCGCAGAGGGAAGTTTCGTAGCCATGGGAAGCGGCGCCCTTTAACGCCGATTCGCGGCGAAAGCGAGGCGGAGTTTTGGTGGCCAAGCCAGACGCCGCTGGCTAAACCCCGGGCGGACTTTTGGAAGTAGAGAAGACCGAATGCGTATCGCAATGATCGGCACCGGCTATGTCGGCCTCGTTTCGGGCACCTGCCTGGCCGATTTCGGCCACCATGTGACCTGCGTCGACAAGGACCAGGCCAAGATCGACGGGTTGCTGGACGGCCGGATGCCGATCTGGGAGCCGGGGCTTGAAGTCGCTGGTCAAGGCCAATGTCGAGCGCGGGCGGCTTGAGTTCACAACCGACCTTGCGAGGGCGATCAAGGGCGCGGAGGCGGTGTTCATCGCCGTCGGCACCCCGTCCCGCCGCGGCGATGGCCATGCCGATCTCAGCTTCGTGTTCGGGGCTATCGAGGATCTGGCCGGCCTGCTTGAAGGGCCGATCGTCGTCGTCACCAAGTCCACCGTCCCGGTCGGCACCGGCGACAAGATCGCGGCGATGCTCAAGGACAAGGGCGCTCCGGAAGGAACATCGGTCGCCTCCAACCCCGAATTCCTGCGTGAAGGCGCGGCGATCGCCGATTTCAAGCATCCGGACCGGATCCTGGTCGGTGCGGAAGACGGGAAGGCCCGCGACGTGCTGACGGAAATCTACCGACCGCTGTTCCTCAACCGCGCGCCGATGCTGTTCACGGGACGTCGCACGGCCGAGCTCACCAAATATGCGGCCAATGCCTTCCTGGCGATGAAGATCAGCTTCATCAACGAGATGGCCGATCTGTGCGAGGCGGTCGACGCCGATGTCCAGGATCTTGCCCGCGGCATCGGCCTGGACAATCGCATCGGTCCGAAGTTCCTCCACGCCGGGCCAGGCTATGGCGGCAGCTGTTTTCCCAAGGACACGCTGGCGCTTCTCCGGACGGCGGAGGAGGCCGGCATCGAGCAGCGCATCATCTCGACGGTGGTGGAGGTCAACGACCACCGCAAACAGGCAATGGCGGATCGCGTGTGCGATGCGATCGGCGGCAGCGTCGAGGGCAAGCGGATCGCGATTCTCGGCCTGACATTCAAGCCCAACACCGATGACATGCGCGACGCACCGTCAATCCCGTTGATCCAGGGCCTGTTGGCCGGCGGTGCGAACGTCGCGGCCTTCGATCCCGTGGGACGGGAGCAGGCAGAGCCGCTGCTGCCCGGCATAGAATTCGCCGCCAGCGCGGAAGAGGCTGCCAACGGCGCCGATGCGGTCGTGATCGTGACTGAATGGGACGAATTCCGGGCCCTGGACCTGGCGGAGCTCGCGCGCCGGATGCGGGGCCGGACGCTGGTCGATCTCCGCAACATCTATGACAAGAGCGAGGCGGAAGAGGCCGGACTGGTCTATCGGGGGATCGGCCGCGGACGGCCCTGATGCAACCTTTGCGCCATTCGATTGATTGGAGCGGTCACGACAGGATGATCGTCCATGCGTAGCGAAGGCGAATATTGACGATGCTCCACGCGCCGCCGGCAACCTTGAGAACCCAGCGGCGTTTCATCGCCCGCCAGCGCTTCAACCTGATCGGCGCTCTCGCCGCGACCGCACTGCTTCCGTTCCTGCTGCGATCGCTGGTGACGCCGGTCGATACTTTCCATCCTGCCTCGCTCAATGCCTTGTTGTTCAACGCGGTCGCAGTGGTCATCGCCTTTTGGACCCGGCTGTCGATCGAAACCTATCCCGGCAACCGCTCGACCCACGTCATCCTGCCATCGATCATCCTTGCCCATGCAACGGTCATCACCGTCCTGCTGCTTGCCCGGGTGCCTTATGATCGGCTTGCCCTGGTTGCCGGGTTCGTCGCCCACATCTTGTGGGGATATGGCCTTTATTTCTCGGTCCAGCGCTTGATCCGCCACCGTATCGCAATCGTTCCGTTCGGTGAGGTCGATCGCCTGAAATCGATCGACAACGTCGACTGGCAAATTCTCGAACGGCCGTCACTGACGGAGGCAGCGACATGCGACGGACTGGTGGCCGACTTCAGCGCGAAGATTCCACCGGAATGGGAAGCATTGCTGGCCGACGCGGCGCTCCAGGGCCGCATGGTCTACCAGGTAAAACAGTTATTTGAATCGCTCACCGGCCGGGTCGCGATCGATCATCTGTCTGAGAACAGCTTCGGCAGCCTGGTGCCGGCCCGCGGCTATTTTCACCTGAAATCGCTGGGAGACCTGTTGCTCGCGATCGCCGTCCTGCCCGTGGCCTTGCCGGTGATGGCGGGTATCGCATTGGCGATCAGGATGGACAGCCCGGGACCCGTGTTGTTCCGGCAACGCCGGGTTGGCCGGGCCGGCATTGCATTCAATATGCTCAAGTTCCGAACGATGGACCATCGCGAGCTGAGTGGCGATGTGGATGAGGTGATCACCAGCGATGGCGATCCGCGGATCACGCGGGTCGGCGTCAAGCTGCGCCGCTCACGGCTCGACGAACTGCCGCAGATTTTCAACATTATCGCCGGCGAGATGAGCTGGATCGGCCCGCGGCCCGAGGCGGAAGCGCTATCCAGCTGGTATACTGGAGAAATCCCCTTCTATCGCTATCGCCATGTGGTCCGGCCGGGGATCAGCGGCTGGGCCCAGGTCAACCAGGGGCATGTCGCGACCGTCGACGAAGTCCACGCCAAGCTCCAGTACGACTTTTATTACGTGAAGTATTTTTCGGCCTGGCTCGACATCCTCATCGCCTTCCGAACGATCCGGACGATGCTGACCGGGTTCGGATCCAGGTAAAATGGGTTGTTATTGCGACGCCGAGAGACCCCCTGTGCTGAGATCCAAATACTCCACGCGTGCGGCGGGTGAACGGCCAGCCAGCCGGCTATCGGATTTGCCTTCGTACCCAGCGGTGTAGGTATAACGCTCGACACGGTAGGATGCCGGCGAATTGGCAACTCCGGGGGTGTACCTCCTGCCACGGATCGAGCCGAGCAGCGGCTCCGCCCAATAAACGTCGCCGCGGCTTCGCAATAGCTTCAAGTCGGACACGGCGCCGTCCGGTGTGATGCGGAATCCGACATCAATCCACATATCCTCAAAGTTTCGCGACATGCGGTTGGTCGACGAGAATTGAGCCAGCGGAAGACTGGATGTTGCGGTGATTCCTCCATTTGGGCCGTCCGGATTTCCCAGGCCACCGCTGCCCGGAGCTGAATCTGAGGCGACGCCGAGGTCCGCATCGCCGGATCGATCGCGGACGACCATCGCATAAGGCGGCGAATAGACAAGGACCGGTCGCTTCAAGTTGTAAGTTGCCAGGTCCCTGAGCATCGCCGCGGCCTTGGCGGCGTCGTTCCGTTCATACGCCATGCGGGCGAGTGCAAGCTTGGCTTGAAGAGCCGCCGCCCGAACCTTCGGATCTTTCGCATTCGCAATCTCCTGGACCCTTTCCTCCCGCATGTAAGGGGGGAGGTGGTTCAGGACCGAGCGCAGTTCGGCGATGGCAGCGATATCCGGCCGGCCCACGGCCCGGGCGTCGCGCGCCACCGCATCATAATACAGCCGCGCACGGGTATGTCCGCGCGTCCGGTACATCATTTCGGCAATTTCCATGCGAGCCGTGAAGTGCCGTTCATCGGCGTTGGGGAGGCCTTCCTTAAGGCTGCGGTAAATGCCCCAGGTCGACCTGTAATAGTCGCGATCGATGCCGAGATGCGCCGCGACACGGCCGTTGGCGCGGTAAAGTTCGGACAGCGGTACCGGATATCGTTTCGCCACATCCTTGTTCCGCCCAAGGGATCCGAGCAGGGTTGTGCGTGCATTGCGATACTTGCCGGCGAGGATTTGGACCTCCGCCAGCGCCAGCGTTGCATCGATATCTTCGTTGGCCGGACAATTTCTCGCAAGGCAAGCGTTGAGCGCCGCCTCCGCGTCCTCGATCCGCTGTCCGACGACGACGATCTCGGGTACCGGTTCCAACGCTCGAACTTCGCCGGGTGCAGCAGCAAGAAACACGGACACCGTATCGTAAGCATCGGCAATTCCTCCATTCGAGGTATCTGCGGCGATTATAGTCTCGACCGGCCTGGCCGTCACCTATCCTTGGATAAGCCCGGACACTGCGCGAGGCGCAGACGCGCTAGCCACCTGGCCCCCGGCCAGGCGTCCATCGAGACGCGCTAGCCACCTGGCCCCCGGCCAGGCGTCCATCGAGACGCGCTAGCCACCTGGCCCCCGGCCAGGCGTCCATCGAGACGCGCTAGCCACCTGGCCCCCGGCCAGGCGTCCATCGCGTCTCTTTCATCAACAGAAACAGGGGGAGGACGCACAGGCCGACGACGGCGATCATCGCGCCAGGGGCCATGGTGTAGCCGGTCCGTTCGACGAGCAATTGTGCGAGGAATGGGGTCAGCCCGCCGAAGATCGCGGTCGCGCCCGTCGCGCCTAATGCCAACCCCGTCACGCGACCTTCGCCGGGAAACTGTTCGGCAGTCGCAACCGCGCCCACGGCGCTGACTCCGCCGGCCAGCGCCGCCAGGACAAATGCCCCAGCAAGCGCCTGCAAGTAGGATCCGCTCGCCATCAGCGCGAACATGGCCATCGGGAAGATGGCATTGCTCAGGGCAAGGGCTGCCAGCACCGGCTTTCTGCCTACCCTGTCCGACAAGGCGCCAACGAACGGAGTCACCAGGATGACCATCACAGCGGCCGCTGTTGACAGCCACAGCGACGCGCCTTCGCCGAGCGACCCGGCGGTTGTCAGGAAAGCGGGAACATAGGTGATGCCCACGTAATAGGTGATCGACCCAAGCGCTGAAATGGCGAAGGCCCGGCCGATCGCGCCCCGATGATTGCCGATGCTGTGGCGAAGGGGGCTGACGGGCACAGTGCCGGCCGCGACCTGCCGATCAAATTCGGGCGATTCCTCCATCGTCGACCGGGCGATCCATACCGCGGATGCCAATACCGCGCCGACGAGGAATGGAATTCGCCAGCCCCAGCTTTGAAGACTTGCCTCATCCATCAGGGCGACCGTCGCCGCCGACACCCCGACCGCCAGCAACGCCCCGATTTCGCTCGCCGCCGATGCCAACGACGCGACCAGGCCACGGCGATGCGATGGAGCGCCTTCGAGCAAGTAGGCGACGACACCGGTATATTCGCCGCCGACCGAAAACCCCATCACACAGCGCAGCAGAAACAGTCCCCAGCCGGCCGCGGCGCCCACTTGAGCATAAGTCGGGAGAAGGGCCGTCGCCAGCATTGCGGCCGTCATCAGCGCGACCGACATCAGCAACATGCGGCGGCGCCCCATGCGATCACCGATGTGGCCGAAATAGACCGCGCCGAGCGGACGCATCAGATAGGCGACGGCGAAGCCGCCAAGAGTCGTCAATAGCGACATCTCGCCTGGTCCGAAGAAGACCCGCGACAGGACGGTCGCGAAGTAGAGATAGAGTGTGAAGTCGTACCATTCGACGATGGTCGAGAAGGCCGCGATCGCCAGCGAGGCGCGGGAAATTCCCTTTACCGGTCGGTCCGCTTCACCGACACCGCCGCTCACGCGTCGATTTCGTCGTCGCTTACCGCCGCCGCCCGGCTCTGGATGAACTGGAAGCGGTGCTCCGGGTTCTTGCCCATCAGCCGCTCGACCAGATCGCGGACCGGCTGTCGATCCTGATATTCGGCCGGCAGGGTGATGCGGATCAGCGAGCGTGAGGCCGGGTCCATGGTCGTTTCGCGGAGCTGTTGCGGGTTCATCTCGCCGAGGCCCTTGAAGCGCGCGACCTCGACCTTCTTGCCCTTGAACTCGGTCCGCTCGAGCTCGGCCCGGTGCGCGTCGTCGCGGGCGTAGGCGGATCTGGAGCCTGAGGTCAGGCGGTAGAGCGGAGGCTGGGCCAGGAACAGGTGACCGCGCCGGACCAATTCGGGCATTTCCTGGAAGAAGAAGGTCATCAGCAGGGTGGCGATATGCGCGCCGTCGACGTCAGCGTCGGTCATGATGATGACCCGCTCGTAACGCAGCGCCTCCTCGGCCCATTTGTCGCGGATGCCGCAGCCCAGCGCCTGCTGCAGGTCGGCGATTTCCTGGTTGGCGCGGATCTTGTCGGCGGTGGCCGAGGCGACGTTCAATATCTTGCCGCGGATCGGCAGGATCGCCTGGGTCTTGCGGTCGCGGGCCTGCTTGGCGGAGCCGCCGGCGCTGTCGCCTTCGACGATGAACAACTCGGTGCCTTCGGAATCGTCATTGGCGCAGTCGGTGAGCTTGCCCGGAAGGCGGAGCTTGCGGGCAGACGTCGCGGTCTTGCGCTTCACTTCGCGTTCGGCGCGGCGTTTCAGCCGCTCGTCCATCCGCTCGAGGATCGCGCCGAGCAGCGCGCGGCCGCGGTCCATATTGTCGGCCAGATAATGGTCGAAATGGTCGCGCACCGCCGCCTCGACGAAGCGCGCCGCCTCAAGGCTGGTGAGGCGATCCTTGGTCTGGCTCTGGAAATGCGGGTTGCGGATGAATACCGACAGCATCAGTTCGATGCCATTGAACACATCGTCGGCCGTGATGTCCTTTGCCTTCTTCTGTCCGACCAGCTCTCCGAAAGCGCGGATGCCCTTCGTCAGCGCGGCGCGGAGACCAGCTTCATGCGTGCCGCCATCAGGTGTGGGAATGGTGTTGCAATAATAGCTTTCGGTCGCCGCCCTCGCTCCACAGCGGCCATGCGACGGCCCATTCGGTCGAGCCCTGGCTATCGGGGAAATCCTGGCGGCCCGCGAAGGGCGGAGAAGTCACGCATTCGCGGCTTTCAAGCTGCTCGTTGAGGTGGTCGGCCAGCCCTCCGGGGAATTGAAATACCGCTTGTTCCGGGACGCTCTCGCCGGCCAGTGACGGATCGCAGCGCCAGCGGATTTCGACCCCGGCGAACAGATAGGCTTTGGACCGGGCCAGCTTGTAAAGGCGTTCTGGCGAGAAGCTTGCGTCCCTGCCGAAAATGTCGAGGTCGGGAGTGAAGGTGAGGGTGGTTCCGCGGCGGTTCGGGGCCGTTCCCACCTCCTCCAGCGGAGAGGTGGCGACGCCCTTGGAAAAGCTTTGGCGATAGAGCCTTTTCTCTCGCGCCACTTCGACGATCGTTTCGGTCGACAGCGCGTTCACTACGCTAACGCCGACGCCGTGGAGGCCACCGGAAGTCGAATAGGCCTTGCCTTCGAACTTGCCGCCCGAATGGAGCGTGGTGAGGATCACCTCAAGCGCCGATTTGCCTGGATATTTGGGATGAGCATCGACCGGGATTCCGCGGCCATTGTCGGCGACAGTGAGGCGGTTGCCAGGCTCCAGCGTCACTTCGATCCGGCTGGCGTGACCCGCCACCGCCTCGTCCATCGAATTGTCGATCACCTCGGCCGCAAGATGGTGCAGCGCACGGGCATCGGTGCCGCCGATATACATGCCAGGCCGCCGCCGAACCGGCTCGAGCCCTTCCAGGACCTCGATCGAGGAAGCGTCGTAATTGTCGGAGGGCGCGGCGGAACCGGGAGCAAAAAGATCGGACATTTGCCGAACGCTATAGGGTGAGGCGTGGCAACCTGCCAAGCGGTTGGACGGCCACATCCGCAGAGAAAATGCCCCGGGGATTGCTCCCCGGGGCATCACCTTTGGACCCACGGTCGGCCGGACTAATCCTTTCGAACCGTTACTTTCAGATAGGTGGCCGGAATTTCAGTCCTGTCCCCGCCTCGATTCTGTGCAACGAACAGCGCCTAGAGCTCCTCGGCAAGCTGATCCTCGCGCCCGGCGGCGGCGGCCGCTTCGAACGCATTCATCATCGGACCGTAAAAATGCCGGAAGGTCGCGAACAACTCGGACGGGTGGCCATTTTGACGAAAGACACAGGTTTCCCGTTCAAACCGGATGCCATCCGGGGCAATTCCGGCTGCTTCGAAGCGCTCACGCACCTGCGTTTCATCACCCCAGGTCATCGGACTGACGAACCCCGGCGGCGGGGGCGGGGTGTAGGCGGCGCTGATCTTCAGGATCTGGGCAACAAGGGTCGGATCGCCTGGGAATCCAGTTGCCCATGACGATACGACCGCCAGGCTTCGTCACCCGGACCATTTCATGCGCGACGTCGAACGGCCGCGGCGCGAACATGGCGCCGAAGATGCTGACGATGAGATCGAAGGTCGAGTCCTCGATGTCCCTAAGATCAGATGCGTCGCCTTCCTGGAATCGAAGGTTCGACAGCCCGGCCGAACGTGCGCGGGCGTTTCCGGCTGCGACGAGATTTTCGGCTATGTCAACGCCGAGAACATCTGCCCCCCGCGCTGCCGCGGGCAAGGCGGTCGTGCCGTCACCGCAGCCAAGGTCGAGAATCTTCATTCCGGCATGGACGCCGAGACTTTCGACCAATTTCTCCCCGCTTTCGCGTATGGCCGAAGCAATGCGCGTGAAATCGCCCTTCTCCCACAGCGCCTTGTTCGGGTTGAGGACCAGCTCGCTTACACTTGCCATTGATCAGGTTCCTTCTTTCTCAACCAGCGTTCAGGCGTGCCGCACATTTCGATCGGCTGCGCCATGTTGAAGTAGTTGGGCGACGTTGCCATCACCGCCTTGTGGATATCCTCATACTGCTCGGCAGTCCCGTCGCCCTTGAGGGTCACCGCGTAGTGGATGCGCCGGTATCCGTTGGGAACGGCTTCATCGAGGCCGAGGAAGCCGCGAAGATCGAGTTCGCCTTCCGTCTCGATCGAACAGCTCTCCAGCCGGATACCGCGGATCGACGCCTGGGCGACATAGCCCACCATCATGCAGGCGTTGACCGCGCTCATCAGCAGTTCCTGGGGATTGGGTGCGCTGTTGGTCCCGAGCAGCTCGTGCGGCTCGTCGGCGATAATCTCGAAGCTGCGTGCGACCTCCTTGCCGCCAATTCGATAGCCATCGACGGTCGATGTGGAACGGGTCTGGCCGAGCCAGTCGGTCCGCACGCGGAATTGTACATTGGCGCATCCCGCGTCCGCATTGATGGCGTCTACGGTTTCATCGAGCGCCTTCAGGTCGATGCCGTTGACGATGCTGGTGGTTGAATCGAGCATTATTCGTTCTCCGTTGGTTGATTGAGTGTTGGGTTGTTCAGCAGAACGCCGGCGCGACTTCGGCAATCCGATCGCGGGCGGCAGGGGACATCGCGGCAAGCGTCGCGACGAACTTGGGGTGGGTCATGCCGGAGCCGATGTAGGTCCAGCGCAGCGCCTGATGCTGCTGTTCGACCAGCCGGGATCGAGCATCGTCGGACAGCCAGACGCCGGTGGCCCTAACAAGAGCGTCGATGTTCATTTCGGTCTGGGCCTTGAAGCCGTTGTCGAGGAACATTCCGAGCTCGAGATATTCATCGAGCGCCTTCTGAATCCCGGCTTCATCGCGGCCCTCGACCAGTGCGGCGACCATCAGCGTGTCGAGTTTTGCGTGCTGTGCTTCCTCCATCCAGTGATGTTTCAGGAGGCTCTTGATCAACGGGTCGAGATCGCCATCGTCGCGGACGCTGTCGACATAGTGCCGCTGGGTCATCCATTCGATGTGAAGGATCAGCAACGCGACGGCGAGCGGGTCATGCTGCAGGACTTTGGCCGCGATCGCGTCGGGCGGACCAATGACGTCACATGCCGTTCCAAAGTCGTCCGTGAACCGCTGATGGAACAGCTTGAACAGATGGATGTGCTTGGCCTCTTCGCCCGCAAAATTGAGCAGCGCGCGAACCCGCTCATCGTCGCCGTCCAGCTGCGGCCTCGCATGGTCAAGCACGAAGGGCAGGATGAATTCCTCGACCAGCCCGAAGATGGTCAGATATTCGTGACCGCGGATGTGGTTGAGGGTTCGGCGCTGCTCGGCGTCGAGGCCGGGCGCATCCGCCGTGCGGGCGAGACTTTGCGGCAGCAGGTCGCGGCTGAAGTCCAGCTTCGCCTCTTCAGGGAGCACGTCCTCGATCTGCCATGCAGCACGTACGGAAGTATCGAGAACGTCCTTGAAATTATAAGCCTGAAACATTGGTTACTCCGGTGTCTAAGTGGGGGTCAGGCCGAGCGGCTGGCGGAAGTTTCCGCAGCCCGATCGGCGGTGTAGGTGAAGGCGGCGAACGTTCCGCTCAGCGCCGCGCTGGAACATCCGACGGCGGCCGCGAACAGCATCATCAGCCTCAGCCGCTTTCGTCGATTAATCAGTCGAACCATTTTTCCGTTCTTTCCTGTTTGGGATCGCGGTCGGCGCAATTGCCGGCCGGATCGAACGGAGGGCTGTTTGGCGGACTTGCCGGGTCAAAGTCCTGCGGCGCTGCTGAAACATTCTGAACCACGGTGGCGTGGCTCGAATTGTTTCATGGCCGGGTAATTCGGTTCAATTTCAGTGTGTTGACGTTCAGCTGGCCGCCCCCGAAGAAATGGAATATTCTGAGGGAATTCTGAGGCGGCCCTCCGGAAGAGAGAATCCGGGGATCAACTCAGGCAAATTTGCCTGGGGGAGAATGGACCAGCAACGCTACCTGATTGCGGGGCCGCTCTGGCTGGACCAGGTGGACGAGCGGCTGTGGCGCAACGGTCGGCAAGTTCGCTTGGGCGGCAAGGCGTGGTCGTTGCTCCGGGCGCTGATGGAGAAGCCGCGGACCCTTGTCACGAAGGACGAGCTGTTCGAGCGTGTATGGCCCGGCCTCGCCGTCTCCGAGTCCGTTCTCACCACCGCAGTGAAAGAGGTTCGCCAGGCCATCGGCGACGATGCCCGCAACCCTGCCATCATCCAGACGGTTTATGGTCGCGGATATCGCTTCCTGGTCGACGCGGTGGCGACCGATGAGCCGCCCACGGTGTCATCTCGCGACCGAAGCATCTCCGTTCGACTGGGCGATAGGCGCCTGATGTTCGCACTTGGCGCGATTGTGTTGCTGCTGCTCGCTGCTGTCGCCGCAATGACCCTTCGCCCTGCTTCTCCCGGCCGTGCTCCCGTTGCGGAAGTCATAGCCGCGCACCCCAAGTCGATTGCGGTGCTGCCGTTCGAAGACCTGTCCGCCGAGCACGACCAACAATGGTTCGCTGCGGGATTAACCGAGGAAATATTGAACAGCCTTGCGCGGACACCCGACCTGCATGTCGCCGCCCGAACCTCTACCCGGTCGATCGAACCGGGTGACGTGCGCGAGATCGCGCGGCATCTGAACGTCGCGCATATCCTTGAAGGGTCGGTGCGGCGCGATAAGGAGCGAGTGCGGGTCACGGCGCAGCTGATCCGGGCATCGGACGGGTTTCATCTATGGTCCCAGATATATGACCGCCCGGCGAATGACGTTGTGTCAATTCAGGAGGACATTGCGATCGCCATCGCCCAGGCGCTCAAGACCATGATGAGCCCGCAGCGGCTCCAGGCCATGGTCAACCTCGGGACCCGCTCTGTCGAGGCCTATGAGGAATATCTCAAAGGCCTGGCTTACGAGGAGCGGGGGCTGGTGACGGGTTCGGACGAAAATTCGCGGATGGCCTACGAGGCCTATGAAAGAGCTCGGACAATCGATCCAACCTTCTCGGCAGCGCAATGGGAGGCGGCCCAGGACTGGTTTGGGAACACCACTCGCGTGGGGTCCTCGGTGACGGAGGAGCGTGGAACCGAGGAGAGGCGCCTCAAGGAGTATCTCATCAGGGTCGATGCGGCGGTCGCATCGAGCCGCGGCCGTCCCGAGCAGTTCAGATATCGTTCGGCTCGAGCGCTGATGGATCTCAAGTTCCGGGAAGCGCTCCGGCTGATGCTCACCTATCTCAAGGAGCGGCCGCGCGACATCGACGCATGGGACGAGATCGTCAACCTGTCCGGCTATGTTGAAGACCGCCGCCTCATGGCAAAGGCCGCCGGGCGCATCCACATGATTTCCATGGAAAGCGGCTCGCCGCGATCGCGCGCCATCACGGCCGCTGTCCTCTCGATGGACATCCCGAACGCGGTGAAGCTGGCCCGCGAGCAGTTGAAGCGAAGCCCGGGCGAGGCGCTGATCCAGTATCAGTCGCATCGTGCGTTGTTGTCGGGAGGCCACCGCGACGAAGCACGGCAAGTGCTCGACCAGATCCGCAACAGCGAGCTGCCGGAGGAAAGCAAGCTGCTGGCAGAGCTTCGGCAGGTCTGTGCCGACGGCCGGACCGGCGGGCAGGAGCTTGCCGCGCGCATAGCAAGACTCCCCAATTCGACCTCAACCAGTTGGCAGGCGGCGGTCCTGTTGAACGATCCGGCGCGCGCCACGGCAATACTGACCCCGCTCCATCGGCCGGATCGGCTGACAACCCTTCTGCAGTATCTTGTCTACCCAAGCTTCGACGTTCGGCCGTTCCCGCTGCTGCGGGCCCGCTTGGCGGCGGACGGCATCAGGCGCCCACCGCCAGCCCCAATTCCCTTTGCCTGCCCGGCAACTCCGGCCAGCGGATCACACTAGCGCTCCGGTGGTCCGCGCCCCTGCCGGGTCAGGCGAAAGCGCCGCGGTTGCGTTTCATGAACAGCGTGTCCAGCGCATAACGCCCGCCGCCTCGAGTGGCGAAATATAGCCCGAGGAAAGACCAGGATCAGGGCCGGCCACCAGCCGGCGAAGTCCTGGCTCCAATGGACCATCCAGACCGCGACCACGAACTGGATGGCAGTGATCAGCCCGAGCGGCCGGACGAACAGCCCCAGGATGAAGCCGATGCCCGCGGCGACCTGCCAGAAGATGGCGAAAGGGGCGAGGAGGTCGGGCCGCCAAAATCCGAACTGGGCCATGAACGCCTCGAACTCGTCCATCCGTGCAGTGCTAAGGACATTGTCGTGGCTCTGGTAGACAAGGAACAGGCCGGTGACGACGCGTAGCGCCATAAGGGCCGCATCCTCATATCGGCGGGTGCCGTGCATCGACAGTTTTTGAAGCCAGCCGGCCAATGCAATTCCCCGTCTTGCCGCCTGACCAGGGGCTAGATGGTCCATTGTTCGCCTTCAACCGCGCTTCGACAAACGACGGTCGTCGGGCAAGGGCTTGAAAAGCCGTCCCGAAAAACCAAATCCGTGACGCCGGCCGCCACATGGGGCCGGTGACGGGACGCAAGCGGCCCGATGGGCCAGCCTCCCGCCTACAATGTTGCTCAATGGAGGACATGACATGCGTAGTGCATTCGACTTCGCGCCGTTCCGGCGCTCCACCATCGGCTTCGATCGGCTGTTCGACCTGCTCGAGAACAGCGCTGTCGGCCAGGGCGGGGAGAATTACCCGCCGTTCGATCTTTTGAGGCTCGACGACAACCACTACCGGATCAATCTGGCGGTGGCCGGCTTCGCCGAGGATGAGATCGATATTACCGCCCAGCAGAACCAGCTGATCGTCACCGGCAGGAAGTCCGACGACGACAAGGCGGAATATATCCATCGCGGCATCGCCAACCGTTCGTTCGAACGGCGCTTCGGCCTTGCCGATCATATCAAGGTGACCGAAGCGGATCTGAAAGACGGTCTGCTGTCGATCGACCTGGTGCGCGAGATCCCAGAGGCGATGAAGCCGAAAAGGATATCCATCGGCGGTACTCAGCCGAAGCAGGACACGATCGAGGCCAAGTCCAGCGAAGCCGCCGACGCCTGAGGTTTGGCCGAAGTTGACGGTCCCGGTGGCTGGGCCTCCGGGGCCGCTTCTGGATCCGCTACCGATCCAGCGCGCGCTTGAGGCCGACTTTGGTCCAGTGCTGCTGTTTCCAGCCGCGCTTCGCCAGCCAGTCCATCGCTTTGCCGGCCCATTCGGCCCGGCGCGGCGCGATGAATGGCAGGGACAGCGGATCAAGGCCTGTCCAGGGCAGGAAAGGAGTGCGGCGGCTGTAGGCCCAGATTTCAACCCTGACCGTGGGCCGGTCGGACTGGGCGCGAGCATGAAAACCGCAGGTGTCGGCGACCACCAGCGTGTTGGCCGGCACCGCAAACGGATGTGGCGGTGGAAGGCCGAGTGAGGGAAGTTCGTCCGGGTGGACCCGAAGCGAGCCGCGCTGTGACAGCCGGTCGCCCTCGCTCAGGACCGTGATACTCCGGTCCTGTTCCCATTGTTCGCGAGCGGCGTCGAGCCGATGGGAACCCGGCACATAGGTCAGTGGACGGCCGTCGGCGGCCACGTCTTCGAGGAAGAACCAGGCCTTGAGCGATGGCTGGAACGTGTCGGAATGAAGGTTGACTTGAGGGTCAGGAGGGGCGCCCGGTTCGCCGGCGAAAATCGTCTGCAGATAATAGAGCGGCTCGGTCCGGCTGCTGGCGACATAGCGCATCAAGCCCTTCCATCGCAGGTCCTGGAAAAGATCGCGCAGGCCAGGGACCGCCTTCAGCATCTCCGGCCCGATGGCGACGCGGCGGGTCACCGTATCGCCCTGCCGATGCTCGCGAGCCGGAAATTTCCCGCCCAGCAGCGCATCGCGCATGCCTTCGAATTTTTCCCTTGGGAGAAAATCCCCGATCTCGACGAACCCATCGCGATCGAACGATTCACGAAGGTCGGCCGGTAGCAGGTGCGCCAGGCGCGACCGCCGCCAGTTGGCCAGCCGATGGGCGAGGCGAATTCTCGCCAGATGAAGCCCGCGGCGGTTGAGCGCCGCGGAGCCGATCAGGGGATTGTCGACAAAGCTCTTCGCGCCCGTCGCGAGTTCAACCGCCCACCATGGAGCGCGCAGCCATGCCGCTGGAGAGCGCGGCGCCATCGCCGATCCCTGCTAGCGAACGCGTGGCCCGCCGAACGGCAGCGGCGGCGGCGGGCGGCGGTCACGCCGCGGCAGCTGCGCCTGATAGGCAACCCCGCAATGGTCGACGCAATAGGGATATCCCGGGTTCGACGGTTTGCCGCAGAAATGGAAATCCGGTTCGCCGGGATGGCCCATCGGCCAGCGGCAGACGCGATCGTTCAGATTCAGCAGCGACGTCTTGTCGGCCACTTCGGCGGAAGGCTTTGCGGGAACCAGGCGGCGAGGGGGCGCCGGCGGGATCGGCGCCTGAGTGTCGCCGGGCCCTTGGCGGATGAAGCCGCCCGGACCGACCGAGCGATACTGAATTGTCGTCGCATCGCCCTGTTTCGATTGAGCCGGAGCGCTCTGGGCCGGCGTCTGGCGGGGCGCATCGGCCATCGCCTCCCTCGACTCGGTTGCTGGAGGAGTGGACTTCGGCGCTGCCGCCGGCCTGGCGGCCTTGGGCGCCGGCGTTGGCTTGGCCTTCTTTTCCTTTTCCTCGCCCGCCTTCACCGGCGATGGGCGCGATTCCAGGCCGAGCCGGTGCGCCTTGCCGATCACCGCGTTGCGGCTGACTCCGCCCAGCTCCTCGGCGATCTGGCTGGCGGTGGAGCCCTGGGTCCACATGGTTTTGAGGCGCTCGATGCGCTCGTCGGTCCAGCTCATGGAAATTCAAACTCCGTAATGTCGTTGCGCATTGTTGCGTGCCCCAGTTGTGCAAGCGCTCGGCTGCCGATAGGCGATTGTCGCGTGAACGACCAGACTCCCTCCTGGGTAAGAAGCGAACCCGGCAAGCCTAGCCTTGAAGGCGTCAACTGGGGTGGTCTTTCGACCCTTTATATCAAGGAGGTGAGGCGGTTCTTCAAGGTCCAGATGCAAACGATCTGGGCACCGGCCGTCACGACTTTGCTTTACCTCATCATTTTCACCGTCGCGCTGGGGCGCGAAGGCAAGACCGTGCTCGGCGTGCCCTTCGCCGATTTCATCGCACCTGGCCTCATCGTCATGGCGATGCTCCAGAACAGCTTCGCCAACTCAAGCTTCTCGCTGCTGGTCGGCAAGATGCAGGGGACGATCGTCGATTATCTGATGCCGCCGCTGTCGAATGGCGAGCTGATCGCCGGACTGGTCGGCGCTTCGGTCACTCGCGCCATCCTGGTCGGGCTGGCAGTGTGGCTGATCATGGCGATCTGGCCTGGCGTCCATGTCGGGATTGCGCATCCATTATCGGTGATATGGTTTGGCCTGATGGGATCGCTGATGCTCGCCTTCCTCGGCCTGCTCACCTCGATCTGGGCCGACAAGTTCGACCACGCCGCGGTGGTCAGCAATTTCGTCGTCGCCCCGCTGTCCCTGCTTTCGGGGACCTTTTACTCGGTCGAACAGCTGTCGCCCGCCTTCCGCGCGGTCAGCCACGCCAACCCCTTTTTCTACGTCATCTCCGGCTTCCGCCATGGGTTTCTGAGCGAAGCCGATTCGCCGATCATGGTCGGGGCGATCGGGCTGGCGTTGTCGAACGTGGTGCTCTTTGCGCTGTGCTACGCGGTCCTCAAGAGCGGCTGGAAGATCAAGAACTGAGAGTTGCCGTGCAGGGTCAGCGCCGCTTTCCCTCACCATCATCAATCGCTTCGGCGATTTAAATCCGCCGTTTGCAGAAACCGGCTAGCCACGTGACGCCGCAAGGGTCATGTTGGCGCACGCTTCTACTATGCCGGATTCCGCGCCAGATTTGCAGCTCGACCAATTTCTTCGGAGCGCAACTTACTGGAGCACAGGGAGAAGGAGCGACTGCCATGGCAAGACTATCGAGTTTCATCCTCACAGGCGCCCTGTTGCTGGGGACTCTGCCTGCTTCCGTGCAAGCGGGAGCGGGGTCCGACAAACAGAAGATTGCGAAGGATCCGAACGAAAGAATTTGTGAGGACATCACGGCCGTTGGAAGCAGGCTTGCGGTGAGGCGAGTATGCGGAACTCGGGCCGAGTGGGCCGAAAAACGCAAATTGGATCGCGAAGTCATTGACGACGCCCAGAGGCGCGCGGCCGACCCTTGCAATGCCATCCTGACGCATTCGGGACCCCCAGCTTGCTGATGACATCGGATATGACGGCTTCGCCGACCGGCACCCGCGAGAGGGTGAGTAAGTGGCCTTATCGGCTCAAAGACCATCACGAGGGAGACTGATCATGCGACACTTGCTTGCTTTGCCGTTGGCGGCAGCCTTGGCCGCGGCTTCTGCTCCGTCGGTGACCGTTGAAACCGCGGATGGAGACTGGAGCAACCTGCCGCGTCTCACACATGCCGGGTCCGATCACCTGAACACCAAGGCGATGGTCCGGCTGCATGAGATCGCCAGCCAAGGCCAGTGCAAACTGCCGGGTTATTCGGGGCGCCGGCTGGACCTGAGGCTATCGTTCGCGGCCCAGTTCGATCCTGATGGAACCCTTCGCCGGGTCGTGCTTCCCAGGCTTAATTGCCCGGAGGCCGAGGGCATCATCGGCGGGGCCGTGCTGGAAATGATGAAGGGCGGCGACTATCGGCCGACCGGCAAGAACCCAGACGGCTGGTATCGCGGCAATTTCACTTTCGGCTACGCCGGTCTTGACCGCAGGGGCTGATAAAAGCTGAGCCTTTGACGACACGTCGATCGGAACCGTGCGCGCATTGCGCGGTTCGCTCGTTCGTGACGTATAGATTTTCCGTTCCCGACAAGATCGCCCTTGGCCTTGGCGCTGGTTTGGCCGGCACGATCGTCATGACCCTGGGCCAGCGTACCGAGATCGCGATCAGTGGGCGCGAGCCTTCGCGCTCGCCGGCCAAGGCCATCGAGAAAATCGGGCACGTCGAGCTCGCGGACCGAGGGGATGAGGAGCGGGCGTCAATTCCAATCCATTTTGCCTATGGTACGTCGCTGGGCATTGGGCTGGTCGTGCTCGAGCGGATGCGGGAGCCCTGGCGGACCGCGGTATTTTTTTCCGCTGTCTGGACCGCTGGAGCGGCCCTGCTGACCGGATTGGGGCTGGCGAAGCCGCCGCACCGCCAAAGGCCCCGCGATCTCGCCGTCGATCTAGGGCATCATGCCGTTTATGCGACGACGGCCGCGCTCGCCTATCGAGCCGCGAATTGGTTTGCCGAAAAGCGCGGATTGGGTCGTTTGAAGCCCCTCAGTGCTAGCTGAGCACGGCGTCGAAATCACGGCCCAAATCTGAACGCCAGACAACGAAGAGCAAAAGCAACGACTTAACGAGTTAAGGTCGGTGAACGGCGGATAACGGTCGCGTTCAGCCTCGTATCACTGCCGAACGCCCAGAAGATACGCATCAACCGCTTCTCAAAGGAGAGAGCCAGATGCGTAAGTTTGTCATTTCCGCCGCGCTTGCCGCTTCGACCCTGGTTGCCGCGGCGCCGGCCGCCGCCCAGTGGGCGCCTCCGCAGCCGCAAGGCTATGGCTACGGCTACAACAATCATGGCCAGGTTCGCCGTCTTCAGGTCCGCATCGACCAGCTCCAGCGCCAGATCGCGCGGCTCGACAGCCGCAACATCCTGAGCGAGCGCGAGGCGAGCCGCCTGCGGGCCGAGTCCCGCCAGCTGGAGCAGCGCCTGCGCTATGCCGGCCGCAACGGGCTCAATGGCCGTGAGGGCTATGACATCGAGCGTGGCATCCAGCGGCTCGAGGTCCGGATCCAGCGCGAGGCCCGCGACGGCAATCGCAGCGGCTATAACCAGGCTAGCTGGTCCGACCGCGATCGCGACGGCCGCAACGACCGCTACGAAGATGATCGCGGCCGGAATCACGACTAAGCTTTGGGCCATTGGCCCGGGTAGTGCGTAGGGAAGGGGCGGGTCGCGTTTATGACCCGCCCCTTTCGTTTGATTGGCGCGATGGCTATAGGCTCGCCAAGGCGGTCAATGACCGCCTTTGCCATTTCAAACGCCCACGAAGGAGCCCCCATGGCCATCACGCCGCTCATGCCCGTCTATCCGCGCAGCGAGGTGCGGCCGGTGAGGGGCGAGGGGGTCTATCTCTATGGCGAGCGGGGCGAGAAATACCTCGATTTCGCGGCCGGCATCGCGGTCAACCTGCTGGGACATGGCCACCCGCACCTGACCAAGGCGGTGCAGGAGCAGGCTGCGACGCTGATCCACGTTTCCAACCTCTACGGCTCGCCCCAGGGCGAGGCGTTCGCCCAGCGGCTTGTCGACCTGACCTTCGCCGACACGGTGTTCTTCACCAATTCAGGCGTCGAAGCGGTCGAATGTGCGATCAAGACCGCCCGCCGCTACCACCATGCAAAGGGCAATCCGCACAAGCATACGCTGATCACCTTTTCCAATGCCTTTCACGGCCGGACGATGGCGACGATCTCGGCGACCAACCAGGCCAAGATGATCGACGGCTTCGCTCCGCTGCTGCCCGGCTTCACCGTGGTCGAGTTCGACAATCTCGAGGCCGCGCTGGCGGCGATGGACGAACATACCGCGGGGTTCCTGGTCGAGCCGGTCCAGGGCGAGGGCGGTATCCGTCCCGCTTCGAAGGAATTCATGGCCGGCCTGAGGAAGGCATGCGACGAGAATGACCTGATGCTGGTGCTTGACGAGGTGCAGTGCGGCGTGGCCCGGACCGGCACGCTCTACGCCCATGAGCAATATGGCATCACCCCCGACATCATGGCTTCGGCCAAGGGTATCGGCGGCGGATTTCCGCTCGGCGCCTGCCTCGCCACGGAAAAGGCGGCGAGCGGCATGGTGATCGGCACCCACGGATCGACCTATGGCGGCAATCCGCTTGCCATGGCGGCCGGCCAGGCGGTGTTCGACGTCGTCGCCAATGACGAGTTCCTCGCCCATGTCCGCAAGATGGGCGACCGGCTGCGTTCGGCGCTGGAGCAAATGATTCCGAACCACGACCATCTGTTCGACAGCGTCCGCGGACTGGGATTGATGCTTGGCCTGAAGATGAAAACCGACAGCCGAGCTTTCGTCGGCTATCTGCGCACAAAGGGTATCCTGACCGTCGCCGCGGGCGACAATGTCGTCCGCGTGCTGCCGCCGCTGAACATCGAGGAAGCCCATATCGCCGAGTTCGTGGAGGGGCTGTCGGCCGCCGCGGCCGACTACGACGTTCCCGAAGCAGCATGAGCCTGCGCCACTTCCTCAACCTCTCGGACGCCGGCGGGGAAGCCATCGCCGCAATTCTGAACGAGGCGATGGAGAGGAAGGAGCGCCGGGCCGGCTGGCCCAAGGGCAAGCCCGATGCCGATCGCCCGCTCGACGGGGCGGTTCTGGCGATGGTGTTCGAAAAGAGCTCGACACGTACCGCGAACCAGCTTCGACCTGGCGATGCGCCAGCTGGGTGGCTCCGCAATCATCCTCGACAGCAGCTCGTCGCAGCTTGGCCGGGGTGAGACGATCGCCGACACGGCCCGGGTCCTGTCGCGCTTCGCCGACGCCATCATGATCCGCACCGATCATCACAAGAAGGCCGAGGAGCTGGCGAGCCATGCGACCGTGCCGGTGATCAATGGGCTCACGGACCTGACGCATCCCTGCCAGCTGCTGGCCGACATGCAAACCGTGATCGAGAAACGCGCCAAGCTGGCCGGTTCGCGCTGGGCGTGGCTGGGGGATGGCAACAATGTCTGCAATTCGCTGATCGAGGCGGCCGCGCTGATGCATTTCGAGCTCGCCGTCGCCACGCCCAACCGGTTCGAGCCCGACGTCGCCATGAGCGCGATGGCGGCCACGCGCGAGGACATCTACTTCACCAACGATCCGCGTGAAGCCATCGCGGGTGCCGAGGTCGTGGTCACCGACACCTGGGTGTCGATGGGGCAGGAACATGACGAGTATCGGCTGGAAGCGTTCGCGGGGTTTCAGGTTGACGAGGAGATGATGGCTATGGCTGCCCCCGACGCGACCTTCCTCCACTGCCTGCCCGCCCATCGTGGCGAAGAGGTGACCGACGCGGTGATCGACGGACCGCAGTCGGCGGTCTGGGACGAGGCCGAAAACCGGCTCCATGCGCAGAAGGCGCTGCTGCTCTGGACGCTGGGCAAGCTCGGCTAGGTTGCGATTTTGCGCGGCTGCTCCCATTTGGCCGCTGATGACCGAAATCTCGTTGAAACAAGACGTCGCGCTGGGCGTCACGGTGCCTTCGCGAAATGCCCGGGGGCGCGCCGCGCGCATCGGGCCGGCGCTCGACACGATCCTTGCCAACCACGGCTATCCGCCGGTGATCGAGCAGTTGCTTGCCGAGGCATTGGTGCTGACCGCACTGTTGGGCTCGCTCCTCAAGGACCCGAGCGGCCAGCTCACCATCCAGGCGCAGACCGAGGCGGGCATCGTGGAGCTTCTCGTCTGCGACTATAAGGGCGGCGAATTGCGCGGCTATGTTCGCCACGATCCTGAGCGGCTGGCCGAGGCGGGTCCGCATCCGACGCTCTTCTCGCTGTTCGGGCGGGGTTACCTCGCGATCACCTTCGACCAGCCTGCGACCAAGGAGCGCTATCAGGGGATCGTCCCACTGGAAGGCGATGGACTGGGTGAGGCCGCCCAAAGCTACTTTGCCCAATCGGAGCAAATCCCATCGATCGTCCGGCTCGCCGCGCACAAGGACGATCAGGGCTGGGTCGCCGGCGGCCTGATGTTCCAGCATTTGGCGGAAGGCGAGGAGGGCCGCGACCGTCTGCACACCAGGCTCGACCATCCCGAATGGCCGCATGTCGCGGTGCTGGTCGGCTCGGTGAAATCCGAAGAGCTGCTCGACCGCGATTTGCCGCTGGACGCTTTGATATGGCGCCTGCTGCACGAAGAGGAAGAGGTGCGGACCCTGGCGCCTGTGGCGCTGTCGAAGGGTTGCCGCTGCAGCCCCGACTATATCGCCTCGGTCATCGCCCGCTTTCCGCCCGAAGAGCGCGCCGAGATGGTCGGTGAGGATGGTATGATCCGGGTCGATTGCGCCTTTTGCGCAACCAGCTTCCCGATCGCCGCGGAAGCTGCCTGAGGCGATGCAGAAAATTGCTTCCGGTTAATTGCTCCGTGGTAAATGGGAATTGATGCGTAACTCGATGCGAATCGGTCTTGCGGCCGTTATGTCACTTTCGGCCAGCCTCCTGGTGGCGGCCACGGTCCCGCGTGCGCTGGCGCCGGCCGCCGGAGGATTGTGGGAGGTCAGCCAGAGCGCAACCGGCCACGATCCGACCAAAGTCTGCGTGCCCTCGCCCGAGGTGCTTGCCCAATTCGAACATCGCCAGGCGCGCTGCACGCGCAAGGTGATTCGCGACACCGGAAATCAGACCGAAATTCACTACAGCTGCGCCGATGGCGGGTTTCGGCCGATCGGCGGTGACGCTTGTCACCCCGCGATCCTTGACCATCGATACGCAGGGCATCTCAGCGCGGGCTGCCGTTCCATTACAAGCTTTACGCGCGCCGGATGGGTGATTGCGCCGCTCGTTAAGCCGATCTTAACCATGTTTCGACTATTGATCGTCTCGTGCCCTTCTTCGGCACGTTTTCCTCCCTATCGGGCCCAGGCCCGCAACTAGGCCGCCCCCGGGCGGCCTTTCTTTTTTCGACTTGCGCGGCAATGGGCGGACATGTTCCTGTTTCTCCTCAAGGCGATCCTGTCGGGCCTCCTCGTCGCCGCGATTTCGACCGTCGCCAAACGCTATCCGGGGTGGGGCGGCCTGATTGCCTCCCTGCCACTGGTGTCGGTGCTGTCGATGATCTGGCTCTATGGTGAAACGCGCGACACCGAGAGCGTCGCCCGCCTCTCGATCGGAGCCTTCTGGTTCTTCCTCCCCTCGATACCCATGTTCCTCCTGATCCCGGCGCTGTTGCACCGGGGCATGGGCTTCGTGACAACCATGCTGATCGCTTGTGCAATGACCATTGCCCTGTACGCCGGCATGAACTGGCTGGCGCCGAAGATAGGGATCGTGCTGTGAGTCGGGGTGACGCGGTTGTCCTCCTCTCGGGCGGGCTGGATTCGATGGTCTGTGCCGCGTTGGCGCGCGAGGCCGGCTTCGGCGTGCTGGCGCTGACCGTCGACTATCATCAGCGTCACCGGGTGGAGCTTGAAGCGGCACGGCGGATCGCCGCGCGATCTCGCCGACCGCCACATCGTCCTGCCGTTGGACCTGACCCAGTTCGGGGGGTCGGCGCTGACCAGCGAAGTGGCGGTGCCAAAGGAAGGCTTAAGCGAGGGAATTCCGGTGACCTACGTGCCAGCGCGCAACACCGTGTTCCTCAGCCTGGCCTTGGCCTGGGCGGAGGCGGCGGGAGCGCGCGACCTGTTCGTCGGCGTCAATGCGCTCGATTATTCGGGTTATCCCGATTGCCGGCCAGAGTTCATCGCCGCCTTCGAGGCGCTGGCCAACAAGGCGACCAAGGCCGGCGTCGAGGGCCATGGATTCACCGTCCATGCACCCCTCCAGCACATGACCAAGGCCGACATCGCGCGCGAGGCGGCACGGCTGGGGCTCGATGCGGGGCTCAGCCACAGCTGCTACGATCCGGCACCCGACGGCGGCGCGTGCGGACTGTGCGACGCCTGCCGGCTGCGCGCCAAGGGTTTCGCGGAAGCGGGCCTGCCGGACCCGACCCGCTACGCTTCCCGGCAGTTGGCGCCATGAGCTACGCGGTCAAGGAGGCCTTTCTTACGCTGCAGGGCGAAGGCCTGCAGGCCGGCAGCCGAGCGGTGTTCCTGCGTTTCGCCGGCTGCAACCTGTGGAGCGGTCGAGAGCAGGATCGCGCGACCGCCCAATGCAATTTCTGCGACACGGATTTCGTCGGCACCGATGGGCCGGGCGGAGGCAAATTCGCGGATGCGGACGGGCTTGCCGACCATATTGAAGCCCTGTGGGGAGAAGGGGCCGAGCAGCGCCTGGCCGTCATCACCGGCGGCGAGCCAATGCTGCAGCTGGACATGGCGCTGATCGAGGCGCTGCACGGTCGCGGATTTCGGGTGGCAGTGGAAAGCAACGGTACCATTGCCGCCGTGCCGGGCATCGACTGGCTAACCGTCAGCCCCAAGGCCGGGACGGAGGTTATCCAGAGGTCGGGCAATGAACTCAAGCTGGTCTGGCCGCAGAATGGGATTGATCCGGCCGACCTGGAAGGCTGGGACTTCGACCATTTCCTGGTCCAGCCGATGGACTGCAACGATCGCGAGTCATCCTACGACGCAGCAATCGCGCTGGCGATGAAGCGGCCGCGGTGGCGCCTGACGCTCCAGGCGCACAAGGTCGTCGGCCTGCCATAGAAAAGGGGCCGCCGGACGAACCGGCAGCCCCTTCCTAAACAAAGGCCGCCGGAGCGGCCCTGCGCGCCAAATTACTGGGCGTTCGTCTCGGTCGTCGCGTTCGCGTCAACAGTCGCATTGGCGTCAACAGTGTTGGCGTCCATGGTCATGTTGGCGTCCATGCCGGTCGAAGCGTCGATCGCGGTGGTGTCGTTGGCGACGACATTCTCGGTGGTGAGAGTCTCGTCGACATTCATCGTATTCTCAGCGGCTTCGTTGCTGCTGCAAGCCGAAACTGCCAGGGCCGCACCAGCGACCAGGATCAGTGCACGCATTCAAAACTCCCTTGATTGTTAGATCTGCTGAGGGGCTGCCCCGCATCGCAAATCGCGCGCACAATAGTCGGGAGCAGGACCCGCCTCAAGCGGCTTGTGTGATATCGGACAAGGCATTGAGAAAGGCGGGAAAAGTCCGCTTCAATGCAGCATCCAGCGTTTCCATGCCGTCATTTTTCCCAAGCGCCGCAAGGCTGGTCACGCCATATTCAGCAATGCCGCAGGGGACGATTCCGCCAAAATGAGAGAGCTCGGGGGAGACGTTGATGGCAAAGCCATGAAGCGTCACCCACCGTTTCACACGAACACCAATGGCGCCGATTTTCGCCTCGGCTTGCCCTTCTCCGGTCCAGATGCCGATGCGTCCCGGCTCCCGCCGCGCCTCGACCCCCAATTGCCTGAGCGCATCGATCATCCAGCCCTCCAGCGAGTGAACGAAGCGGCGGATGTCTTTCCCGCGCTTTTCAAGGTCGAGGTTGAGATAAACGACGCGCTGGCCCGGCCCATGATAGGTATAGCGGCCGCCTCGCCCGGCCTCGTGCACCGGAAATCCCAGCGGATTGAACAATTCGGCGGGATCGGCGCTGGTGCCCGCCGTGAACAGCGGCGGGTGCTCGAGAAGCCATATCAGCTCGCGCTGTCGTCCTTCCCGGACTTGAGCCGCGCGCGCTTCCATCTCGGCCAACGCGCCGGGGTAAGGCATCAGCCCTTCGGAAACCCGCCATTCGATATCATCCGGCATCGCGCGCCACATGGTCCCGCCGGCCCCTATGAGCAAGGGCAATTGCCACGGTCGCAATGGCTACGCATAAGGGCCTGCTACGGAAACGGGGGTTGCGATGAGTTCATTGTCGATCGGTCAGGCTTGGGATGAAGCCAAGTCTGCGCTTCAGGAGAACCGCAAGCTGATCGTCCCGGTTGCCTTGGGCATGATATTATTGCCGGCGGTGATCACGTCCATGATCGAGCCGCAGGTTCCAGCAGGCCAGCAGCCTCCGCCGGGGCCGTGGATGCTGGCGGCGCTGGTCATGATCATTGTCATGATCGTCGGCGAAATCGCGATCGTGCTCCTGGTTAATGGCTGGCGGGGCAGCGTCGGCCAGTCGATTGGCCATGCCGCGCGGCGGACGCCAACATTGATTCTGGCGGCCCTCGCGTTCCTGGTGCCAATTATCCTGTTGTTTTCGATCATCCTCGCGGTCAGCTCGATCGGCAGCATCGAAAGCGGGCAATTCGACTGGACCAGCTTGAGTGGCACGGGTTGGCTGCTGCTGTTTCTTGGTATCCTCGTCCTGCTCTATGTATCGGTTCGGCTCCTGCCTCTGATGGCAGTTGTCGCATGCGAATCCATGGGGCCCATAGCCGCCTTGAAGCGAAGCTTTACGCTTACAGCGGGCCATTTTTGGCGCCTGCTCAGCTTCCTTCTGCTCCTGATGATCGCATTCCTGGTCGTCGCACTGACCGTCGGCGCGGTGGTCGGCGGGCTGGTTACATTGGTCTTCGGCCAGCCCGAACCCTGGTCGATACCGCTGGTGCTGATCGCGTTGGCAGGCGGGCTGGTTCAGGCCGGGTTCGTGATGGTCTACACCGCCATGCTGGCGCGGATTTACGCTCAGCTCAGCGCCGGCGAGGCAACGGTGCCGGAGGTCAAGCGAGAAGGCTAGCCCCACTTCGCCAGTGGCGGAAGGCTCATCAGGATCGCGTCGATGTTGCCGCCGGTCTTGAGTCCGAACAGCGTGCCGCGATCGTAGAGCAGATTGAATTCGACGTAGCGGCCGCGAAATTCCAGCAATTCTTCCATTTCGGCATCGCTGTAGGGCGTATTCATCCGCTTGCGGACGATTTGCGGGAAGATGTCGAGGAACGCTTCGCCGACCTCACGGGTGAAGGCGAAATGCTCGTCGAAATGATCCTCCAGCCGATCGTAGAAGATACCGCCAACACCGCGCGCGCGGTTGCGGTGGGGCAGCCAAAAATACTCCTCGGCCCACTTGGAAAAGCGCGGATAAAAGGTCGGGTCATGCGCTGCGCAGGCGGCGCGCAACCGGGCGTGAAACGCGTCGGTGTCTTCCTGATAAGGGATGGCCGGATTGAGGTCGGCGCCGCCGCCGAACCAGCGCCTGGTCGTGGTCAGGAAGCGGGTGTTCATGTGCACGGCCGGGACGTGCGGGTTGGCCATGTGAGCGACCAGGCTGATTCCAGTGGCGAAGAAGCTCGGATCATCCTCGGCGCCGGGGATCTGGCTGGCGAACTCCCCGGAGAAGCGTCCGCCCACGGTGGATACGTTGACGCCGACCTTTTCGAATACCTTGCCGGCCATCTGCCCGCGAACCCCGCCGCCGCCGGCTGTGCCGTCCTCGTCGAGCCGGTCCCAGGGGATGAATTCGAACCGCGCATCGCTACCCGCCTCGCGCTCGATCGCCTCGAACTCGTCGCAGATGCGCGTGCGGAGCAATTCAAACCCGTCGCGGGCTGCCTGTTGCTGGTTGTCGAGAGCTTTCATTCGGGCAGTCCCCCGGTCTGGCGCAGCGCTTCACCCAACGCGAGCGCAACGGACGTGGCAAGGTTGAACGACCGGACTTCCATCCGTATCGGGATCCGCAGGCGAGCGCTGCTGGCTTCGGCAACGAAGGCCGGGACGCCACCGCTTTCCCGGCCGAACAGCAGAATATCGTCGGCATGGAATTCGAAGTCGTAGGACGAGCGATCGGCCTTGGTAGTGAACAGGATAAGACGCCCGGGCGCAGTCTGCGAGGAAGGCTTCGAATGAAGGATGCCGGATGACCTCGACATGGTCGATATAGTCCATCGCCGTGCGCTTCACCCTTTTGTCGTCCCATTCAAAGCCCATCGGTTCGATCAGGTCGACCGGCACTCCGAAACAGGCGCCGAGACGCATCACCGCGCCGACATTGCCGGCGATTTCGGGTTGGAAGAGGCAAAGCCGCATCAAGCGCGGATAGTCCGGTCACGGTTCACCGCACAAGCCGGGCAATTTGACCATTTGCATCTGCGGAGTGAGACGCTATCAGGCCCGCCAACCGCGCCGGAAGCGTCCGGAGCGGCCTGTTCCGATGCCGCTCGGCATTTATGCGAAATTCGGTCTTAAGGGTGAGCATGGCCACGCTGGAAGAAACCAACGCCGCGCAGATAGAGGCTGACCACAGCCTCCGCCGCCGCGACTTCATCAATATTGCAGCCGTCAGCTTCGCCGGCGTGGGCTCGGTCGCCGTGGTGCTGCCGCTGATCAACCAAATGAACCCGTCTGCCGACGTGCTGGCGTTGGCCGAAACCGAAGTCGACATTTCAAAGATCGCGCCGGGCCAGGCGATCAAGACCAGCTGGCGCAAGCAGCCGGTATTCGTCCGCAATCTGACGCCGAAGGAAATTGCCGAGGCCAACGCGGTTTCAACCAGTGAGTTGCGCGACCCCCAGACGCTGGCGGAGCGGACCAAGCCCGGCAAGGAAAACTGGCTGATTACGCTTGGCGTCTGCACCCATTTGGGCTGCGTCCCTCTGGGCGTCGGCGAGGGTGAGAACCGCGGCGATTTCGGCGGCTATTTCTGCCCGTGCCACGGCTCGCACTACGACACCGCGGCGCGCATCCGCAAAGGGCCGGCGCCAACCAACCTGTTGGTGCCGGATTATGCGTTCACCTCCGATACCGTCGTGACAATCGGTTAACAGGGATCCAATCGTCATGAGCTTTGCCTGGGCCAAGCCCTACGAACCCAAAACAGACCTTGGCCGCTGGGTCGACGAGCGCCTGCCGTTGCCTCGCCTGGTCTTTAACGCGGTCGGCGGCGGCTATCCGGTGCCGCGCAACCTCAACTATGGCTGGAACTTCGGAGTCCTTTCGGGAATCTTCCTGACGATCCAGATCATCACCGGCATTGTCCTTGCGATGCATTATTACGCATCGGCCGACGGCGCATTCAATTCGGTCGAGCACATCATGCGCAACGTCAACGCCGGCTGGATGATGCGCTACGCCCACGCCAACGGCGCCAGCTTCTTCTTCATCGTCGTCTACATCCATATCTTCCGCGGCATCTATTACGGCTCCTACAAGGCGCCGCGCGAGCTGGTGTGGATGCTCGGGCTCGTCATCTACCTGCTGATGATGGCGACCGCCTTCATGGGCTATGTCCTCCCCTGGGGGCAGATGAGCTATTGGGGCGCGCAGGTCATCACCGGCTTCTTCTCGGCATTCCCGCTGGTCGGCGAGCCGATCCGGGTCTGGCTGCTGGGCGGTTACGCGCCCGACCAGGCGGCGCTGACCCGCTTCTTCTCGCTCCATTATCTGTTGCCGTTCGTGATCGCCGGCGTGGTCATCCTGCACATCTGGTCGCTGCACATCCCCGGATCGGGCAATCCGACCGGCGTCGACGTCAAGAGCGAGAAGGACACGCTGCCGTTCCATCCCTTCTACACCGCCAAGGACGGATGGTTCGCCGGAGCGTTTCTGACGCTTTACGCCGCGGTGGTGTTCTTCGCGCCGAACGCGCTGGGCCATCCCGACAATTACATTCCGGCCAACCCGCTGGCGACGCCGGCGCACATCGTTCCCGAATGGTATTTCTGGCCGTTCTACGCGATCCTGCGCGCCTTTACCGTCGACTTCATCATCCCGGCGAAGCTGTGGGGCGTGCTGGCGATGTTCGCCTCGATCCTGCTGTTGTTCTTCCTGCCGTGGCTCGACAAGTCGCCGGTCCGTTCGGGCAGCTTATCGGCCGGTGTTCAAGCGCTTCTTCTGGCTGCTGATGGTCGACATCTTCATCCTCGGCCTGTGCGGCATGATGCCCGCCGAGCAGCCGTGGGTCGCATTCAGCCAGATCGCCTCGGCTTATTATTTCGCGCACTTCCTGATCATCCTGCCGCTCATCTCGAAGTTCGAGCGGCCGCTGCCGCTGCCCAATTCCATCTCGGAATCGGTGCTGCATGGCGAGGATGAGGAAGCTGCGCCCGTCGGGCAGATCGCGCCCGCGGCGGCTCAATAAGGGGACTAGGGGACCATGGTCCGCATCATTGGATTTCTCGTCGGGCTGGGGTTTGCCGGCGTCCTGCTGATCAGCCTGGTGGTCAACCTGGTCGGCTATTTCCAGGAGCCGCCCGAGCCGACCGTCGAGCATGAGTTCCACCAGCATCCGAAGGAACTGGAGCTTGCCTCCGACGGGCCGTTCGGCAAGTTCGACCGCGCAGCAGCTTCAGCGCGGCTTCCAAGTCTACAAGGAAGTCTGCGCGGCCTGCCACGGCCTGAACCTGGTCTCGTTCCGCGACCTCCACGCGCTTGGCTATAACGAGGCCGAGGTGAAGGCGATCGCCAACCAGTGGGCGATCGAAGTGCCGAGCGTGAACCCGGACACGGGCGAGGCGGCGACCCGCAAGGCGATCCCGTCCGACCGCTTCCCGAGCCCCTACGCCAATGAAACGGCGGCGCGCGCGGCGAACAACAATGCGCTTCCGCCCGACCTGTCGCTGATGGCCAAGGCGCGCGAGGGCGGCGCGGCCTACATCTATTCGCTGTTGACCGGCTACCGCGACGCGGCGACTTATCGAAACTGAGAAGGGCGAAGCTTCCCGGCCGCGAACCGGCCGGGCGCCGGGCTTTACTTCAACCCCTATTTCGCCAACCTCAACATCGCCATGCCGCCGCCGATCACCAGCGACGGGCAGGTGACATATGCGGACGGCAATCCGGCGCCGACGGTCGACCAGATGGCCAAGGACGTTTCCGCCTTCCTGCTGTGGACCGCGGAACCCAATCTGCAGGGTCGCCACAAGTCCGGCTGGGCGGTGCTGATCTTCCTGATCGTTCGCGACGATCCTGGGCTATCTCAGCTATCGCAACATCTGGGCCGAGGCGAAGCGCAAGGTGGCGCCGGTTGGACCGCTGGATCCGACGAACAAGGCCAAGCGGACCCGCGCCAGCAAGAAGGCGGGGATCGTCGAATAGGGGTGCATGTGTGGCCGGCGTCCATGACGATTTGAGGGCGCTGGTCCGCACCATCCCGGACTTTCCCAAACCGGGAATAAAGTTCCGCGACATTACCACCCTGTTGCTCGACCGCGTCGGCCTTCGCCCGCGCGGTCGATGCGCTTGCGTCGACCGTGGAGGGTCCGATCGACTTGGTCGCGGCGATCGAAGCGCGCGGCTTCGCCATTGGCGGGGCGCTGGCCGTCAAGCTCGGGGCCGGGCTTCTGCTGATCCGCAAGGATGGAAAGTTGCCGGGCGCAACGATCGCCGAGGATTATGCCCTGGAATATGGCACCGACCGCCTCGCCATGCATGTCGACGCCTGCACCCCCGGTGCGCGAGTGCTGGTCGTTGACGATCTGCTGGCGACCGGTGGGACCGCAATGGCGGCCGTGCGGCTGATCGAGCGGGCGGGAGGCACGATCTCGGGCGCGCGGTTCGTGATCGATCTGCCCGATCTGGGCGGTGGCCGGGCGTTGGCCGAAGGAGGAATTGAGGCCATCAGCCTGATTTCGTTCGAAGGTCATTAAGAGACCAAAGTCACACGCCCAAACGCCTGCGATGGTTCACTGGCGGTTCAACCGGTTGAGTTAAAAGGGACTTCATAATGCATAAGTTCTCGGAGAACTCCTATGTATGCGTTTCGTCTTCGTGCCGCCGCGGTTGCGGTGGCGGCAACTCTGGGCCTTTCAGCCTGCGCTACGCCCTATGGCTATGGCGGCGTGGGAGTCGGGGGCGGCAGCGGCTATTATGGCTCCAACTACGGCTATGACTATGGCGGAGGCTATCCGGCCTATGGCTATGGCTACGGCTCGGGTTATGCGCCCTACTATGGCTGGTACGACGACTTTTATTATCCCGGCGCCGGCTATTACGTATACGACCAGTATCGCCGTCCGCATCGCTGGACCGATGATCAGCGGCGCTATTGGGAAGGCCGCCGCAATAATCAGATCAGCACCAAGGAGTTCCGGCGACGGATTGAGGCCCAAACTCAGAATTGGAGCGGGTTCGATCAGCCTCCGGCCGCCAGCCAGCAGATCCAGCGTCAAAGCGGCCGGTCCACGCAAATCGACCGCAGCAACCGCGTTTCACGCCCCGAACGGAGCGTGACGCGCGAGCAGCGCAGCAACAGCCGGCGGCAGAGCGGCTCCGACTTTCGAAGGTCGATGGAAGAGCGGGCTCGGGCCAATGACGGCGACGGTGGCAACGATTGAGGTTTAGGCCTCGCTCGGCCGCCGCAGCATCAGCACGATCGAGACGAATCGCATCACCCGGATGTCGTCCTGGTTGGTGACGATCGTCTCGGTCCGGATGCTGCCGATGGTCGGCTTGGACCGCGATGGAGTCTTTTCGACGATCTTCCCGCTGACCGTCAGCCGGTCGCCCGGATAAACCGGCTTGAGCCAGCGGAGTTCGTCGACGCCGGGCGAGCCGAGGCCGGCTTGTCGGTCCTCGGACAGGCGCTGAGCGATCACCGCCATGGTCATGGCGCAGGTGTGCCAGCCGCACGCGGCGATGCGGCCGAAATGAGTTTTGGCCGCGGCTTCGTCGCTCAGGTGAAATGGCTGGGGATCATATTTGCGGGCGAACTCCAGCACTTCTTCGCGCGTCACGTCATAATGGCCGAAGACGGTCTCGGCGCCGACGTCCATGTCGTCGAAATATTTCATGGCCGCCTTCATCGCCGCTTTGGGTCCGCAAGGAAAGTGGCAAAATGAAACCGACCCGCCGCACCTGGCGAGGCGGGTTTTCATTGGTATCATTATGCCTCTAAAATTTGCGGCCGATCCGCAGGCCGATCGTCCGCGGCCGGCTAACCACCGTATAGATCTTGCCGCCGATTGCCGTCCCGCCGACCGGATCGCCGCAGACCGCCTCGTTGCACTGGATGTCCTTCGACAGCTGCCCGCGCACGTCGAACAGGTTCTTCACGTAAAGGTCGACCGACCAGGGCCCCTTTTCGACGCCGGCGCCGACGTCGACCTCGGCGTAAGGCCGTCATGTTGCCGATAGATGTCGTTGATGCCGGGCGAAGGTCGCGCTTGCGCTTGCCTTCATAGGTGACGACGCCCTGGACATGGGCCTTCATGTCGGACTCAGATTCCATTCGTAGCGGAGCTGGCGTGCTGCCCTTCCAGGGCGCGGTGAGCGGCAGTCTGTCACCCTTTTCGGCAAGCAAGTCCAGGCCGCCGAAGAAATCGTCGCGTTCCGGCAGTTGACTGCCTCTTCGATCGAAACAGAAGTCCTCTCTGAGCACGGCATGGTTGTAGGCGACGCCGGTGCTCCAGGTCAGTCCCGGCATCGGGCGCAGCAAAAGGTCGGCTTCGATACCCGAGATCCGGGCGTTGCCGACGTTGCGGACCTCGGTCAGGCCGTTCTCGCCGAGGACCGAGACCTGCATGTCGTCCCAGTCCTCGACGTAGACGGCGACGTTGAAGTGCGCGCCCGCGGCCGAAGCTGATCTTCGCGCCGGCTTCGTAATTGGTCAGGAAGTCCGGCTTGTAGGGCGGCAAGCGTGCCGCGCCGGTTGACGCCGCCGGGGCGGAAGCCGCGCGACCAGGTCGCGTAGAACAGCAGGTCGTCGTTCGGCTTGTAGGTCAGGTTCAGCCGGTGGACGAAGCCGCTGTCCTTGGTGCGCTTGTCGAGGTTGGTGCAGGGCGAGCCGTCGACCTGCGGCGGGCCGAAGCAGGTAATCGGCGATTGCTGCTGTAGCCGATGCCGTCATCTCGAAGTCGTTGAAGCCGAAGAAGCCGACCAGCGAATTGTTGAACTTGTACAGGCGGCCGCCGGCCGTGCACGGTGAGCTGCGGCGTGATGTCGAACGACAGCTCGCCGAACGCCGCATAGTCGCGGTCGACGCGCATCTGCTTGGTCAGCCAGATATTGTCGGTCCGTCGCACCGGACAGGAATCGTCGGCGAGCCGCGGAATGATGTAGTTCTGCTCGATATTATGTTCCTGGCGCTGGTAGAACAGGCCGGCGACCAGCCGCAGCCGGCTTGTCGGCCGGCGAAGTCAAGCGCAGCTCGTGCGACTGCTTCTTGTAGCTGTCGTCGCGACTGATGAGCTGGTTGGGGACGATCGGGTTGCCGGCATTGTCGTACCAGTAGGCGCCGTAGCCGGCGAGCTCGTCGTAGAAATAGCCGTAGTCGGAATAGTCGAGCTCGCAGTCGACCTGCCGCTTCATGTAGGAGCCGGCATAGGTCACGTCGAAATTGCCGATCTTGCCTTCGACCGTCAGCGCCGCCTGGAACCATTTGTCGTCCAGCTTCTCCGGGTTGAACTGCATGGTTTCGAGGTCGCCGAGGCCGCGCTCTTCGGCGAAGGAGCCGTCGGCCTTCTGCATCTGGCCGATGATCTGCGGCGTGACCGTCCAATTGTCGTTGAGGTCGATCCTCAGCGCGGCGCGCGCGCCATAGGTGGTGACGTCGTTGTAATCGTCTTCGGCGAAGTCGGCGTTGTCGAGGATGAGCGTGTGCCGGTCGGCGTCGGAAGTTCGCGGTCCTCGTCGTAATCCTGCGCAGGACTCGGTCATCTCCAGCTGGCCGCCGATATTGTCGATGTAGCCGCCGTCGCGGCGGTACCAGCCGACGACGCGGGCGGCGATGTTGCTGCTGATCGGCAGGTTGACGAAGCCTTCGCCCGGTATAGCCCCAGTCGCCGTGCGCGACCTTGTTCACCTCGAGGTTCACCTGCGCCATAGGTGCCGCTGAGGTCCGGCTTGTTGGTGATGATGCGGATGGTGCCGGCCTGGCTCGAGGCGCCGTACAGCGTGCCTTGCGGGCCGGCGAGCGCCTCGATCCGGGCAATGTCGAAGACATGGATGTCGAGCGCGCCGCCGATGGTCGTGATCGGCTGCTCGTCGAGATAGGTGCCGACGCTGGGCAGCGAGGCGGAGTGGTTGGCGTTCTCGCCGCTGGCGACGCCGCGGAAATAGACGTTGTTCGTGCCCGGGCCGTCGGCGCTGCCGCCGCCGCCGCCGGACTTGGACGACAGGGACGGGACCAGCCGGGCATAATCCTCGAAGTCGTCGACCTGCAGGTCGTCGAGCGTCTTGGTGGTGATCGCGGTGATGGCGATCGGCACGTCCTGAAGGTTCTCGGCGCGCTTGGTCGCGGTGACGACGATCTCCTCGCCATCGTCCTGCGCGCGCGGCGCGTGCGCCGGCGGCGCCGGGAAGGGCGGCTCGGTCGCGGCGGGCGGCTGTCCTGCGCCGAGCGCCGGCCGGGCGCGCACAGCATGGTCGATGGCAAGCAGCGCCATCGCCAGGCGCGCTTCCAGTTCGGCGAATGCAGTTGATGCAAGCGCATGTCGATGTCCCCCTGTTGCCAGGCACTGGCAACGATGTTGCGCCGAATCAGTGACAGCGTCAATCGTTTTGCCGGCGCAACGAGCGGTTTCCGCTTTAGCGGCGCCAATCCTGTCACACTCGGGCCGAGCGCCTCCTTGAGCGGGTCGAGCCAGGGCTCGAAACGCCGCCACTGTTCGAGGCCCTCGCGGCTGATCGGCCGGCGGACCTGCTCCGAGCTGGCGGTGCGCACGGCGCGCTGATTGTCGTGGAAGGCAGGCAGGCCGGATCGAACGGCAGGCCGAGAAAGTCGAGCAGCCGCCGGACCTCGGCTTCGGGGTCGTCGACCAGATCCTCGTGGATGACGCGGTGGACCATGCCGGGCAGCGACGGCGTCGAAATGGCGCATCAGCGGCACATAGTCGCGATAGTAGAGCGCCGATGTCCGCCAGGTCGTAGGAGAAGCGCTGGCCGCGCGCATAATGCTGCTTGAAGTTGGAAAAGCCGCAGGCGAGCGGATGGCGCCGGGCGTCGATGATCTTGGCGTTGGGCAGGATCAGCCGGATCAGGCCGACATGCGCCCAATTGTTCGGCAGCTTGTCGATGAAGAACGGCCGGTCGGTGAAGCGCTGGACGCGCGTGCGCTCGAGATATTCCTCGCCGAGCGCGCGCAGTTGCGTCGCGCGTCGAGCTCGGCGAGGCATTCGGGGTAGTGGCTCGGCTCGCCGCGCGCCTTGCGGCCGTCGAGTCGCCGGGCGATGGCGGGAATGTCGGGGAGCTCGGCCGTGCCCTCGATCTGCCGGATGGCTGGAGAGGATTTGCTCGACCAGCGTCGATCCGGCGCGCGGCATGCCGAGGATGAAGATCGGGTCGGGCGCAGCGGCAGCCCTGGCCGTCGCGCGCGGCGAAGAACGCGGGTGTGAACAGCGCGATCGAGCGATCGACATGGCGCATGATTGTCGGCCGAGTCGTGGTCCAGACATCGGCGCGACGCAAGCCGGTTGCCGTCGGCATAATGGGTCGAAGCTGGCCTGCGCCTCGCCCTTGTCCTCAAGCGCCTTGCCGAGCGCGAAATGGAGATGAAGCCGATCTTCCTTGCTCAAGCCGGGTCGAGTCGAGCGCGCCCTCCATGGCCGCAACGTCGGCTGTCGTCGAAGCGGATGGTCTTGAGGTTGGCCAGGCTCCACCAAGCCTCGCCAAGTGTCGGGCTGGATCGCGATCGCCCGGCGGTAAGCGACGACGCTTTCCGCCTGCTCGCCGACGGTCTTCAGCATATGGCCGAAGCTCATCCACAGTTTGGGCTCGTCGGGCCGAACATCGAGCAATTGGCGATAGAGGCTCGATCGCCTCTTCGTGACCGCCGATCCGGCCGAGCGCGGCGGCCTTGAGACTGGCGTGGCCGAGATTGGTCATGCCATCCTGCTCGATCTGCTCCAGCTCGGCGATCGCCTCGGCGGCCTTGTTCTGCTTGTAGAGCACGGTCGCGAGATTGGCGCGCGCGGCCGTGAAGCCGGGCGCCAGCTCCAGCGCGCGGCGCAGCAGGTTCTCCGGCATCGCCGAGCCGGCCGACGCGCGCCGCAAGCTCGGCCATCATGCGGATCGCCGCAACGTCGGTCGGGCCGTCGCTTGAGACGGGGACGAAGCAAGGCTTCGGCGGTCGGCAAGTCATTTTCGGCCAGTGCCTTGCCGGCGCGAAGCAGATCGGGATCACGTGTCGCGGACGCCATCTGCCGCGCCAGATCAACTTCTTCCGCCTGGTTCCCCGCATCCATGGCTCAAAGGCTAGGCGGCGCTGTTCGGAGCCGGCAAGTCGCCTAGACGTTGAACCTGAAGTGGAGGACGTCACCATCCTTCACGACATAGTCCTTGCCTTCCTGGCTCAGCTTGCCCGCGTCGCGGGCGCCGGCTTCGCCATTCAGCGCGATATAATCGTCGTAGGCGATGGTCTCGGCGCGGATGAAGCCGCGCTCGAAATCGGTGTGGATCTCGCCGGCTGCGCGCGGCGCCTTCGAACCCTTCTCGACGGTCCAGGCGCGCGCTTCCTTCGGGCCGACGGTGAAGAAGGTGATCAGGTGGAGCAGGTCGTATCCTGCGCGGATGACCCGGGCGAGGCCGGTTTCGTGCAGCCCCATTTCCTCAAGGAATGCGAGCCGTTCGTCCATTTCCATGGTGACGAGGTCGGCTTCGATCGCGGCCGACACGACCACTGCCTCGGCGCCCTCGGCATGGGCCTTCTCGAACACCCGAGCGACTAAGCTCGTTGCCGTCGGCCGCTTCATCCTCGTTGACGTTGCAGACGTATAGCACGGGTTTAGCGGTCAGCAGCTGCGCCTGGGCGAAGAGGCGGGCTTCCTCTTCGTCCTTGGGCCTGGTGAGGCGCGCGGGCTTGCCTTCGCGCAGCAGCTCGAGCGTTTGGCCCAGGACCGACGCGGCGATCTTCGATTCCTTATCGCCCTGCTGGCCGCGCTTGACGAGGTTTGGGACGCGTTTCTCGAGGCTTTCGAGGTCGGACAGCAGCAGCTCGGTTTCGACGACCTCCGCGTCGGCGACCGGATCGACGCGGTTTTCGACATGCTGGATATCGTCATTCTCGAAGCAGCGCAGGACATGCACGATTGCGTCCACCTCGCGGATGTTGCCAAGGAACTGGTTGCCGAGGCCTTCGCCCTTTCGAAGCGCCCTTCACCAGCCCGGCGATGTCGACAAAGGCGAGCTGGGTCGGGATGATCTTGGCCGAACCGGCGATGGCGGCGAGCTTGTCCAGCCGCGGATCGGGGACCGCGACCTGGCCGACATTGGGCTCGATCGTGCAAAACGGATAATTGGCCGCCTGAGCCGCCTGCGTCTCGGTCAGCGCGTTGAAGAGGGTCGACTTGCCGACGTTCGGCAGGCCGACGATGCCGCATTTAAAGCCCATGGATTGTCCTGAAAGGGAGTGGTTGGGAGGCCCTTAGCTGCCCTTCAGGCGAAATTGAAGCTGATGCTGAGCCGATCCGCCTTGGAGTTGCCGGGCAGCACCTCATGCCTCAGCCAGCTTTCCCACATCAGCAACAGCCCGTCAGCCGGAGCCACGGTCACGAACGGCTGAAGTTCCTCGGCCGCATTGTCGCGGCGGACAGGAGCGGCCATCATCATTGGCAATCGCGGATCCTCGAAACGAATGTTGCCGCTTCCCGACGCCGCCTCGACATAGAGCGTGCCCGACAGGGTCGAATGCGGATGGATATGCGCGCTGTGGTGGCCGCCGGGCCTGATCAAATTGACCCACATGCTGTCGAGCCTGAGTTTTCGACCCAGATCAAAGGCCAGTTCATCGGCGAAGCGGGATGCGTGGCGCGTCAACAGCCGCTGCAGATCGGCGAATGCCGGATCCCGCCGGGGCAGATCATTGAGCGATGCGTAGCTGGTAAAGCCCTTATATCCCTTTTCGCGGCTCCAGCGCCGGCCGGCGACATCGTCGGCCGCCAGCGTCCGGATCGAATGTGCCAGATCGCCAAGCAACCCCTGATCCTCGACCATGGCTTCATACAAGCGGGTGGCGAACAGGCTGCGAATTGGCATGCGCCGGGCTTATCCTCTTGCGCCGAAGGGTGCGAGGGGCTTTGAACGACGAAGGCTATTGATAGCGGGGGAGGGGAGGAGATGAGCTTTACGCTGTCGGGTGTCGACGCGCTGTTTCCGATTCCGCTGTTCCGCTATCGGATCGAAGAGGCCAGCCTCAACGACAATTTGTCCAGGGAAATAGCCAAGCGGCGCAAGGCCGAAGGCGGGATGGCGAACAGCAACCGCAACGGGTGGCAGTCCGAACATGACTTCTTCGCGCGCAAGGAGAGCGGCCATGTGTCGCTCGCCCGGTCCATCGCCCAAATGTTGAAGGCGACGCTCCAATCCATCGATCCGTCAGTCGATTTCGGCAAGTTCAACGTGACTTTGAACGGATGGGTCAACGTCAACCCGCCGGGCGGCTATAATGGGCCACACCAGCATACCAACGCGGTCCTGTCAGGGGTCTATTATGTCGATGTGCCGCGCGGGCCCTCGGAAAAGGGCGGGGCGATCGAATTCCTGTCGCCGCATCCAGTGCGGCTGATCGGCGGCCTGCTGAAGGCCGAGATGTTCGCGGAGCGAATGCATTACCAGCCCAAGGCCGGCGACCTTCTGATCTTTCCAGGCCAGTTGCCGCACTGGGTGCACCCCAACGACAGTGGCAAATCAAGGGTGACGATCGCGTTTAACGCGATGCTGCGCGCCAAGCGCTAGGGCAGGCTAGCGCCAGCCAGGCGAGAAGTTCAGGTTTCTCTTGATATCCGCTTGAGATGGCCGATAAATCTCGCCCGGCACTGCGGGGGCGATTGAGATGCCCGTCGTATTCATATCCTATGCCCATTCAAGCGGGCCGAACGCCGAGATGGTGTCGGCTGCGCTTTCATCGGCCGGCTATGAGGTCTGGCGAGACGATCAGCTGCCGGCGCACCGCGCCTATGGCGACGTCATCGAGGAGGAACTTCGAGCGGCCAAGGCGGTGATCGTCCTTTGGTCCGCGGATGCGTGCCAGTCGCAATGGGTACGGGCGGAGGCCGACTGAGGCTCGCAGGCAGGAACATTGGTGCAGGCCACGATCGACGGGACCATCCCACCGCTCCCATTCAACCAGATCCAATGCGCAGATCTCAAGGGATGGTTGGGCGGGATCAAGATGCGCCAGGCTGGCGCAAAGTGGTAGCAAAGCGTCGCATGCGCTTGCCGGGCCGATCGCCGCACCCGGACTGAAACCCGGGCCCTCGCCGAACGGTCGGACCATTTGTCGATCTGCGTCCTGCCGTTCCTGAATATGAGCGGCGATGCCGAGCAGGAATATTTCAGCGACGGCATCAGCGAGGACATCACCACCGACCTGTCGAAGGTTTCGGCGCTGGCGTCACCGCGCGCAACACCGCCTTCACCTTCAAGGGCCAGTCGGTCGACGTCTGCGAGGTCGCCGCGAAAGCTAGGCGTCAGCCATGTACTCGAAGGCAGCGTCCGAAAGGCCGGCGGACGGGTCAGGATCACCGCGCAGCTGATCGACGGGGCGACCGGCGACCATGTCTGGGCGGAGCGCTACGACCGCGATCTCAACGACATTTTCGCCATCCAGGACGAGATTTCGAAGGCGATCGTCGAGGCGCTGAAGATCAAGCTGCTGCCGGCGGAGAAGAAGGCGATCGAGCAGCGCGGGACGACCAATGCCGAAGCCTACAATCTCTACCTGATGGCCCGGCAATATTGGATCAGCGGCGATTACGGGGATCTCCGCCGGGAGGAAAGGGTCATCCGCATCTGCGAGCAGGCGATCGACGATCGATCCCGGAATATGCCCAGGCCTGGGCGCTGATGGGCGATCGCCCAGGCGAATCTGCGCTATCGGATTCACTGGGACCGCCTGCGCTGACGACGGCTCGGCAGCGGCGCAACGGCCCTCGAGCTCGATCCCAACGATCGCCGAAGCCCATTTGCCCACGTGCGTGGCGCCTCGCCGAACAAGGCAACATCGACGAAGCCAATGCGGAGATCGCCGAACGCACTACGTACTCGGACCCGAACTCCTGGGAGGTGAATAAGGAAGCGGCCCGGCTATTCTATGCGGCAAAAGCGGCTCGGAGGACGCGACGCGGCATTTGAAAAGGCCACGGAGCTGATGGAGAACGATTTCCACGGCTTGGGCATGCTGCTCACCTGTCTACACTGCGACGGGTGCGACGGTCGTAGGCGCGCGAATGCATGGCAGCAAAAGATGATCGGGCAAGTCGCTAGGAAAGTGCTAACGCTCAGCGCTCGGACAATGGCGCGGCGTCTCACATTCGGCGACGAGTTTCGCACATCGGGAAGGGACGTGCGCTGGAATGGATCGAGCGGGCAATGATGGTCGACCCGGACAATATCAACATGCGCTACAATTTCGCCTGGCGTCTCTGGCGATACCTCGAGGACAACGAAGCGGCGTTGGACATGCTCGAGCCGGACTTGGCCGAGCGCCAGGCCGAGCTTGATGCAGACTGGCGGCGACCGACCCGCAATCTCGACCCGCTGCGCGACGATCCGCGATTTCAGCAAGATGCTCGGCGCCGGCCAAGAGGCACTGGGTCGCCTGACTCGCCGGCTCAGTCCTGCTGCAACCTGAGCGCGACCTCGCTCATGAAGCGGGCGTCGTCGCCGTCGGCCAGCCATCGGCCTCGGCGGCGATCGCGCCGAGCAGGTCGGACAAGCGGCTCCATTTCGCTCTTGGCATAATTGCCGAGCACGTGGGGCGTGACCTGGTCCTTGTGCCGGCCGGGATGGCCGATGCCGATGCGCACGCGGCGGAAGTCGGGGCCGAGAGAGCGTCGATCGAGCGCAGGCCGTTGTGGCCCGCAGTGCCGCCGCCGATGCTTCACCTTGACCTTCATCGGCGCGAGGTCGAGCTCGTCGTGGAAGGCGGTGAGCGCGTCGACATCGAGCTTGTAGAACGCAGCGCCTGCTGAACCGCGTCGCCGCTGTCGTTCATGTAGGTCTGCGGCTTGAGCAGCAGGACCTTGTGCCGGCCGATGCGGCCTTCGCTGACCAGGCTGCGGAATTTCTTCTGCCACGGGCCGAAGCCGTGCACCGCGGCGATGGCGTCGGCCGCCATGAAGCCGACATTGTGCCGGTGGAGCGCATATTGCGCGCCCGGATTGCCGAGGCCGGCCCAGATCTGCATCGACGTCTCCCGCTTGCCGAGCGGAGGAATGCCCAGCCCGCGAGCGGGAGGGCGTCCTTGCATCGCGCGCCGAATGCCCGCCCAGCTCATCGAGCGAAGCTCTAGGCTTCTTCGCCGCCTTCGGCTTCGCCAGCTTCGCCGGCTTCGCCTTCGCCTTCATCCTCGCCGACGGTCGGGACCTCGCCTTCCGGCGCGGCTTCTTCCTCGGTCTGCTTCATCGCCGACGGAGCAACGACGGTGGCGACGGTGAAGTCGCGATCGTCGATCGCCGGCTTCGACACCCTTGGGCAGCTTGACCTCGCTGATGTGGATCGAATCGCCGATCTCGAGGCCCGTGAGGTCGATGTGGATCTCGTCCGGGATCTCGGCCGCGTCGCAGATCAGCTCGAGGTCGTGCTGGACGATGTTGAGCACGCCGCCGCGCTTCAGGCCCGGCGAGGCTTCTTCATTGTCGAAGCGCACCGGCACGTTGACGGTGACCTTGCTGTGTTCGCCGATGCGCAGGAAATCGACATGGATCGGGCGGCTGGTAACCGGGTGGAACTGCACGTCCTTGGGCAGGGTGCGGTTCGGCTTGCCGCCGACTTCGACCATGACGACCGAATTCATGAAGTGGCCGGTCGACAGCATCTTGGCGAGGAGCTTCTCCTCGACATGAACCGACAGCGGTTCTTGCTTGTCGCCGTAAACCACGGCGGGGACCCGGCCTTCGCGGCGCAGTGCACGGGAGGCTCCCTTGCCAGCCCGATCGCGCGCTTCGGCGGGCAGCGTCAGCTGTTCGCTCATTTCGCATTTTCCTTCGTTAAATTGCCCCGCCACGCCTCCAGGGATGACCATGGGTGGGCAAGCGCGCGCCTATAGGGGCGCGAGGGCGGAATGGCAAGTTGGAGCGGGTGCCTAGCCGACGCGGGTGGAGGCGATGCCGCGCGCAGCGAGCCAGTGCTGGACGCTGTCCTTGCCGGCGAGATGACCGGTTCCGACCGCGACGAACACCGTTCCGGGCCGATCGAGCCGGTTGACGATCCACTGCCCCCAGCGGGCATTGCGATCGGCGATGAGCATTCGATAGGCGACCGGCGACTTGGCCTCGAACCCGGCGAGCATGGTCGAGAAGGCGCCGGTGTCGCCGTCGTCCAGGCGCCGAGCAGGTCGATTTAGCGTCACCGAGATCGCCGAGGCCGATGGTTGTCTGGCTGCGGACGAGGGGCAGGGATATCTGGCAAGGGTGCCAAGCTGATCCTCAAACCGCTCCAGCCCGCCGACCGGCTTGCCGTCATCTTCGGCGACCCGTCGCAGCACGGCGTCGGCGCCATGTTCCACCGACAGCCCGAGCCGAACGGCCCTGGCTGACGACAACCTGCTGGGTCTGGGCGATGAAAGGCTTCAACTTGCGTTCGCCGTCGGCCGAGCTTCGGTGACCTGGCTGCGCGGCGGCGGCATGGCCTCCAGCGACTCGGGAACGATGGTTTCCAGCACCAGCTCGCCCGAAGCATCGAATGCTTCGCGGACCTTGTCGCCGAACCAGACGGTGCGCCCATCGAGCGTATGGAAGGTGCCAAAAAGGTAGATGGTGGTGTCGGCGTCGCGAATTTCCCATAGCGCCGGCGTGGCGCGGACCATCGGTCGGGGCAGGGATCGCCGGCATCGGAGCGGCCTGGGTTTGACCGGCGTTCGCGGCGAGCAGGATCAGCAGCAGCGCCAACGCCCTTGCCGAGAAGCCTTTTTGCGGGCGTACCGCGCCCGCCGCTCATTCGATTCCGTGCCATTGGCGACCCCCCGCCGGTTGAAGCTCAACTGTCGGGCACAAATGGTTAACGGTCAATTAGCAGTTTGATTATTCACCGATATTTGCGACGAACCGAAACTCGCGCAGGTGCCTCATTGGACGCGAGTGACTTTCACGCCCTGTTCTTCGAGCAGCGTAAGCACGGACTGGTCGCCGGCGAGATGGCCGGCGCCGACCGCGACCAGGACCGTCCCCGGCTGGTCGAGCCGGCCTTTGACCCAGCGTGCCCAATTGGCGTTGCGCCGCGACAAGCAGCGCATCCTTGAGCTCGGCGGCGTCGCCGAGATCCGAGTTGAAGCTGTCGGCGATGCCTTTGACATCGCCGCGGGCCCATGCGTCGAGCATTCCGCCAAATTGCTTTTTCATCGACGTGGGGTCGTCGAGAACCGCCGCCAGGAATTTGCGCTGTGCTTCTTCCGACAGCCTGTCGAAAAAGCCCAGCTGCTCGGCATTGGTTTCGAGCTGGCTGATCGGCTTGCCCGCCGGCCTGGAATTGCTTCTTCAGCGTCGATCTCCACGCCCGATCCCGGATCCAGCCCGAGATCCTTGAACTGCACGCCAAGCAGCAGGAAGCCGGCGGCCCAGGTTTCGAGCTTGTCGTAGAACGGCGCCGGTACGCCGGACTTTGCGATGGCCGCCGCCAGCGCTGCCTTCTTGTCCGGCTCGACCCGGTCAGCAAGCGGCGGAAGCCCCTCCGCCACCGCGAGCTTGAACAGCACGCCGATCGTTTCCGCCGGATTGGCTTCGTCAATCACCGTTTCAACCACCAGCGTGTCGGAGCCGGCCGCGGCTTTGTCGAACGTCGGGCTGCGCCATTGGGTACCCTTGGGCAGCAAATGGATCGTCCCGAACAGGTAGATGGTCGTGTCGTGGTCGGCGACCTTCCACATCGCCGGGCCGGCGGCCTTGGGCTCGCGCAGCCGGAGCGGCGCAGGCGGTGGCGGCGATCGCGCCGAATGCGGCCAGCTGACGGCCCAAACGTTTCAACATGCTCATGACGGCAACATAACTCCTGAGTTTCCGGAGGAAGTTAGGATGTCGCGACCCGCTCGTCCACTTGCCGCGGCAGATTTCATGCGCCAAAGCCCGCCAACTGTTTCGATACGGGAATTCTTGACGGTGAGCCTTAGCTTCCAGGATCTGATCCTGACCCTCCACCGCTATTGGAGCGAGCAGGGCTGCGTCATCCTGCAGCCCTATGACATGGAGATGGGAGCGGGGACCTTCCATCCGGCGACGGTGCTTCGCGCCTTGGGCCCCGATCCGTGGAAGGCGGCCTATGTTCAACCATGCCGCCGCCCGACCGACGGCCGCTATGGCGAGAACCCCAACCGGCTGGGCCATTATTACCAGTATCAGGTGATGCTGAAGCCGAGCCCGGAGAATCTCCAGCAGCTCTATCTCGGCTCGCTGGATGCGATCGGCATCGATCCGCTGAAGCATGACATCCGCTTCGTCGAAGACGATTGGGAAAGCCCGACGCTCGGCGCCTGGGGACTGGGTTGGGAAGTGTGGTGCGACGGGATGGAAGTGACCCAGTTCACCTACTTCCAGCAGGTCGGCGGGTTCGACTGCAAGCCGGTGTCGGGCGAGCTGACCTACGGGCTCGAGCGGCTGGCGATGTACATCCAGGGCAAGGACAATGTGTTCGACCTGGCCTTCAATAGCGACGGCGTGACCTATGGCGACGTCTTCCTCGAGAATGAGCGGCAGATGTCGAAGTGGCACTTCGAAGTCGCGGACACGGAAAGCCTTTTCGACCTGTTCAAGACGAGCCGCGGCGGAGTGTGAAAATTGCCTGAGCGCCGGCGTGCCGATTGCGGCCTATGAGCAGGCGATCAAGGCGAGCCACATCTTCAACACGCTGCAGGCGCGCGGCGTCATCTCGGTCGCCGAGCGGCAAGCCTACATCGGCCGCGTGCGCGACATGGCCAAGGGTGCGTGCGGCGCCTGGATGGCCCACATGGGATATGAGGCATGATCCTCCCCGGAACGGGGAGGGGGACCGCGCCCGAAGGGCGGGGTGGAGGGGGGCGTTCGCCTATGCAGCGGCCTGAAGTCTATGCGGCTCGCAAGCTTCGGAAATCGATGAGCCTGCCGGAAGTGGTGTTATGGCAGCGGCTGCGCGCCAGTCGGCTCGGGATGAAATTTCGCCGTCAGCACCCGATTGGACCTTACGTTGCGGACTTTTACTGTCGAGATGCGCGGCTCATCATTGAAGTCGATGGCGAGGCGCATAATCGCGGAAACAGGCCGACAGCCGATGTCGCCCGTGATGCCTATTTGAGGAACAAGGGACTTGAGGTTGTGCGGATCGCCGCTGTGGACGTGCTGAAGGATGCGGATGCGGTTGCAGAAGCAATTGCAGCACGGGTGGCCAACACCCTCCACCATCCTACGGATGGTCCCCCTCCCCGTGCCGGGGAGGATCTATGAGCGCCGATTTCCTGCTTGAGCTGCTGTCAGAAGAAATTCCGGCGCGGATGCAGGCTCGGGCGCGCAACGACCTGGCTCGGATGTTCGCCGAGAAGCTGGCCGGGGCTGGCCTCGGCCATGAAGGCATCGTCACTTATTCGACGCCGCGGCGGCTGGCGCTGATGGCACGCAGCCTGCCGCTGGCGACCGAAGCGGTGAGCGAGGAGCTAAAAGGTCCGCGCACATCGGCGCCGTCGCAGGCGCTCGAAGGCTTCCTGCGCAAGACCGGACTTGCTCAAGACCAGCTGCAGGATCGCGACGGCACTTGGTTCGCACAGATCGAACGGCCGGGGCGGGCTACCGCCGAAGTGCTGGCCGAGGCGGTCGAGGCAATCGTGCGCGAGTTCCCCTGGCCCAAGTCGATGCGTTGGGGCGCGGCATCGCAATCGACCTCGTCGCTTCGCTGGGTCCGACCGCTCCATTCGATCGTGGCGCTGCTCGGCGAGGAGATCGTACCGGTCGCGGTAGATGGCGTCGAATGTGGCGCCGCGACGCTTGGCCATCGCTTCCATCACCCCGGCCCGATCACCATCGGCGGCGCTCACGACTATGTCGAGAAGCTGCGAGCCTGCCAATCATCGTCGACCAGGAAGAGCGCGAGGCGACGATCCGCGCCGGCGCTATGCAAGCGGCCGAGGACGCCGGCTTTTGGCTGGTCGAGGATGAAGGGCTGGTGGTCGAAAACGCCGGGCTGACGTCCTTCCGGCGCCCTTGCTCGGCTCGTTCGATCCCGCCTTCCTCGACGTGCCCGAAGAGGTCATCCAGCTTACCGCGCGCATCAACCAGAAATACTTCGTGATGCGCGATGACGGCGGCAGGCTGGCCCCGCATTTCGTTTGCGTCGCGAACATCGCGGCCAATGACGGCGGCGAAGCGATCATCGCAGGCAACGAACGCGTCCTGGCGGCGCGCCTGGCCGACGCCCGCTTTTTCTGGGAGCAGGACCTCAAGGTTCCGCTCGAGGAGCAGGCGAAGAAGCTCGAGCAGATCGTGTTCCACGAAAAGCTCGGAACCGTCGCCGACAAGGTCGAGCGGGTCGCCAAGCTGGCCCGTTGGCTGGTCGAGGAAGGGATCGTCAAGGGTGCCGACCCGGACGAGGCCGAGCGCGCCGCGCGGCTGGCCAAGGCCGACCTCGTCACCGGCATGGTCGGCGAGTTTCCCGAGCTGCAGGGCGTGATCGGCGGCCATCTCGCTCGCGCCCAGGGCGAGCCGGACGCAATCGCCGATGCCATCCGCGACCATTACAAACCGGTCGGGCCGGACGATGACGTGCCGACCGCGCCGCTAACAGTGGCGGTTAGCCTGGCGGACAAGATCGATACCATCTGTTCCTTCTTCGGGGTGGACCTGAAGCCGACCGGCTCAAAGGACCCGTTCGCGCTTCGCCGGGCTGCGATCGCGTCGATTGAGCTGATCATCCAGAATCGTCTTCGGCTTGGGCTGACGCGGTCAGTGAGAGGTGCGCTCGCCAATCGGGCCGGTCAGTCAATGGATGACCTTGGAGCGCACCGCCTTGACCGAACCGTGCCCGCGGTCCTCGACTTCTTCGCCGATCGCCTGAAGGTGCAACAACGCGATGCGGGTGTTCGTTACGACCTGATCGACGCGGTGTTCGCGCTTGGTGGTGAAGACGATCTGGTGAGGCTCTTGGCACGGGTGGAGGCATTGCAGCAATTTGTCGCGACGCCCGAGGGCGCCGACCTGCTGTCCGCCTACAAGCGCGCCGCCAACATCCTGAAGAAGGAAAAGTGGGACCTGCCACGGGTCATGGCGGGCAGGGCGAGCAGGGGATTCCACAGACCGGTGAGGAGGATCCGCTGTCGCTGGTCGAGGAGCCTGCGATAGCTTCGGCGGTCGCCGAAATGGCTCTGGGTTCGGCTGCTCCTGCCGACGCGCCCGAAGAAGAAGCCGTGCTGGTCAAGGCGCTCGACGAAGCCGAAATCAAGGCGATCAAGTCGGTGGCGGACGAGGACTTCACGGCCGCCATGTCGGCGCTCGCGTCCCTTCGCGGGCCGATCGATGCGTTTTTCGACAAGGTCACCGTCAATGATCCGGAGTCAGCCGTCCGTGCACGTCGGCTAACCTGCTCGCCCGCTTCCGCGATACGGTGCATCTGGTCGCGGACTTTTCGAAGATAGAGGGCTGACGCGGCTACACCCGGGGGTCGCCGATCGTCCGGCACTCCGTCGGCATCACGGTCCCGATCACGCTCGTCGACCAACCCGTCCCGGTTGCGGTCTCCCTTGAGCGCAGCGGCACGCAGCAAATCACGTTCCCGCCATTCCTTCTCGCGCTCGGTGTGGATCGCGCTCGAGCTCCTCGCGCCGCTCGACTTCATTATTGTACCGCGTCTTCCACTTGCGGCCGCCGCCCGAGAAGATGAAGCCGCCGATGAAGAGGCCGAGCAGGAACACCAGCAGGACAATAATCCACTGGTCGGTGCTGAATTGAAGCATGAAACGAACCCCTATTCGGTTTGGTCATGCCTTCAACCCGTCTCGCCCTCAATCCGTTCCCGAAACGAGAACCGCCGCCGCCCGTTAAGGAGCGACGGCGGTTTCCCCCCCCCGAAGAGAAGCCTCTAACCCTTCAGGAAATTGTCGCTGATCGAGCAGGCCGCCGGACCCAGGATGACGATGAACAGGGTCGGCAGGATGAACAGGATCAGCGGAACGGTCATGATCGCCGGCAGGCGGGCAGCCTTTTCCTCGGCACGCATCATCCGCTCGTTGCGGAACTCGGCCGACAAGACACGCAATGCCGACGCCAGAGGGGTGCCGTATTTTTCGGTCTGGATCATGGTTGTGACCACGCCGCGGACCGCTTCCAGATCAACTCGGGAGGCAAGATTTTCGAATGCCTGGCGGCGTTCCGAAAGGAAACCCAGCTCGATCGCGGTCAAGCCGAATTCGTCGCCCAGCTCCGGATAGGCCTTGCCCAATTCCTTGGCCACGCGGTTGAACGCGGCGTCGACGGTAAGCCCCGCCTCCGCGCAGATGACCAACAGGTCGAGCGCGTCCGGAAGGCCCTTGCGAACCGCGTCGCTGCGCTTCTTGACCTTGTTGGACAGCCATACGTCAGGTGCCTTGTAGGCGCCGACCAGCGTACCGGCCACGGAAGCGTATTTCTTGAACGCCGACCAGTCCGGGAAAAAATCGACGACGTAGATCAGGACGACCGCGCCGATGCCCAGCACAACCGGCAGGACGAAGCGTGCGAAGATGAGGAAGAAGGCCAGGTCCTTGGTCCGGATGCCGGCCTGCATCAGGCGCGTCTGCGTCTTCTTGATCTGGTCGTCCTGCAGCATCTTGAAGCTGCTGAGGATGCCGCGCACGCGATCGGCGGCGACATTCTTGTTGGTCAGCTTCTTGCGCTTGTTGGTCGAGGCGACGATGCCGGCCTTCAGCTGCTCACGCCGTTCGTTGAGCGCCTTCACGCGGCGCGCCATTGGATCGCGCACGGTGGTCGCCGCGTAGATCGCCGTGAGCACGGCCATCGTGGCGACTGCGCTGAGCACAGTTGCGACCCAAATGACGTCGACGCCGAGGAGAGTTGGTCCGGTGGGAGCTGCCATCATCTGGTTCCACTAAATCTCAAAGCTGACCATTTTGGCCATGATGAACACGCCAATGCTCATCCAACACAGCCCGCCAAGACCGGCAACGATGAGGCGCTGATCTTCGAAGAAGCCGCTCATGTAGCCAGGGTTGACCATGGCCACGAGGCCGAAGACGATGAATGGCAGAGACCCGACGATATAGGCGGAAGCCTTGGATTCCGAGCTCATCGCACGGATCTTCAGCTTCATCTGAGCGCGCTTGCGAAGCACGTCGGCCAGGTTGGACAGGGTCTCGGCCAGGTTGCCGCCGGTCTCGCGCTGGATTGCCAACGTGATGACGAAGAACTGGAATTCAGCCGTGCCGAGCCTGTCCGACGTCTCCTGAAGCGCGGCTTCCATGGTCCGGCCGATCTTCATCTTGTCGGCGACGGAGCGGAACTCAATTCCGACCGGTCCGGAGATTTCGCCAGCGACGATTTGCAGCGTCTCGGTGATCGGCAGGCCTGAACGGAGGCCACGGACCATCAGCTCGATCGCGTCGGGGAAGTTCGAATTGAACTTGTTGACGCGCCGCTTGATCAGGAAGCCGATCACGAAATGGGGGACGCCAATGCCGGCGAACAGCCCCACGAAAAGCGCGAGCAGGAATGGCGCCCCCTTGATCATCAACAGGGAGGCGACGAATGCCGCCAGGCCCACCGAGCCCATCATATATTTCGCCAGCGAGATATCCTTGCCGGTCTGGTCGAGGCGCTTGCGCATCAACGCCGGCTTGGGGATCAAGGTCGAGGCAAAGCCTTCAACCCGGCTTTGGCGGGCGGCCATCAACTTGCGGATCTGTGCCTGCGCATTGGCCGCCAGCGCTCCGCCTTCGGCATGGCGCTCCTTGATCAGCTCAACGCGGCGCTTGAGCGACTTGCGCGGACTGGGGCCGCCCAATGCCTTGCCGCCGAGCAGGAGCGCGCCCAACACGCCGATCGCCACGATGATGATATAGATCATAATCCGTCCGTTCGTCCTGCTCGTCGTTGCCGCGGGGAGGGGTCTCCTCGCGCAAGATATTGGCTTACGCGGCCTTGTCTTTCGGCTTGGCCAGCATCGACTTCAGATTGTCGACCAGCGACTTGCCTCCGGCCGATTTGCTATCCGGGGCGGCACCTTCCTCACTGGAATGGCTAAGAACCATGTTCGACAATTGAGTGAAGGGCGCGGCCATCTTGCCGGTCGCGATTTCGGCCATCGGCTTGCCAAGCTTCGCCGCCTGGGCCGCAACCTTGCGGTCCTCCGGGAAAATGACGTCCACGCCGCGCTCGATCGACTGCTCGAAATCCTTCTTGCTGATTTCGAGCGCGCCGCCGGTCGGAACCCGGTTGGCGGCGACGATGACCTTGGTTTGCGGTGCGTTGGCCTTCAGCCAGGCGAGTACCCGGATGGTGTCCCGGGTGCCGGCCAGCGTCAGCTCGCTGACGACGACCGCGACATGGGCATCATGAACCATGTGCGGATACTGGATGAGCATCTGGCGCGGCAGGTCGAGCACGGTCGCCTCGAACGCATTCTTCATCTCCTCCTGGAGCTGGAAGAAGGCGGTGCCATCCGTAATCAGCGGCTGATGAAGCGGTGCCTCGGCCGAAAGGACCGAAAGCCGCTCATTGGCGCGGATCATGGCCCGCTCGATGAACAGGCCGTCAATTCGGCTGGGGTTTTCAATGGCATCAGTCAGGCCGCGGCCCGGCTCAAGGTCGAGCGCCAGCGCCCCGGTGCCGAAGTGGACGTCGAGGTCGAGCAGCGCGGTCGAACGATGCGCCTTTTCACCCATCAGCCACGCAAGACTGGAAGCGATGGTCGAAGCTCCGACGCCGCCGCGCACGCCGATGACCGCCGCCATCACGTGCGGCTTGTCGGCCTGTGCCTCGCCGCGCGGTCCGGAAAGGATCGACTGGGCATGGGCAAAGGTATCGCGCAGCTGGTCGACCGTGAACGGTTTCAGCAGATAGTCGTGAATGCCGCTGGCGACCAGGTCGCGGTACAGGCGGACATCGTTGACCTGCCCGGAGGCGATCACGACCGTGCCCGGTTCGCAGACCTCGGCAAGCGCGTTGATGTCATTCAACGGGTCGGCCAATTCCGAAAGGTCGACGAACAGGATTGTCGGGCTGGCCGAAACGGACAGCGACTGGACCGCATTGCGCAGCCCGCCTTTGTGGACCTTTTCCGGCGACCAGCCATGCTCGACCGCAACGGGGCGCAGCATGTCGGCCGTCGCATCGTCACAGACGTAGGCGGTGAAGGGGTCACGCAGACCCGCGCGGGCTTGGAACGGAGCGTTCATCACTAGTTGCCCTTCGTGTTGATGTCTTGAAGACCCTTGATCCCGGTCGGCGGTGTCGCCCGGTAGACGCCGACGCCGCGAGTAGCGGTCGCCGCATCAACCACCGAGCTGCCCTCTCGTCCGTGGACCAGATCTTGGGGATTGGCGACCATTGCGGCCATGTTCGAATTCACCGCGCAGCCGGAGTTCGACATGGTGCGGTTGTTGTAGTTTGGCAGTGCCGGAACGCTCCAGTTGGGGCAGTTCGGAACCTCGGCGCGCGTGCGGCTGACGACGACACGAACCGAGCCCGGCGGAACCGCGCCCTGGGTGACCGGCGTGCCGTTGCTGAGCAGAAGGCCATAACGACCGGCGATCCGGGCAATGTCATCGCGGGCCGCGTCAGAATAATAGCCGTCGACATAGATCGCGTCGCCATAGCCAAGCTGCATCGAACGGAACCAGGCATCGAGCCGGGTCTCCTCCGACGACGGCAGCGATCCGCCAGGAGCCGCGACGTCGAGCGCATAGTCTGCGCGGGTCACGACCGGGACGTTCACCGACTCCAAACCGCGATCGGGCAGGTCGTGCGGCGTATGCTGGCATCCAGCTAGCGCCGCTGCGGCCAGGATTATTACGGACTTGGTGGCCATGGTGGCATCCTTCCTGAAAGAGCGGCGGGTCACAGCTTGAACCCCGGAGCAGCGGCGACGGCGCTGGACCCAGTGACAGCTGGTCCGGCCGGTGCGGGCGCCGGCGCATTGCCCGACACGCCTTTGAAGGTTTGGCCCTCAAACACCCGCTCCACATCGGTCGGCGCGCGATAGCCCTTTGATGGCAGCGCCAGCTGACCCGACGTCGGGCGAACCAGGTAGGGCGTTACGATGATCACCAACTCTGTTTCGGACCGGCGGAAATTGGTCGACCGGAACAGAGCGCCAATGATCGGCAGGTCGCCGAGGAAGGGCGCCTTGTTGATGTCATTGGTATTGGTATTGCGCAGCAGGCCGGCGATCATGAAGGACTGCCCGGAACCAAGCTCGACCGTCGTCTCCGCGCGACGCGTGGTCAGCGCCGGGACGAGGAAGTCGTTGAGCTTGACCGCACCTTCGTTGCTCAGCTCGCTGACCTCTGGACGGACCCGCATTGAAATGCGGCCGTCGGCAAGGACGATCGGAGTGAATGCAAGGCCGACGCCATATTGTTTATATTCAATGCTGATCGACCCAAGACTCTGAGAGATGGGGACCGGGAACTCGCCGCCGGCGAGGAAGCTGGCGGTTTCGCCCGAAAGAGCGGTCAGGTTCGGCTCGGCCAGGACCGCCACGAGGCCGTCCTTTTCACCAAGTTCCAGCGCGCCGATCAGGTCGACGCCGAACAGTTTCCCGCGGCCGACGAGCATTGTGCCGATCTCACTCAGCAGCACCGATCCATCGTCCGGATCGATGGCCGATCCCTGGCCGATCCCGAACTGGAAACCGCTGGTGGTGTCGTTCGACAAGAGGTTGACGCCGATCTGCTTGACCAGACTGCGGTTCACCTCGGCGATCTTGACCTTCAGCATGACCTGCAGCGGAGTGGCCGTGGCAAGGCGGTTGACGACGCAGATTTTGCAGGTCGCGCCAGCCTGGGACATGTTGACGCCCGGGTTCAGCATTGCCGCGACCAAATGCTCGGCCTGCGCCAATTCCTCCGGTGATGCGACTGTGCCGGTCAGGACGGCAATCTGGCCGGCATTCAAAACCTTGATGTTCGACTGTGGCATTGCCGCACGAAGCATCGCGTCGACCGACGTGATGTTCTGGCTGACCCGAACATTCGCCGAATAGACGACCGATCCATTCGCCGCGGTGGCGATAACGGTCGCCTCGCCAGCGTCCTTGCCGAACAGGTTGATCTGGCGGGCGTTGCTGACATAGACGTCGGCGACGGCCGGGTTTGATGTCCAGACGTCCGCAACGTTGCTCGGGAGGCGGACCATCTGACCCTCGCCCGTGGACAGCAGAACCTGCTGGCTGGGGCGAAAGCTTCCCGAGGTCCGCGGCGGTGCAGCCGCTGCGGGAGTGGCGACGGCGATCGTGCCGAGACCGAGGGCCAGAGCGGCCAGGGCCGAACCCAGGCGCGCACGGCGGCGGATGGAAATACTGGTCATCTTAGCGAGCTCCCACGGGAACGACGGTGACACTATTGCCTCGAGCGACACGCACCACCGGGCCGGTCGGCACGGCGGCACCGCCGGCCGGGGTTGCCCCGGAGTCACCGGCAGCGCTTGCTGCAGGCGCCGAGGCACGCGGGACGCTGGTGCGCTGGAAGCGCGAAACGTCGCCGCCGGTGACATAGGTCGTGTTATTGTCTGCCGGACGGTTTGCGACCGCGAGCAGCATCTTGCGCTCTTCCGCCGGATTGGTGCCCGCCGGAACCTGGACTTCGCCCGCAGCAACCGCACGCTCAAGCTCGGCCGTGTTGTCGGCGATAGAGCGAAGCTGGAGGCTCAAACCGCCGAGCGACTGTGCCACGGCGATCTTTTCGCCAATGCGCGGCGTGACTTCGAGCGTGACGGTGTTGAAGGTCTTGACGACTGTCTTGCCTTCTTCGTTCTTGCTGTCGATCCGCTGGTCAGTAGCCAACACGCGCAGGTTGCGAATGATCGTCTCCGACACCTTGAGCGGAGGGCCGTCGCCGCCACCCTTGACGTCTTGCGTCAAGACCATGTCGAACTCGGTCCCCGGGGAAGATGAACCCGGCGACGCCGGTCGTGTTCGATACCGAGACCGTCACAGCGCGCATGCCCGGGCCAAGCGCCGCGGCGAGGAAGCCGCGATCGTTCGGACCCACTAGCGCGCCCTTGGTCAGCGGCTGGCCGGCGGTGACCGGATTGCGAACGACGGTGCCCAGAAGCTTGCTGATATCCGCCTCGGGTGCGCCTTCTGTATAGTAGGCGTTCTGGACCAGCTCCTTCGGCCATGCCTGGAAGGCCAGGCTTTCGGCGTCGATGATGGTTCCGACCGGAAGCGCCTTGCGGGCGACGAGGACCTTTGGGCCCATCGGCACTACGGGCGCGGCGTTGGCCTGCTCGGCCCCTGCTCCGGTGAACATGTTCTTGGCCATGACGGCGGTAACGACCGCAATGACCAGCGCTCCGATGAGCAGCGCGACTTTCTTGACGTCCATGGCGAACACGCCTCCCGCAAACGGTCCTCTTCAATGATGCGGACCATCAGGCAAAATGGTTAAGAAAGCGTTGGGCGAGTAACCACAATCCGCCCACCGCGATGGCGACGCCGTACGGAACCTCCGGACGGCCGGTTTTCTTGCGCGCGTGATGGATGCCGACGACGATCAACGTCAGCACGCCGCCGGCGATCGACATGATGACGATCAGCTTCAGCGTTTCGTAAGGAGTGAACCAGAGAGCGAGCGCACCGGCCAGCTTCACGTCGCCACCGCCCATCACGTTCATGTAGAACGCGCCGGCGAACAGCAGGAACACCGCGACCCCAATTCCCAGGCGGATCGCCGCGTCGGGCCAGAGCGGCACGCCGGCGGACAACCAGTAGACAGGCGCAAGCAGCGCGATCGCCAGATTGATGCGATCGGAAATCGTGTACGTGCGCACATCGACGACGGCGATCCACACGAGGGTCGCGGCCAGCATTCCGAGCAGTGCCAGGGTGAATCCACCGTTCATCATGACTGCACCTCTAGACGGCGCGCCTTTCCAAACCGTAACCAGCTTGCGAGATGGAAAAGGCGGATGTTCTGATCGTCGGTGGCGGGATCGCCGGGGCGAGCCTCGGCGCAAGGCTTGCCGGCGAAATGCGCGTTGTCATCATCGAGGCCGAGGAATTGTGTGGCCGGCACGCGACCGGACGGTCAGCCGCATTCTGGCAGGCAAGCCTGGGTGGCGATACGCCCGAGCGGCGCCTCAGCCTCGCCTCCAAGCCGATGTTTGACGACAATTGGCCGGGAAGCGCAACTCAATTGCTTCGCTCGCGAGGGGCGATTCATTTGACCGGGCCGTGCGGTGAGGCGTCCGAGGACTTCGGGACACTTAGGCGTGACTTTGCGCCCATTCACCTGGACCGCGACGAGCTCGACCGGATGGTCCCGGGCCTTCGCGACCAATGGACCGGCGCCTGGTTCGAAGCGAGTTGCGCGGACATCGAGGTCGCCGCGTTCCACAATGCGTGCCTCGGCGCCGTGCGGCGGCTGGGCGGAGAGGTGCGGACGGACGTCGCGCTCGGCTCGGCGCGAAGGAAAGGGGCGAGCTGGACTATCGAGACCAGCGCCGGATCGATCGAGGCGGGCATATTGGTCAATGCGGCGGGCGCCTGGGGAGACGAGGTGGCGGAACGCGCCGGCGTCGCGCGGCTCGGACTGGAGCCGCGGCGGCGCACCGTGGTTCAGCTTCGAGTTCGACCGGCGCGGGCTCAAGGACATCCCGTTCGTCACCGACCTTCATCAAAGCTTCTATTTCAAGGGAGAAGGCGACAACAGCGTGTGGGTCTGTCCGCTCGACGAGGCGCTGGTCGATCCATGCGATGCGGCTCCCGAAGAGATTGATGTCGCAACCGCGATCGACCGGTTCGAAAAGGCGGTCGACTGGCCGGTCGAGGCAGTCGAACGCAAATGGGCCGGCCTGCGCACCTTCGCGCCCGACCGGGGGATGAAGTTCGGTTTCGATTCCGCCGCGAAGGGCTTCTTCTGGTGCGTCGGGCAGGGCGGCATGGGGATCCAGACTGCTCCGGCGGCGTCGCTCCTTTGCGCTGCGCTGATCTTGGGAGAGGGAGTTCCAGCGGTTTTGGGGAACCTCGACCCGGCCGATTTCGCCCCGCGCTCCTTGCGACCATTCGAAACCTAAGTCGCTCTGAACCGTTAGGAACGTGCCGAAGGAGAATCGGCCATGGAAAGTCGGGCCTTCAAGAACATGCTGGTTGCCGGGGCCGCTGCCTTGCTCGCGACTTGCAGCGGAGCGAACCCGCCTTCGGGCGCACAGGCCGCTGCAGCATCGGGAGGTCAGTGCTTCAATGCCGCGACGGTCAACAGCTTCGATGCGATCGATGACGATACCGTGCTGGTCACCGTCGGCGTGCGCAATGTGTACCGGCTGGAGATTGTAGGCGTGTGCCCCGACGTCGATTGGTCCCTCCGGGTCGGTCTTCGTTCCCGCGGTGGAAGCTCCTGGGTGTGCGAAGCAATGGACGCGGAGCTGCTCGTGCCAGGTTCAACAGGGCTTCAGCGTTGCCCGGTGATCGGGGTGAAGAAGCTTTCGCCTGCGGAAGTTCAGGCGCTGAAGGGCAAGCGCGGCTGACCGCCACGTCGCTATCGTCGCTTCTCGGCCTCAACACAGGCCAGCTGGTCGGCACGCTCATTTTCGGGGTGGCCGGCATGGCCCTTGACCCAATGCCAATCGATTCGGTGAGGCTCGCAGGCATCAAGCAGCGCCTGCCATAGCTCGGCATTCTTGACCGGCTTCCTGTCGGCGGTCTTCCAGCCATTCTTCCGCCAGCCGTGGATCCATTTGGTAATGCCGTCACGAACGTAATTGCTGTCCGTCCAAAGTTGGACATGGCAGGGCTTCTTGAGCGCTTTCAGCGCCTCGATCGCGGCCATCAGCTCCATTCTATTATTGGTGCTCGGAGTTTCCCCGCCCGACAGCTCCCGCTCCTTTTCGCCGAACCGAAGGATCGCTCCCCAGCCGCCAGGCCCCGGATTGCCCTTGCATGCGCCGTCAGTGAATATCTCGACCTCGGGCAAATCCATTGGCTCAGGCGACCAATTCGCGCGGCAGCTTGAAGGTCATGCCTTCCTGAACATGCTCCAATTCCTCTTCGGTCACGTCAAACCGCTGGCTAAGCGCCTCGACGACTTCGCGGACCAGGACTTCGGGGGCGGAGGCCCCGGCGGTAAGGCCGACCGCCGCGGGCTGGCCGAGCCAGTCCCAATCGATGTCGCCGGCCCGCTGGATCAGGCGAGCGGGGATATTCATTCGCTCCGCCACCTCCGCCAGGCGCAGGGAGTTGCTGCTGTTCGGAGCGCCGATCACCAGCAGCTTCTCACATCGCGCGGCGATCGTCTTCACGGCGCCCTGACGGTTGGAAGTGGCGTAGCAAATATCCTCGTTGCGCGGTGCCAGGATGGCGGGGAAGCGCCGTTGAAGCGTCGCGACGATTTCCGCCGTGTCATCGACCGAAAGGGTGGTCTGGGTGAGAAAACTGAGATGCTCAGCATCGGCAACCTCGACCGCTTCGGCATCTTCGACCGTTTCGATCAGCGTCATCCGGCCGTCCGGCACCTGGCCAAAGGTGCCGATCACTTCGGGATGGCCCGCGTGGCCAATGAACAGGATGTGCGTGCCCGCCTCCACCAGCCGCTCGGCGCGGCGGTGGACCTTGCTCACCAGCGGGCAAGTGGCGTCGAGATACTCCAGCCCCCGCGCCTCGGCGGCCGCTGGGACGACCTTGGGCACACCATGGGCGGAAAAGACCACCGGCCGTTCGTCCGGCACTTCGTCCAACTCCTGAACGAATACCGCTCCGAGGCCGCGCAACCGGTCCACGACGAAACGGTTGTGGACGATTTCGTGCCGGACATAAACCGGCGGGCCGAACCGTTCGATCGCCAGCTCGACGATCTTGATGGCGCGATCGACGCCGGCGCAAAAACCGCGCGGCGCCGCGATCAGCAGGTGGAGCGGAGGCTTGGTATGGGCCATTCGGCGGCGATGTAAGGCCTCGCTTGCAGCATTGCTAGGCGCTTCCTATGAACGGGGCCGCATCCGTCCCTCGCGTTGAACAAAGGAAATTACCATCGTGAAGCGTCGCCTCACTGCCCTCGCCCTGGTCCTCCTCGCCACGGCTTGCTCGCGCGAAGGCCAGATCACGCAGGGGGGCATCTACATCACCCGCTCTGCTTGCCCGCAGGTGGGCGTCCCCGCCGGGACCGGGGACATTACATTGTTCAACCCGGCGAATCGGACCGATGCCGCCGCGCTCGACGTGTCCGCGGCGATCACCAACGTCCGCTCGACATGCGACGAAACCGGCGCCAACATCGTATCGATCGCAAGCTTCGACGTCGTTGCAACTCGGCGCGACGCGGGCGAAGCCCGAACGGTGGTCCTGCCGTATTTCACGGTAGCCATGCAGGGCGGCACGCAGGTGGTCGCAAAGCGCATCGGCAATATAGGACTGAGCTTCCCGGCGGGCAGCGTCAGGGCTCAGACGTCGGGCCAGGCCACGATCCAGGTTTCCCGCGCGGCGGCGACCTTGCCGTCAGACGTGCGGAGAGAGCTTACGCGCGAGCGCAAGCCCAGCGATGCCGACGCCGCAATCGACCCCTTGTCCGATCCCAAGATCCGCGACGCGGTCGCCCGGGCCTCGTTCGAGCATCTGATTGGCTTCCAGCTGACCCAGGAACAGCTTCGCTACAACGCAACGCGCTAGCTTAGCTCGACTTCTTCTTCGCATTGGGCAACGGCCTCATCACCTTGGCCATCGCCAGGCGCGCGACCTTTCGGCCCATGTCCTCGGCGGCTTGGTTCGAAAATCGATAGTGCACCCCCCCGAGGGTCCGCGAATAGCTAACCTGCCTGACCCATTCGTCCCAGTTGGGAAGGGCCTGGACGGCGGCATTCGGGATCGATCGGGAACTGACGCGCACGCCCCAAGTCGGTGCATTCCCGACCTCCGACTTCATATATTCGGCCGTCGCGGCCGCGAAAATGCAATGGCCGCACGGATATTCGGGGTGGTTGGGCGTGGAGATCAGCGGCTCCCACGAAGGATCAGGCTCAGTGGCCGGATTATTGTCCATCTCGCCATTGCGGATGGCAGTAATCGGCCGCCAGAAATTATAATGCAGCTTGGCGTCGGCAATCGCCATCATCGCATCGTCCTCGACCATCTTGAGCATGGCGAACATGCGCGCATTCTGGACGGGCGTGCGCCCCGGAACGTCGGCCGCGAGGCGGAATGACGGCGTCATGTTCGGCGTGATCCGATAGCGCGCCATCAGCGTCTCGGTCGGCGTGCGATCCTTGCTCGCTTTCCCGCCCACGCGCTTCACCTCATTAAAGTCGCGCTCCCATGTTTCGCTATCGAGCGCGGGCGGAGGACCTGGGCGGACGCTGTCGGCGCGCTCCAATATCCAGGGCTTGAATGCAATAAAGTAGGGATCGAACACCGGCAGCTGGGTCGGGACCCAGATGCCCGCCTGGGCACGCGGCAAATAGGGCTGCTGGCTGACCGCCGGATCAATTCCGCCGGCCTTGAGCGCCAATGCCGCGGCAGACTTTCCGATGGCAATTCCGGAGTCGAGAGCGCGCTGGTCCGTTACCGTCGCGAGCGTGATCGCATAGCTGTCGCTCAATGCTGGCATTTGCGAGGGATAGTGAGCAACCAGCACTTCATAGGCTGCCGTCGCCGCCGCCGCATCCTGGGAGGCTTTCGAGTCTCCCTGGGCAAGTCCGAGATATGTTTCGTACCGGCGGTCAATCGCGTTCAGCGCCTCGAACATGGCCAGCGCCACCTGCGTTTGCGCGCGTTCATGATCCGGCGTTCTTGGAGCGGTTGGAGGCGGCGCCGCTGCGGCCTGGATGGCCTGCGCAAAATCGACCCATTCACAAACGGTGTCCGCGGCCGCCGGCGATGCGATCAAAGCTGATCCCGCGGCAAGCCAAAACAAAGCCTTGGTCATGGAAGCCCCCTTCCTGCTGTTGCCTACCATGCCAGAAATTGCGCGCAGGTGGATAGCGAATTGACTCCTCCGCCCTGCCCGGCCACAGCGGCTCCGTCCTCCGCGGCTCTGGCTGCGGGAGGCGCGCACGGGAGAGTGTCGGCTTTCAGGCCGGCCGCCGAAGGAGCAACCGCCCCCGGAATCTCTCAGGCACCGAGGACCGCGCGCGCCGGGACAGTCTGGAAAGTGTTCCGAGAGGAACCACCGAAGGGGCAAAGCTCTCAGGTCGCCGAGACAGAAGGGGGCTCGAATCAACGGCGTGTGGGTTGTTCCACGCGATGATCTTTCGAGGACCTGCGGCGTGACCGAGACAAGCGAAAATCCAAGCCTATTGCCGCTTGACGGCTGGCATCGCGCCCGCGGTGGGCGGATGGTTCCGTTCGCCGGCTATCAAATGCCGGTCCAGTATGAAGGCATCATGGCCGAGCATCTCTGGACGCGCGAGCATGCTGGCCTGTTTGACGTAAGCCACATGGGCCAGCTGCTGTTCCATGGCCCTGATGTCGATCGCGCACTGGAGACGCTGCTGCCTGGCGATCTGCTCGCGCTCAAGGACGGGCGGCTGCGCTATTCAATGCTGCTCGCCGAGGATGGCGGCATCGTCGACGACTTGATGGCGACGCGGCGCGGCGAGCATTTCTATCTGGTGGTCAACGGCGCGACCAAGCATGGCGATATCGAGCAGTTCGGGCGGCGTCTGCCGAGGGCCATCGCTTTCGACCATATGAAGGAGCAGGCCCTGCTGGCGCTGCAGGGGCCCGAGGCCGTTGCGGTCCTCGAGGCGCTGGTGCCGGGAGTCGGCGAGTTGGGCTTCATGCAGGCCGGCCTGTTCCACTGGAATGGCAGGCCGCTGTGGATCAGCCGATCGGGCTATACCGGCGAGGACGGGTTCGAGATTTCGGTCGCCGGCCGGGAGGTGGAAGCACTTGCCGACGCGCTCATCGTCGACGAGCGGGTGAGGCCGATCGGCCTTGGCGCGCGCGATTCGCTGCGGCTTGAGGCGGGGCTTCCGCTCTACGGACATGACCTCGGCGGGACGACCACGCCGGTGATGGCGGATTTGACCTTCGCCATCGGCAAGCGCCGTCGCGCCGAAGGCGGCTTCGCTGGATCGCTGCGCATCATGGCCGAGCTTGACAATGGCCCGCCCAAAAGCGTGTCGGGCTGCTCGTCGAAGGCCGCCAGCCGGTTCGCGAAGGCGCACTGATACTCGATGACGAGGGCAATGAAATCGGCCGCATCACCTCTGGCGGCCATTCGCCGTCGCTCGGCCGTCCGATTGCCATGGGCTATGTCGCAACTGCGCTGGCCGAGCCCGGTACCGCGCTGAAGATCGAACAGCGCGGCAAATTATTCCAGGCGACAGTCACGCCCATGCCTTTCGTCCCCCACCGCTATCACCGCAAACAGGGAGCTTCGAGATGAGCCTCTACTTCACCAAGGAACATGAGTGGATCCGCCTCGACGGCGACGTGGCCACGATCGGCATTTCCGACCACGCCCAGGAAGCGCTTGGCGACATCGTCTTCGCCGAGGTGCCCGAGGCGGGTCGCACCGTCGCAAAGGGCGATGAGGCGGCGGTAGTGGAATCGGTCAAGGCCGCGAGCGATGTTTATGCACCGGTCGGCGGCCAGGTGATCGAGGGCAATGCGGCCCTCAACGACGATCCGTCCCTCATCAACCGAGATCCCGAGGGTGACGGCTGGTTCTTCAAGCTGAAGCTCACTGATTCGTCCGAGCTCGATGGGTTGATGGACGAGGTTGCCTACCGCGAGTGGGTGAAGACCCTCTGACCGATTTTCCAGCCTCGACCTCGCAGTGGGATGCGGCAGATTATGCTGCCCATGGCGGTTTCGTTCCGGCGCTGGGACAGGCGGCGCTCGAGCTGCTCGACCCGCAGCCGGGTGAGCATATCCTCGATGTCGGCTGCGGCGACGGGACGCTGACGCTGAAGATCAAGGAAGTCGGCGCCGACGTCGTGGGCATCGACAATAGTTTGAGCATGATCGGGGCTGCCCGGGCACGCGGGCTTGATGCGCGGCTGATGGATGCCGCCGACTTGCGCTTTTCCGAGGCATTTGATGCGGCCTTCTCCAATGCCACGCTGCATTGGGTGCTCGACAAGGAGAGGGCGGCGCGGGCGATCTGGTTCGCGTTGAAGCCCCGTGGCCGCTTTGCCGGGGAAATGGGCGGGAAGGGGAACCTTGTTCGCCTTCGCATGGCGCTTGACGACGAGCTGGTAATGCGCGGCTACGGGCCGCCGACATTCGCGGCCAACTGGTATCCCGAGGTGGAGGAATTCGTCGCGGTCTATGAGCAGGCCGGGTTCAAGGACATCGACGCCCGGCTGATCGAACGGCCGACTCCGCTGGAGCATGGCGTGGCTGCCTGGGTCACCACCTTCCGCTCCGGCTGGCTCGACCGTTCCGGCGTGCCACATGGCGAGCGCCAATCGATTGCCGAAGCCGTCGCCGAGCGCGTCGGCTCCACTGTCGCCGACTATGTCCGCCTTCGCTTCATCATGAGGAAGCCAAACTGATGCGTTATTTGCCGCTGAGCGAGGCCGATCGCTCCGCCATGCTGGAAAAAATCGGAGCGAGCACGATCGACGAGCTGTTCCGCGACGTGCCCGCGGAAGCACGGCTCAAGGGCCCGATCCACGGTCTGCCGATGCACGCCAGCGAGATGGCGGTCGAGCGCAAGCTGACCGCCATGGCCAGGAAGAACATGGTCGCCGGCGAAGTCCCATTCTTCCTCGGGTGCGGCGCTTACAAGCATCATGTTCCGGCCAGCGTGGACCATCTGATCCAGCGCGGCGAGTTCCTCACAGCCTACACGCCCTATCAGCCGGAGATTGCACAGGGCACGCTGCAGGTGCTGTTCGAGTTCCAGACCCAGGTTGCTCGGTTGCTCGGCTGCGAAGTCGCCAACGCCTCGATGTACGACGGCTCGACCGCCTGCTGGGAGGCGATCGGCATGGCGCGGCGGATCACCCGCAGGACAAAGGCGATCATCTCGTCGGGCCTGCATCCGCATTATGTTGCGGTGTGCAAGACAATGGCGAAATTCACGGGCGACACGCTGGATACCGAGTTGCCAAGCCTCGAGCGCGACGACCGATGGACAGCGGCTGATTGCAGGCATCGACGATGAGACCAGCTGCGTCGTTGTCCAGTACCCGGATATCCTCGGTCGTATTGCCGACCTCACGCAGATCGCCGATGCAGCGCACGCCAAGGGTGCGTTGCTCGTGGCGGTGGTGACCGAGCCAGTGGCGCTGGGCCTGATCAGGGCGCCAGGCGAGATGGGCGCCGACATTGTCGTTGGCGAAGGCCAGTCGATCGGGGTCGGACTGCAGTTCGGCGGGCCCTACGTGGGCTTGTTTGCCACGCGCGAGAAATACGTCCGCCAGATGCCCGGCCGCTTAGCCGGTGAAACGGTCGACGCGGAAGGCAAGCGGGGCTTCGTGCTGACACTATCAACCCGAGAGCAGCATATCCGCCGCGAAAAGGCGACCTCGAACATCTGCACCAACTCGGGGCTGTGCGCGCTCGCCTTCTCCATCCATCTTACGTTGCTGGGCGAAAAGGGCCTGACCCAGCTAGCTAAATTAAATCACGCGCGCGCGCGCGAAACGGCGGAGCGCTTGTCCAATATTCCTGGCGTGCGACTGATCAACGAGGCCTTCTTCAACGAATTCACGCTGGAATTGCCGACCGAGGCGCGGCCGGCGGTGCATGCGATGGTCGATCGGGGCGTGCTTGGCGGAGTGTCGCTCGGGCGGCTCTATCCCGGCGTCGAAGCGCTCAGGAATGGATTGGTCGTCGCGGTGACCGAAGTGGTCACCGACGAAGATATTGATGCCCTGGAATCCTCGCTTCAGGAGGTGTGCAAGTGACCGCCGTCAATCCGTCGGGCTGGCGCCCGTCTGCCCCGTCCACCGGCGGGGGCGTTGCGCCAGCGACCACCACCGGCAACCGAGCGCTGATGCTCGAAGAGCCTCTGCTGTTTGAGATTGGCAGCCGTGGCCAGAGCGGCGTTGATTTTGAAGCGGCCAAGCCGGGTGCCTCGCGCCTTGCCGGCCTCGAGCGCGCCGGCCTCGACCTGCCCGGCTTAAGCGAACCCGAAGCGGTGCGGCATTACACCCGCCTGTCGCGCCAGAATTACGCCATCGACCTTGGGCTCTTCCCCTTGGGTTCCTGCACGATGAAGCACAACCCGCGCCTCAATGAGAAAATGGCCCGGCTGCCGGGTTTTGCCGACATCCACCCGCTCCAGCCGCAGGAGACGGTGCAAGGCGCGCTGCAGCTGATCAACGAGCTGGCCTTCTGGCTGCTGGACCTGACAGGGATGCATGGCGTGGCGATGAGCCCCAAGGCGGGGGCGCATGGCGAACTATGCGGTCTGCTCTGCATTCGCGCCGCATTGGAAGCGCGGGGCGATGCACGGCAGGTTGTCCTGGTCCCTGAAAGTGCCCACGGCACCAATCCGGCGACCGCCGCCTTCTGTGGCTATCGGGTCGAGGACATTCCCGCAACCAGGGCCGGCCGGGTCGACCTGGAATCGCTCAAGGCGCGGCTGGGGCCGGACGTCGCGGCGGTAATGATCACCAACCCCAACACTTGCGGCCTGTTCGAGCCCGACATGAAGTCGATCAGCGATGCGGTCCATGCCGCAGGCGCCTTCGTCTATTGCGACGGGGCCAATTTCAACGCGATCGTCGGCAAGGTCCGTCCGGGCGACCTCGGCATCGACGCGATGCATATCAATCTGCACAAGACCTTCTCGACCCCGCACGGCGGTGGCGGGCCGGGATCGGGCCCGGTAGTGCTGTCGGAAGCGCTGGCCCCGTTCGGCCCGCTACCATATGCGGCCAAATATCCCGACGGCAGCTACAAGCTGGTCGAGGAGGAACATGCCGCCGACGAACACCCCGACGCCTTCGGCCGGATGGTCGCCTTCCACGGCCAGATGGGCATGTTCACCCGGGCACTGACCTATATCTTGAGCCATGGCTCCGATGGCCTCGCCCAAGTCGCAGAGGATAGTGTGCTGAATGCGAACTACATCCTCCGTAGTCTGGAGGATGTGCTCGAAGCGCCGTTCGCCCATTCGGGCCCGTGCATGCATGAGGCGATCTTCAGCGACAAAGGGTTCGCCGACGGCTTCTCGACGATCGACGTCGCCAAGGCGCTGATCGACGAGGGTTTCCACCCGATGACCATGTATTTCCCGCTGGTCGTCCATGGCGCAATGCTGGTCGAGCCGACGGAGACCGAGTCCAGGGCCAACCTCGATCAGTTCATTGGCGCGCTTCGCTCGATCGCGGAGCGGGCGAGGGCAGGAGACCCGGCCCTCAAGGACGCGCCAGTCCATGCGCCACGGCGGCGATTGGACGAGACACTGGCGGCGCGGAAACCTGTTCTCGCCTATAAAACTCCCGCGCCCGATGGCTCGTCGACCGGCCTCGGCGCGCATTTTGGCGGGGGATGATGGCGAAGCCCAGCTTCCCACCCTACAATGTCGGTGACCTCGGCATGGGCGTCCGCCGCCAGGCGCCCGCCGTCGCACGCAATCTTTCGCCAATCGGCGACGTGCTGGCAGAATGGCTCCCGTCAAGCGGGCTGATCCTGGAAATCGCCAGCGGGACTGGAGAGCATGCGCTGGCTTTCGCGAGGCGCTTTCCCGATCTCATATGGCAGCCGAGCGATCCCGATCCTCACGCGCTGGCATCGATTGAGGCATGGCGCTCGGAGGACCAGTTCAATCTTCTACCGCCGCGGCAGCTCAACGTCTGCGACGCCGACTGGAATGTCGAGGAAGCAGCGGCGATTCTGTGCATCAACATGGTTCACATCAGTCCGTGGGAGGCGTCCCTCGGCCTGCTGGATGGGGCCGCAAGGCTCCTTGCCGAAGGAGCTTCGCTGATCCTTTATGGACCATGGCTAGAAGACGGGGTCGCGGCGGCGCCGTCGAACCTGGCCTTCGATCAGGATTTGCGAGCGCGCGATCCGCGCTGGGGTCTCAGGCTGGTCGAGGATTTCGCTGGCGAAGCCCGGTCACGTGGACTTTTCCTCATCGGACGCCGTGACATGCCTGCCAATAACATCATGCTCCGCTTCGAGGCTGAGCGCGCCTGATCGCTCGCCAAGGGTCAGGGCCGCCGCCACGGCCAGCAAGCCCAATGCCCAGCCGCCGACGACATCACTCGGCCAATGGACTCCCAGCCACACCCTGGTCAGGCCGACGAGGATCGAGACCAGGATTGCGGCGATCGCCGCGGTTCGGCGGTAAGGCGAGGGCGTTGCGATCAAAGCCGTAGCCAGGAAAGCGGTCATGCTGTTGGCGCTGTGCCCGCTGGGATAAGCCAGGCTGTGGGTCAGCAGCGGTTCGAGCGGCGGCCGCTCACGTCCGATCCATTCCTTGAGCCCATCGACGAGCAAACGCTCGACAATCACGGTCGCCGCCAACAACAACGCTTTCTCTCGGTAGCGCTGACGCAGCATCCACAGGGCCGCCAGTCCAGCGATTGCAAGTGTTACCAGGTCTCCGCCCAGCTGGGTGAGAAGATACGCGCCCGCGGTCAGCTGCGGCCGATTGGCGCGCAGTTCCGCGATCCATTGCATGAGCGCCTCCTCCGTCCCATTTGTCGTGCCGACAGCCAGCCCGGCCAGGACGAAGACGAGGATCAGGAGGAGCACGACAGTGGGATGGACCAGGATGCGCATGGCTCTTCCGCGTTAAACGAAGATTTACCGCTTTGGCCTAGCATGGCGGCCATGGACCAAAGCAACAATCCGCAGATTCGCAAAGCGCGGCGGTCGAATGTGCTAATGTCCGCCAGCCTTGAGCTGTCGGGCACATCGCTGCCGGTAAAGCTGCGCAACCTCAGCGCCGACGGGGCCTTGGTCGAAGGCGACAAGTTGCCCGTCGAGGGCGCCTCGATCCTGTTTCGCAAAGGCGACCTGAGCATGCATGGCCAGGTCGCCTGGGTTAAGGGCCGTCAGGCCGGAATCGCCTTCGCCGAGAACCTCAACCCGGACCAACTGCTTCGCCACATCCCGGCGCCACGGCCGCGAGTGGCGCCCGATTTTCGTCGGCCCGGTTTGAAGAGTACATTGACGGCGAACGAAAAGCTCTTTGGCGAGAATTGGGTTTGGCGCTTTCCGCCAAACGACTAAGCCTTCTACATTCCAGAGAAGAAGCGCCTAACTGGCGCGGCATTGCGTTTCGCGTTGGCCCTGCAACCACTCGACCAGCTCGCCCAGCGGCAACAGCAGGTTGAAAGCAATTCCCGTAAAGTCGCCATCGTTCCAACAGGCTATTCCCGGCTGCGGCGGCAGGCCTGGCAGGGTCAGAATGACGTCGGTGCCTAGGGGCACCGGCGCTTCGCAGGTAATCTTTGCTCCACCTTGGGAAATGTCACGGACCCTAACCCTCAATGTGTTGGCGCCGTCGCGGAGCGTCGCGATGCAATCGGTTTCGATCCTGGGCATGCGCGGTCGCGGCCCATCCATGGTCGACGACAGTATATCGATGACGTCGATCGGCTGGTCGAAGGTAATTCCCGCATGCGGGTCGCGCCTCCAGTTGATCCTGCCGGAGATCGGCTGACCGCTCTTGAGTTCGACCGTGACCGGAGTGTCTTTCGCAATCGCGCAATAGAGCCGGACCATCATTCCACCGGCGGAGATATTCTTGATCAGGCAAAGCTCGCGCCGCTGCTCAATCTGGATCGAGCCGACGCGGTAGAGCGTCATATGCCGGTCACCTTCACGGCGCTCGGCGGCGGGCCCGGGTGGCGCGTCGGAGAGCGAGAAAAGTGTCGTTTCGACAGGCTGGACTTTCACTCGCTCCACTCCACCAACGGGCGGCCCGAACTTCACCGTCGCCGGACCGATCGGCCCCCTTTGCCTTGCAGACAGTAGGAAATCAGGCCTTACCAATCGGTTGATACCTGCTCCGGTTTGATAGCGAATAAAATGACCCGCCCTCTCCGCCGCAATGTGCCTGGCTTGCGGTGGCCTCGTGTCAGGCGTAGCCTCGCTGGCGGATCTAACCTGTCAGGGGTCAGTCCCGGAGCTTTGCTCATGAAGATTACCCACTGGCTCGCCGCGGCCCTGGTAGTTGGCGGCACAACGGCGGTCGCCGAGCCCAATCGGCTTGAACTTGAAGTCACCCCAAACCAGACGATTGACGGTACGACGACTACCGACGAGGTCGCTATTGGGAGGGATATTGGCGACCGGATGACCGTCGCTGTCTCGGTCGGCGGTCAGGGTCCTTATCGTTTTCTGGTCGACACCGGATCCGAACGGACGGTGATTTCGCGCCAACTGGCTCAGCGTCTCCGACTTGAAAGCGGCAATGATGCCATCCTCCACAGCGTGGTCGGTGCGAACGACGTCAGGACGGTGTTCATCCCGCACTTGCAGGTGAGCAACAGCATCATTTCGGTGGTCGATGCTCCGGCCCTGGAGGCGTCCAACATCGGGGCTGACGGAATGCTCGGGATCGACAGCCTGCGCTCACAGCGGGTCTTGTTCGATTTCAAGGCGAAAACGATGTCGATCACGCCCTCCGGGAAGCCTTTGGAGCGCCTCGACGGCGAGACGATCGTGGTTCGCGCCCGATCGCGACATGGGCGGTTGATATTTTCGCAGGCGCGGATCGACGGTCAGAGGGTGACGGTTATTGTCGACACCGGTTCCCAGGTGACGATCGGCAATATCGCGCTGCAGCGCAGCCTGATGAAGCGACGGTTATGGACCGTCCCCGATCCGGTCACGATTGAGACGGTGACCGGCGAAACCTTGAGCGCGCGGGTGGCGCATCTGAAGGAGCTTGAGCTGGGCGGCATACGGCTTGATGGCCTGGCGGTGGCGTTCGCCGACGCGCATATTTTCAAGCAGCTCGATCTCAAGCATCAGCCGGCGCTGCTGCTCGGCATGAATGCGATGAGAGCGTTCGACCGGATCTCGATTGATTTCGAATCCAAGAAGGTCCGCTTTGTGTTGCCGGGCACCAGCATGCGCCGGTCGGTGCGAATGGCGGAAGCAGGAGGAATTTAGCCGCACTGATCGCGATTGCCGGCCGAAAAAAAGCCCGGGCGAGATGACCTCGCCCGGGCAATTTTGTTCAACACTGCCGGCGATTAGCCGCGTTCCGGCTCCGGCGGAGGCGGCGGCGGCGGAGGCGGCGGCGGCGGTGGCGGGCACACGTCGGTCGCCAGGATCACCGAGCCGTCCGGGCAGGTCTGCGTCGCCGGAGGTGGCGGCGGAGGCGGTGGGGGCGGCGGCGGCGGCGGCGGCGGCGGTTCAGCCGCACCGAAGTTGAAGATCAGGCTTGCAAGCAGCGAGTGCGACCGGAAATTGTCGTTGATTTCCGGGAAAATCGCCACGTCGGTGCGTTGATCAACCAGCACCGGCGCCGTCACGCCAACAGTCAGGCGATTGGGATTGCCGCCTTGCAGCAGCGCACCACCTTCGAGGTGGAGCTTGCCAGTCCGGAAATAACGATACTTCAGGCCCAGATCGATGTTCGAGCTGATCGCATAGCGGACGCCTGCAATCAGCTGTCCTGCCCAGGCGCTATCGTTATCGTCGAGTGCCGCGGCACGAGCCCAACCAATACCGGCACCGGCGTAGAAGGACAAACCGTCCTCATCGCCAAAGTCGACCAGTCCATTGAGCATGGCTGAGAAGATGCCGATCTTGCCGCCGGCATCTTCGAAGTCGTCCTCGGTTAGTGCAGGCTGGCCAGGCGCGCCCGGATCCGGGGCGGCCGACGGCCGGTTGAGGGCGAGGTTGAGCGCGGCGAGTGCGTCGTCGTCGACTTCGAACCCGTCACGCTTTGCCTTCTTGTAGCCAAGCTCCACTTCCAGGCGGAACATGCCGAAATCGTAGCCGGCGATGGCGTCGACGTCCCAGCCTGTCTTCCAGTTTGCGCTGAACGCCTCATCGACCTCGACGTCCAATGGACCGGCGGGGGCGAGTGGTGTTGCGGGTGCCTGAACCGTTACGAAATCGAAGAGCGCGTCGACGTCCTGGTCTCCGGGGAACATGACGCCCCCTTCGATGCCGAAATAGCCTTGTCCGTCCCGCGCTTGGGCCGGTGTCGCGATTGCCGCAGCGGCAACCGCGGCCAATAAGTATCTTTTCATGCAAAAATCCCCTTCTTTATTCAGTCAAGTTGCACGGCGCCAAACCTATAGATTCCAACTAAGGTTGCAACAATTAGGAGTAATTCCGGACTTTCAATTGAAATTGTGTCTTTCAGACCACAGTTAGTCTTAACTGGTCGCTCCAGTGGGAAGCGACCATTACAAAAATACCCGGACGAGGAGGTCCCTCGTCCGGGTATTTGTGCTTTGCTTTCCGGCGATTAGCCGCGTTCCGGCTCCGGAGGAGGCGGTGGCGGCGGCGGCGGCGGCGGCGGTGGCGGGCACACGTCCGTTGCCAGGATCACCGAGCCGTCCGGGCAGGTCTGCGTCGCGGGAGGCGGCGGAGGCGGCGGCGGCGGCGGCGGAGGCGGCGGAGGTGGCGGTTCAGCCGCACCGAAGTTGAAGATCAAGCTCGCCAACAGGCTGTGCGAACTGAACTTGTCGTCGATCTCCGGGAAGACCGTGGCGGTTGTCGTCACGAGCACTGTAGATCCTGGTGGCGGGCCTACCAAAACCAGCCGAGGTGCACCCCCGCCAAAGGCGACCGGGCCACCCCGGAACTTGAGGTTGCCCGTACGGAAGTAACGATACTTCAAACCCAGGTCGATGTTGGAGCTAATCGCGAAGCGACCGCCCAAAATGGCCTGCCACGCAAAGGCGCTATCGCTGTCGTCCAGTGCTTTGGCCCAGGCATAACCAATACCGAGGCCGCCGTAGAACGAGAAACCGTCTTCGTCGCCAAAGTCAGCGAGTGCATTGATCATCGCGGACTTGACCCCGATCTTGCCGTCAAAATCATCGGCGGGATCGAAATCGATATCGGCAACTACGAAGTCGGGATCATCACGGAATTCGTCGTCCACCTCAAAGCCGTTACGCTTTGCTTTCTTGTAGCCAAGCTCAGCTTCAAGCCGGAAGGCGCCGAAATCGTAACCGGCAATGAAGTCGATATCGTAACCGGTTTTCCAGTCAGCTTCCCATACGCCCTCGTTGGATCGATCCACCGGGCCAACGAACACCGGCAAGGCCGGCGTTTGGGTAAGCACGAAGTCTATATCCGTGTTAACATCCTGCCCCTTCGGGAAAAGGACGCCCCCTTCGATGCCGACATAAGCTTGGCCATCACGAGCGTAGGCTGGTGAGGCTAGAGCAACCGCACAAACTGCGGCCAATAGATATTTACTCATGCAAATTCCCCTTGTTTCTGGGCCCAATGCACTGGCGCCAACACTTTTACGGCGGGAAGGTTTCACAAGAAAGCCGTATATCGGCGCATTGTGACACTCCGGACACAGTTCCTTCCCTCGTCTTTATTTACTCTTCGTTTAACCTGCTAAGCTGGCAGCGGAATGCGACCGCAGATTAATTTCACCGTGTCCTTGCTTCCTCATTTACCAAGTCGTTCCCCTGTCCGCTATCAGGTGATACCCGGAACTGTTGGGGGGAGCAGAAAGTTGCAGGACACGGCCGCGATCGCACAGATTCCCATCTTGTGTCGCGGCAGACACACGTCGAACCGGAGAAGGCTCTTCTCGTCGATTTCGCGGGCTAAGGACTTGAATTGTAATGCGCAGGCTGCGTTAATATAAGCCCTTGTAGGAGCGGCTAGTGCAACGGAACCATTTGAAAAGCGCTGCCTTTGCAGCATTGGCCTTGATAGCTGCCCCGGCCGGGGCGGCCGTCCAGGCGACCGCCACGACGGCTGCCACTCCTCAGTTGCTTCTGTCATCGAACAGCGATGTGGCTCGCTTTTATACCGCCAGCAAAAATGCGCCCATCTGGTTTCGTTCAGGCCAGGCCGATGCCGGTCCGGCCCTGATCAATATCTTGCGCCGTGCGCCGATCGATGGTTTTGCCCGCGGCCCGCAGCTGGCGGCTGAGGTCGAGTTTGCCATGGCCAAGGCCCAGGCTAATTCCGCATCTTCGCTGGAAGCCGAATATGTCTTGTCGAATGCCTGGATTGCCTACGCTCAGGCGATCCGCGCCCCGACGCCCGGCATGTTATATGGCGAGAAGTGGGTTACGCCGGCCGTGCCCTCGTCGTTCCAGGTGCTTCGTGAGGCGCTGAATGCGCCGTCGCTGGCGCAGCATCTGAAAAGCGTTTCCGACATCAACCCGATCTATGCCGCGCTGCGCGAAGCCGCGGTCGCGGAGGCGAAACTTCCTGGCGGGGGCAATTCGGCGCGATATGCCGCGAACCTGGAGCGGGCTCGCTCGATCCCGGCCAAGGGCAAATTCGTCCTGGTCGACGCCGCGACGGCGCGCCTGTGGATGTATCAGGATGGCCAGCCGGTCAATTCGATGAAGGTGATCGTCGGAAATCTCGACTATCGCACGCCGATGATTGCCAGCGTTATCTGGTACGCCACGCTCAATCCTTACTGGCACGTGCCCGACCACATGGTCCGCAAGATTTTTGTCGGGAAGGCGCAGAATGAAGGCGAGGCTTATTTCAAGAAGAATGGCTACGAAATCGTTTCCGATTGGAACGCCACGGAAGCCCTGCCAGTCTCCAGCGTCGATTGGAATGCGGTGAAGGCCGGTACCGCCAAGGTTAAGATCCGCCAGTTGCCCGGGCCGACCAACGGGATGGGCAAGATGAAGTTCAACTTCGCGAACCCCGAGGGCATCTATCTGCACGATACCCCCAACAAGGCGCTGTTCGCCCAGAGGAATCGCGCGCTCAGCAACGGCTGCATCCGCCTTGAAGACGCGAAGCGGCTAGGCCGCTGGCTGATGGGCCGCGAGCCGGTAACCACATCCGTTGCCGCGGAGCAGCATGTGCAACTGGCGCAAGGCGTCCCGGTGTTCGTTACCTATCTCACCGCCCAGCCGCACATTGGCGAGCAGGCACTGGTCAAGGACGTTTATGGCTGGGACGCGCGTTCCACGGTGAGCACGGCGGCGGCGGTGCAGGCAGCCGGGGCGGGATCCTAAGAGCCTTAAGCCTCAATGATGTTGTGACGTACCGCAAAACGCACAAGCTCCGCTGTCGTTCGCAGCTTCAGCTTGTGCATGGCGGCCGCACGATGGGTTTCCACCGTCTTGACGCTGATATTCAGCGCCATTCCGATTTCCTTGTTGATCTTCCCCTCGGCGATCAACTGAACGACTTCGCGCTCACGGTGGGTCAGCCCGTTCAGCGTTGAAATGCCGTCATTGTGGAGGAAATGGTCCAGCAGAGTTTCCGATACCGCGGCAGAGAAATAGGACCGGTGGACGGAGAGCGCGTCGATCGCTGCGGATAAATGCCTTCCTCCGTCCGACTTGAGCACAAATCCGCGCGCGCCGGCGCGCAGCATGGCGATCACCAGGTCCTCATGGTCTTCCATGGTATAGACCAGTATCTCGATCCGCGGCAGATCGCGCTTGAGCGCGATCGTCAAATTAAGACCGTTCATTTCCGGCAGGGCATAATCGATGATCGCGATATCCGGCGACAGCCGGCGTGCTGCGAGAAGCGCTTCCATACCCGTTGTCGCTTCGGCGACGACGTTTAGATTGGGGCGCGATTCGACGAGCATCCGGACGCCCCGTCGAAGAATATCATGATCGTCAGCGATCAAGATGCGCCGGCCAGGTGATGCCATCGTTCACCCACTCCAAAAGTGCGAACGCGTCGAACGCAGGAACGGACAGTCGGCGTGCCTTCTGCCAACGCTTGGCATGAGCGAAGTGCCTCTTGGCGGGCCCCTCACCACTTCTGGCTTGAACCTCGGCCCGGTACCATTGGGGTTAACCCTCCCTCTCAAAACCATCTGACCTCGGGGTAATCCCGATACTCGGCGCTCCAGAGAATCCCGTAACATCCCGAGTGATGAACGACAGGATCGATGAAGTCGCCGAATTGATCGCCACTGCGATCGAAGTCGTCATGGTAGTGGTAATCGTCATCGGATCGGTTCGGGCAAGCGCTGCCATTGCAAGCAAACTGCTAAAACGCGAGGCACTTTCCACCGCCGTGCGGGCCATCTGGCTGCACTATGCCGCCTGGATCCTGCTGGCGCTTGAATTCGCCCTGGCCGCCGACATCATCCGGACGATCGTCGGGCCCGATTGGGAAGAAATTGGGCAGCTCGGCGCCATTGCAGCGATCCGGATCGCGCTCGGATTTTTCCTCGGCCGGGACATTGAGGAAATAGAGCATTCGGAGAACGGCTCGAAAATCGAATGAGCGCTTGTTCTTGATTCCGCGATCGAGGCGCGCCTTGGGGGTGGTGAGCCGTGCTGGATTCGAACCAGCGACCTACTGATTAAAAGTCAGTTGCTCTACCGACTGAGCTAACGGCCCTCACCGGCCAGAAGCGCCCGTTAGCTTGCCGGCCGCCGCTTGCCAAGGCGGGAGGCGAGGTGGCGGGGGGTCAAACCGCCCTCGATCCGCCAGGCAGGAGCGACAGCCGCCAGCGGCCCAAGCACGAAATCGCGTTGTTTGAGCCGTGGATGAGGTATGGTGAGGCGCCGCGAGGCGAAGCGGCGGCCGTCCCAGGCTATCAGGTCGAGATCGAGCACACGTTCGCCCCAACGCCGGCCGGGGCGGCGGCCAAAACGATGCTCCATCCGCTTCAGTGCCTTCAGCATCGAGGGCGGAGGGAGGTCGCTTTCGACGAGCGCCACCGCGTTCGCAAAATCTCGCCCGGCACCGCCGACCGCCCGGTTGAGGATGATTGGCGAAGAATCGAATAAAGCAAACTCGGCGTCGAGCCGTGCGATCGCCGCTTCAACCACCCCTGCCGGGCGGCCGTAGCGGACGTGGCGCCGGTTTGACCCTATGGCGATGGCGTAGAGATGCGTTGCCTGCTGCACCGGCGTCCGCCTAGGCTGGCCGGATGGAATTCGCCAGCCCCGCAGACCTTTCGCCGGTTCCTCAGGCCGAAGCGCCGCGCGATTGCCCGCTGTGCCCGCGGCTGGTTGCGTTTCGGCATGAGTGCCGCGCCCAGCATCCCGGCTGGTGGAACGCGCCTGTGCCTGCGTTTGGCGATCCCCATGCGTGGCTGGCGATTGTCGGCCTGGCACCCGGCAAGCAGGGCGCCAATCGCACCGGCCGCCCGTTCACCGGCGATTATGCAGGCGAGCTGCTCTACGCGACGCTCCTGAAGTTCGGGCTGGCCGAGGGCGAGTATCGATCCGATCCGAACGATGGGTTGCTTCTCAAGGGCGCAATCATTCTCAACGCGGTCAAATGCCTCCCGCCACAGAACAAGACGCTCCCGGGTGAGGAGGCCAATTGTCGCCCTTTCTTGATGGCAGCGATCGACCAACTGCCTAACCTTCAAACCTTTATGGCGCTCGGAAAGGTCGCCCATGACAGCCTGTGCCGGAGCTTCGGCTTACCGGTCGCCCGCGCCAAGTTCGCCCATGGCGCAGTGCATCAGCTGCCTGGTGGGCGACGGCTGATCGATAGCTATCACTGCAGCCGATACAACCAGAACACGCGTCGCCTCGATGCCGCGATGTTCGAGGCGGTGTTTGAGCGGGCTGTGGGCGGTAAAGTTGGCTGACGAAATTCGCACTGACCGCTTGGTACTGCGCCGTGCCCGATATGATGATGCGGAGGCGATGCATCGGATCATGAGCAACTCCGACGCCATGCGTTATTGGTCCAGCCTGCCCCACGAGACAATCGAGCAGACCGAGCGCTGGATCGTCTCAATGGTGGAAGGCGATCTGGTGACCAGGGATGATTTCATCGTCACCCTGGATGGACAGTTGATCGGCAAGATCGGCGCATGGACCTTGCCGGAAGTCGGGTTCCTGCTCGATCCTGCCCAATGGGGCCGGGGTTACGCGAACGAAGGCCTAGCCGCATTCATCAAGCGCCGGCGGCAACTCGGCTCCACCGAGTTGACCGCCGACGTCGATCCCCGAAATGGTTCGTCCCTGAAGCTGCTGCACAAGAACGGGTTCGTCGAAACTGGCCGGGCGGCCGGCACGTGGCAGATCGGCACCGAGCTTTGCGACAGCGTCTATTTAAGGCTTGCTCTTCAAAGGTCCTGAGTCAGCCGCCCGTAAAGCTCCGGCCGCCGGTCCCTGAAAAAGCCGAACGCGGCGCGGTGGCGCTTGGCCTGGGTGATATCGAGCGTTGCGACCAGCGCACCGGTCTCCTTATCGCCGAACTCGGCGAGGATATCGCCGCGCTCGTCGCAGATGAAGCTGTGGCCGTAGAAGCGCTGGCCGCCTTCCGTGCCGATGCGGTTGGCGGCGACGATCGGAACGACGTTGGACACGGCATGACCGATCATCGCCCTCCGCCATAGCCGGCTAGTGTCGAGGTCGGGATCGTGCGGCTCCGTGCCGATTGCGGTCGGGTAGAACAGGATCTCCGCGCCCATCAGCATCATCGCCCGCGCGGTCTCGGGATACCATTGGTCCCAGCAGATGCCGACGCCGAGCGTTGTCCCAGCGCCGGGCCATACCTTGAAGCCGGTATTCCCGGGGCGAAAATAGAATTTCTCCTCATAGCCCGGGCCGTCTGGGATATGGCTCTTGCGATAGACACCAGCGACCTTGCCGTCGGGATTGATCATGGCCAGGCTGTTGTAGTGATGCGGCCCATCGGCTTCGAAAAAGCTGGTCGGAATCCAGATTTTCAGCTCCTCGGCCAGCTTCTGCATCGCCAGCACCGACGGATGTTCGGCGGTCTGCCTCGCGGTGGCGAACAGGCCCTCGTCTTCTACCCGGCAAAAATAAGGCCCCTCGAACAGCTCCGGCGGAAGTACCACTCGGGCATCTTTGCTTGCCGCCTCCCGCACCAAGTCGGAGACGTTGTGAATATTCTCCGCCGCGTCCTCGCCAAAAGCGAGCTGGAGCGCGGCGACGGTGATCTTGGTCATTCGGGCACCTGCTGGCTGATGCAGTGGAAGCTGCCGCCTCCGGTCAGGATATGGTCGGCGCGGAGGCCAATTGCACGCCGTCCAGGGAAAAGGGCCTGTATCGCCTCGACCGCGGCCTCGTCATTGGCGGCGCCGTAGAGTGGCACCACGACAGCGGCATTGCCGATGTAAAAGTTCATATAGCTCGCCGGAACGATTTCGCCGCCGCGTTCGACCAGCCCGGGCGAGGGAATGGCCACGACTTCGAGATCGGCGTCGAGCAACGCCTCGGCGGCGTCGGCATAGGCGGCGGAATTGGGATCGTCGGCGACCGCTTCGGGAATGGCGACCCGGCCCGGCGCTACGAAGCGAGCGAGATTATCGACATGACCGTCGGTATGGTCGTTGAGCAGGCCATCACCAAGCCAGACCAGGCGCGTAACGCCAAGGTCGCGCTTAAGGCGCTCCTCGACTTCTGGCTTGTCGAAACCGGGATTGCGGTTGGGGTTCAGCAGGCACTGCTCCGTGGTGAGGAGGGTGCCGCTGCCATCGCCATCGATCGCGCCGCCTTCGAGGATCCAGCCGGCATTGGCGTAGGCGAGGCCGGCCGAGCGAGCCAGCCGTTCGCCGATGCTATCGTCGCCGGGAAGGTCATATTTCCCGCCCCAGCCATTGAAGCCAAAGCCCTGAGCGCGCCGCTCGACACCGCTGCCGACCACGATGGCGCCCGTATCCCGCAACCAGATGTCGCCGAACGGCTCGATGATCACCGTGGCGAAAGGGGCCAGCCGCCGCGCCTCGGCGGCGGCGGTCTCATCGGCCGCAACAAGCCAAACCTCTTCCCCGGCGCCATCCGAATGCACGGCGGCCGCGAAGGCCGCAACTTCGGCCTGTGCCGGTGCGAGATCAGCTTCCCACAGGTCGGCGGCGCTGGGGAATCCGATCCAGACCGCCTGGTGCGGCGCCCATTCGGGGAGAGGAGGGGAGGTCATGGGCAAATGCGCCTATCAGCCAAGTCGACATGCGCCAAGTGGTTGCGGAAGCCTTCAAAGGCGGCAATCTTGCCGGGTCGAAATCGATCTCGTCGGGGGAAGTAATGAGCGTTCATGGTAAGTGGTGGCGGGGCGCCGCCGGAATCGCGCTGTCCGCAGTATGTGCGGCAGCTGACGCGGGTACATTGGCGGAGGATGCGGCCGCATTCGGGGCACGTCCTTCGGCTGAACAGGTTGCCATCTCTCCGTCCGGCAACAAGATCATTGTCCTGACGCCGGGCAAGAATGCCCAGACGTCGGTGAAGCTGTTTGACCTTAATACCGGAGAGAGCCGGGTGATATTGTCGTCGCCCGGCACGCCGGAAACGCTTCATTGGTGCCGGTTTGGAAGCGAAACGCAGCTCGTCTGCCGCTACGGCGGCAATCTGGCGGTCGATGGCGTGCTCGCCAGCTTTGGCCGTTTGATCAGGGTCGGAGTCGACGGTCAGGGCCTGGCGCAGCTCGGCCAGCGCTCGAGCTTCTACGATTCCGGCCTGCGCCAATATGACGGGCAGATCCTCGACTGGCTTACGGGCGAAGGTGGTGCGGTCCTCATGGCCAGGGAATATATACCTGAGGCCGGGCGCACAGGCACTCGCATGTCGAGGGTTAAAGCCGGGCTGGGCGTCGATAAAATCGACCTCGTCAGTCTGAAATCCGAACAGGTTGAGCCGGCGCGGCCGGAAACCGATGGGTTTCTGACCGATGGTAAGGGGCATATCCGGGTACGGGTCGATTATGATGACCGCGGCGGAATGCTGACCGGGGTCACCAGATACCAGTATCGGGCAGCCGGCGGAGGAGGCTGGGAGGCGCTCGGGACTTATGATGAGCGAACCGATATGGGAATGCAGCCGCTCGCCATTGAAGCGGGAAGCAACAGCCTGTTCTACCTTCAGAAACTCAATGGCCGTAACGCGCTTTACCGAATGACCCTCGACGGCTCGAACAAGTCGGAGCTTGTCGCGCAGAACAGCTCGGTCGACATCGACGGCGTGACCCGTTTCGGGCGGGGCCAGAAGGTCATCGGCTATACCTATGCCACCGACAAGCGCGAGACCGTCTATTTCGATCGCGAGTTCGACGGGCTCTCCACCAGCCTTGGGAAGGCGATTCCCAAATTGCCGCTCATCGATTTCGCGGACGCCAGCAGCGATGGAACCAGGCTGCTGATTTTTGCCGGATCCGACACCAATCCCGGCAGCTATTATTTCCTTGATCGAAAGACCAAGGAAATGAGCCCATTGTTCGATGTGCGCCCGGCATTGACGAACCGAACGCTGAGCCCGGTCAAGCACATCACCTATCGTGCCGCCGACGGAACCTCGATTCCCGCATATCTGACCATTCCGGCTGGCTCGGCCGGAAAGAAACTGCCCGCGGTCGTGCTCCCGCATGGCGGGCCGAGCGCGCGCGACGAATGGGGCTTCGATTGGCTGTCCCAGTTCCTGGCGGCAAGAGGTTATGTTGTCATCCAGCCGAACTATCGAGGGTCGGCGGGCTATGGCGACGAATTCAAAGGAGCGAACGGCTTCAAGGATTGGCGAAAGGCGATCTCCGACGTCAACGATTCCGCACGCTACCTGGTGGATCAGGAAATCGCCGATCCCGGCCGATTGGCGATCGTCGGCTGGTCCTACGGCGGATATGCGGCGCTTCAGGCTGCCGCAGTCGATCCGGCCCGATACAGGGCGATTGCCGCCATCGCGCCGGTCACGGACCTCGGCCTTCTGAAAAGGGAAGCCGATGAATACACCAATGCCGAGCTGGTCAGAGACTTCGTCGGCAGCGGACAGCATGTGCGTGACGGCTCGCCGCTGCGAAACGCTTCGGCGATTGCCGCGCCGGTCGTGCTGGTCCATGGCGACCTGGACATCAACGTCGGCGTCGATCACAGCATATTAATGGCAAAGGCGCTCCAGGACCTGGGTAAGCCGGTGGAATTTCTGCGCTTCAAGCAGCTCGACCATCAATTGGAGGATGGCGAGGCTCGCGTGCAGATGCTGACCCGCCTCGGCGCGCAGCTGGAAAAGTCGCTTGGGCAATGAAAAAGGGCGGCTCCGCGAGGAGCCGCCCTTCATTTCGATTACTATCGTCAGGATCAGCGCGAATAGAATTCGACGACCAGGTTCGGCTCCATCTTCACCGGATAGGGGACCTCATCGAGCGTAGGGACGCGGGTGAAGGTTGCCTTGGCGGTTCCGTCGAGGGCGACATATTCGGGAACGTCGCGCTCGGCCAGGCTCTGTGCTTCCATCACCAGCGCCATTTCCTGAGCCTTCGGCCCAAAAGTGATCTCGCTGCCGACGTCGACCCGGCGCGAGGCGATGTTGCACTTCACGCCGTTGACGCGGATGTGGCCGTGGCTGACCAGCTGGCGGGCGGCCCAGATCGTCGGCGCAAACTTCGCGCGATAGACAATCATGTCGAGGCGGCGCTCGAGCAGGCCGATCAGGTTCTGGCTGGCGTCGCCCTTCATCCGGCTGGCCTGCTGAAACGTCTGCTTGAACTGCTTTTCGGTGACGTCGCCGTAATAGCCCTTGAGCTTCTGCTTGGCGCGCAGCTGGATGCCGAAGTCAGAGATCTTCGACTTGCGGCGCTGGCCGTGCTGGCCGGGACCATATTCGCGGCGGTTGACCGGGCTCTTTGGACGTCCGAAGACGTTCTCGCCCATGCGGCGGTCGAGCTTATACTTGGCGCTTGAGCGCTTCGACATGTGATTTCACTCCAATTCGCGTTTCAATTTGCCCGGAACCGCACCGGCCGGCCTATTGCCAACCGCGACCACCGCTTCACCGGACGTGCAGGGTCAATTGCGAGCCGCGCGCCTAGCGGGGGAGGCTCCAAAGGTCAAGCTTTGCAAGGGCTCGCGGCTTTGGCATGTCACCTGGCCATGACCGATTTGATCCGCGATCCCGCCGACTGCACCACCATGACCGAGGTCCGCTCCGGGGTCGACGATGTGGACCGCCGGATCGTGGAGCTGCTGAAGCGGCGGTTCGGTTACATGGACGCGGCGGCCCGCATCAAGCCCGACCGTTCGGCCGTGCGCGACGAATGGCGCAAGGCCGATGTGCTGACCAAGGTCGACAAGGCCGCGACCGACGCCGGCATCGACCGACGACTGACGGCTCGGCTCTACGAGGACCTGATCGAGACTTCGATCGCCCATGAGCTGGCGGAATTTGACCGAACGCGGGCCTGAGCCCGCGATCGCGCTTACTTGGAAACGTCGCCGAGGCCCTTGACGCCACCTGAGCGCGCCCGCCATTCCGCTGCGGTCAGGCAGACACGCTTCGCCGCAAGACGCGACTTGCTCGCCATCTCGCGCTTGCAGATCTTCTTTTCGTCTTTCGACGCCTCGATGGCCGCCGAAGGCTCCGGAGCCGGGACCGTCGCGGCGGCATCCGAGGCAAGCAACATCACGCTGAACAGAGCGGTAATCATCTGAATTTCCTGTAAAAAACCCTTGAGGACGCGGCTTGTAAGCAGGATTCCTCATATTTTTGAAGACGGATTTTCTACTTTTTCGACGAACGGCTGGCCAAAGCGCGGATTATTCCGCGCAGAGCCTGAATTTCTCGGCTCGACCATAATGGCTTGGTCAGGATGGTGCGGATCGTCGCCTTTGTAACTTGCGTGCGCTCGGGTGGATAGAAATAGTCCGCTTCCTGGAGGGATCTCTCAAGCTGGCCTATCAGCCCTTCCAGTTCGGCCATTGCCGCAGGCGGTTCGATTTCCTTCGCAGTGGGCTGAGCGAGTTCGGCGCCGCGCGACCATTCATAGGCCAGCAGGATCACCGCCTGAGCCAGGTTAAGACTGCCGAAGTCGGGGTTGATCGGAACAGTGACGATCCGGCTGGCCAGCGCAACATCCTCCGTTTCCAGTCCCGACCGTCTCGGGACCGAACAGGATCGCGGATCGGCTTGGGCTCGAACGCATTTCCCTGGCCATGTCGGCTGGCCCCACCACGGGCATGACGAGATCGCGGCGGCGGACGGTCGAAGCGTAGACGAGGTTGCAGTCGGCGATGGCCTCGGCCGTCGTCTCGAAGACCCTTGCACCAACCAGCACCGAGTCCGCGCCGCTTGCTGCCGGACCGGCTTCGGGGTTGGGCCAGCCGTCGCGTGGTGACACGAGCCGCATCTCGGTCAGGCCGAAGTTGAGCATTGCCCGCGCCGCCTTGCCGATATTCTGGCCGAGCTGGGGACGGACCAATATGATTACCGGAGGCGGTGGGTTCATAGCAGCTTGCTATGGCCCGGAGGGACCGATTCCTTTTCCACCCGTTCGGCGATCTCGGCGAAGTCGCCCGGTTCACTGAAGTCCTTGTAGATGCTGGCGAAGCGGATGTAGGCGACATGGTCCAGCGACTTCAGCCCGGCCATGACCGCTTCGCCGATCCGGACCGACGGAACCTCGTCGCCAAGGGTTTCCATCTGACGCTGCACGCCGCTCACCAGTTGGTCGATCTTTGCCCGGTCGATGTCCCGCTTGCGACAGGCGTGGCCGATCGCACGCTCCAGCTTGGCCCGGTCGAACGGCTCTCTCTTGCCGTCCTTCTTGATCACGGTGAGGTCGCGCAGTTGGACCCGCTCAAAGGTCGTGAAGCGCGCGCCGCAACCCTCGCATTGCCGCCGTCGCCGGATCGCCGCCCCGTCCTCTGACGGGCGGCTGTCCTTCACCTGACTGTCTTCATGTGCGCAGAAGGGGCAGCGCAACGGTCAGCCCTGGTAGATCGGGAAGCGGGCGCAAAGCGCCAGGACGCGCTGGTTTACGGCCTGCTCGACCGCTCCATTGCCGTCGGCACCATTCTTCTGCAGCCCATCGAGCACGTCGGCGACCATGTCTGCGATGTCGCGAAACTCGTCTTCGCCGAAGCCGCGGGTTGTGCCGGCGGGCGAGCCGACGCGAATGCCGCTGGTTTGTACCGGTGGAAGCGGGTCGAACGGAACGCCATTCTTGTTACAGGTAATTCCGGCATGCTCGAGGCTCTGGTCGGCGTCCTTGCCGGTCAGGGCGAGCGGCCGCAGGTCGACCAGCGCAAGATGTGTGTCCGTGCCGCCGGCAACCAGGTCGGCGCCACGCTCCTTGAGGCGGTTGGCGAGTGTCTGGGCGTTCTTGATGACGGCCCTGGCGTAAGTCTTGAAGCCGGGCTCCAGCGCTTCCCCGAACGCGACTGCCTTCGCGGCAATGACATGCATCAGCGGGCCTCCCTGGAGGCCCGGGAAGACCGCCGAATTGACCTTCTTTGCGATTGCCTCGTCATCGGTCAGCACCATGCCTCCGCGCGGCCCGCGCAGAGTCTTGTGCGTGGTGGTGGTGACGACATGGGCGTGGCCGAACGGCGTCGGATGCTCGCCCGCCGCGACCAGCCCGGCGAAATGGGCCATGTCGACCATCAGCATTGCCCCAACCTCGTCGCAGATGGCGCGGAAGCGGGCGAAGTCGAGGTGCCGTGGATAGGCGGATCCGCCGGCGATAATCAGCTTGGGCTTATTGTCTTTCGCCAGCCGTTCGACCTCGTCGAAGTCGACCAGATGATCGTCGGGGCGAACGCCATATTGGACGGCATTGAACCATTTGCCCGACTGGGCCGGAGGGGCGCCATGGGTAAGGTGGCCACCGGCGGCGAGGCTCATGCCCATGATCGTGTCGCCGGGCTTCAACAGCGCCATCATCACAGCGCCGTTGGCCTGCGCGCCTGAATGCGGCTGGACATTGGCGAAACCGCAGCCGAACAGCTGCCTGGCGCGCTCAATGGCAAGGTTCTCGACCAGTCCGAAGGTCCGCAGCCCTGATAATAGCGGCGGCCCGGATAGCCTTCGGCATATTTGTTGGTCAGCACCGAGCCCTGTGCCTCGAGTACTGCCCGGCTGACGATGTTTTCCGACGCGATCAACTCGATCTGGGTCTGCTCGCGCTCCAGCTCGGCCTTGATCGCCGCCGCTACCTTGGGATCGGCATCGGCGAGGCGCTCGGTGAAGAAGCCGAGCGGCTGGACGTCGGTAAGATCGGGGGCAGTGGCCATTAGTCGCTGTCCTGGAGAAGGTGGGAGAGTTGGTCGACGCGGCGCTGGTGTCGCCCGCCGGCAAAATCGGTGTCGAGGAATGAGGCAGCGCAGGCCTTGGCCATGTCGCTGCCGATCAGTCGCGCCCCGAGCGCGAGAACATTGGCGTCATTATGCTCGCGCGCGAGCTGTGCGGAGAGCGGATCCGAGACGCGCGCGCAGCGGCATGCTGGATTACGATTGACTGCGATGGATATCCCGATTCCAGACCCGCAGACGACAATGCCGCGCTCGGCTTCGCCGTTGGCGATGGCGTCGGCGACTTGTGCGCCAAATTGAGGATAATCAACGCTATCGGGTCCGTTCGTGCCAAGGTCGCTGACCTCATGCCCGGCCTCGCGAAGCCAGGCGACGAGTTCATCCTTCAGGGCATATCCGGCGTGGTCGGCGGCGAGTGCAATGCGCATGGCTGTCACCTAGGCCATGCAGCCAGGATTCGCCACCCTTCAGGCGGCCTTGCGAAGCTCCAGCTCAAGCCGGTCCCAGATTTCGACCAGCGCCTTGGTCAACTCGTCCATCATCGCTTCGCTATGGCTCGGGCCGGGCGTGAAGCGCAGGCGTTCCGTTCCGCGCGGCACGGTGGGGAAGTTGATCGGCTGAACGTAGAGACCATATTCGGCGAGCAAGATATCGCTGATCCGCTTGGCCTTGGCGGGGCAGCCGACCAGCAGCGGGACGATGTGTGTGACGCTGTCCATCACGGGCAGGCCCGCCTGGCGGAACTTCGCCTTGAGTGCGGCGGCGCCAATTTGTTGGGCCAGCCGCTCCTCGTTCGACTGCTTCAAATGCCGGACCGAGGCCAACGCTCCGGCAACCAGCACCGGCGACAGCGAGGTGGTGAAGATGAAGCCCGGCGCATAGCTGCGGATGCAGTCGATGATCGTCTTGTCGGCCGCGATATAGCCGCCCATTACACCGAACGCCTTGCCGAGCGTGCCTTCGACGATCGTTACCCGGTCGGCGACCTCGTCGCGCTCGGAAATGCCGCCGCCGCGCGCGCCGTACATGCCGACCGCATGAACTTCGTCGAGATAGGTCAGTGCGCCATAGCGGTCGGCAAGGTCGCAGATGTCCGCGATCGGGGCGACGTCGCCGTCCATCGAATAAACGCTCTCGAAGGCGATCAGCTTGGGCGCTTCGGCCGGAGCTTCTTCGAGCAGCTGCTCGAGATGCTCAAGATCATTGTGCCGGAACACCCGTTTCTCGCAGCCCGAGCTGCGGATGCCGGCGATCATCGAGGCATGGTTCAACTCGTCCGAGAAAATGATGCAGCCGGGCAGCAGCTTGCCTAGCGTGGAAAGCGCCGCCTCGTTCGACACATAGCCCGAGGTGAATAGCAGCGCCGCCTGCTTGCCGTGGAGGTCGGCTAACTCGGCCTCCAGGTTCACGTGATAATGGGTGTTGCCGCCGATGTTGCGGGTGCCGCCCGAGCCCGCGCCGACATCGTGGAGAGCTTGTTCCATCGCCGCGACCACCGCGGGATGCTGGCCCATGCCGAGATAGTCGTTCGAACACCAGACCGTGATCGGCTTCGGCCCGTTGTGACCATGAAAGCAGCGGGCGTTGGGGAACGAGCCCTTGGTGCGCAGGATATCGATGAAGACGCGATAGCGCCCCTCGTCATGGAGACGATCGATCGCCGCCTTGAAGATGCCGTCGTAGTCCACGCCCAAGTCCTCGCTCCCCGCGCCCATTATCGCCGCGAGCGGCGGAAGGCCATTGAGAACGACTCGCAATTAATCAGAGTTTGCGCGTTTCGTTCAATCCGAACTCGGACCGTCCAACTGTACCGGGACGGAGTGACTTGCCTCGGCCCTTCGGGGCTGGACACAACATCCGACATGCTGGTCTGATAGAGGCAGACAAGCTGATCGATATCCGCCTGCGCCACCTGGAAGTGCTGCAGCGCCTTGACGATTTCGGATCCGACTTCGGCAAATTGCGCCTGGGTCAGATCGAATTGGTCGTGGGCCGTTTCCAGCGGCTGTCCCGTGAACTTGATCGGCCCACCGGCCATCGACGCGATCCACATAGTCCGAAGGAACTTTAGTCCGGGCAGCCGGGTCGGCGCCTCATTCTGAGTTCCATGCCGCCAGCGCCGGATTTTGATTCAACACGGGATTGACGAGGATCGCATCGCTGAAGCGATTGACGACGGCCGCGATGCCAAAAAAGCCGCCCACCCTGTCAAACAGGGCCTTGTCCTTCTTGCATTGACTGGAGTTCGGGCTCTTGTCTGGCTGGGCAGCCGCTATTGCGACCGCGGTGCTCTCCAAGACGGTCTTGCTATCGGGAACGGATGGCGGCTCAGCAGCAACGGCGGGCGAAACCGAAAAGAGCGCGGCTATCGTGCACATCAAATATGTTCGGGTCATCAATGACCTCCAACGGTTACCCCCTTGGCGGAAGAAACCATCCGAGACTGGAAGCTTCCTCCAAATCTGGCCAAGCGACCGCATGACTCCGAACCCCTGTCCATGCGATAATCTGGGTCATCATTCGGGAACAAACATCGTACGTTGGAATTGAGGTTCCGGGAGGCGCGTCAGGGCCGACAGGTGGCACGTGATTCCGAGGATGGTTGCTCGACTTGCGAACCGAATCTCGCTGACTCCACATGACTTGGAGTTCTTCGGGAAGGCAACCGATCGGATGATAAAAGTCCGTCGTGGCGAGCTGATTCAAATTGCGGGCGGAACGGCAACCCGCGCATTCTTCCTCGAAAGCGGCTGGGCGATGACGTTCAGCGACTTTCCCGACGGTTCCAGGCAATCAAGGCGGCTGCACTTCGCAGGTGACATCTTGGGCTTGCCAAGCATGGCAATGCACCACCACGCTGAGAATATCGAGGCGATTACCGACGTGGTCGTTGCGCCGTTTCCGAAGGGCTCGGTGGCAACCCTTCTCGAAGAGCATCCGCGCCTGGCTGCCATCATGTTCATTTTCGCCCAGGAAGAGCGGATTACATCCGGTGATCGCTTGTGTTCGATCAGTCGGCTTCCGTGCAAAGGCCGGGTGGCTTTCCTGCTGCTTGACTTGCTCACCCGCCTGCGTGCCGCCGATCCGTCGGTAACTTTCTCATTTGAGATGCATCTGACGCGCGAACAGATGGGCGAGATCACGGGAATGACGCCGGTGCACGCAAGCCGGATGTGGTCGGAGCTGATTGCAGATGGATCGATACGATATGACCGTCCGTTCGTCACGATCGAGGATGAATCACAATTGATGGCAACATCGAATTTTGTGAATCGATCCCTCGATTTGGACTTCAGCTGGTTGCCCGGGAACGAAGTCGTACCGGCGTCATAGCGATTGCACTTCGCCAAGCCCGTAGCGGGCGAGCGAGCCGAGCAGCGGCGCGCGCGGCTCGCCGGTGAAAATGATGATGCCTTCGCCAGACTCTGTCGGCCACGGCTGGCCTTTTGTCAGGTGGGCGATCCGGCGGGCAATTCCGGGGCCACCGTCAACCTGGGCAATGTTGGGGAAAGTTGCTGCAATCTCATCGGCAAGCAGCGGGAAATGGGTGCAGGCAAGCACTATCACGTCCATCTTGTGTCCATCGGGCTGGGCGATCATCGGCGCGATGGCGTCGCGGACCGCCTCGATCGAGATGGTCTCTCCGGCAAGCTTCGCCTCGGCCAACTCGACCAGTTCCGGGCTGCCGTGGCGGATGACCGTACAGCCGGCGGCGAAGCGGGCGGCGAGATCGTCGACATAGGGCTGGCGAACGGTCGCCTCCGTGCCGAGAACGCCGATCACGCGGCTTTTCGACAGCTCCGCTGCCGGCTTGATCGCGGGGACGGTGCCGACCACCGGAATGTCGAGCGCGGCACGGACATGGTCGAGCGCAATGGTCGAGGCTGTGTTGCAGGCAATGACCGCGATCCGCGGACGGAAGCGCTCGACCAGCCGACCGAGGAGAGCTGGAACGCGGGTTGCGATCTCAGCCTCCGAGCGCTGGCCATAGGGAAAGGCGGCGTTGTCGGCTGCATAGACGATCGGGGCATTGGGAAGGAGCGCACGGGTCGGCGCGAGGACGCTCAAGCCTCCGACACCTGAATCGAAGAAAAGTAGGGGAGCTGCGGGATCCATCGCACCGCTGGCTAGGGTGAAGTTTGCGTTCGCGCAACATTGCAGCCCTCAAACGATCTGCTACCCATTGCCACCATGGACAGCGTGACGATCCTGGCACTTATCGCGGGTTATCTGCTCGGTTCGATCCCGTTCGGGCTGCTGCTGACCCGGATGAGCGGGAGGGGCGACATTCGCGAGATCGGTTCGGGCAATATCGGCGCGACCAATGTGCTCCGGACGGGATCGAAGGGTCTGGCGGCGGCAACGCTGCTTCTCGACGCCGCCAAGGGAGCGGCGGCGGTGCTGCTGGCGCAGCAGCTGTGGCCGGATGCTGTCAATTTCGCCGCCGCGGGCGCTCTGATCGGCCATCTCTATCCCGTGTGGCTGCGGTTCAGGGGTGGAAAGGGCGTCGCGACGATGCTTGGCATTCTTGTACCGCTCTTCTGGCAAGCTGCGCTGGTCTATGTGGTCATCTGGATCGGCCTGCTGCTTCTCCTCCGGATCAGCTCGGTCGCGGGCATGGCGGCGGCAGCCAGCGCTCCGGCGGCGGCGGCCGTCCTGAACGAGCAGGCTCTGTTTCCGATGCTCCTCGGATTCGCCCTGCTCGTCATTTGGAAGCATCGCGAAAATATCCGCAGGCTGGCCAGGGGCGAAGAGCCGCGCGTGAGCAGCAAAGGGTGAGTGCCCAGTCGGATTTGATCGACCGGCTCCGGCTGATCCGCACCCCGGGGATTGGCCCGATCGCATATCGGCAGCTCCTGCTCCGCTTTGGCAGCGCCGGCGCCGCGCTGACCGCCATTCCGGACCTCGCCGGGCGTGGTGGGGGCAGGGCGCCTTCGATCTATTCGAAGGACAAGGCGCAGCGGGAAATGGAGGCGGTAGACAAAGCCGGGGCGCGCTACCTCGTCCTGGGACAGGGGCTTTACCCTCGCGCCCTGGCCGAGTTGGAGAATGCACCGCCGCTTATCACCGTAAAAGGCAATCTCGCGCTTCTGGAGCGACCCATGGTGGCGATCGTCGGGGCACGCAACGCGAGCGCCGCGGCCTGTCGCTTCGCCCGGGGACTGGCTCACGGCCTTGGCCAGGAGGGAATCACCGTTGTTTCCGGCCTAGCCCGCGGGATTGACAGTGCGGCGCATGACGGATCGATTGAAAGCGGTACGATAGCGGTCATCGCCGGTGGCATCGACATCTACTATCCGCCTGAAAACCAGATGCGGCAGGACGATATCGCGGAGCGCGGCCTGCTGATCGCCGAAATGCCGCCCGGCACCGAGCCAAGAGCACGTCATTTCCCATATCGCAATCGGATCATCGCCGGACTTTCGGCTGGTACAGCAGTGATTGAAGCGGCACCGCAATCCGGCTCACTGATCACCGCGCGTCTCGCAGCCGAAGCAGGGCGGGAAGTAATGGCCGTACCAGGGTCGCCGCTGGATCCACGCGCGCAGGGCTGCAACCAGCTGATCCGCGATGGTGCGACGCTCGTACAGAGCGCTGCGGATGTGATCGAGGGCATCAGCAACTTGAATGGCAAGGTTGCCAGCCCGCCAGTGTCGTTCGGTCATCAGGCCGTCAAGCCAATCAACGATGCGGAGCCAGGCATCCGCATTCGCGTCGAGGAGCTATTGGGGCCTTCGCCAGTGCCGGTCGATGAAGTCGTCCGTTTGTCGGGCGCGGGTACGGGGGCGGTCCAGCTGATCCTGCTGGAGCTCGATCTCGCCGGCCGTCTCGATCGCCATGCTGGGAACAAGGTCAGTCTCAACGGCGCTTGACGGCACGAAAATTGCCGCCCGACAATCGCGCGTACGTACGTAAAGGAATCTTCCCGCTTGAAACTCGTCGTCGTTGAATCGCCCGCCAAGGCGAAGACCATCGAAAAATATCTCGGCCCCGGCCACCGGGTGCTCGCCAGCTATGGCCATGTCCGCGATTTGCCGCCCAAGGACGGCTCGGTCGATCCAGACGCCGGCTTCGCCATGGAGTGGGAGACCTATGCGGACAAGACCAAGCAGCTGAAGGCCATCACCGACGCCGCCAAGCAGTCCGACACGCTGATCCTGGCGACCGATCCCGATCGCGAGGGCGAAGCGATCAGCTGGCATGTCCAGGAAGTGTTGCGGAAACGTAAGGCGCTTCCTGCGTCCGTCGAGCGGGTCACCTTCAATGCCATTACCAAGTCGGCAGTGACGGAGGCGATGGCCCATCCGCGCGGGCTCGATGAGGATTTGATCGACGCCTACCGTGCCCGGCGCGCGCTCGACTATCTGGTCGGCTTCACCTTGTCCCCGATACTGTGGCGCAAGCTGCCCGGCGCCAAGTCGGCGGGCCGCGTCCAGTCCGTCGCGCTCCGCCTCATCGTCGATCGCGAGCGCGAGATCGAGCTGTTCAAAGCCCAAGAATATTGGCAGGTTTCGGCAAGTTTCGAGGCCGACGGGACGCCCTTCACGGCGCGCCTGGTCACACTCGACGGCACGAAGCTCGATCGGCTTTCGATTGGCGACAAGGTCAGTGCCGATGCCGCAAAGAAAGTCGTTGAGGACGGGCGCTTCACGGTGGTCTCGGTCGAAACCAAGCCGCTCGGCAAGAATCCGCCGCCACCCTTCACCACTTCAACGCTTCAGCAGGAGGCAGCGCGAAAGCTCGGCTTTGCCGCCAGCCATACGATGCGCATTGCTCAGCAGCTCTACGAAGATGGCCTGATCACCTACATGCGGACTGACGGCGTGCAGATGGCGGGGGAGGCGATCAGCGCCGCCCGTCGCGCGGTGGCGGCGCGTTATGACGCCGGCTATGTGCCCGACAAACCGCGCCAATATACCAGCAAGGCCAAGAATGCGCAGGAAGCGCATGAGGCAATCCGGCCGACCGATTTCTCGAAGGACCAGCGCCGGATCGGGCGACCATGCCCGGCTCTACCAGCTCATTTTCAACCGGGCGCTGGCGAGCCAGATGGCTTCCGCGAGGCTTGAGCGGACGACGGTCGAGCTGACCGACGGCGCGGGCCGCGCAACGCTGCGCGCTACCGGGCAGGTTGTGCTCTTTCCCGGCTATCTCGCGCTCTACGAGGAAGGCCGCGACGACAAGGATGATGAAGAAGGCGGCCGGATGCCCGCGCTCCGGTCCGGCGATGCGCCGGTCAAGACGGGTGTGGATGCCATTCAAAGCTTCACCCAGCCGCCGCCCCGCTATTCCGAAGCGAGCCTGGTGAAAAGGCTGGAGGAACTCGGCATCGGCCGGCCGTCGACCTACGCCGCAACGCTGCAGACCCTGAAGGACCGCGAATATGTCCGGCTGGAGAAGAACCGTTTCATTCCTGAGGAGAGCGGACGGCTAGTGACCGCCTTCCTCGAGCGCTTCTTCGAGCGCTATGTGAGTTTCGATTACACTGCCGAACTTGAGGAAGAGCTCGACGACGTCTCCGGCGGGCGCCTGGGTTGGCAGAAGATGCTCGAAGACTTCTGGCGCGACTTCAAGCCCAAGGCGGGCGAAGTGATGGAGCAGAAGCCGTCGGACGTCACGGCCGCGCTCGACGACTTCCTCGCTCCCTGGTTGTTTCCCGACAATGGCGACGGCAGCGATCCGCGCCTGTGCCCATTGTGCGGCACCGGCAAGCTGGGGCTGCGCGGCGGCAAATATCGGCGCGTTCGTCGCCTGCTCAAATTACCCCGATTGCAAATATACTCGCCGCTTCGGCCAGGGCGAGGAGACGGCCAGCGATGGGCCGGCCGAACTGGGCAACGGGATTGTGCTGAAGAGCGGGCGGTTCGGGCCCTACCTGGAGCGCGACGGCGACGCGGGCGTCGCTGCCAAAGGACGTACCGCAGGACGGATTGACGCTCGAAATGGCGGAGAAGCTGCTGTCGCTGCCGCGCGAAATCGGCGCGCATCCCGAAACCGGCAAGCCGATCGTCGCCTCGATCGGCCGCTATGGCCCCTATCTGATGCACGACGGCAAATATGCCCGGCTGACTTCGACCGCTGAGGTGTTCGACACCGGCATGAACGCGGCGGTGGTGAAGCTGGCGGAGGCAGAGGCTGCCAAAGGCCAACGCGGCGGGGCGGGCGGGAGCCGGTGGCGGTGCTTGGAGCGCATCCGGAGATGCGGCAAGGAGATCAAGGTGATGGAGGGGCGCTATGGCCCCTACGTCAGCGACGGAACGACCCACGCGACGCTTCCGAAGAGCGCCGATCCCAAGGCGGTGACCCTGGACGAAGCGGTGACGTTGATCGCTGAAAAGGCCGCCAAGGGTCCGTCGAAGGGCAAGCGCAAGGCGCCAGCGAGACGAAAGGCGCCTGCTAAGAAGAAGTAGCTGCCGCAGACGCGACAGGCCGGGTCGGCGACGATCCGGATCTTGCGCCAGTCGAGGGTGAGGCCGTTGAAAAGGTGAAGCGTCCCGGCGGCGCCGGGCGCGATGCCGACGATCTCGCGGATCGCGAGCAGCGCTGCGAAATTGCCGATTGTCCCGGTGAGCGCGCCGAGGACGCCGAGTTCCGCGCAGGTGTCGCAATCCTCTGCGTCGAATGCGTCGCCCACGAAACAGCGATAGCAGGGCTGACCGCGGAACAGCGAAACCTGTCCCTGGAACTGCTGCGCAGCGGCGGAAATGAGCGGAATGCCGAGTTTCACGGCCGCGTCGCTGACGATCAGGCGGGTCGCGAAATTGTCGGTACCATCGATGATCAGATCATGGTCTCCAAGCAGATCGGCTGCATTCTCGGAGCCGATGCGCTGTGTGGCGGGGCGAGCCTCGATATTCGGATTGCGTTGCTGGACGAAGCGGGCTGCCAGGTGGGCTTTTCCGGTCGCCGATTTCGCCCGTTGCGAACAGCGGCTGACGCTGAAGATTGGATAACTCGACTTGGTCGTCGTCGATGATCGTGAGCGAGCCGATGCCGGCCCCGGCCAATGCCGGGATGACTCCGGCGCCGATCCCCCCAGCGCCCACTACGGCGACCCGCGCCGCCTTCAGCCTTAACTGTCCTGCGCCGCCGATCTGGGGGAGGACGATGTGCCGCGCGTAGCGGTCGAGCTCCTCGTCAGAGAGAGCCATGGCCGCCGGTCGAGCCGAAGCCGCCCACGCCTCGCGCCGTCTCGCACAGTTCGTCGACTTCGTCCCACTCCGCCTGCGTCACTGCCGCAGGCACCAACTGGGCGATCCGTTCGCCGCGGCGGATCGGGAAAGGCTCGCTGCCATGGTTGATCATGATAATCTTCAGCTCGCCGCGATAATCGCTGTCGATCGTGCCGGGCGTGTTGGGGACCGTGATGCCATGCTTCAGGGCGAGTCCTGAGCGCGGCCTCACCTGGATTTCAAAGCCCTCCGGAATGGCCACCTTGAAGCCGGTGGCGACCGCGTGCCGCTGGCCTGGCAACAAGTCCAGATCCTCCGCCGCAACCACGTCCATTCCCGCGGCGCCATGGGTTGCGTAGCTGGGCAAGGGCAGTCCCTCGCCATGAGGAAGCCGAGACAGGCGGATGCGGATGGTCATTCAAGTTCCTCGGCGATGCGGACAATAAGGTGGCGGGCGACGTCTTCCTTGGCCGCTTCGGGCCAGTCCTCGACACCGCCTTTCGTCACGAGGTGAATGCGGTTGTGGGTGCCGCCCATTACATCGCCGGAGACATCATTGGCGACGATCCAGTCGGCTCCTTTAGAAGCGAGTTTGGCCTTGGCGTTGGCGACAACGTCATGCGTTTCGGCAGCGAAGCCGATCAGCAGCCGAGGCCGGTCGAGATGCTCACCCAGCGTTGCGAGAATATCGGGATTGGGCGCAAACCGGAGCTGGGGCGGACCATCGGCCTTCTTGAGCTTGGCTGGCGACGCTTCGACCCTCCAATCGGCGACCGCGGCGACCAGGATCGCGGCTTCCGCAGGTAGCGCCGCTTCGACCGCGTCCGCCATTTGCTGGGCGGTTTCGACATCGATCCGGGCGACACCGCCGGGTGTCGGCAGCGACACGGGCCCGGCGATCAATGTTACACGAGCTCCCGCCTGTGCAGCGGCCGCGGCAATGGCGAAGCCCTGCTTACCCGAGGAACGGTTGGCGATTACCCGGACCGGGTCGATCGGCTCGTGCGTGGGGCCGGCGGTGATCAGGATATGCTTGCCCTCAAGCGGTCTTGCTTGGCCGACATCAAGGCCGCTGGCCGCGCTGAGCATCGGCCGAATACGCTCAAGAATTACGCTCGGCTCGGGCAAGCGCCCCGGGCCAAATTCACCACAGGCCATCGGCCCTTCGTCCGGTTCCAGCACGGTAATGCCGTCGGCCTTCAACCGCTCGACGTTTCGCTGCGTCGCGGCGTGCTGCCACATCCGGACGTTCATCGCCGGTGCGACGATGACGGGCTTGTCGGTGGCGAGGAGCAGGGTCGTGGCCAGGTCGTCGGCTCGCCCGCTGCCATCCGGGCCAGCAAGTCGGCCGTCGCCGGACAGACCAGCACCAGGTCCGCTGCGCGGCTCAATTGAATATGGCCCATCTCCGCCTCGTCCTTGAGATCCCACAGCGAGGTATAGACCGGGCTTTCGGCCAGCGCGGCGAGGCTCATCGCGGTGACGAAGTGGGACCCGCCTTCGGTCAGCACCGGCGTAACCGAATGACCTTCCTTGCGGAGCATGCGAATGAGTTCGGCCGCCTTGTAGGCCGCGATGCCGCCGCCAACGATGAGGAGGATCCGGCTCATGTGACTTGATATGGCGTGCGGCGGACGGCCTTCGCAAGGTCGGAGAAGCTTTTGGGCAGGAAGGCCAGTCCTGCAAAGGACAGCGGCGCGGCGAGCAGCGCCCAGTAAAAAGTGTCCGAACGCGCGAACAATGCAACCATCGCGCCATAGCCGGCGAGCAGAAGCGCTACCCTCAGCGACCACGCGCTGCGGACCGAGGCCCAGCCGAATAGGGAAAGGATCAGAAGTCCGGCCGCGATCGCTTCGGGCAGGCGAATGCCGAAGGTGACCTTGGCGATGCTCTTCAGCGCGAATTGCGGGCCCAGCATCCGCGACCAACCCTGCGAAGCCGGATCGCCTGGCCGAACCACGTCGCCCACCCAAGTCGCATGCAGCGATATATAGACAGCGAAGACCGCGACCAGGGCCGCCCAGGCCGCTGCCTCGCGCCATCGTTTTTCGATCAGCGCCAGCCCGCCCATCGCCAAAATCATCGGCAGCGCAAGCTCGCGGATCATCAGCGCCGCGCCTCCCGCGAGTATAGCCGGCCAGGCGCGTTCGGGCCTGTAAATGCCGACCATCAGCGCCAGCAACAGCGCCGTCCAGCTTTCGTGGAACAGGCCAGTCATCGGCTGCAGCATGCCCCCGAGGCCGCCGGCGATCAGGACCATTGCCGCCGCCAGCAAGGGAAGGGGCAAGCAGGGCTTCAGGCGCTGCCACCAGGCCACAAGCAGTCCCGCGCAGAGCAGCCAGACGACAACGATCATCGCCCGCTCGCCAAATGCCGCATATACGAAGGCGTGCGTAGGCAGGCGGAAGGTGAAGAACGGTTTGAGCGGATAATTGCCCTCCCGCAGTTCTTCGGCCGCGACCTCATAATAGTCGCCGCCGGCAGCGACCCCGGCGATGATGTCGCGATAGAGCTGGAGGTCGCTGTGCTGGGCGGAGGACGTCCGGACCTTGGGTGCCGGTGCGCTTTCGGGCGACCAGCAGGCGATGGCCAGCACGGCCGCCAGCGCTGCGACCAGTGCCAGCGCCGGCCCTCTCGACCAGCCCTCGTAGTGCGTCCGGATTGCCCCCCAGTCCATCGTCAACCCACTAGCAAATAGGTCGCCGCAGCCGCACCGGCGGCCGAACCAAGCGCAATCGCCAGTGAAGTCATCCAGCTTCTGCGCTCGATGACCGCAATGTCCGCCAGGGGCGGAGAAGGGGGCGCGGCACCTGCCGGCGGGTAGGAGGCATCGATCCGGCGAATGAGGTCGGGGATCAGCTTGAAGGCTCGGACGGTGTCGACGATGCGATCGGCATAATAGGCTTCCGGCCCAAGCTCGGTTCGCAGCCAGTCCTTCAGGAAGGGCTCGGCTGCTTCCCACATGTTGATGTCGGGATCGAGCGCGGTGGCGACTCCTTCTTCCATCACCATCGTCTTTTGCAGCAGCAGCAGGTGCGGTTGAACGGGCATGTCGAAGTCACGGGTAATCGCGAACAGGCCCTCGAGCATCCGGCCGATGCTGATGTCCTTGACGGGCAGGCCGCGGATCGGCTCGCCGACTGCCCTCAGCGCGGTGGCGAATTCGGCAACGTCATGGTGTGCGGGGACATATTGCGCTTCGAAATGGATTTCCGCGACGCGCATGTAATTGCCTGTGATGAGTTCGTAGAGGATCTCGGCCAGCCATAGCCGCGCCTGGCGATCGATCCGGCCCATGATGCCGAAGTCGATCGCCGCAACCCGACCGTCGGCGAGGGCGAACAGATTCCCCTGATGAAGGTCGGCATGGAAATAGCCGTCGACGACCGCCTGGCGCAGGAAGGCGCGAACCAGCGTCGTTGCAAGCGCCTTTGGATTATGCCCCGCGGCAATCAATTCGTCGCGATTGTTGAGCTTTATGCCGTCGAGCCATTCGAGCGTCAGGACCCGCCTCGCCGTGCGGCTCCAGTCGATCTCGGGCACATGGAAGTCGGGCTCGGCGACCATATTCTCGCGCAGTTCCGACGCAGAAGCTGCCTCTCGCTGCAGATCCAGTTCGCGCCGCACCCACTGCTTGAAATAGGCGATGACCATGCGCGGGCGCAGCCGTTCGGCCTCACCGCCGAGCAGCTCGACGTGCGCCGCAGCCCATTCATAGGTTTCGATTGCCCGAGCGAACTCCTCTTCGATTCCGGGGCGGAGCACCTTGACCGCGACCTCGCGCCCTTCGGTCGTGACCGCATGGTGAACCTGGGCAATCGAGGCTGCTCCCACGGGAGCTTCATCGAATTCTGAGAAGATTGCGTCGAGCGGCGCTTCCAATGCCTTTTCGATAGCGGCCTTGATGGGTGCGAAGGACTCGGGCGGAAGCGAGTTTTGCAGCTGCAGCAGGTTGGCTGCTGCGAATTCGCCAACAAGGTCGGGGCGGGTCGATAGCGCCTGGCCGAGCTTGATTGCGGCCGGCCCGATTGCCTGGAGCGCTGCCGCGTAGTCCGGTTCGGACGGCATGGCCAAGCCGAAACGGGCGACGCGGCACAGCCGGCGCACATTGGGCGGAGTCAGGGTGTCGCGCTCAATGCCCTGCAGCGCACCATGGCGAGCCAGCGTCCTGCCCCATTTGAGCAGCCGCCACAGATGCGTGACGGCGCTGGTCAAATCTTCCAGCCTCCGTGGATCGCGACGAGCCCGCCGAGGATCGGCTCGATACTGGTCGATTTGAAACCGGCCTCTTCAATCATTTTTCGGAATGGCTCCATCTTCGGAAAACGACGGATCGATTCCACGAGATAGCGATAGCTTTCTTCATCCTTGGCGACGGCTTTGCCGATGCGCGGGATGAGATGCTCGGAATAGCGGTCGTAAAGTTCACCAAAGCCAGGCCATTCGCTGGTCGAGAATTCGAGGACGTAAAAGCGGCCACCGCGCTTCAACACTCGATGCGCTTCCCTGAGAGCCGCCGGAATGTCGGTCACGTTCCGGATTCCGAAGGCGATGGTGTAGGCGTCGAACTGCGCGTCGGCGAAGCTCAGCTTTTCGGCATTCTCGACCTGCCAGACAAGGCCATCGATCCCCTGCTTCTTGGCGCGCTCCATTCCGACCGCGAGCATGTCGGGATTGATGTCGCTGACAGTGACAAGCGCTCCCTTGGCGGCCATTCGGAACGCGACGTCGCCGGTGCCGCCGGCCATGTCGAGTATGTGCTCTCCCGGCCTCGGCTTCACCTTGGCGACGAAGCGGTTTTTCCACAGCCGGTGCATTCCGCCGGACATCAGGTCGTTCATCAGGTCATAATTGCTCGCGACAGACGTAAAGACTCCGCCGACGCGGCGCGTCTTTTCCTCGGGGTTGACCAGCTCGTCGCCGAAATTGACCTTGTCCATGGATCGGGCCTCTAGCGGTGTCTTGTCTGCATTGCGAGTGAAGGGAGGCATTTCGGGCCAACGAAGGAACATGGCAAGCCACACTGTATGACCGCCGTTCGTCGGCCGGTCGTCTACCGTCGCCCGATTGCCGAACTCCACTTTCACCCGCCCGCTGGAGCGAACAATTCGGGGGTCATGCTCGACCCGCGCGATCTCGAGAAATCGCGAGCTTGGACCTGCTTCTGGGATGAGCAGGGCGATGGCTCACATTGCCTTGCCGCCGCTCCCCCGGACTTGCGCCGATCGCTGGAAGAGCATTGGCAGGTATTTGCCGTAGCGCTTTCCGCGGGAGCTAAGGTGCTCGACATCGGCTGCGGGGCCGGTGCGGTGGGACAGGCATTGGTTGCGGTCGCACCCAAGTTGCAGGTCACCGGAATAGACTTTGCCGGGATTCGCGGGGCCAAGAACGAACAGGTCAAGCTTCTGCCCAATGTGTCGATGGAAGCATTGCCGTTTGCCGATGGGATCTTTGACGCGGCCGTCAGCCAGTTCGGATTCGAATATGGAAGGACCGGCGAAGCTGCGGCCGAAATGGCCCGAGTGCTGAAACCTGGTGCGCCGTTCTCCCTTCTGGTGCACCATTCGCAAAGCCCGATCATGACCGATCTTCCTTCGCACAAGCGCGCGCTGGAGGGGCTTTGCAGCGCGAGCCTGCAAGCTGCGTTCCTCGAGGGAAATGCTGCGGCGTTGCAGCGCGAGATTTCGGTGCTGCAGCAGCGATCGCCGGGACTGGGCATCATCGGCCAGGCAGCGCGTGGCCTCCACGCAAACATTGGCAGGAGCGAAACCCAACGAGCCGAAGTTTGGGAAGCTGTCGTCGATGCGCTCAGGCCCGACTGCATCTTGATCAGGTCGCAAGAGGAAAGTTGTGTCGCGCCCGACGGTCTCGACCGCTGGCTTCGGCCTCTCTCTGGGGCATTCGACATTGCCCCGGCTTCAGTCCTGCTGTTTCGAAAAGGTGTGCCGATTGCCTGGAAGCTCGATGGAAGGCGCAAGCCGGCTGTCGATGGGAACCGACCGGCAATGCGCCACCTGGCCGGTGCCGGTTGTTTGCATCCGCTAATTCTCGCAATGACGGGTGCATGCCCGAATTACCCGAAGTCGAAACCACCGTCCGAGGCCTCGAACGCGTACTGAAGGGACGGCGCTTGAGGCGCGTGGAGGCTCGGCGGCTGGACTTGCGCCGCCCGTTTCCCGCCGACCTCGGCCAGCGGCTGACCGGTGCTCGAGTAACCTCGCTCGGCCGCCGTGCCAAATACGGGTTGATCGGCACCGACCGCGGCGACACCTTGGTTTTCCACCTCGGCATGTCGGGCGCCTGGCGGGTCGACCCCGACGAGCTTGGCAAGCACGATCACTTGCTGATCGAGACAGAGGAGGGGAGGCGGCTCTCCCTCCGCGATCCGCGGCGCTTCGGGTCGATCGACCTCGTCGCCACCGGCGAGCTTGCCCAATGGCCGGCATTCGCCGCGCTTGGCCCTGAGCCGCTGAGCGGGGTGATCGATGGACGCTGGCTCAAAGACCAATTCCACGGGCGAAGCGCGGCCGTGAAGCTGCTGCTGCTCGACCAGCGGATCGTTGCAGGGCTCGGCAACATCTACGCTTGCGAGGCGCTGTTCCGCGCGCGGATCGATCCGCGCAAGCCGGCCGGAAAAGTGAGTAGGCCGAAGCTCGACGCATTGGCCGAATCCATTCCAGCTGTGCTCGAAGAGGCCATCCGTGCCGGCGGCTCGACGCTGCGCGATTTTGCCGCGCCCGACGGCGAACTTGGCTATTTCTCGAAGCAGTTCGATGTTTATGATCGCGAGGGCGAGCCTTGCCGCCGCAAGGACGGCAATGTCAGGCGAATCGTCCAGGGCGGCCGCTCGAGCTTCTTCTGTCCCGCTTGCCAGCGCTAGTTGACGCGAACTCGGGTCCTTCGCTAGGGGAGCGCCACGCCGGTGCAGCCCACGGGATCGCGCCGCTTTTTCATTAAGCACCATCAAGTTTTAGAGGTCGATCGATGGCGAACACGCCGCAAGCAAAGAAGCGCATCCGCCGCAACGCCACCCGTGCCGCGATCAACGGCGCGCGCGTCAGCCGAATCCGCACCTTCATCAAGGCCGTCGAGTCGGCGATTGCTGCCGGCAAGAAGGATGATGCTGCCGCCGCGCTTAAGCAGGCTCAGCCGGAGATTGCTCGCGGAGTCTCGCGGGGCGTGATGCACAAGAACACCGCGTCGCGGAAGTTCTCGCGGCTGACCAAGCGGGTCGCCTCACTCGGTTAATTTCACGTTTACGTTATGTTTCGGGACGGGCTGTCGGGCGACCGGCGGCCCGTTTCATTTTGGTGACGGAAAAAAGTCTAGGGATTCCCGCGATTCGCAATGAGCCGTATGTTCCGGATCTGGAAGAAACGGCGCAAATTTGCAGTTTTTCAGCGTATTTGGCGGCTTCCCTCTGTCAAGCCCGTTTATTTCACATTGATGAAAATTCGTCTCTTGAATAGCGGGCGCGAGACTTTCAAAACGAAATTTCCGGCGGCGAATCCGCTCCGGGGGGCTAGTAACCGAGGATGTATCGGCGTCGCGACTCGCAATCGCGCGCAACGGCTTCTCGTGTCCGGCAAGTTTTTTGAGTTTGGGAGGCGCGCGCCAGTGCACGGCAGTCGGGAAAATCTGTGTGTCTCCGATCCTGGCACGGTCCCTGCACCTCTTGAAGCAGCCTGGGAAACCATCCGCGCCGGCCTTCGGCGGGACTGCGGCGCACGCACCTTCGATGGCTGGCTGAAGCCCGCCGAGCTGGGCGCTTTCGACGGCGATGCCGGGGAACTGGAAATTGTCATGCCCAGCCAGTTTATGGCCGACTGGGTGCAGGGCCATTTCGGGGAGCGGCTGGCGCTGGCGTGGCGCACCGTGCTTCCCATCGTCCGCGACGTCCGTATTGTCGCTGCCGCCGACGGACCACGGCCGGCACCGTTGCTGATCCTGGAAGAAATTCCGGCGCCGCCGGCCACCGCCCGCGAGCGAGATCCGTCGGCGCCCAATTTCGATCCGCGCTACCGGTTCGAAACATTCATCGTGGGCAAGGCGAATGAGGTGGCTGCCACTGCCGCAAGGACGCTCGCGACCGCCGACAACATCGCCTTCAACCCACTATTCATCCACGGCGGCACCGGACGTGGCAAGACGCACTTGCTGCACGCCATCGGCCAAGCCTTTCTGGAGCGCCGCCCGGCCGCGCGGGTCGTATCCATGTCGGCCGAGAAGTTCATGGTCGAATTCATTCGCGCGCTGAAGGAAAATGACACGATCGGCTTCAAGAGCCGGCTGCGTTCGGCCGATCTGCTGTTGATCGATGACGTTCAATTCATCGCCGGCAAGGATTCGACCCAGGAGGAATTCTTCCACACGATGAACGAGATCATCACCGCCAACCGGCGGCTGGTGATCACTTCCGACCGCGCGCCTCAGGACCTGGATGGAATCGCGCCGCGCATCCTGTCGCGACTGTCAGCTGGGGCCTGGTCGCCGACATTAACCCCGCCGACTATGAGCTTCGGCTCAACATCATTGATGCCAAGCTATCGGCGCTTCCGGGCGTCGAGATGCCGCGCCCGGTGGTCGAGTTCCTTGCCCGCCGAATCACCAGCTCGATTCGCGAGCTCGAAGGCGCGCTTAACCGAATCGCCGCCTATGCGATGATGACCGGCCGGGCGATCGACGTCGCCTTTGTCGAGGAAGTGCTGGCCAATGTGCTTCGCGCCAACCAGCGCCGGATATCGATCGACGAAATCCAGACCCAGGTCGCCGAGCATTACCGAATTCGCAAGGCCGAGATGACCTCGGCGCGGCGCGCCCGCGAGGTCGCTCGTCCGCGCCAGGTGGCGATGTATCTGTCGAAGCAGCTGACGCCCAAGTCGCTGCCCGACATCGGCCGGCGCTTCGGCGGTCGCGATCATACAACCGTCATTCATGCGGTGAAGCAGATTGAACGGCTGCGCGCAGCCGATTCGGAGCTCGACGCCGACATTCGCCTGCTGACACGCCAGTTGGAGGGCTGATCCTGGGGGTTAAAGGTGTCCCATCAAGTCGGTGGGGCACCGGGGTAGAGGTCCAGTCCCCAACTGGTCGGGGCCCGCCGGAGCAATCCTGGCGGGCCCTTTTCGTTGGAGCCTGCTTAAAAAAGACGGCCCGCCCGGATCTTGCCGGACGGCCCTACTTCATTGCCCGTCGCTTAATAGGAGCGTGCCGCCGCCTGCTTTCCTTCGGGCGGCACGGTGATTTTGATCGTCTCGCCAGACGTGCCCGGGAAGCCGGTGAACATGGCGTCGACCAGGCTCGGCACAGTCTTGTTCAGCGCGCTCGATCGAGAACGCGCCATTGCCTTGCCTTCGAACAGGGCGATGTTGTCGACCTTGCGCCGAATGTTGAGATCCAGTTGAGTGACGTAATAGGTGTAGGTGCGTATGTCGTTGTAGAAGCCGCCACCATACCAGAAGGGATCGTTCCAACCCCAATAATAGCCGCGGCCCCAGCCACGCCCGAATCCGTGGCCCCAATAGCCGGAGCCGTAGCCGAAGCGCGATGATGGGTAGCTGACGATCTCCGTCTGCGGGTCGCTGACACCATAGCCGACGTTGACCACCAAGGTCGCCTGTCTGAGTGACGGTGCACGGGCGTAACCGATGGCTTGCAGGTTCTGCGCAACCTGTTGGGCATAGCCCGAGAATTCCAACCCGCCTTCGTCGGCCGGATTCATCGGCATGATGAAGAAGCTTTGACCTTGCGGAGCGGGCATGGCCTGAAAGCGCGAAACTTCAGTCCGAAGGCCCGTTGCGCAGGCCGACAGGCCCAGGGCGGAAACGCCCAGCAGCACGGCCGCGGCGATCTTGTTGATACGCTTCATGTCACACCCCGAGTCGGAAATTTCCCTTGGTAGTGTGGCATAGCATGAAACGTGCTGAATAGGCGATGAAGCGCCTGCGTCGGGCTTGCCACTCAGTCGCCTCAGCGCTTCAGGCCCACCGCTCGATAGGCTTCGGCCAGCGTCGGCGCCGCGAGGGAAGAGGCCCGCTCCGCACCGGCGACCAATATGGCGTCGAGCGACGCTTCATCGCGGCGCAATTCAATCAGCCGCTCGCGCAAGGGAGAGAGCAGGGCAATGGCCGCATCGGCAAGGGCCGGCTTGAATGCGCCGAACCCCTGACCAGCGAAGCGCTGGAGCACGGGCCCCGGCGTTTCGCCGGTGATCGCAGCCATGATCCCGACCAGGTTCTTTGCTTCCGGCCGATGTTCCAGCAAGGCTGGATCGTCAGGCAGTGGCTCGGGATCGGTCTTGGCCTTCCGGATCTTCTGGGCGATCGCGTCATTGCTGTCGGTGAGGTGGATCCGGCTTTGCTCGGACGGATCGGACTTGGACATTTTCGCCGATCCGTCGCGCAGGCTCATCACTCGAGCCGCGGTCCCGCCGCCGATGAACGGCTCGGGCGGGATGAACAGCTCGACGTCGAAATCATTGTTGAACTTTAACGCAATGTCGCGGGCCAGCTCGATGTGCTGCTTCTGGTCCTCGCCGACCGGCACGTGGGTCGCCTGGTAGAGCAACACGTCGGCGGCCTGCAGGACGGGATAAGTGAACAGACCGACCGAAGCGCCCTCGCGGCTCTTGCCCGACTTCTCCTTGAACTGGGTCATCCGATTGAGCCAGCCCATGCGGGCGGTACAGTTGAGGATCCACGCGAGCTCGGCATGGGCTGGGACCGCACTTTGGGAAAAGACGATCGACTTTTCCGGATCGATGCCGCTGGCGATCAGCGCCGCGGCCATCTCCCTGACGTTCGCCCGCAATTGCGCCGGAGCAACGTCGATGGTCAGTGCATGAAGGTCGGCGAGGAAGAACAGGCATTGCGCCTCATCCTGCATCCTGACCCAGCGCAGGATCGCGCCGAGCAAATTGCCGAGGTGGAGATCGCCGGTCGGCTGGATGCCGGAAACGACGCGCATGGAAGTGGAGCTGGTCATTCGGGGACTTCTTCGGTTTTCGCGCGCCGCCGCAGCGCCGCAATGGCTTCCTTGTCGATGCCGCCGATCAGCCAGGCAATGGTGAAATAGACCAGGCCGCCGATGCCGACCAGCGCACCAAGGCCAATCACTCGTTCGAGCGCCCCGCCGAAGAACAGGTCTCCGGCGGCGATCTTAACGGCGTAGAGGGCTCCTGCCATCGCCAGTGCGGCGATCAGCTGCCTCGCGACGCGGCCGACGAGCCAGCCGGGCATTCGGAACTGGTTTCGCGCATAAAGGATGCCGAACAGCAGGGCGAAATTGATCCAGGCGCTGGCCGAGGTGACGGTGGCAAGGCTGTAGATTCCCATGATCGGGATCAAAATGAAGTTGGCGACGATGCCCGAGGCCAGAATCCCCATCGCAATCCACACCGGCGTCTTGACGTCCTTTCGCGCGTAGAAGGCCGGGGTGAGCACCTTGACCAGCACATATGCCGGAAGGCCGGTGACCAGGATGGCGAGGATGTTGCCAGTGATCTCGGCAGCTTCGATGCTGTACCTGCCGCCCTGGAACAAGGCGCCTATGATCGGGCCCGACGCAACGACCAGCGCCAGCGTTGCCGGCAATGTCAGCAGCATCGAAAGGTCGAAGGCTCGCGCCTGGACATCAGCGGCGTCGACCTCGTCCTCACGCGCGATCGCCTGGCTGATCGCCGGCAGGATCGCGACCCCTAGCGCCGTACCGATGATCGACAGCGGCAACTGGTTGAGGCGGTCGGCATAGCTGAGATTGGTCAGGGCGCCTTCACCCAAGCGGGCCGAGAAATAGGCGTAGAATAATTGGCTGATCTGATAGACTCCGGCGGCGGCCGTCGCCGGCAGGATCAGGACAACCAGCTCGCGGACCGCCGGAGTGATTCTCGGCCGTCCGAAATGCAGGTGGACGCCGGCCCGGCGCACCGCCAACCAGCACAGGGCGAATTGAAACATCCCGCCGGCCAGCACTGCAATCGCCATATAGCGCACGGTCTCGACCGTATCCGGCGGCGCCACCAGGAGCGCAACAATCAACGCGATATTGAGCAGGGCGGGGGCGAACGCCGCCACCGCAAAACGGGTCAGCGAGTTAAGTACCCCCGAAAGCAGCGCAACCAGGCTGATGAACAGCAGGTAGGGGAAGGTCCAGCGAGTGAGCTCGATCGATAACTCAAGCTTGCCGGGGGTTTGCGCATATTCCGGCACGACCAGCAGCAGCAGGCCCGGCATGAAAATCTCGAACACAATCGTGACGAGCAGCAGCGCCGGCATGAACACTGCGAGGATTTCGTTTGAGAACGCCTGGGCGTCCTCATGACCGCCGGAGGCGAGGCGGCGGCTGAACAGCGGCACGAAGCCGGATGAGAATGCTCCCTCGGCAAACAGCCGGCGGAAAATATTCGGCAGCAGGAAGGCGAGGTTGAACGCGTCGTTGGCGTGGCTCGCGCCAAGAACGCGTGAGCCGATCATGTCGCGAGCGAAGCCGAGCACGCGGCTGACCATGGTCAGGCCGCCGATCGAGCCGATCGCCCGATAGAGATTCACCTCGGCTCTAACCGGTCAGGCGTGGCCGACCGGCGGTTCGCCGTCGCCGCCCGGCTGACCTTCGACCTGCTGGCCCTCGACCTGCGCCATATAGGCGCTTGCGAAATCGATCGGGTCGAGCAGCACCGGCGGGAAACCCAGGTTCTGGACCGCGTCGGCGACGATCTGGCGCGCGAACGGGAACAGCAGGCGCGGAGCCTCGACCAGCAGGAACGGCGGAAGCGCTTCCTCTGGAATATTGCGGAAGCCGAACAGGCCCGCGTAGCTCAGGTCGATAATAAAATGAGTGCCGCCGTCCGATTTGGCGTTCAGTTCGATCTTCAGCACGATTTCATGGACGTCGTCGGCGACCTTGTTGCCGGTAATTCCGAACTGGACGTCGAGCGCGGGCGCATTCTGCCATTGGAAAACCTGAGGAGACGAAGGGCTCTCGACCGATAAATCCTTGATATATTGAGCGATTGTGCTGGCCTGTGGAGCATCGCCGGCGCCCTCGCCATTGCCCTCGGGGGTCGGGTTGATCGGATCCTGGTCGGCCATGGATTTTCCTCAAGAATTCGGGAAGGTTGGTGGTATTGGGGTAGGCTGCGGCAGGCCTGACCCGCTTGGCGCGAGCGACTAGCAGCCGCATCCTTGCGGTGCAATGCCGGGGCCGGCGATGGAGCGCCCTTTGAATATGAGCGTTGTCGGGATTATGTTGAGCGTGAAATTTCATTTTGAACGGAATCATCATTGACCGCCATTGTCATCCTCGCGCTCGTTGCCCTGTTCATCGGGCTTAGGCTCTACAGCGTGCTGGGAGAGCGCACGGGACATGAGCAGCCGATCCTCAAACCGGCCGATCCGGAGGCCGATGCGCGGCTTGAGCCCCGCACCACGACGCGCACGACTGCTCCTGCCATGCCCAGCGAGCCCGACGAACTTGCCTACCTGCCGACCGCCGGGCCAGGCATCCGCGCCTTGCTTGCCGCGGACCCGACTTTTGACGTCGGCGCGATTCCTGGAAGGCAGCAAGGCCGCCTACCGCCTGATCCTCGAAGCCTTCTGGAAGAGCGATGTGGAGGCGATGAAGCCCTTTGTCGACGCACATGTCTACGAAACCTTTGCTGCCGCGGTCGGGCAGCGCACCAAAGACGGGCTGGTTCTCGACAACCGGCTCGTCGCGATCGACCAGGCATTGATCGCGGGCGCCGAGCTGGAGCGCAGCGTGGCACTGGTCACCGTGCGGTTCGAGGCGGATATTGCCGCCGTGACCCGCAACGCCGACGGTGAAGTGGTCGCCGGGTCGATGTCCGATGCGGTCCAAACTCGCGACCGCTGGACCTTCCGCCGCGACATTAGCTCGCGCGATCCCAACTGGCTGCTGGTCGAAACCGACGAGGAAGAGTGAGCGCCGCCCTGCGCGCGCTCGCGCTGTCCGCCAGTCTCTTGCTCGCCGCCTGCGCCACGCGCCGGCCCGAGCCGCCGCCGCCGGCCCCGGCACCCGCTCCGGCGCCTGCGCCCACACCGGCTCCTCCAGTGCCGCCGCCGCCCGCAACCGCACGTGAGCTCGGGGTCTCGCTCGCTTCCCCATCCAAGCTGGAACCGGCCAAGGCTGAGCGAGCACTGGAGGCCTTCAAGCGGAGTTGCCCGGTCTTGATCCGGCGCACGGATCAAGCGGCCTCACGACGCCGGGCGACTGGCTGCCTCTTTGCACCGAAGCGTCAACCCTGGCCTCTGCGGACGCTGCGGACTTCTTCCAGAACCGGTTCGATTGGGCACAGGTGGGGAAGGGTGAAGCCTTCGCGACCGGCTATTATGAGCCTGAAATTCAAGGGTCTCGCGTCCAGGCGCCTGGTTACGAGGTACCGGTTTACGCCAAGCCCGACGACCTGGTTCGCTGCTACGGCCCGGACGGCAAGGGCCGCGGTCGGGTGGATCATGAAGGCTATTGCGCCCTCTACTATACGCGGGCCGAGATAGAGGATGGTGCTCTGTCGCGCCGCGGGCTGGAGATTGGCTGGGCGGCGGACCCGATAGAATTGTTTTTTCTGCAGATCCAGGGGTCAGGCCGCCTGCTGCTACCCGACGGCCAGGTGATTCGGATCGGTTATGCCGACCAGAATGGCCGGGAATATGTTGCGATCGGGAGGCTGCTTCGCGAGCGCGGCGTGCTGCCGCCAGGTGGCGCAAGCATGGATGCGATCATCGCCTGGATGCGCACTCAGCCCGATGGAGGCCGGGCGCTGATGCGCGAAAACCCCAGCTACATTTTCTTCAAGGAGCTGACCGGGCCGGGCCCGCTCGGCGCGCTGAATGTCGCGGTGGCTCCGCAGACGACCGTGGCTGCGGATCCCAAGTTCGTCCCGCTTGGCGCGCCGGTGTTCTTGACCCTCGACCGGCCCGAAGCTTCCGGACTATGGGTCGCGCAGGATACCGGCGGTGCGATCAAGGGCGCCAACCGCGTCGACACGTTCTGGGGACATGGCGAGGCCGCGCGGCGGACCGCCGGCGGCATGGCCGCCAAAGGCAAGGCGCTGATCCTGCTCCCGAAGGGCGTGGTGGCGCGTGCGCGGCTTAACCCCTGAGGAAGCCGCCCTGTGGGCCAAGGTCGCGGCGACGATTCGCCCGTTGTCGCGTGACCGTGCCGAAGCACCGGCCGTACTCCAACTCCTCCGAACCCATAGCGATCAAGAAGCCGAAAGGGCGCGTTCCACCGCAACGTGCGCCGGAACTGCCTCCAAAACGGATCGACAGTCTTCATGCCGGGACGCTCGACGGAGGCTGGGACCGCCGACTGAATTCCGGCCGGGTGCAGCCCGACCGGACGCTCGACCTCCACGGTCATAGCCTCGATCGCGCCTGGGTAGGAGATCGACCGGGCTCTGGAACGGGCAATCGCCTCGGGGGAAAGAATATTGCTGCTGATTACCGGCCATGAACGACGGGGCGACCCGCCGTTGGAAAGGGGACGGATTCGGGCCGCTGTCCATGACTGGCTGGCAGTTTCCAGGCATAGCCGGCGCATCGCCGCAGTCCGCGGCGCGCACGCCCGTCACGGAGGGGGCGGAAGCCTCTACATCATCCTTCGTAAAAACTAGCGCTTTTCCATCCTTTTTTAACCTCACCTGTTTAGGGCTGGTTCCCTGAATTTCCTGGCTGGGGTGGCGGGTGACAAGGGGCGGGTCAATTTCCAGGTTTACGGACGGAACTGCACAGAAAATCAGCAACGCCCTGCTCTCGGGCGCGGCGGGCTTTGCCTCGTTCATTTTCTCGTTGATTGCCTTCCTCTACATCACCAGCTTCGATCAGCAGGTGGTCGCCTCGCTGGTCGCCGGCGCCTTCTGCCTGCTCGTCAGCTACATCGCTTCTGAACGACCCAACAGCGAGAGCGCCCGCGCCCTTGCCGCGCTCGGCGATCGCCTGCTGGCCGTCGAGCAGGGAGACCTCACCAGCCCGACGCCACGGATTGTGCGCGAGTGCATGCCCAAGCTCGCGACGGCCGTCGACAGCCTGTTCGCGGAAGTTCGGGCCTCGATTGAAAATGCCCATGCGCTGGGCATGTACGACCCCGTCACCTCGCTGCCCAACCGGCTTCACTTCAGAGCGGAGGCCGACAAGCTGCTGGCGGCCCGTCCTCCCCAGACCAAGGCGGCGATGCTGTTCGTCGACCTCGACCGGTTCAAGAACGTCAACGACAGCCTTGGCCACGCCCGCGGCGACCAGCTGCTGATCATGGTCGCCAACCGCCTGCGCGTGGTGGTCACCGCGGAGCTGGGCGAAGGGCCGGTCCGGCGTCCGTTGCTTGCCCGCCTGGCGGGTGACGAATTCACCATTTTCTTCCCCGAAATCGATGAAGCCGCCGACGCCGAGCGGGTTGCCCGCCGGATCGCCCTTGCCATCTCGGAGCCGTTCGAGCTCCATGGCCACAGCATCGACATCGGTGCTTCGGTCGGTGTCGCCATCTGTCCTGACCATGGCACCGCGATCGAAGGGCTGATGCGCGCCGCCGATATCGCCATGTATCGCGCCAAGAACAGCGGCGGTGGCCGCTATTGCCTCTTCAGCGAGGAGCTGGCCGCGGAGCACCAGCGCAAGATCGATACCGAAGCGGCGCTGAGCGAAGCGGTCCAACGCGGGGAATTCCTGCTGGCGCTGCAGCCGCAACTGAGCTTCACCACCGGCGAAGTCAGCGGCGCCGAAGCGCTGCTGCGCTGGAACCATCCCCGCGAGGGCATGCGCATGCCCGCAACCTTCATTCCCATCGCCGAGCAGACCGGCATCATCGCCGACATCGGCGATTGGGTGATCGCCGAGGTCGCGTCGATGCTTGCCGAATGGCAGGCGCAGGGCGTCAAGCGGCGACTCGCATTCAACGTCAGCCCGCGCCAGCTCGATCGCGCGGATTTCTTCTCAGCGCATGCGGGCAGCTTTCACCGAGGCTGGAGTGCCGCTTTCGATGGTCGAACTGGAGTTCACCGAAATCGGCCGCGATGGAATGCTCAAAGACGGTCCTCGCCGAAATTGCCGCGCTTCGCCGCGACGGTGCATCGATCGCTATCGACGATTTCGGCACCGGCTATTCCAACATTGCGCGGCTGCGCGCCATGCCACTCGACCGGGTCAAGCTGGACCCATCGCTGATCGTCGATATCGAGACCAGCGAACAGGGACGAGTGGTGGTCCAGGCGGTCGTCCAGCTGATCAAGGGCGTCGGTGCCGAAATCGTCGCCGAGGCGGTCGAAACCGTTGCGCAGGCCGACATTCTTCGCGCCATGGGTTGCGACACGGTGCAGGGCTTTGTCTTCGCCCACCCGATGTTCGAGGAAGAATATCTTAACTGGACGCGCAACGCCGATCGCGGCTCGCGCAGCGTTGCTTAAGCCAAGACCTTCTCAAGAACGCGGCGATAAATACGGCTGAGGGCGTGGATGTCCTCGACCGCCGCATGTTCGCCGACCTTGTGCATGGATGCGTTGGGCAGGCCGAAATCCACTACCGGGCAAAGTTGTATGAGGAACCGGCCGTCGGACGTTCCGCCGCTGGTTGACAGTTCGGGCTCGATTCCGGTTTCCTCGCGAATTGCCGATACGACTACATCGTAAAGTTCGCCCGGCGGGGTGAGGAAGGCCTCGCCCGATATTCGCGCCCTGACTGCTGCCCCTGGGGCCTCGCGCTGGGCAATATCCTCGACCATTCTGACCAGGTCTTCGCCGCGGTGGAGATTATTAAACCGGATGTTGAGCTGCGCGGTCGCTAAAGCCGGAATGACATTGCTCGCATGGGTAGGCGTCGAAATGCCCGTGAACTCGAGGTTCGACGGCGGAAAGGCCTCGGTGCCGTCGTCCAGGTGCAGCGCATCGAGCGCGCCGACGATTCGCGCCAGCTTTGGGATCGGGTTCACGGCGCGGTGGGGGTAGGCGACATGGCCTTGGGTACCCGGAACGTCGATCCACATGTTGACCGATCCGCGGCGGCCGATCTTGACGGTGTCGCCCAGCCGGTCGACCGAAGTCGGCTCGCCGATCAGGATCATGTCAGGGCGGATGCCCCGCTCGGTCAGCCAATCGATGATCCGCGGCGTGCCGTATGTCGCATATCCTTCTTCGTCGCCGGTGATAAGTAAGGAGACCGTTCCCTTGTCCTGGTCGACCGAGGCAATTGCCGAAACAAAGGCGGCGATCGCGCTTTTCATGTCGTTGGCGCCGCGGCCGGTCAGCACGCCGTTTTCGATGGCCGGCTCGAACGGATCGCCAGACCACCCATCGCCCGGCGGCACGACGTCGAGGTGGCCGGCAAAGCCGAAATGCGGCCCGCCTTCGCCCCGTAGCGCCACCATATTCTCGGTCGGCCCGTCTGGTTCCTCGCCCATAACCCAGCGATGGACCGTGAAGCCGTTGGCCTCGAGCGCGCCCTGCAACAGGTCGAATACTTCGCCGCTTGCAGGAGTGATGCTGGGGCAGGCGATGAGCGCTTTCGCAAGCTCTACGGGGTCGATAGACGAATTCATGTCGAGGGCGTAGCAAGGCGACCGCCATGCCGAAAGTCGATCTTTCCCAAATCGAACAGACCAACCGCACCGGTTATCCGCAGCCTTTCTCCAATGACGTCGCCGGGCGGTTCTACCGTCGCGTCGGCCAGGCCGCCGGATTAACCGACATTGGCGTCAGCCATTGCGTCCTGGAACCCGGGGCATGGTCAAGCCAACGCCACTGGCACGAGGGGATCGACGAATTCGTTGTGATGATCGACGGAGAAGCGGTGCTGGTCGAGGAAGATGGTGAAACCATCCTTGGCCCGGGTGACTGCGCGGTGTTTCCGAAGGACGCGGCCAATGGCCATCATCTGGTGAACCGCAGCGACCGGCCCTGCGCTTTCCTGGCGATCGACGGACGTCAGGGGGAGGGCAACTGTCACTATCCGGACGTCGACCTGCTGTGGGACATGACGGCAGAACGCTACACCCACAAGGACGGCCGTCCCTACTAGGCGCCCGCCGCCTCAAGCTCCTCGATCACCCATGGCTCTTCCTGCGCAAGCTCGATCCATTCGACCACGTCGGCGCGGTGGAGAACCGCTTCCATATAGGTGGCGGCGAATGGCGGGATCTTGACGCCGTAGGTGACGAAGCGGGTGACGACCGGAGCGTACATGATGTCGGCCGCGCTCCAGTCGCCGAAGAGATACTCGCCCGATCCGCCAAAGCGGGCGCGGGCCTGGGCCCACAGGTTGAGTATGCGGATGATCTCCGCTTCTACCTCGGGCGAAAGCTCTATCGATCCGAAGTTCTTGCGGACGTTGAACGGCAGTTCGCGGCGCAAGGCAGCGAAGCCGGAATGCATTTCGGCGGCCATCGAGCGGGCCATGCCGCGCGCGGTTTCGTCTTCGGGCCAGAACCGCTCGCGACCGACACGGTCGGCGCAAAACTCAATGATGGCCAGGCTGTCCCAAACGACGCAATCCTCGTCCCATAGGATCGGCACCTTGCCCAGCGACGGAGCGAATTCGTCTCCTTCCCGACGCTTTTCCCAAGCTTCGTCGAACAATGGGACGACCAGTTCCTCAAACTCGATCCCGGCATGCTTGAGCGCCAGCCAGCCGCGCATTGACCAGCTGGAATAGGCCCGGTTGCCGATGATCAGCTTCATGGGGGTGGTAACTTTCCTTCCTTCGTCACCCTGAACTTGTTTCAGGGTTCATCTGGGAGACCAATCCGCCCTTCCCGAGAATGGATGCTGAAACAAGTTCAGCATGACGTTCTAGGAAATGACGGCTTCGAGGATTGCGGTCCTCAACTCGGATATGCCCTCTCCGGTTTCGCTCGACGTCGGCAGGATGAGCGGGATGGGCGGCCGGATGTTTTGCCGCTTCGACCCGAACGGCCTCAATCGTCGTGGCGAGCTCGGTCGGCTTGATCTTGTCGGCTTTCGTCAGGACGAGGTGATAGCTGACCGCCGCATCGTCGAGCATTTTCATGATGTCGCGATCGACGTCCTTCAGGCCGTGGCGAGCATCGATGAGGACCAGCGCCCGCTTCAGCACCTGCCGTCCGCGAAGGAAATCGTTGATGAGGAAGCGCCACCGCTTGACCATGTCCCTTGGTGCTTCGGCGAAGCCGTAGCCGGGCATATCCACCAGCCGAAAAACCAGCGGCCTACCCACATCGAAATAGTTGAGCTCCTGCGTTCGTCCCGGCGTGTTCGACGCGCGCGCCAGCTTGCTGCGGTTGGTGACCGCATTGATCAGCGAGCTCTTGCCGACGTTGGAGCGGCCCGCGAAGGCGATTTCCGGCACCGTCGGCTCGGGCAGGTGTTCGAGCTTCGGGGCCGACTTCAAGAAGTCGATCGGCCCCGAAAAGAGCTTGCGCGCGCGTTCCGCAATTTCGGCCTGGTCTTCCACCACCCTAGGTCTTGACCGGGTGGGTATCGGAAAAGTGCAGGTCGTAACGCTTATATAGCCACCATTGTTGGGCGATGGTGAGGACATTGGAGACCACCCAATAGAGCTGCAGGCCCGCCGCGAACGGCGCCATGACGACCATCAATATCCACGGCATGAAGCTGAAAATCTGTTGCTGCACCGGGTCCATCTGTTGCGGGTTGAGCTTGAACTGCATCCACATCGTGATGCCCAGCAGGATCGGCAGCACGCCGATCAACAGGAAGCCCGGCGGAGTGAACGGCAGCAGGCCGAACAGATTGACCGGAGTCATCGGGTCGGGCGCGGAAAGGTCCTTGATCCACAGGATGAAAGGCTGGTGGCGCATTTCGACGCTAACCATCAGCACCTTGTACAGCGCGTAGAAGACCGGAATCTGCAGAAGGATCGGAAGGCAGCCCGCGGCAGGATTGATCTTCTCTTGCTGGTAAAGCTTCAGCATCTCCTGCTGAAGGCGCGGCTTGTCGTCCTTGTAGCGCTCCTGGAGCTCCTTCATCTTCGGCTGCACGCGGCGCATGCCGGCCATGGAGCGGAACTGCTTGTCGGCGATCGGGAACATCAGCAGCCGGACGATGAAGGTCAGGGCGATGATCGCCAGCCCGAAATTGCCGAGCACGCCGAACAGCCAGTTCAGCAGGTTGAAGATCGGCCGCATGAACCATTCGAACCAGCCCCAGTCGATCGACTTGGAAAGCTTTGCGATGCCCTGCGTCTCGTAGCGGTCGAGCAGGCGCTTTTCCTTGGCCCCGGCGAACAGGTGGGTTTCGCCGGTCACGGCCTGGCCAGGCGCGACGATAAACGGCGCGCCCAGATAGTCGGCCTGATAGGCGCCCGTCGGGCTGCTTGCTTGAAGCTGGCCGTGAATCGGCGCGCCGTTGGCGGGGGCCAGCGCGGTCAGCCAATATTTGTCGGTGAACCCGAGCCAGCCGCTGCGGCTGTCGCGGGTGACGCCGGCGCTGGTTCTCGTCGAGCGTTTCCCAATCGATTTCATAGTCGGCCTTGCCGTCGAGAAAGCCCATCGGGCCGACGTGCATGCGTCCAGCCGTCGACGTCGGTCGACTGTTGGCGGCGCGGCTGGCAAGCCCATAGGCGCGCAGGCCGACGGCGCCGGCGCCGACGTTCGCGACCCGCTGCTTGACGGTGAACAGATAGCCGTCGTCGACCGAGACGATCAGCTCGAACCGCTGGCCGGTGGGGTTGGTCCAGCTGAGCGTCACCGGCTTGCCCGGGGTCAGCATCGGCGCGCTGGCGGTCCACACGCTGTTGGCGTCCGGCGCGGCGACGCCTTGCCCGGCCCAGCCGAATTGAGCGAAATAGGCTGTCTTTCGCTCCAGCCGGGGAAAGCAACCGTACGGGCGGCGAATCCTTGGCAATGCGTTTCGCGCTCCCGCACCAGGACCAGGTCGTCGAAGCGCGCGCCCTTCAGGTTGATCGATCCTTGCAGGCTCGGCGTTTCGATCCGGACTCGCGGCGTTTCGGCCAGCACGACGGCGCGGGCGCGGATCGCCTGCGGTGCGTCGGCGGCCGGGATCGGCGGTCGGCTGCGGGACCGGGCGCACCTTGCCATCCTCAACCTGCTGGGTTTGCGGCCCGGCAGTCGGGAAGAATTTGTCGGACAGGAGGCTCCAGCCGATCAGCACCAGGGCGCTCAGCACGATTGCAAGGAGCATGTTGCGGTTGTCGTTCACGGAAGTCGGATGTCCTTGACTATCAGGGGACCGGATCGGGACCCTGACCCCCCCAGGGATGGCAACGGAAGATTCGCTTGAGTGCGAGCCAGCCGCCTTTCGCCGCGCCATAGCGTTGAAGTGCGGTGATCGCATAGGCCGAACAGCTAGGCTGGTAACGGCAGCTTGGGGGAAGGACCCTGCTCGGCCCCAATTGCCAGCCGCGGGTGATCAGAATGAGCGCCCTTGCGATCACGCCGCGGCGACCTTCTTCAGCGCGCGCTTCAGTTCGGCAGCCAGGCTGGAATAATCGCGTTCGATCCCGCCCGCGCGTCCGATCAGGACATGGTCGGCGCCGGGGATGCCATGGTCCGGGAAAAATTTCGCGGGCGAGGGCGCGGAATCGGCGCTTCATGCGGTTGCGCACGACCGCATTGCCGATTTTTTTGGTGACTGTGAAGCCGACGACGGCATCGGTCGCCGGATCGTCGGATCGCGCGCGCGGGCGGACCGAGCGAGCGACGAAGCCCGGGCATGGCGGCGCGCTTGCCGCGGTTGGCGGCAAGGAAATCGCGCGCGCCTTGTGATAAAGGCGTGACTTAAGCGGGCTGAGCTTCTTGCGGCCGCGGGCGCGACGCGTGTTCAGCACCTTGCGGCCGCCGACCGTCGCCATGCGGCTGCGGAAGCCGTGCCGCCGCTTGCGGACCAGGTTGCTCGGCTGGAAAGTGCGCTTCATCGCTCATGCCTTCAAATTCGAATGAAAAAGGGCCGCCGAAGCGGCCGATGTCGAGGGCGCCGATAGTCGGGGAGCGCGGCCAAAGTCAATCAGCGTTCCGGATCGCCCGGCATTTCCGGTGCATGCGGCGGGCGGCCCGGGGATGCCGGACGCAATTGGTCCCTCGGCAAGCTCGTCGGGAGGCGGAGGGCAGCCCATTTCCTCGCGCTCCTTGCGCATCGCCTCGCGCCGCCTGGCGCTGCGGCGGCGAAGGCCCCAGTCGGCCCAGCGCCCCACCTTCGGCTGCCAGCGCTTGAAATGGACGTAGCGGCGCTTGGCCCACATGCTGGTCTTCAGGACAAGGGCAAGGCCGACCGCGAAAACGAAGATGCCTCCGGGGCCAGGCAGCGCGCCCAACGGAACCGCGGCGATCATCAGCAATGAAGCCGATGACGAATAGCGTCCATTCGACCCACGGGAGGTCGAAGAACGTGCGCCATTGTTCGCGTTTCCACATGGGCGGGCATGTGGGCAAGTCGAAGCGCCAAGACAAGAGCGCTTGCCTCTCGTTTCGGACCCGGTCTAGGCTGCTCCCGCCGAGCCAGGGGGACATTTGCTTAAATTTTGCCGGGACGCGGCAGGGCGCGACCGCTGATGGTCGCAACTGTCGCCACCGTTGCGTATCTCGGGCTCGAAGCACGCGCCGTCGAAGTGCAGGTCCAGCTCGCCGCCGGGCTTCCCGCTTTCGTCATCGTCGGTCTTCCCGACAAGGCGGTCGCCGAGAGCCGCGAGCGCGTTCGCGCGGCACTGTCGGCGATCGGCCTCGCGCTTCCGCCCAAGCGGATCACGGTCAATCTGTCGCCCGCCGATCTGCCCAAGGAGGGGTCGCATTTCGACCTGCCGATCGCGCTTGGCCTGCTCGCGGCGATCGGCGCGACCGATGCCGAAAGCCTGTCGCACTATGTCGCGGTCGGCGAGCTCGGCCTCGATGGCAGGATTGCCGCCTCGCCGGGCGTGCTTCTCGCGGCGCTGCACGCCGCGGCGCGGGACATGGGCCTGATCTGTCCGGCCGTTCAGGGGGCGGAGGCGGCATGGGCCGGCAATGTCGAGGTGATCGCCGCGCCCGACCTGCTCGCCCTGCTGGCGCATCTGAAGGGCACGCAGCTGCTTGCGGCCGCCTGAGCCGGGCGAGGCGGAGCCGGCCGTCGGCGGGCCCGACCTCAAGCAGGTAAAGGGCCAGGAAGTGGCCAAGCGCGCGCTCGAAATCGCCGCGGCTGGCGGGCACAACCTGCTGATGAGCGGGCCGCCGGGTGCGGGCAAGTCGCTGCTCGCCGCCTGCCTGCCGGGCATATTGCCGCCGCTCGACCCGTCCGAGGCGCTCGAAGTGTCGATGGTCGCGCAGGTCGCGGGCGAGCTGGATGGCGGGCAAGCTGAGGCGGCGCCGGCCGTTCCGCAGCGCCGCATCACAGCGCCTCGATGCCGGCACTGGTCGGCGGCGGGCTCAAGGTGCGGCCGGGCGAGATCAGCCTCGCGCATCTCGGCGTGCTGTTCCTCGACGAGCTTCCCGAATTCCAGCGCGCCGTGCTCAATTCGCTGCGCCAGCCGCTCGAGACCGGCACGGTCAGCGTCGCGCGCGCCAACATGCACGTCACCTTTCCGGCGCGGGTGCAGCTGGTCGCGGCGATGAACCCGTGCCGCTGCGGCCACCTCGGCGATCCGGCGCTGGCCTGCGCCCGCGCGCCGCGCTGCGCCGCCGATTACCAGGCGAAGGTGTCGGGGCCGCTGCTCGACCGCATCGACCTTCATGTCGAAGTGCAGGGTGTCAGCGCCGCCGATCTGACCCTGCCGCCGCCCGCCGAGGGCAGCGCGGAGGTGGCCGATGCGCGTGGCCGAGGCGCGCGCGGTCCAGACGCGCACGCTACGGCGGACAGGCGTCCGCACCAATGCCGAGGCCGACGGCGAGCTGCTCGACGCGGTCGCCACGCCCGACGAGCCGGGACGCAAGCTGCTCGCCGACGCGGCGGCGGCGATGCGCCTGTCGGCGCCGCGGCTTTCACCGCGTGCTTGCGCGTGGCGCGGACGATCGCCGATCTTGCCGGGCGCCGAACAGGTCGGCCGCATCCATGTCGCCGAGGCGCTCAGTTATCGCCGGCAGGCGCCGCGAAATTAAGGCTCATTTCTGCCTCGGCGATTCCAGCTCGCTTCCTGGATTCTCCAGCCGTCCCGCGCGCCGCGCCTGACCGCCTCGATGCAAGGGTCCGCGCCGCGTTGCGGACCTCCTCCTGGACCGCCTGATCCTTGTCGAGCGCCTCGTGGCTGGTGGCATAGGGCTCCCAATAGCCGATGTAGCGGTCGAGCTCGGCGGGCACCCCGGCCGGGACAAGCTGCATGAAGCGGAGCCAGTCGACCAGGCTCCGGCGAACATTCTCGGCGCCTTCGACGTCGCCATGGACGACGACTGAGAAGAGCGCGGCCTTCGAGGTGGCGCGGATAGGGCCAGCCGTCGAGCTCCAGCTGCCTTGGCCTTCCTGGCATCCTTGCCATGGGTGATGGACGGATCGGGATTGCCGCCGTCGGCGCAGACCAGCCGGTCGATCATCAGCTTCATCGGCGAGAGGCGTGATACCAGTTGACCGGGGTGATCAGCATGATGCCGTGCGCCCGGACCCACAACGGATAGATCTCGTTCATCAAGTCCTGGGTCTGGCCGAGCGAGTAGTTCGGGATAGCAGCTGCAGGGCCAGTGGCAGAGCGCCGCGGCGGTCGAGAAACAAGCCTTGCAGGGATGGATCTGCGCGCCGTACTCCGCCGCCAGCCGAGACAGGTTGAGCAAGCTGACCAGCACCCCGTCGAGCGCCGCAAATTTCGCGCGGCGATCTCGAGCAGCCGCCAGCTCTTCGACATCTCGCCGGGGCAGGTGTGCTCGCAGCGCGAGGAGCCGTTGACGATCAGGATGCAGGGCGGCTGGGCCGGATCCTCATATTCGCGCCGGGCCTGGTCGATGGCTGCCTTGGCCTCCGACCAGTCGTCGGACAAGGTCGTAGCTCGGGGTCGGCGAAGCCAGGCCCGGCCGTGCGGCTGCGCGGCGACTTGCGGCCGTCGTCATAACCATCCCAGGCGACCGCCGCGACGCTGGTCCAATTCGGCCGCGAATGGCGTCGAAGGCGGGATCGGCGAATTGCGACAGGAAGCGCGCGGCTGAACTCGGCCTCGTCGAGCTGGACCGATCGGGCATTCCCTTGCGGGGCTCCGGCGCAGTCGCTTCGCGAATGGCTGGCGGCTTGGGCACGTTAGGCCCAACGGCCGGTCTTGCCCCGCGTTCCGGTCATGCTAAGGGACTTCCCGCGTGCCCCCGTGGCGGAATTGGTAGACGCGCTCGACTCAAAATCGAGTTCCGCAAGGAGTGTCCGTTCGACTCGGACCGGGGGCACCAGCCAAAGAGATTTCTGTTGGAAATTCAATGGCTTATGGATGTAACCGTGCCATGATCGGCACGATAGTTCCACAAGACAGTTGAACTAAGTGTAGTCTCGAGTGGGAAATCATCCCCCTGGCCGATTTGATCGACCTCTAGCGCTAGTGCGCCTAATGGCCGCAATGGGTGGAAAGCTGACTTTAACTCAACTTGGGAAATCGCAAGCGCGCGGCCTAAAGCCGAGGGCGAGCGCCGTCCCAACGGCAAACCGCAGGGGCATTAATAGTCCCAAGGGTCGAGGTAGGACTGGATCGGTTGAACCTGCCACTCGGGGCTCAGCGCGTAGCCGGCAACGGCATGATTGCTGGTCAATGCACCGCCGGCTCCCCCGAGCCAGGTCGATACCGTGCCATCATCGTGGTGCAGCGCCAGATCGGCGTAACCGTCGCCATTGTAATCGCCTACGTCGCTTACCTGCCAACTTAGTGGGAGGGCGTAAGTAGCGACTGCATGATTGCTGGCAAAACCGCCATTAGGTGTGGCCAACCATTCCGTGATGACTCCTGCCTCGTTTCGCAGCAGCAGATCATCGCGATCGTCATTATTGAAATCTCCGATTCCAGCGAGGTGCCAATCGTTAGCCAGCGGGTAGACAGCCACCGCGTGATTGCTGTGAAATCCGCCGTTGGCGTCGCCGAGCCAATTAGTGATCGTTCCATTCCCATTGCGGAGCAGCACGTCATCGCGCCCATCGCCATTGAAATCGCCCGTGCCGAGGATGTCCCAGCCTGCGGGGAGGTCATAACCGCCGCCCGGGACAAAACCGTATGGATACGACAACCAGATTGAGACGCCCTGAGTGCCATTCTGGAAGACGATGTCATCATCGCCGTCCCCATCGAAATCCCCCGTGCCGGCGATGCGCACTTCGGCAGGGAGCGTCGCGACGAAACCCGTGTTAAAATAGAAGAAGAACGCGCCGAACTCCTCCGTTTCAGACCTGTACAGTTCGCGATTCGCCCTGAGCCACAAGGTATCGCTGCGCCCGTCACCGTTCAGGTCGCCGATGCCGACCAGCTCTCCGTTGGCCGAAGGGTCGACCTCCGAATAATCGTTGTAGGCGAAGCCCCCGTTAGCCTGGCCGAGCCAGTTCATCACCTCTCCGCTGCCAGTACGCTGGAGAAGCAGATCATCGCGGCCATCGCCGTTGAAATCAGTGGTGGGCATGGAAACCTCCAGAATTTGAGTTTAGGCTTTTGCTGTGCACGCGAGCGGTCCGCGGAAGCGCAGGTCGTCGCCCACAAGGGACTGACCCAGGGCGACTAGGGTAGCACGTTTAACTTGAATTAAATACAGCACCTCGATCCCTAAGGAATTGCATCAGCGAGAAGCTAGAGTCCGGTTTGGGTCGAAAGCAGACATGAGCTCAGCTACCTCACATGGCACTGCGCAGAGGAGAGGTGGCACGATTTTCCGTCTGATCGGATTATCGTGACAGCATCGTGCCAATATCAATTGTGACACCTGTACACCCCCGAAATCCGTCCTAAGTGTTTGATTTTCCTCGGAGAGTTAGAACCGGGGGCACCAGTAATCCACAGTTCGCAAGGCAAATTCTTGTTCGCAAGGGAAGGCCGCCACTGGAGCTAGAACGTCGATCCGGCCGGCTGATTCAATCGATCGAAAGTCTGGGGTGGTTGGGCTTTGAGGAAGGATTGCAGCTGCAGCATCGGCTCCTGCAACTCCCTGATCGCGCCCGAGGTCGGTCGATCGATGTCAATGATCAGAAGCAGCATGAGGCCAAGCAGCGCGAACAATACCGCGGTCGTCCGTCTGCTTCTCCTTCCGACCACCACATAACTCATCAGGCCGGCCGCGACGAACAGGAACAGGAACAGCGCCAGGAACACGCCGGAAGGGACATGAGCCTGACGTCCGGCCTTGCGCGCCGCATCCATGTCGATGAGGGCGTTCATCGAACTCAAAAACGAGTTGGAAACATCGTACCCACGGATTGAAGGAAAAGCCGCGACGGTCGCCGTCCACAAATCAACGACCAGCTGATCGTTCCTTGTCATCAGCGCCCGCTTTTCCGTGCCCGGCTGAACCGTGGCGAGCGCAACCCGAGCATCGGTATAATCGACCAGCAAATTGCTGATCCGGGCGCGATGCGGTTCCTCCAGCAATTGGGCACGCAGGTAGGTTGTCCCAATCGCGTTTGCTTCTTGAAGAACATTCGCCCGCCAGTGTCAAAGCGATCGAGCGCGATGGAGAATGTGAACGCGATGAGCAAAGCCAGGAGGCCCAAGATCGATGAAACCGTGATCAACTCCTCAACTTCTACCGTGATTTCACCTTTCGCCTGGCGTCGATTTTGATGACGCCGAAGGCTGCCGGCGAGCAATGCTGAACCGATCAGGCCGCCGAAGATGACCAAAGTGATTACCCATAAGGGCGCAAAGGCGAGCCATTCGCTGAAAGATGCCACCATCCGGTTCCTTTCGGCTGCCCGCCTGCCTTCGCCGGCCGTCTATTGGATCGGTAACCTGGACGGCGTTCCTAATCTCCGCGGAGTTGGAAATCGAGCGTCATCTGGACGCGGCAACTTAGTGCCGCCGGTGAACGAAGCGCGGGTCTTGCAGGCCCTTAAAGTCGGACAAATCCCCTCGACCAATGGTCTCTGTCGACCTCATATTGCTCGATGACGAATCCCTCCGGCTCCTCGGAAAAGCCAGGGAGTGCCCGAGCCCGATCCTCCGCTTCCTCTGCCAGCGCCCTCGATGAATATATGCCGACCACCTTCACTTTCCCGGTCTCCGGGAGGCTGTGCAGCAGCACGTACAAAGGATCCATGCCGTCTGGTGTAAGCCTTCTTCGACGGTCCGCAATGGTTGAAAGCGGTCAT
>CAWANX010000006.1:0-187500 GCA_963783535.1 uncultured Alphaproteobacteria bacterium
GCGACGTTGAACTTCGTCATCTCGACCTGGAACTTTTGCAGATCGTCCTCGACGATCGCCGGGCCATGTCCTCCCCGGCCCGCTCGGCGAGCCGGCGGATGGCGTCCAGCGGCAGCGGCTCGGTCGCCTTCACCTGGGCGGCGGCTGTGGCGATCAGCACCGTCGGCACTCCGAGGCCGTGCGCCAGCGGGGCGATCAGGGCCGGGGCCAGCGTCGGCACGCGGGCCTTGCGGTCGGCCTCGAACGCCTCCCCGGTCGGCCCGGCGACGCCGGCGATCGCGGCGGCGTTCTCCGCGCGCGGGTAGCCGCGGTCGATCACTTGTGGCCGGTCGGCGAATGGCGAGCTGGAATACCAGTGGTCGCGGGCAATGTTGCGCTGGCCGGCCTTGTACTCGGCGTAGCTGGTGTCGAGGACCGGGTCCTGCATGGCCAGCGGCGCCGCCGTGCCCAGGAGCGATGCGGTCGTCACCCCGCCCAGCGACGACGCCAGGGCGAGGAAGCCGTTGGCGCGGGTCGTCACCCCGGCCAGCTTGATCCCATCGGCGGCGGCCTTGCTTGTAGAACGGCTCGTTGCCGGTCGCCTCCAGCCACTCCAGCTTGAGCTTGCGCGGCTCCTTCAGCCCCGGCCGGGCGAGGCGCGGGTCCGGCACGTCGTTCTGGTACTTGTTGAAGATCTCCCGCAGCTCCGCCTCGGTCGGGGCGCCCTGCACCCGGGACAGGTAGTTCTCGGCCGGGACGGCAATCATCCCGAACCGCGAGGTCGAGGTCTGGTCGCGGTAGAAGCGGAAATAGTCATACGGGGCGTCATAGGCCTGGCCGAGCGGTCGCAGGGCGGCACGGCCGAGGACCGCCGACTGGGCGGGCCGGACCTTGAACTCGTCGCCCAGCGATTCCTTAAGCGGCTCCGGGTTGTACCCGACCTTGTTCTTGAGGTTGGCCTCGACCGCCCGCAGGTCGTCGTCGGTCAGCCGGCGGTAGAACTCGGAGTGGACCAGGTCGGCGACGTCGGCGTCGGTGAAGGAGACGTCCAGGTCGTCGGCCTTGGTCAGCCAGAGCTTGAACTCCATGAGGTCCTTGTTGCCGCCGGCGTTGGGCAGGTTGGTGAAGTATTGCCCCTGCCGGCCGGCCGAGTTGAGCCGCACGTCCAGGTCGATCAGCGAGTGCATCACCCGGGCGATTTCCTTGTCGTCCTCCTGCGAGGCCTTCTCGGCGATCTCGCCCAGCCGGGTCTGGAGGCCGGCGATGGTCTGCTCCTGCTCCTGCTGGATGGCCTGCGGGCTGATCATCCCCATCGCCAGGAACTGGTTGAACATCTGCGGGTTGTTGAGCAACTCAGCGGTCTGCGGGCCGACGTACATCGGCCGCACGGCCAGGGCGTACTGGACGACCTGGCTGTTCTCGGTGCTGACGCGGCTCAACCCCTCGGCGACGTAGCGGGCGAGGTTCTCGCGGGCCGGCGCCGCCGCTGCCGACATGTACTGGTTGGCCAGCGTCCGCTTAGTCTGGATGTGCTGGGGGTCGGACTCGTAAACTTTCGAGCCGTCGATGGTCGCCAGGACGTCGCCGCTGCGGCCTTGGAACCGATCACCCGGGGGAGCCAATCAAAGAAGTCGGCCCCGCCGCCCAGCCCGCTCGATAAGACGAACATGAACATGACGACGACGGTCAGCAGGGCGAAGAGGACCTTCTGGTTCCGCCGGAATACGTTGAACGGGTTGAAAGCCATGACTCGGCCTCAAGTTACGACGGGTGTTCCGACGGGTGTCGCGGCCGCCGGGGGCTACGGGCTTGACAGCCCGGTTATAGGCTGTACTAAGGGTGATGGGACTTTTCCCGGCCCTCAACCCTCCGATTGTACGAATTCCGCGGGTCGCAACAACCGCAACAGGAGCTTCAGGAGTGCCGGTGCCAACCCCACGCAAGAAAGCCGACCGCCGACGCCGAAGAAGCCGGCCGCGCAAGCCAGCCGCCGCCAAGACGAGCGCTCGACGCCGGCCGCGCCGACGCGGTGTCGAGCCAGCGCCGCCAGCCGGCGAGCCGCCGACGCGGCCGACGGCCGCGGCCCGGCTCGACGCCCGACGGCAGCGGCAACTACGACCTGGTCGTCGTCGAGTCGCCGGCCAAGGCCAAGACGATCAACAAGTACCTCGGCTCGCGGTTCAAGGTGCTGGCCAGCTACGGCCACGTCCGCGACCTGGCGACCGGCCGCAAGCAGGCCGGCGAGGAAGTGTCCGGCATCAAGATCGGCGAGGGGTGGAAGCTCCGCTACCTCGTGGACGCCGGCACCAAGGCGAAGAAGCGCAAGGGCCGCCGCACCCAGCAGGACATCCTCGACGAACTCGAAGGCGGCCGCGCCAAGGCCGACCGCGTGCTGCTGGCCAGCGACCCGGACCGCGAGGGCGAGTCGATCGCCTGGCACATCGCCGACGAGCTGAACCTCGACCCGGACACGACGTTCCGCATCCGGTTCAACGAGATCACCAAGAACGCCGTGCAGCAGGCGCTGGCCCAGGCCGAGAAGATCAACAGGACCGGGTGCAGGCGCAGGAGGCCCGCCGGGCGATGGACCGGGTGGTCGGGCTTCCCGCTGTCGAGCCTGCTCGGCGACAAGGTGACGCGCGGCCTGAGTGCCGGCCGGGTGCAGTCGGTCGCGGTCAAGCTGATCGTGGACCGCGAGCGCGAGATCGAGGCGTTCAAGACCGAGGAGTACTGGAAGATCACGGCGCTGCTGGCCCCGCAGGGGTCGGGCGTCGCGTGGCAGGCCGACCCGAAGAAGTCGAAGGTCTTCGCCAAGAAGAAGCCGGGCGAGCGACAAGGCGAGCCGACGAGCCCGACCGCCGAGCCGGCGCGGAGACGGCGGACGCGACGGCGACCGCCGCCGGTGAGCGGAGAAGGCCGGCATGCCGACGCCGCCGCCGGGGTCGTTCCTGGCCGAACTGGCGAAGTGGGACGGCGCCGACGCCGGCGATGCGCAAGACCGAGGCGCGACGCCGACCGCGGTCGACGCGCCGCGCTGGCCAGGGCGTGCCGTTCGTCGTCACGAAGATCGAGCAGAAGGACCGGCAGCGAGCGGCCGCCGGCGCCGTTCACCACGTCCACGCTCCAGCAGCAGGCGAACCAGCGGCTGCGGTTCCGCGTCAGCCGGACGATGCAGACCGCCCAGAAGCTCTACGAGGGCGTGCCGCTCGGCAGCGAGGGGACGGTCGCGCTCATCACCTACATGCGGACCGACAGCACCCGGATCAGCCCGGACGCGCTGACGCGCCGTCCGCGACTACATCGAGGCGACCTACGGCGACCGCGTACCTGCCGGAGAAGCCGAACGTGTACGCCTCCGGCAAGAGCGCCCAGGAGGCGCCACGAGGCGATCCGCCCGACGGACGTGACCATGACCCCGCAGAGGGCCGAGCAGGCTCGGCCTGCACGGCGACCAGCTCCGGCTGTACACGCTGATCTGGCAGCGGTTCGTCGCCAGCCAGATGACCCCGGCGGTGTTCGCCGTGACGAACGTCGAGGTGACCGCCGGGCCGGGGCTGTTCCGGGCGACCGGCCGCATCCTGAAGTTCGACGGGTACCGCAAGGTGCTCGCCCCGGCCGGCAAGCAGGAGGACACCGAGCTGCCGCAGCTGCGGGACGGGCAGCCGCTCGACCGGCTCGACCTGTTCGAGACGCAGCACTTCACCCAGCCGCCGCCGCGGTACAACGAGGCGTCGCTGGTCAAGACGCTGGAGAAGGAGGGCATCGGCCGGCCGAGCACGTACGCCAGCATCATCGAGACGATCCAGGACCGCGGGTACGTCACGGCAGGAGAGCCGGCGGTTCTTCGCCACCGAGATCGGCAAGGTGGTCACCGACCTGCTGGTCGCAGCACTTCCCGAACATCATGAACCTGAAGTTCACCAGCCACTTCGAGGAGGAGCTGGACGACATCGAGACGGGCAAGTGCCACTACGCCGAGGTGCTCGACGAGTTCTGGGGGCCGTTCTCGGAGGCGCTGCAGAAGGCCGACGACGGAGATGCCGGCCGCAGCGCGGCATCGAGACCGGGGAGAAGTGCCCGCGAGTGCGGCAGGCCGCTGTCCAGCTGTTCAGCCGAAGACCGGCAAGCCGTTCGTCGGCTGCACCGGGTACAAGGACGACCCGGCGTGCAGGTACATCAAGCCGGGCGAGGGCGAGGAGCGCCGCGGCCGCAGCCGAAGGTGACGGACATCCCGTGCCCGGCGTGCGGCAAGTTCATGGTCCGCAAGGAGGGCCGGTTCGGCACCTTCTTCACCTGCCAGGGCGCCCCGGACTGCCCGACGACGATGAACCTCGGCGCCGACGGCAAGCCGGTCGTCACGGCGCTGCCGACGACGCACAAGTGCCCGAAGTGCGGGAAGCAGAACCTGCTCCTGAAGCAGAGCAAGGCGGGCAAGAAGTACGTGCAGTGCCCGGACGCGAAGTGCAAGTTCATCTCCGACGCGGACGAGAGCGGCAACCGGTCAAGCCGGCCGAGACGGGCATCAACTGCGAGAAGTGCGGCAGCCCGATGGTCATCAAGTCGAGCTGGCGCGGGCCGTTCCTGGCGTGCACCGGCTACCCGAAGTGCCGCGGGGCGAAGTCGATCAACGCCGAGCTGCGGGAGAAGCTCAAGGACATCCTGCCGCCGATGCCGGAGAAGAAGGCGGCGGCCGCGAAGCCGGACCTGCCGCAGGTGACGATCGACGGAGCGGTGCCCGGAGTGCGGCTCGCGAGATGCGCCTGCAGAAGTCGCGGTTCGGCGGGCGGTACTTCCTGGGCTGCACGAAGTACCCCAAGTGCAAGGGGACGGCGAAGGTGTCGCCGGCCCTCCAGACGCAGATCGACGCCGAGGCCGCGGCGGCCCCGGCCGGGGGCTGACGTGAGCGAGCCGACCCACGACGCGACCACCGCGTACCACGAGGCCGGGCACGCGGTGGCCGCTCTCGCTTTGGACCGCCCCATCCACAAGGTCAGCGTCCTGCCGGGCCGCGACCTGCTCGGCCAGTGCCAGTTCGGCAAGGGCGTCTTTCGGCCGACCGACGACTGGCTGGAGCGGGAGGTGCTGATCGCGCTGGCCGGGATGGCGGCCGAGGCCCGGCACACCGGCGGGTACTGCCGGGACGGGGCGGCCCGGGACCTGCGGCTACGCCCGGCGGCTGGCGCTGCAGCGGGCGACGCCGAAGACGCTCGACCGGTTCGAGCGGCGGATGCTGGCGAAGGTCGAGAACCTGCTCGCGGACGAGGGCCACTGGCGCGCGGTGGAGTTGATCGCGGCGGAGTTGATGAAGCAGGGAACGATCAGCGGCCGGGCGGCGCGGCATCTATTCGACAGGGGTGCCGGTAAGCGGTGCGGCCGCGTCACCGGTCGTCCTCCTCCAGCCGGCCGGAATGCTGGATCGCCCGGAACAGGCGGAACCCCAGCACCGCGCTGGTCAGGCACCCGACCACCCCGAAGATCGACACCTCGCCGAAGACCAGCGGCGGCGCCCGGTGCGCCCACAGCCACGCCGACCCGACGAACAGGCGACTGGTCATCATCCCGAACACCAGCCGGTTGACCGACGGCTCCAGGTGCTGGTGCTGCAACTGCACCGCGAACTGCTGCCGGCGGGCGAACTGCATCACGTCGCGGACCAGCCGCGGCATGCCCGGACATCACCTCGTCCCAGTCCCGCGCCGCCGCCAGGAGCCGCCGGGCCAGTCGCTTCGGTGAGAGCCGCCGCAGGAGGAACCGCCGGCGGTACGGCTCCAGCACCTCTATCAGGTTGAACGACGGGTTCACCAGCCGGGCCGTCCCCTCCAGCATCACCAGCACCTTGAGCAACAGCGCCAGCGGCGGCGGCAACAGGACGTGGTAGCGGCGGACCGCCTCGGTGAGCTCTTCGAGCGCGGCGCCGAGCTGGAACTGGTCGAGTGGCATCCCCCAGTAGAACGCCATCTGCTCGGCCACCTCGGTCTGGAGGTCGGCCGGCTCGAAGTGCGGCGGCACCTCGCCGACCTGCATCACCAGGTCCGTCACCGACGCCGGGTCGTTGGACATGACCGCGACCATCGCCGCCTCGATCTGGCTGCGCAGCCGGTCGTCCACCCGGCCGGCCATGCCGCAGTCGAACAGCCCGATCACGCCGCCGCTCAGGACGAGCACGTTCCCCGGGTGCGGGTCGGCGTGGTAGAAGCCGTCGCGGAAGATCATCTCCAGGAACACCCGCGCCCCGCGCCGCGCGAGCTCGTCTGGATCGATGCCGGCGGCCTTCGGGTCGTCGAGCTTCGTGAGCGGGGTGCCGTCCAGGTACTCCATCGTCAGTACACGGCCCGTGGACAGCTCCGGCACCGGGGTCGGGAACTTCACGCTCGGGTCGCCGGCGAAGTTCTTGGCGAAGATTTGCAGGTGCCGCAACTCCCGGCGGAAGTCCAGTTCGCGGAGCAGCACCCGGCGGAACTCGGCCACCACCGCGGTCGGTCGGTACGGCCGCATCTCGGTGATGTACTCCTCGGCCAGCCGGGCCAGCTCGGCGAGGATGGCGAGGTCGGTCTGCACGCGCCGGGCGATGTCGGGGTGCTGGACCTTGACGATCACCTCGCGGCCGTCGGGCAGGGTGGCCCGGTGGGCCTGGCCGATCGACCCCGACGCGACCGGCGCCTCGTCGAACCGGGCGAACAGCTCCTTGATCGGCCGCTTCAGCTCGGCCTCCACGGTCGCGCGGGTCGACTCGAACGGGTCGGCCGGGACGTCGGTCTGGAGCTTCGTTAGTTCGGAGGCCAGCTCCGAGCAACGCACGCAATCGGTGCCCAGCTCCTCCATGGCCGTATTGCTGGACAAGCAGCTGGAGGTGTGCGGCGAGGCGCCCTTCTAGACGCCTGGGCCCGCTCGACCACCGACATCGCGCCGGGGTACGACCATATCACCAGCGGCATAGGCGCGGCGATGATCGGCTGGTTCGGGACGGCGATGCTTTGCTACGTCACCCCCAAGGAGCATCTCGGCCTCCCCGATCGCGACGATGTGAAGGTCGGCGTCGTCACCTACAAGCTCGCCGCCCACGCCGCCGACCTCGCCAAGGGTCACCCGGCCGCCAAGGTCCGCGACGATGCGCTGCGCAAAGCCCGCTTCGAGTTCCGCTGGCGCGACCAGTTCAACCTGTCGCTCGATCCCGACACCGCCGAGGAATATCACGACCAGACCCTACCCGCGGAAGGCGCCAAGACCGCCCACTTCTGCTCGATGTGCGGCCCCAAATTCTGCTCGATGAAGATCAGCCAGGAGGTCAGGGACTTCGCCCGCCTAAATCCTCTCCCCTTGAGGGAGAGGGTGGCTTGCCTGCGGGCGGGGTGAGGGCGGTCGAGAACTCGCAGGATGTTGGAGAAGCCAAACCCGGCATGGCCGGAGCCGAGTTGTCCGACGAGGACGTCGACGCGGGCTTTTCTCAAATGAGCAAGCGCTTCCACGACGAGGGTGGAGAGATTTACTTGCCGGCGGGGGAGTGAAGCACTGAAATTACGAACGGTGCCTACTGGTTCCTGATTTCGAAGGGAATGTGGACACAAAGGTGTGCTCGCCGACGCGGGCTCAAGGTGCCCGATTTGATCATCAAAAAAAGATTTGGGGCTTAATCACATCTAGGAAGCCCTTTTTTTCAATTCCGCCGGTTAGGAACAACTCGTCAGCTTCCAGACCCAAGTGCTTCATCGTGTTGATCAATCTCTCATGAGCTGGGGCATTTCGGGCGGTCACTATCGAGATCTGGATCGCCTTCTCGGGGCTGTTAACGAGGTGGGCATGCTCGACCTGCAAATGTTGAATTGAAGATAGCCGCTTTAGAAGGGGCATCAGCGGCCCGTCTTTCAGCGGCCGATCCTTGTTTTCAACCTCGTAATGGAAGAACAAAGGAAGCCCGCCATCGGCGTACTTCGCCTCCGCTTCGTCATCGACGAGCACCCCATCGAAGTCGAACGCGATCTTAAGCTGGGTGTCAGGATCGTCATCTGACGCTGCGCAGGGAAGAACGTGACCTGCCGGGTACCCGGCGCAGACCGCCTCCTTCACCTCATCAGGGTTCGTGCTGAGATAGAGGCAAGCATTGACCGCAGCCATGAATGGATACGGTGCCTTGCCCGATAAGAACGAAGCTCGCGTTATGTCGAGGCCGTAATGTGGCATTGCGTCCATCATGCGCAGTCCAGCTTCGGGATCGTTTCGCGAAAGAAGCACCACTTCGACCGGTGACTGGTCGGGGAACACTTTGTTCAGGTGGAGCAGCCGCTTGATGAAGGGAAACGCAGCGCCTGGCGCTGGCACGTCCGTGCGATGCTCCGCCTGATATGCGCGGAATGCATCCAAGCCTTCGTTCACGAAAATCTCGTGTTCCTTGGCGAAATCGAACAGCGCGGTCGATGTAATGGCGACGACCAGCTTGTCATGTATCGGGTAAGCCATCTATCCGTTCCATCCGCGCTATTTGGGGACTTGTCATGAGGCAAGTATTGTCCGCCTCTATTTCAATTCGCGTGATCGTGCTAATTATAGGTGGGGCTGCTGGAGACAGGAGTTTGGACCTCCGCTCCAGCAGCGCCGCGCCCGCGCCTTAAACGGCGCGCTTCAACTCCTTTTGGAGGGGAGTTGATCTCAATCTTCATCCATCGCCATCGCAAGTATGACGTTTGATATTTTCTTTGCCTCTCGCGGAGTCAAGGTCGAGAGGAAGGCCTTGAACGTGAACGACCACGTCCGGGCGTATAGCGATTGGAATTATGCTGCTGCCGGCTGACGGCACGGAAGCCCCCGAATTCATTTGCGGGGCTTGCGGCGATGGATTCCCAACGGGCTTCGAACTCCCTTGATTAGCTAGCTTGGTTTTTGGCTGCCGTTTGGCTCCGCCGACTTTGAACGCCATCGGATTTTCGACGTATCTAATAAAGTCCTCAATCGATGACTTCGTTCGACTTTTATACGTCCTTAGACTGTCCGCAGTGTACCCTTGGCCGTGCAAATTCGCGAAGCGGCGCATAACCTCATCAAGGTCGATAGCCGCTACGTCTTGGGCTTCTTCGTCGCTCAATATCCCGAGCACCTTGTTCACTGAAGCTTTGCGCGACTTACGGTCGAAGGGCTCAACAGTCCTTTCGTTCCCACGTAATTCAGGAACTTAACGAGTTCCTCTTTGGATCGCTGACCTGCCATATCAAATCTCCTTGGACGGCATATATGTCCTATGAGACGATATTGCAATAGATGAATTGCACATGTGCAATTGAGCAATTTGCGACGTGCCGAATTTCCGCCCCCGCCGCTGCAACTCATTCGACCTGAAGCGTTTTAAGGTCGTGGCCCCCCGATTTCGAATGGAAGAGATCAAGGGCATCGCGAGGGTCAAGTTCCTCCCCGGCAAGGTGGAGGAATGGAAGCGGCTGACGGAGCAGGCGATGGAGATCGTCCGAATTTAGCGCAGCCGCACGCTAAGCGCCCGGGCCTGCAGCCATTATTTCTTGTTTCGACGTCCATTACTTGGCCGGACTTATCGCCCGGCCCCCTTTTTGCTAGGATGACCAGCGTGCCGCGGTAAGACTGATGCGCGTCCGGCCTGATTCGGACGCAAGGGGGTATCGCGATGGAAAACATGCTCGTCGGCGCCGGCATTGTCTTCATGGCGGGAGCGCTGATCGGCGGTGGCCTCAGCGCCTTCGGCGTCACCCTGCCGCTCTTCTCCTCGATCAAGCGGCAGGTCATGCTGTTCCTGTTGGGTGCGGTATTGCTGGCAGGGGGCGTCTATCCCAGCCTGAAACCGGAGGTCGATCCCGGCAAGGACCCGGTTGAAAACAACATTGAAGATGCAACCGAAAGCAACACGCAGGGCACGGCACTGACCAACGCCGCTGACACCGATGACGAGGATGATCGCATCATAACCAACACCACAGACACTGGGTCGGTGATGAAGCCACTTGAGGAGGGCGTGAACCGGGCGGGTTATGATTTCGACCATATGGGCGTCGATGCGGCCAATGCCTATGATTGCGCGGAACTGTGCCGGGTCAACGACCAGTGCGTAGCCATGACTTATGTGATTTCGCGTCGGACATGTTGGCTGAAGAAAGCGGTCCCGGAGCCCAAAGCCGATCCCGACCATATCTCGGCACTGAAGCACCAGCCTTGATCCTTCGTCCGGGCCGCGCCTTCTCTACGGCGCAAGCTCGCCTTTGCTTTGCAATGCCTCCCCTGCGCTCGGTGGCACCCCGCTGAACCCATCGCCGCCAGGCGCGTTTCGCCCCCAACGGGAGCGCATAATGGAAACCATGGAACTTCACCGCGGCCGGCTGGTCGATCATATCCAGCTGGTGGTCGCCGACCTCGCCGCCAGCCGCCGCTTTTACGAAGCGCTGTTCGAGGTGCTCGGCATCCCGCTCGGCGGCAGCGCGGATTCGCATTTCTGGTATGACGAATTGTTCGTCTCGACGCCCGACGGGCCGGAGGCGGCGGGCAAGCTGACCGGTCGCCACCACCTCGCATTCCAGGCCAAGGACCGCGCCACCGTCGACGCATTCCACCAGGCCGGGCTGGCCGCGGGAGGCAAGGACAATGGCGCACCGGGCGAGCGCACCAAATACCACCCCGGCTATTACGCCGCCTTCCTGCTCGATCCCGACGGCAATAATATCGAGGCGGTCTACCATGGCGAGGCGCAGCGCAGCGCGCCGTCGGTCAAGATCAACTTCTAGGCCGCCGCGGCTTCCCGAAGCGGTGGCTGTCTCTCGATAGACGGATTAAATCGCGGGGCGATCCTGTTCGCCGACATCTTCCTCCGGCGGCAGCTCGAAACCTTCCTCTACGCCGGCCTCCGGAAGGCCGGCCTCCGGATCGAGCGGCTCGGCGGTGCCTTCGGCGACCTCGCGCTCGCGCTGGTCGAAGAAGGCGGCGCGCTTGAGCCGGGTCTTCAGCGACAATGAGGGGTTGTCGGGCGTCGGGCCGCGCATCGCGCGGTCCATGTAGCTCTCTTCCGAGCCGGTTTCTGCGTTGGGCGTTTCTGTGGTCATGGTAGCAGGACAACTCACCGGCTGGCCTTTCGGGTGCAAACTTATTGGCGATGCGCCAGCCTGCCGGAAATCCTGTCCTACAGCATGGCGATTATGCTTTAAAGTCGGCGATGAGCCCGCGACTCGATCCTGGCGCCGCCCTCGGCCGCATCGTCCGGCGCCAAACTGTCGGCCAGGAGCCTGCCCTGAACTTGTTTCAGGGTTACAAAGTTGGTGAAGTTTGCGACCCCCCTGTTCGGGCAATCGTCGCGCGCAGCGCTGCCGGGGACGAGTTGGGGCGATACGATGGGATTCGCGGGATCCCCAAAGGGCGCTTTAATATCTCTGCCGAAACAGCAATGCGGATCGGCGCTGGCTGCCCTATGCGGAGGCGGTGCCGGAGCGGTGACGATGGCGGTCGGCGGCGTTCAACCCCTTGTCTCCGCTTGGCTTTTGTCCCAAGCCTGCCCCGCCACAGTGAAGGGGCGGTGTCGTGCCGGAATTGAATGCGGAATCAGTTGCGCTTGGCAACGACGAGCGGTTGCGCGCGATGCTGCGCGAAATCTGCGACGTGACCGGCATGGGGTTCGCGGCGGTGGCCCGGGTAACCGAGCGGCGCTGGATCGCCTGCCAGGTCGAGGACCGGATCGAATTCGGGCTCGATCCCGGCGGCGAGCTCAAGGTCCAGGAGACGATCTGCGACGAGATCCGGGAAAGCGGCGAGGCGATCATATTCGACGACGCCAGCGACGACATCAAATGGTCGCGGCACCCGGTGCCCGTCCTCTACGGCTTCAAAAGCTATATTTCCTTCCCAGTCTATCTCGACGACGGCACGTTCTTCGGCACGCTGTGCGCGATCGACCCGGCCCGGCGAAAGGTGACCGACGACGAAATCCTCGAGATGTTCGCGGCCCATGCCAGGCGGGTGGGGGCAATATTGTCCGAAGCGCTGCGGCAGGAGGCGGCCTAGCACGGCCGGTCCGGCGCCACTCCCGTCCCCGTGGTCGGCGATCCGCTCCGTCGGGTGGAGCTTTGCGGCTTCCCCGGTTCCCACGGCGAGCGCGCCTGACTATATCGGCCCAGTGCGATAGCCGATCGCCGGAGGAGCAGATGGGAAAGCCTCGAATATTCCTGGGCTCGTCCGGGAAACAGGCGAAGCTGCTTCAGGCCCTGACGCGCGGCCTGAGCGATATTGCGGTGGTCGAGCCGTGGACGACATCCTTCAACCCCGGCGTGTCGACCATGGAGCGGCTGATGGAGCTGACCCGCGAAGTCGACTTCGCGGTGTTCATCTTCGCCCAGGACGACTGGACCACGGTCAGCGCCGTCCCCGATGCAAGGGCGGGCCAGGCATCGCCGCGCGACAATGTCGTGTTCGAAGCCGGCCTGTTCGGCGGCGTATTGGGGATGCGGCGAACCTTCATCCTCCACGCCCATGGGGCGAAGCTGCCGACCGACCTCCTCGGCCTGACGGCCGTGCGCTATCCAGGCGAGATGACGCCGGCCGAAATGAGGGCGGTCAACCAGAAGCTGCGGCAGGCGATCGAGACCGAGGGGCAAGCGACCCGGATCGAGGGATCGTGGTGGCAATTCTCGCTGACCGAGCGAACCGAAAAAGAGCCATCGGCGCTGGGCCTGCTCAACATATCGCGCAATCGCGGCGGCGGACTCGACGTCAGCGGCCGGGGGTGGCGCGAGGACGGCCGCCTGTCCTCCCGCTATTCGAGCAAGGCCGTCAAGGAAACGGCCGACCCGTCCGGGCTATTCTATTACTGGACCGGCGAGCGGCCATCGGACCCGGAAGCGCCGCAGCTGAACGGCACCGGCGAAATCCACCTGGAATCCGCCGATCGCGCGTCGGGCTACTGGACGACCCGCTCCGATTCCGACCTCGGCCTGAAGGCCCGAACCTCGGGCGTCTATTGGCGCGCCGACCCGGACGACATGACCATCCTCGACGGCCGCGACGACCAGAAGCGGTCGGCGCTGATCGCCGAACGGCTGAAGGAATGGCAGACGGTCCGGAATTGCTGATCCGAAGACATCCTGCTGCAGTCGACCATTGCGACGAGCGAGGACTAAGGCCGCACCACCGACATGATGCGGCCCTCGTCAAATCAGCAGCTGCAGTTCTTGCAGGTGCAGGGGTTGCAGCGGCAGCCGGTTGCGACGGCCCTGGTCTCGATCTTGCTGGACAATTTCATTCTCCTTCTTGCCCGGGAGCGGGCCCATCCCCTATGGCGTCCGTACCATGGTACGGAATCAAGCGAAAAATTCGGACACGATCGGCGGGCTTGCGCGGGCCGCCGGCGTGGGGGTCGAAACGGTTCGTTATTACCAGCGGCGGGGATTGCTGCCCGAGCCGGCGCGGCCGCCCGGCGAAATCCGCCGCTATGGCGAAGAGGATTTGCGCCGGCTGCGCTTCATTCGCCGCGCCCAGGCCGCGGGCTTCACGCTCGAACAGATCGGCGAGCTGCTCGCGCTCGATCGCACCGACGACCGGGCACGGGTCCGCGAGCTGGCCCAGACGCGCGTTGCAGCGCTTGACGAGAAGATCGCCGACCTCAAGGAGGCGCGCGATGCGCTGGCCGGCCTCGCAGGCGACTGCGCAAGGAAGCGTGGCGGCCCCTGCCCGATCCTCAACGCATTCGACCCGAAGTAGTCAGAAGCGGCGCTTACCCATATTTTCGCTGCGGCATCGGCTGCGGCGCGCGGCAGAGATCGTTTAGATAATCGTAGCTGACGAGCGATTTGCCGCTCTCGTCCTCAATCCCTTCGAGCTGGAACCGGGGACCACCATGGAGCTCGCGGCCATAGGCAACGGCGTCCTCGATCGACGGGAACTCCAGAAAGTCGTTCTCGCCCTCGCGTGGACCGTCAAGCAGCAGCAATACGAGCCGAACAGGCTGCATCGCATTCCCCCTCCCAACCTGCCTCCATCTTCAAGGGACGGAGCCAGGCCCTGCGACCAGTTTGTCATCATTCGGCCCTGCTAGCAACAACCCGCCGCCGAACCGCCTATCCGCGCCAGGAACCATTTGTTCACCTCTCCGACCCACAATGGGCCAGGGAGTGATCACGCCATGGCTAAACAGGACAAGGGCCGGGCCGAACGCCGGCGCGTCAACCGGACCGCGCTGCGCCTGACCGCGACGATGCGCGACGCGACCCGCAGCCGGTCTCAGGTTCGCGTCATCGACATGTCCACCCATGGATGCCGGGTTCAGTCCCCGTTCGTCGTTGCCAGGGACAGCTGGGTCTGGCTCAGCATCGCCGGCCTCGAGAGCCAATATTGCCGGGTTGCCTGGCATTGCGAGGAGTTCGTCGGCCTGGAGTTCGAGACGCCTTTGTCGGAGGTTGTATTCGAGAGGCTTCTGCAAGAGCGGAAGCAGCTCCCGGAGGTCGCGATCAAGGAACTGCTCAACATTGCGACCCGTACTCATTGGCTGGCGAGGCAAGCCAGCGACGCGAACATCGCCATCCTCGCCGAGCTATCCCGCAATTGCGCGGAGGACGCGGTCGTCGAGGGGTTGCGGCTGAGGCAGCCCGCGAAGAAGCGATCCGCCGACGACTAGGGGCCTTATGAAGGCCGCGTCGTCCCGTTCAGCAGCTCATCGATTCCACCGGCCTCTTCGATCCGCTGGGCAAGCGAGCCGCGCGGCAGTTCCTGCTTCAGCGCCCAGGCGAGGACGGTCTCAAGGTCGGCGATGGTCGTAGCGTCGGCGAGGCCGTCGAAGGCGAGCTTGGCGACCGGCGCCATTGGGGCGCGAAGCTGAATCTTCAGCCCCTGTTCCTCGACCAGGCGCAGATATTCCTCCGGACTTGCTTCCGCATCGAGCGCGAAATCATAGGCGTCGCTGAGTCCTTGATGGAGCGCCGCCGTGGCGCGCAGCTGGGCCATGCGGGCCTCGTCGGCCTTGGCCCGGACTTGGGATAATTTGCTGTGCAAGGTTCCCTCCGATGCTGGTACGGGTTGCTGAGGTTCTGGGGAAAGTTTGACGGGCGTTGGCTCAGCAGCCTGCGGCTCGACGACGTCCGGTTCGCGATGTTCTACCGCCGGTTCGATGACCGAAGATTCCGCGATCGGAAGATCGCTCGCCGGACTCTCGGCCTCGACGACGGAGTCGATCTTGACGCTCTGCCCGTAAAAGCCGGCCAGGTTGGCGATACCGTCGAGCAGCTTCGCGAACCCCGGACCGCTCTCGGCGGCAGGAGCATTGGCGGGCTCATCCGGCTCCGGTTCCTGGCTGGCTTCGACGGCTTCGGCAACATCCGCCGCCGCTTCGGGCACTTCGCCGGCTTCGACGCGCTTCGGCAACATCCGCCGCCGCTTCGGGCACTTCGCCGGCTTCATCGCCAACGAACGAGGCCACTTCCGTCGGGGCTTCGGGCTCGCCAGCGGGGATGTCCGTGACCGGCTCGGCCTCGTCGGCGACATTCTCTTCCGCCGTCGTATCCTCGGGCAGCTCGTCCGCCGCCTTTTTGCGTTCCGGCGCCGGTGCGGCCTTTTCGCGGTTGGTATCGACGCTGACGAAGGCATAGACATAGTCGACCCACGCGCCACTGCTGCTTAGGGGCAGGAGCGTCACCCAGCAGCGCGTCGCGCAGCCTGACTTGGAGAAATCGTCCTCGAAGGAGAGGAAGTCGCGAGAGATCGCCACGATCGGCAGCTTCTTGGCGATGCTGGACAAAACGGACGGATTGGGAGCATCGATGATTCGCTCGACTGTGCCATCCGTGTTCAACACTTCCCCAAGATGGCGGATTTCGGCGTCGTGACCTCCTCCGATCAGCTCCAGAAGCACGGAGGACGGCCCGAAATCCGAGATTTCGAGCGGATCGAAATCGTGCAGTGGGGGAAACTCCTTGTCGCCGCGAATCGACAGCCAATAGTTGAGCACGCTCGCATGCTTGCGCCGTTCAGCGGCGTCGATCGTCTTTAACGCGGTAAGCAGCGTTTCCGCCGCCGGCTGTTCGGCCGCTTGCATGCCTTTGTCGGGCGCGCCCATTGGCATCCTCCGCTCGCTTTTGTCTGCGAACTGTTCTGCGCCGCTGGTTCTTAGAAAAGGTTAACTTTGGCGAGAACCGTACTTTTCGATACCTGCTCAGTATCGCTTCCCAACCCCTCCCTTGCGCTCGGCGGCGACGAGCGCTTCATCCAGCGCCTGAAGGAACCGCGACCGGTCCGCCTTTGCGAACGGGGCCGGGCCGCCCACGATATCCCCGCCGGCGCGCAAATCGGCCATGATCGCCCGCGTCGCGATGGCGCTACCGATCGAGGCGTCGGTGAAGGGCTTGCCGTTATGGCCGATGACGGTTGCCCCGGCCTTCAGGCAGCGGTCGGCGAGGAGGATGTCGCCGGTGACCACCACCGCCATCGTATCCGCCTGGCCCGCGATCCAGTCATCCGCCGCGTCGAACCTGTCCGACACTACCACCCGCTCGACCAGCGGATGGGCGGGCACGCGCAGATAGCTGTTGCTGACCACCCGCACCGGCACCTCGCGGCGTAATGGCGACGCGATACACCTCCTCTTTCACCGGGCAGGCGTCGGCGTCGACCAGGATGCGGATGCCGCTCATCGATTCTCGCATCGGCATTGGACGGGCATGCCATGTCCCGGCCAAAAAAGCTGTCCTGCGCGGAAGAAATTTGCTCCAACTTTCTCATGCGGTCAGAAAATTGAGGGCCAAATGAAGCATTTTCTCCTCTTCTACGATGGCGCACCCGATTATCTCGCCCGCCGTCCCCATTATCGCGACGATCATCTCAAGCACGCCTGGGCGGCGGCCGATCGCGGGGCGAACTGATCGTCGCCGGAGCGTTGGCCGATCCGGTAGACGGCGCGGTGCTGATGTTCGCCGGCGAAGACAAATCGGTTGCCGAGGATTTCGCCCGCGCCGACCCCTATGTGCTGAACGGCCTCGTCACCAACTGGCATGTGCGCGAATGGACCACTGTCGTCGGCGACCTTGCCGCGAATCCGGTGAAGCTCAACATGGCATGACCGAATTCGAATTCGTCTTTCCGCTGTTCGCCTTGCTCATCGGCTTGTCGGTCACCGAGATGCTGTCCGGGCTCGCGCACGCGCTCAAGAGCAAGCGCGATATCCATGTCGGGTGGCTGACTCCGCTGCTCGGGACACTGATCCTCATCAATCTCGCCATGTTCTGGCAGGGATCGTGGGAGATTCGCCACGGAGTCACCGCATCCAGCGCATCGCTGCTGCTCGTGCTTCTGGTGGGCGCCGCCTATTTCCTCGCTGCCTCGATGGTTTTCCCTTCATGGGGGTCGCAAGTTCGCAATCTCGACGATCACTTCATGGACAACCGGCGTGTTGCTTTGCTCGCCATCGCGGCCTGCAATCTGGTCTTTTTCGTCCGCGTGGCGCTGACTGCGAACACGCCGATCGGCGTGTGGTGGTGGACCGGCAACGCCTTGTTCCTGGCGCTCCTCTTGGTCGCCGCTCTGGCCCGGGGGCGCCGGGTCATTCTTTCGGCCCTTTGGGCATTGATCATCGCGCACGGGGTCCTGTTGGCGGTCGACAGATGAGCAAGCTATCGGCCGAAGGCAGCTGCCTGTGCGGAGCGGTCCGCTACCGCGTGACCGGCGATCCGGTCGCGGCGACGCTGTGCCATTGCAGATCATGCCGGCGGGCGAGCGGCGGGACCAACGTCGCCTGGGCGGTGTTCGACAAGGACGCGTTTCAATGGCTGCAGGGCCAGGCAGGTGACCATTCCTCCTCGCCCGGAATCCACTGGCTGTTCTGCAGGGATTGCGGCAGCCTGATCGGCTATCGCCGCGCCTCCCGGCCCGATCACATGGACATCACCACCGGCACCCTCGACGACCCCGATCGCTATCCGCCGGATGTCGAAATCTGGCTTGAGCAGAAGATCGGCTGGGAAACCCTTCACCCCGATCTTTGCAAACGGCAGCAAAGCAGCCTCAATGAGGAGCAGGGATGAAGGCGGACATTCCGCTATTCTCTTACGGCACACTGCAACGGCGCGACGTGCAGTTGGCCACTTACGGGCGGCCGCTCGACGGGTCGCCCGACGCCCTTTTGGGATACCGACTGGAAGTGCTGCCGGACCGCGACGCGGACGCGGTGCGGATCAGCGGAACCAGGACCCACATGGTCGTCCGCCGGACCGGCGATCCGGCCGATCGGGTTCCGGGCATCGTATATCTTCTGACCGCAGAGGAGCTCGCGGCGACAGACAGATATGAGGGTAGCGATTATGGGCGGGCCGAGCTGACCCTCAATTCCGGCCAGCGGGCGTTCGTCTATGTCGAGCCGGAAAGCCGGGAATAAAGTCCATATTCTCAAGCTGCAGAACATCTATCCCTCGATCAGCGCTTCGATCCGGTCCCAGTTCGCCTCCACTGCCTCCCTGCCTGCCTTGATCGCGGTCCTGATTTTGGGCGGATCGAACTCGAGCGTTTCCAGATGCTCCTCGCTGGGCTCAAGCACCTCAACCCGCGCCATTCGATACCTGGCGAGTTCGGCGCGGAGCGGGTTCATCACCCGTTCGGCGTTGGCGCCGGTGATGCCGAGCCGGGCGAGCTCGACCTGCTGCCGGTCGCGGGCGGTCAGCAAGGCGTTGATCAAATGGACGTTCTTCAGGTCATTAAGCGACACTTCGGATTGCAGGATGTCGACCGCACGGAGGCCAATCGCGACCAGATCCTTGTACCGCCTGCGCTCGTCCGGCTGTGGCGGGGGCGAGGCGCGGATGACCAGGATCGCGCGGGGATTGAGCTCGAACGCGGCATCCAGTGGAGTCACGTCGCGCACCCCGCCGTCGACCCATTGCTCCTTCGCGGCGTCCTGCAACGGCTCGAATGCGAACGGCATGGCGCAGCTGGCATAGACATAGTCGGCGATGTTGCTGGCGTTCTCGGCAATTGGCTGAAACCTGCCGCTGGTCAGGCTGACCACGCCGAGGCGGAGGCTCTTGCCGCTCCCCCTGATCCTGGTCTCGTCGATATTGGCGGCAAGCAGGCGGCGAAGCGGGCCGGCGTCGTAGATCGATGGCTTGCCGGTGATCACCGCGAGCAAGGTGCCGCTGCGCTTCCTGTAGATATCCTCGTCGCCCTTGATATCCTCCCATAGCTTGACCAGCCTGGGGATATCGTCCTGGGCGACGGCCGCCGCCTGGATCGCCCCGGTCGAAGTGCCGACGGCGATATCGAACTTGACCTTGCGTTTGGTGACCAGCTGATCGAGCGCACCTACCTGGAACGCGCCTTTCGCCCCACCGCCGCTCAGCACCACTGCCAACCTGCCTGCCATCATCGCCTCCTCAAGCTAGGGTGCGGGTCGATATTTGAACTGGACCCGGACGACGCCATGGTCGCCGGTGCCGCGTTCCTTATGGTCCTCGAAATTGAGATGGTCGTTCTCGATGATCAGCTCATCGAATCCCCAGATGCGGCTACGGCTGCCGTCATAGAATTGCTCGCTGACGAGGATGTGATCGAGCAATTCCCGCGCCTGCTGATAAACGTGGGTGTAGTAGACGTCTGTCAGGCTCTGCAGCTGCTGTAGCGACTGGGCCGAATAAAGGTCGGCATCGCCGCCCGCGGGCCGGCTGAACGGTTTTAGATAATTGGGCTGGCTGGAGATGATGTTGAGGGTGTTGCTGTGCATGCCGTCATTCAGGTCGCCGAGCACGACGACCGGATCGTCGGTTGCCTTCATTCGCTGGGTCAGCATCCAGCGCAGCGCCGTGCCCTCGGCGGTGCGGCGGATGGTCGAGAGGGCTGAGCCAATCGCCTCGCCGTGCGGTTTGTAGACGTCAGGCTCGGCCTTGTACCACGCCTCCCTGAACACCTTGGTCGGGCCCTTTGACTTCAAGTGGCAGACATGGACATGGATCGCCGCCTGATTGGGATGCGCCTTGGCCTTGAAATGGAGAACGGGGCGGCTGAAGCCCGGCAGGTTGACTGCAATCGCCGGGGTCTGCGCATCGTCGCCCTTGCTTTCAAGCCGGAACTTGTCGGGAAATTTTTCGAACCAGTTAGGCTGGCCTTCGAGCAGTCCTTTGCGCGCCGCGGCGGCGCAGACGATCTTGGTGCCATTGGCGCTGGACGGGACGATGAGGTCGTAATCGGCTATCAGCCCGGCCTTGGTGAAGGCGTCGATCAGGCAGTCGCCGTGCCACAACTCCTGGAAGCCGAACACGTCGGCTTTGAGACAGGACAGCATGTCGCCTGTCCAATCGATCTTCTTGTCATACTCGGCCTGGGTCCAGCCATCGGAGTCCGTGTAGATCGCAAGGCCGGGCTTGTTCAGATTGAACAGATTGAAGGTAGCAAAACTAATATCGCCGGTCGCCATGGCTTCCTCCCGTGCGGAGTTGCCGCCCAAGATGGGCGCTCGATTCGGCTAGCAGTCTATTTAGTCGCTCGCGGGACAATGCGCCACGTGAAGGGGGTCATTGCGTCGTGGAGCGCGCTTCCCAGGGGGGCGGCGGCTCGGCGACGGGGCGCGTGAGGTCGAACTCCACGCGGAAGTAACGTCCGCCGGGGATCGGGGGGCGCCGAAGCTCATAGGCGAAGACGGTCGCGTCGACCTCCATCGCCCAGACGTTGCTGTTGGAGACAGCGCGGCCTTCCCGCGTGAAGAGCGCGATCAATTCTGCGTCAGCGGGGAACTCCTGCCGTTGGGCAGTGCCGGATGGGCGGCTGTCACCGCCGTACATGGTCAGCTTGTCGGGCGAGCCGTCCTCATGACGATGGTCGTGCTTGAGGCGAAGGCCCGGCGCGGTGCGTGTCACGACCCAGGTGCGAGAGGAGTCGTCGCCGACATGGAAGGGAATTCGAACTCCCTCAGCTTTGCATTCCCGTACATGCATCACCAGCCGTTTTCCGGCAAAGCTTGCATCGGCCGGATCGCTGGTCACCACCCGCCCGGCAAAAGCCTTGCCGCAATGTTGTTTCAGCCGCGCCATGAAGGCGTCGGCGGGGTCCGCGGCACCATCGCCAACGCTGGCGCATCCTCCAAGGAGCAGCAGCGCAATCATCAACCCTCCCCGCATCATTATTCCTTACTGGTTAGCTGGCGTCGGCATGTCCAGCATGCCGCCGGTCGAATGGCCGACGGTCCCGGTCGAAGCCCCCTCGCCTTCGCGCGGCCAGCGCTGCAGGGCGACCCGATCAGTCCGCGGAGTTATTTCCATGCTTAGCCTGACCATCTTCGCCGCAGCGGCCAGTGCGGCTGTCCAGTCCGCGCCCGCTAGCATGGCGCCAACCGAGCCTCCGTTCGCCCGCCGGCCCGAGAATATCGTCATGCCCGAGCGGCCCGAGGCTCGCCGCTTCTTCACCGAATGGGGCTTTGCCGAGGCGGTGATCGACGGCGACCGGGTGTGGCTGTCAGGAGTGGTCGCCGGCCTTCGCAAGGGCGAGACCGATGCCGAGGCCGCATACGATCGCGCTTTCAAGATGCTTGGCGACGTGCTCCGCCGGTCGGGATCCAGTTTCGACGGGGTGGTCGACATCACCACCTTCCACACCGATTTGCCGGCCCAGTTCGACGGCTTTCGCAAGGTAAAGGACCGCTACATCCGCGAGCCCTTTCCCGCGTGGACCGCGATCGACATCGACCGGCTGGTGCCCGACGATGGGCTGGTCGAGATCAAGCTGGTCGCTCGGCGGAAACCGGCGGGCGAGCCCGACTAAATGCCTGTGCAACTCCCGGCGTCGCCGCCCCTTTGGGCTGCCCAAACAGGGTTCGTGAAGGGAGTTTCTGCCAATGAACCGCTTAGCCGTGCAGCCGCTAGTTCTTGAAATTCTCCAGGCCGCGGACGACTCCTTCCCGCGACGGATTGGCGGCGATGGTCTTCTTCTTCTCCGCCTTCGGTTTGCGCGCTTCCTTGTTCGACTTTTTCTGACCCTTGGCCATGACCGTCTCCCGGCAAGGGCGGAATGCCCTGGGAGCACTTTAGCCCTTCAGTGAGCTTCCGGCACCTATATTCGAACCGCCTGCTGCAACGAGCACGTCGCGGAACAATCGGTCGTCCGGAACGGCCTCGGCGAAGAGTATCATCGACGAACGCAGCTTGAGCCCATCGATCGGCCCCAGAATCGCTTCCGGGGTGATCGACGCCAGGTGCGGGAGGACTGCTTTCGCCGATTGGCGCAACCGCAGCCCGAGCAATGGATGCGCAGCATAGGCACGGGCTTCTTCCAGTCCGCTCAACCCATAATATTTCGCGGTTTCGCTTCGCCCGAGGTCGCGATGCTGAGGGAAGATGAACCACATCCAGTGGCTGCGCTTGCGGCCGTCGCGGAGCTCGGCCAGCGCCTGCTCGAACATGCCGCCGGCCTGCGCCGAAACGAAGCGGTCGAGATTGTAGGGATCGCCGGCCATGCCGCGCTTATAGCGCGACGCGGTCTAGTTCGCCTTGGGCCTGGCGCTGGCGCTAGCGACCCTGGCGCCGACGCGCCGGCCGTGGATCCAGCTTCTCCCCTGGCCCAGCGTCATGATCGGTGTGAACCGTCCATGTTTCGCGGAAGTCGTCACTTCTCCGCCCTGAAGTGGATCGTCGAGCACGAAAAAGCCGCCCGCCGTACGGGCCAGCAGGACGATATGGGCGCCGCGCACATTGTGTCGGCCGATGCTGATATAGAGGTCCTTGGGATTGAAGCCGGCGGCCTTGAGCGCCTGCATCTTGACGATCGCGATGTCCTCACTGTCGCCCGTACCGCGTTTCAGCGTTTCCCCCGCATTTGCCCAGAAATCAGCAACGCCCATATTGTCGAGATCGGGCATCCAGCGCACCCGCCGGTTCACCTCTTCCTGGATCAGGCGGAGCTTGCCGATGGGGTCGAGGCTGACGGCCCCCGCCGCCAGCCGTTGCACCAACGGGTCCCTCGCATCAGCCGCAGCCACCCGCCGAAAGCGCGCGTCGTAAAAGGTCACCCCCGCATTGAGCGCGACGGTTCCAAATACATCGGGGCTTGCCGGTTGCGCCAGGATCAGTGGATGACTGGTTCGTCTGGCCGGGACGGTTGACCGGTCGAGGATCAACGGGCGGTAGGTATCGGGCTTCGATGGAGTGGCCGCGGCTTCGCTCGACGCCATGGCAGGCGCCGCGGCCGCGATACAGGCGCCGGCAATTGCCGCTCCAAGCCATCGTTTTGCCACGGGAACCCCTTCCCAATCCGAAAGAACCTAGGGTGACTCCATTTGCCCGTTAACGGAAGGGGTTAACGAGAAGGGGTCAAAATTAACCGAAAAACGTTTTCGCCCAGCAACTTAGACGGTTAACTTTCGATAAGGGCTGTGCCGAAAAAGGACGGATTTCCGCCAAAGCGCTCGACCGCAACTCGGGCTTCCAAGGGCTCCGCATCCGCAGAATTTTGCCGGATCGGTTAGCCAAAAACAGCTCGATGCGCGCAGCCGCGTTGCGTCATCCAGTCCGAACGGGTGGCTTAGCGGTTTAAGGCCCGAACGGCCGCCAGCGATTTGGCGACGTGATCTTTCCAGTCGAGTTCGGAATGGACCATCACAATTCGTCCGTCGCGGCCGATGACATAGCTGGTCCGGTCGGACAGTTCGGGCTTCTGCTTCAACACCACGTCATAAGCGCTGATCGTCGCCGGAGAGGCGATGGCAACGGGAAACGCGCTACGGCAGGCCTCGGTCGAGAAGCGCTTCAACGTCCCCAGATCGTCAGCGCTCATCCCAATCACCCGGGCGCCTGCCTTGCGAAATTCCGGCATTGCGTCGGCAAAGGCCTTGGCCTCGAGCGTGCAGCCCTGGGTAAACGCCTTCGGGTAGAAATAGAGCACCACCGGACCGTGGTGAAGCTGGTCCTTGAGGTCGAGCTTGAAGGTCTTGCCGCCTAGCGCCCCCATCGTGCGAATCTCGGGCGCCTTGGCGCCGACCGGCAGTGCGGCGGACAAGGGAGCCGTGATCAAAGCAGCGGCACAAGCGAAAAACAGGCGGCGCATCATCTGTCGGGCTCCTCGAACAAGGCCCCAAGCCTACGCTTCGCCGCCCCTTCTCTCAAGCCGCGGCGCTTGCCAGTCCATTGGTCGAGATTGCTCTTGCCGGATGGAAGGTTCGACCCAATGTCTGCACCGAATAAAGGATCAGGAGAATTTCGAATGCCGAATGCCGGACCCATGGCCTGCCCTGTCGACGGTTCGACGCTGGTGATGAGCGAGCGGGGAGGGATTGAGATCGACTATTGCCCGACTTGCCGCGGAGTATGGCTCGACCGTGGCGAGCTCGACAAGATCATTGAGCGTAGTAGTGCTGCGCCGGCACCACAGCCATCCGCTGCCCCGACCTTCGCCCCGCAACCCCAGGCCGGTTACGGACATGGCTATCACGGCAAGCCCCACAAGCGGCGGAAAAGCTTCCTCGAAGAATTGTTCGACTAGTCTTCGGCACTAAAGCCGTCGGGAAAGGCGGCCCGTTCGGGATGGCGGGGGGTCAGGGATCGGAAGAATGCAAAGGCAGGCTTCATGTCCTCCAGATAGTCTCCAGTAGGGCTGATCACCGGGCCGAACACTCCACGCCTGCTCGGATAATCCGGGCCAGCGCAAACGATCGGCACATGGGCCCTCATCGCAATCTGGTAAAAGCCGCTCTTCCATTGCCTGGTCGCCGCGCGGGTCCCTTCCGGCGCAATGACCAGGATGAAATCGTGATGGGCATCGAACTGGGCGACGACCTGGCTGACCAGGTCCTGCGGAGCGCTGCGGTCGACGGGAACTCCGCCCAGCGCGCGCATGAAGCCGCCCAGGGGCCAATTGAACAGGCTGTGCTTGCCGATGAAATGGACCTGCCGACCGATCGCGTGGACGGCGCCTAGAAAGACAAGAAAATCCCAATTTGAAGTGTGCGAGGCGCCCATGATCACGAATTTACGATCGGGCGGAAGGGAGCCGGCGATTGTCCAGCCGCTGCCCTGGAACCAGCCGACCAAGAGCCAGCGGATCAACCGTTCCAGCGGATTGAGAGCGGAAAGCGGTGGGGGAGCGGTCATCGCGCCGCCCGGTCCAGTGGATTGGCTGACTTAATCGAGGACCGATCCCAGGATCCAGATCGCGGACATGGCAATCACGACGAGGAGCAGCGAAATGCCGAGGACATAGCGCACGCCTTGCGCCTTGACGCCCGCGGTCGCTTCGGTCTCGTTGAGATGAACTTCGTCGCCTTGCCGTTCCATCGCGAAACTCCCGTCGTTGGAAACGATGGTGCCACAGCTGGCAGCGGAAAAACAGGGTTATGGTGGCTGGCCCGGCGACCCTAGCGGTCGTCGTTGGCCAGCCAGCCGGTGAGAATATAGAGCAGCACGGCGACCGGGCCGGTCATGAGCGTGGCGACGATCACGCCGAGCCGGACGACGAGCACATCGACACCCAGCCAATCGGCGAGTCCGGCGCACACGCCCATGATCTTGGCGCGGGCAGGGTTGATTACAAAGCGACCGTTCATGGTCTTATCTTTCTTGAGCGGGGGCACGTTCAGGCGATCGGCAGCGAGGTGGCGGCCGAAACGAACAGCATCGAGGTGATGAAGGCGCCGGCGAGGCTGACGGCGAGCTGACGGCTGTCGACGAACGAGAAGGTCATTTTTGTTACTCCCTTTTTTGAACCCCTGATTGGGCTCGCAATCTCTATTGCAGGGAGCGTGCCAAATGGAAAAAATGCTTGTTTTTCAGTGCTAGCATGGCTGACGTGGCAATTTTCGCCAGCGATTGCCGCGAAGCATTGGGAAATTTTCCCAACTCAGCCGTTGACGATGGTGCCGCCGTTGGGATGGAGCACCTGGCCCGTCATATAGCTTGCGTCTTCGCATGCGAGGAACAGGAAGCTGGGGGCAACTTCGTTCGGCTGGCCAGGCCGGCGCATCGGCGTGTCCTTGCCGAAATCCGGGATATCTTCAGGCGGCTGTCCGCCAAAGGGGTTCAGAGGCGTCCAGATCGGACCCGGCGCGACTGCGTTCACCCGGATCCCTTCCTTGACCAAATTGCCCGAGAGGGAACGTGTAAAGGCGGTGATCGCGCCCTTGGTGGCCGAATAGTCGAGCAGATCCTCGCTGCCCTTGTAGCTGGTGACCGAGGTGCAGTTGATGATCGCGGCACCTTTTTTCAGATGCGGCCGCGCCGCTTGGACCAGGTAGAACATCGAGAAAATGTTCGACTGGAAGGTGCGGCGAAGCTGCTTGTCGGTAATCTCCCGGATGTCCTTGTCCGGGTGCTGTTCGCCGGCATTGTTGACCAGGATGTCGAGCCGGCCGAACGTGTCGATTACCTTCTGCACCGCCTTGGGCGCGAAGTCTGGATCGCCAAGGTCGCCGGGAACGAGGATCGCGCGGCGGCCCTCTCCCTCGACGATCGCCTTGGTCTTCTCGGCGTCCTCATGTTCGCACAAGTAGAAGATGGCGACGTCGGCGCCCTCGCGCGCATAGAGCGCGGCGACCGCGCGCCCGATGCCGCTGTCGGCGCCGGTGACGATCGCGACCTTGTCCTTGAGCCGATCCGACCCGGGGTAGCGCGGCTCCCAGTCGGGCTTGGGTTCGAGCTTGCTCTCCTCGCCGGGAAGCGAGTCCTCATGGATCATCGGTTCGGTGTCGGTGTCGGCCATGGCGATCAGCCCTGGCGCGAACCCCGTGGAGCGCGGACGTGGCGCGCGGTCGGCGGCCGGTGCCTTGGCTGGCCGGCATTGGGCGAGCAGGGTCGGGAAGTCGAAGTCGCTGTTCGCCGCGAGCGTCGGAGCGGTGGCGGCGACGCAGGCGTCGCGGCTTTCGTAGCGCGTCGTCATCGTCGCGACCGGCGTGCAGGCGGCCGAGCCGTCGGCGCAGCCCAGGATGGCGATGACATAGAAACCGGGACCCATGTTCATTCTCCGCGGGGACTTGATCGGATAACGGCGAAGAAACTCGCGTTGTTCCAATCGGTTCGTCGCATCCGTTGCGGACCGGGCGGGCGGCCCCTACCTCTGTCGGCGATGAGCAGCGCCGCGCCCGAGATGGAAAAACCCAAGGGCGGCTTCGCGGTGCTGTGGCGCTTCCTGCCGATGCTGTGGCCGAAAGATGACCTGGAGCTTCGCGTCCGGGTTGTCGTCGCGGTGGCGCTGGTGCTGGTCGGCAAGGCGATCACGCTGGCCATGCCCTTCGCCTACAAGGCGGTGGTCGATGCGATGAGCGGCGACAAGGCGCTGTGGACTGCGGCGCTGATGCTGGTGATTGCCTATGCCGGGGCGCGCTTCGGCGGGGTGCTGGCCGACAATTTGCGCAACGCCCTGTTCGAAAAGGTCGGGCAGAATGCCGCGCGGCGACTGTCGGCGCGGGTGTTCCGCCATGTCCATAACCTGTCGCTGCGCTTCCATCTCGAGCGGCGGACCGGAAGCCTGACCAAGATCGTCGAGCGCGGAACCAAGAGCATCGACATGATGCTCTATTTCCTGCTGTTCAACATCGCCCCGACGATCATCGAGCTGGTCGCGATTTGCGTCATCTTTTACTTCAAGTTCGGAGCGGGAATGGTTGCGGCGACGCTGGTGTTCGTCGCGCTTTATATTGGCTTCACGCGCAAGGTGACCGACTGGCGGGCAAAGCTGCAGCGCGAAATGAACGAGGTCGACAATCGCGCGATCGGCCGAGCGGTCGACAGCCTGCTAAACTACGAAACGGTCAAATATTTCGGCGCCGAGGAGCGCGAGGCGAGGCGTTACGACCAGGCGATCGCGCAGTTTACGCAAGCTGCGGTGCGGAATGAAACGAGCCTTGCCTGGCTCAACATCGGCCAGAGCTTCATCACCAACCTGATGATGGCCGGGGCGATGGGCTTCACCGTTTGGGGCTGGAGTCGAGGGCCGCTTCACCCCGGGCGACGTGGTGCTGGTCAACAGTCTGCTGATGCAGCTGTTCCGGCCATTGGACATGCTCGGCTGGGTCTACCGTTCGATCCGCCAGGGCCTGATCGACATGGAAGCGATGTTCGAGCTGACCGACACGCCGGCGGAGGTGGTCGACGCACCCGATGCGGCCGATCTGATGGTCAGCGACGGCCATGTCCGGTTCGAGGATGTGGCGTTCGGCTATGAGCCCGAGCGGATTATCCTCAAGGGCGTGACGCTCGACGTTCCGGCGGGCACCAGCCTGGCGGTGGTCGGGCCGTCGGGCGCGGGCAAGTCGACGCTCGCCCGGCTGCTGTACCGCTTCTACGACCCTACCGCCGGGCGCATTACGATCGACGGGCAGGACATCGCCAAAGTGCAGCAAGCTTCGCTGCGCGGTGCGATCGGCATCGTCCCGCAGGACACGGTGCTGTTCAACGACAGCATCGGCTACAACATCGGCTATGGCCGCGAAGGCGCGGGCCAGTCCGAGATCGAGGGCGCGGCGCGCGGGGCAGCGATCGATCATTTTATCGCTGCGCTACCTCAAGGCTATGAATCGATGGTCGGCGAGCGCGGGCTGAAGCTGTCGGGCGGTGAGAAGCAGCGCGTCGCCATCGCCCGTACGCTGCTCAAGGACCCGCCGATCCTGATCCTCGACGAGGCCACGTCCGCGCTCGACAGCCGAACCGAGGAAGCGATCCAGTCGACCCTCAATGACGTCGCCAGGAATCGCACTACCATCGTCATCGCCCACCGCCTGTCGACCGTGGTCGGCGCCGACCAGATCGTCGTGCTCGACGCCGGCCGGGTCGCCGAGCGCGGGACGCATGCCGAGCTGCTAGCCAAGGGCGGACTCTACGCCGAGCTATGGGCGCGGCAGGCGGCCGAGCGGGAACTTGAAGAGGTCGCGGAAGGGTAAGCCTTATGCCCTCAGGGGTTGAAGAGACATTCGCCGACGCCTGACTCAGACAGCGACTATCTAGCAGCCTCTATTTCGGTGCGGATGGTTGCTGCTGAAGGCAACTATTGTAGCTGTCCTGCCAAGCCTGTTCGCTCGAAGCTGACTCTCTTCGGCCCTGACGGCGATCTTGCCGGTTGCGCGATCCGGCCACAGCCATCCCGGCTGCCGCACCGCTCTTCGCCTGGTTTTCGCGATGCTCGTCCTGGAGCGCGTCCGGCGCATTCTCATATTGGTTGCCCTGCGCGCCACCTACAACCGCGCCAACCGCGGCCCCTTTGGCAGCTCCGGCCACCCTGCTTCCATCTGGCCCGGTCGCAGTCTGTGTGCCGGGAGTGTAGCCGGTCGCTTGGGTCGCCGCAGCCGAACATTGCGTCTCAGCGGGTTGCTGGGCCACTGCGGCCGTGGCCAGCAGGCCCGCCATCCCAACGGCGGCTTGAAGGGCGTTTTTCATTCTCGTCTCCGATCCAGCCGCTCCGCTACGCCCTCGATGTTCCTGTTGGAATCCGGATAAGCCTGTAGCGTGCACTACGGGTGGCTGCCGGCCCTTTGACGTTCCGGTCGGACAACTTGCTTAAGGCATCGCCCATCGAATTGATGCCAGCCAAGCTAGGCCGCAGCAGTACTCCACCCCAACCGAGGAATAGCGATCGAGCGCTTGCCACTGAGGTCGATGCGGCTGACGATCAGTTCGCGACTTTCGATATATTGGAGCAGCCGGCGGGCTCGGCCCAGGCTGGCGGTGCCATAGCTGGCGGCGATCGCTTCGTCCGACGGACAGGGCGCGCCTTCGCGGGCGGCACGCGCGACCAGCAGGAAGGGGCCAAGCATGTCGTCAGGCAGGGCGCGGGCGGCTTCGAGAGCCGGCGCCCAGCTGTCGTCGGCGGCGTCCAAGATGCCGGCGCGGGCCATCGACAGGCGGCGGGTGAAGGTGGCCAAGTCGAGCGGCGGCTTGCCAAGCCCGGCCATTCGGCAGCGGACCGTGAAGTCCTGGAACAGGATCGAGCCGGAGCGGGCGGCGCTGTCGGGGTCGTCGACGATGGCGCGGAGGACCGCGGCGATGATGGCGGCGGTCTCATCGTCGGACTTGGGAGGCATTGGCTCGGCACGGGCCGGCATGGCGGAGGCCATCGATTGGAGGAGTTGTTCCGACGGAAGAGCAGCGGGACCCCGGATCAGGTCCGGGGTGACAGGTTGAAACCCTTCGCCCGGGGCGAACAGCAGTTCCTGCAGGTTTTCGGCTGGGGCGTTCAGCGGCGTGAGCCTGGGGCTCACCGAGCGCGCCTTGGTCTCGACCTCGCCGATCGCCACGGCCACGGGACGCCGGGCAATGGCCGGGCCGAGCGCCAGAAACGTACCGCGCGGGAGGTCGCGGATGGCCTCGGCCTGGCGGCGCTCCATTCCGAGCAGGTCGGCGGCGCGGGCCATGTCGATGTCGAGGAAGGTCCGGCCCATGAGGAAATTGGACGCCTCTGCCGCGACGTTCTTGGCGAGTTTCGCGAGCCGCTGAGTGGCGATCACCCCGGCCAGCCCGCGCTTGCGGCCGCGGCACATGAGGTTGGTCATCGCCGACAGCGACGCGCGGCGAACCTCCTCGGCGACTTCGCCGCCTCGCCGATGGCGCGAACAGCTGCGCCTCGTCGACCACCACCAGCGCCGGATACCAATGGTCGCGCGGCGCATCGAACAGCCCGCCGAGAAAAGCGGCGGCGCAGCGCATCTGCCCTTCCGCTTCCAGTCCTTCAAGGCTCAGCACCACCGATGCCCGATGCTCGCGGATCCGGCCAGCCAGACGGGCAATGTCGCGTTCGCTATGGTCGGCGGCCTCAACCGGCACATGGCCATAGCGGTCGGCCAGGGTGACGAAATCGCCCTCGGGATCGATCACCACCTGCTGGACCTCGCCCGCGCTTTTCTCGAGCAGGCGGCGGAGCAGGTGCGACTTGCCGCTGCCCGAATTGCCCTGCACCAGCAGGCGGGTCGCCAGCAGCTCCTCCAGGTCGATCGAGATGGGGTCGCCCTTCCCGTCGACGCCCATGTCCACGCGCACCGTCATTGCAATCGTCCATGGCAGGCCGAGGAGTCCTCGCCAAGCTTGCGCGTCGGCCAATGCCAATCGATAGAGCGTCTGTGACCGACCTGCATCAGCTGCTCCACGACCGTTTCGGCTTTTCCCACTTCCGCGGCGTCCAGGAGGCCGTAGTCGACCGAGCAATTGCCGGGCAGCACACACTTGCGGTGATGCCGACCGGATCGGGCAAGTCGCTCTGCTACCAGCTGCCCGCCCTGGCGCGGCACGGCACCGCGATCGTCATATCGCCACTGATCGCGCTGATGCAGGACCAGGTGCGCAGCGCCGACGGCTTCGGCTTCCGCGCCGCCTCGCTGACCAGCGCGAGCGAGGATCCGCGCGCGGTCCGCGATGCTCTGCGCGACGGCAACCTGGACCTGCTTTACGTCGCTCCGGAGCGGGCGACGACCGAAGCTTTCCAGCGATTGCTCCACGAAGCCGACATTGCGCTGTTCGCGATCGACGAGGCGCATTGCGTTTCCGAATGGGGCCATGACTTCCGCCCGGACTATCGCTTGTTGCTGCCCCTGCTCGACCAGCATCGAGAGGTGCCCCGGCTGGCGCTGACCGCCACCGCCGACAGGCGCACGCGGGCCGACATCCTCATCCAGCTCGGCATCCCCGAAGATGGGTTGATCGTCGCCGGCTTCGACCGGCCCAATATCCGCTATCATGTCCGACCGCGCGACGGGATTCCGGCTCAGTTGAAGACATTGCTCAAGGATCAGCCAGGTCCCGGAATCGTCTATGCGACCAGCCGCGCGGCGACCGAGAAGCTGGCCGAGCAATTGTCGGCCGGCGGGCGTCCGGCGCTCGCCTACCACGCGGGCCTCGAACCTAAGGTGCGGCAGCTCAACCAATCCGCTTTCGTCGACAGCGAGGAAATGGTGATCGCGGCGACGATCGCCTTTGGCATGGGGATCGACAAGCCCGACGTCCGCTTCGTCGCGCACGCCGGAATCCCCAAGTCCATCGAGGCCTATTACCAGGAAACCGGCCGCGCCGGACGCGACGGCGACCCGGCCGAGGCGTGGCTGTTCTGGGGCGCCGACGACTTCGCGCGGGCACGAAGGCGGATCGAGACCGAGGTCGAACCGGCCCGGCGACCGCAGGAGCGCGAACGGCTGAACACGCTTGCCGCCTTCGTCGAAGCCGCCACCTGCCGCCGCGCCATCCTGCTCCGCCATTTCGGCGAGGACCCGCCCGAGAGTTGCGGCAATTGCGACAATTGCCTCGATCCGCCCGCGACGATCGACGTGACGACAGTCGCCCAGAAACTGCTCAGCGCCGCGTTCCGCACCGAGATGCGCTTCGGCGTCGCCCACCTGGTTGCGGTGCTAGGCGGCGATGATAATGAAAAGGTCCGCCAGTTCGGCCATCACCGACTGTCGGTATTCGGCATCATGGACGCGGACGAGTTGGCGCTGGTCCGGCCCGTCGCGCGATCGCTGATGGCGCGCGATGCGCTTCGTTCCGACGAATATGGAGGCCTCAGCTTCGGACCGGGCGCCAAGCCGATCCTGAAGGGCGAGCAGAAACTGGTGATCGCTGTTCCGCCGAAGCGCTCGAGAAAGACGCGCACCCGCGGCGCCGATTTACCGCACGACCCGCTGTTCGAGTCACTGCGTGTATGGCGGCGCGACCGGGCGAAGGAACAGGGCGTGCCGCCCTATGTCATTTTCCATGACTCGACATTGCGCGAAGTAGCGGCGCTCAAGCCTTTGTCGCTTAGCGAGCTTTCCGCGGTCGAAGGGATCGGCGATACAAAGCTGGAACGCCACGGCGAGTCGTTGCTCGACGCGCTGGCCAGGGCGATGGAGAGGGAAGATGCACCGGCAGCTTGATGAGAAGACGCTGATCAACGGACAGATCGCGCCGAACGACGTGCCCGCACTCAAGAAGATGGGCGTAACTTTGATCGTCAACAATCGGCCCGATGGTGAGGATGCCGGCCAACCTGCCAGCAACGAGATCGAGGCGGCAGCCAAGGAAGCCGGAATCGATTATCGTCACGTACCGATCGCGCGCGGGCTGGGTCCATCGGATATCGAGGCGATGCGTGAGGCGATGCATGCTACCGGCGATGGGAAGCTGTTCGCTTTCTGCCGGTCGGGCAACCGCTCGGCGCTGGCCTGGGCCGTGGCCAAGAGTGAAGACGGCGTTCCGCGCGAGGAACTCGATCGACTGGCCAGTGAGGCCGGGTTCGACCTCGGCCCCGTGGCGCATTTGCTGAGGGACTAGGGTCGATCCTCGCGGGACAGCAAATCCACGGCATGCTCATAATCCTCGTCGAGGACCATCAGGCGGACACTGATCAGGCCGCCGCCGCCGAAAAAGCTGTTCGCTTCGGCATCGAAAATGACCGTGTCGATGCCCTCGGATTCGAGCGCCATGCGATCCAGATCCGCTTCGACCCTTGTGCCGTAGCGAGCGAGCTCGACCAGGCTCATGCGGCGGTGCCGCCGACCGTCAGCCCATCGATCAACAGCGTCGGCTGGCCAACGCCCGCCGGGACCGACTGGCCGGCCTTCCCGCAGATGCCGACGCCCTCGTCCAGCGCCATGTCGTTGCCGATGCCCTTGACCCGGGTCAGCACGCTGGGGCCATCGCCGATCAGGGTCGCGCCCTTGATCGGGGCGCCAAGCTTGCCGCCTTCGATCCGGTAGGCCTCGGTGCAGGAAAAGACGAACTTGCCGCTGGTGATATCGACCTGCCCGCCGCCGAAACTCTTGGCGTAAATGCCGTCCTTGACCCTGGTGATCAGCTCGGCCGGATCGTCCTTGCCGCCGAGCATGAAGGTATTGGTCATTCGAGGCATCGGCGCATGGGCGAAGCTTTCGCGGCGGCCGTTGCCGGTCGGCTCCATGTCCATCAGCCGGGCGTTGAGCCGGTCCTGGAGATAGCCCTTCAAAATGCCGTCCTCGATCAGCACGGTGCGGCCGGTAGGGGTGCCTTCATCGTCGATGCTGAGCGACCCGCGGCGATTCTCGATCGCTCCTTCGTCGATCACCGTGACGCCGGGGGCCGCGACCCGCTCGCCAATTCGCCCGGAAAAGGCCGAAGTGCCCTTGCGGTTGAAATCGCCTTCCAGCCCATGACCGACCGCTTCGTGCAGCAGCACGCCGCACCAGCCCGGGCCAAGGACCACCGGCATTTCGCCCGCCGGCGCAGGAACGCTTTCAAGGTTGATGAGCGCCTGGGCCAGCGCCTCGTCGATCGCCCGGTTCCAGGTCGCAGGATCGAACAGCCGATCGTAGAGATAACGGCCGCCGGTGCCGAAACTGCCGGTCTCGCGGCGTTCACCCTGCTTGGCGACGATCGAGACATTGAGCCGGACCAGCGGACGGATGTCCGTCGCGACAAAGCCATCCGCCCGAAGGATTTCCACCACCGACCAGCTGCCCTGCAAGGCGACACTGACCTGCGCCACCCGAGGGTCGCGGGCTCGTGCGGCCGCGTCGATGCCCTGGCACAGCTCGACCTTCCTGGCGAAGGGGATCGCCGACAACGGATCGTCGGCACCGTACATGGCACGATTGGTGCGCGGCGGAGGCGAGGCGGGCGGCCCCTTGGCCGGATCGAGCAGCTTGAGCGTTTGCGCGGCACGTTCGATCGCCGCAGCGCTAACCTCATTGGCATGAGCGAAAGCGGTGGTCTCGCCGGTAACGCCCCGCAGTCCAAAGCCCGATCCGGTGTGGAAGTCGGCGGTCTTCAGGCGGCCGTCATCAAACCCGAACGCCTCGGTAACGCGATGCTGCAAGTAAAGCTCGCCATCGTCGTGGCGGCCAAGATGCTTTGCCGCGAGCGCGGCGGCTTCGGCGGGATCGACACCGCGATAGAGCAGGTCGCGCGGATGGCCGGTCACGAGGCCTGCGGCCGGTCCGCCAGCCCGCCCTCTAGGACGAATCGGCGGTCACAATAACCGCAATCGACGAATCCCGTGCTGTCATCGATCACATAATAGACGCGTGGATGTCCAAGCGCTGGAGCCACCTGACCTGAGCCGTCGCAGAAAACGCGATGGTGACTGGTGCGGACGACTTCGGGCGGCGGGATGGAGCTCATGACCAGCCCCTAGCAACGCTGTCGTCTGGCTTCAATTGGGCTTAGAGATACTCGACAGTAACGTCGAACTCCGCCGAGTAGAGGCCTTCGGGCTGATTGGCGTTGATCTGCAGGATCCCGCCGACATGGAAAAAGAAGGCGCGCGTGGCGCCAATCGTCGGGGCCGCCGAGCCATCGAGAGTCAGCGCCTGCACCGTCACTGTATCGCCGGCCACATTGCTGAGCGTGAAGGGAGCGTCGGCGAGGTCGATCAGCACGCGTTGACCGGCCGTTCCCGCTCCGGCGAAACGGGCGCGGACGGTGGGGTCCGATGTTACCAGCATGACGCCGCCCGAGGTTGTGGCGGGATTCCCGTTCGCCGGCACGTTGACGGTGCCGGACACGGCCGAAGGAACGATCGTCCCGAAATGGAGATCGGCGATCTTGACCAGCGTAAGCGGCTTAAGGATCAGCGCCTCCGCGTCGGCATTGGGAGTCGCGGTCACCTGTGCCTGCGCGGGCATGGTGATCAATGTGGCCGCGAATGCCGCCAGCAAGGTCGTTACTCTTTTCACAGCCCTGGTCCTCCACGCCGCAAATATTCGCGGTCGGTGCCATAGTTAGCGGCGAGGAGTGACTACCCATTCAATGCAAAGGGTTATCGCGAATTTACCCCGTTTCCTTAAGCATTGGGCTCAGGGATATTGGACGGTGACGTCGATTTCACCGACGTAAAGCCCTTCGACCGTGCCGGCCGGAACGGTGATCCGAGCTCCGACGGCAAAGCGGAAACTTTGTTGCTGCGCCAGCGCCCTCTTGTCCTGGCCGTCAAGCGTGAAATTGCTAATGCTGAGGGTTTCCGTGCCGCCTACCCGCCGGATCAGGACAGGCTGTTTAGGCACCCGGATATTGACCACCGTCTGTTTGGAAGCGGCGCCGGCATATCGCGCCGGCGACGGTGTCCCGCCGAGAGAGATCAGCCCTTCGGTCACGGTCATCAGGCCGGTCACCGGATCGATGGTCGCGGTACCGCCGGTGGTCACGCCAAGGGTCGCGAAGTCCATGTCCGCCTGTTTCACCAGGGTCAACGGCCGAAGCATGGTGACCTGAGCCTCGGCTTTTGGCGAGGCGGCAACAGGCGCAGCCGAAGCTGCCGCGGGAAGCGACAGGGCGAACAGGCTGGCAAGGGCCGTTGGGCGAAGCAGCGGACACATGGCCCCACCGCTAACAGGGTTAACGATAAGATGAGGATGATGAGTAAGGTAAATTCCTCATTTACTACTCCGGCTTTCGCGGCGGCGCTCCCGCCGCTATGCGAATTGCCATGGACAGCCCGACCGAAGCCGCGATCCGCATCGACGAGCTGTGCAAGACCTATCAGAGCAAGGAGAGCCAGCCGAAGCGGGCGCTAGACGAGGTCAGCTTCGACGTTCCGCGCGGACAGATTTTCGGGCTGCTGGGCCCCAACGGCGCCGGCAAATCGACGCTGATCAACATCCTGGCCGGCCTGGTGGTGAAATCGGGTGGCAGCGCCGAAGTGTGGGGTTTCGACATCGACCGGCATCCGCGCAACGCCAAAAGGTCGATCGGCGTCGTCCCGCAGGAACTGTTGTTCGACCCCTTCTTCACCCCGCGCGAAGCGTTGGAGATTCAGGCCGGACTTTATGGGATTCGCAAGGCGGAGCGGATCACCGATGCACTGCTGGCCGCCGTTCGCCTGACCGACAAGGCCGACGCTTACGCCCGCACTCTTTCCGGCGGAATGAAGCGGCGCCTTCTGGTGGCCAAGGCGATGGTCCATTCGCCGCCGATCTTGGTGCTCGACGAACCCACGGCCGGTGTCGACATCGAGCTTCGCCAGCAACTATGGGATTATGTCCGCAACCTCAATCGGCAGGGCGTGACGGTCGTCCTTACGACCCACTATCTCGAGGAAGCAGAGCAGCTGTGCGACCGGATCGCAATCATCAACCATGGCAGGCTGATCGCCAACGAACCGACGCGCGAGCTGATCGCCAAGGCACAAGACAAGGCCGTCGTGGTCGAGGTCGACCGCGACCTTGACAGCGCCCCTGATGCCGCCTGCTTCGAGCGGATCGAGCTTACCGGGCCACGAACGATCGAAATCACCTACCGCAAGGACAAGGTGAATGCCGGCGACGTCCTCGCCGCGCTTCAGCGGGAGGGGCTTGGCATTATCGACGTTTCGACCCGTGACCCGGACCTGGAAGATGTGTTCCTGAGCCTGACGCGAGAGGCAGTGGCTTGACCGCGCAAATATTCGATGTGCTGGTCGTCGGCTCGGGCGCGGCGGGGTTGACCGCGGCGCTCAATTTGGCGCCGACACTCAAGGTCGGCGTGATCGCGAAAGGTCGGCTGAACGAGGGCGCTACGGGTTGGGCCCAGGGCGGGATTGCCGCAGTGCTGGAGGAAGGCGACAGCTTCGAGGCGCATGTCCGCGATACGATGATCGCCGGGGCTGGACTCAACAACCTCGCCACCGTCGAGCATGTCGTGGGCGAAGCGCCGGCGGCGATCGCGCGGTTGGCGGACCTCGGCGTTCCGTTCAACCCCGGCGAGGAGGGTGACGGCTGGCACTTGACCCGCGAAGGTGGCCACAGCCACCGCCGCATCGTCCATGTCGCCGACGCGACCGGATCGGCGATCCAGCGAGCGCTGGAGACGGCCGCCGCTGGACACCCCAACATCACGCTCATCCCCGACATGGTGGCGATCGACCTGATCAACGGTCGCCACGCGGCGGATTTTACCACCAGCGGGGCGGTGCACGGCCTCTATGCCTTCAACCGGAAAACGGATGAGGTCGATACGATCGTCGCCCGCGCCACCGTGCTTGCAACCGGCGGGGCTGGGCGCACCTATCTCTATTCGACCGCGCCTCGTGGCGCGACCGGTGACGGGATCGCCATGGCCTGGCGAGCCGGTTGCCGCATCTCCAACATGGAGTTCATGCAGTTCCATCCGACCTGCCTCTACAATCTCGAGGTCAAGAATTTCCTGATCACCGAGGCGGTCCGCGGCGAGGGCGGCATCTTGAAGCATCCCGAGACCGGCCACCGGTTCATGGCCGATTATGACCAGCGCGGCGAGCTCGCGCCTCGTGATGTGGTGGCGAGGGCGATCGACCATGAGATCAAGCGCGACGGCCTTGATTACGTCCATCTCGACATCAGCCACCGCGACCCGGAATTCGTGCAGGGTCACTTCCCCAACATCTACGAGAAATTGATTGGCCTGGGCATCGACATCACCAAGGAGCCGATTCCCGTCGTCCCAGCCCAGCATTATACGTGCGGCGGCGTCGTCGTGGACATCGAGGGCCGCACCGACGCACCGGGGCTTTATGCCGCTGGAGAGGTTACCCAATCAGGTCTCCACGGCGCCAATCGCCTCGCCTCTAACTCGCTGCTCGAATGTCTGGTGTTCGGCGAAGGCGCCGCCAAGCACATCATGGCCCATTGGGATGAGCTGCCCGAGCCGCCCGCCATCCGGCCATGGGACGAAAGCCGCGTCACGGACAGCGACGAGGAAGTCGTCATCCAGCACATCTGGGGCGAGATCCGGCGTTTCATGTGGAACTTCGTCGGCATCGTCCGCACCACCAAGCGGCTTGAGCGGGCCAAGCGCCGGATCGACATGCTGCGGCAGGAAGTCGGCGACTATTACAGGCATTTCCGGGTGACCCCCGACCTGATCGAGCTGCGCAACCTGCTCGAAGTCGCCGACCTCATCGTCCGCTCGGCCTTGAGCCGCCACGAAAGCCGCGGGCTTCACTACACGCTCGACTATCCCGAATTGGCAGACGAAGCGGTCGATACGGTGCTCGTGCCCTAGCCCTCCCGCGCGGCATTTCGGAACAGCACAGCCGCCAGCAGCCATGGCACAGCAAAAATCATGCTGAAGATCGCGCCTCCAGGATCAATAGGCAGGCCGCCGGCGCCTGCGAGCCCTTGCGCAATGGCGGTTGCAGCCATGGTTTGGGCCATGCCTGCGGGCCTGAACTTGACCAGGATCGCGCCAATCAACGCGATCAGGAGCACGCCGCCGAACAGCAAATTATATGGATTGTCATCGCCAATCATCCCGACCGCGAGGTTGACCCAGATAGTAAGAAAGGCAGCGACCAGGGCAAGCACCGCGGCGGCGCGATAAGGCATGTTCCGCGGCTGGCGCATGAAGAATTCGATCCCCAGTCCAATCGCGCCGAACAGCGCCCCCATGACGATGAAGTCGGACGTGCTCCAGTCGACCTCGCTCGTGAACCGCATCGCGATCGCCGGAACGATCAGGAGGATGACGGAAATGCTCCACCCGGCAATGCGCCAGGGGGTTAGTAGGGGCGCCCCGATGCCCACTGCGTCATTTGCCATTGCCTTGCCTCCGTGCATGAATGAGGCTTGGTACATGACCGATGGGCCGGTGAACGCCATGAGCAAGTCGTGAGGTTTCGCTGAAATAATGACTTCCGACCGCTTCCGCTTCGACCGTTATGAGCTCGACCCCGGCGACCGTCAGCTCGTGCGGGATGAAGCGCCGGTCGAAATCAACGCCCGCTATCTCGACGCCCTGACCCTGCTTGTGCGCAATGCTGGAAAGCTCGTCTCCAAGGACCGCTTTCTCGAAGAGGTCTGGCGCGGCGTTCCGGTTACCGACGAGGCACTCACCCAGTGCATCAAGACGCTTCGCCGGCTGCTCGGCGACGACGCGGCAAGACCGCGGTTCATCGAAACGGTCCCCAAGCATGGCTACCGCTTCATCGCGCCGGTCGGGCGTTCCGAAGGCCGGGGCTTGGCCTCGCCTTCGCCATCGGCAACGCAGCCGTATGGCTGGCGCGAATTTCTGATGCTTGGCGGGGCCGGGACGATCGGGGCCGGCGTTGCCGGGGTGATCGGCGGGCTGTTCTACGGCTTCGCCGGCGCCTCACAGCCTCTCGGACCGGGGATGGGCGCGGCCTCGGTCTTGCTCGTCCTTTTCTGGCTAACCATAGCGGCTGCACTGACGGGGGGCGCTGGGGTCAGCTTCGGAATCGCCGCGGCGCGCTTCGGCGGCGGCCACCAATGGAGCATTGCAGGCGGCGCTGCGGGAGGAATGATCGTCGGCGGCGTTGTGAAACTGCTCGGCCTCGACGCCTTCAACCTGCTGCTCGGCCGGTCGCCCAGCGACATCACCGGTGCAGCCGAGGGCGCGCTGCTCGGCGGAGCGGTCGGCATTGGGGTCTGGCTGGGAAATCGTGAAGATTTCTCCCTCCGGCGGAGCATCGCCGCCGCGGCCCTGGCCGGCACCGCCGCCGGGATTTCTCATTCCATTGCTTGGTGGACGGCTGATGGGCGGCAGCCTTGATTCGCTGTCTCGCACCTTTCCAGATTCCCGCCTCCGGCTCGATCCCATTGGCGCCATGTTTGGCGAGAGTGGTCTGGGGCTTGTCAGTCAGACCGTGACGGGCGGCCTGGAAGGCGCGCTGTTTGCAGGCTGCATCGTGGGCGCGATGATTTTGCGCGGCGTGGCCTGGATGCGGCGTAAGGATCGTTCGCTTATATTACCAGCAGGGCGAGCGGAGACGAACATGACAAGGCGATCCAGCGGCATGGCACAGTCTGTCACCGCCACGGCGGCCGGTATGGCCTTGCTCTATTTTCTCCGCGACATCCTGATTCCGCTGGTCCTTGCACTGTTCCTCGCCGTGCTGGTCAATGCGCTCATCCGTTTTATCGGCGCGCGCTTGCGAGGCGCTCCGCGCTGGGCGGTGCTGGTTCTCGCAGCCTTGGTGGTCATGGTCGGTGCGGTGGCGGCGACCCTGGTCTTCGTCCAGGGGGCCACCCAGATGGTCAGGCAGGCTCCCGGGCTGATCGCCCGGATCGAAGAGCTTCTTCAGCAGACCGGCCGGGAAATCGGACTTAGCAAGCCATTGAATTTCGCGACTCTGACCGGGAAGATCGATGTTCCCGGAGTTGCCGGCGACGTGCTTGGCGGTGTCGGCGGGCTTGTCTCGGGCCTGCTGCTGATGATCACCTACTTCATCTTTTTGCTTGCCGGGCAGGCTGGCATGCAACGCAAGCTTGCCAACCTGTCTGACTCGCCCGGCGGGGGCGACTCAATCGAAGCTGTCGCCCGCCACATCGCGGGTGAATTCGAAACCTATATGTGGGTCCAGACGGTGACCGGGATAATCATCGCAGCCCTGTCCGCGCTTATCATGTTCGCAGTCGGGCTCGACAATGTCGCCTTCTGGACGATCGTCCTGTTTCTGCTGTGCTACATCCCGATGCTCGGAGTGACGGCCGGCTCGATTGTGCCGGCCCTGTTCGCGCTGCTCCAGTTTTCATCCTGGTGGCAGGCTGCCGTGGTCTTTGGCGGCATCCAAGTCGTCGCCTTCATTGTCGGCAATTTCATCTATCCGCGGATGCAGGCGGAATCCCAGAATATCGCGCCCGTTGCGACGCTTCTCTCGCTCGCTTTCTGGGGGTCCCTGTGGGGCCTGACGGGTGCGTTCCTCGCCGTCCCGCTGACGCTGATGGTGATGATGATCTGCGCCTATTTCCCGCGTACGCGCTGGGTCGCCGTGCTGCTTTCGAACGACGGTGATCCGGCTTTTCCAGAGAAGTACTCGAATAGCGGCAGTGGAGTGGCAAGTCGCAACGGCACTAGCTAACGCAGCTTGCTCACCTTCAGCCCGTCCTGCTTGGCCCGCGCCTGGATCGATTCCTCTGTCCTCGTCATCGCCTTGCTGATGGCTTTAAGGCTCATGCCCTTGCCCGCCAGGCGGTGGAGTTTCTGGATTTCATCCTGGGTCCACGGCTGTCGGTGACGCTGGAAATTCTCGGCCATCGGAACATCTCCCTCACAGGCTGGCATCGCGCGCGCGCCGTGCTAGGGCAATCGCGCACATGGCAGAGCAGAACCACCTCTATCTCGTCGATGGGTCGAGCTATATTTTCCGCGCCTACCACCGGCTGCCGCCGCTGACCAACCGGCATGGCGTGCCGGCCGGCGCGGTCTATGGCTATACGGCGATGTTGTGGAAGCTCGCCGCCGGGCTGGAGCAGGCCGACGGGCCGACCCACATGGCGGTGATCCTCGATGCTTCGGAATCGACGTTCCGTAACCAGATGTACGACCAGTACAAGGCGAACCGGCCGCCGCCGCCCGAGGACCTGGTCCCGCAATTCCCGCTGATTCGCACCGCTACGCGAGCCTTCTCCATCCCCTGTATCGAGGAAGCAGGGCTGGAGGCCGACGACATCATTGCCTGCTATGTCTACGCCGCGGTTCGCGCTGGCTGGAAGGTGACGATCGTCAGCAGCGACAAGGATCTGATGCAGCTGATCGACGACGGCAAGGTCGACATGCTCGACACCATGAATGACCGGCGGATCGACAGTACCCATGTGCTGGAAAAGTTCGGCGTGCCGCCGGAGAAGGTCGGCGACGTCCTCGCCCTGATGGGCGACAGCGTCGACAATGTCCCGGGCGTGCCCGGCATCGGACCCAAGACCGCAAGCCAGCTGATCCAGCAATATGGCGACCTTGAAACGGTGCTGGCGAGCACCGACCAGATCACCAAGCCCAAGCTCAAGCAGAATTTGATCGAGCATGCGGACTCGGCGCGCCTGTCGCGCAGGCTGGTCGAGTTGATTTGCGACAGCCCCCTGCCCGAGGCGCTCGACGACCTGGCCTTGAAGGGCATCCCGCCCGAGCCGCTCAGGGAATTCCTGGAGGATATGGGCTTCAAGTCGCTTTTGAATCGCGTCGGCGGAGGAGGCGCCTCGAGCGGCGGGGCGCGCCCAATTGACGTCATGGCGTCACGACCGGCGGCCTCGGCAAGGCCGGCCGAGAAAGAGAAGATCACCGTCGACCGGACGCAATATGAGACGGTCACGACCGAAGAAGCGCTCGAACGCTGGATCACCGAGGCGCGGGCCCAGGGCTTTGTCGCGATCGATACCGAGACCGATTGCATCGACTGCATCGTCGCCAAGCTTGCGGGGATCAGCCTGGCGACCCAGCCCAACAAGGCCTGTTACATCCCCATTGGGCACATCGGCGGCGACCTTTATTCGGACGCGCCCTCGCAACTTCCGGCCGAGCTGGTCCTGAACAAGCTTAAGCCACTGCTGGAGGATCCGGCGGTGCTGAAGATCGCCCATAATCTCAAATATGATTGGGTGATGTTCGAGAAAGCCGGAATCAGCGTCGGGCCGTATGACGATACTCTGGTGATGAGCTTCGATCTCGATGCCGGAAAGTCGAACCATGGCCTCGACGAGCTGGCACAGGCGCATTTCGAGCATGAATGCATCAGCTTCAAGTCGGTCTGCGGGGTCGGCGCCAAGCAAATCAGCTTCGACAAGGTGCCGCTGGACGCCGCGACCGAATATGCCGCCGAGGACGCCGACATATGCCTGCGGTTATGGCAACGGTTGAAGCCGAGGCTGACCGGCGAGGGATCGACGCGGGTCTATGAGATGATCGACCGGCCACTGGTCGCCACGGTCGGCCGGATGGAGCGGCGCGGGGTCAAGGTCGACCGCGACTATCTCGCCAAATTGAGCCACACCTTCGCGACCGAGATCGCCGGGCTGGAACAGCGGGTCTATGAGGCCGCGGACGGTCCGTTCACCATCGGCAGCCCTCAGCAGCTCGGCCAGGTGCTGTTCGAGCGGCTCGGCCTCAAGGGCGGACGCAAGGGCAAGAGCGGCCAGTATTCGACCGACGTCAACGAGCTTGAGCGGCTCGCCGCCGAGGGTGTTCCGGTAGCGCGGCTGGTGCTCGACTGGCGTCAGCTGACCAAGCTCAAATCAACCTACACCGACGCGCTGCAGGCGCAGATCAACCGGGAGACCGGGCGGGTCCACACCAGCTACAGCCTGTCGGGAGCGCAGACCGGCCGCCTGGCCTCGACCGAGCCCAATCTGCAGAACATCCCCATCCGCACGGAGATCGGCCGCCAGATCCGCGATGCTTTCGTCGCCGAGCCCGGCCATGTGCTGATGAGCGCGGACTATAGCCAGATCGAGCTGCGCCTTGCCGCCCACATGGCCGATGTGCCTCAGCTGAAGGAGGCATTCTCGGCCGGCGCCGACATTCATGCGCTGACCGCCGAGGAATTGTTCGGAACGGTCGACCGCGACACGCGCGGCAAGGCCAAGACCGTGAATTTCGCCATTCTCTACGGGATCAGCAGCTGGGGCCTAGCCGGGCGGCTGGGTGTGCCGCGAGAGGAAGGAAAGGCGATCATCGACCGCTATTTCTCCCGCTTCCCCGGGATCCGCGCCTATATCGACGACACGCTCGCATTTGTCCGCGAGCATGGCTTCACGCGGACGCTGTTTGGCCGAAAGACCCATTTTCCAAACATCCGCGCGGCCAACCCCCAGTTTCGGGCAGGCGCCGAGCGCGCGGCGATCAACGCACCAATACAAGGTACCAGCGCCGACCTGATCAAGCGAGCAATGAACCGGATGGATGCGGCGCTGGCCGACTCCGGCCTGAATGACGTTCGGATGCTGCTGCAGGTGCATGACGAACTGGTGTTCGAGGTGCCCGATGGCCGGGAGGAGGCCGCAGCCGCGGTCATCCGCCAGACAATGGCCCATGCCGCTGAGCCCGCGATCAGGCTCGACGTGCCTCTGGACGTCGAGGTCGGCTGGGGCGCGAACTGGGGCGCGGCGCATTGAGCCAAGCTTCAGCTGCCGACACGGCCCCGTCGGCCGACCTCGCCGCGCTGGCGCGGGGCGGTCGGATCAATTTCTTCGGCTTTGTCCTGCGCCTGCTCGCACGCCTACCGTTCCTGTTCATTGCCGGCCGCATCTATGGCGCCGAAGCGCTCGGCCGCTTCGCCTACGCCGTGTTGATCGTCGAGTTTGCCGCGCAGCTGGCGACCCTTGGCCTCAAGCGCGGCCTCGCGCAGCAATTGGCCAAGACCGACAAGCCTCATGTTTGCGTTGTCTGGGATGCCCTGATCGTCGCCGCGTTTGGTTCTTTGATCTGCATGGCCATCCTGATGGCCTTTCCCCAGGCGATGTTCCCGAACAGCGAGATTACCGGGCTCGAATGGCTGCTTCCGGTTACGGTGATCGCAGTGGCCTGGTCCGACATCAGCCTTGCTGCGCTGGCCTATCGCCATGACGTCACGTCGACCGTTCGTGCCCGGGCGATCGTCGAGCCCTGGACCATCTCGATCGCCGCCTTCGCCTGGTCGTTCATCTCGACTCGCGACGGCTTGATCATCGCCTATGTGCTGTCGATGGTCGGCGCGGTGATCGCCTCGATGATCCCATTCCTGCGCACCTACGGCCTGCCGCGCGACTGGCATCCGGAGCCGGTGGCGCTGTGGCGCATGGCGCGGCTAAACCTGCCGGTGGCGGCGGCCGACGCGGTCGAATGGGGATCGCGCCGCGTCGATATCGCGGTGCTCGGCCTGTTCTTCTCACCAGCCATCGTCGGCATCTATTATGTCGCGCAGCAGGTCGCTTCGCTGCCGTCGAAGCTCAAGACCAGCTTTGACCCCATCCTGGGCCCGGTCATCAGCCGCAACCTGGCAGACGGTGACAAAGCATCTGTTGCCAAGCAAGTCCGCCAGGTCGGATTCTGGGTGATTGCTGCGCAAGGAGGCGTCGCATTCGCGCTCGGCATTCCCGGGGAAGCAGTGATGGGCCTGGTCGGGGCGGGGTTCGTGGCCGGCACTGCAGCGCTGGGCTTCCTGCTCGCCGCCGAAGTGGTCGCGGCGACCGCGGCGGTCAGCGAGGCGGCGCTGATCTACACCGCCCGCCACCGCAACATGATGATCAGCCTGGGGATGATCGTGATCGAGGCGGCCCTGGCCGCCGGGCTGATCCTGCTGATGCGGCGGTGGGGATGGCCGATCATGTGGCAGGCCACCGGGCCGGCGATCGCCTTGATGCTGTCGCTGGGCGTCGCGGCGGTGCTCAAGGCCCGGCTGCTCGCCCATATCCTCGGCCACCCCGTTTCAGGGTGGCGCTGGCCGCTGGTGTGGGCCGCGGTCGCGGCAATGGTCATTGGCCAGCTCATCATCCGGCTGCCCGAATGGGCCGAGCTGATCTTCGGAATTCCCGCGATCCTCGCCGCCTTTGGCGCAATCCTGTGGTTTAAGGGATTCGGTCATGAGGACCGCGAGCTGTTCAAGATGCGCAAGGAGGAGATTGAGGAGCTTTCGCTACCCGACCCTTCAGCGGGCGGCGATGCGCCGCGCTGATTCCTAATGGCGAAAGTGGCGCATTCCGGTGAACAGCATCGCCAGACCGGCCTCGTTGGCGGCGGCGATCACTTCGTCGTCGCGGATCGAACCCCCCGGCTGGATAACGGCGGTCGCTCCGGCTTCGACCGCTGCAAGCAAGCCATCGGCGAAAGGGAAGAAGGCGTCCGAGGCGACCGCCGAGCCGACCGTCCTCGGCTTTGCCCAGCCATTGGTCTCGGCCGCCTCGCGCGACTTGAGGGCTGCAATCCGGGCCGAATCTCTACGATTCATCTGCCCCGCTCCGATGCCGGCGGTTGCGCCATCCTTCGCGTAAACGATGGCGTTGGATTTGACGTGCTTGGCCACCGTCCAGGCGAACAGGCAGTCCTTCAACTCCTGCTCGCTCGGGCTGCGCTTGGTCACGACGTTCAGCATGTCGTTGGTAAGCATTCCGTTGTCGCGGTCCTGGAAGAGAAGCCCCCCGGCGATAACCGCAACCGTTTGCCCGCCTCGTGCCGGGTCCGGTAGGTCCCCCGTAAGCAGCAGGCGGAGATTCTTCTTGCGGGCGAACGCGGCGACCGCTGCCTCATCCGCGTCGGGAGCCACCACCACTTCGGTGAAAATCCCGCATATCGATTCCGCCGTTGCGCCATCGAGCGGGCGGTTGACCGCGACGATCCCGCCGAACGCCGAGACGCTGTCGCAGGACAGCGCCTGGTTCCAGGCGTCGAGCAAATTGTCGGCGCTGGCCACGCCGCAGGGGTTGGCGTGCTTGACGATCACCACCGTCGGCGGGCCGCCACGAAACTCGGCGGCAAGCTCCAGCGCGGCGTTCGCATCGTTGAGATTGTTGTAGCTCAGTTCCTTGCCTTGCACCTGTTTGGCCTGGGCGACACCCGCCGTCGACGGACCCGATGGCAGGTAAAGCGCTGCCTTCTGATGGGGGTTTTCGCCGTAGCGCAGGTCCTGCGATTTTCGACCGACGATGAAGCGGACGTCGGGATAAGCCTCGCCCTGGTCGGAAAAGGCGAACCAGCTGGCGATCATCGCGTCATAGGCCCCTGTCAGTGCATAGGCTTTGGCGGCAAGCCTTCGGCGGAATTCCAGGTCGGTACCCCCTTGGTGCTCGAGCTGGTCGAGCAAGGTCGCATAGTCGGCCGGATCCGTGACGATGGCGACGTGCGCATGGTTCTTGGCCGCCGAGCGGACCATCGACGGCCCGCCGATATCGATATTCTCGACAATCTCGTCGCGCGGGCTTCCCTTCGCCACCGTGGCCTCGAACGGGTAGAGATTGACCACCACCAGGTCGATCGCGCCGATGCCGTGCGCTTCCATCGCAGCAACATGCTCGGGATTGTCACGAACGGCGAGAAGACCGCCATGGACGCTTGGATGAAGGGTCTTGACCCGTCCATCCATCATCTCGGGAAAGCCGGAGAGTTCGCTAATGTCACGAACTTCGAAACCGCTTTCGCGCAGACGCGCCGCCGTACCGCCAGTGGAGACCAATTCGACCCCATTTTTCGCCAGACCAGCCGCCAACTCCTCGAGGCCGCTTTTGTCGGATAGGGAAATCAAGGCCCTGCGGATGGGCACAATAGCGGTCATGTCCTGGTCCTCGATCGAAATAAGTTAGCTTGAACGGCGGAACTGCCAGGCGATTTCCCCGCCAACCGCCGATACCTCGCCGACGACAACGAGCTGGAGTGAGGATACGGGTTGGCCTTGCCCATCGATAAACAGGCTGTCCTCCACCTGAAGCATCGCGTTGCGGCAGCGGAAATTCCACGGCGGTGCGCCTTGGGAACGGAGGATCGCACCCATGCCGTCGGCAGTTACCGTCGCTTCGACACCCGGCGCGAGATGGAAGCGGATGGCGTAGGGCGCGGCCTCGCGGATCCGTCGCCGGCCCTTGACCATCAGCCGGTCCTCGCCGCGAACCTCCTTGCCATCATTGCCAAGGCTGAGGCGGCGCTGATGGACCAATCCGAAGCTCTTCACATAGCCGTCATGGCTGGCCTCAATCCGCGAGCAGTCATTGTCCTCGCTTTGCCCGATGGCAACGTCGACCACACCCCTTCCAAGACTGGCGTCGGGGAGGATTGCAGTCGAATTGGTATCGTCGAGTACCAGCGTCGAATGGGCAGCCGTGGTCCGAAGCGCCTCGACCAGCTCGTCAGACAATTCCGTCGGCACCGGCCCCGGACCGCCGCAATTGACCACGAGACGCTGAGCTCCGTCGCTCATCTCCATTGCCAGGGTCGAGGCGCATCCGGTCGCCGCCATTCGCGGTGAAGGCGGGGGCGCCGCATCGATGACGATGATGGTCCCCAGAGCGGAAAGCCGCTGATAGCCCCAGCCGCGGGCGTGGCGGAGGGGGCGGGCGCGGAGCCCACAGCCGTCGACCAGCGCGGTCAGCCGCGCCGGATCGCCCGGGTTTCCTCCCTGCCAGCTCGACAGCGCATTGTCGCCCATGGTGACGCCATGAAGCGCCGCCAGCGCCGCCGCCGCCGCATTCTCCAGCGCATCGGGCAGGCTCTGCTTGGCCGCGAAATAGGCGGCACGGACCAACCCCAGCCGATCGACCAGCAACATCTGTTCCTGCGGGTTCCGGCTCATCAGCCCGCCGTCCTCGAACTGAGCCGCGGCGAGCGCGCGCATCAACCCGGATTCCGAATGCGACAGGCGCTTGTGCGCACCTTGCAGGGTTAGCGAGGCAACCAGCGCTCCAGCCCAGGCGGTGATACGCGGCAGGCCCGGAGCAGCCTTGTCGGCATTGGCATCAAGATGCTTCGCGCCTCGCGCTAGCGTGTTGAGCAAGGCCGAGCGATAGCCGGCGTCGCGGCTGGACAGAATGTAAGGAGCATAGGCAGCCCAGAAGAGAATTCGCTCGCCCCAAAGTTCAGGTGCCCATGCCCCGTCGATCCGCGTGCCATGGGCAATCAGCCAGCGGCCGGCGATCGCTTCGGCCATCCGCGCGCCCTTGTCGCGGCTGGCGGAGGCAGCAAGATCGCGCAGCCAGGCGAAGGACTGAAGCTCGCGTGCGAGCGGGCCCTGCGTGCCGACCGAAGCAAAGTCCACGTCGGTCAATGCGACTTCTCCGCTGCCGAGCGGCAGGCGTCCGCCGATCAGCGCGTCACCCCTTGCGCGGTCTCCGAGGACATGATCGCGCGGCACTGCGACCAGCCGCAGCGGCTGTCGGCCCGAACCAAACAGGCGGGAAAAGAGCGAGCCTTTGGCGAGCCGGCCGACGACGTCGTCGTTCATGCCCCTCCCCGAAGCGCGGTGATATTGGCGGCATAATTGTCCGGGCCGCCACGGAAGGCGGCGGTCCCGGCGACCAGCACGGTCGCGCCGGCGTCGATCGCCTGCGGCGCGGTGGCGGGGTCGATCCCGCCATCGACCTCGATATCGACGACCAGGTCCTTCTTGGCGACCTGGTTGGCGATCGAATTCGATCTTGCGCAGCTGGCTGGCGATGAACTTCTGACCACCGAAGCCGGGATTGACGCTCATCACCAGGACGAGGTCGACTTCCTCCAGGACATAATCGAGAATCTTGGCCGGGGTCGCGGGATTGAGCGACACGCCGGCCTTCTTGCCTAGCGCCTTGATCCGCTGGATGCTTCGGTGGAGATGCGGCCCGGCCTCAGGATGGACGGTAATAATGTCCGCCCCAGCATCGGCAAAGGCGTCGAGGAAATGATCGACTGGAGAAATCATCAAATGGACATCGAACGGCTTGGCGCTGTGCGGCCGAATGGCCTTCACCACCCCCGGCCCAATGGTCAGGTTGGGCACGAAATGCCCATCCATCACGTCGATATGGATCCAGTCGGCGCCGGCCGTGTCGATCGCACTCACTTCCTCGCCGAGCTTGGCAAAATCGGCGGACAGGATCGAGGGGGAGATGAGGGTGCGGGCCATGGGGTCGATTAGACGGGATTAGCCGCGTCGGACAAGGTGCGCGGTGAAGAAGCCGTCGAGCCCCCCTTCGGCGTCGAGCATGCCGGGCAGGACGCGGAGCCAGCCGCGCTCATGTGGGCTGACGCCGCGGACCAACGACGGAGCAGGTTCCAATCGAAAATCGGACCGTTCGGCGAGAAAGGCTGCGATTCGTTCCTCGCCCTCCTTCGGCTCCAGGCTGCAGACGGCATAAACGAGGCTTCCGCCCGGCCGAACCCAGTTGGCGGCCCGGCTGAGAAGCCGGCTCTGGAATTCGGCGCCCTGCTCGATGATGGCCGGCCTGGCACGGTAGAGGACTTCTGGATGGCGGCGAAAAGTTCCAGTGGCCGAGCATGGAGCGTCGAGAAGCACTGCGTCGAAGAGTTCCCCGGTTTCCCATTCGAGGGCGTCCGCTACCACGGTTTCTGCCTTGAGCGCGGTACGTGAAAGATTGTCGGAAAGTCGGGCCAGACGACTTTCGGAGCGGTCCAGGGCGGTCACCTCATGGCCTGCGGCGGCCAGCTGCATGGTCTTGCCGCCCGGGGCAGCGCAGGCATCCAAAACGCGCCTTGCCCCACCCGGTACCAGCCGCGCCGGAATCGACGCGGCGAGATCCTGGACCCACCAACCGCCCTCGCTCGAACCCCGACAGGCCCGTTATGGCGCCGCCCTGGTCGAGCCGGCGATGGCGTGGTGCAAGGGAGCTGCCTTCCGGAAACTCGGCGCAGAGCTGATCGCTGGCAAAGCTGAGATCGAGTGGCGGGCGATGGGCGATGGCGCGGCGCGCGGCCATGACCACATCATCTCCCCAGGCCGCGCGCCAGCGATCCTCGACCTCTTCAGGCAGGCGGGGCGCATCCAGGGGAGGTAGCCCTTGACGGAGCAAGGTTCCCAGCACTCCATGGACCAGGCGCCTCGGCCCGCCGTCGACCAGCGGCAAGGCGGTCGCGACCAGCGCGTGATCGGGCGTTCCAAGACCGATTTTTTGTGCCAGTGCCAGCCGAAGGACAGCCCGCGCCTTGCTATCGTCGGGCAGGCGCTGTTTGGTCGCGCCGTCGATCAGCAGTCGAGTTCGGGCAGGCGGCGCAGCGCCTCTCCGGCGATGGCGCTGGCCAAGGCGGCGTCCGCCGGGGGAAGGCTTCGAGACGCTTGCGCTGCATTATCCATTGTCTGGCCCCGGCGCAGCACGGCGTCGAGGATGCGGAGCGCCGCCCGGCGCGCCGGAAGGCCCTCATTGGATCTATTGGCTGGGCTTGGCATCGCGCCCTTTAGGCATCATTGGCCAGCCATGAAACGGCCAAAACATGTGAAGCCGCCCTCCTATCTAAGCGAATCACCGCCGGTGCCGAAGCCCGGGGCCGTCAAACCAGGCAAGCCGGCAGGCGAAGAGAGCAAGGCTGACCCGACTCGCTATGGAGACTGGGAGAGGAAGGGCATCGCAATCGACTTCTAGCCCGGCGATCAATCTTCCTCGTTGCCCGGGGGGCGGCCGAGCATATTTTCGAGCAGTTCACTGACGCCAACCTCGCCGCTGAGCAATTCAGCCACCGCGGCAACCAGCGGCATGTCGATCTCTCGCTCGACGGCAATTCGGTGAAGCACCGGTGCCGTGTGCGCCCCTTCGGCGACCGTCCGCCGGTCTTTCATCAACTCGGCCGCGCTCCTGCCCTCGCCGATCGCCTTGCCCAGCGAGAAATTGCGGCTGCTGGTCGATGAGCAGGTGAGCACCAGATCGCCAAGGCCCGACAGGCCCGCAAGCGTCTCTTTGCGCCCGCCCATCGCGAGGCCAAAGCGAACCATCTCGGCAAAGCCGCGCGCGATCAGCGCCGCGCGCGCATTCTGGCCCAGCCCGCGGCCTTCCGCCACGCCGCACGCGATCGCCAGCACATTCTTGACCGCTCCGCCGACCTCGGCCCCGGCGACGTCGTCGGTGCAGTAAGTGCGAAAGGCCGGCAGGTTGATCCGCGCGCGAAGTGCCTCGCCCAATTCCCTGTCCTCGCAGGCGAGCGTAACCGCGGTTGGAAGACCAGCCGCCACCTCATGGGCGAATGTCGGGCCAGACAGCGCTGCCACCGGAGACGTCGGGCAGACCTCACGAGCTACGTCGTGAAGCAGCTTGCCCGAACTTTCCTCGATCCCCTTGGAACAAAGCACAAGCGGCATTTTTGGGCAGGGTGAGCGACCCAGGACTGCCCGCATGTGCTGTGCGGGCGTGACGACGATCCAGGCGTCCGCTTCCGCCAAGTCGGAGAAACTGCTGGTTGCACGAATCGCGTGGTCGAGTTTCTGCCCTTTGAGATAAACCGGGTTTTCGTGGATCTTGTTGATCGCCGCCACGACGTCATCCTCGAACGCCCAAAGCAATGTCTCGCGCCCGCCGGTCGCCGCGACTTGTGCCAGCGCGGTCCCCCACGCGCCTCCTCCGACCACTGCCAGCTTTTCAATGCTCATGCCTTCACCCCCGCGCCCCTCACCTTTTCCGCTTCGGGATCGAGCGGCCAACGCGCCCGCGCCGGAGTGTCGAGCCCGTCGACCAGGCCGGCGGCGAACCGCTCCGTCCCGGCCCAGCCGATCATCGCCGCATTATCGGTGCAGAGCCAACCCGGAGGGACCGAGAAACGGCGGCCATTGTCCTCCGCCAACCGCCTGAGCGCGGAACGGACTGCGCCATTGGCCGCTACTCCGCCTGCCACTACCAGGCTGGGCGCTTCCGTGGCCTCGAGAGCGCGCTTTGTACGGTCGACGAAGCAATCGACTACCGCCTGCTGGAAGCTGGCAGCGACGTCCTCCGGCTGGTGCTCGTTACTGGCTACCGCGCGCTGCACCGCCGCCTTCAACCCGGCGAAGCTGAAATGAGGTTCTTTCGTCCCGACGAGCGGCCGCGGCAGCGCCACCGCCTGCGGATCGCCATCCTTTGCCAGGGCCTCAATGGCGGGGCCGCCGGGATAAGCCAGGCCGAGCAGCTTGGCGGCCTTGTCGAATGCCTCGCCCGCAGCGTCGTCGATGGTCGTAGCGAGGCGGCGATAGTCGCCCACGCCACGCACTTCGAGCAGCTGGCAATGCCCGCCGCTGGCGAGCAGCAGCAGATAGGGGAATTCCAACCCTTTATCGACAAGCCGCGGGCTCAAGGCATGGCCTTCAAGGTGATTGACCGCGATCAACGGCTTGCCTGCCGACAATGCCAGCCCCTTGCCGACCATCAACCCGACCATCACCCCGCCGATCAGCCCCGGCCCGGCGGTCGCAGCGATCGCATCGACCTCGCCGATGGCAATGTCGGCCTCGTGCAGCACTTGCCGTATCAGGCCGGGAAGGATCTCGACATGGGCTCGTGCGGCGATTTCAGGAACGACCCCGCCGAACGGTCGGTGCGCATCATTTTGCCCGACGACGGCCTGGGCCAATATCTGCCGGTCGCTGCCGACCAGCGCAACGGCACTGTCATCGCAGGACGATTCAAGGGCAAGGATCAGGGCCATTTCGCGCAAGCCTTTGCCTGAAAGCCCGTCTTTGCGCTAGCGCGGGCGCCGATGCCCCAGCGACCCTTCACCATCGGCACTCGCGGCTCACCGCTTGCCCTTGCGCAAGCGCGCATGGTCGCGGCCGCGCTGGAGGATGCCCACGGCTGGAAATCGGGCAGCGTAGTGATCCTGCCGGTCCAGACCAGCGGCGATCGGATCCAGGACCGGCCGCTGGCCGAAGTGGGCGGCAAGGCGCTGTGGACCAAAGAGCTCGATCTGGCGTTGCTGGCCGGGAAAAGCGACTGCTCCGTCCATTCGATGAAGGATGTCGAGAGCGACCGGCCCGAAAGCTTGCGCCTGGCTGCATTGCTTGAGCGTGCCGATGTCCGTGACCGACTGATCGGCGCCGATTCCATTGACTCCTTGCCCGCGGGCGCCGTGGTCGGCACCAGCTCGCCGCGCCGCAGCGCGCAACTCAAACGGCTTCGGCCCGACATTCGCACCGTTTCGATCCGTGGCAACGTCGATACCCGCCTCGCCAAGCTGGAACGCGGCGAGGTCGACGCAACGCTGCTGGCCGCGGCCGGCCTTGACCGGCTGGGCCGCCACAACGTCGGCGTGCCGATCGAAACGTCGGACTGGCTGCCTGCGCCCGCTCAGGGGGCGATCGGAATTGAATGCCGGGCCGCTGACGCTTCGACTGCCGCCTTGCTGGAGGCGATCGACCATGATGCCACCCATCATGACGTACTGGCCGAGCGCGCCTTTTGCCGCGCATTGGGCGGCACGTGCCACTCGCCAGTTGCCGCCTATGCCCGGATCGAGGGCGAACAAATCGCCTTCTCCTGCGAAATTTCGAGCGATGACGGTGAGGAACGGATTGCCGAGACCAGCCGCTTCGCGGTCGGCGATTTGAAGACGCCCGCGCAGTTGGCGCAGGCGATGCTGGGCCGGGCTTCCCCAAAAGTCCGCCGCCTCTTCGAACAAGCATGAGGAAGTTGCTCCTCATCCGCCCCGAACCGGGGATATCGGCGAGTGCCGAACGAGCCAGGGCGATGGGGCTGGAAGTCGCCGCCTGCCCATTGTTCCGCGTGGAGCCGGTCCAATGGTCCGTGCCCGATCCGGCCGGCTACGACGCCCTGCTGTTGACCAGCGCAAATGCGGTCAGACATGGCGGGGGCGATCTCGATAAGCTCAAGTCGCTGCCGGTCCATGCTGTTGGAACAGCAACGGCGGCCGCCGCCCGCCAGTCTGGATTCCGGGTCGACACGGTCGGAAGCAGCGGCGTCACCGATCTGCTGGCCACGCTACCGGCATCGCCGCGACTGCTGCACCTGACTGGCGAGCATCGACGGCTTGTTCATGATCGAGAGGGGCTGGATGTCCGGATCGTCTACCGATCGGCAACGATTGAGAAGCCCGGCCTTCCATTGTTGGCGGAGCTAGTCGTGGCAGTGCACAGCCCACGTTCAGCGAGCCGCCTGGCCGAGCTCGCCGCTACACGTCATCGCACGGCAATTGCCGCTATCAGTGCAGCGGCCGCCGACGCCTGCGGCGAGGGCTGGGAACGGATCGAAGTCGCCGACGCCCCGACCGATCCAAGCCTGCTGGCCCTCGCCGCCACGCTGTGTCACACATCGCCCCCAGCATGACCGCAACACATCTCCGCCAATCATCACCCTGGACCGCGCGCTTTGCCTGGGGGTTGCTGCTGCTTGCCGCCGGCGCAGCTCTGGCGACCTGGGGCCTGTCGCGCTGGGATGCGGGCGCACGCTTTTTCGGGGTCGCGCCGCGACAACCGTTCGAGGTGGTTCGCCAAGCCCCATTGCCACAACCATCGGTCCAAACGGCGGCCAGCGAGCCGTTAGCGGCGGCGGACGCCGCGCGCATTGCGAACCTTGAATCCCGTCTTGGTGCCATTGAAAGCCAGGCCCAGGCTGCCGCCGGTTCGGCCGGACGGGCGGATGCCATGCTGGTCGCCTTCGCCGCGCGCCGGGCGATCGATCGCGGGGTGGCGCTGGGTTATCTCGAACCCCTTCTGGTGCAGCGCTTCGGCGCGACCCATCAGGCGGCCGTCGCGACGATTGTCACTGCGTCTCGCGATCCGGTCCGGCTGGACAGCCTGGTCGCGGAATATGAAGCGCTTGAGCCGGCATTGCGTGGCGGGGGACCTGAAGAAGGCTGGTGGGATGCGTTCCGCCGCGAATTGGGAACGATCGTTTCGATCCATCGCGCCGATACCCCGTCCCCACAGCCCCAGGCACGTGTCGACCGTGCCCTGACGAGGCTCAAGGCCGGCGAAGTCGACGCCGCGCTGGCCGAGACGATGCGACTGCCTGGTGCGGCCAATGCCGACAAGTGGATTGTGCGCGCTCGCCGCTACATTGCCGCGCACCGTGCGCTCGACGAAATCGAATCGGCCGCCCTTCTAGGCAATCCCTCGCTGCCAATTCCGCCTGCACCGGTCCGCTAACGGGCTTGGCAACGCCGCCATGATTTGCGAGTCTGGGATGCAAGCTTTCGTTCAGCCCGGTTGAACTAAAGCCCTGACGCCATTGTCGAAGTTCAAGGGGGATTGAAGTCATGACGTCGCGTTCGTGCCGGTTGATGGTGGGTGCGGGGCTGGTTATCCTGGCGGGACTTGCCCAGGGTCAGCCGGCCGCCAGCGATCCGCTTGCCCCACTTCCTCCCGGGGCGGTCAAGGCGCAGCCCACATTAACGCCACCGCCTCCGCGGGCGCTTCCGCCCCGAATCGCGCCCGCGCCGCTCCGCGACCGAATCACGAGCCTTGGCCGCGCCTTCAACGGCAGAGCCGGTATTTCCGTGGTTTCGATGAGGGAGGGCTGGCAGGCCGATTATAACGCCAACACCCTGTTTCCGCAGCAAAGTTGCTCCAAGCTATGGGTGGCGATCGCGGCCATGGATGCGGTCGATAAAGGTCGGGTCGGCCTCAATGACCGAGTCACGGTCGGGCGCGATGACCTCACCCTGTTCCATCAGCCGATCCGGGCGAAGGTCCTTGGCAACGGCGGTCATACGACCACTCTTGGTTCCCTGATGCACACGGCGATCACGGAGAGCGACAACACCGCGAACGACAAGCTGATGCGCTCGATCGGCGGTCCCCAGGCGGTGCGCGACATGATAGTAGCCAAGGGGCTCGGCGCGATCCGCTTCTATGAAGGCGAGCGAGCTCTGCAATCGAAAATCGCGGGGCTGATCTGGAGCCAGAGCTATTCGATCGGGGATGCTTTCTACAAGGCGCGCGGGGCGTTGCCGGTGTCGGTCCGCCGGACCTCCTTCGAACGCTATATCGCCGACCCCTATGACGGCGCCGCGCCCCATTCGGTGGCCCTGGCGTTGGCTCGGTTAAAGAAGGGCGAATTGCTGTCGCCTGCGTCAACGCAACGGCTGCTTGCCACCATGGGCTCGACAAAGACCGGTGCGCTTCGCGTGCGGGCGGCGCTGAAGCCCGGCTGGAGATGGAGCCACAAGACCGGCACAGGCCAGAATTTCCAGGGCCGGGTCGGCGGCATCAACGACATCGGCATCCTCACCGCCCCCGATGGCGCCGCTTATGCGATGTCGATCATGACCGTCCCCAACAAGACCGACGGTGCGTCCCAGGATCTGATGCAGGCAGTCGCCCGGGCGGTGATCGCCAACCATGAGGCGCGACGGCCCTGACGCGGTGGTCTTAGCCGATGGTGCCGTCGGCATCCATTTGGCTGATGCCTGCCCTCACCGTCACCCGAAGTTCGTCGGCGATCCGGTCGGCCGTGCGCAGCGCCAGGGCGAGAATGGTCAGCGTGGGATTGGCCCAGCCGCCAGTCGGGAACAGCGAGCTGCCGGCGACATGCAAATTGGGCAATCCATGGACCCGGCCCCAACCGTCCGTAACGCCGCGGCGCGGGTCGTTTGCCATTCGGGTCGTTCCCATATGGTGAAAGCCGCCGATCGGGTGGGCGCTGATCAGTTCGTCGCTGACCCACAGTTTTTCGGGGTCCGCTAGCCATCCCGCGGGCTCGACTGAGCCCAGCCCCAGTCTCAGTGCCTCCCAATTCAGCGCCGAAACCAAGCCGGCAACGCTGTCAACGTCGATTGCCGACAGCCGCCAGTCAAGCGCGACGCGGGGCATCCCCGTCGCATCCCGCTGGCCATTGAGCTTGACCCTGCTGTCAGGATTGGGCGCCTGTTCGGCGCGTACCACCAATGCCAGGTCGAGGTCGTTCATTCGTTTCATCAGCCAGGGATGGAACGGACCGGTAAGGCCGGTGTAGCCTCGTACCAGCTGCTTGGTGGCCTTCCACAGCGAGCGGCCGCGACGGTTCGGTGCGGTGCGATGCTTGACATGGAGATAGGCCCGCTTGGCGAGCGGATGGCTTCCGGCCTCCGGTTGGCGGACGGCAATGGTCAGCGAGCTGTTGAGCAGGCCTTCGCGCCGCTGCAATGCCTCGGACGGAGTCAGCGCCGGGGCAACTTCGATCCCGTTGACCCGCCGCTTGGCGAATGCCGACAGCCACCGCCAGTCGGCGCGGCCGACGATGCGCCCACCCCTTCCATGAGGATGCTCCATGAAATACCGGCCGACGAGGTCGTAGGCGTTTCCAATCCCATTTGCCGCAACCGAATTGGAGGCGAGCAGGATGCGCGGGTTCTCGATTCCCCCAGCGGCCAGGACATAATGCCTCGCACGAATGTCGATCGCCCTGCCGGAAGCGGTGCGCACTTCCAACCGCTCGACCGAACAGGCATCGCCGGCCAGCATCACTTCCCTCACCGTCGCATGGATAAGCAGGGTGCAACGCGGGTCGGACTGCAAGTCCCGAGCGCGATCGATCGTGAAGCGATCGAAAACCCGATCAAAGCTCCACCAGCCAACGTCGAGTTCCTCGCTCGACAGCCGCTGGAGCAACGCCGGGCGCGGCAGTCGCGCGGTATCAACTTCACCGACGCCGAGCAGCGCCCTCGCTTCGCCCATATAAGCATGGATTTCGGCCGGGCCGAATGGCCAGCCGCTGTGCGGCACCCAATCCCGCCTTTCAAAGTCGATTGCGTCAGGTTCGGCGCAGCGGCCGCCCCAGATCGCGGTGGTGCCGCCGAAAAACCGCAGGCGACTTTGTTCGAGAGGGTGGTACTCCTGGCCGACTATGTCGCCGCGGTTGAGGTCGGCCGCCGCCTCGTCATGATCGAAGCCGCCGCTTTCGATCAGGACAACGCTGCATCCGCGCGCAAGCAGGCGGCGCGCCGCAGCCTGGCCGGCGGCTCCCGACCCGATAATGGCAACGTCGGCCGTAACCGCTTCGGGCGCTTCCCTGGCGCAATCGATCCGCATCTACCCCCACTTCGCAATGGCCGCGGCGCTTGAAACAGACTTACACCTTTTTGTTGCCCCATGTCAGTATTCTAGAGGGAATGGCCGACCGATGCAGGCCTGCCGTGGCCGTACTGCAACAGAGTGCGGCACGCTCGCCGCAATCGCTAGCCAATGTCGGCGGCCGCTAGGCCTTCCCGAAGCTTCACCGGAATCCGCAGATAGCGCACACCGCTGGATTCGGCCGGCGGGAACCGGCCGGCGCGCATGTTGACCTGGATCGAAGGGATCAGCAGCCGTGGCGTTGAGAGGCATTTGTCCCGCTCTTGCCGCATTGCGACGAACTCCTCCTCGCCGACCCCTTCATGGATGTGCTTGTTGGCCGACCGCTGCTCGCGCACGGTCGTCTCCCATGCATATTGGTCGCGTCCGGGTGCCTTATAATCATGGCACATGTAGAGGCGCGTCTCCGGCGGCAGCGATAGCAGCTTGCGGATCGAGCGATACAGCTGGCGCGCGTCGCCGCCGGGGAAGTCGGCTCGTGCGGTGCCGTAGTCGGGCATGAAGAGCGTGTCGCCGACAAATACCGCGTCCCCTATCCTGTAGCTGACGCAGGCGGGCGTGTGGCCGGGCGTGTAGATCACCTCTATCTCAAGCCCGCCCACCTCGATCCGATCGCCATCCTTCAATAGCCGGTCGAAATCACCGCCATCGGCTTTCACGTCGTCGGCGCCGAAGATGGGGCGGAAGATGGTTTGAACATCGCGGACATGTTCGCCGATCGCGACCTCGCGCCGGTCCGCTTCTTGATCAGTGGCGCGCCCGACAAATGGTCGGCGTGGACATGGGTTTCGAGCACCCACTCAATAGCGATCCCTTGCCTCCCGGCCGCCTCCAGCATCTCGTTGACCAAGTCATCGTCAACAACCCCGCTCGCGGTGTCAAAGTCGAGGACCGGGTCGATCGCCACACCGCGCATTGTGGCCTGGTTCCACACCAGGTAGCTGATCGTGTTTGTCGGCTCGTCAAAGAACGCCTGAATTTTTACATCGTCCATGACTCGCTCCTCTGGGCAACCGGTCGGCGGTTCGAGATCATTCCGGCGGCGCCGGGTTTGGCGCGCCGATCGACCAGCGGTGACCGAACGGGTCCTCGAGTTGGCCGTAGCGGTCGCCCCAAAATTGATCCTCCAACGGCATGACAACCTTGGCGCCGGCCTCGACCGCGCCATTCCACCAAGCGTCGGCATCATTTACCTGGAGATGGAGCATGACGCAGGCCGGATCGCCGGCGGGTGCGTGGCCATGCTCCGGGAAATCATCATGCATCATCAGCGAGGAGCCGTTGATCTTCAAATGGGCGTGCATCAGCCGCCCGTCGTCAGAAGCGTGGCGCATCAACTCCTGGGCTCCGAACGCCTTACTGTAGAAGGCGATCGCTTCGGCGGCACGACCGCCGCGGATGGTGAGATGGGGCGTGAGGCCGCCCTGGGGCTCCTGGAGTTCAAGGTCCATCCAACTCCTCCTTGCCATCGCGGACGGCTGCCCTTATAGGCGCCCGGCTTTCCAGATTGTTGGAAAAACGAACGGCCCGGCCAGTTAGGGCTGCCGTGGCGGTTCGATAACGTCGCCCTCCAGGGAAACTTGCGCGGGGCTACAAGGAGACGAAAATGCCCAAGCTCAAGACCAAGAGCGGCGTCAAGAAACGCTTCAAGCTCACGGCTACCGGGAAGCTCAAGCACGGCGTTGCCGGCAAGCGCCACCGGCTGATCAGCCACAACAGCAAATATATCCGCCAGAACCGCGGCACCGAAGTCTTGTCCAGCGCGGATACTCCGCGGGTCAAGCTCTGGGCCCCCTACGGCCTCAATTAAGGAGTAGCGGGAAATGGCACGCATCAAGCGCGGCGTTACCACGCGCGCCAAGCACAAGCGGATCCTCGACAATGCGAAGGGCTATTACGGCCGTCGCAAGAACACCATCCGCATCGCCCGCCAGGCCGTCGAGAAGGCCGGGCAATACGCCTATCGCGACCGCAAGGTGAAGAAGCGGAGCTTCCGCGCTTTGTGGATCCAGCGCATCAACGCCGCCGTCCGCGCCGAGGGACTGACCTATGGCCAGTTCATCCATGCGCTGAAGCTCGCCAACATCGACCTCGACCGGAAGGTCCTGGCCGACATCGCGATGCACGAAGCCGAAGCGTTCAGCGCGATCATCGCGCAGGCCAAGGCAGCGCTGCCCAAGGCGGCGTAAGGCTTTAGGCTACGAGACAAGGGAGGGCGTCGGGAGTTAATTCCGGCGCCCTTTTTCTTTGCGTTGTCGGCGCCGGCAACGGATGGAAAGCTGACATTAAGCGGTTGGCCCTACCCAATTGCGATGAAGAGGTTCTCGCGACGCAGGAGCTACCAATGACGTGGACCATTATGGCGTTAGCCATGCTTAATTCCCCGCCGATGGGGATTTATTCGCCCGGCGTTTCATCTGGGCCCAACGTCGCGAATCTCGAGGAGACAGGTGAAAAAACGCTCACCTTGCGTGACGGAAAGCATTGAAATCGTTGTCACCTTGACCGTCAGCGCGATGCCAAGCTCTTGGCCAAATGCGTTTGTCGTGGGACCAATGACCAGCGAATTAGAACAACCCACCCGCGCTTACAGGATCGTCACCCACGCCAACATCACGGTCGACGGCTGCCGTGTTGACCAGCCTTGGCCAACCATTGGAGGCATGTCGATGCCGAGCGGCGCAGTGCTATACGCTGCCAAGGGACATTGGGGATTAGAGATCGATGGCCCTGGCGACGGGCAGAGGACTACAATATCAGATATTCTTTCGATAAGCGCCGTGTTCTGACACGAGAGCTTCGCTGGGGCGCAGAATATTGGGAAACCACTCGCTACGAAATCAACATCGATCCGGACGTTGCGCCCCAACAATGTGGGTCAGAAGCCTCAGTTCAATAGCTTGTAAGCCGGCAGCGTCAGGAATTCCTCGAATTCGTCGGCGGTGACCAGCTCGTGCAAGGAGTCGCGCAGCGGGTTTTAGGTTGGGGAGGTCGCCCAGCGCCGCCAGCTCATCGGCAAGCCAGTCCTCGAACAGGTCGAGGCTGAAGCGGCGGCCGTCATCGAACGGGCGCTTCGAACTTCAGCCATTGCCATAGCTGGGCGCGGCAGATTTCGGCGGTCGCGGCGTCTTCCATCAGATTGTAGAGCGGCACCGCGCCGCGGCCGCTCAGCCAGGCGGCGATATACTGGACGGCGACGCGGATATTCTCGCGCGCGCCGGCCTCGGTTCGAGGGCCGCTATGCAACTCGAGCATCTCGTCGCGGCCGGGGATGCGGTCGGGGATTTTTGACAGTTGGTTGGGGCCGGTCATCGCCGCGAAGGCCTCCATCGCTTGCCGGAACCAGCGCCGGATGGGCGACCCAGGTGCCGTCGTGGCCGTTGGTCACTTCGCGCAGCTTGTCGGCGCGGACCTTGTCGAGCGCTTGGGCATTGGCCGCCTCGTCGCCCTTGACCGGGATGAACGCCGACATTCCGCCCATGGCGAAGGCGCCGCGGCGGTGGCAGGTGGCGATCAGGCGCAGCGAGTAAGCGGCGAGGAAGGCCTTATCCATGGTCATCGCCGAGCGGTCGGGGGTCAGCCGGTCGGGCGAGCGGCCGAGGCGCTTGATGTACGAAAAAATGTAATCCCAGCGGCCGCAGTTGAGGCCGACGATGTTCTCTTTGAGCGCGTGGAGGATCTCGTCCATCTCGAACGCAGCCGGAAGCGTCTCTATCAGTACCGTCGCCTTGATCGTCCCGCGCTCCAGGCTCAGCCGTTCTTCCGAATAGGCGAAAACGTCGCTCCACAGCGCAGCTTCGTGACGGCTTTCCAGTTTTGGGAGGTAGAAATAGGGGCCAGAACCCGCATCGAGCGCGACTTGTGCATTGTGAATCAGGTAGAGGCCGAAATCGAACAGGCTGCCCGATATCGGCTGGTCCTCGATCGTTACGTGCCTTTCCTCGAGGTGCCAGCCACGCGGGCGGACCATCAGCACCGCCGGATCATCACCAATCGCATAACGCTTGCCACTGCCGGCATCGGTGAAGGTCAGCCGGCCGAGCCAGCGGTAGCGGAGGTTGACTTGACCTTGGACGAGCTCGTCCCAGGTGGGTGCGGTCGCGTCCTCGAAATCCGCCATGAAGGTCTTGGCGCCCGAGTTGAGCGCATTGATCAACATCTTGGCGTTGGTCGGGCCGGTGATTTCGACTCGCCGGTCCATAAGATCGGCGGGAATTGGACCGACCGTCCAATCGCCTTCGCGAATGTGCCGCGTGTCCTCGGGAAAATCCGGCAGATCGCCGGCGTCGAAGCGCTTCTGCCGATCCGCACGCGCTGCTAGCAGAGCCTGACGCCGCCCATCGAATCGCTCGTGCAGTTCGGCGAGAAACTCCAACGCGTCCGCCGTCAATATCCGGTCCGCGCCGGCAACGCCCGATGGCGCCGCGGCGACCCGCTGCCGGTCGAGGACCGAGCTCATACGTGGGCTTCTTGCGTGATCACATAGCGGGCGGTGGCCGCGCGGTGGTCGCGGAAGGTCAGGCGAGTCCACTCCGTCCGTGCCCGCTGGGGATCCGGAAAGGGTCCGGAGATTTCCTCGGTCCCGGGCACGACTTCGTCGAATTGGCAGTTGCGATATTCGCCGCCGATGACCCAATAGCGCTGTCCCATGTCTTCCTCCTGCTCATTCGGCCGCAACAAACTGAGCGGTTTCGGTCGATTCGCTGAGCGCCACGGTCGAGGCCTGGCCGGCCGAGATGGCGGTCGCGATCGCGTCGAAATAGCCGGTGCCCACCTCGCGCTGGTGGCGGGTCGCGGTGTAGCCCGCCGCCTCGGATCCGAACTCCGCCTGCTGCAGCTCCGAATAGGCCGCCATGCCGCGATCGCGGTAGCCGGAGGCCAGCTCGAACATGCCGTGGTTGAGGCTATGGAAGCCGGCCAGGGTGACGAACTGGAATTTGTAGCCCATCGCCCCGAGCTCGCGCTGGAACTTTGCGATAGTCGCCTCGTCGAGCTTGGCCTTCCAGTTGAAGCTTGGGCTGCAATTATAGGCGAGCAGCTTGCCCGGATATTCACGATGCACCGCTTCGGCGAAAACGCGCGCGTCATTGAGGTCCGGGTGGCTGGTTTCCCACCACAGCAGGTCGGCGTGCGGAGCGAAGGCGAGGCCGCGAGCGATGCAATGGTCGAGGCCGGTGCCGTCCTTCAGGCGGAAGAAGCCCTCCGGCGTCCGTTCGCCGGTCAGGAACCGACGGTCGCGCTCGTCGACGTCGCTGGTGATCAGCCTGGCGCTTTCGGCGTCCGTTCGGGCGACGAGGACGGTTGGGACGCCGCAAGTGTCCGCGGCCAGCCTCGCTGCGTCGAGGTTGCGGATTGCCGCCTGGGTCGGGATCAGCACCTTGCCGCCCAAGTGGCCGCACTTCTTCTCGCTGGCCAGCTGGTCCTCGAAATGGACCCCGGCGACACCCGCTTCGATATAGGCCTTCATGATTTCGAAGCAGTTCAGCGGGCCGCCGAACCCGGCCTCGGCATCGGCGACGATCGGCGCGAACCACTCGCGCTTCGCTCCGCCTTCCAAATGCTCAATCTGATCGGCACGGCTGAGCGTGCGGTTGATCCGCCGGGCCAGTTCGGGCCCGGTGTTGGCCGGATAGAGCGACTGGTCGGGATACATGGCACCGGCGGTGTTGGCGTCGGCCGCCGCCTGCCAGCCGGAGAGGTAAATCGCTTGCAATCCGGCGCGGACCATCTGCATCGCCTGGTTGCCGGTCACCGCGCCCAAGGCCCGGACGGGTTCATCACGATGCAGGAGCTCCCACAGCCGCAAGGCGCCGCGTCGGGCCAGGCTATGCTCGACCGGAACGGATCCACGCAGGCGAAGCACATCGTCGGGCCTGTACGGCCGCTCGATTCCATCGAACCGCCCGGAGGGAGCGGGGATATATTGGTCAAAACTTGTCATGCACTGCTCCAGCGGAAGCGGATGTATTTGCAGTCGTTATTCAACACGCTGACCGCTGAAACGCACCGGCAAAAAGGGAGAAGTAGTCATAAATTGACTTGTGATATTTGGGCGGAATTGACAGAAGTTGAGAAATGTCCAGCAAGCTTTTTCTTGGCCACCGTCTGCGCAGGTTGCGCCGCGACCATCAGCTGTCGCAAACCGACATGGCCGCGAGCCTGGCCATCAGCCCGAGCTATTTGAACCATCTCGAGCGCAACCAGCGACCGGTTACGGCCGCGCTGCTGTTGAAGCTTGCCGAGCTGTATGAGGTCGATGTTCGGGTGTTCGCCGCGGGCGGAGGAGCCCGCACCGGCCCCGACGCGCTGGCCGAGATTTTTTCCGATGCGTTGCTTAGCGATCTGGGCGTCCCGCGCTACGAGCTTGCCGAACTGGCCGACAATGCCCCGTCGGTTGCCGACGCCATCGCGCGGCTCTACACCGCCCTGAAGGAAGCCGGCCGCAATCCCAGCCTGACCAGCGCGGGCGATGCAAGAGCGCTGGTTACGCCCGAAAATTGGGTGCGCGACTATATCCAGCAGCACCGCAACCATTATCCTGAGCTGGAGCAAGCGGCCGAAACCCTGGGAGGAGCGCTCAGCGACCCGCTGTCGATGTCGGAACCGATGCGACGGCGGCTGAAGGAAGCCTGGGGAATCAGCGCCAGGGTGGTGCCGCAGGACGAGCTCGGCAACGTCAGCCAGCTCTACGACGTCGACCGGCGGCAATTCCTCCTGTCATCGCAGCTTCGTGCCGAAAACCGCACTTTCGCGCTCGCCTATCAACTCGCCCTGGTCGAGTTCGCACAGGTCCTCGACCGAATGGTCGCCGAGGCCGCCCCGCCCGACGAGGGCGTCTCCCAGCTGCTCCATATGAGCCTCGCCAATTACGCCGCCGGCGCGATCATGATGCCCTACGGCCGCTTCCTCAAAGCCTGCGAGGAAATGCGCTATTCGATCGACCGGCTGTGCGGCGAGTTCGGCGCCAACGTGGAGCAGGTCGCCCATCGCTTCACCACGCTTGGACGCCGGGGCGCGCGCGGCGTGCCGTTCTTCATGCTTCGGGTCGATCCCGCCGGGAACATTTCCAAGCGCTATGCCGGCGACCAATTCCCATTCTCGAGGTTCGGCGGCACCTGTCCGCGCTGGAACCTCCACGCCGCCTTCCAGGCGGCCGGCCAGGTCGTCACCCAGCTGATCGAGACCCCCGACGGGCACCGCTATTTCACGGTCGCGCGAACGATCGACCGACCGATAAAGAGCGACCTGTCAGGCGGGCTGCTGGCGATTGGCCTTGGGTGCGACATCCGCCATGCGCACAAATTGTCGTGCGCCGAAGGCTATGATCTTGCTAATGCGCCCGTAACGCCGGTCGGCCCCGCCTGCGCGATCTGCCCCCGGCTCGACTGCGGCTATCGCGCCACCGCGCCCGCGGGGCGAATGCTGGCAGTCGATCGGCTCAAAAAGACCATCTCGCCCTACCCCTTCGTGCCAGCCTAGATAAGCTTGTCATCGCGAGGAGCGCAGCGACGTGGCGATCTAGCGTCGACAAAAGGACTGGATTGCTTCGCTCCGCTCGCAATGACAAATAGAATCAAGGAGCGACCGGTTCGCGATCGAGCGCCAGGCGGTCCCATCCTGCAAGGTTGGCTGCGGCTTCATAGGTCGATTGGAAGAAGGCGGTCAGCACGGCCTCCGGATCAGCGGCGGATCGAACGTCCTCATAGGATAGAATGAACTCACCCAGCGCTTCGTCGAACCGGGCGAGGCCGGGCGTGACGACCGAGCCGCGAAAGCCGTCGGGCTCGGGATAGGCGTAGCTGTAGAAAATCGGTTCGGCCGCAACGACTCCGCCTGGCCAAAAGCCCGCACTCGACACTTCATGGCTATAGGCTTCTCGAGTGATCCGGTCGGGCAATCCGGGGACCCCTCCGGGATGCGGCGGCGCCGGCCGGCCCGAAAAGCGAGTTACGGCCAAATCGAAGCTTCCCCAGAAGAAATGAACCGGGCTGGCCTTGCCGGCGAAACCGGCGCGGAAGCGCTCCATGATCGGCACGATCCGCGCCAGCGCATCGCGCAGTCGCTCGGCGGATTCTCGGACATAGGGACGCGACGCCTCGTCTTCGGTGAAGGGAATGGCGTCGGCGATCTCGTTCGGCCGGCCGTTGAAACTGGACGGCAGGCCATGGCGGCCAAGCATGTCGATCAGGTCGTGGTGAAGCCTGGCGATGCTCGTGGGCTGCAGTGGCAGCGTGTCGCGAATGCCTTTGCTGGTGCGCAGGACGATGGCGTGGGAGCAGAGATCGATAATCAATTCAAACCGCCCGCCATCCGCCGCGACCGGCGGCATCGCCAATCCTTCGGCAACCGGCAGCAGCGTCACATGCCAGCCATGGTTGACCCAGGGCGCACGGGCGACACGGATCTTGCCCAGCATCTGGCTGGCGAGATGAAGCAGGGCGAAAGTCGGCGAATCCCGCTCGACGTCGAAGGCCGGCCATCCATCGCTCATCCTGCACCTCCTTGCGCTCGCCCCCCATATCCTGCTTAAGCCCGCCGACGATTTAGCCCAAGGAAACTTAATTGTCGGTCCACCCGCTCCAGGCCCGTTTCAGCACGGAAATCGCCGCCGCCGCCGACCTGACCGCGCTTGACGCGGTGCGCGTTGCCGCCTTGGGAAAGTCGGGCGAAGTCACCGAGCTATTGAAGTCGCTCGGTAAAATGGACGCCGACAGACGAATGGCCGAGGCGCCCAGGATCCACGCGCTGCGCGAGGCGGTGACCGAGGCAATCGCGGCCAGGAAAGCTGCGCTGGAAAATGCCGAGCTCGAGCGGCGGCTGGCGACCGAACGGGTCGACCTGTCGCTGCCTTCGCCCGAAACGCCGAAGGGTTCGGTCCATCCGGTCAGCCAGGTGATGGACGAACTGGCGGAGATTTTCGCGGACCTCGGCTTTTCGGTCGCGGAAGGGCCGGAGATCGAGGACGACTGGCACAATTTCACCGCGCTCAACATTCCGGAGACGCACCCCGCGCGGGCGATGCACGACACTTTCTATGTTGCGGGTGAGCATGAGCGGCCGATGGTCCTTAGGACCCACACGTCGCCCGTGCAGATCCGGACGATGCAGAACGGCAGACCGCCCTTTCGAGTGATTGCTCCAGGCCGCGTCTATCGCAGCGACAGCGACGCGACCCATACGCCGATGTTCCATCAGATCGAGGGGCTGGTGATCGATAAGGCGATCACCATGGGGCACCTCAAATGGACGCTGGAAACGTTCCTGAAAGCCTTCTTCGAGCGCGACGACATCGTGCTTCGCATGCGCCCCAGCTACTTCCCGTTCACCGAGCCTTCGGCCGAGGTCGATGTCGGCTGGTCGATTGAGAAGGGGCGCCGCGTGGTCGGCGGCAGCGAGGGCTGGATGGAAGTTCTGGGCAGCGGCATGGTCCATCCGCGGGTTATCGCCGCCTGCGGGCTCGACCCCGACGAGTGGCAGGGTTTCGCCTTCGGCACCGGCGTCGACCGGCTGGCGATGCTCAAATATGGGATGGATGATCTCCGCGCTTTCTTCGACGGCGATTTGCGCTGGATGAAGCATTACGGCTTCAGCTTCCTCGACGTGCCCACGCTCAGCGGGGGAGTGGGCGCATGAAGTTCATGATTTTTGATGCTGGGCCCCGGCCGGCGCGCCGGGGCAAGAAAGGGAGAATTTCATGAAGTTCTCCCTTTCTTGGCTGAAGGATCATCTCGACACCGACGCCGGCGCGGCGACGGTCGCCGACACGCTGACCCGGATCGGGCTGGAAGTCGAAGGAGTCGACAATCCGGCCGAAGCGTTGAAGCCATTCCGCATCGCCCGCGTGGTCACTGCCGAGCGCCATCCGCAGGCCGACAAGCTGCAGGTGCTGACGGTCGACGCGGGTGATGGCGAGGCGCTGCAGGTCGTGTGCGGGGCGCCCAACGCTCGCGCAGGTTTGGTCGGCGTGTTCGGCGGTCCGGGTACTTACGTTCCGGGCAGTGATTTCGTCCTGAAGAAGGCGGCGATCCGCGGGGTCGAGAGCAATGGCATGATGTGCTCGGCGCGGGAGCTGCAGCTGGGCGATGATCATGAAGGGATCATCGAGCTTCCGGCCGATGCGCCGGTCGGTGCAAGCTTCGCCGATTACGCAGGGCTCGACGACGCCGTGTTCGACGTTGCGATCACTCCCAACCGCCAGGACTGCATGGGCGTGCGCGGTATTGCCCGCGACCTTGCCGCGGCAGGGTTGGGGGCGCTCAAATCACTGGACGTTCCCGTTATCGACGGCGGCTTCGACAATCCAGTCGGGATCCGCATCGAGGATCCTGAAGGCTGCCCCGCCTTCTTCGGGCGCACCGTGCGCGGCATGGCCAATGGTGCATCGCCCGAATGGATGCAGCGCCGGCTCAAGGCCGCCGGCCAGCGTCCGATCTCGGCGCTGGTCGATATCACCAACTATGTGATGCTCGACCTCGGGCGGCCCGCCCATGCCTATGATCTTCGCGAAATCAGCGGCGTTGTCAGCGCCCGCCGTGCCCGGGACGGCGAGAAGGTGCTGGCGCTAAATGAGAAGGAATACCTACTCGATGACACAATGACGGTGATTGCGGACGAGGGCCAGGTGCATGACATCGGCGGAATCATGGGCGGCGAGCATTCGGGGGTTAGCGAGACCACGACCGAGACGCTTCTCGAAATCGCCTATTTCACGCCTGACAATATCGCTCGCACCGGCCAGAAGCTGCAGCTGACCAGTGACGCGCGAAGCCGCTTCGAGCGCGGGGTCGACCCCGCTTTCCTGGACGACGGCCTGGCGGTACTGACTGGCCTGATCCTGGATATATGCGGCGGTGAAGCTAGTCGCGTCACCCGCGCCGGACAGCCGCCGGTCGAAGAAAAGCGCGTTGCCTTCGATCCCGCGCGCGACCACAGCGCTTGGCGGGATTGACGTACCCACGGACCGGCAACAGAAGATCCTAGAAAGCCTCGGGTTTCGGATCGAGGGGAGAGAAGCGATCGTCCCCAGTTGGCGGCGCGACATCGACGGTCCGGCCGACCTGGTCGAGGAAGTCACGCGCATCGTCGGCTATGACGCCATCCGACCGGCCGCGCTGCCGCGCGACGAGGGGGTCGCCAGGCCGACTGCCACTCGTTCGCAGATGGTCGAGCGCCGCGTCCGCCGCTGCGCCGCGGCGCGCGGGCTCGATGAAGCAGTCACGTGGAGCTTCATCGGCGAAACGGAGGCCAACCTGTTCGGCGGTGCGCCTCATGTCCTAGCCAACCCGATCAGCGAGGAAATGAAGTATATGCGCCCCTCGCTGATTCCGGGTCTCGCCGCCGCCGCGCGCCGCAATGCCGATCGCGGCGCTGCCAGCATCCGCCTGTTCGAAGTCGGCCGCCGTTATCTCGCGGAGGGGGAACGACCGACGGTCGGAATCCTGCTGTCGGGCGAAAGCGGGCAGCGCAACTGGCAGACGGGCAAGGCAAAGGGGTTCGATGCGTTCGACGCCAAGGCCGAGGCACTGGCCTTGCTCGAAGCTGCAGGCGCTCCGGTCGGCAATTTGCAGCTCGGCATGGGAGCCGGCGAAACCTGGCATCCGGGGCGGTCGGCGACGCTTGGCCTGGGTAAGAACATCCTAGCCGCTTTCGGCGAACTGCATCCGCGGGTTGCCCGGGAGCTCGATGCGCCGGCCGGAACCGTCGCGGCGGAAATCTACCTGGACGCCATCCCGGCGCCGCGCAGCGGCGATCGTGCTCGACCTGCCTTCGTGCCTCCGTCGCTTCAGGCCGTGACTAGAGACTTCGCTTTCCTCGTCCCGGGCGGCCTGGCGGCCGAGGCAATGATCCGGGCGATCCGTGGAGCCGACAAGGCGCTGATCAGCGGCGCTCGGCTGTTCGATCGCTATGAAAGCGAGCAGGGGCTGAGCCTTGCCGTCGAAGTGACCCTGCAGCCGGGCGACAAGAGCTTTACCGACGCCGAGATTGCTGAAGTCTCGCGCAAGATCGTCGTCGCAGCCGAGAAGCTGGGGGCGCAGCTTAGGGGTTAGGCTCTCTTAGCTGCGGTCGGCAAATCAAGGGGTGAGCGCGTTGATCGCCGCGTGGACCCGAGATTCGACTTCGTCGCGCTTGAGGCCTGGCGGGGATGATCTCGCCCACCTTGAAATGGACCGTCCCGCTGCGCTTGACGAAGCCCTTGTGCCACAATTTGCCGACATCATGCGCGACCGGCACGACCGGCAAGCCGAGGGCGCGATAAAGGCCCGCGAAACCCGATTGGAGCGGCGGCGAAGCGCCGAACGGCACGCGTGTCCCTTCGGGAAAGATGATGACTGGCCGGCCGCCGGCGATCGCCGCCCTGGCCTCGTCCATCATGACTCGCAGCGCAGCCGCTCCCGCATTCCGGTCGACGCCAATCACGCCGTATCGCCGGGTCACCCAACCGAACAGCGGGATGACCGTCAGCTCGCGCTTCATCACGACCACCGGAGCTCGCGCGAAATGGAGCGTGTCGACCGCTTCCATCATCGACTGATGCTTGACGGCGATCAGGTAGGGCCCGTCCGGAATCGCACCGTCCCATTGGATGCGGATCCTGAGCACGTGGCGCACCAGCCAGTGATGGTATCTGGACCAGCCATGGACCACGGCCTGCACGGGTTTGTCGCCGATCGGGGACACGGCAATGACGCTCAACACATAGAACAGCGTGCCCGGATAGAAGAGCAGCACGAACAGCAGCGAGCGAAGCGAGGTCCATCAGATGTCGAGCCAGACGCTGAGTTGCCGCAGCAGATATTTGTTATACTCGCCGAACAGGGTCATGAAGTTGGGTTCCGTTCGGACCGCGTCAGGGATGACTTTCACGCCGCGGCCTAGTTGCCGATTGAATTCATAGCGGGCGCGCCGCATGTGCCAGTCGCTGGTGACCAGCCGGACGCTCTTGTATCCCCGCCGCTCGATCCATCGCTTCGCCTCCTCGGCATTGGATCTTGTGTCGACCAATTCCGAGCCCAGGTCGACGCAGCATTCGAACAGCTTCTTCTTGCCGCCGAGGCGCCTGACCAGGTCGACCTTGCGCACCGACGGGTCGGCGCCAGCGATCAACAGCCGCTTGCCCTTGCCGTCGGCAAGCAGCGCGGCGGCATGCTCGATCCGGCCCTTGCCGCCGGTGATAACCACGATCGCATCCGCGTCGGGCGAATGGCTGGACGCCGGTCTTCCGAGTGTCACCGAGAACAGCGCGAAGCCCAACACGTATAGTATGGCGAGAAAGGCCAGCAGACGGGCAATCATAAGCGCTCGCGCAATGCCCTGAGCAACGCGCCCCGGGCAACGAGTGTCGCGAGGAGCGCGACTGCAATCGGCAGAAGGCCAAGGAACAAGGCGTCGTCCCAGCCGAGCGGCGGCGCTCCCGAGAGCATGGTGGCGACGCTTGCGCCGCCAAGAATCAACGCGATGATCAGGCCGGCGGCTGCGGAACCCGCCAAGCCGCCCATTAAGGCATCGATGGCGATTTGCCGGACGAACAGCCGCGCAACCTGCTGGTCGGTCGCGCCAATGCCGTGCATCACCTCGATGGTTCCACGATGATTGTCGAGCGCGCCCCGTGCCGCCAAAACGATCGCCGCTGCGCTTGCCGCGCGATCAGCAGACCAGCCCGAACGACAGCAGGGTCAGTCCCGCAACGCCTGCAGCAGAGGCGCAAGGCTGGTGCGATGAGCGATAAAGCGCGCGCCCGGCACTGCCCGTTCGACCGCACGGCCGACCGCGGCCGGGTCGGCTCCGGGCGGCAGGTCGACGTCAATGATGGCCGGAAGCGGAAGATCCGCTTCGACCGCGGCCGGGCCGAGCCAGCGCTCCAGCGTGCGGCGAAGGTTTTCGGGCGGAACCTGCTCGACGCCAGCGACGCCCGGCGCCTAGCGAGCCGCGGCGATGGCGGCGGGCGCCTTGGCCGCCCCGTCGGCGATCTGGATCGAATAGCGGTGCTCGACGCCCGATTGTATCACCGGCGCGCTGTTGGCCAGCGCCAGACCCGCCGCCGCGACGACGACCATGACGAAGGTCATGATCGCAATCAGCAGCGGCACCGGCCCGCGCACGCCGCTGGACGGGATCAGGCGCCTCTCGGGCTCGGCGATACGAGTCAGCGAGTCATGACGCGCCTGCCCGCGGCGGCGTGCGGGCGGATGCTTCAGCGCCCCGGTCGGATCGACCAGCAGGCCATTTTCCAACCGGATCAACTGTGCGCCCGGGCGTCGCCGCAATAAGCCCAAGGTCATGGGTCGCGACGATCACCGTCGTTCCGAGCCGGTTCATCGCCGTCAGCAGATGCAGCATGCGCTCCGCCATCGCCGCATCGACGTTGCCGGTCGGCTCGTCGGCGATGATGATTTCGGGCCGGGCGATCACCGCGCGGGCGATGGCGACGCGCTGCTGCTCGCCGCCCGACAGGGTCGGCGGCCGCGCGCTGGCGCGGTCGGCGAGCCCGACCCAGGCCAGCATCTCGCGCACCGGCCCTTCGACCTGCTGTTCGCTCGTGCCCGGCGATGCGCAGCGGCAGCGCGACATTGTCGAACGCCGACAGGTGCCGGATCAGCCGGAAGTCCTGGAACACCACGCCGATCCGGCGGCGGATAGGCGGGCAGCGATTCGCGCGGCGCATGGGCCAGCTCGTCGCCGAACAGGCGGATCCGTCCGCGCGTCGGCCGCTGGGCGAGGTAGAGCAGCTTGAGCAGCGACGTCTTGCCGGCGCCCGAAGGGCCGGTGAGGAAGTAGAAGCCGCCCTCGCGCAGGCGGAATCGAGGTCGCGCAGCACTTCGGCGCCCGTGCCGTAGCGCAAGCCGACGCGGTCGAACTCGACGATCGTGCCCGCCAAGCGCCGCTCCCCTTCCCCGGGGCTCGATGTGGCACGCGCGCGGCCTGCCTTGCCAAGGCACGAGCATTGCTGTTTATCGACGTTAACGCTTCCGGGAGGCCCGAACCGCCAATGATCCTGACCTGCCCCGCCTGCGACACCAAATATGTGGTCAAGGATGGCGCAATTCCGCCGGGCGGCCGCCAAGTGCGCTGCGCGTCGTGCAAACATAGCTGGCACCAGGACGCCGAGCGGCGGTCGCCGAACCGGCAACGGCGGAGGACGTCGAGTTCGGTGGACCCCCGCCGCCGTCGCCCGATGCCTGTGAGGAGCCGGCCGCCGAAGTGCCGCCGAGCAGCCGAGGCTGAAGACATGATCGCCGGGGAGCCGCAACCCGACGTGGAAGACCGAGCGGCTTTCCGCCTGGGCAAGGTCGCTGACGAGCCGCGCCACCGAGCACCCCGCCCCGACGACGACGCCGAAGTCGCAATGGAACAGGCACCCGCGGTCGCCGACGAATGGCGAGCGCCGCCGCTTGCGGCTCCGACCTGGCCGAAGAAGAGTTCGTCGGCTACGCGCCGATCACGGAAGACGAGGAGCGAGCCGCGCGCCGCTGGCCGGTGGGTTCTCGGCCTATTGGTGCTGATCGTTGCCGCCGCTGCCGCCTTCTGGTTTTTCGCTCCGGCCGAGTGGAAGGCACGGGCCGGCATCGCCCAGGCGGGAGCGACCCCGCTGCAGCTGATGATCACCACCAGCGATCGCCAGCCGCTGGAAAGCGGCAACGAGCTGGTTGCGATCAGCGGACGGGTGATCAATCCGACCGACGAGCAACAGAAGGTGCCGCCGATCCGCGCCGAATTGCGCAACAAGGCGACGAAGGCAGCTGATCCATCGCTGGACCATCGCGCCGCCGGCGCGCGTGCTCGCGCCGCGGAGCAGCGCAAGCTTCAACAGCGCCGAAGTCGATGTGCCCAAGGGCGGCGACGAGCTACGGTCACGCTTGCAGTAACTAACTTATTGAAATTCAAGTAATTCAGCTGGCTGCGGTTGGCCGTCCGGAGCGGTCAGCCGAACCCGTGCGGCGGACGGCGCCCGGAGCGTCGGCCGACCGTCCTCGCCCGAACGTCGCACCGGAAACGATGCGGACGCTGGCGCTGGCCCGAACTGTCGCGCCGCCGATTGGCTGAAAGGTCGGCGCTCGCGGGCGCGGCATCGGTCGAAGCGATCGCAGCCAAAAGAAGGGCGAGGACCAATCATCGTCGCCCGCCATAACCGAATCGTCGCGTCATGGTTACCGGCTTGTTTACCCATGTCCCGAATTGGGCCGATGCTTGGCCGTTGCCAGCGGGGGTTCGCTTTGCTAGAGGCCGCGCCCTACCCAGGGCAGCGCCCCAAAGCTGGTGCGCTGCTTTTTCACGAGTGCGGTCGTGGCGGAACTGGTAGACGCGCAACGTTGAGGTCGTTGTGGGCGAAAGCCCGTGGAAGTTCGAGTCTTCTCGACCGCACCATTTTTCCAATGAAATGAATAGCTTGCCTTCGGGCGCCAGCGGCGTGCAAGCGAAAAGTCGTCCGAGACGACTTTGGTTAACGCGGGCTCAGGCTGGCCCCGCCGGCCGGCTCGGCGCTGGCAATCCGCGCGGCCTTCCGGATCCGGATCGCACCGACCCGGACAACGGTCTTGGCCGCGCTGATCTCGATCGTCTTGTGGATCGCCGCATCGACGCCGGCCGCGGATGCTGAATCGGCCGTGAGACGCAGGCGATAGCTGCCATAGGCGACCCGTTCGAACAGGAAGAAGCCATCGAAATCGCTGCGCGCCACGCCGGCCACCTGGCCGCCAGCGTCGAGCAGCTCAACATCGAGGCCTTCGAAGCCGCGACCGTCGTCGCTGACCAGCACGCCTTCAATATCCCCGGCACCGACCAACCCAATTTCAAGCTTGGCGGCAACACCGGGGCGCGGGACCACGACCTGCAACGCCTTTCGGGGCGTAAGCGAAGGGTCGGGCAGGCTTGATGTGTCGATTCCAACGGCGACTGGCTGGAACGGCTGAGCCCGCCAACGCGCACCATGCCCTGCTTGTCGGTCGTTTCTTCGGATACGCGCTGCCCGGTGGTGATGAACGCGCCCTCCTCCCAAGGCTCCGCCGCGTCGTGCCCGCCATTGTCGTTGACATCGCGATAGACCCGCGCCTCGACGCTGCCGGTCGACGCCAACCGCTGGTTGCTGAGCCTGAAGCCGCCCGCGGCCGAGTTCGAGCGAGAAGTTGAGGTTGATCCCGGCGGCGAAGCTGCCGTCGGTTCCCGCCTTCAATCGAAGCCGCGGCGGCAAGGCTGTTGAAGCGGCGGATGTGCGAGATTCGCGCGCGGGCGCGCTTGGCGATCGCATCGTAGGCGAGCGACTCCTTCCCAATCGGCACGGTCGGTTGCCGACCAATATGCGCTGAGCTCGGCGCTGCGGAAGCGATTGTGGGGGCGAACTTCCCATGTCGTCCCGCCGCGGAGGCGCACGTCGCCGATACGCCCCGTTCCGATCAAGCCCGACCTCCATCCGATCGTCCTGCGGCGGATCGTTGTTGCCCAGCCGGCGCTGCCAATTGACCAGGGTCGACAGGTTGAAACCGTTGAAATTGGTCGATAGCCGGCCCGATGCATTGAGCGAGCTTGTCGTTCCCGCCGCGGTCGATCAGGCGGACGTCGCCGTGCGCGGCAAGTCGACGATGGGCGATCTTGAGCGGTGCATCGACGGACAGGCGCCCCTCCCGATAGCGTTGCTCCTGCCGCCCGTTGATGACGAAATCATTGGCCATCAACGCGTCCGCGCTGAGCTTGACCGAACCCATTTCCGCAACCATCTGCGCCCGTGCGGCGATGCCGCCCTTGCTGTCGCGCGCCACGGCCGCCTCGACCAGCGCCGAGCCGATCGATCGGCGCACCGAACCTTCGACGAAGGTCAGTTTCTCATTGTCCGCCAACAGCATAGCGGCAAGCACCCCAACCGAGGTGCGCTTGTCGAGACCATGCTCGACCTGGACCGCGGCTTGAAGCTCGGGCCGGGTGAAGTCGGCCGGATCGCCATCTTCGAAGTCCTCCGCCGTCGTCGCGGCCGACGAAGTTGCCGAGCAGATTGCGCCCGGGCTGGCTGACCCCCGCCCAATACCAGGTCTGCCCGGCCGGCACCTGGCTTCTGGCCGACATTGATCGATTCGAGCCGGCTCCGCTGCTGGCCTTGAGGGCCGTAGAGGATGATTTCGAAGCGGTTGTCGCCATAGACCAGCGGAACGTCGGCAAAAACATAGCGCTGCGACCCGTCCGAGCGGCTAAATGCGAGTAATTCTCCGTTGCGATAAAGCTCCGCATCCCATCCGGATGGGAGATCTCCGTCGAACCGCGTGCGGTCGAAGGCAACCGGATTGAACAAGGGTCGATTGGTGACCTCGAGACCTCGGCCGGTCGTTCCTGGAACCAGCCGGCTCGACAGACCGGCGACATCGCCGATCGCAAAATGGGTGGCGTCGAGCGGGCCAAGCAAGCCCGCCATCGGGGTCCGAGCGATAGGCACGCAAGCGCAGCGATTGCGGTCGGCCGTTTTCGTCGGTCGAGATCATGCTGTCATAGGACAGACGGGCAATCTCTCCGGCGGCGACGACCGAAGCGTGGCGATCGACCTTCATCCCGCTCGAGGCCTGGTAGGTCACGCCGGCGTTGACGATGAAATCGAGCGCCGGAGCCCGCCACAATCGATAGGGCAAGCGGACCTTGGGCAGGCCTTCGATCGGCATGGCGGCGGGCCGGATCCGGGCGGCACGTTGCTCACGTTCGCGGGCCAGCTCGACCGGCAGCTTGGCTTCGGATTCGAGCAGAAGCACCGAGCCGGAAGTGACCGGTTTCACGCCGAGCTTGAACCAGCGGCCTAGCGCGGCGGCGTCGACGCACCAGCCTTCGGGCGTTTCACGCACAGTGCCTTCGGCCAGTCTCTCCTGGCTGTCGCCATAGCGAGCCGTTCCCGCCGCCTGGTCAATTTCGATCCGGTTTTCCTCGCGGAACGCCCAGCCGCTCGCTTTCTTCGCCTCGAAGATCGATCTTCATCGGCAGGTCGAGCGTCGCCAGAAAGTCGCCGAAGACGACGCAGGTGCCTTCCGGAGTCTGATAGGCGCGCACGCCGTCGCCCGAGGCGGAGCTGGCGGATATTGACGTCGAGGAGGAACTGCTCTTCCGGGTCCGCCGTCCAGGCCGGGCCCACCGGTGTTGCCGCCCAAGCGGCAACGGCGCCGGCCAAGGCCAGCGCCCACGACGCAAGTGCGCCGCGCATCCAGCGGGTTGGCCGCTGCACGGCTTGAAGCTCCCCGACCCCGCCTGCCAGGCTTAGCGAAGAACCGCCGTGGTTTCGGCGATCGTTACGGGACCCGTGTCGGTCGGCTCGACATATTGGACGGTCACATGGCCGCTCGCATTGGCGACCTGTGCCGGGTCGATCGGGATTGTCACCGAGCGATGGCCGAGCTCGGTGTAGACTGCGACGCCGCGCAGACCAGGGCGATCGGTTCGGCGATCCCCGCCTTGAGAACCCGCACCTCGCCGAAGGTCGAACGGTCGCCCGAACGGCTGATATCGAGCGCGATCGCCGGCTTCCCTTCCTCAGTGACCTTGCGAACGTTGCTGAGACGCCGCCTTGGCCTCGAGATTGCCGAGGCGGACGATGACCGGGATGGTTACGCCATAGACCGGCGTCAGCTGGAAGGCGATGCCCTCGACTTTTTGCGGCGCGACACGCGGTCGCGGCGGCGGAATCGCGCGAAACAGCAGGTGGACGCGATATTCGCCATCGGCCAGCCCTTCGGGAGCGCGGGCCGACAGGCGGATCGCCTGGGGCTGGTTGGGGGGCAGAGTGATCCTTGCGCGGGCGCGTAAAGGACCATTTCCTGCGCCAGCCTTCTCGGCCGCGGTTGGGCTCGGTCACATCGATCAGGCGTGCCGTCAGGCCCATCCGGCGCAGCTCAGCGAGTCACGCGGTAAGTCGCAACGTCATCGCCGATATTGTTGAGGATCGACTTCCGTTCCGCGGCGGCCATTGAGCACGATCCGGGTCGGCGCGACGAGCAGATCGCCGACGCCCGCCTGGGCCAGCCGGCGCAGCGACCAACAGCATGGGAACGACAAGAAACAGGCTGGCAGCGCGGCCGAGCGAGAGACGAGCCATGAGAATTCCTCCAAAACGGTTCAGGAGGAACATTGACTCCGAAATGGTTATTATTCGGCTAACCATCCGCGGAAACTCGAGACCAAGAAAAAGGAGCCGCCGAACAGATCGGCGGCCCCATTTCTTCAAGCGCCCGGCGGGCCGGGTCACTCAACGTCCATTACGGATACTGAACGGTGATTTCCATCTCACCCGAGTACAGACCCTCGGGAGTGTTGGTGTCGCACAGTGATCGCGCCGCCGACGAAGAAGTTGGTGCCCGGATTGCCCGAGTTGATCAGCGTTGACCGTGTCCGGGTCGGTTCGGCGTGAACTGCAAGATGTCGATGTTGGCATTTTGAAGGTCCGGCTTGGTGACGAAGCAACGGTCGACGGTCGCACCGTTGAACCCTCGATATTGTAGATCGCGCGCTGCGACCGTGCCCGAGCAGGTCAGGCCGTTGGTGCAACCCGTCAGGCTGCCCGTCGCATGATCGCGACCGTAACGGTCTGCGTGCCGGCGACCGTGCCGACGACGATGTCGCCGAACATGCAGGTCCTGCGTGCCGCGCAACACCAGCGGCTTGAGGATGCGGGCGTGAGCACTGGCCTTCGGGTTGGCCTGCACCGGCACCTGCTGCGCAACGGCCGGCGTCGCGACCAGGGTAGCAGCGGCGGCCAGCGCCGCCAGACGAACAAATTTGGTCATGATGTGATTCCCCACTTGGTTCCGAACTTGGCGGCTGGTCGAACGAGAAGCCGTCCATCCGTGGTCACCTCATTAACCTTGCCTGCTTACGGCTTTGCTCAATGATATGGTTACCCACGGCTTAAGCATTGGTCCGCGACGGAGGAAGTTTGGCGGAGGCTACAGATAGTCGACGTCGATCGGAACGTCGCCGCGGAATTCCCCATCGACATCGCCCGAAACCCGCAGGATTCCGCCGAATCGGAAGCTGAGCCGGCCGTTCCCGTCGAGTCGCGGCGCCGGCGGCAGATTGGACCTGATCGATTCGAGGCGGATGGTGCCGCCCGACAGGCCGAACAGTTCGACGCGGTCGGGCAAGCTGACGCGGATCAGGCGCCCGGGCTCCCCATGAATGACCACTTCCCCGACCATTGCCCGGGCGCCGATTGCGGCGATCGACCCCGACACCATTCGCGAACCGTCGGGCCCAAGCTCGGCGCTGCCATCGCCCGAGCCGGCCAGGATCAGCCTGTCGAAGTCGAGGCTCGTTTGCACATCGAGCCCGACCGGTGTCGCTGGTTCTTCGGCAACGGCCGGCGCAGCAGAATTGCACAGGCGGCAAGGCGCGCCCCCGTCCTGCGTCGATGCAGGCGAGGCAAGGCCTAATGCGCCGGTCAGCGTCAGGGCGAAAAGAGCAGAGGTCCGGCCCGTCATCCCCTGACGCTAGGGGAGCGGCGTTGAAACAAGGTTAACGCTGGCTTCATCCTTCCTTTGGGAGAGAAAGGCCCTATGGCCCGTTAGCCGAACCGGCGCTTGTCGGATGTTGCGCAAGCCAATAGGAACTCATCGCCAATGGCCCGCTCCACTCCGTCCCGCGCCAAGGGAATGTTCGTCTCAGCCCTGAAATGGGGCCTCGCCATCGGCTTTCTCGGGCTGGTCAGCCTGGCTGTCGCGGTCGCGGTCGCAATGGCGTCGCTGCCGGACTATCAGCAATTGAGCCGCCGCAGCGACCTTGGCCAGATGGTCCGGGTGCGCGCCGCCGACGGGACGCTGCTGGTTTCGCTCGGACCAAGCTTTGGCCGTTGGCTCGCCTATGACGAAATTCCGCCGACCATGCGCAGTGCCATGATCGCGGTCGAGGACAAGCGCTTTCGCCGCCATGTCGGCATCGACCCCATCGGCGTCGCCCGCTCGTTCAAGGTGCGGTTCGAGACGGGAAGCTGGCGGCAGGGCGGCTCGACCATAACCCAGCAGCTGGCGCGCAACATCTTCCTGACCAACAGCCGGACCTTCGGCCGGAAGGTCAAGGAAGCGGTGCTGGCGCTGGCGCTGGAACGGAAATTTTCAAAGGACCAGATCCTCGAGCTTTATCTGAACCGGGTCTATTTCGGCGGCGGCGCTTATGGGATCGACGCCGCCAGCCGGACATTCTTCGGTCATGGCGCCGAGCGGCTGAGCCTGGGCGAGGCGGCGATCATCGCCGGGCTGGTCAAGGCCCCGTCCAACTACTCGCCCACTGCCGACGTCGAGGCCGCCCGCGGCCGGGCCGGGGTAGTTCTGAATTCGATGGTCGAGAATGGCTTCCTGCCGTCGGCGGCTGCGGTCAGCGTCGACCCCGCCGAGATCAAGGTCCAGCCCGCCGCGAAGCAAAACAGCGTCCGCTATTTTACCGACTGGGCCTTGCCGCAACTCGATACGCTGATCGACGAGACCAGCGAACCGATCGACGTCTGGACTACGCTCGATCCCGGCATGCAGTCGGCCGCCAACCGGGCGGTCAACGGCTACACTCCGCCTGGAGCACAGGGCGCGCTGGTCGCGATCGACCGTGACGGCGCGGTGCGGGCGATGATCGGCGGCCGCGACTATGTCGATTCAATCTACAACCGCGCCACCCAGGCCGAGCGTCAGCCGGGATCGGCGTTCAAATTGTTCGTCTATCTCGCCGCGCTCGAGTCGGGGATGAAGCCCGACGACACAATCGTCGATTCGCCGATCACCATCGACGGCTGGACCCCGCGCAATTCGACCCGCACCCACGCCGGGCCGGTCACCCTGCGCGAGGCTTTCTCTCGGTCGATCAATACGGTCAGCGCCAAGATCGGCGATGCGCTCGGCTTCGGCACCATCGCTGACATGGCCCGGCGATTCGGTATTTCCGGACAAATCTCAACCTTCCCTTCGATGGTGCTTGGAACCAGCGATGTCCGGCTGATCGACATGACCCGGGCCTTCGCCGCGGTGCAGAACCGCGGCGTCAGCGTCATGCCCTACGCCGTCCGCAAGGTCGTCACCGCCGACGGCCGGCTGCTATACCAGCACCAGGCGACCGAGGAGCGGGTGCTGGTCGCACCATGGGTCGCGGCCGGCATGACCGACATGCTGCAATCCGCCGTGCTGTCGGGCACGGGTCGAGCGGCGCAGATCGGTCGCCCAGTCGCCGGCAAGACCGGCACTACTTCGTCCAACAAGGACGGCTGGTTCATCGGCTTTTCGAGCGGCCTGACCACGGGCGTATGGATGGGTCGCGACGACGCCCGGACGGTCGGCGGGCTGCAGGGAGGCACTGCGCCGGCGCGCGCCTTCGCCGACTTCATGAAGGTAGCCGTGGCCAAGCGCCCTGCCGAGCAATTCGAGACCCAGGCGCCATTGCCCGACTGGCAGTTGGAGCCTGACGAGGAGGCCTGGGGATTGAACTACGTCGATTCGGCGCCGTTGGTCGATGCCGACGGCAACCCTATCGGCACGCAGCCGGTGGATCCGCTGGCGCCGGGGACCCCCCTCCCGCCTCAGTCGCAGGACGGCAGCCAGGTCGATCAGCAGTGGCTGGACGAGGTGTTGCGGCGCAATCCCGAGAACCGGCCGCAACCCGTTCCCCGCGCGCCGCCGCCAAGGCCCTCGTCAGAGCCCCCGGCCGATCCGCTTCAACCGCGGCCCTAGCGCGCGGAGCTCGGCACGGGCGGCGGCGACGTTGCCGCCATACAGCTCGGCCTCCAGCCGCCGGAAATCCGGGCCATGATCCATATGACGCCGATGCGCCACTTCATGGGCCACGACCCACCGCAGCAAATGAGGCGGAGCGAGGATCAGCCGCCAATTGTAGCGGATCGCTCCGCTTGCCGAGCAGCTGCCCCAGCGGCTTGAGGCATCCCCCACCGCAACTGAGCGGACGCTGACTCCCGCGCACGCCGCAACATTCCGGGTTTCCGCGCTCAGCGTGACGCGGGCCTCGTCGCGCAGGTAGCGTTCAATTCGGGAAGCATAGGCCGCCTCGGGCCCGCCGCAGCTCAATCGGCCTTCCGACAGAAGCGGTTTCCTTGGCAGGCACTCTTCCCAATGAAGCCGAATTTCGAGTCCCTCGAAGGGGATCATGGCGCCAGAGCGGAACGGTTCCCCGGGTTGGAGCAGGGCAAGCTGCGCTTCGACCCATTCGCCTTGGCGCTGCGCCCACTCCAGTGCTTCACGCCGGCCCATCCTGCGGGGAAAGGTCAGGGTCAGCCGTTCGCGGGCCTCATCGAGCCGGAGGCGCATCGCCCGGGCGTGCGGATGGGGGCGAAGCTCGACCGGCCAGGCAAGGCCCGGCAAGCTCAACGGTTCAGAGCGGCCGATCGACAAGATGGAATTCCAGTTCGCCGGCATCGATTTCGCTTACCGTCCAGCCGCGTGTCGATTGCCCGGCCTCATGCACCGTCTCGCGGCTGCCCGAGATGAGATAATGCCAGTCAGGCAGAGGCTTGCCCTCCCATCGAAGCCGGTAGGCGCAGGTCGACGGCAACCATTCGAGCTCGTCGAGCTTGTTCGGGTCGAGCTTTACGCAATCGTCAACCAGCTTCTTGCGATGGGCATAGTCGGTGCACTGGCCGGTCCGGCGATCGAGCAGCTTGCAAGCGACATTGGTCGGAAACAGCTCGCCGGTATCCTCATCCTCCAGCTTGTGCAGGCAGCAGCGCCCGCAGCCATCGCACAACGCTTCCCACTCGCCACGGTCGAGTGACGACAAGGGCTTTTCCCAAAAGGCTTTTGCGCTATTCATGGCGGGCTCAGCCTTGGTCGGCCAAGGCGGCCAGATCAAGGCATGCTTTCAGGGGATTGGATAATGCGAGGCTGGGTCAAGGCAGGATTGGCGGCCATGCTGGCGCTGGGAGCGGCCCCCGTCATTGCCCAGGGCTTCGGCAGCTCCTCAGAGGGCGAAGCCTTCCTCAAGGCGGTCGAGGATGGCGACAATAGCAAGGCCGTGCCGTTGCTGGACAGCCCTACGTCCCGCGTCGTCAACTATCGCGGCTATAAGGGCGACACGGCGCTGCACATCGTTACCCGCAAGCGCGAAACCGATTGGGTGGGCTATCTGCTGAGGAAGGGCGCCGACCCCAACATCGGCGATTCGAACGGCGACACTCCGCTAATGATCGCGGCCCGCATTGGCTATGAGGAAGCCGCCGACTGGATGGTCCGGCTCGGCGCCAGGATCGACGCCGATAACCGGCGCGGAGAAACGGCGCTGATCATCGCCGTGCAGCAGCGTCAGCCGCGCATGGTCGAACTGTTGCTGAAGGCCGGCGCCAATCCTGACAAGGCGGATCACAGCGCAGGCTATAGCGCGCGCGATTATGCCAAGCGCGACACGCGCAATCCCGGCCTGCTGAAGCTGATCGACACGGTCAAGTCGACCAAGAAAGCGGTCGCCGGTCCCACGCTCAACTAGGTGAAGTCACCCAGCGAAGGGTCGATCTGCGCCGACAGGCGACGCGCCGCGCGACGGGCAAAGCGTAGCATTTCCGCCTTGCGCCGGGCCGGTGCAAGCGGCCGGACCGAAGGTTCCCGCATGACCACCGCGTCATAGCGGTCGGCGACCATCAGGCCGGCATGGTCGGGGAGGAAGCGGGCATCGTCGAGGAGATGCGCCAGTGCCTGCGGCACTGCCCAGAAGAAACGGTCGCAATATTCCAGGTAGTCGGTCCACTTCTGATCGCCGAGCAAGTCCGCTTTGCTGACCTTGATCTCGACGATGGTCAGCTCTCCCCGGGGCCCGACCGCCATCAGGTCGGCGCGCCGCCCATTGGCCAGCGGCACTTCGCACATCGCGAACAGATCATGCCGGCAGAGCAATCGGGTAACTCCACGCGCCACCTCGGCGGCGATCGGCGGGCCGTCGAGGAAACAATCGGGAATGGGACTCGAAGCCATGGCCCCGAGTTAGAACAAAAGGTGCCCGACGCCAATCCGCAGACAGTGAGTGGCCGCTTCGAGAGCCGACAGGATGGCTTAACGATAGAAGACGTGGTTGCCGAGCGTCGCGACGCGAGTCAGCCTCCAGCCCGGAGATACCCGTCGCGCGTGGAAGAAAAGCGCATTGCCGACAGGAGATGGGTGAATTTCGTGATCGACGATCTTGGCAATCGCGACAGCTTCCTCCCAATCCCGGCTGGCGCGCGGGATGTAAGGCATGGAGCGGCCACGAACGAAGCTGAATTGGCTGCGCTGATAGACGACGCCGCAATAGCTCGACGGGAACCGGCCTGAGGAAGCGCGATTGGCGATGACATGCCCTACGGCAAGCTGGCCCGCGAGGCTTTCGCTCTTGGCCTCGAAATAGATAGCGCCGGCGAGGCATTCGAGCTCGCGACTGCCGGCTTCGGTGCTACGCAGCTTGGCGACGGTTTCGGCCAGCGTCGCCCCCGGCTCGATCGCGTCTTGCCCAAGATCGGCAGTTTCGGCCTCGGACTGGGACGTCTGGGGTACGAACGGAACGTCAAGCAACTGCTCGACAGGCACCTCTGGAAGCGGTGCCAACTCGTCGGCGATCATCGGCTCTGCGGCCGGATTGACCTGGGCCGGAGCGACCGACGAAGTGGTCAGGGCGGCGATCACCATGAAGGTGGAACGAAGCGGCACGAACATGCAAACCGTCACTTGAGCGGTGAACCGGCCGGTTGGCGTGACTGCGTCGGCAGTCAGCGCCGAGGGTGGTTCCCCGACTGCGTGGCACCTCAAATTCGGCCTACATGCCGATATGCGGATGCCCCCCGCGTGGTTGTTGCAGCACTGATTTCGAATTGGTTCCGGCCGGTCAACCTTTTGACGTTGTTTCAGCGATGAAACGTTGCGGAGCCGGGATATCCAGTTCAATTAGCCATAAATCTTCATCAAACCGGACTCGTTTTTGGCTCCAATCCGCCAAAGACGCGGCATCTGCTCCAGCCACCGGTCCGACCTGTCGCCAATGATAGACCCCATCCGCGTCGAGCGCACGCTCCAGGAAGGCATGATGCTCCCCTCGCCGGACGACGTTCAGGATCAGCGCGCCGCGATCCGGATCGCCGCGCTTGATGATGGCGCCGAACCCGCCTTCAGCTTCGGCTTGGCGGAGCAGCCCCGCCGCTTCGAGATGTGCCGGAAGCCGCTCCGCCATCAGTCGATGCGGTAACCGTCGAGCCCGCTTAGGGCGATGTGCGAGCGCATGAAGGTGCCGGTGCCCCGGGCGCATTCCTCGCCTTCGGAATCGACGATCCGCGCCTCGGCGACGAACACCCGCCGTTTGCCCGAAATCCATCGCCCCTCGGCGCGAACCTCGCCGTCGCGCATCGGCTTGGTGAAATGAAGGTTGAAGGCGGTGGTCAGCAGGAAGCGATCGCTGACCAGCCCATTGGCGGCATAGAAGGCCGCGTCGTCGAGCATCTTGAAGTAAAGCGTGCCATGGGCCGCGCCGGCGGCGTGAAAGCTGTCGGGCGAAACGGTGAAGTTGATGATGCTCCGCCCAGCTTCGGGCAGCGCCAGACGAGAATCAAACAGGCGATTGACGGGTGCCGAGCTATAAAGCGCCTCGAGAGCTCGCAGATGCGCCTCCTTGCCCGTCGGCGCAGGGTCAGGCGGCATCGCGTTCCTCGGCGCCCATCAGCACCGCGGCCATCGCATCGCGACTGCGGGCGCCGCGAAGCTTCTCGACAATTCCCGCGTGGCGGACCAGCCGGCTGACCGCCGCCAGGGCCTTCAAATGCTCGGCGCCGGCGTCCGGCGGCGATAGCAAGAGAAAGACCAGGTCCACCGGAGCAGCGTCAATCGCCTTGTAATCAATTGGGGCGGAGAGCCGCGCCACCAATGCATAAACCCGGTCCAGCTTGTCCAGCTTGCCATGCGGGATGGCCACCCCTCCGCCGAACCCGGTCGAACCCAGCCGCTCGCGATCGGCTATTGCGTCGGCAATGAGCGAAGTATCGAGCGACAGGCGCGCCGCTGCAATCTGCGCGAGCTGGTTCAGCAACTGACGCTTGTTGCCCGCGGGCAGGTCAACTCGGATCGCTTCAAAGTCGAGAAACTGGGAAAGCTGCATCGGTCATTTTCCAGGACAGGCGGGCATGCGCGGACAGGGACTAAGCGCCGTTAGCGGCCAAGCCAGCCCTTGTCACTTCGACGACGGTTCGACCCAGCCGATGGTTCCATCGTCCCGGCGATAGACCATGTTATACTCGCCGCTAATGGGATTCCGGAACATCAGCGCATTGGTGTTGCGCAAATCGAGCATCATCACCGCGTCGGATACGCTGGCTTCAGGGATATCGACCTTGGTCTCCGCGACGATCGCCGGGGCGGGCGGGATCGGTTCATCCCCGTCGACCGGTGCGGCGAATACCGTATAAGCGGCGTTCTCCTGGATCGCCCCACCGTCGCCCTCGCCGCGCCGCTCGCGCAGGCGGCTCATGTATCGCTTCAGTTGTTTTTCGATTTTGTCGGCCGCGCCGTCGAACGCGACATGAGCATCATTGGCCCGGTTCGACGATTTAAGCACGACACCCTGGTTGACGGGGGCGACAATATCGCAGGTGAAGTCCTCATACGGCCCCCGCCCGAAGGTGACGTTCGCCGCCACCGCACGGGAGAAATAGCGGTCGGCGATGGCCGACAGCCGGTCGGAGACATGGGAACGCAGCGACTCTCCGGTAGCGACCTGATGACCCGCGACCCGAATGTCCATATTGGCTCTCCTTTCATCTCCTCACGGCACCGACACCAATGGCGTCAACCGATGCCGCGTTCCGAGGTGGGAGCGAAGAATCGATCCCACAAGGGATTCACGATCTTGGCCACAAAAGCGCGATGCCGAGCCACTTCTTCGGGCAGCGCAAAGTGAGGTCGAGGAGGCCGCGCAATTCGCACAACTTCGGTCAGCGGCCTACTTTCCGATCCAACTCTTGGCGTGTCGGCAACCAGGCCGAGTCCTATCTGCCGTCCACCGGTCAGCTCGACATACACTTGGGCAAGCAACTGGGCGTCGAGCAGCGCGCCATGTTTGACCCGGTGCGATCGATCAACGCCATAGCGGGTGCAGAGCGCATCGAGGCTATGCTTCGCGCCCGGATGGCGGGAACGGGCCAGGACCAACGTGTCGACCATTCTCGTCAGGCAGATCGATCCCCGGCCGCAGCGCTCCAGCTCATGGTTCAGGAAGCTGAAGTCGAAGCTGGCGTTGTGGGCGATCAGCGGTGAACCGCCGATAAACTCGAGCAGTTCGTCGGCCTTGTCGACGAAGCGCGGCTTGTCGGACAGAAAAATGTCGCTGAGGCCATGGACTGCCTCGGCTTCGCTCGGCATCGGCCGTTCGGGGTTGAAATAGCAATGATAGTGGCGCCCGGTCTCAACTCGACCGATCATTTCGATGCAGCCGATTTCAACCATGCGGTCACCCCCCGCGGGGGAGAATCCCGTGGTCTCGGTGTCAAAGACGATTTCGCGCATGACCCCTTTAAACACCCGCTTCGAGGCCGAGACAAGTAAGGATCGCATCAACCTGGGCGCGGGTTTCCTTCAGGCTCCCCGACGTATCGACGACAAAGTCCGCCCGGGCGCGCTTTTCCTCGTCGGGCATCTGCCGCGCGAGGATCTGCTCTAATTTCTCCTCGGACATGCCGGGACGGGAAAGCACCCGCTCACGCTGAAGTTCGGGTTTGGCGGAGACCACGATCACCTTGTCGAACGCCACATCTCCGCCGGTTTCGAACAGAAGGGGAATGTCGAACAACAGGGCCGGCGCATTGCCATGCTCAATGATGAAGCGGGTGCGCTCGTGATGTACTGCAGGATGGACGATCGCCTCCAGCGCGGCCAGCTCGTCGCGGTCGCCGAGCACCGTCGCGGACAAAGCCTCGCGGTCGACCGCGCCGTCGCGCGTCGTGCCGGGGAAGCGCGCCTCGATTTGTGGGACCAGGCGACCGGCCGGCCCCTGCAGCGCCCGCACCGTCGCGTCGGCATCGAAAGTCGGAATGCCGGCCTCGGCGAACATGGCGGCGACGGTCGACTTGCCCATGCCGATCGACCCCGTGAGGGCGAGCGTAATCATTGCCGCAGCTTCTGCCAGAGTTGGGCATCGCGGTCACGCGGCGGGTCCTGGCCGAAGAGTAATTTAAAGCTCGAAGCCGCCTGCTCGATCAGCATGTCGAGGCCGGTCACCACCGCCAGCCCTCGCTCCCGCGCCGCTCGCACCAACGGCGTATCTGTGGGGTCGTACACCATGTCGAATACCCACCCGCCGGCCGCCATGTGCGACAGATCGCAATTCAAGCATTCGCGGCCGGGCATTCCGAGCGGCGTGGCGTTGATCAGGCCGTCGCTGACGATCTGTTCGGTAAAGGGCGCCGGCTCAGCATCCAGGCCGAACTCAACCGCCAACTTCATTGCCTCGCCGAGGTCACGCGCCTGAATGCGGATCATGGACAATCCGACCAGCTTCAGCGCCACCAGCGCTGCCCGGGCCGCACCGCCATTGCCGAGCAGCGTAACGTTGCCAATCCGCACGCCGAAATCGTTCAACCGGGCGAGCAGCGTCGCAATCGCACCGACATCGGTGTTCGCGGCAACTAGCCGCCCTTCGCGCAACATCAGCACATTGGCGGCGCCCGCCGAGACGGCGCGATCGGTTGCCTCATCGGCGAGCGCTACCGCATCGAGCTTGAGCGGCATGGTCACATTGGATCCGCGCCAATCGCCATCGGCGCGCTTCTCGGCAAGGTAGGCAGGCAGTTCGGCCCGACCAATTCGGCGTCGGCCGTATCGCGCCTCGATCCCCAACGCATCAAGCCAAAAGCCGTGGATCTGGGGAGAAAGGCTATGATCGATGGGATCGCCGATGACCTCGGCATAAGCGCCATTGCTCATGATGCGATGATGCGTCGAGATCGAAACGCGCCAAGCAGCGGCAGCAGTGGCATGCCGAGGATGGTGAAATGGTTCCCTTCGACGCTGTCGAATAAGGTGATGCCCCGGCCCTCCATCCGAAATACGCCGACGCAATGACCAACCTCGGGCCATTCGAACTCGAGGTAGGTCCGAATGAAGTCTTCGCTCAACCGCCTGACCGTCAGCCGTGCGGTATCGGCATGGCTCCAGTCGACCTTGCCATTGGTGACCAGGGCGACCGCGCTCGATAGCAGCATCGTCCGACCGGAGAAGGCGCGAAGGTGATTCACCGCCTCATCCCGGTCGCGCGGCTTGGAGTAGCGAGTTCCTTCGATGCTGACCGTGCTGTCGCTGCCAATCACCCAGTCTTCGACGTTCGCCGGGATCGACCTGGCCTTGCCTGCGGCGAGTTGCAACGCCAGGTTCTTCCCATCGCCATCATATCCCAGCTTGACCGAAGATTCATCGAATTCGGGGGACCGGACGATGAAATCCACCCCCGCCTGTTCGAGCATCGTCCGCCGAATCTGGCTGTTACTGGCCAATATCAACGACATAAAGCTCCAGGGGAAAAGTCTGTGGAAAAGTCACGGCATAGTCGTAGCGCGAAGCAGGGGATGACCCAATGACCTCGATCCGTCCAAATTCGCACGAAGCAAATTCGAGAACTCAGCCCACAGGGGAAAAACATCGTCCACAGGCTGTGAATCATGGGAGAGATTGGTAGCGACTCGCCGGAACCCTCCGATTCGTGCTAAATCGCTACCTGTTGGCAAATTGGGAAGGCGCGCTTAAATCCCGCTACCAACGCCCCATCTACTCCATCAATTCATTTAACTATATATATATAGGGAGAATAGAGGGTGACCTCGCCCTTGTCCGACCCTTCGCACGTCCTCGACGGCCGACCCGACAAGCCCTTGCTGGCCGTGCTGCGGGGCGAGCGGCGGGATCCTCCACCGATGTGGCTGATGCGTCAGGCCGGCCGCTACCTGCCCGAATATCGGGCGCTTCGGACGACCAGGGGTGGCTTTCTCGATCTGGCCTACGATCCCGGCGCCGCGGCCGAGGTGACGCTTCAACCACTCAGGCGCTTCGCGTTCGATGGCGCGATCCTGTTTTCCGATATCCTGGTCGTGCCGCATGCGATGGGGATGGACCTGACCTTTGTCGCCGGCGAAGGGCCACGGCTTGCACCGCCGCTGGTTGATGCGCGAATTCGCGACCTTGCGCCCCAAATGGATCGGCTGGAACCGATCTACGAGACGGTCCGGCAAGTGAAGACCGAGCTGGCGGCCGAGACGACATTTCTCGGTTTTGCCGGTTCACCCTGGACGGTAGCAACCTACATGATCGCCGGACAAGGTAGCCGTGAGCAGGCCGAAGCGCGGCAGCTGGCCTATTCCGACCCTGGCAAGATGGATTCGATCCTCGACATCGTGGCCTCGATCACCGTCGAATATCTGTCGCAGCAGATCCAGGCCGGGGTCGACGCGGTCCAATTGTTCGACAGCTGGGCTGGGAGCTTGTCGCCCCTTCAGTTCGAACGCCATGTGATCGCCCGGACCGCCTGGATCGTCGACCAGCTGCGCCGGCGCCATCCGCAAACACCGATCATCGGATTTCCCAAGGGCGCAGGAGGCAAGCTGCGTGCCTATGCCGCCGAAACCGGGGTTGATGCGATTGGGCTCGATGAAACGGTCGACCCGTATTGGGCGGCGCGCGAGTTGCCGGCTGGTCTCCCGGTTCAGGGCAATCTCGATCCGCTCGCGCTGGTCGCTGGAGGCGAGGCGCTGAGCAGCTCCGTGGAGCGCATCCTTGACGCCTTCGCCGACCGGCCCCACATCTTCAATCTGGGCCATGGGATCCAGCAGACGACGCCGATCGAGCATGTCGAGGAGCTGGTCGCGCTGGTGAAGGGCTAGGGATGGGGCTTTCGGAATATCAGGGATTTCTCGGCGCGGCCTATCTGTGGGTCAAGGCGGCGCATGTAACTTTCGTGATTTTCTGGATCGCCGGACTGTTCATCGTTCCGCGCTATTACATCCACCACCAGGCGACTACTCCGGGATCGGCGGAGGACCGGGCGTGGATCGAGCGCGAGGACAAGGCACGCACCGTCATCCTGAACCCGGCGATGCTGATCGTGTGGGTGCTCGGATTGATGCTGGCGGTGCACCTCAGCCTGTTCGGGACGCCATGGTTTCTGGCCAAGCTGTTCCTTGTGTTGCTTTTGACCGGCTATCAAGGCTGGATCGGCAGCTATGGCCGAAAGCTGGCTAATGGCCACCGGGAACTCAATGACAAGCGGCTCAGGCTGATGAATGAAGTGCCGGGCATCCTCACCGCACTCATCGTCGTGTTGGTAATCGTTCGCCCTTTCTGACGTGCCGACGATCCTGACCCATGCCGCATTGCCGTTAATTGCCGCATGGGGCCTGGGGCCAGGACGGGTGCCACCTGCGATTGCATGGGCAGCCGCCGTCGTTGCGATAGTGCCGGACTTCGACGTTCTCGGCCGGTTTGCCGGTATCCCGGTAGAATCGATCATCGGCCATAGGGGGGCAAGCCATTCGGTCACGGCAGCGGCCTTGATGGCCCTTCTCGCGGCCGCATTGATTCGAGCAGACGGGCGTTGGCCGCTTAAGCTAGGCTTCCTGTTCGCTGCTGCCCTGTCCCATGGCGTAACTGACATGCTGACCGATGGCGGCAAGGGAATTGCCTTGCTCTGGCCATTGAGCGACGAAAGATTGTTCGCTCCGTTTCGGCCGGTAGAAGTGTCGCCAATCCTGTTGCGCGGATTGGAGACTGGGAAATTGCCAGTCGTTCTGGCATCGGAGTTCGTCTGGCTGATCGTGCCGGCGTTTGCGGGTGCGCTGCTTGTTCGCCGGTTGCGCGTTCACCATATTGACTTGCACAAGGGCCAATCCTAACGCCGTGGCCAAGACGGCTGCATCGGCCCGATTTCCCATTTCCGCCGGTGCGACCCCCTCTTTGTCGTCCCCATTCACGGCGTCCTGCCGTTTGAGTTTGAAAAATCAGATAATTCCGTTCGAAAGAATATTTCCATGCATCTCAAGGACCTGAAGCAGAAAACTCCCGCCGACCTCGTCGCCATGGCCGAGGAGATGGGGATCGAGGGCGCGTCGACCATGCGCAAGCAGGACTTGATGTTCTCGATTTCTCAAGGTTCGGGCGGAAAGCGGCGCCGAGATCAACGGCATGGGTACGATCGAGGTGCTCAATGACGGATTCGGCTTCCTTCGCAGCCCCGAGGCCAATTACCTGGCCGGGCCTGACGATATTTATGTCGCTCCCAATGTCGTCCGCCGCTTCGGCCTTCGCACCGGCGATACGATCGAGGGCGAGATTCGCGGCCCCAAGGACGGCGAGCGCTATTTTGCGCTGACCAAAGTCACGCAGATTAATTTCGACGATCCGGAAGCTGTTCGCCATCGGGTCAACTTCGACAATCTGACGCCGCTTTATCCGGACTCGAAGTTGACGCTCGACAGCAGCGATCCGACCCAGAAGGACAAATCGGCGCGCGTCATCGACATCGTCGCCCCGCAGGGCAAGGGCCAGCGGGCGCTGATCGTCGCGCCGCCGCGTACCGGCAAGACCGTGCTTCTCCAGAATATCGCCAAGGCGATCACCGACAACCACCCCGAGGTGTTCTTGCTGGTGCTGCTGGTCGACGAGCGGCCGGAGGAAGTCACGGACATGCAGCGCAGTGTGAAGGGCGAGGTCATCTCCTCGACCTTCGACGAGCCCGCCTCGCGTCACGTGCAGGTTGCCGAAATGGTCATCGAAAAGGCCAAGCGCCTGGTCGAGCATAAGAAGGATGTCGTCATCCTGCTCGACTCGATCACCCGTCTCGGCCGTGCCTACAACACCGTTGTGCCATCGTCCGGGAAGGTGCTGACCGGCGGCGTCGACGCCAACGCGCTGCAGCGTCCCAAGCGCTTCTTCGGCGCTGCCCGCAATATCGAGGAGGGCGGTTCGCTGTCGATCATCGCCACCGCGCTGATCGACACCGGTTCGAAGATGGACGAGGTGATTTTCGAAGAGTTCAAGGGCACTGGCAATTCGGAAATCGTGCTCGACCGCAAGGTCAGCGACAAGCGCATCTTCCCGAGCCTCGACGTCGGCAAGTCCGGCACGCGCAAGGAAGAACTGCTGGTCGACCCGGCGACGCTCAGCAAGATGTGGGTGTTGCGCCGGATCCTGATGCAGATGGGCACGATCGACGCGATGCAGTTCCTGCTCGACAAGATGAAGGACGCCAAGTCCAACGAGGACTTCTTTGCCTCAATGAACCAGTAAGAGGCACGCGGTCCCGGCGCGGTACGAGCGCTTTGGACCGAGTCAGGGAACAAAGGTCCCATCCACCGATTGGGCGCGCAACGAACTTCGAGGGATAGATGATGATCGACATGCTTTTGGCGGCCGTGGCGGGGACCGGCTTCGGTGGCCCAGCCGAAATCTGGGCTTCGATCATCAAGGATTTTTCCAACATCTCCGAGCCGGCGGCGTTCGCTGCATTTCTCCAGGTATTGATGATCGACCTTGTCCTTGCCGGGGACAATGCGATCGTGGTCGGCGCGCTGGCGGCTGGGCTCCCGCCCGACCAGCGCAAGAAGGTGATTATGCTGGGCGTGCTGGCCGCGCTGGTACTGCGTATCATCTTCGCCCTGATCGTCACCCAGCTGATGCAGATTATCGGCCTGATTCTGGTCGGCGGCCTGCTTCTGCTCTGGGTAGCCTGGCGGATGTGGCGCGACCTGCGTCATGCTGGCGAGAGCTCCGGATCACCCGAAATACACGGTGACGAGCATTCGGGCCTGAAGCCGGCCAAGAGCTTCGCCGGCGCCGCCTGGGCGGTTGCAATCGCCGACGTCAGCATGAGCCTGGACAATGTGCTGGCCGTGGCGGGGGCAGCCCGGGCGCATCCGGGAATCCTGATTGTCGGCCTGGTCTTTGCCGTGGCGCTGATGGGGATCGCGGCCAATGTCATCGCCAAATATATCGAGCGGTACCGCTGGATTGCCTATGTCGGCCTGGTCGTGATCCTCTATGTCGCGTTCAAGATGATCTATGACGGCTGGGTCGATCCGCACGTGGGGCTGGACCGGCTGTTCGGCTAATGGCATCCGGCAGGCTCGCCGATACCATCGTTGCACTGTCCAGCGGACGCCCGCCAGCCGCCATATCGATCGTGAGGGTGAGCGGGCCCTTGGCCCGTCAGGCCGCTGAGTCTCTTGCCGGTCCGCTGCCCAGGCCGCGGCGTGCCAGCCTGCGACGGTTGGTCAATCCCTCCGATGGCATTCCCATCGATGATGCGCTCGTCCTTTGCTTTGACGGACCCAATAGCGCGACTGGTGAAAATATTGTTGAATTCCAATGCCACGGCGGACGGGCGACGGTCGACGCACTGATCAACACGCTGCTGTCCGAGCCCGGAGTGCGCCTGGCCGATCCTGGGGAATTCACCCGCCGCGCGCTTGCCAATGGCCGGATCGATTTGACCGAAGCCGAGGGGCTTGCCGATCTATTGTCGGCCGAGACCGAGTTGCAGCGCCGCTCTGCCATGAGCCGAGCAGGGGGGGCGCTCAGGGTCCGTCTCGGCGATTGGCGGCAACGACTGTTGGCATTGGCAGCGCGAGCTGAAGTGGCGATCGATTATGCCGACGAGGAGGAGGGGATTGCGGATGCCGACCTTGCGGTGGATATCCAGCAGCTTGCTAGGGAAATGGGCGAGCTGGTCGCGTCCCCCGCGTCGAGCCCCTAAGGGATGGCGTGCGGGCCGTTGTGGCAGGACCGCCGAATGCCGGGAAATCCAGCTTAGTCAATGCGTTAGCGCAGGCGGAACGCGCCATAGTAACCGCGATTGCAGGAACTACGCGCGATGTAATCGAGGTTCCGCTGGCCATCGGCGGGATTGCCATTTGTCCTGGTCGACACCGCGGGACTTCGCGAGTCCAGCGATACTGTCGAAGAGATTGGCGTCAATCGGGCGCGCTACGAGGCAGAGCGGGCCGACCTTCTGCTTTGGCTCGGTCCGTCAGAACAGGCGCCGCAGCATCCACGGCTGATCAAAATCTGTCCCAAGGCGGATTTGGGCGGGCGTGTCTCGCCGGGGCTGGCGGTGTCCGCGGTTACGGGCGAGGGACTGGGCGCATTGACCGCAACAATGATCGAGCGCGCGAGCCAACTGCTTCCCAAAGCGGATGAATTGGCGCTCGACCGGCGGCAACACGACCTTGTCGCGGAGTGCCAGGCTGCGCTTGATCGCGCCGGGAGATTGTCCGATCTGATTCTGATCGCTGAAGAGCTCCGCAATGGGCGCCTGGCGATTGATAGGATCTCGGGCCAAGCCGGTATTGAAGATCTGCTGGACGCATTGTTCGGTCGATTCTGCTTGGGTAAGTGACGGGCTGTTCCACGTGGAACAACTCCGCGTTGAATGGATGGCGCGGCACCTGTATGCGCGGGGCATGTTCGACGTTGTGGTCATTGGTGGCGGTCATGCGGGCTGCGAGGCAGCCTGCGCAGCGGCTCGCCGTGGCGCGCGGGTCGCTTTGCTGACATTTCGGGCCAGCGATCTTGGCCAAATGTCCTGCAATCCTTCGATTGGCGGAGTGGGTAAAGGACACCTGGTGCGCGAAGTCGATGCGATGGGCGGGATCATGGCTCGCGCCGCCGACCGCTCCGCCATTCACCGCCGAATGCTTAACGCCAGCAAGGGAAGTGCCGTGCGGGGTCCGCGAATGCAGGCCGATCGACGCCTTTACCAACAGGCAATTTCGGATCTGATGGCTGAAACGGACGTGCTGTTGATCGCGGGCGAAGCCGTGGCCCTTCGCTTGGATGCCGCCAGGATTGCCGGGCGTCGAACTTGCCGACGGATCGCTGATTGAAGCCCGCGCCATTGTTCTGGCCACTGGGACATTTCTCGGCGCGACGATGTTTCGTGGAGACGAGCGGTCGAACGGTGGCCGCCACGGCGGTCGGTCCGCGAGTGCCCTGGCATTACAGGTCAGGGAGCTGGGACTGGCCAAGGGCCGACTAAAGACCGGGACCCCGCCGCGGCTCGATGGGCGTTCGATCGACTGGTCAAGGATCGTTCCGCAGCCGACCGATCGCGTCGCCTGGAGCATGGCGCTGGCGCCCAATCCGTCCCCTCAACCACAGCTGGCCTGCGCCATCACCAGAACCAACCAGCGAAGTCATGACGTCATCCGTGCCGGTCTCGGCCGATCGCCACTGTTTGCGGGAGCAATCGAGGGACGGGGACCGCGCTATTGCCCGTCGATCGAGGACAAGGTCCATCGGTTTGGCGACCGTGACGGGCACCAGATTTTTTTGGAACCTGAAGGGCTCGACACCCATCTGGTCTACCCCAACGGAATCTCGACCTCTTTGCCAACCGATGTCCAGATCGATCTGGTCCAAAGCATCGAGGGGCTTGAGCGGACCGTGATCGTGCAGCCGGGCTATGCGGTCGAGTATGAATATGCCGATCCGCGGCGGCTCGAGCCAACTCTCCAGCATCGTGAGGTTTCGGGACTGTTCTTTGCTGGACAGCTCAATGGCACGACCGGCTATGAGGAGGCGGCTGCCCAGGGCTTGGTGGCCGGACTTAATGCGGCGGCGGCGGCGCTCGACCTGGCCGAAGCCCGGTTCGATCGGGGCACCAGCTATATCGGAGTGATGGCGGACGACCTGACGCTCCAGGGCGTCAACGAGCCGTATCGCATGCTAACGGCGCGCTCTGAGTATCGCCTGCACCTCCGCGCGGACAATGCAGCGAGCCGGCTTGGACCGATGGCGCTGGAACTGGGCGTGCTTGGGCCTGGGCAAGCCGCGCTTGTGCGTCAGCATCTCGAGGCAAAGGAAAAGGCGGCCGAGGCGCTGCAACGCACCACGATTGGAAGCGAGTTGGGCCTGGCTGACCCGGCGCGCAAGCCGCTCGCTGAATGGGTGCGTCGTGAAGATGCCATCGAGATCATCCGGAACAAGCTATCTGACGTCAGTGCGGCCGACGAGGCGATCGACGATGCAATTTACGCGCCTTACCTCGGCCGCCAGAGGGACGAGCTTGCGGCGCGATCGCGCGATAGAGCATTGATAATTCCGCTGAACTTTCCGTTCGAGCGAGTACCCGGCTTGTCGAATGAGATGCGAGAGCGGCTCGAGCATGCTGGGCCCGGCGATCTCGATCAAGCGTCAAGGGTCCCGGGAATCACGCCAGCGGCGCTGTCGGCTCTTCACTTTGCGCTGATGCGCGACGCCGCATGATCGAGCGGCTGAGCGCGGCCGCCGGCCGCGATGTTTCACGTGAAACATATGCGACGCTTAACTGCTTCGTAGAACTGATAATGGCCGAAAACGATCGGCAGAACCTTATCGCGGCCAATAGCGTCGCCGACATCTGGAACCGGCATATCCTGGACGGTGCCCAGCTGTTTGGGATCGCTCAAGGAAGGGGGAGCTGGTGTGACATCGGGTCGGGAGCGGGTTTGCCCGGCCTGGTGATCGCGGTCCTTGGCGGCACTCCGATGACCTTGGTGGAGCCGAGACGGCTTCGCGCCGATTTCCTCCGCCAGGCGGTCGAGCATCTCGGCCTGGAGAAGGTGACTATCGAGCAGCGAAGGGTCGAGCGCACCGAGGGAAGGTTCGATTTTATTACCGCTCGCGCCGTTGCGCGCTTGAACGATCTGTTCGGGATGGCGTGTCATTTGGCCCACGCTGAGACGAAATGGGTGCTCCCCAAGGGCGAATCAGTGAAATCGGAACTGGATGAGGCGCGTTCGACGTGGCAGGGTAGCTTTCGTCTGGTTCCGAGCCGGACGCATCCCGCGGCAGCCATTGTTGTCGCAGAGCATGTACAGCGGAGGGGGAAATCATGATCCGCGTCGCAGTCGCCAACCAGAAGGGCGGGGTCGGCAAGACCACGACCGCGATCAATTTGGCGACCGCGCTGGCGGCGATCGGCTGGAAGGTGTTGCTGGTCGACCTCGATCCGCAAGGCAACGCTTCGACTGGACTTGGTGTTGGCCAGGCCGCACGCGAGCATTCGAGTTACGACGTATTGCTGGGTGAGGCCAGTGTTGTCGAGGCGGCGGTCGCGACCAAGGTTCCCAAGCTCGACCTGGTGCCGGCGACGGTCGATCTTTCGGGAGCCGAGGTCGAGCTGGTCGGGATGGACGATCGCACGCACCGCCTGGCCCAGGCATTCGATGAGGTGCCCGAAGGTCGCTGGGACATCTGCCTGCTCGACTGTCCGCCTTCGCTCGGCCTGCTGACAGTCAACGCCTTGGTCGCTTCGCGTCAGCTGCTGGTGCCGTTGCAGTGCGAATTCTTTGCCTTGGAGGGGCTAAGTCAATTGCTGCAAACCGTTGAACGGATCCGGTTGGCGTTCAACCCGCAGCTGTCGATTCTCGGTGTTGCGCTGACCATGTTCGATCGCCGCAACAATCTTTCGCAGCAAGTCGCCGAAGATGTTCGAGCCTGTCTTGGAAGCGCGGTGTTCGAGACGGTGGTGCCGCGCAACGTGCGGCTATCGGAAGCCCCAAGCCATGGCTTGCCGGCGCTGATTTATGATCTCAAGTGCCCCGGTTCCGAAGCCTATATCAAACTTGCCCGCGAACTCATCACGCGCCTGCCCCAATATGCGTTGGAGGCGGCATGAAGAAGGCCACTGGACTGGGCAGGGGGCTCAGCGCGCTGATCGACGAGGCCGTACGTCCCTCCAAGGCAGAGGCTGCGCCATCCGGCGGCGGCGTGCGGCCAATAGAAATCGGCAGAATTCGGCCCAATCCGTCGCAGCCACGTCAATATTTCGACCAGAGGGCAATCGACGAGCTTGCTGCTTCGATCACCGAACGCGGCGTGCTGCAGCCGATCCTGGTCCGCGCGGTCGGCGACGGTTACGAGCTGGTTGCCGGTGAGCGCCGGTGGCGTGCGGCGCAACAGGCGCGTCTGCATGAGATTCCAGCCATCGTTGGAGAATTCGACGAAGAATCGAGCGCCGAGGTCGCACTGATCGAGAATATCCAGCGCGAAGACCTCAACGCGATCGAGGAGGCCGAGGCTTATCGGCAGTTGATCGGCCGGTACGGCCATAGCCAGGAAGTACTGGGTAAGCTGATCGGCAAGTCGCGCAGCCATGTCGCCAACCTGCTGAGACTGCTCGATCTTCCTGAAGCAGTTCGGTTAATGCTCTTGCGAGGCGATATCAGCATGGGCCATGCCCGCGCCGTCGCTACTGCTCCCGATCCGGAAGCGCTGGCCCACGAGATCGTCGACGGCGATCTTTCGGTCCGCCAGGCGGAGCATTTGGCAAAGAGGGCTCGGCCGGGAGCGGATCAAGGCGTCGCACGTGCCTCGTCCAGCAACCGGCCTGTCGATGCGGACCTTGCCGCGCTTGAGAGGCAATTGAGCGATCTGCTTGGGATCCGGGTCAAGGTCAGCCATGGCAGGAACGGAGGGTCGGTCGCGCTCCACTACAGCACGCCTCGACCAGCTCGACCTGATATGCCAGCGACTGAGCGGGGAGCCAATTTAGCTAATTTCCGGAGATTGGCGCGTCATGGCTTGCCGACTAGCGCCCGCGCCCGGCGGCCCGAGCCAGGGTTACCAGCGTCTCTCCGAGCGCCGCCTCGTCATTCAGCGGGCGGAGCATGATTTGCCGCTCAAGCGTTGACACTCGAGCTGCAGCTTCCGCCAGCCGATCGGCAGAGCCAGGCAGACAAAAGCCTCTGCACAAGCGGTTTATCCTTCCAGAACAAGGCTTTACCCATTGACGTCATGACGGCGCTAACGCTTTCACCTTGCTCGACCCTGGCGCGGAAGGGAGCCAGCATCAGCAATCGCCGCTGCAATGCACGAAGCACCGGGACCGCCTCGGTGCCACCATGTGGCAGCCGCGCCGAGCTCCTCGAGCAACTCGACCATCTGTCCCGCCAATGCCAAATCGCCGAGTTGCATCAGCTTTGCCTCCGCAAAATCCGCTCCGAGCAAATCGACCGTTTCTTGGTCAAGCTCGCGCGGAGTGGCGGGATCGGCTCCCAGATAAAGCGCAAATTTGGCCAATTCCTGCGCGGCTATTGCCTGATTATTGCCGGTGGCCGACGCAATCCGCTGGGCAAGGTCGGGCATGATTTGAAGGCCGAGGCCGCGGCCGAGCTCGATCACCACCCGCTCCATGTCTCGCCCTTCGGGCACGTAGGAGCAATGCGCCAGCGCTGCGGGATGGGCTTCGGCGAGCTTCAGCAGGGAAGAGGTTCTGCGGAGCGGCCCCGCCAAGGCGACGACAGCACTCTCGCTCGCCGGTGTGTCGAGCAAAGCGGCGACGCCATCGGCAATCTCGTCGCCTGCGGGTTCGACCCAGATGGCGCGCCTGCCGCCGAACAACGCCATCGCCCCGGCTTCATCGGCCAGAGCCGCGGGATCGGCTTTCACCGACTGGCCGAGGACGATGAATTTTTCGGCGTCGCCCAGCCCCTTGAGCAATTGCATCGCCAGCGCTCGCGAACCGGCTTCGTCCGGACCGTGGAACAGGTAAAAGCGGATGACCGGATCGGGCCGCTCAAGCGCACGCGGAAGGCTGCCCCTGGCGGCCTTCATCGCGCCGAAGAGCGGCGGCGGACGTAGAGCGCGATCCGTGACACCATCTGGTCGGCGATCATCGTTGCAAGCCGCTCCTGCGCGGTCTGCTCGGCGGCGACCGTCGCATATTCGGAGCTGACCACGTCGATCCCGGCATCCGACCCCGCGGTAGCATCGAGCACGACTTCGCCCGTGCCGATCTCGACCAGCCGGTAGCGTGCGCGAAGGGTGCGGCGCTCGCGAGTGATCGTGCTGTCGCCGCGAATGCCGAAGGCGATCAGATCGTCATCGAGCTCGACCTCAAGCCGAAAGGCCGGGCTGGCGGTCTCGCCGCCGAGCCGGTCGACTAGAGCGTTGCGCACAAGCCAGCCCGCCCGCTCGGGAATGGGCGCGACCTGGATCGACGTCAGTCCGCTCGCTACTTTGCCGGACGACCCGCCCGCATACATAGGCTGCAGGCCGCATGCTCCAAGAGTTCATCATCATCATCATCATTGTCAGGGTGAACGCACGCATCATGCGACGATATTGACCAGCCGGTCGGGAACCACAATCACCTTGCGCGGCGAACCGCCGGCCAGTTGCGATTGAACCCTGGGCAAGGCGAGGGCGCGTTCCTCCGCATCTTCGCGGCTAAGCCCGCGCGGGGCAGTCATCGTCTCGCGCAGCTTGCCGTTGACCTGAACCGCGATCGTCACCTCCTCGTCGATCAGCAGCGCCGGATCGAAAATTGGCCAGGGGGCATCGACAATCATGCCTGCTTCGCCCCGCGCCGACCATGCTTCCTCAGCCAGATGCGGAGCGCCGGGCGCGACAAGCAGCAAAAGCGTATGAATCGCTTCGTCGCGACTGGCCGAAGGCTTGGCCTTCTCGATGGCACTGGTCAGTTCATACAGTGCGGCGACCGACTTGTTGAACTGCAACCCCTCAATTGCCTCGCCGACCGCCGCGATGGCGCGGTGAAGCTTGCGCTTTAACACCTGGTCTTCGGCCTCGTTGCCAGCCGCCGATTGGGCGAGGCGCCAGAACTCGCTGGACGAAGCGGGCGGCGCCCTCGATCCCGCTTTCCGACCATTCGAGATCGCGCTCGGGTGGGGAATCGGACAGCATGAACCAGCGCACTGCGTCGGCGCCGTAGCGTGCAAGGATCGGTTCCGGGTCGACCGTATTCTTCTTCGACTTGGACATTTTCTCGACGCGTCCAAGGCGGACTGGTGCGCCGGTCGCCCGCTCGATCAGTGCGCCGCCTTCACCAACCTCCACATCATCGGGGTTAAGCCAGCGGCCATCGGGGCTCTCATAGGTCTCATGAGTGACCATGCCCTGGGTAAACAGGCCTTTGAACGGCTCCTTCAGGCCGATCTTGCCCATCCGCTCGAGCGCTCGGGTCCAGAAGCGGGCGTAGAGCAAATGGAGAATCGCATGCTCGACCCCGCCGATATACTGTCCGACAGGCAACCACTTCTCGGCTTCCTCGCGGTCGAACGGACAGTCGCGGGGTTGGCTTGCGAAGCGAATGAAGTACCAGCTGGAATCGACGAACGTATCGAGGGTGTCGGTTTCGCGCCGCGCAGGGCCTCCGCAACCGGGGCAATCGACGCTGTTCCAACCGGTGTGGCGATCGAGCGGATTGCCTGGAATATCGAACGTGACATCCTCGGGCAGCACTACCGGAAGCTGTTCGCGCGGCACTCCGACCGGCCCGCATTTGCCGCAGTGGATGACCGGGATCGGCGTGCCCCAGTAGCGCTGGCGGGAAACGCCCCAGTCGCGCAGGCGATACTGGGTCTTGCCCCTGCCCCAGCCGGCGGCCTCAGCTCGCTTGATCACTTCGGCAGTCGCCAGATCGGTCGTCAGGCCATCAAGGAATTGCGAATTGACGGCGATTCCCGGCGCCATCTCGGGCTCTACCACCGGCGCATTGGCGCCATCGCCCCCAACCGCCACGACACGACGAATGGGGAGACGATACTTATTGGCAAATTCAAAATCGCGCGCGTCATGGGCCGGTACACCGAACAGCGCGCCCGTGCCATAATCCATCAGGACGAAGTTTGCGATCCATACCGGCAGGCGCCAATCGGAATCGAGCGGATGGATGACTTCAAGTCCGGTATCGAATCCCATTTTCTCGGCGGTCTCGATCTCCGCGGCGCTGGTGCCACCGGCCCGAGCCCTGGCGATGAAGTCAGCGACGTCGGGCCGTTCGACCGCCAACGCCTCGGCTATCGGATGGCCTGGAGAGATGGCGACGAAGCTTGCTCCGAAGATGGTGTCGGGGCGGGTGGTGAACACCTCAATATCACATGCGCCGCCCGGTGCGGTGCCCGCGAGGCGGAAGCAGAATTGGAGGCCACGGCTCTTGCCGATCCAATTTTCCTGCATCAGCCGCACCTTGTCGGGCCACTCGTCGAGGGACCCGAGCCCGTCGAGCAAATCCTCGGCGAAGTCGGTTATCTTGAGGAACCACTGGCTGAGTTTCTTGCGCTCGACTGCGGCGCCGGAGCGCCAGCCCTTGCCGTCGATTACCTGCTCGTTCGCGAGCACGGTCATGTCGACCGGATCCCAGTTGACCTCGCTCTTCCTTCGGAAAACCAGCCCGGCTTCCATCAGGTCGAGGAACAAGGCCTGCTCATGGCCGTAGTAATCGGGGTCGCAGGTTGCCAGCTCGCGGCTCCAGTCCAGTGCGAAACCGATCCGCTGGAGTTGCTCGCGCATGGCCGCGATATTGTGGTGGGTCCAGGTTCCCGGGTGGACCTTCATTTCCATCGCGGCATTTTCCGCCGGCATCCCGAATGCGTCCCAGCCCATCGGGTGGAGCACTTCATGGCCCTGCATCCGGCGGAAACGGGCCAGCACGTCGCCCATCGTGTAATTGCGGACATGGCCCATGTGGATGCGTCCCGACGGATAGGGAAACATCTCCAGCACATAGGATTTGGGTTTTGGCGAGTTGCTGTCGGCTCGAAAGCTTTGGGCCTCCGCCCAGCGCTGCTGCCAGCGCCGGTCGGCAACCGCCGGATCGAAGCGGCCGGTCATGAACCGATAACCTTACCCGCCGACGGTGGTGCGACGAAGGTCGCGGGCGCGAGTGAGGATGATATCTTCAAGCTTTTGGACGGTGGCGGCGGCCACCGGCGCGTCAACCCAGACGCCCCCCTGGTTGACCTGGCGGCTGGCGGCGACCCGAAGCGCGTCGGCGCGCAGATCCTGGTCGATGATCGCCACGGTCAGCTTGACCCGCTCACCAGGCGTGGTCGGGTTGGCATACCAGTCGGTGACGATCACCCCGCCGCTGCTGTCCGCGGTGATCAGCGGTGCGAACGATAATGTGTCGACGGCCGCGCGCCACAAATAGGCGTTGACCCCGATCGAGGTCATCCGCGAAGGCGCCAGCTCGGTCGGCAGTTCCCTGTTCCTGGCGCAACCCGCAAGGGCGACGCCGGCGACGATCAGGGCGGCAAGGGGAAGCGTCAGACGGGACATAAACTCTCTCTTCGGGCAAAGGGGGTTCGTTCAAAGGGCGTTATAGATGCTGGCACCGTCCCGGCAAGCGACAGAATTTCGGCTCGACCGTGCGATTTTTGTGGACTCTGCGCAACAGGGAGAGCCTGAATCGATCGAAGTCATGGAACCGACAGGTCCGGAAGACTATATCCATGATGAACAGGAGTCGTTTCGCGTGAATAACAGGGACACCATGGCAGGAGGAAAGCTGGCGCTCGCGCTGGCCGCTACCGCTATGGTCATGACCCCGGCGATCGGGCTGGCGGCGGCAGGCAAAGCAGCGTCCACCCGCCATCTCCTTGAGTTTCGACAAGATTTCGACCTTCACCCCGGCCTCGGCAGATCCCCGTTTGACGGCGATGTTCGCCGGCCGCCGGACTTCGATCGCCGATTTCAAGTTCACGCCCGCGGCCCCGCAGGGCCGTCCGTCGCAACTTCGAGTCGCGGTCCGCGCCCGCGGTGCGACGACCCGGCCCGGCCGGTCGAAGTCGCGGTCGCATCGCCGCCTACCGGCCTGGCGCCGGCCCAGATATGACCTTGGCCTCGCCGTGGGCTGGAAGCGCTTCGCCATCGCCGGCGACGTTGCCCGGTCGAGCAGCCCGATCCGGTGATCGGCACGCGCGAAACCGCGGTGGTCGGCGTCAGCTACAATCTCAAGAAATTCACCGGCCGAGTCGCGGTCGGTGGCGAGCGCAACGACAGCCGGGTCGCCCCGCTGGCCGCCCTGACAGCATGTCGGTCGATGTCGGCGGATCATACAGCATCAGCCGCAATATCGCTCTGACCGGCGGTGTCCGCTACAAGGTCGAGCGCGACCAGATCCCGGCTCTCGCCGACGACCATCGCGACAGCAAGGCCGTCTACGTCGGTACCGCGTTCAAATTCTAAGCCTGATCGCTTAACCGTCCAGCCACGCGTCGATTCCCGCCCAACCATGAAAGGCGGGGCCGATCTCCCAGAACCTGCCGAAGCTCATTCCTCCCAGTGCGATAGCGGGGCAGGCAGCAATCTGCGCTAACTTTGCCGCCCGTTCCACCCCCAAGCGTCTCGGCATTTGGATGGGAACGTGTCGGATAGACGGGCGACACGAAGACCAACGCAGCCCCGGCCTCATGGGCCGCACCCGCCTCGCTTTCGTCGTGAACCGCCAGGGAGAAGGGCAATTCGCCTGGTTCCGCGGGGTTGTGCACCAGCTGGGCGCCCAGTCGTTCTGCCAGCGCTGCATCGCGGGCGACGGCTAGCATAAGTTCCGTTCACGCGCCAACGCCGCCACTCGCCTGCCAAGTTCGAAACGCTTCCTCGGTCAAGGCTGTAATGCCGAAAGACAACTCCGCCCGTGCCTGCCGGCACCCGGCCGATCGCGTCCCACAACTGCTCGCCCATCCGTTCGTCGGTCATCAGCCAGTCGCGGGGCCATGGGGGCTGGTTCGCTGCCATGGCGCTTTCTATAGCGCGCGGCATGTCCGACACAGCAACCCGCCTTGCCGTTATTCGCGATCAAGTCATCCGCTCGGCCAGGTCGGCGCGGCGCAAGGCGGGCGATGTCAACCTGGTGGCGGTGACCAAGCAGCGGGGCGTTGCGGACATTCGACCGCTGATCGCTGCCGGCGTTACGGATTTCGGCGAAAACCGCGTAAGCGAGGCGGCGGAGAAATGGCCAGCGCTTCGAGACCGGCATCCGGGCCTCAAGCTGCACATGATCGGCCGGCTTCAATCGAACAAGGCCGCCCAGGCAATCGAGTTGTTCGACGCCGATTCATTCGCTCGATCGACCGATCCTTGCTCCATGCGCTGATTGCGGCGGGAGAGAAGGTCGGGCGATTTCCCGACATATTTGTACAGGTGAATATCGGCGCCGAGGAGCAGAAGGGCGGCGTGGCGATTGCCGAATTGCCGGTGCTCCTCGGCGAGGTCCGCGCCTCGCCTCTGCCGCTGGCGGGCCTGATGGCCATGCCGCCAGTGGGACAACAGCCCGGGCCCTATTTCGCCTTGCTCGCCGAATTGGCACGGCGTCATGGCGTCAACGGTCTGAGCATGGGCATGTCTAGCGACTATCCAGACCGCGGTCATGCTCGGCGCGACGCACGTCCGCGTCGGCTCGGCCCTTTTCGAAGATTAGTCGAAGTGGCCGCTGCGCTTTTTCTTGGTGGCTAGGTAGTCGGCGTTATGGGGGTTGGTCGGCATGTGATGCGCGACCCGCTCGACCACCTCGATCCCTTCCCGCTCCAACCCGGCCATCTTGTTGGGATTGTTGGTGAGCAGCCGTACCCGGTCGATCCCAAGCGCGCGAAGCATGGCCGCGGCCATGCCATAGTTGCGCTCGTCGTCAGCAAACCCGAGCCGTCGATTCGCGTCGACCGTGTCAAGGCCGCGATCCTGCAGCGCATAGGCGCGCAGTTTATTGGCAAGGCCGATGCCGCGTCCTTCCTGGCGGAGGTAGAGCAATACGCCGCCGCCGCCTGCGCCGAGGATGCGCAACGCTTCCTTGAGCTGAGGACCGCAATCGCATTTGAGGCTGCCGAAAACATCGCCGGTCAGGCATTCGCTGTGCAGCCGGACCAGCGGCGGTTCGCCCGCCGAACGCGCCGACTATCAGCGCGACATGTTCTTCGCCGCTCGCAGGGTCGCGAAACGCCACCATCTGGCTCGGCGGCAAATCGTCGAAGGGGATATTGGCGCGGGCAACGATGGTCGCCACGGGTGTCTCCGCCGCTGAATGGATGTTCGCGGGTTCGATCGAAGCGTCCGCCTCAGCTTCGACCAGCCAGAGCGCAGGCAGCAGGCCGGCGAGGCGGCTCAGGGTCAGCGCAGCCTGCGCCGTCTTCCGGGTGTTCGAGCGGAACGGCGGCGAGCGGTCCAATCGGGCCACGGTCGAAATCCCGACCGGGATCGGCGAGTGTCCCGCGCCGTGTCGCGGTCTAGCCAATCGCAATGACGCACCTCGAACGGGCCGGGCATTGCCGGCGGCGTCATGGGCGTTGCCGAGGCCGAGCGCCATCGCCCGAGGACCGCTTAGGAGAAGCGGCGCTCTGCCTCGGGGATCGAGCAGGTCCAGCATCGCCTGCGATCCGTTTCTGCCGACAATATGACGATCGCCCCGACCGCTACCGGACGTCCGGCCCGTAGTGCGGCGATGGCCCGTTCGATGGGCGAAGTTTCGCTCACACCGCCAGCTCGAGAATGAGCGGCACATGATCCGATGGGCGTTCCCAACTCCGACATGGCTCCAGCACGCGGTGCGCGGTGGCTTGGGCGGCGAGGCTGGGCGAGCACCACATATGGTCGAGGCGGCGTCCCCGGTCGCTCGCTGCCCAATCCTGCGCACGATAGCTCCACCAGGTGAAATTACGGTCGGGCGCGGCAATGAAACGGCGGCCGAGATCGACCCAGCCATGCGCCTGCCGGAGCCGATCGAGAGCCTCGACCTCGATCGGCGTATGGCTGACGACGTCGAGCAACGCCTTGTGGCTCCAAACGTCGCATTCCAGCGGCGCGATGTTGAAATCTCCAACGATCAAAGTCGGCTCAGCCAACTTCTCCGACCATCGGGTCATGCGGGCGATGAAGTCCAGCTTCTGTCCGAATTTCGGATTGAGGGTACGGTCAGGAACGTCCCCGCCTGCGGGGATATAGACATTTTCCAGCCGGATGCCGCAGTCGAGGCGGGCGCCGATATGGCGGGCTTCGCCATTATCCTGCCAATCGTGTCGGCCGCTGTCATGCAGGGGCAGGCGCGAGAGGATCGCGACGCCATGGTGCATCTTCTGACCGTTGAGTTCGTGATGAATGTAGCCACGCGAATGGAAGAGGGAGGCTGGGAAGACGTGGTCCTGCGCCTTGGTTTCCTGTAGGCAGAGAATGTCGGGTTGCTCTTCGTCGAGCAATCGCTCGACGATGCCCGCGCGGGCGCGCACCGAATTGATGTTCCAGGATGCGATCTTGAGCGTGGTCACGGCAGGCGGCTTAGCTGGGACAATCGAATGAAGAAAGCTGGCAGGAGGACCCTTTTGGCATCTGCCCCCCGGATAGATACTAAAAGGCCCTTGCTCCGGGGGCATGGAGCAAGGGCCGACCAAGCGTTCGTCACGCAAGGTGATCGTCACTGACCCGGGTAACAGGGGGAAACCCCGGTTGGCGGCGATCTAACCTGCTTTATACCCTCGTGATTCTGTCGCCAGCATTAACCGTTTCCGTTTGCTACGCTTTTTTACGCCTCGGCTCGGCGTAGCTGAAGGCGCTGTCGGGCACGGCGACGTTGTAACGCTGGTTCGACAGGCGGACCGAGGTCTTCTTGTTCTGCGCGTCGATCGCGGTCCATCCTTCGAGCCGGAGGCCACCCGGCGCACCGGGCGCCTTCTGGAAAGCCATCACCAGCGTGCCGAATTCCGGCCGACGCGCATCGCGTGCACGGACGACCACGACATTGGGGCTTTCACTGGGCATGATCCGGGCAATTCGGCCAAGGTCGGGATTGGGCGAAAGCAGCACGGCCAGCGGCGACTTGGCGATCGGCCAGCTCGATTTCTGGCCGACGTCATAGTCGATGAAGCTTAGCGTCTTGCCGTTGGCAACCAGCAGCATGTTGACCCCGCCGCCATAGGCAAAGCGAATCTTGCCAGGGCGCTTGAGGCTCAACGTCCCGGCCATCTGACGGCCCTTGCCGTCGGTTTGGAGGAAGTCGGCGGTCATCGATTGGGTCGCGGTCAGGCTCGCCTCGACGGCTCTCAGTTCTCCGGAGGTCGCAGCTGGAGCCGGGGTAGCGACGGCTGCAACGAGAGCGACTGGCGCCACCGCGCGCGCGAAACTGTTGGCGAAACTCATCTCAAACTCCTGATTATTTGCCGCCGGAGATGGCGTTTGCGCCTTGAATGCGCCCTGAACCCACGAGTTCCCTGAGGTTCAAGGTTCGGGCCGTCAGATCGGATGTCCTTCGGTGTCGATCAGCACTTCGCGGCGGCCCACGTGGTCGGGCTGCCCGACCAGCCCGTCCTTCTCCATCCGCTCGATCAGGCGGGCGGCGCTGTTATAGCCGACGCGAAGCTGGCGCTGGAGGTAGCTGGTCGAGGCCTTCTGGCTTTCGGCGACGATCTGGATCGCCTTGCGATACAGCTGGGTTTCTGGATCGTCGTCACCGACCGGCTGACCGTCGAACATATAGCCGCCGTCCTCTGGCTCCTCGGTCACTGCCTGGTTGTAATCGGGGCTGCCTTGCTTGCGCCAATGGTCGGCGACCGCGCGGACCTCCTCATCGCTGACGAAGGGGCCGTGGACGCGGATGATCTGCTTGCCGCCGGGCATGTAGAGCATGTCGCCCTTGCCCAGCAGCTGTTCGGCGCCCTGCTCGCCAAGAATGGTGCGCGAATCGATCTTGCTCGTGACTTGAAAGCTGATGCGGGTCGGCAGATTGGCCTTGATCACGCCCGTGATGACATCGACCGATGGACGCTGGGTAGCCATGATCAGGTGGATGCCGGCCGCGCGCGCCTTTTGCGCCAGCCGCTGGATGAGGAACTCGACTTCCTTGCCCGCCGTCATCATCAGGTCGGCCAGCTCGTCGACGATCACGACGATCTGCGGCAACACCTCATATTCCAGCTCTTCGGTTTCATAGACCGGCTGGCCGGTGTCGGCGTCATAGCCGGTCTGCACCCGGCGGCCGAGCTTTGAGCCCTTCGCCTTGGCGTCTCGAATCTTGGCGTTGAAGCTGGCTAGCTGGCGGACGCCAAGGCTGGCCATCATCCGGTAGCGCTCCTCCATCTGCTCAACGGTCCACTTGAGTGCTCGGATCGCCTTGCCCGGCTCGGTCACGACCGGCGCCAGCAGGTGCGGGATATCGTCGTAGATGCTGAGCTCCAGCATCTTCGGGTCGATCATGATCAGTCGGCACTCGTCCGGGCTCATCCGGTAAAGCAGCGACAGGATCATGCAGTTGAGGCCTACCGACTTGCCCGACCCGGTTGTGCCGGCGACAAGCAGATGCGGCATCGGCGCAATGTCGGCGATGACCGGATCGCCCGAGATATTCTTCCCCAGGATGAGTGGAAGCGACATGTTCTGGTCTTCGAACGCCTGGCTGCCGATCAGCTCCGACAGGCTGACAGTTTCGCGCTTCTGGTTGGGCAGCTCGATCCCGATGACGCTTCGGCCGGGGATGGTCGCGACGCGGGCCGACAGCGCCGACATGTTGCGGGCGATGTCGTCGGCCAGCTGGATGACGCGGCTGGCCTTGATCCCGCTGGCCGGTTCCAGCTCGTACATGGTGACCACCGGGCCGGGGCGAACCTCGACGATGTCGCCGCGGACGTGGAAATCCTCGAGCACGCTTTCCAGCAAGCGGGCGTTGCGCTCCAGCCCGGCGCGGTCGATGTTGCCCTTGGGCTTCTCTGGCGGCTTGGCGAGCAGTTCGAGTGAAGGAAGCTGATAATTGTCGCCCAGCGCCAGGCTTGCCTGCCCGGGAAGCGCCTTGCCTCGCTTCGGTCCCGGCTTGGCCGCGGCAACGATCGGCCGTGCCGGATCAGCGACTGCGACGGCAGGGCGTGACCTTGGAGGGGTCTGCGATTCCATCTTCCTCGTGGCCAGGCAGTTCGCGGCTTCGGCGGGGCCGGGGCGCGGGACTGGTGTCGCGGCGCAGCTTTCGGCTGCCCATTGCTTTTCTTCGGGTCGGATACCGAGCGCTAACCAACCGATGAGAAATCCGCTCAAGACCAGGATCGCCATCAGCGCCAGCCGTAACGGCCCTTCGATCAATGGGTTGCCAACCAGCTTCACCGCGAAATCGACGCCATAGGCGCCCGCCAGGCCAAGGGCTCCGCCATAGCCCGCGGGCAGGCCCGACACCGCCGATCCCGCGTAAAGTCCGAGCGCCACGCCTATCAGCGCCACTCCCAGCGCCGCAACCAGCAACGCCCGCCTCATTGGCCCGGTGTCGACGCCGCGCACCATCCTAAGGCCGATCAGCGCAATCAGCGGCAGGAACAGCGCAGCAGCTGGTCCGAACAGGAACAGCAACGCATCGCTCGCATAAGCGCCGAACGGGCCGAGCCAATTGGTCGGCGGTCCTGCGGCGGCGGTGGTGAAGCTCGGGTCGACGCTCGAATGGGTGACCAGCGCCACGCCAAGCGCGAACGACAGGCCGATCAGCGCCACTCCGACGCTGCGCCGCACGAAATTGCGGATCGATGCCGCCAGGGTTTCGCGCCAGTCGGGTCCCAAATCCTTTTTCTGTGCCCGCTGTGCGGCGGTCGCCATGACGTCACTTCCCCCGGCCCTGGATGATGCTCGCATTGTGCCTGTCGCCGAACTCCGGGGCAAGGCTTCCCTCGCGTCGATGTGACGACTAGTGAGAGGTCATGGACCGGGCGGACGTGATCATTCTCGGCGGTGGTCTGGTCGGGCTTTCGTTGGCCGCGGCCATGGATTCGAGTGGTCTGTCGTCCATCATCGTCGATCCGGCCGATCCCGACTTGCGCAAGGAGGCGTCGTTTGACGGCCGGACCAGCGCGGTCAGCTCATCGTCGAAGCGGATGTTCGATACGGTCGGAATCAGCGAATATTTCCCGGAGCCGGGTTGCCCGATCCGGCGGATCGAAGTGGCTGACGGGCTCGATCCCGGCGGGCTGGTGTTCGATCCGGGCGATGACGACGAGCCGCTCGGCTGGATGCACGAGAACCGACATTTGCGCGCTGCGCTGCTTGCCCGGGCCGAGGCCGGCAAGAACATCTGGCTGATGTGGAAGGCCAAGGCGGCGGCGGTTGAACGCGGCGATTTCGGGGTGACCGCCCGGCTGGAGGATGGCCGGATGATCGGTGCCCCGCTGCTGGTCGCGGCGGAGGGGCGAAACTCGCCGATGCGCGAGGCCGCCGGGATCCGCGTCGCGCGCTGGAAATATGATCATGCCGCGATCGTCTCAACGCTGCGCCACGATCGCCCGCACGACAATGTCGCCTACGAAATCTTCTATCCCCAAGGGCCTTTCGCGCTGCTGCCGATGACCGACGACGGGGCGGGCCACCGCTCGGCAATCGTCTGGTCGGTCGCGGCCGAAGATGCTCCAGGATTCCTGTCGCTGAGCGATGCCGAATTTGCCGCTGAAGCCGAGGCCGCAATGGGCGGCTTCCTCGGCAAGGTCGAGCTGCTCGCGCCGCGCTCGACCTATCCGCTCGGCTTCCACCATGCCGCGCGGATCGTCGATCACCGGCTCGCTCTGATCGGCGATGCTGCGCATGCCATCCATCCGATCGCCGGCCAGGGCGTCAACCTCGGCTATCGCGACGCCGCCGCGCTGGCGCAGGTGATGGTCGAAGGCGCGCGTTTCGGGCTCGATCTCGGCGACCAGCAGTTGCTCGATCGCTATCAGCGCTGGCGCGGACTCGACACTTTCATGGTCAGCCTGGCCACCGACAGCCTGACCCGCATATACGGCGTTCCTGGCAAGACCGCGTCAACCGTGCGTCGCTTCGGAATGAGCCTCATCAACCGGATCGGCCCGGTCAAGGATCGGCTGATGGCCGAGGCGCGCGGTACCAGCGGCGACCTGCCGCTGCTGCTTCGGGGATTGCCGATCTAGCTATTGAAGCGTTTGCCCCACGTCCGCCCCGCCCGGAGCGAGGCGTTGAAACTGCATCAGCTGAACCACCAGGTCGGCGCGCCCAGCCAAGGTCGGCTCCTCCAGCAGCGCTTGCTTGGCGCCGACATCGAACGGTGCGACCTGGGCGATGGCATTGACCAGCATTTCATCGTCGAGCTGCCCGACGGCTTCCCAGTCGACCGCCAGCCCGAGCGCATCCCCAAATCTCCGGGCCTCGCGCTCGACCTCGGCGCGCTGGGCAAGGCCCAGGGGCGGCGGGTCCGAATCGTCGAACGCGGCAAGATCGACGTCGGCCTGGCGATAGGACGTGCCGAGATCGCGCTCGGCGATCAGCCGGAAGCGGCTCGATCCGTGGAGGACGATGTTGAACCGGCCGTCGTCGAGCTCTTCCACCGCGACGATTTCCCCCAGGCAGCCGGAATGGAACAGGGGCACCGGCTCGGCCTGTACGGATTCGGCGTCGCCCAATGCCGGGATTGGCTGGATCATTCCGATCCGGCCCGGCCCGGCCAGTGCGTCGCGGACCATTTCCCGATAGCGCGGCTCGAAAATATGCAGCGGCAGCTGGGCACGCGGAAGCAGGATTGCCCCGGCCAGCGGAAACAGCGGAATCCGGGCCGGCTTGGTGCCCATCATGTGAACAGCAATGCGGACAGTCGGCGCCGCTGCGCGCGGGCCCAGGGGTCTTCGAGCCCCGCGGCCTCCAATATCTGCAACAGGCGGGTGCGCGCCGCGCCGTCATTCCATTCCCGGTCGCGGGCAATGATCTCCAGCAGCTCGTCGGCGGCCGCGTCGCGGTCCCCGGCCGCCATGCGCGCCTGGGCGATGGCGAAGCGCGCCTCATGGTCGTCCGGGTCGGCCTTCACCCGTGCTTCTTCGGCCGACACGTCGGCGGCGGGCACCGCCGCCACTTCAAGCGCCGCGCGCGCCCGCCCGATTGCCGGATGCTTGGCTTCCTCCTCGGTCAAGAGATCGAGTAGTGCCCGCGCCTCGTCAGGCTGGCCGCCGGCAATCATCGACCGCGCGAGGCCGCCGATTACTGCCGGGTTGGCTGGATCCATGTCACGAATCTGGGCGAAGATGGATCCGGCACGCATCGCATCGCCTTCACTCAACACCTGCTCGCCCATCGCGATCAGCGGCTCGACTTCGGCGGCGCGATCCTGGGCCGCGCTCTTTACCGGAAGCTGGCCGAGCAACTGGTCGAGGATGCGCTTCAACTGCGCTTCGGTGCGGTATTGGGTGAGGTCGGCGACCGGCTGGCCCTGGAAAATGGCGTAGACCGTCGGGATCGACTGGATGCGGAACTGGGCCGCGATCAACTTGTCATTGTCGACATCGATCTTGGCAAGCGTGACGCCCTTGTCGGCATAATCGGCCGCGACCTTTTCGAGCATTGGGCCGAGCTGCTTGCATGGCCCGCACCATTCTGCCCAGAAATCGAGGATGACAAGGCTGGTCATCGACGGCTCTATCACGTCGCGCTGGAACCGCTCGACTGCCTCGCGTTCGGCCTCGTTCACGCCCAGTGTCGCCACGCTTCACTCCCTTATCGATGGTCTGGCGATATGGCCCTAGCCGCGGCGGGCGGCAAGGCCGCGCGGTCAGGGGTTGCGTGGCTCACGCGGCGATGCTAGCTGCCCGCTCCACCCGACCGGACAAGCGTCCGGTCCGACGTTCGAGCGGGCGTAGCTCAGGGGTAGAGCACAACCTTGCCAAGGTTGGGGTCGAGGGTTCGAATCCCTTCGCCCGCTCCATTTTTTCGCACCGACAGCATCGAAAACCGACGGCATTGGGCGCCCGAAAAGCAACGGGGCGGCGCCATTTCTGGAACCGCCCCGATAAAAGCCTGGATCCTCGCTTGGGCGAGAATGACCCCTAACGGATCACTTGATCTTGGCTTCCTTGAACTCGACGTGCTTGCGCGCGACCGGGTCGTACTTGCGGAACGACATCTTCTCGGTCTGGTTGCGCGGGTTCTTCTTGGTCACATAGAAGAAGCCCGTGTCGGCGGTGCTGACGAGCTTGATCTTGACGGTTGCCGGCTTGGCCATCGCGAAAATCCTGTAGCGCTAGAAAAAATGAAGGCGGGCCGTAAGGCACCGCCCGAACCGCGGCTCCATGACGAGCGTGGCTTCCTTTGTCAAGTTTGGCGGGCACGTGCCCAGCCTTTGACTCGTCATTAACCATTTTGGGCGAAGCTTTCCGGGTGAACGGAGAATCACCCATGGCCGCGCTCGATTCGCTCAACATTGTCCGCACCCGTATCGGCGACCGCATCGCTGAGATCGAGGAGCGGATGGCGCGGCTGAAGCCGGTCGACATTTGCGCGAAGATGGAAGCGATCCGCGCCATGGCCGCCGAACATGGCCTCGCCGCGCTCGAGGGTCTCGCTGACTATGGCGCTCACCATGCACTGATGCCGGGCCATGTCGCCGCGACCCGCGCCTGCCTCGAGCATATGGATGAGGCGCTGATGAGCGAAGATGCCGCCCACGATCGCGAATCGATCCTCGCCGCGCTGGCCGTTCGACTGCACTAGGGCACCAATGACGCCCCCCGCGCATTGTCGCGGGCGATGCGCGCTTTTTCCCAGCTGCTCGACGACCTGGTTTACACGCGCTCGCGCAACAGCAAGCTCAAGCTGATCGGCGACTATCTTAAGGATACTCCTGACCCCGACCGCGGCATTGCGCTTGCAGCGCTGACCGGCACGCTCGACATCCCCGCGGTCAAGCCGGCGCAGGTACGGCAGCTCGCCGAGGAGCGGGTCGATCCCGCGCTGCTATACATGAGCCGAGACTATGTCGGCGACATGGCCGAGACGGTGTCACTGCTGTGGCCTGCGCCCAAGGAACAGGGGTGTGAGCTGGATGACGGCGTCGTCCGCATTTCCGACGCGGTCGAGCGGCTGCGTCTCGCCAGCCGCAGCGATTCGCCCGCGGTGCTCGCGTCGATGCTCGACCATCTGGATGCGTCCGGTCGATTCGCGCTGCTCAAGCTGGCGACGGGAGCGCTCAGGGTCGGGATTTCGGCCCGATTGGCCAAGCAGGCGCTGGCGGATGCATTTGGTCTGGACGTCGAGCAGGTTGAGGAAGTGTGGCACAGCTTGCGGCCGCCCTATCGCGAACTGTTTGATTGGGGCGCAGGCAAGGGGCCCCGGCCGACCGCCAGGGACGTGCCGGTGTTCCGCCCCTTCATGCTCGCTCATCCCCTCGAAGAAGCGCGCGTGTCGCTCGACGATTACGCCGCCGAATGGAAATGGGACGGCATCCGCGTCCAGCTTGTCCATGCCGGAGGGCAGACCCGGCTCTTCAGCCGCACCGGCGACGATATCAGCGGCAGCTTTCCCGACATCGCCTCGGCCTTCGCCATTCCCGCCGTGCTCGACGGCGAGCTGCTGGTGCGGTCCATTGTATCGGACGGACGCGCACAGGGCGCGGAGGCGCATGGCGGGACTGCGGCGAGCTTCAACGCCCTGCAGCAGCGGCTGGGGCGCAAGAATGTCAGCGCCAGGATGCTTGGCCAGTATCCAGCGTTCGTTCGCCTCTACGACATATTGTTCGATTCCAGCGAGGATCTGCGCTCACTGCCTTGGACCGAGCGCCGGGCACGGCTGGAAGCGTTCGTGCCCAATCTCGACCCGGGCCGATTCGACCTGTCCCGGCTGATCGAGGCCGACAGCTTCGAGGCACTTGAGGAAATGCGCGCGGGGGCACGAAGCGACGGCGTGGAGGGGCTGATGCTCAAGCACCGCGATTCGCCCTATGTCGCGGGGCGCCGGGCGGGCCTTTGGTACAAATGGAAACGGGACCCGCTGACCGCTGATTGCGTGCTGATGTACGCCCAGCGCGGTTCCGGCAAGCGATCGAGCTATTACAGCGATTACACTTTCGGGTGCTGGACCGAAGACGACGAGCTGTTGCCGGTCGGCAAGGCCTATTTCGGCTTTACCGACGAGGAACTGAAATGGCTCGACCGGTTCGTGAGGCAGCGTACGATCAATCGCTTCGGACCGGTCCGCGAGGTCGAGCGCAGCCTGGTTCTGGAAGTCGCGTTCGACTCGATTCACCGCTCCGCCCGACACAAGTCAGGCCTGGCGATGCGCTTTCCACGGATCAGCCGCATTCGCACCGACAAGCCGGCCCATGAGGCGGACCGTATAGGGACGCTGCTGGCGATGGCGACGTAGCGGATACGAAAAACCCGCCCGGCTCGCGCTGGACGGGCTTTTCTCCCCGCTCAGAGGATAGCGTTATTGCAACGGTTGCAGGTTCACGGCTGCATATTTGCCGCGCCGGTCGACCTCGATGTCGAATTCGAACCGGTCGCCTTCGTTGATCGTCGGCAGGCCAGCGCGTTCGACCGCTGAGATGTGGACGAACGCATCGGGCTGCCCGTCATCGCGGCTGATGAAGCCGAACCCCTTCATCGAATTGAAGAATTTGACGGTTCCCTGGGCCTTTTCGCCGGTCAGCTGGCGCTGTGGGCCGCCACCGAAGCCGCCGCCCTCCCGCGGGGCGCCTTCGCGCGGTGCCGCGGAACGGACGATTTCCATCGGCTCACCCTCAATCTTGAGGTTGGTCGCCGAGATGCGCCCACCACGATCGACCAGCGTGAACTCAAGCGGCTGGCCGTCGGCCAGGTCGGTCAGACCCGCCTGTTCGACCGCCGAGATATGGACGAACACGTCCTCGCCGCCGTCATCGCGGACGATGAAGCCAAACCCTTTTTGCGGATTGAAGAATTTGACGACGCCTTTGCCCTCGCCAACGACCTGGGGAGGCATGCCGCCGCCAGCACCGCCGCCGCGGAACCCGCCGCCGCCGCCACTGCCGCCGCCACGAAAGCCTCCGCCTCCGCCGCCGCCACCGCCGTAGCCACCGCCGCCGCCGCCGCGATAGCCACCGCCACCGCCACCGGCACGATCGCCGAAGCCGCCGCCGCCGCCAGGGCCGGCAAAGCCGCCACGGTCACCGAAACCGCGGTCAAAGCCTGCGCCTGCGAACTCTTCACCACCACCGAAACTGTCGCGCTTGTCACGGCCGCGACCACCGCGGTCACCCTTACGCCCTCGATCGAAACCCATGAATTCTAAACTCTCTTGTGCCCCAAAACCGAAAAAACCAACGCGCTGGGCCAATGGCGCAACCGGCCGTGCCCGCGAGGTAGGTCCGCACGCACGGTGCGAGTCTCTACAGGAAAATTGGCGCTTATCCTAGTGACTCCATGGTTAAGGCTGGCAAGCGCCACCCCGTTGCGACTAGAGGAGTAGCAAATCGACGCCGTCACCGCCGGTTCAGGCGGTGCCGGCCAGTAGAAGACCGGACTGTCATGGCGATCCATTTTCACGAAGAAGACTTGCCCTCCTCCGATTTGTTCGCCGCGGGAGCGACGATCGCGGTCGATACAGAGGCGATGGGGCTCATCCCGGGCCGCGACCGGCTGTGCCTGGTGCAACTCAGCGATGGGTCGCCGCACGAACATCTGGTGCGCTTCGGCCCCGACAGCGACTATGCCGCTCCCAACCTCAAGGCGCTGCTGGCAGACCCGGACCGGCTCAAGCTCTATCATTTCGCCCGCTTCGACGTTGCCATCATCCGCGCCTATCTGGGGATCATGGCTACCCCGCTCTATTGCACGCGGACGGCATCGAAGCTCATCCGGACCTACACCGACCGCCATGGCCTGAAGGAACTCGTCAAGGAACTGCTGGGCACCGACCTGTCGAAGCAACAGCAAACCAGCGACTGGGGTGCTCCCGAGATCAACGAGGCGCAGCGCGAATATGCCGCCAGCGACGTGCGTTACCTTCATCGGCTGAAAGAACAGCTTGATCAGCGGCTACTCCGCGAGAATCGAATGGAGCTGGCCGAAGCCTGCTTCGAGTTCCTGCCAGCCCGCGCGCTGCTCGACCTCGCCGGCTGGGCGGAGGATGATATTTTCGCTCATGGCTAGGCCAATCCACCTTGTCTGAAGCCGCACATCGCCGACAGGAGATCAAGCGGCATTGGGCGGAGCCGGGCAGCCGCCACGACGCGGTGGTCCGGGCAACGAAATACGGCCTGCCGGTGGTCATCGTCGCCTTGGTGTTCACGCTCGCGATCGCCCCGTTCGAAAAGCGCGGCGACGTCAGCTTTATCCTCGACAAGAACAAGGTCGACGAGGCTCGCGAGCGGATGAGGGTCGAGCAGGCACGCTATGTGGGTGAGGATAATAAGGGCCAGAAGTTCGAGATTGTCGCCGACCGTGCGGTGCAGCAATCGAGCAATGTGCCCGTCGTGATGATCGAGGGGATGCGCGCCCGGCTGAATCTGGCGCGGGGGCCGCTGAGCATCGCCGCGCTGAAGGGCAATTATGACCTTGAACAGGAACAAATGCTGGTCGACGGGCCGATCAGGGTGGTTGGGCCCGATGGCTATCGCCTGGCGACGCGCGATGTGCGGGTCGACCTCGACAAGCGGACGATGCAATCGAGCGGCCCGGTAAGCGGGTCGATGAAGCTGGGCCAGTTCCAGGCAGGCAAACTTAGCGCCGACCTCGACGAGCGAACCGTGCGCCTCGATCGCGGAGTTCGCTTGAAAATCTATCAGGGGGCGGTCAGATGAATTTTATGACATCGAAGCCGATCTTTGCTGCCGCGCTGATTGCCGCCGGTTTGCTGGGTGCTGGAATTGCCCATGCCCAGGAAGGAGTTTCGGCGCTCAAGGGCCACGACAGCAAGGCGCCCGTCGATGTGACCGCGGACCGGCTGGAAGTTCAGGATCGGGCGGATCGGGCCATTTTTGCCGGGAATGTGCTGGCTCGCCAAGGCAACCTTTCGCTTCGCACGGCGCGGCTGACGGTGGCCTACGCAAGCCAGGGCGGCATCGACATCAACCGCATCGACGCCAGCGGCGGCGTCACCGTGACCAGTCCCAGTGAGACGGCTCGCGGTGATTTCGCCGTTTACGATCTCAACGAGGGGCTGATCACAATGGTCGGCAATGTGCGGCTGGAGCGCCAAGGGTCATTCCTCACCGGCGGGCGGTTGACGATTGATCTCGACACCGGTCGGGCGGTGATGGACGGAGGGTTGCGCGGCGTGAACCAGGGCGGCGGGCAAGTCAGCGGCCGCTTCACGGTCCCGAAGGGCAATTCGAGGCAATGAACGAAGCCGCGCTCTTCGAATCCCCTGCAGCCGCCGTCGGGACGGCGATGCGCGGGCTCGAGGTGCGCTCGATCGCGAAAAGCTATGACAAGCGTGCCGTGCTGCATGACGTATCGCTGCACGTTGAGCGTGGCGAGGTCGTCGGGCTGCTCGGCCCCAACGGCGCCGGCAAGACGACCAGCTTTTATTCGGTGATGGGGCTGGTCCGGCCTGACGCCGGCCGGATCTACCTCGACGGGCGCGACATCACCCATTTGCCGATGTACCGCCGGGCGATCCTCGGGCTCGGTTACCTGCCGCAGGAGACCTCGATCTTCCGCGGCCTGACGGTCGAGCAGAATATTTTGGCAGTGCTCGAAATTGCCGAGCCCGATGGCAGCGCGCGCGAAGCGCGGCTGGAGCGATTGCTCGGCGAATTCGGCCTCACCCACCTGCGGGCATCGCCGGCGATGGCATTGTCGGGGGGTGAGCGGCGGCGCTGCGAAATCGCCCGCTCGCTGGCTGCTGAGCCGTCGATCATGCTGCTTGACGAACCCTTCGCCGGAATCGACCCGATCTCGATCAGCGACATTCGCCATCTGGTGATGGAATTGAAACAGCGCGACATCGGCGTGCTGATCACCGACCACAATGTTCGTGAAACACTCGACATCGTCGATCGCGCCTGCATCATATACGATGGCCAGGTGCTGTTCGAAGGCACCCCGCAGGCGCTCGTCGCGGATGAAAATGTGCGGAGGCTCTACCTTGGCGAAAGCTTCGCGCTCTAGCGCGGGGGTGTAGCAGCCATGGGGCTGGGCCCGCGTATCGACATTCGCATTTCGCAGTCGCTGGTGATGACCCAGCAGCTGCAGCAGGCGATCAAGCTGCTCGCCCTGTCAAACCTCGAAATCGAAGCAGTGATCGCCGAAGAGCTGGCCAAGAACCCGCTGCTCGAGGCGCGGCCGGGCGAAGGAGCGGCGAGCGAAGGCGTTATCATTCGCGAAGATCGCGAGACGGGCGACGAAGCGATCGATCCGGCCGGGGCCGACGAATTGATCACCAGGCTTGCAGGAGCCGACGACAGCCCGGTTGACGTGGACTGGCACGAAGCGGCGCTGGAAACCGACAGCTTTGCCGATGTCGGCGGCGGGACCGGCAGTGAGGAAGCGTTCGACTTCGATCGGCTGGAAGGCGGGGAAGACGGCCTTTGCGAGCATCTGATGACCCAGTTGCACGGGGTCGGCGGGGCCATCGGTCGATTGGCCGAGGCGATCGTCCGTGAGCTGGAGGAAACCGGCTATCTTGAAACGCCGTTGAGGGTCATCGCCGAGGAGCTGGAAGTCAGCACGGAGGATGCCGAAGAAGCGCTGGAGTTGGTCCAGTCACTCGAGCCGCCGGGAGTTGCGGCGCGCAGCCTTGAGGAATGCATCGCGATCCAGGCCAAGGCAGCGGATCGTTACGATCCCGCCATGGCCCGCCTCATCGCCAATCTCGACCTTCTCGCGAGGGGACGGATGTCCGACCTCCGCCGCATCTGCCAGGTCGACGAGGAGGATCTGGCCGACATGGTGCGTGAGTTGCGCACCTATGATCCCAAGCCTGGCTGCCGCTTCGTCACCAAGGAGCCCGAGGCGATAACACCCGATGTATTCGTTCGGCGGAACAAGGCCGGTTGGTCGGTCGAGCTCAACAATGCCGCGCTGCCCCGAGTGCTGGTCAATCGCCGCTACCATGCCGAGTTGAAGCGGGGGCCGCAGGACAAGGCATCGAAGGCATGGCTCGGCGAGTGTCTCGCCAACGCCAATTGGCTGGTCAGGGCGCTCGACCAACGGGCCCAAACGATCATCAAGGTGTCGACCGAAATCGTGAAGCAGCAGCAGGGCTTCTTCGAGCAAGGCGTGTCGGCGCTACGCCCGCTGACACTGGTTAAGGTCGCCGAAGCGATCGAGATGCACAAATCGACCGTCAGCCGGGTCACCTCGAACAAATATCTGGCCTGTGACCGGGGCATGTTCGAGCTCAAATATTTCTTCGGCTCGGGGGTCGCCAGTGAGGGCGGTGAAGGGGCCGCGGCGGAGGCGGTCAAGGACGCGATCGGCAAGCTGATCGCAGAAGAGACGGAGATTTTGAGCGACGATACGCTGGTTGATCTGCTTAAGGAGCAAGGGTTCGATCTCGCCCGCCGAACGGTTGCCAAATATCGCGAGGCGATGGGGATCGGCTCGTCGATCCAGCGGCGTCGTCAGCGGAAAATGGTAGCCGGTTGAAGGCCTCCGGTGATCCCTCCCTGTCCACGGGGAGAAGGGCTAGAGCGCGACCCGCGCCCAGATTGGCAGATGATCGCTGGCCTTGCGCGCCTCGCTGCTGGCGTGAACCCCGGCGGCCTCGATCGCCAGTTCGTGCCCGACGATGATCCGGTCGAGCGCGGCGACCGGACGGCGAGCGTGAAAGCTGGGGCCGGTCGGGGCGACCCTGTAATTGCCGTTAAGTTCCTTTAGGCAGCCGCCGGCATCGCGCCATTCATTGGTATCGCCCATCAGGATCGTGGGCATTTTCTGTGGCCGCCCGGCGATGGCTTCGAGGATCGCCCGCATCTGTCGCCGCCGCCACAGGCCGGAAAGGTCGAGATGCATTCCCACGATGCGGATTGGCCGATCGCCGATCAGCAATTCGGCCATTACGGCTCCGCGCGGCTCGAGCGTCGGCAGGTCGAGCGCGGCGACGTCGATGACCCCGACATGCTTCTTCACCAGCAGGGCATTTCCGTGCCAGCCGAGGTTTCGGGTGTTGATCTTGAGCAGCCGCTCGGCCTGCCTGACGCCCGGGAAATTCTCCAGCGTGCGGCGATGGCGGACTCGGAACGACACTGCCTTGTACAAACCATGCTCGTCGATCAGCTCATGCGGCACGGCGGAGCCGCGGCCGCCCATGCGCTTGTCCGCTTCCTGCAACGCGACCACGTCAGCGTCGATCTCTTGCAGAACGTGCAGCACCCGATCCGGTCGCCGCCGCCGATCGGTCCCGATCGCCTTGCGCATATTGTAGCTGGCGACGGTGATGGTAGGCGCGGTCATTGCTGAGCCAACCTTCGCCTGCTGGCCCGGTTCCTCAAACGTCGAGATTGGCGACGGAGAGGGCGTTCTCCTGGATGAATTCGCGGCGGGGTTCGACGACGTCGCCCATCAGGCGGGTGAAGATTTCGTCGGCGACATCGGCCTGGGCGACTTCGACCCTGAGCAGCGATCGGTTGGCGGGGTCCAGCGTGGTTTCCCACAATTGCTCGGCGTTCATCTCGCCAAGGCCCTTGTAGCGCTGGATCGACAGGCCGCGGCGGCCGGCGGCGAGCACGGCGTCGAGCAGTTCGGACGGGCGGGTGACCGGGACGGTCTTGCCCTTGGTCTCCTGCTCGTCCGCTTCCTCGCCTTCGGGCTGATCGGCCTGCGCTGACTTCTTGAGCGTGCGCAGGACCAGCGGGCTGGCATAGGTTTCGACCTGCTCGGCGGCGAGGGCGTGCAGCTTGCGCGCCTCGGCCGAGGCAAGGAAGGTCGGCTCGATAATGAAAGCGTCCGTCACGCCGCGCCACAGCCGGCGGAGCAGATAGCCGCCTTCCGCGGCGACCTCGCCTGACCAGACAGCTTCCAGGTCGCCTCGGCCCAGCCACTCGGCGACCCTGGCGATGTTGGCCGAACGCTTGGCTTTGTCGATATTGGGATCGAGCGCGCCGCGCAGCGCCAGCGCTTCGAGCATCGCCGGATCATATTTCTTGGGTGCATAGCGCATCAGCGTGCGCACCCGCCGGGCATGATCGACGAGGGAGCGCAGGTCCGCGCCCGAGCGCTGGCCGCCGGGGCCCTCCAGCACGAGGCCTTCGAGCCCGGCTCCGATCAGATATTCGTCGAGAGCGACGTCGTCCTTGAGATAGACTTCCGACCGGCCACGGGCGACCTTGTAGAGTGGCGGCTGGGCGATCATCAAATGGCCCGCCTCGATCAGTTCGGGCATTTGCCGGTAGAAGAAAGTCAGCAGCAGGGTACGGATGTGCGCGCCGTCGACGTCGGCGTCGGTCATGATCACGATCTTGTGATACCGCAGCTTCTCGAGGTTGAACTCTTCGCGGCCGATGCCGGTCCCCAATGCCTGGATGATCGTCCCGATCTCGCGGCTCGACAGCATCCGGTCGAAGCGTGCGCGCTCGACGTTGAGTAGCTTGCCGCGCAACGGCAGGATCGCCTGGTTGTGGCGGTTGCGGCCCTGCTTGGCCGAGCCGCCGGCCAAGTCACCCTCGACCAGGAAGAGTTCGCTCAACGCCGGATCGCGCTCCTGGCAGTCGGCGAGCTTGCCGGGCAGCGAGGCGATGTCCATCACCCCCTTGCGACGGGTCAGTTCGCGCGCCTTCTTGGCGGCTTCGCGCGCGGCCGCAGCGTCGATCACTTTCTGGATGATGGCACGGGCGTTGGCCGGGTTTTCCTCAAGCCATTCGCTCATCTTGTCGCTCATCAGGCTTTCGAGCGGCTGGCGCACTTCGGAGCTTACCAGCTTGTCCTTGGTCTGGCTGCTGAACTTGGGGTCGGGCAGCTTGACCGAGACGATCGCGGTCAGGCCTTCGCGCATATCGTCGCCGGTGAGGGTCACCTTCTCCTTCTTCAGCATCCCCGATTTGTCGGCATAGCCGTTGATCGTGCGGGTCAGCGCGGCGCGGAAGGCGGCCATGTGGGTGCCGCCGTCGCGCTGGGGGATGTTGTTGGTGAAGGGCAGGACATTTTCGTAATAGCTGTCGTTCCATTCGAGCGCGACGTCGATGCCGATGCCGTCGCGAACCGCCGAAATGGCGATCGGGTCGGGGAACAGCGGGGTCTTGGTGCGGTCGAGATAGCGGACGAACGCGCCGATGCCGCCTTCATAGTAAAGCTCATGTTCGACCCGCTCCTCGTGGCGCGCGTCGGCGAGTACAGATTCGCACGCCCGAATTGAGGAAGGCGAGCTCGCGGTAGCGATGCTCGAGATGCTCGAAGTCGAATTCGGTGATCTTGAAGGTAGCCGGGCTCGGCAGGAAGGTCACGCGCGTGCCCTTCTTGCCGGCGGGCGCAGGGCCGACGACCTTCAGCGGCGCCTCGGCGTCGCCGTTCCGAAAGCGCATGAAATGCTCTTCGCCGTCGCGCCAGATGGTGAGGTCGAGCCATTCGCTCAGCGCGTTGACGACCGACACGCCGACGCCGTGGAGGCCCCCCGAAACCTTATATGCATTGTCGTCGCTGGTGTTCTCGAACTTACCGCCGGCGTGGAGCTGGGTCATGATGACCTCTGCCGCCGACACGCCTTCGCCTTCGTGGATTCCGGTCGGGATGCCGCGGCCATTGTCCTCGACCGTGACGGATCCATCAGGGTTCAGCTGTATCAGGATCCGGTCGCAATGGCCCGCCAGCGCCTCGTCGATCGCATTGTCCGACACCTCGAACACCATGTGGTGGAGGCCCGAGCCGTCGTCGGTGTCGCCGATGTACATGCCGGGGCGCTTGCGCACCGCGTCGAGGCCCTTGAGGACCTTGATGCTGTCGGCGCCATACTCATTCTGGTTGGGATCAGTAGCCATGGTTCTCAGATAGGGTCAAGAGTCTCAAAAGTCTCACTCAAACGCGCGCGTACGCGTACGCGCGCGAGAAACGTACGGCTTCCCTCGGGAATCCGTGGATTGAACGTGCGGGAAGCTATCGGCAGCGGGCGGCGGATGGCTTCCGACAAGTGAAGAGCCGAGTTTAGCCTTGAGCGCGATTGAACTCGGCCCGGACCACCACGGCGTCCGTTGAACGGGCGCTTGCCGGTGCCGCCTTCAGGCCGATGGGCGGGATGCCCGCCGGCGCGCTGCGGGTGGCGTTGGCCCTGCTCTGCACGTTGGCCTTGTGCCGGACGTTGCGCACCATCGTTGCGTCGCTCGCCGGTCGGCTGGATCGCCGCACGCGGCGCCGACGGCCGGCCATGACGATGGCCGTTGTCACGGCGCTCGCCACGGAACCCGCCGCCGCGGCCGCCACGCTCCTGGCGCTCGGGGGTCGGCAGCTTGAGCGCCTTCAGCGCCTGAGCGGCGGCGACGAAGCCCTCTGGAAGCGGCTTCACGGGCAATGCTTGCCGGGTCAGCCGTTCGATGTCGCGCAGGTTGATGCGCTCGTCGGGGCTGCAAAAGGCAATCGCGGCGCCGTCCGCTCCGGCGCGTGCGGTGCGGCCGATGCGGTGGACATATTGTTCGGGAACGTCGGGCAGGTCGAAGTTGACGACATGGGCAACGCCCGGAATGTCGATCCCGCGCGCGGCAATATCAGTCGCAATCAGCACCGGCGCCTGGCCCGACTTGAAAGCGGCAATGGCGCGTTCGCGCTGGGGCTGCGACTTGTTGCCGTGGATCGCGGCCGCGGCGATGCCCGCCGCAGCGAGCTGGCGGACGATCTTGTCGGCGCCATGCTTGGTCCGGCTGAATACCAGGGTCCGCTCTTCCGGCCCGTTCTTCTGCAGGAACAGCGTCAGCAGCGCCGACTTCTCGGCCTGGTTCACATGGGTGACGCTCTGGTCGATACGCTCGACGGTGGTGGCCGCGGGCGTGACCGAGACTTCGGCCGGGTTGGTCAGATAGGCGTCGGCGAGCTGCTTGATCGCCTTCGGCATGGTCGCCGAGAAGAACAGGGTCTGGCGTGTCTTGGGGACGAGCTGGACGATCCGCTTCAACGCATGGATGAAGCCGAGGTCGAGCATCTGGTCGGCCTCGTCGAGGACGAGGATCTCGAGCCGCGACAGATCGACGGCGCGCTGGTCGACGAGGTCGAGCAGGCGTCCGGGAGTGGCGACGAGCACGTCGAGGCCGCGCGCGACTTCGCGCACGCTCTTCATCGGCGCGGTACCGCCGAAGATGACGCCGGTGGTGAGGTTGATGTTCCGCGCATAGGTCCGGGCGCTCTCGGCGATCTGCGAGGCGAGCTCGCGGGTCGGGGCGAGAACGAGCATGCGGACGCGCCTGGCGATCGGATGAACCCGCGGATTGGCGAGCCGGTCGAGCGAGGGCAGCATGAAGGCCGCCGTCTTGCCGGTGCCGGTCTGGGCGATGCCCAGAAGGTCGCGGCCGGTGAGGACGGTCGGAATGGCCTGCGCCTGAATCGGCGTCGGAACGGCGTAATTTTTAGCCGCGAGCGCGTCCAGGAGGGGCTGTGACAGCCCGAGGTCGGTAAATTTGGTCAAAATATGAGTCCAATATGCAAGGCGAACGTCCGCGCCTCAAATGGCACGGACCCGCCGGGGTTTGGTTGAGCACCCCGCGTGAAAGGAGAGCATGAAAGCTGGGTCGAGACGCGGGCCGGGACCTCCTTCAGGAGACCGATCACGCCGCTTGCTAGGCGTCTCGTGTTGCAGTGCAATATAGAGAGTAAGTTAAGAATGTCCAGTCAGGCGGCAAAAATTGTTCCGGCCTCGACATGAAGGCGGGTCGCGGAGCCGCCGATCGCATCGAACAGCGCCGTCTCGGTAGCGGTCATCCATACTTGGCCGCGGCCCTCCAGCCGGGTGAACAAGGCAGCGCGGCGATCCGGGTCGAGGTGCGCCGCAACCTCGTCAAGCAGCAGGATCGGCGGCGCGCCGCGCCGCTCGGCGACCAGCTCGGCATGAGCCAGGACGAGGCCGAGCAGCAGCGCCTTCTGCTCGCCGGTCGATCCGCGCGCGGCGGGTTGATCCTTCGCTACATGGGTCACGGCGAGATTCTGCCGATGCGGTCCCTCGGTGGCGCGTCCGGCGGCAGCATCGCGCGCCCGATTGGCCTTCAGCGCGGCAACCAGATCATCTCCGACCCAGCCTTCCAGCTCCAGGGAGGCGCGTGGAAAGTCATCATCGGACAAATCGGCGATCGCGGCGGTCAGCGCGGTGACTGTGCGGGCACGCGCTTCAGTTAACGCCGAGCCATGCTCTGCCATCTGCGCTTCGAGCGCGGTCAGCCAATCCGCGTCGGCGACCGGCTCGGAGAGCAGCTTGTTGCGCGCGCGCATTGCGGCCTCATAGCGCCCGGCAGCGGTGGCATGGCCGGGTTCGAGCGCCAGCGTCAGCCGGTCGAGGAAGCGCCGTCGCCCTCCGGCGCTGTCGGTGAACAGGCGGTCCATCGCCGGGGTGAGCCAGAGGACCGAAAGCCATTCGCTAAGCGAATTGACGGAAGCGGCGGCACCGTTGATCCGCACCTGGCGGCGATCAGGCGCGGCGGACGCCGTGCCGGTGCCAAGTTGAATAGGAGCCCTCGCCCTTGAAGGGGGAGGGCTGGGTGGGGGTGACAGCGGAGCTGCAGCGTCCTTTCCGGAGACGCCACCCCACCCCAACCCCTCGCCAGCGAGGAGAGGGGCTAAATCCGCCGCGACCGCGAAGCCGCCTGGCCCGTCGTTCCGAGCCATCTCTGAAATTGGTACCTGCCTCAGGCCCCGCCCCGGAGTCAGCAGCGACACAGCTTCCAGGACATTGGTCTTCCCAGCGCCATTGGGACCGCTCAGAAGCACAAAGCCCGGCCCGGCCTCGATCAGCGCATCGCGATGATTGCGGAAATCGGTCAGCGAAAGGCGGGTGATTTGCACCATTCGTCATTGCGAGGAGCGAAGCGACGAAGCAATCCACCTTCTTCTGGATTGCTTCGCTACGCTCGCAATGACGAGTTACTGCTCGCGCTCGTCCAGCACTTCGAAATGGGCGGCGCGTTCGTCGAATCGCTCAAGTACCGCGCGGGCCGTATCGGGCACATGGCTCACCGCATAATCCTCGCCCATGAACGCCTTGATCGCATCGATGCTGTCGAACCACATCAGCGTCTGGAACTCGACCTCGTCCCCAAGCTCTCGGCGCATCAAGTCGATGTGACGAAAGCCAGCGATGCGACGGGCCTCGATCTCTGGGATCACTTGTCCGCGAACAATGGCCTCATATTCATTGGCATTCGCGGGGGTCGTCCACCCTCGCCACAGCCGGCAGATCATTACACGCGCATGGGCATGAGAACATATAGCGCAGAGCTCTTGTCGTTTTCGCGGAGCAGCGTTGGTGCAGCGGCATCTGCCAGATGGACTTCTACGGTGTCGCCCTCGATCTCGTGCAGGATGTCCATCAAATAGCGGGCGTTGAAGCCGATCTCGAGGCCGTCGGAGCCATAGTCCGCAGCGAGCTCCTCGACCGCCAGGCCGTTCTCGGGGCTGGTCACGCTCAGCGTCACCTTGTCACGGTCGAGCGCGATCTTGACGGCGCGGGTTTTCTCGCTGGCGATGGTCGAGACGCGGTCGACACCGGCCATGAAGCTCTTCGGGTCGAGCTTGAGCAGCTTGTCGTTGGCGGTCGGGATGACCCGGTTGTAATCCGGGAAGGTGCCGTCGATCAGCTTGCTGGTCAGAACCGCATTGCCTAGTCCGAAGCGGACTTTCGTGGGCGACAGAGAGATTTCGACCGTGCCCTCGACCTCGTCGAGCAGCTTCCTCAGCTCGCCGACGCACTTCTTGGGGATGATCACGTCGGGCATGCCGTCGGCGCCCTCGGGCTTGTCGACCGTTACGCGGGCCAGGCGGTGGCCGTCCGTTGCCGCCGCCTTCAGCTTGTCGTCCGCGACATGAAGGAAAATGCCCATGAGGTAATAGCGGGTTTCCTCGCTCGAGATGGCGAAGCGGGTCTTGTCGATGATCTGGCGAAGCGTCTGGGCCGGCAGCTCGAAGCGGGTAGGGAGCTCGCCCTCGGCGATGACCGGGAAATCGTCGCGGGGCAGGGTCGACAGGTTGAACCGCGCGCGGCCGGCGACGACCTGCATCTTGCCCTCGCTGGCAGAAAGCTCGACCTGGCTGCCCTCCGGGAGCTTGCGGACGATGTCGAAGAATGTGTGCGCGGAAACCGTGATCGCGCCGGCCTGGCTGACCTGGGCGGCGACGCTTTCGTCGACCTGGAGGTCGAGATCGGTCGCCATCAGTCGGATCGAGCCGTCGTCGCGCGCCTCGACCAGCACGTTCGACAGGATGGGGATGGTGTTGCGCCGCTCGACCACCGACTGGACATGGCCCAGGCTCTTCAAAAGGGTCGCCCGTTCGATCGTCGCCTTCATTGCGGATAAGCCCCTCATGCCAAGTGATTGCCATTCGTTATAGCGAGGCACGGGCCACGCGGAAGGGGGTAATCCGCAGGCGGGAGCGGATCCCTGGGGGGCGCAGGGAACCGCTCCCTAACTCAGCTCGGCATCAGCACGGCGTCGATCCGGTCGATCACTCCATTCGACTTCTTCTCATCCGCGCCGACCAGGCGAGCCTTGGTCCCTGCACCGTCGGACAAGATGATCGCATCGCCTTCCTTAGTCGCGGTCAGCGTGCCGCCGCCCATGGTCTGCAGCTGGGTCTTCCCGCCGCCGGCTTCGATCGCCTTGGCGATGTCGGCCGTCAGCATTTCGCCCGGCAGGATGTGGTAGCTGAGCACGCCGGTCAGTTCGGCCCGCGCGTCGGGCTTCATCAGCGCGTCGAGCGCGCCGGCAGGCATTTTGTCGAACGCCGCGTCGGTCGGGACCAAGACGGTATAGGGCCCCGGCCCATCGAGCGTCAGATCCATGCCGGCCTGCTTGGCGGCGGCGGCGAATTTGGTCGCGTCGCCCAGCCCTTTGGCGATGGTGCTGTCGCCCGCGGCCTCCTTGGCTGCCTCGGTCGGGGCCGCCGCTTCGTTGTTCGCTTTGTCGCAGGCGCCGAGGCCAAGCAGCGCGGCCAGGGCCAGGCCCGTCGCATATTTGTGCGGGGTCATGCTCTTTTCTCCTGGATTCAAGCACAGGCGCCGCGCGACAAGACTGCCGCGCGGCGCGGTGTTGTTCAGACGATGGCGCTGATCACCGCGGTGATGAGCTGCGTGGTCGGATCGACCCGATAGATGTAGTTGTCGCTATAGCGGTACATGGCATTTGGCGTGTCATAATATTGCGCCCGATAATCGAACGGCACATTGTAGACGCTGTACGCCTGCGGCAACGGCTGGCCGATACCCATCGGAACACCGGTCAGCAGCGCGGCAATCCCCTGGATCAGACCCGAACCCGGATTGACCTGGTATATCGCTCCGTCGCCATAACGGTACCAGTTGTTCCCGCCGTCCGGATAGAAGGACTGATACTGGTAGGGGACGTTGTAGTAATTATAGTCCATCGGATACTGCATCCCGACTGGATAATAATAATAGTCCCGATTGGCGTAGGGGAATAGAGCGCTGATCAGGCCGTCGCCGCGATTGACGCGGTAGATGTGATCGTCGTCCCAGCGATACATGAAGCGGTCGTCGTCGCGGTACCACTCGCGGTACGGCCAGCCGAGCGTATTGGCTGCGATCGACCGCGACAGCGGCGTCCCGACCAACTTCTTCGCCTGGCCCGGAGGCATGCAGCCATTGCCTTTCTTGGCCAGGCCCGGAGGGCAGCCGTCGATGAAGCCGCGGGCGAGGCCGTTGTTGTTCCAGCGCGGCACGAAGCGCACTCCGTCGAAATCGCGGTCGACACGCATCACGCGGATATCGCGGCCACGATCAACGCGGGCGATGCGCACCTCGTCGCCGCCGCCGCCGCGACCCTTGTTCCTGCCATTGTTCGTCGACTCGCACGGTCCGCACCCGATCGCCGCCGCGATCGTCGAGCTTCGCAGCGTTCTTGCCGCGGTCTTCACGGCCTCCGCGATCGTCGGCCTTGCTCTGCGCCGACCGCTGCCACGCTGCTTGTCGTCGCGCTGGGCGAACTGTTGGGCATTTCCCGCCGCCAGTTTGCTCCGTTCGGCCTTTTGACCGCCGCCGCCGCCCTTCTGGGCTTTGGCGACATGTCCCGCGTGCTCCTTGATCGCCGCCGCCCTTGCCGCCCTTGGGGTCGGCCTGGGCCGGCGAGCTAATCGCCAGCGCCGCCGCGCCAGCGGCAAGCATCCATTTCAACATGGAAATATCTCCTTCGGAAAGGTCAAACGGCCGAAAAACGACAGTGCGTTCCGCCGTTTAGCTGAAGCGTTCAGCTTCACGGAAGGGCGATCAGGCCAGCGTATCTTCGACCCAATCTTCCCGCAGCGTGACCTTGACTGCCAACAGCATCAGCAGTGCGGCGACCAGGTAGAAGCCGAGCCCGACGGACCGCGGCATAGGAAGTGCTTCGGTGCCGAAACGAGCCTTGAACAGCTCCGACAAGGCACCGATCAGTGAACGTGCCCGACACCAAGGCCGATGAAATTGTTGATCAGAAGCAAGCTGGCGGACGCTGTTGCGCGCATCGGCTGGCGGAACGAGGTGCTGCACTGCCGTCGATTACCGGCCCGAGCCAGGCGAGCGACATCATATAGGCGATGGGAATGAGCAGAAGCGGCCATGCAGCCAGGGATCGGTGATCAGCAAGCCACGCAATAGTGCGGCGCGGTGATCAGCCAGGCGATCGCCGGAGGCGGGCGTACCGGCGCCGGTCGGCCTGGCCGAGCCTTGTCGGCAATCCAACCGCCGAGGAGATACGCCGGAGGTTCCGCCGACGAGGAAGATCGATGCAAGAAACAGGCCGCGTTCGATCAGCGCCAACCCGAAGCTGCGGTCAAGGACGGACGGCAGTCCACAGGCCGAGCCCATAGCCTGCCAGCGAGCTGCACGAGGCCGCCCCCGCCATCAGCCAGAAGCTTGGCTTTCGGGCGATGATCGAGAAGACGCGCGAGGAGCGCGATCCGTCTCGGGCGGCCGGCCTGGCACGCGGCAGGTACGGACGAAAATAAGCATCACGGGAGCAAGGATCAGGCCGGCCACTCCCAGATCAGTGAAGGCCGCACGCCAGTCGATCCATGCCGCCAAATAGGCTCCGATCAAGGGCCGCCCGCCAAGCCGAGCGGAATTCCAAGCGAGAAAACGGCAAGCGCGCGCGCCCGGCGGGCGGGCGGGAAATAATCTGCGATCAGCGCATAGGCAGGGGCGACGCCGCCGGCCTCGCCGACGCCGACGCCCAGCCGGAAGAAGAACAATTGCCCAAAGCTGTTGGCCCTGTCCCGCACAGTGCGGTGAAGCCGCTCCACACCGTGATCGCGCCGGCGATAACCTCGGCTCGGCCGCGCGCGGTCGGCCAGCAGTGCCAGCGGGACGCCAAGCACCGAATAAAGCTGAGCGCGAAAGCGATACCGCCGATCGCCCCAATTCCGCGTCGGTCAGGCTCGAGATCGGCGTTAATCGGGATCCGGCCAGGATGCCGAGGATCTGCCGATCGAGGAAATTGAAAACGTAGGCGAGCAGCAGGAGTGCGAGCACCCGACGCTGAACGGTGCGGCTGGGCTGCTGCTGATCCATATGCTTTACCTTTTCAGCGTGGGCAGGCCGGCCGATTGCGAGCCGTCAGGGAACCGTTCGCAGGAATTGATCGATCGCGTCAACCGCCGCAGGTTCGGTCAGCATCGGCGCGTGGCCGACCCCGGGCACGTCGACGCGCCGCAGACGGGGCGCAACCCGCTGCATGCGCGCGGCAATTTCGGGGCTGATAATGTCGGACTGCTCGCCGCGGATCAGCTGCACCGGGCGCTTGCGAGCCAGCCGGCGGAACAACAGGCTGGCGAGCCACAGCGAAAGTTTGCCAGGCGGCTTGCCGAGCGGGACCGTGATGGCTGGATCATAGTCGAGCTCAGGTCCATCTATGCCCTCGCGGAAGGTGCGTTGGGCAAACCGGCGCCACTCCTCATCGCTCAGATCAGGCAGGGCGGCGGAATTGATATGTCGGACATAGTCGGCGGCATCATCCCAACTGCTGATTGCGACCGGTTTGCCGACATAGCTCAGGATGCGAGCGACGCCCTCTGGCGCGATCGCCGGTCCGACATCGTTGAGGATCGCGGCGGCGATGACCCTCGGACGGAGCGCGGCCAAGCGTCATGATGATGATCCCGCCCATCGACGTTCCAAGGAAAACGGCACGGGGGATGCCAAGCGAATCCATCATCTCCAGTACGTCGCGGGCGTAGACCGGCGGGCGATAGTGTTTGGGGTTTGGATCGCGGTCGGACTGACCGCGCCCCCGGACATCCGGCACGATCACCCGACGTCCCCCACCGGCGATGATCCGCGCGACCTCCTCGAAATCCTTGGAGTTGCGGGTGAGGCCGTGGAGGCAGATCACCGGAAGCCGTGCCTCCCCGCCCGCATAATCGCGAGCGAAGAGGGTAAGGCCGTCACGCGACGTCCAGCGCCGTTCCTCGAATGTCGACACGGCTCAGCGCCGCCTCAGTAGCGCGCGGTGACGCGCAAGGTGAAGGTCCGCGGCGCACCAAAATAGACGGTGCGGATGTTGCCGATGCTCGAAAATTCCTGCCCGTCGGTCTTGTAGAGCTTGTCGAAAAGGTTGTTGCCGTAGAGGCCCACCGCGAAACGCTTCGTTTCGTTCTCCCAAACGACCCGGGCGTCGGCAAGCCAATAGCTTTTCTGGAACAGGTCCTCGATTTCTGTGTCTGTATTGGTGAACGTGTTGTCGACGGACAGCGCATGGCGCGAACGATAGCGTGCCTGCCCACCGACCGTTAGGCCGCCAATGCCTCCCAGATCGAACGAATATTGGGCGCCGAACCGCATCGTCCACTTCGGGGCGAAGGCCGGCTCCTGGAAGGCGCGGCTGCCGCCGAAGCTCGTGAAGCGCAGGTCGTCGAACTCCTTATATTCGGCGTCGAGATAGCCGATTTGCGTGTCGAGCAGGAGCTGCGGCGTCGGCGTCCACGCTGCCTCGAGTTCCGCGCCGCGGATCTTGAGCTTGCCGGCGTTGAGGACCGACAATAACGGCGTCGGGGGGAGAGTGCTTTGGTCCAGTTCGGACACTCGCGCCTGGAAGTCTTTGTAATTGTTATGGAATACCGCAAAGTTCAGGCGCAGCTGATTTGCGATCGTGGTTTTCAGGCCAGCTTCGATGGAGTTGGCCGTCTCCGGGTCATAGGCGGTTGCCGAACCGAGTTCGTTGGCCCGGCCATTGAAACCTCCTGATTTGAAGCCTTTCGCATAGCGTAGATAAGCCATGGTCGAGGGGCCGAACTGATAGTCGATGGAGGCCATCGGCGAGACATCGGTCCAATCGTCCTTTCGTTCGAACACGAACGGCGCGACGCTGTTTAACAGTGGCGAGCTGGAGAAGGTCGAAGTCGTTCGGAAATAGTCCTTCTCCTCGCGCGTCCAACGAATGCCAGCCGACAGCCGCAGTTCGTCAGTGATCGAGTAGCTGGCGTTCGCAAAAGCCGCATAGCTGTCCGTCTTCAGATCGTCGTCGACGGTCCGGAGAAAGGTTGGAAAGTTCGATGGGCCCAGCAGGAAATCCGGCAGACAAGTGACGGCGGGAATGCATGTCCCGGCGCGGAAGATCGTCAAATTTACGAGGTCGTCCGCAAAGGCTTCCTGATGGAACTCGATATCCTCCTTGAGATAGTAGAGTCCTGCCACCGCTGTCAGCCGATCGCCCGTGTAGGCAAACTGAAATTCCTGGCTGAACTGATCCTGGTGCACGTCGACCAGGACGTCGCCCACCTCGGCCGCGGTGGCGTCGATGTCGACATAATCCTTGGTGTGAAGCTTGCGATAGGCGGTGATCGACTTGAGCGTCAGCTCGTCGGTAAAATCATAGGCGGCCGTTCCCGAGAGGCCCCAGTGGGTCAGCTTGGTCGAGTTCGGCAATCCCGGAGTGGTCTCAACCGTGAAATTATAATCGTCGGGATCGCGCTCAAGCGGGACAATGACCGTCGGCGTGAACAGGTGCACAATGGCATTGATCGGAGCGCCGGTGTTGAGCTTGGCGTCGTCATGCGAATAGTCCGCCGAGACGTCGAAGCGGAGCCGGTCGCTCGGCGTGAACGCGATCGCCCCCCGCACGCCAAAGCTATCCTTGTCGTTATACTCGCGACTGTCATTGCGATCCTCGACATAGCCGTCGCGCTGTGAAAACAGTGCTGCCACGCCGACGGAAATCGCGTCGCTGATCGGACCCGACGCTGCCCCCTTTAGCTCGAACTGGCCATAGGACCCAACCGCGACGCTGCCGTTCGCCCGGAGTTCGGTGCCCGGGCCGGCGAGTGACGAACTTGATCGCGCCACCGATGGTATTCTTGCCGTAGAGCGTGCCCTGCGGCCCGCGCAGAACCTCAATTCGCTCCAGGTCGAGCAGGTCTAGCTGGTTACCCCGGATTTGCGACAGATAGACATCGTCGACATAGACGCCGACGGCTGGGTCGAAGGTCTGCAGGGCATCTGGCTGACCGATACCGCGGATGAAGATATTGGTGGAGTTGGAAGAGCCGCGGCCCTGGACGATGTTGAGGTTGGGTACCGCACCTTGAAGGCCAGTGGTATCGGTCGCCTGAATTCGATCGAGGGTGCGCTCGCTGAACGCTGAAATCGATGATGGGCACGCGCTGGATATTCTCTTCCGTGCGGCGGGCCGTAACGACAATATCGGCATTGGCGCTATCGTCGCCTTCATCCTCGCCCGCCGTGGTCGCGGCTTCGCCCGCAGGCTGCTGGGCGGTCTCGGCGTTGGTTTCGGCGACCGACTGACCAAGGGCCGCGCCCGGCAGCAACATCGCCGCAGCAGTGGCCAGAAAAACAGAACGAGCCGCGGAATTGAACCGGTATGCCATCGAAATCCTCCCCATTGAGCGGCCCGCCGGGTGGCCCCGATCTCAAGCCTTGGGCCAACCATAATGAAAGTTGAACCGAGTTTCAACTTATGGAATAAGCGTCGTCGATGGGGGACGCGATGGACAAGCCGGGCCATGCGGGGCTAGCGCAGAATTCCGTGGCGCAAATGCTATCTCCGGCCAGCAAGGGCAAAGCGCCGCGCACCGCGCGGGGAGAGAAGACTCTTCGCAAAATTCTCGATGCGGCACTGGCTGAATTCGGGCAGCGTGGATTCCACGACAGCTCGATCGTCGGAATCACGCGCCGCGCGAAGGTCGCGTTAGGCACCTTTTACACCTACTTCGACAGTAAGGAGGCGCTGTTCGCGGCGTTGGTCCGCGACATGTCCCGGCAGGTCCGCGACCATGTTGCTCCCGACATCGAAGGCTCGGTCGACGAGATCGACCGCGAACGGCGCGCATTGGCTTCCTATTTGCGTTTCGTGTTCGATCGCAAGGAGGTTTACCGGATCATCGACGAGGCCGAATTCGTCGATCCGGCAGGCTTCCGTACCCATTACGAGACGGCGGCGGCCCGTATTGCCGCGCGCCTGGAGGAGGCGACAGCCAAGGGCGAGATGCGAGACGACGGCGCCCTCGCCACAGAGGTACGTGCTTGGGCCATCATGGGGATGAACGTCTTCCTCGGCCTGCGCTTCGGGGTGTGGGGCCGGCAAGATCCGGAACTGGTGGCCGCCCATGCCAACGCCATGCTGCGCAAAGGGCTGGAGGATTAGGCCAGCTGGCGCGCCGCCGCGGCGAGCGCGTCGACATCCTCCTCATCCTGGTAAAGGCTGAAGCCGATGCGCAGCACGTCGCCGCGCACGTCGGTCACGATATTCTGCGCTTCCAAGTCGGTACACCAGCGCTGGGCGCTTGGGGTGCGGAAGGCAAGGAAACGGGCATGCGGCCCGCCATCCAGCGGGTTGAGTAGTTCGACACCGCCAAACGCGCTTCCGGCGATCCGTTCGATCAGCCTGGCCTGGAGGTTGGCGACGCGCCCCGCGATGCGCTCCGTCGTCAGGCCATTCTCTTTCAGCATGCGCCGAATGGCGTTGAAGCGGTACAGCGCTGACGGATCGAAGGTGGCCCCCATGAAGCGCATGGCATCTCTGGTATAGCCGACGCTACTCCCGGCCGGAGCGGTCAGCTCGCCGAACTCGGCAAACCAGCCGGTGATCGGCGGTCGCTGGCCGAAGCCCGGCGGACAATGCATGAAGCCCATGCCCTCGCCGGCCATGGCATATTTATAGCCGCCGCCAAGGATGAACGCCGACGCAGCGATTATCGGCGTGATCGGGGCGTCAATGGCCATGAAACTATGATAGGCATCGATGACGACCCAAGGGCCCGCGGGCCGCGCCAATTCGGAAAGCTCGCCGATCTTGCGAAACGTTCTGCCGCTGTTGAACAGCACATGGCTCACCAGGATCAGGTCAAACTGGCCGACTTGGGCGGCTTGGAGGAATCGATCCGAAAAATCCTCGAACGGCTCGGCCGCGACCCTGGTCAGCTCGATTTCGCCGGTCTCCGCCCAGCGGGCCATCTGACGCCGCGCCGAATGGAATTCGCCGTTGCTCATCAGCACGCGCAGCGGCCCGCCAGATGGACGCGGGCAGGCGGCGTTCAACCGAACTAGGAAATCATGGGTATTGGAGGCGAAAACGATCGCGGATGGATCGCCGCTGCCCAGCTCGGTGGCGACATTGGCCTGCGCCTCGGGCCAGACTTCGCCCATCACCCTGTCCCACTTATGGTCGGCCCGGGCCGCCGCGTCCATCCAGCACTCGAGCTGGCCTTCGAACGATGCGTCGGGCCACAGATGATGGCTGTGGGCTGCGAAATGCAGCCGCTCCGGCGCCGCTCCCAGGGTCTTGCTGAACAATGGCTTGAAGCTCAAAGTTCGGTCCTTAGGGACCACAATTCCGGGAAGGCGCGCTTCGACAAGGTGGAGGCGAGATAGGCCACTCCTTCGGACCCGCCGGTGCCCTTCTTCATGCCGATGATCCGTTCGACGGTCAGCATATGCTTGTGCCGCCACGCGGCGAGGGCGTCGTCGAGGTCGACCAGCTTTTCGGCTAGCTGGTAGAGACCGAAAAATTCGTCGGGTCGCCGGTAGATTTCCAGCCAGCCGTCCTTCAGCGCACCTTCGCCATCGATCTCGAAGCCGGCGCGGACCAGCGCGGCATTGGCCTCATCCCACAGCGACGGTTCGGCCATTGCGCGTTGCAGCCGGGCGTGGCCCTCGCTTCCACCTTCGTAAAAGCCGAGGAATTTGGGATCCTTGATTTCCCAACCGATATTCGAGCTCGCGAAACTGCGCCGACTGGAACCCCGAGGACGTGCCCAGCACGTCGCGGAAGGCGGTATAGTCGACCGGCGTCAGGGTCGCCAGCACGTCCCACGACAGGGTCATCACGGTCCAGATGCGGCTGACCCGCGACAGCGCCTTGTAAGCTTCGGCGAACTTGTCATCAGCAACCAGGCGGCACGCGAAGCGGACCTCATGGAGCATCTGCTTGAGCCACAGCTCCTTGGTCTGGTGGATGATGACGAACAGCATCTCGTCGTGGAGCTCGCTGATCGGATGCTGGGCCGACAGCAATGTGTCGAGCTTCAGATAATCGGCATAGGTCATGCCGGCTGGGGTCGCGGTCATGGCGACGGCTTAGGCTGGAGGTTGGACGGCGACAAGCGTCGCGCACAGCCTGTCCGGGGGACAGGCGAGCACGACGCTCCGCACAGCCTGTCCGGGGGACCGGCGAGCACGGCGCTCCGCACTCTTTGACCGCTTACTGCTGCTGAGCGCCGGGCAGTCCAGGCTGGGAGATGGTGCCGATATTCCCGAACAGCTCTTCGAAGAAGCTGCGCTTGCGGCCCAGGGTCGGGGTCTTGTCTCCTGATGGGTCGACGGCGGCGATCAACTCCTTGCCCGTCTTTTGAACGGAACTGACATTGCCGGCGCGGTCGAACTGGACTCGGAGCACCGTTTGGTCGGTCACTTTGGGATCGCGGAATGCGAGTTGGTTCGTGTCGCGCGAAATATAATACCAGTCGTTGGGATCGAACTGGCCGGTGAAGGTCGGGCGGCCGAGCGTCTTGGCGACCGAGTCCTTATTGTCGACGCCCACCTGAATGCCCTCGGCGAGGGTTGGGTCGATCACGAAGCCACGATGATCGCGGATGCCGGCGGAACAAGCGCCGAGCGCCAGTCCGGTTGCGATGATCGCTGCGATGCTGCGCTTGGACATTCAATACATCTCCGTCGGATCGCGCTTGTTCACTGGCGCGTCGAGGCCCAATATGCGGACCCGCGCGGCTCGCGCAAGCCGAACGCGGCGAAAGGAGAAAGACAATGCGCTCATTGATGGCGATGCTGCGCCCGAAAGGGGCCGATGCCGGGGCGCTTTATGGCGCAGTGGTTGCGGAGGCGCGACGGCCCGCCTGGTATCGCGAAGGCGCTGTCGCCGACACGATCGATGGGCGATTCGCCGTCCTGTCGAGCCTCGCCGCGCTGGCGATTCTTCGCCTGGAAGACGGAGATGAGGAAGCGGTGCGGCATTCGGTGGCCCTGACCGAAAGCTTCATCGCCGACATGGATGCGCAGATGCGTGAGGAAGGATTCGGCGATCCATCGATCGGCAAGCAGGTGCGATCGATGGTCGGTGCTTTGGCTACCCGCGTGGACTGGTGGCGGCGGGCGCGGGAGGGAGAGCTTGATTGGAACGATGCGGTCCGGTTCAGCGTGTACCGCGACGCCCCGCCTGAGGTAGAGTCGGCGGTTACCTACTCGACCGAAGCGCTGAGGCGATTCAACGAGGGACTCGGCGGGGTCAGCGACCGCGAACTGCTCGAAGGCCGGATTGGATGAACGACTTTGCGCATCGCTTGCCGCTGGACCAAATCCGCGACGGGGACCGGCTCGACCTTGTCGCCGACGCCGAGGAATGCGCAGCAATTGCGGGGCGGTTAGGATTGCTGTCGCTTGACCGGCTGGAGGCCCACACGGTTCTTTCGCGCGAGGGGCAAAAGGTGCGTGCCACGGGCCGCCTCAAGGCGGCCGTCGAGCAGGCTTGCGTCGCGACCGGCGTGTCGGTGCCGACCCGTGTCGACGAGCCGTTCGAGCTCTCCTTCCTGCCCGAACCCAAGCTTGGCGTGGCCGATGACGAAATCGAGCTCAGTTCCGCGGACCTCGACACCATCTTTCACGACGGGGCGACGATCGACCTTGGCGGCGCGATCACTGATACGCTCGCCCTGTCGATTGAACCTTATCCGCGAAGCGCGGAGGCCGATTCGGCGCTGAAAGAGGCCGGCGTCCTCAGCGAGGAAGAAGCCGGCCCGTTCGCGGCGCTGGCGGCATTGAAATCCAAGCTGGGAGGCGGCGGCCCCTAAAAAGGAACGTCGTCGTCGAGGTCGGTGTCGAACGCCGCCGGCTGGGGCCGCGATTGCGGCTTGGAGCCGCCGCCGCTGAAGCCTGAGCTGCCATAATCGTCACTGCCGAAGCCGCCGCCCGAACCGCCGCCTTCGCCGCGGGCATCGAGCAGGACGAGTTCGCCGCGGAAACGCTGCAGTACGATTTCGGTGGTGTAGCGGTCGTTGCCTGACTGGTCGGTCCATTTACGGGTCTGAATCTGGCCCTCAAGGTAGACCTTCGAACCTTTGCGCAAATAGCTTTTGGCGACTCGGCCAAGGTTCTCGTTGAAGATGACGACATTGTGCCACTCGGTCCGCTCCTGGCGATTGCCGTCCTTGTCTTTCCAGCTCTCCGACGTGGCGATCCGCATGTTGACGACTTCGCCGCCATTGTTGAGCGAGCGCGCCTCGGGGTCGGCGCCCAGGTTGCCGACCAGAATCACCTTGTTCACGCCCGCCATATTCTTCTCCTAACCAAGCCCGAATGCGACCGCGGTCCAATAGGTCGCCCCTGCCGCGAGATAGGCCAGCACGAACAGGTAAGTCACCATGAAAAGCGGCCAGCGCCAGCTGTTGGTCTCGCGCCGGGTGACGGCGATGGTCGAGATGCACTGGGGCGCGAACACGAACCAGGCGAGGAAGGCGAGAGCGGTGGCCAGGCTCCAGCGTCCGGCGAGGCGCTGTTCGAGCGTTTGCAGCCCCTGCTCGTCCTCGGCGTCGAGCGAATAAACGGTGCCGATCGCGGCAACGGCGACTTCTCGTGCGGCCATGGCCGGCAGCAGGGCCAGGCTGATGTCCTTGTTGAAGCCGATCGGGGCGACGACGGTGTGGATGCCATCGGCGATATAGCCGGCGATCGACACGTCCGATTGCTTTTGGCCCGGACCCGCCTGGGGAAAGCTCGCCAAGGCCCAAAGAAGGATGGTGGTGCCGAGGATGATCGTCCCGGCTCGTTTCAGAAAGATCATCGCCCGCTGCCACAAGCCGATGACGACGTCGCTCAGGCGCGGCAGCTGATACTTGGGCAGCTCCATCATGAACGCACCGCCACCACCCTTAACCGCGGTCTTGCTCAACACGATCGCGGCGAGCAGCGCTCCGACGATTCCGGCAATATAAAGCCCGAACATCACCAGGCCCTGGAGGCCAATTCCCGGTCCTATGCTGACCGCCGGGATGAAGGCGGCAATGATCAGCGTATAGACCGGAAGTCGGGCCGAACAGGTCATCAGCGGAGCGACCAGGATGGTCGTGAGCCGGTCCTTGGGGTCGTCGATGGTGCGTGTCGCCATGATCCCCGGCACCGCGCAGGCGAAACTCGACAGCAAGGGGATGAAGGCGCGGCCCGAGAGGCCGGCGTGGCTCATCAGCCGGTCCATGATGAACGCGGCGCGGACCATGTAACCGGTGCTTTCGAGGACCAGGATGAACAGGAACAGGATCAGGATCTGCGGGAGGAAGACGATGACCGCTCCGACCCCGGCAAAAACCCCATCCACGATCATCGATCGAAGCCAGCCTTGCGGCAATGCATTACCGATCGCCTGCCCGAGCGACAGGGTAGCGGATTCCAGCGCATCGGCTGGAACCGCCGACCAGGAGAATACCGCCTGGAACATAAGGAACAGGATGGCGGCAAGGATGATCGGGCCGGCGACCGGATGGAGCAGCAGCCTGTCGAGGCGGTGGGTGATGCGGCGGACCGGAGTTTCGCGGACGATCGCGCCCATGGCGATGTCACGCGCCCGGCGCTGAAGGGTCAGCAGGTCGTGGGTCGGACCTTCTCCGGCGCGGATCCTGCGCGGTTGGAGGAGCAGCTCATTGAGCCGGGCCATGATGTCGCCGATGCCGCGCTTCCTGACCGCAACCGTTTCGACCACCGGCACGCCAAGTTCCTCCTCAAGCTTTGCGGCATCGAGCTCCAACCCGTCGCGCTTGGCCAGGTCGACCATGTTGAGCGCGATTACGGTCGGCAGGCCGAGGTCGATCAGCTGAAGGGCGAAGCGCAGGTGATTGTCGAGGTTCGAGGCGTCAACGACGATCAGCAATGCGTTGGGGAGTCGCTCTCCCTTCTGACGCCCAGCAGCACATCGCGCGTTACCGCTTCGTCGGGGCTGGTCGGATCGAGGCCATAGGCGCCGGGAAGATCGACCAGCTCGATCGGCGCGCCATCGGGCAAGGTCGCGCGACCGACGTGGCGCTCGACGGTAACGCCGGGATAATTGCCGACCTTCTGGCGGGCGCCGGTCAAAGCATTGAACAGCGCGCTCTTGCCGGCATTGGGGTTGCCGGCGACCGCGACCAGCGGGATGCGGGTTCATGCCGCCTCGGCGACGACCCGCACCGCGCGGGCATGGGCCCGGCGGATGGCGACCGTCATTCGGCCGACCCTTACCGCCAGCGGATCGCGCCCGAACGGACCGAGATGGAGCGGTTCGACCATGACGCCCTCGTCAAAGCCGAAATGCCGGAGGCGGCTGGCCTCGCTTTCCTCGAGCGCCGACCAGTCGATCGCGGCGATTCGCGCGCGCACGCCAAGCTTCAGTTGGTCGAGCGAAGTGGTCGGGCTGTGCATTTGCAAGCGATTATCAATAACAGCAGGCCCTGGGAAGCCCTTCAGCTACCGTGCGGGGTAGCGCAGGCGCCCCAGAAAGCGCGTAAGGCTGGGCCGATGAAGGTCGTTGCCGCGCCAGGCCGCCTTCCATTTTTCGAACCGCATGACATCCCCCAGCCGTCGGTCGAGAAAAGCGCCTGTATCCATCCAGGCCTCGCTCTGGTCGTCGAGCCAGGCAAGCAGGGTCGAGCCATACACGCCAGACAAGATCATCCGCTTCGTATAGTGATTGTAATCGGTCGCCGTATCGCCCGCGATCCGCCACATGAGGTCCGCCGAGCGCCAGCCGATGCGCAGGGCGAGCGGCACATTCTGAGGCATGGCGAGGATCGACAAGGCCGTGCGCGCCGCCTCGCGCGCCGGACCCATCACCTCCAGCCGGTACCAGATCAATGCGCGGATCCGGTCGCGGACCTTCATCGCCGCGATTTTCTTCGGAGTGAAATGCGCGACCATCGCTGCGTCGACGCCCTCGATCCAGGCTTCGACCATCTGCGGGGCATGCTTGGGAAAGGCGAGCCGCGCCTGGGCTTGGTCGATGTCGAGTTGCGCCGCCGCGTTGTCGACCGCCTTGTGGGTCCAGCCGTCGAACACTGCATTCTCGCCGACGGCGAGGGCAAGCTTCAGGCGGATGGCTTCCAACGGAGTTCGGCATTGGGGCCTAATTGGGCGCGACGACCGGCTCGCGCAAGCGCGGGTCATCTTTCGTCCGCAAGCGCACGAGGATCAGCGCAACAATGATCATGGCCGCTCCGGCCCAGTCGCGAGACGTCAGGCCCTCGTCATAATAAATCCAGCCGAGCAGTGCCGACAGCGCCGGCTGGGTCAGCATGGCGATACCGACAATCAGGGGCGGGACATGGCCGAGTGCGTAGACCAGCAGGCCTTGCCCGGCGACCTGGCTGCAAAGCGCTAGCGCAAACAGGCCGGTCCAGTCCGCGGGAATGATTTGCTCCCCGGCGGCAAGCGCTGCCGGCAGCAACATGGCCGCGCCGATCAGGCTGGCGAGGAACAATAGGGGCAAGGGCTGAAGCTCGCCGCGGGTCCGTTCGACGATGATCAGGTAGAAAGTGTAGAGCAGCCCGGCGAGCATCGCGAGGAGGTCGCCGCGCAGGTTCGCATCCGACAGCTCGGCGCTGCTCCACATCAGAAGTGCGCAGCCCGCCGCGGCAAGCGTGAGCGCGAGTGCCTGGATGGTCGAAGGCCATTTGCGCACCAGCCACAGTCCCCATGCGGCGAAGAAAAAGCTCGAGATATTGCCGAACAGGGTTGCGTTGCCGAGCTTGGTCAGCAGGATTCCGGCATGCCAGGCGGCGAGGTCGGCGGCGAAGAAAAATGCCGCGAAGGCGACGGCGATGGTCAGGGCTTTGCGCGGCAAATGGACCGGCTGGCGGAATATCCAGGCGATCGCCCACAGGAAGGGCAGCGCCAGGGCGAGCCGCCAGAATCCCGCCGCAATCGGTCCAACGCCGCTGTTGCGCACGAGGAAGGGCCCGGCGGCCAGGGCAACATTGCCCATGAGCAGGGCAGTGAATGCCAAGGAATGGGATTTTAGGTGAGTCACGCCCCGCCACTAAGGCGAATGAGGTACGCAAGGAAGCGGCAACCCGCGGATTGCCCATAAGCTCAATTTATGGAGAGCAGCATAAATCCCAGATTGAACAGGTTTCGATCCGAAACTATCTCTCGCAACGGCGCCGGGGAACGCCCAACGCGCAGAAAGGATTTGAATGCCCAGCCTGTTCAACCCGCTAAAGCTTGGTTCGATCGAGCTTCCCAACCGGATTTTTATGGCTCCCCTAACTCGCGCGCGCGCCGGGCGCGAGGGGATTCCGAACGAATTGATGGCCCGATATTACGCACAGCGTGCGAGCGCGGGCCTGATCATTTCCGAAGCCACGGGGATTAGCCGCGAAGGGCTCGGTTGGCCTGATGCGCCCGGCCTTTGGAGCGAGGCGCAAGTCGACGGCTGGAAGCTGGTTACCGGGGCGGTGCACCAGGAAGGCGGGCGGATCGTCGCCCAGCTGTGGCACATGGGCCGGCTGGTCCACCCTGACCTTGGGGGTGGTCAACCGCTCTCGTCGTCGGCCACGACCGCGCCTGATTTCGCCCACACCTATGAGGGCAAGAAGCCTTATGTGGAGGCTCGGGCGGCGACCCGCGAGGACATCGACCGGATCCTCGACGATTATGCGCGCGCTGCTCGCAACGCGATCGCCGCTGGTTTTGATGGCGTCCAGGTCCATGGCGCCAATGGCTATCTGGTCGACCAGTTCCTGCGCGATTCCGCCAACCTCCGCGACGACGATCACGGCGGTGCCATAGCCAATCGAATCCGCTTCGTGAGCGAGGTGCTCGACGCGGTCGGCAGCGAAATCGGCATGGATCGCGTCGGCATTCGCTTCTCCCCCAACATCCTCGTCCAGGGCGTCGAGGATTCCGATCCAGTCCAACTCTATGCCGAGCTTGCGAAAAAGCTCGAGGCGCTCAACGTTCCATGGATCGAGCTTCGGGAGCCGGACCGGCCGACCTCTGCCGGCTCGATCCCGACCGCTCCGGTCAGCCCGGCGATGCGTCCGCTCTATTCGGGCAGGATCGTGATCAACAGCGACCATGACTGGACCGACGCACGCCGCCGGATTGTCGAGGGCCATGCCGACGCGGTCAGCATCGGCCGACTGTTCATCGCCAATCCCGACCTGGTGAAGCGGATTGCAATTGGCGCAGCGTTCAACCCGGGGAATCCCGACACCTTCTACTCCGGCGGAGCCGAGGGCTACACGGACTATCCGGCGATGGCGGAACAGGAAGCCGCCTGACCGGTTCACCTTCTCGGCAAGAGGAGGATGACCATGCGCAAGGATGTGTTGGCCGGCTTGGGCGTCGGGGCGGCGCTACTCGGCGGTGCCGCGCTCTATTATTTCCGCGAGAAATCGACCGAGGAGCCCGACTATCGCGCGCTCGAAAGTGACGGCGATCATCAGATCCGCGACTATCCGGCGCTGATCGTGGCCGAAACGGTGGTCGAGGGGCCGCGGCGCGATGCGCTTAACCGGGGTTTTTCGATCCTGGCCGACTATTTGTTTGCCAAGTCGCGCGAAGGCGAAAAGCTCGAGATGACGGTCCCGGTCGTCCAGGACGGAGGCGACCCGATGGCGAGCGACCCGCCCCTCTTCGACGATGATCTTGAGGGCGCTGCCTGGCGCACCCGCTTTGTCATGCCGACGGGCCGAAGCCCGGACGAGTTGCCAGACCCACCCGAGGGGATCGAACTGGTCGAGCTTCCGCCACGCAAGGTTGCGGTGGTCAGCTTCTCCGGCCGAGCGACCGACCGGTTGCTGACCGAGCAGGAAGACCGGCTCCGCGGCTGGCTCGCCAAGCGCGGGGTGAAAAGCGACGCGGAGCCGGAATTTGCCTTCTACAATTCGCCAATGATCCCAGGTCCGCTGCGGCGGAATGAGGTTTGGCTGGCGCTGAGTTAGCCGTCATTGCGAGGAGCCAAAGGCGACGCGGCAATCCAGCCTGGATTGCTTCGCTACGCTCGCAATGACGATTGAAGCGCCAGCAACGCCAGCGCAGCCTCCGCCGCTCCGCCGCCCTTATTGGCGTGCTTCGGGTTGGCGCGGACGATGGCCTGGGCTTCATTTTCCACGGTCAAGATACCGTTGCCGACCGCCAGTCCGTCCAGGGTAAGAGCCAGCAGCCCGCGCGCGCTTTCGCCGGCGACGATCTCGAAATGATAAGTCTCGCCGCGAATGACCACGCCGAGCGCGACATAAGCGTCGAACCGGCCGCTTTCCGCCGCCAGCGCGATCGCACCGGGCAGCTCGAGCGCGCCGGGGACGGTGATCGTTTCATGGCTATGCCCGGCCGCCTCGATCGCGCCGCGCGCGCCATCCAGCAGCATGTCGTTGAGATGGGCGTAGAAACGCGCCTCGGCAATGAGGACGTGGGCCAGGCTATTTCTCCGAATCGACGATGCAGCGCTCTTCGACGATCGCCAGCCCATAGGCGCTGAGTCCGACCGGCGCATGGCGCGTGTTCGACAAGAGGACCATGTCGTGGATGCCGAGCGCGGCGAGGATCTGAGCGCCGATGCCGTAAGCGCGCAACGCCGTGCCGCCCGCTTCCGGGGTCTTGCCGGAACGAAGGTCGGTGGCGAGCGACAGAGAGCCAGGCGCGGCGGCATGAAGCGCGACGATCACGCCTGCTCCTTCCGCTTCGATCATTGCCATCGCGCCATGCAACAGGCCGGATCGCTCCGACTGCTCACCAAGCAAATCGGCGAAGAGGTCGATCGAGTGCATTCGCACGAGGGTCGGCCCGGCGGGATCGATATGGCCGTGGACCAGCGCCAGCTGCTCTTCGCCGCTTGCCTTGTCCCGAAACACCTGGGCGGTCCAGCTGCCGCCCGACAGCGATGTGAAGCGGGTTTCGGCGACACGCGCGACCATATGGTCCTTCTTCAGCCGATAGGCGATCAAGTCGCGGATCGTGCCGATCTTGAGGCCATGAACCTTGGCGAACTCCATCAGGTCGTCGAGCCGGGCCATGGTCCCGTCCTCGCGCATGATCTCGCAGATCACGCCCGACGGGTTGAGCCCGGCCAGCCGCGCAACGTCGACCGCCGCCTCGGTATGGCCGGCGCGGACCAGCACGCCTCCGGGCCGGGCCACCAGCGGGAAGACATGGCCGGGGGAGACGATCGCGTCGGGGCCGTTGCTGGCGTCGATCGCCACCGCGATGGTCCGCGCCCGGTCGGCCGCGGAAATGCCGGTGGTGACCCCGTCGCGCGCCTCGATCGAGACGGTGAAGGCGGTCTCCATGCTGGTGCGGTTGATCCGCGCCATCGGCTCCAGCCCAAGCTGGTCGACCCGCTCCTTGCCGAGCGCGAGGCAGATCAGGCCGCGCCCATGGCGGGCCATGAAGTTGATCGCGTCAGGCGTCGCCATCTGCGCCGGAATGACCAGATCGCCCTCATTCTCCCGGTCGTCGTCGTCGACCAGGATGAACATCCGCCCGTTGCGCGCCTCGTCGATGATCGCCTCCGCCCCGACCAGCACCTCCTGCACGCCGCCATCAAGCAGCTTCTCGAGGCGTACCAGCGTATCTGCCGTCGGGTTCCAGTCGGACGCGCCAAGCTTGCGAAGCGAGTTGGGATGAAGGCCGGCGGCGCGCGCCAGCCCGCTGCGGCTCGCCTCGCCGCAGTCGACAAGAGCGGTCAGCCGATCGATTAGGGTCGTGGACATGACGCGCCGCTATCACATCAGAATGTGAAATCCTAGGAAGAATCAGCCGCCGTTAGGCAAAAAATCACATTACGCGCCACATTTTGTCATTTCGGCGAAAGCCGGGACGACCGGCATAATGACCGGAACGGGTGGAAAGCTACCATCCCGTCTTCGTCATTCCCGCGAAAGCGGGAACCCAGCCAAGCAGATCGAATGAACCGCGCCTGGAAGCTGGAGCTGATCGAGGCCACCAACCCTGACTGGCACGACCTCGCCGACGATCTCGGGCTAGAGTTCGTTGGGATGAGTTTCGCTGGGTTCCCGCTTTCGCGGGAATGACGAAAGCAAGCAAACAGCCTCACGCTGATGGCTGCAATCGGTGGAAAGCAGACATTTGCGCCTTGAGCGGTTACCCTTACCGAGACTGGCACTCCCGATCATGAATTTGCGAATGCCGTCACCGCCGTGGCATTGTTGGTCAGCAGCCATTTTCGACGAGGATGACCTATGAGCGACGGGGATATAGCAATGCCTGCCCGCCTCCGCGTTCGCGCTCTGGACCGACTGAAACGTGTTCAGCAGGCGCTCGCTCAGCGCGACTGGCTCGGAATCACGATCGAAGTCCTGGTGGTCACTGTCGGCGTGCTAATCGCCATTGTCGCAGAGCAACTCGTCGAAGACGCGCGCTGGCGCAGGGAAGTTCGTGAGTTTCGACGCGCAGTAGACCGCGACATCGCATGGAGTTTGGCGGGTTACCAAGTTCGGCTCAGGCAGAGCGGCTGCGTCAACCGACGCATCGCGGAACTTGAGCGGTGGCGAGACTCTTGGCGCGAAGGCCGCCCAAGACGACTGAAGGGTAGTGTCGGTCGTCCAATAACCACGGGCATGCCAACAAGCGCATGGGCATCGCGTTCGAGCGAATTGATGTTGCACATCCCGTATCAAGTTCGGCGCGACTACGGGTCGCTCAACGATAGTCTGGAGAATTTCTATCAACAGATAGTTGCCGAACGAGAGGTTTGGAGAAGCCTCGCCGCTTTCAACGGCGCGAGGCGGCTCAGTGACGACAACTTGATGCGATTGAGCGAACTGATCTTCCGCGCGAAATCGTATGAGCGTCCTCTCGTCGCGAACTCGTCCAGAGCCATGAAGACTGCCGCCCGCCTAGGAATTAGTCCGAGCTTCGAAGATGATCCCGACATGGAACGGATCGAGCGCGACGCTAATCGGGAACTGTGCACACCCATCAGCGAAGAGCCCTGAAGACTAGCGTGCGAGTGTCCGCAATGGGTCGAAAGCTGCCATGGCGCTAGCGGCAGTAATGGGTGGAAAGCGGACATTGCCCTCCTTGGCGATTAGGCCTGTTGCAGCGCCGCGGCTGACGCGCAGTCCTTTCGCGCGAACTCTCCAACCTCAAAGAGAATGCGCTCCGCATCGGCGGCGCTGAGATCATCGACGACCGAGATGACTTGGTAATGGTCGCACCGTGCAAAGCGAGAGACCGTCATCAGTGACGATGCCGATTCATCGGACTGGCGAAGCGACACCCATATCCCATGGTCTTCCGGCCACGGAAGTTTGGAGCCGGAGTTGGTGATGACTGCCAGCCGCTTTCCGTCTCCGCAATCGGCTTGTGCCAATCGAACGATGACAGCTTCAGGCCGTCCTTGAGCTCGCCGACCACGCGGGCACGGGTCGCGGATGTGCTGCCCAGCCAATGCTTTCTCCGCCGAACGGGCCAGCGTCGACTGCAACAAGGTGTCCCCATCGGATTCCTCCGCATTAGCGCCTTTCGCGCCGATCACGGCAATCATGCGCGACGGGTTGAGAATCTTTTTTCGGATCGTCCCGACTTGTATCGTTCACCATGCAGTACTGGCCAGCATCCGGCAGCCGGGCGAGGACGTCCATCCGCTCGCCGGCGAACAGGATTGCTTCGTCCACCTTCAGAATCGCCGAGCGGGTTAGGCCGTCGAGGGCGATCTGCCACATCGGCAAAGGCTGGCCGATGCAGTTGCGCACTCGCCACGCGACCTGGTCCTCCGTCTTGACGGTCCGCAGCGGCGGTGCGGCGGGGTCGAGCCGATATAGGCGCATGCGCATGCGGTTCGCCGGTGCCGGCGTTGATCAAGCGCCAGCGCTCGAACCCGCCTGACTTGGCATCGTCAAGCGCCGGCTGCACCTTGCGTTGAGGACGTTGATCGTCCCGAACGCCTCAGCTCCAATCGTTGTCGAAGCTTTCGATCCGGCCGATCTTACCGGGCGAGCAGATGAACGGTCGCACAGGCTCGTCATTTTTGTCCCGCTGGCCTTCGATCACGCCCTTGTCGTCCAGGCAGCCGTATTTGATCTGCTGGAACACATCACCCGTTCCGGGAACGGCCGGCCGCTCTTCGTCCTTCAATATGACGTCGATGTCGCCCGGGTTTGCTTGCGGTGGGCAGGCGGTCGCCGGTCACTATCAATGCACCGGCCATGCCGCTTCCGACCTGGACAAAACCGACGCCATGCCGGTGCGGGTGATACCAGAAGGTGCCGGCCGGATGGTCGGCGGGGATGTCATATTCGTAGCGGAATTGCTCGCCCGGCGGGATCTGAAATCAGCACATTGTCGCTGTTGCCCTCGGGCGAGACCCACAGGCCATGGGTATGCAGGTTGGTCTCGTTGAAGCAGAGGTGCTCCTTGTGCTGTGCCTGGGTGCACGCCTCAAGCCGGTTGTCGAGATCGATCCGGAGCTTCTGTCCCGGCACGACCCGGATGGTCGGCGCAACAAAATCGCCCGGTTTCGCTCCCGATCCAACGAATGACCGCAGCTCAACCCTGTCGTCGCTCAGCGTCCAAGGATTGTAGAGGACGCCGGCCGAGCGCGCTATTTCGAAGTGATAATTGCAGATTGCGGCGTCGCAGATACTGCCAGCAATGCTGGCAACAGGATCATTCCCCCCATGTCAAACTCCATATTGCGAGGAGTTTACGCACACGCCCGTCTCACTGCTGCGCCCAATATTCGGCGGACGCAAGCCAATCTCCACAAGCCCCGGCCGTGCAGTTAAGGCACGGCCCCTGACCTCCCGCTCGCCGGCAGTTGGATCCAATGTCCACAATGGGTCGAAGCGGACGCCAGGCTAGTGGCAGCTTTGGGTCGAAAGCTGCCACTGGGAATTTACCCCCGCGTCTCGGTCATCCGCTGCAAATAGCGCGCCAGCACGTCGATCTCGAGGTTGAGTTTCCGGCCGGCCGCGATTCCGCCGAGCGTGGTCTGATCGGCCGTGTGCGGGATGAGGTTGATGGTGAAGCGGGTCATTTCGCCGGCGTCCTCGACGGTGTTGACGGTCAGCGACACGCCGTCGAGCGCGATAGAGCCTTTCGGGGCGATTGCTCCGCCGAGTGAGCGCGGGGCCTCGATCGTTACGTCCAGGCTTCCGCCGACCTCATCGACCCTGGTCACGGTCGCGACTGCGTCGACATGGCCGGTGACGATGTGGCCGCCGAGCTCGTCGCCGACGCGCAGCGCGCGTTCGAGGTTGAGGGGCGCGCCCTCGTCCCACAGGCCGGGCGCGGTGCGCGAGACGCTTTCCCGGCTTACATCAACCGCGAACCAGGAGTTTTCGCCGCTTGGGCCCTTGTCGACCACCGTCAGGCATGCGCCCGAGCAGGCGATCGACGCTCCGAGATCGATCGTGTCCATGTCGTAGGAGCAGGCGATGGTCAGGCGGAGGTCGCCCTTCTGCTCGACGCTGCGGACGGTGCCGATGTCGGTGATGATGCCGGTGAACATTTGCTCGCCCTGCGTCTTTAATCCCGGACGCGCTCGTAGACTTCGAGGCGGTCGATGCCAAGGCTGGCTCCGTCGGATGCCTTCCAGCGGCCATGGGCATCGGCGATGGCCTCTAGCCCGATAAAGCCGAAGCTGGACTTGCCCTCGCCGACCAGGATCGGGGCGCGGTAGATCAAAATCCGGTCGACGAGGTCGGCCGACAGGAAGGCCGTCGCGGTGGCCGATCCGCCCTCGACCAGCAGGTCGTTGACGTCATGAAGTCGATAGACATCCTGCGGGGAAGGTAGGATTTCCCAGCCGTCGACCGGATCGCCCCGGGTCAGCAGGGCTCGGCGCGGCGACCAGTCTTCAAGCCCGGGGAGCCGAACGTCGAGCTTCGGCCGGTCCGCCAGGTAGGTGCCCCGTCCGACGAGGATCATGTCGCTGTGGGCTCGCTCCAGATGGACGTGGGCGCGGGCGTCTTCGCCTGTAATCCATTTGGATTCGCCCGATGGGAGCGCGATCTTGCCGTCGATTGACAGGGCCAGCTTCAGTGTAATCCGTGGCCGGCCGCGTTCGACCCGGCTCAAATAGCCCGACAGGCTGTCGCGCGCTGCCTCCCTGGAAACGCCCGTCCTCACCGCGATGCCCGCCTTCTTGAGCATGCCGATGCCCTGGCCGGAGGTTCGAGGATCGGGATCCTTGATGCCAATCATGACGCGGTCGATTCCTGCTTGAGGAATCAACTCGGCGCAGGTGGGGCCGCGCTCGCTGGCATGCGCGCAGGGCTCCAGCGTGGTGTAGAGGGTTGCGCCTTTGGCTTTCCTGCCGGCTTCCTTGAGCGCCACGGCCTCGGCATGGGGACGTCCGCCGGGCGCAGTCGAGCCCTTGCCGACGATCTTGCCGTCCTTGACGATGACGCAGCCGACGTTGGGGTTGGGGGCGGTCCGGCCCCGCACGGCTTCGCCCAGCCGCGCCGCTTCACGCATCAGCGATGCGTCACTCAATGCCGAATTTCTTTTCCAGCTCTTGAAATTCCTTGCGGCGCGCTTCCTCGGCCCTCCGCCGCTCCTCCGACGCCTTCTGCTGGTCGGCCTTGATGTCGGCGTCGGTCCGGTCGGGCCCGTAGCTTTCGACATAGACGATCTGCGTGGGCGGCGCGGTGTTGATCTTCGAATCGACGAAGAAAATGATGACGATGATCATCGTCACCAGCACCGCCAGCGCGGCAGCGATGACTTGCTCGCGGCTGCGCTGGCGCAGAAAGGCCTTCAGATCGCTGAGCGCGGCGCGTGGGCCGACGGCCGGGGGAAGTATTGCCATGGCCGCGAATGTAGGGCGGGCGGGAACATCCTGCCAGCCCCGAGCGACCGAGATGCTCACACGTCCTCCAGCCGGAAGGCGAGGTTGACGACCGTCGATGAGGGAATGGCCACGCCATCCTCGGTCGCCGGCTTGTATCGCCAGGAGCGGCAGGATGTGACGTCGTGCCGCCTCCAGGAAGCTGGCGTCCGCCGGCCCGATCGGCTCGACCGCGATGACCCGGCCGCGCGTGTCGATCGACAGCTTGAGCCGAAGCATCGCTTCTTCCTCTGCGCGACGTTTGTCGAGCGGATAGGGCGGCTTGATGGCGCTTTCCGGCGTGGCGAAGCGTGCGGCGACCCGGACCGGCTCGGCATTGGCTGGATTGAGGGGAATGGTGGTCGGACCCGCGCCGATGACCGCGCCGATGTCCTCAATGGTCGGACCCGGGTCCATGGGGATGGTGGGGATCATCCGCTCCATGTCGATCACGGTTATCGGCCGCTCGATGAACGATTGCTGAGGGACCGGACGCGGTTTGGCTGGCGACGGCGGAGAGGGCGGCGGCTCGTTGGGGATGTTGACGACGATCGGCGGCGGTTCGGGAGTGAAGGGCCCGGCCAGCTCCATCCTGGCGCTCATGACCGCGGCGATGACGACGGCGTGGCCGGCCAGGATCAGTATCAGGACTTTGGGGGAGCCGGCGCGGCCGGCGGGGCGGGTTTCGGCGGCATAATCGAGCATCACAAGCCTCCTGCCAGGGGGTGTGTGATGTTACATTATTACATAGAGCTTGCAAGCGGGATGTTAGCTGCTTTCAGCTGGTTGCCGCGGCGCGAAGACGATCGATGCTGCGATCCTTGCCGATCAGCTTGACCAAAGGACCCATCTCGGGCCCCGAATCGCGCCCGGTCAGCGCATGGCGAAGCGGGTGGAACAGGGCGCGGCCCTTGCGGCCGGTGGCCGCCTTCAGCGCGATCGGTAAGGGCCTGCCAGGGCTCGGCCGGTCCAGTCGATCCCGGCGGCAACACTGGCAGCTTCGGCCAGCAAGGCCTTGTCGTCTGGCACGACTTCCGGCGGATCGATCTCGCCATGGATCACCGCAAGCCAGTCTGCAGCCTCTCCGAGATGGGCGAGGTTGCCGCGCAGGGCCAACCATTCCGACTCGCCAATGCCTTGAGGCAGACGGTCGGCGACTTTCGTGTAATCGAGATGGTGAAGCAGCTTGGCATTGAGCTGCTCGACTTCATTCAGATCGAAATGGGCCGGTGCGCGGCCGAAGGTCGCAAAGTCGAAGCCCTCGGCAAGCTCGGCAAGGCTGGCTTTCGGTTCGACCGGGTGGGACGTGCCCAGCCGGGCCAGCAGCGATAGCAGCGCCATCGGCTCGACCCCCGCCTCCCGCAAGGCATCGACCCCGGTCGAGCCGAGCCGCTTGGACAGCTTCCCCTCCGCCGCGACCAGCAGCGCTTCATGGGCGAAATGCGGGTGGGGGGCGCTGAGTGCGTCAAACATCTGCAACTGCACCGCGCTGTTCGACACATGGTCCTCGCCGCGGACAATGTGGGTGACTTGCATGTCGATGTCGTCGATCACGCTCGGCAAAAGATAGAGCCAGCTGCCGTCGGCGCGGCGGATGACCGGGTCGCTGATCAGCTTCGGATCGAATTTCTGGCGGCCGCGAATGAGGTCGTCCCACTCGATCGGCGCATCATGGTCGAGCTTGAAGCGCCAGTGCGGCTCAATGCCTTCGGGCGACGGCAATTGCTCGGGCTTGCGCTCATAGACCGGCGGCAGTCCGCGGCCGAGCAGTACCTTGCGGCGAACCTCAAGCTCTTCGGTCGTCTCGTAACAGGCGTAGACCCGGCCCGCCTGGCGCAGCCGATCGAACTCGCGCTCGTAAAGGGCAAAGCGTTCCGACTGGCGAACCATGGCATCGGCGTCGAGGCCGAGCCAGGCGAGGTCGGTCTTGATCGCCGCGACATATTCCTCGCGGCTGCGTTCAAGGTCGGTGTCGTCGATGCGGAGCAGGAAGCGCCCGCCTTGCTTCAACGCGAACAACGCATTGTGGAGCGCCGTGCGGATGTTGCCGACATGAAGCCGGCCGGTCGGCGAAGGAGCGAAACGGGTGACGACGGTCATCCGGGGCCCCTATCACCCGCGGAGGCGCAATGGCTAGCGACGTTCAAGGGTCAGCGTACCGCCAGTCCCCGACAGGCTGGCCTCCTTCCCCTCCTTCCCGAAGATGGCGATGTTGGCCTCGTTGAGAGCGGCATAGGCGATCTCTTCATCGCCGCTCGGGGTCCGGCCGCAATTGCTGCTTCCGCCCGGATCGGCGGCGAAGGCGACGACGTTGCGTTTCTGGGTGTAGGTCCAGGCACGGCGCAGGCAGCCGGTCGAAATGCCTGCCTTGCCGCCGCCTATCACGGCGGTCATGCCAAGCTGGGCCACATCGCGCGCTTCGATCATCGTGACCCGCCATTCGCCTTCAAGCGAAGGGACCTCCGCCGTCGGGCGCTGCGGGAGCCGAGGCGGTTTCGACCGCGGGCGGGGGCGTGGTGGTGTCGCTCTGGTCGCAGGCGGTGAGCAGCAGCAGAAGGGCGATTGGCATTGCACGGATCATAAGACTCTCTCGGCTCAGGACGTGTGGAAGGCGTTGGTGATGGGATAACGGCGATCGCGGCCGAAGTTGCGGCTGCCAAGTTTGACCCCCGGCGGTGCCTGGCGTCTCTTATATTCGGCGCGAAGCAGCTTTTTCTCGATGTCGGCGACGATGGCGAGGTCGGCGCCGGTCGCCGTGACTGCCTCCCGAACCGACAATTCCTTCTCGACCAGCGCCTCCAGGATCCGGTCGAGCAGATGATAGGGCGGCAGGCTGTCCTCATCCTTCTGGTTGGGGCGAAGTTCGGCGGTCGGCGGTTTGTCGATCACGCGCTGCGGCATCACCGGGCCCGCGGGTCCAAGCGCGCCCTTGGGAAGATTGGCGTTGCGCCAGCGCGACAGGGCGAAGCAAGTAGTCTTGTAAGCGTCTTTCAGCACCGAATAGCCGCCGGCCATGTCGCCATAGAGGGTGGCATAACCCACCGACATTTCGCTCTTGTTGCCGGTGGTGAGAAGCATGTGGCCGAAGCGGTTGCTGAGAGCCATCAAAGTCACCATCCTCAGCCGCGACTGGATATTCTCCTCCGCCAGGCCAGGCTCGGAGCCGGCGAAGGCATCGGCCAGCATCTGGTCTAGCGCCTGTACGCCGGGCACGATCGGGATGACGTCATGACGGATGCCGAGGAGCCGCGCGCATTCGGCCGCGTCCTCAAGGCTCTCGCTGACTGTAAATTTCGAAGGCAGCATTACGCAGTGCACCTTGTCGGCGCCGAGCGCGTCCACCGCCACCGCCGCCGACAACGCGCTGTCGATCCCACCCGACAAACCCAGGATGACGCCCGGAAAGCCGTTGGCCGCGACATAATCGCGAAGCGCAACCATCATCGCCCGGTACATGTCTTCGGGGTAGGGCGACAGGCTCGACCGTTCGCCAGGCTCGCAGCGCCAGCCGTTGGGAGTCCGCACCCAATCGGTCAGCGTCATCGCCTCTTCGAAATCCGGCATTTGCACCGGGATCGAGCCGTCGTCATTAGTGACGAAGCTCGATCCATCGAACACCAGTTCGTCCTGTCCGCCGACGCGGTTTAGATAAACCAGCGGAAGGCCGGTCTCGACCACCCGCTCGCGCATCAGCTGCTGGCGAAGGACATCCTTGTCGGTCTCATAGGGGCTGCCGTTGGGCACCAGCAGAATCTCCGCCCCTGACCTGGCGAGATGATCGCAGACCGATTCCCGCCAGATGTCCTCGCAAATCGGTACGCCCAGCCTGACGCCCTTGAACAGGATCGGTTCGGGCAGCGGGCCATGGGCGAAGACCCGCTTCTCGTCGAAGGTGCCGTAGTTGGGCAGCTCATGCTTGAGCGTTCGACCGACGATCTTGCCGCCCTCGGCCAGGATCGCGGCGTTGAAATTGACTCCATCGTCGGCATGGATCGAGCCGAACAGCAAAGCCGGACCATCGTCGGCAGTGGCATCGACCAGCCGCTCCGCCGTCTCCATCGTCTGGCGGACGAATTCGGGCTTCAGCACCAGATCCTCGGGCGGGTAGCCGGTCAGCTGAAGCTCGGGGACCATGACCAGGTCGGCGCCTTCCGCCGCTGCCCTGGTCCGCCAATCGAGCATCGCCTCCGCATTGCCGGCAAGGTCGCCCACGCGTTGGCTCAGCTGGCAAAGGGCGATGCGCAAGCGGTCGTTCGGGCCATCGGTCACAGCGTCGATTTAGTGGCTGGGCCCGTCATAGCAACCTTGCCCAATTGGCCGCCCCTTTCTAAGGGCGGCTGAACGGGGCTCCGACACGGGCCTAGGGACAGGGCTTCATAATGAAATTGCTCGCCGGGAATTCGAACCTGCCGCTGGCGCGGGCGATCGCCGATTATCTCGAGCTTCCACTCACCGACGCCAGTGTCCGCCGCTTCGCCGACGAGGAAGTGTTTGTCGAAATCCAGGAGAATGTCCGCGGCGAGGACGTGTTCGTGGTCCAGTCGACGAGCTTCCCGACCAACGACAATCTGATGGAGTTGCTGATCTGCATCGATGCGCTGAAGCGCGCCTCGGCCAAGCGTATCACCGCGGTCATCCCCTATTTCGGCTATGCCCGGCAGGACCGGAAGCCCGGGCCGCGCACTCCGATATCGGCCAAGCTGGTCGCCAACATCATCACCGTCGCCGGGGCCGACCGAGTGCTGACGATGGATCTCCACGCCGGGCAGATCCAGGGCTTCTTCGACATTCCGACCGACAATCTCTGGGCGGCGCCGGTCATGGCTGCGGATATCCAGGCGCGCTATTCCAACAAGAACCTGATGGTCGTGTCGCCCGACGTGGGCGGCGTCGTTCGCGCCCGAAGCCTCGCCAAGCGGCTCGACAATGCTCCGCTGGCCATCGTCGACAAGCGCCGCGAGCGGGCCGGCGAATCCGAGGTGATGAACATCATCGGCGACGTGGAAGGGCATTGCTGCGTGCTGGTCGACGACATCGTCGACAGTGCCGGCACCCTGTGCAACGCGGCCGCGGCGCTCAAGGAGCAGGGTGCGACCGAAGTGGTCGCCTACTGCAGCCATGGCGTATTGTCAGGCGCGGCCGAGGCTCGCGTCGGGGCCAGCGTCCTGACCGAACTGGTCGTCACCGACTCCATCTACCGCGAGGGACTGAGCGAAGGCGATAAAATCCGCCGCCTGACCATCGCCCCGCTGTTCGGCGAGGCGATCCACCGAATCGCCGACGAGAGCTCGGTCTCCAGCTTGTTCGACTAGGGTGCGGAGCGGCGGCGTCCATCAGCCGAGTCGCACAATCCACAACCGTCAGGTGGTGCGGCCGAGGCCGGCTCACTGGCTTGAGTGGCTCGATTCCTCGACGACGGTGCCGGTAGCAAGCAGCTGGTCGACCGTTTCGGCGAAGCGCATCACCGAAATGGGCTTGGAGACATAGGCGCTGGCGCCCGCCGCCCGGATCCGTTCGTCATCGCCAACCGCGGCATAGGCGGTGACGGCCATGATCGGCACGTGCTTCAACTCCTCATCGGCACGGAGCATCTCCATCAGCTCGATGCCGGTAATGTACGGCAGCTGGATGTCGGTGATGACGAGATCGGGCTTGAAGGTTCGCGCGGCCTCCAGTGCGTCGCGGCTGTCGGTCACCGGCTCGGTCTCATGGCCGTGCGCCGCGAGGAGGTCGCAGAACAGCTTGATGTTGAGGGCGTTGTCCTCGACAACTAGGATCTTGGCCAAACGGTCACCCCCCAAGGTTACTTGTCTGCAGATAGGCCATGTTGAGCCCCACCACAAATGACGCCGAAGCGCTCGCCCTTGCTGCGCTTGCCGCGACGCTCACCGACGAACGGCGCGCACGCCGGTTCCTTGACCTCACCGGACTGGACGCGGATGAGCTTCGCGCGCGGGCTGGCGAGCGGAGCCTCCTGGCCGCGACTTTGGTCTTTCTCGAAGCGCATGAGCCTGACTTGATTGATGTATCCAAGGCATTGAACATAAAGCCTGAATCCTTGATCGCTGCACGCGCGGAGCTGGAGCGATGAGCCGCCCGCTGCTGATCACCGATTGCGACGAAGTATTGCTTCACATGGTGTCCCATTTTGACGCCTGGCTGGGTGAGGCGCACGGCATCCGCTTCGCCTTCGAAACCGGTAGCTTCGGCGGCGCAATGACCGACCAGTCGACGGGAGCAATAGTGGCCGAAGACCGGGTCTGGCCCTTGCTGGACCAGTTTTTCCGCGGGGAAATGCATCGGCAGACGCTGGTTCCGGGTGCGGTCGAGGCGCTTGGGCGGATTGGTGAGGTCGCCGACATCGTCATCCTCACCAATCTTGGCGACGAAGCCCATCCCTGGCGGGTCGACCAGCTGGCGAAACACGGCATCCGGCACGAGATCGTGTGCAACCGCGGCGGCAAGGGAGTCCCCGCCAGGGCGATCATCGAGCGCTTTGGTGCCGGCCAGACCGCATTCGTCGACGATTTGCCGGTCCACCATGCCTCGGTCGCCAAGCATGCGCCCGAGGTCCACCGGCTCCACATGGTGGCCGAACCGCGGCTCGCGCCGGCAATACCGCCTGCCGAGCATGCCCATGCGCGGATCGACGACTGGCCGACCGCATGCGACTGGATCATTGAACGACTGGGTGCGAAATGACCAAGACCGTCTTCATCACCGGAGCCACCGCTGGGATCGGCGCGGCGAGCGCGCGTAAGTTCGTCGGCCAGGGCTGGCAAGTCGTCGGTACCGGCCGCCGCCGCGATCGGCTCGACGAGCTTGCCGCCGAGCTGGGAGACTTCTTCCACCCGATGATGCTCGACATGCGCTGTGCCGATGATTTCGGCCCCGCGCTCGCCGCCTTGCCGGAGCGGTATCGCGCCATCGACCTGTTGCTCAACAACGCCGGCCTGGCCCCGCCGATGAGCAGTTTGCAGGATGCGAGCCAGGCACCGCTCGACGTTGCCATCGACACCAATGTCACTGGCCTGGTCGCGCTGACACGCGAACTGCTGCCGACGCTGATCGAGCGCAAGGGTGCGATCATCAACCTGTCTTCGGTCGCGGCCACTTATCCTTATCGCGGCGGTGCGGTCTATGCCGGGACCAAGGCCTTCGTCCGCCAGTTCGGGCTCGGGCTGCGTTGCGACCTGGCCGGGACGGGTGTTCGTGTCACCTCGATCGAGCCGGGCATGGTCGAAACCGAGTTCACGCTCGTCCGCACCGGCGGCGACCAGGCGGCGAGCGATGCCCTTTATGCCGACATGGACCCGATGACCGCCGACGATATCGCCGAGACGGTCTGGTGGGTCGCGACCCTGCCGCCACACATCAACATCAACTCGATCGAGCTGATGCCGACGACGCAGAGCTGGGCGGGGTTCGCGGTTCACCGGCACGAACAATAATGAAGCCCCTCCTCTTGATGGGCAGGCTTCCAAAACTTGACCCGAGTGGCCTTCCAGTGTTGAGGCCTCTCCAATGAACATCGAACAGCGCCTTGTCGAACTCGGCATCACTCTCCCCCAGCCCGCCGCTCCGGTCGCGAGTTATGTTCCCGCGGTCGAGGCGAACGGCCTTCTTCACATCTCGGGCCAGATTTCGTTCGCCGAGGACGGGAGCCTGATCAAAGGCCGGCTCGGCGAAGGACTGGACCTGGAGGCGGGCCAGGCCGCCGCGCGCCGCTGTGGGATCATGCTGCTTGCCCAGATCAAGGCGGCATTGGGCTCGCTCGACCGGGTCGACCGGATCGTCAAGCTAGGTGTGTTCGTCAACAGCCATGGCGATTTCACCGACCAGCCCAAGGTTGCCAACGGGGCCAGCGAGTTGATGCAGGAGGTATTCGGTGAGGCCGGGCGCCATGCCCGCTCGGCGGTCGGCGTTCCGGTGCTGCCGCTCGGGGTCGCGGTCGAAGTGGATGCGGTCGTCGCCATTCGTTCCTGACCTGCTCGACCCCGGTTACGCGGGCTTCGCGCACCGCGGGTTGCACCATGGTTCCGGATTTCCTGAGAACAGCCTCATTGCTTTCGCGGCCGCCCTCGAACTGGGTGCGGGGATCGAATGCGACTTGCGGCTCACCGCCGATGACCAGATCCTCGTTTTCCATGACGCCGACGCCATGCGGATATGCGGCAGTCCATTGCGGATCGGCCGATCGACGCACGCGGAGCTGAACCGGCTGCGGGTCGGCGAAGGGCCGATCCCGACGCTTGCCAGCCTGCTCGCAATGGTCGCCGGGCGCGTGCCGCTGCTGCTCGAGGTAAAGGTCGATGGCGATGTCTGGCGTTGGGCTCCTGCATTGCGCACCGCTCTCGCCGGCTATGAGGGAAGATACGGCGTGATGAGCTTCGATGCGCGGCTGCCGCGCCTGCTCAAGACCAATATGCCGGCCGTCCGGCGTGGCCTGGTGATTCGGGATGATTTGTCGCCGCTCAAGCGATGGGCGGCGATCCGGCTGGCCTCGCCCGATTTCCTGGCGGCCGACCGGGCCGCGCTCGGCAAGCCATGGGTCGCCCGCGCCCGGCGTCAAATGCCCGTCTATAGCTGGACCATTCGCACCGCCGCCGAGCGTGAGACAGCTGAAATTCACGCCGACGCGCTTATCTGGGAAGGCGATGGCCGACCGCGAAATCTGAAATACTCGCCACGATCGCATCCGGCGTCTCGGCGGTTCTCCGCGGCGCAGTGGGATGCGTTAGCCGGGCCCGGCGATCCGTTCGTCAGCCATGCATTCCTTGGCCTGCTCGAGGAATCGGGCAGTGTCGGGCCGGGGACCGGCTGGACGCCAGTGCCAATTCTGGTCGAGCGCGATGGCCTGACGGTCGCCGCGGCGCCGGCCTATTTGAAGACCCACAGCCAGGGAGAATATGTGTTCGACCACGGCTGGGCCGACGCCTGGCAACGGGCGGGCGGGGCCTATTATCCCAAGCTGCAGGTTGCGGTTCCCTTCACCCCCTGCCCGGGCCCGCGGTTGCTGGGCGAGGATCGTTTCGCGCTGCTCGCCGCGCTGGAGACGGTGGCCATCCAGAACGGCTTGTCGTCAGCGCACATAACCTTCCTCGCCGACGGCGATGTGAAGGCTGCCGAGGCGCGCGGTTGGCTGCGGCGCGACGGGCTGCAATATCACTGGTTCAACCGCCGCTACGCCGATTTTGACGATTTTCTTGCCCGTCTTTCCAGCCGCAAGCGAAAGGCGATCCGCAAGGAGCGGGCAGCGGCGATTAAGGGGCTGGAGATTATCGAGCTTCGGGGAGCGGCAATCGGCCCGGTCATTGGGACGCCATGTGGCGCTTCTACCAGCACACAGGGTCGCGCAAATGGGGACAGCCCTACCTGACTCGCGAATTTTTCGATCGCGTAGGCACGGTAATGGGCCAAACCGTGCTGATGTTCCTCGCGCTCAGCGACGGATGCCGGTTGCAGGAGCGCTCAATTTCATCGGGGCCGACACGCTTTACGGCCGCTATTGGGGCGCGGTCGAGGAGCGACCGTTCCTCCACTTCGAGCTCAGCTATTATCGCGCGATCGACTGGGTGATCGAGCATGGCTTCGCCAGCATCCAGGCCGGAGCGCAGGGCGAGCACAAGCTGGCGCGCGGCTATGAGCCAGTGGTCACGCCCTCGGTCCATTTCCTCCCCGATGCCGGGTTTCGCCGCGCGGTTGGGGATTTTTTGACGGGCGAGCGCGAAGCCGTTCGGTTGGAGCAGGAATGGGCGAGAGCGGCCTTGCCCTACCGCTCCGATTCCTCGTCATAGACCGCGACGCGCCGGCCGTCGGGCCCGGCCATCCCGCGGTACATGCCGGCAGTGGTAAAACCCCACGCGGCCTCGCCGCTTGGCGCAACGGCGATCAGCCCGCCGTTGCCGCCCAGCGCCTGCATGTCGGCCAGCACCCCATCGAGCGCCTGCCTGCAACTCTGCCCCGCCGATCCGGACCCGCGCGCAAAGCTCATGTGCCGCGGCGGCCCGGATGAAACTTCGCCCGAGCCCGGTCGCGCTGACTGCCGCGGCGCGATCGTCGGCATAGGTGCCCGCTCCGATCAGCGGCGAATCGCCGATCCGGCCCCAACGCTTGGCGGTCAGTCCGCCGGTCGAGGTCGCCGCGGCGACATGGCCGCGCGGTATCGACCGCGACCGCGCCGACCGTTCCATATTTGATGTCGGCGTCGAACTTGCCGCCCGTGGCCAGCAACTCGTCGAGCTGGCGCCGGCGCTCGGCGGTGACGAACCAGCCGTTGGTCACCTGCTCCAACCCGGCCTCACAAGCGAAATCGTCCGCCCCGTCATAGCGTCATCAGCACGTGCGGGCTGTGCTCCATCACCGCGCGCGCCGCGCTGATCGGTGCCCGGGTGGTGCGCAGCCCGGCGACCGCCCCGCGCGCCGGTCGCCCCGTCCATGATCGCGGCGTCGAGCTCGACGTGCGCCGTCGAACGCCAGGACGCTGCCGCGCCCGGCATTGAAGCAGGGATCCTCCTCGAGCATACGCGCCGCCGCCTCGACCGCATCAAGCGCAGTGCCGCCGGCGGCCAAAATCGCTTCGCCGGCATCGAGCGCCGCGTGCAAGCCCGGCCGCGCGCCGCTTCGTCCTGGTCGGCGTCGAGCCCGCCCGGGCCGCATCGACCCCGCACCCGCCATGGATCACCAGTTTCCAGCTCATCGCCCGGCCCTAGCCCGGCTCCGGTCCGATTCCAGTTGACGCTAATCTTATGATATTAATCTGATATCAATTTAAGGGGGGATTTCATGACCGAGTCGAACGTAAGTGCGTTGAATTTGAGCCGCGAACGTCCGGCGGCGACGATGAGCGGCTATTTGATGCTGCTCGTCCTGCTGTTGCCATCGCCTGCAGGTCTGGGGCGTTGCCGAGTTGGCGGACGACGATGCCGGCGCTGGCCGATCGTCGCGGTGATCGTCGCGCCGCTGGTGCTGATCTTCGTCGCCTGCGGCTTCTACATGCTGCAGCCCAACCAGGCCGCCGCGATCACCTTGTTCGGCGACTATAAAGGTACCGACCGCACCACCGGCCTGCGCTGGGTGCTGCCGTGGATGATGCGCAAGAAGGTTTCGGTCCGCGCCAACAACTTCATTTCCGACAAGATCAAGGTCAACGACCTGCGCGGAAACCCGATCGAGATGGCGGCCCAGATCGTTTGGCGCGTGGTCGACACCGCCCAGGCGCTGTTCGACGTCGACGATTACAAGGAGTTCGTGCGGGTCCAGGTCGAGGCGGCGATCCGCACCATCGGGTCGCGCTATCCCTATGACGATTTCGAACATCTCGAGGTGACGCTGCGCGGCAATCACGACGAGGTCGGAGTCGAGCTTCGCAAGGAGTTGATCGCGCGGCTGGCGGTCGCCGGAATCACGGTTGACGAATGCGGCTTCACCCATCTTGCCTATGCGCAGGAAATCGCTGGTGCGATGCTTCGCCGCCAGCAGGCGCAGGCGGTCGTCGCGGCGCGCAAGACCCTGGTCGAGGGCGCGGTCGGCATGGTCGAGATGGCGCTCGAGCAGCTTCGGAGAAGAATGTCGTCCATCTCGACGACGAACGCCGCGCAGCGATGGTGTCGAACCTGATGGTCGTGCTGTGCGGGGAACGGGACACCCAGCCCGTCGTCAACACCGGCACGCTGTACCAGTAAGCTCGGACGTGGGCGGAGAGCGCAAGGCTTACCCGTTGCGGGTCGATCCCGCCCTTTGGGCGGCGGTAGAACGCGCTGCGCGCGGCCGATTTGCGTCGGTCAATGCCCAGGTCGAATGCCTGCTGCGAGAGGCGCTCAAAGCTCGCGGGGTGAAGCTCCGACCCGCCCAACCCGGTACGCCGCGGGCGGCCGCCAAAGGATGGCTAGCTCAACTGTAGGCGATCCATCGGCCCAGCGCTGCGACCGAAAGCCAGAGGAGAACCGAAGCGGCTGCCATAAGCCGGCCCATGCCGGCGGCTCCGAATCCCAGCGTTCGATGCGTCCTTGCCAGAGGAAACGAAACGCCGCCGCATTGGCCAGCGCCAGTGCGATCAGCGACAGCTTCCAGCGGAAGGTCGGCGAATGAACCAGCGCAGCGGCGTCGGCCGCAAACATCGTCGCACCACTCGGGATCATCAGTACCAGGCCGGCAAGGGCGATCGGCGTTAGCGCGGCGGACAATGGTGCGGTCGGGATACGGCGGAACAGGCCGGCGAGACGAAGGTCCAGAAGGCCGATTCCGCCGACCAGCATGACCAGGCCCAGCAAGTGAACGATGTTTGCGAGCGGGTAGATCTCGCCGCCGGCCCAAGCGCCGAATGCTGACGACTGGACGGCCTCGCCGAACGCGATCAGGCGCATCCACTGCCTCAGCGCAGTTCGACCGTCTTGCCGCCGGCGGTGATCCGCTCGATCCGCATTTCGGCGGTGCCGTCCCGCCGCGGATAGCCGACAATGGTTATGGCCTTGCCGGGCGCGATCATCGCCGCGGATCAGACCGCGCGCTTCCATCCGGGCGGTCGGAGCTAGGACCACATGCCATTGGCGGCCCTTCCACGTCATGGTGGCCGAGCCGTGCGGGTTGGCCCATGACACCGACGTGAATTTGCCGGTGGTCCTGATGACCTTGCCGGAGTCGTAGCTGCTCCAGCCATGATGAGCGTGGGCGGCTGCGGGCAGGGCCATCGCCAGGGCCGCTGCGGCGATCAATTTTTTCATCGATGGTGCCTCCCTCAATCCTGAAGGACAGAACGGACCTGACCGGCCGGCGTTCCCCGCTTGGCTTCGGTTGCGCTTAGGGCCGCCGCTGCCCCGGCGCTCTTGAGTCCGGTCCGAGCGCATCGTCCAAAAGCTTCGCCAGCCTAATGCCACCCGCGGCAATATTCTCGCGAACCGCCGGGATCAGCGAGCGGACTTCCGCCTCGTCGAGTACCGGCCGTTCCACCGGTGCGGCTCCGCAAGGGTCGGGGAGCAAGGTCTTGTAGGCCAGGTCGCGCGACTTGCCCCACATTTCGCGGCTCCAGTCTTCGACGCTGCCGTTCGCAATCCGCATACGTTCAGAGTCGGGAACCTGGGCCAGTAGCTCGGCCGGCCCCGCAGGCGGGGTCGAAATGGCGCGCTCGGCCAGCCAGCCGTCCCAGATGCTGTGCAAATTGGTTCGCCCGGCGATGATCCCGTAATTGGCAGGGACTCGATTGCCGCCCAGGTCGGCATGGTCGCCGGCGTGCATCGGCTGATGCAGATCGCCGACGAAATGAGTCAGGAAGGCCAGTGCCATGAGCCGCTCGCGCGCCGGTACTTGTCTGTCGGCCAGAAGCCGTGCGTTGCGCTCGATCTGGGCCGAAACGCAATTCCCGTCCTTGCATGCCGCTTTGAGTTCGAATGGCTTGCAAATGTCGACGTTCTGATAGTGCCAGCTGTAGGCATAGGCGAACCGATCGCCGAGCGGCTTGATGCAATCAGCCCAGATACTGGCCTGCTCCAACGTCGCCACGGGGCACTCGGGCGTTTCCAGCAATCGGCCCTGGCGAAGTAGCGCGGCAACCTTGGCCCGCGTGCCGGGCTTCATCTGCAGCCAGGCGATGCGGGCCACGCTCTCATGGCCATATTCCCAATAGGCCTGGGCCGGCGCGGCGAAGGTGAATACGGCAAGCAGGCCGGCAAACGCGGCGACGAGACGATTTGGCATGAGTAGGCCTTAGCGGAAAACCCCGGTCAGTTTAGCTACCGAATTCCAATAGGGCGGGACGCCGAGCCCTCACATTTCATGATCTTGGACCGTTCAGGCCGTCGCCGATCGGATCATAGTCGACCGTTGTTCCATCCGGCTTCAGGAACCGAAGCGCGAACCTGCACTGCTCCTCTTTCAGATTGCGGAAATATGCGATGAGCCGTGTGTTCCTCCCATGGGCGTCCCGTTCGACGCTAAGCGGCACAAACCCTTCCCAGTTCGAGGAACTAGTGGGGCAAGGCTGACCCGGGCGCGCGACCCAAAGAGCATCAGCAGGGGCCGGTTGAAACAAAAGCCCGCTCCCTGCCCGGTCATCGATATTGAAAAAGACCATGACACCCGGGTGATTGTCGTTCTTGAACAGCAACCGGTCCCCACCGGGACGCATTGCAAACCTAACGTCCATGGGCCCGCCGGAGCCCTGAGTGATGACGACATCGACATCCATGTCCTTTGGTTTCGGTGGCATAACGCACCCCCTGTCCTTGCTGATGTTACACTCGCATATTTGCTGAGGGACTCCCGCAGGTTGCCCGCGCCGCGGCGGTGTGCTCGTTAAAACCTCAGGCCGTTCGCTCCATCGCCGATCGGATCGTAATTTTCGGGATTTCCATTGGGCCATAGGAACCGCAGGGCGAATCGGCATTTCTCTTTCTTCTCATTGCGGAAGTAGGCGATGAGCTGCGTGTTATTTCCTTGGGCGTCTTGTTCGACGCTCACCGGAACGAACCCTTCCCATTTCGAGGCTTGAGTGGGGCAAGGCGGCGGCTGCGTACCCGACCCGATGGGGGCTGCGACCCACAGGGCATCGGCCGGCAGGGGCCGGAACGTCAAGCCAGTGTTATCGGGATCCCTTATGTTGAAATAGATGATCAGACCGGGATGTTTCTTGTTTTCGAATTTGACTGATTGGGCCGGACCGTTCCCGTTATTCTCGTTCAACGCGAAATCGATATTCCCATTAGCGTTCTTTGTGATGACAACGCTGACGCTCTTGTTCCTGACATATGGCATGATTTGCCCCCTGCTCCTGTTGTTACACTCGCGCGCGATTGCTGAGGGACTTGCGATATCCCATCGCCGCCAACTTCGATGCGATCCGCATTCCTTCGGCACGCTGACCGGTTCCGCGCAGCATTTCGCCGCGTTCCGCCATCTGACGGGGTGTCTCGGTGATCCCCTTTGGCCAATTTGCGAGACCGGCCTGCCAGGAGGCCCTTGCGCCAGCCCTATCGCCGCTGCGCCATAATATGTCTCCGACCAGCTTGTGGGCTCGGCCAAGCGCGAACCGGTCGCTCAAGCTCGCGGAACGCTCACCCCTGACGCCGTCCAGGACCTGCCGGGACAGGGCCAGAGCCTCATCTTTGGAGCCTGCGGCGAGAGCCAACTCCGCCCGCAGGCCCAGGCACCGCCAGTGGACGTCGCGCCAGAAAGAAACGGTTGGATCTCGGCCAACAAGCTGAATCGCTTTGTAGCACCCGTCATCGGTCGCGGCCCTGGCTTCATTGACCTGTCCAGATCGCAGCAGCAGGAGCGCCTGGTTAAGCTGGGTGCTGGCGCTGCGGCCCATCCAGTCAGCATTGCCAGGCTCGAGTTTAACGAGCCCGCGGCCAATCTCCACGGCTGCCGTGGCATGCGCGAGCGCTCGACTGGTATCGCCGCGGGCGAAGCGAAGCAGCGATATGTGCATATTTCCGATCATTGCCTTTTGCCGAAGGTCGGCATCGGGCCGATCCTGCGCGAGATAGGGCGCTACGATACTGAGCTGCCGATCGCGCTGGATGATCGCTTGATCCAGTTTGCCGGCATAGTCGAAAGCATCGGCGTGGTAGCCCAGCGCTTCCAGTAGAAGCTGCTGATACTCCCGATTTCCAGGCTGGGCGGAGGACAGCGACTCCATTGCATCGACCGAAGCCTGGAAAGTCCGCGCCGCGTCCGAGTAGCGAGCCTGGGCAAGTTGAACGATGCCAATATTGCTGGCGGCATAAACTCCTTCGATCCGCCATCTGGGATTATCCGGATCGCTAGCGATCATCCGATCGGCCAGACGGCGATATTCAATGAATTGCCCGGCAGCCGCATCGATTTGCCCTCGCTGCTTCGCGACCTCTCCGACCCAGTAAACGCTCTGGGCATGATCATACATGCGCTGGGGATCGTCTGGGTGGCGTCGAAGCGCTTCGGCCGTGCCGGCATATGCCTCGCGATAACGACGTAGCGCGCCGTCAAGATCGCCCCGATCGAAGGCGATCTCACCCATCAGGGTGAGTGCCTTCCACTGTTGGGCCAGCGCTTCGTCGGAAAGTTGCGACTTATCCTGTTTTTCAAAATATTTGAGCGCGCGCGCGCCGACCGCGTCGAGCACATCAAGCCGTCCGACAGGTTCCAGCTTCTGCCGCAAATCGCCAAGCATGAAGCCTATAAGGCTTTCCGCTTCGCGCCGCTGATCGCGCGCCGCATCGCGCGCATCGATTGCAGTGTAGGCGAGTCCGCTAGTCACCAGCATCCCCGCGACTGATGCAGCGGTAATCGCATAGAGCCGCCGGTGCCGCCGCTGCGCCTCGCGCTGCGCCAGTTCGTCCAGGCCGACGCCCATCATTCCGGCAGCAATCTTGAGAAGGCCCATCCTCCGGCCGTCACCCTCCTCGCGCAGGTCGGCGGCGATTGGTTCGGCGCGTTGGGTCGTCGGCCGGCCGCGGCGGTCGAAACGGACTCGCAGGGACGGCGGGAAACATTCCTCCGCCTCGCGGCCGGGCATCTCGCTGGCGAACGGCTCGCCATCGATGATCGCCGCCAAAATACGATCTTCGCGATGCAGCCGTTTGAAGCAGGCGATCTCCTCATTGATCCAATGCGACTTCGCTGCATCGGGCGAGCAGAGCACGATCAGGAAGCGCGATCCGGCGATCGCTTCTTCAATTTCCTCGCCAAGGTCGCCCGCCGCAGCCAGTTCGTGGCGGTCGCGGAAGATCGGCGCGAGTTTCTTGGGCACCGGTCCATGGTCGGTCAGCTTGCCGACCAACCGCGGTGGGACATGGAACTCCTCAAGCGCTTCATGCAGCCAATCGGCCACCTCCGCATCATCATGGCTGTAGCTGAGGAAGGCCATGTAGCGTTGTTGGGGCGCGGACCGCCGCGCTCGGAACGGCGCCGCGCGAATGGACCGCGTCAATTGGGCAAGCTCGGCCATCGGCATCCCCCAGCTCGAATCCCGTTAAATCTCCCATAACATGGGCCGTTAACCACGGCGAATCGGCGATTGGGTTGGCCCTTGAAGGGTCAGCGACTATATGCGCTCGCATGTCATCAATCCGTCCGTGGCGAACGATTTTGCGTCGCCAGTCGCGCCAGATCATGATCGGCAACGTCGCCGTTGGCGGCGACGCGCCGGTAACCGTGCAGACGATGACCAACACCCCGACCTCCGACGCCAAGGCGACGATCGACCAGATCCGCCGCTGCGAGGAAGCTGGCGTCGACATCATTCGGGTGTCCTGCCCTGACGTCGAAGTCGACCGCGGCACTGAAGGAGATCGTGCGCGCCGCCAATGTGCCGATCGTCGCCGATATCCACTTCCATTATAAGCGCGCGCTCGAGGCGGCCGATGCCGGCGCAGCCTGTCTGCGGATCAATCCGGGCAATATCGGCTCGGCCGAGCGGGTGCGCGAAGTGGTCAACGCCGCCAAGGCCAACGGCTGCGCGATCCGCATCGGGGTCAACGCCGGCAGCCTGGAAAAGGACCTGCTCGAAAAATATGGCGAGCCCTGCCCCGAGGCGCTGGTCGAAAGCGCGCTCGACCATATCCGCATTCTCGAGGAGCATGATTTCCACGAATATAAGGTGGCGGTGAAGGCCAGCGATTTGTTCCTGGCAGTCGCGGCCTATCAGCAGTTGGCTGACCAGGTCGATTGCCCACTGCATCTCGGCATTACCGAAGCCGGCGGGTTTGTCGGCGGCACGGTCAAGTCGGCGATCGGCATCGGCTCGCTGCTGTGGGCCGGCATCGGCGACACGATCCGCGTCTCCTTGTCGGCCGAGCCCGAGGAAGAAGTGCGGGTTGGCTATGAAATCCTGAAGAGCCTCGGCATCCGCAACCGCGGGGTGCGGGTCGTTTCCTGCCCCAGCTGCGCGCGCCAGGGGTTCGACGTGATCCGTACGGTCGAGAAGCTGGAGGAGCGACTGCAGCATATCCGTACGCCGATGTCGCTGTCGGTGCTCGGCTGTGTCGTCAACGGCCCGGGCGAGGCGCGCGAGACGGACATCGGCATCACCGGGGGCGGTCAGGGCAAGCATATGGTCTATCTCAGTGGCATCACCGACCATCATGTCCGCGACGAAGAAATGATCGACCACATCGTCCGGCTGGTCGAGGCCAAGGCCGCCGAGATCGAAGCCGCGTGCGAGGCGCCAAAGCTCGACGCGGCCGAGTCGACTCCGCCGCGCCACGATCCCTTGATCGCGTTCTTCGTCGGAGTGGTGGGCATCGCTCTCTTCTCGGCCATGGATGCCGTGATGAAGGGACTGGTGCTGGCAATCGGCACCCTGACCACCATGTTCTGGCGCAATCTTGTTGGAATTGGATTGTCAGGCGTCTTTTATTTGCCGCGTCGCCGCGGCTGGCCGACGCGAACGACGTTCCGTATCCATCTGACGCGGGGAATTGTTTCCGCGGCAATGGGCTTTCTGTTCTTTTGGGGAATCGGCCGGGTGCCGCTGGCGCAGGCGATCGCGCTGGCCTTCATTGCACCGCTTATTGCGCTCTATCTCGCCGCGGTGCTGCTCCATGAAAAGGTCGGCCCGCGCACCGTCGGCGCGTCGCTGATCGCCTTTGCCGGCGTGCTCATCATTTTCATTGGTCAGGCACAGGCCGACCTCGGGCGCGACGCGCTGATCGGCAGCATCGCCATTCTCATCTCCGCGGTGCTTTATGCGATCAACATCATTTTGATGCGGCAACAGGCGCTGGTCGCCAATCCGCTCGAGATCACTTTCTTCCAGAGCCTGATTGTTACGGCGCTGCTGGCCTTGTGCATCCCGATTTTTGGCATGCCGTTGCCGCCGCTGGACCAATGGCCGTGGCTATTGCTTGCAGCCATCCTGGCGATCTCCTCGATGCTCCTCCTCGCCTGGGCCTATGCTCGCGCCGACGCCAGCTACCTTGCGACCACGGAATATACCGCATTCCTCTGGGCGGCGTTGTTCGGCTGGCTGGTTTTCGCCGAACCGCTGTCGCTGTTTACCCTCGCCGGCGCGTCGCTGATCGTCGCCGGCTGCATCCTCGCCGCGCGCAAGCCCGCCGACGCCAATCCGCAGCTGGAAGCGGCGACCTAGAAGGAGTTTCGGATGGCCTGGTTCTACCTGATTCTCGGCGGCCTGTTCGAGGTCGGCTTCACCACCTCGCTTCGCTTCGTCGAAGGATTTCAGCAATATGCCCTGGACGCTGACATTTCTTGTCTCGGTAGGCATCAGCATGGCCCTGCTCGGAGCTTGCGGCGCGAACGATCCCGATGGGCACCGCCTATGCGGTTTGGGGCGGGATCGGCGCGGTTGGAACGGTGATGGTAGGAATGGCCTTTTTTGACGAGCCGACGACCACGATGCGGCTGCTGCTGATCCTCGGCATCGTCGCCTGCATCGCGGCGCTCAAGCTTACGGCCTGACCGGCTCAAGCCAGGGCGCGATCTCCGGGGCCTGCTCGATGGACGGGATGTACCGCGGCCGCGGCAGTGGGCCGCGCGCCTGCTCATAGGCATAGCCAAGGCTGAGGATCATCGCGTCGGACCATTTCGGCCCGATAAAGCTCAAGCCCACCGGCAATCCCTTCACCTGGCCCATCGGCACCGTCAGGTGCGGATAGCCGGCGATCGCTGCCAGATAGCCCCCGCCTCCGCCCGGATACTGGTCGCCATGGACGGCGTCGATCGGCCAGGCCGCCGACACGGTCGGCCCGACCAACGCATCCAGTTTGTGGGTCTTCAACAGCCGATCGATGCCATTTGCGCCGGCATAGGCAATTCCGGCGTCTCGCGCCTTCCTATAGCCGGCATCGTCGAGACCCTTGGTCGCTTCGGCCTTTTCAAACAGGTCCTGGCCGAACAGTGCAAGCTCGCGAGGATTGGCCTTGTTGAAGGCAATGACGTCCGCGAGTGTTCGGGTCCTTACCGCCGGCGGGGTCGTCGCCAGATAGGCGTTCAGCCCGGCCTTGAATTCGGTCAGCAGGACCTCGAGCTGCTTTGGCCCTTCCTTTGATCCCCCCAATTCCTTGATCTCGATGATTTCGGCGCCATACGCACGCAATACCGTCAGCGCCCTGTCGAGCGCCGCATTGGTCCCGAAGCCCGAGGCGAACCGCATCAGCCCGAGCCGCTTTCCCTTGAGCGATTGAAGATTGAGCGCAGCGGTAAAATCGACCTTGCGCTGGTCGGCATCGGCGGTCGTTCGGTCTGCGGGGTCGGTGCCGGCAATGACCGTCAACAGCTCGGCCGCCTGGCGGACGGTGCGCGTCATCGGGCCGGCGGTGTCCTGGGTGACGCTGATCGGGATGATGCGAGTACGGCTGACCAGACCGACGCTGGGTTTGAAGCCGACAACGCCGTTGACCGACGCGGGGCAGGTGATTGAGCCGTTGGTCTCGGTTCCGATGGCATAGTCGACCAGCCCGGCAGCCACGGCCGCGCCGGATCCCGAAGAGCTGCCGCAGGGATTGCGGTCGAGCGCATAGGGGTTGCGGGTCTGGCCGCCGACCGCGCTCCAGCCGGAGATGCTGTCGTTGGAGCGGATATTAGCCCATTCGCTGAGGTTGGCCTTGCCGATGATGACCATGCCTGCAGCGCGCAGGTGCGTGACAAGGGGCGCGTCGCGTTTCGTGACATTGTCCTTGAGCGCCAGGCTGCCGGCCGTGGTCGGCAGCGGTCCCGCAACCTCGATATTGTCCTTGATCAGGATCGGTTGGCCGGCAAGCGGTCCGCTGAGTCTCCGCTGATCTATTTGCTTGGCTTGCAACATTGCAGTCGGGTCGACCGCGAGCACGGAATGAATTTGGGCGTCGCTCGTCTCAACTCGGCCTAACGCTGCTAGGGTCGCCAATTCGGCGGCACCCTGCAACGGTATGCCTGGCGTGGGCGCATAGAAGGTACTTCCACCGGCCGGCTGTGCCTGTTGAACAGACGTGCAGCCGGCAAGGGCCAGCAAGGCTGTAACCCCGATCAATTTTCCGTTCGTCATCGAAGATGCGCCCCTTCATCGAACAATCGGCAGTAGTCATGCCAGCTTCATCTTCTTCGAGCCAGCGCGAGGCCTTGTTGCGTAATTTGAGTTCTGGATCGTTTATGACCTCCCGCCGACCGCTTGCCGTTCTCCTACTCGCCTTTGCGGCCGTTGTTCCGGCGTTCGCGCAGGAAGCCGCGCCCGTAGAAGCACCCACCGAGCCATCGGCCACACAGCCTGAAGAGAATGACTATTCGGCCGAGGACGACGGCGAAGAGATCGTCGTCGTCGGCCAGAAGCCGCGCGGATCGGTGGTCGGCGACATCCCGCCGGAAAGGATACTCACCTCGCGCGACATACGGGCGACTGGGGCGACAAGCATCAGCGAATTGCTCGACGCGGTCGCAAGCCAGACCGGCAGCGCTCGCGGGCGGTCGGGAGGCCGGCCGATCCTGCTCTTGAACGGCCAGCGCATTTCCGGCTTTCGCGAACTGCGCGACCTGCCGCCCGAAGCGATCGAACGGATGGAGATACTCCCCGAGGAGGTGGCGCTGAAATATGGCTATGCCGCCGACCAGCGAGTGGTGAACATTGTCCTTCGCCGCCGATTCAATTCGACCAGCGCAGAATTGCGCGGGCGAGTGGCAACCGATGGCGGCTATGTGGGTGGCCAGGCCGAACTCCACGCGACTGATCATCGCCGAGGGCACCCGCACTTCGATCAACGCCCATGTCGAGGGCAATTCGTCGCTTTACGAGTCCGAGCGGAGCGTCGTCCTTCAGGCCATCCCAAGTCAGCCCGAGCCGGTCGATCCGCGCCCGTTCCGCACCTTGGTCGGTCCGCGCACCGACATTCGCCTGTCCGCCACCCACAACCGGACCATTTTTGGCGACGTGTCGGCCACATTGAACGCCGAGGCCGAACGTGTCACCGGCCGCTCGCGGTTCGGCGTTCCGACTGCCACGCTTGACGTCGACGGCACCGAGATTTTGCGCGCCTTTCCCGGCGATCCGCTGACCCGCGATTTCACCACCGAGACGTTCAGCCTGGGATCGGCATTGAACGGTCAAGAGGGTAAGTGGCGCTGGTCCTCGACCGGCAATGCCGAGCTTTCGAAGAGCAGGACGGACACCGACCGCGGATTCAACCTTGGCACGGTTCAGGAGCGGCTCGATACCGGCGATCCGGCGATCGAGCCGCTCGGCGACCTTGGTCGTCTGATCGAGTTCCCGCGCGACCGCAGCCGTTCGACCCGCTATGCGCTGGGGCTGGACGGCACCGCGACCGGGCCGTTGTTCGCGCTACCCACGGGAGACGCCACTGCTACCTTCCGCATCGGGGTCGGCTCGACCGGGATCGACAGTGCGGCGACCACGCAGGGCATTTTCACGCAGTCCGATCTCCACCGCAACAGCGGCACCGCCTCGGCCAACCTCGACCTGCCGATCACCAAGCGGAACGCCTCGATCGGCCGCCTCACTGCCAACGCCAATGCGGCTGGTGACCACGCTCAGCGACTTCGGCACGTTGACGACGCTCGGCGCCGGCCTCAACTGGGCTCCCGCGCCGCGGCTCAACCTCACCGCCAGCTGGACCCGTGAGGATGGCGCGCCCTCGCTCCAGCAGCTCGGCGACCCGCTGATTGAAACGCCCAATGTCAGCATCTTCGACTTCTCGACCGGCCAGACCGTGCAAGTGACGACCCTGACCGGCGGCAATCCCGACCTTCGCTCCGACAGGCGCAACGTGCTCAAGGTCGGCGGCAATTGGCAGCCGTTCGAAAAGGCCGACCTGCGCCTCAGGGCCGAATATGTCCGCCAGAGGATCGACGATCCGCAGGCCAGCTTCCCCGCCGCCAGCGAAGCGCTGGAGGCGGCCTTTCCCGATCGGTTCGTGCGCAATTCGGAGGGCAATTTGGTTGCAGTCAATCTGACGCCGGTGAATTTTCAGCAGTCGCGCCGCGACACCGTACGTTGGGGCTTCGACTTCACGAAGCCGTTGCAGTCCAGGCCGCCCTCCCAGGCCGCGATCGCCGCGTTCAGGCAGCGATTTGCCGGTCAGCGGGAAGGGCAAGCGCAAGTCCCGCCAACACCCGCGGAAGGTTCCGCGACGCCACCCGAGGGTGCCGGACGTGGCGGCGGCTTGCGTGGGTTCGGGGGCGGAAGGTTCGGCGGCGGTCGCCAGGGCGGGCGCCTGACCTTCTCGCTGACTCACCAGCTGAACCTGGTCGACGAATGTGACCATCGCCGATGGGATACCGAAGCTGGATTATCTTCACGGCGAAGCAATCAGCTCGACGGGCGGCCGTCCGCGACATGAGATCCAGTTCGAAACCGGATATTACAACAATGGCTATGGCGCCCGGCTGCAGGGCAATTGGCGGAGCGGCACAACGGTCGACAGCTCAAGCGGGAACCTTCGCTTCTCCCCTTATGCCGATGTCGATCTCAGGCTGTTCGCCAACCTCGGCGAGAACTTCGACCTGGTGTCGAAGCACCCGTTTTTCCGCGGCGCGTCGGTCCAATTCAATGTCGAGAACCTCTTCAACAATCGCCCGAAGGTTCGCGACGAGAATGGAGCAACCCCGTTAAGCTACCAGCCGGACCTGCTCGAGCCCGTCGGCAGAACTATCGGCATCACTTTTCGAAAGCTGTTCATTCCCCGCCGGTTCTTCCAGCGGAGGCAACGCGCCGGCCGGCTAGGCCTCGACCTTCGCCTTGGCGAGCAAATCGAGCACCACCTGCCGCGCCGCCTCGGCGTCGCCCCATTTGCCGACGCGCACCCATTTTTCGGCTTCGAGATCCTTATAGTGGGTGAAGAAATGCTCGATCTGCTCGACCACGATCGGCGGCAAATGGGTATAGTCGGCGACGTCCTTGTAATAGGGCGACACGCTGGTGATCGGGCACCGCGAGGATCTTTTCGTCCCCGCCGGCCTCGTCTTCCAGATAGAGCACGCCGACGGGCCGCGCGGCGATCACCGATGCCCGGCATAAGGGTCCAGCGGGTCATCACCAGGCAGTCGAGCGGGTCGCCGTCGTCGCACAGCGTCTGCGGGATGAAGCCGTAGTTGCACGGATAGCGCATCGGGGTGTGCAGGATGCGGTCGACGAAGATCGCGCCGCTCTTCTTGTCGAACTCATATTTGACCGGCTCGCCGCCGATCGGCACTTCGATGAGCACGTTGATGCTGTGCGGTGGATTGGACCCCGCGGGAATCAGGTCGATATTCATGATGCGCGGGCCTCTAGCGGGGCGCGCGGGTGAAAACCACCCCTCCGGATTCACCCCGATGGGCGTCGGCCATGGCGGAGGGCATTGCAGGAATTGATCGTCAATCAGGGAGAAGTCTTCATGTACGGCATGGCAAAGAGAGGGACGGCGGAGTTTCTCGGCACTTACTGGTTGGTTTTGGGCGGTTGCGGCAGCGCGGTGCTCGCGGCGGCGTTTCCGGAAGTCGGAATCGGCCTTCTCGGAGTGGCGCTCGCGTTCGGACTGACGGTCCTGACCATGGCCTATGCCATCGGCCATGTGTCGGGTTGCCATCTCAACCCGGCGGTGACCGTCGGCCTGTGGGCGGGCGGGCGCTTCGGCGCACGCGACATCTTGCCCTACGTCGCCGCCCAGGTGCTGGGCGCGATCGCGGCTGCCTTCACCATCTACCTGATCGCCAGCGGGAAGGCCGGCTTCGCGCTCGAGCCGAACGGATTGGCCGTGAACGGCCTCGGCGACCTCTCACCGGGAGGCTATTCGATGCAGGCCGGGGTCGTGACCGAGGTGGTCATGACCGCCTTCTTCCTGCTGATCATCATGGGCTCGACCGCACAGCAAGCGCGCCGGCCGGCTTCGCGCCGCTGGCGATTGGCCTTGGGCTGACGCTGATCCACCTGATCTCGATTCCCGTGACCAACACTTCGGTCAATCCGGCGCGCAGCACTGGTCCGGCGCTAATCGTCGGCGGGATGGCGCTGCAGCAGTTGTGGATCTTCTGGGTCGCGCCGATCGCTGGTGCGATCATCGGCGGTGGCGCCTATCGCTGGCTGTCGGCGGACGAGGCGCAGCGGCCGGATATCGAAGGGAATGCTATCGCCTGAGCGATAGTTGGCGAATGCGGCGCTTGCCGCTATCGGCCCGAGCAATGGCGAAAATCCAGACACCCCAGCCCGTCCGGGGCACGCAAAGCCTGCTCGGCGAAGAGGCCGACCGCTTCCACGCAGTGGTCGCGGCGTTCGACCGCGTGCGCCGACTGTACGGCTTCAAGCGGGTCGAAGTGCCGGTGATCGAGCCGACCGCGGTGTTCGCGCGGACGATGGGCGAGACGACCGATGTCGTGTCGAAGGAAATGTATTCGTTCGAGGATCGCTCGGGCGATTCGATCACGCTGCGCCCCGAATTCACCGCCGGGATTTGCCGCGCCTATCTGAGCGAGGGCTGGCAGCAGTTCGCGCCGCTGAAGGTCGCGACCCACGGCGCGGCCTTCCGCTACGAGCGGCCGCAGAAGGGCCGCTTCCGCCAATTCCACCAGCTCGACGCCGAGATCATCGGCGCCGCCGAGCCGCAGGCCGACGTCGAGATGCTCGCGTTCGGCGCGCAGCTGCTGGCCGAACTCGGCATCGGCGGCGTGACGCTCAAGCTCAACACGCTCGGCGACGCCGCCAGCCGCGATGCGTGGCGCTCCGCGCTGGTCGACCATTTCGCCGCGCACCGCGCCGAACTGAGTGAGGACAGCCGGGAGCGGCTGGACAAGAATCCGCTGCGCATCCTCGACAGCAAGGACCCGCGCGATCGCCCGTTCGCCGGACGCGGCTCCGACGATCGTCCTGTCGCAGGAGGCGGAAGACTTCTTCGGCCAGGTCCGCGCCGGGCTCGACGCCGCCGGGGTCGCTTATGAGCTCGATCCGCACCTCGTTCGCGGGCTCGATTATTATCGCCACACCGCCTTCGAATTCGTCACCGACCGGCTCGGTGCGCAGGGCACGGTCATCGCCGGCGGCCGCTACGACGGCCTGATCGAGCAACTCGGCGGGCCGCACACGCCGGCGGTCGGCTGGGCGGCGGGGATCGAGCGGCTGGCGATGCTGATCGACGCTCCGCCTCCCGAAATGCTGGATGCCGTGATCGTGGTCGAGCATGATGCGGCGCTCGATGTCGCCTTGGCTTCCGCAGCTCGCCTCCGTTCGGCGGGATTGTCGGTCGAGATGGTCGCCATCGGGTCGCCGCGCAAACGGTTCGACCGGGCGGTCAAGAAGGGCGCGCGTGAGATCGTCGTCCTGGGGTTTGCAGACGGAGAGGCAACGCAACGGATAAAATCGAACGACCAGCCGCGGGCCGAAGCGCTGTTGTCGGGATTGTGAGCGTCATGAAGGCCATTTCGCTCGACAGGATCGTCTCGATCGAGACGAAGAAGCACGACCTGGCCGAAGCGATGGCGGCGCCCAATCTCGCGCCCGAGGATTTCGTGCGCCTGTCCAAGGAATATGCGCAGATCGAGCCGGTCGCGGCCGCCGCGCGCGAGGTCCGCCGACTGCGCGCCGAGTTGGAGGTGCTGACCGGCCTCGCCGCCGACGCGACCGCCGAGCCCGAGCTCAGGGAACTGGCGGTGCACGAGGCCGAGGAGATTCGTGAGAAGCTTCCGCTGGCCGAGCGCGCGCTGGCGCTGAAGCTGCTTCCGCGCGATTCCGCCGACGAGCGCGCCGCGATGCTCGAGGTTCGCGCCGGCACCGGCGGCGACGAGGCGGCCTTGTTCGCCGGCGACCTGATGCGCATGTACCAGCGCTTCGCCGAGGAACAGGGCTGGAGGTTCGAGCTGATCAACGCCTCCGCCTCCGACGTCGGCGGCTACAAGGAAGCGGTCGCCTCGATCAACGGCGCGGGCGTGTTCGCAAGGCTGAAGTTCGAAAGCGGCGTCCACCGCGTCCAGCGCGTTCCCGCGACCGAAAGCGGCGGGCGGATCCACACCTCGGCGGCGACCGTCGCGGTGCTTCCCGAGGCCGAGGAAGTCGACGTCCAGATCAACGACAAGGACCTGCGCATCGACGTCTATCGCTCGTCGGGTCCGGGCGGCCAGTCGGTCAACACCACCGACAGCGCGGTGCGGATCACCCACTTGCCGACCGGGCTGGTGGTCATCCAGCAGGACGAGAAATCGCAGCACAAGAACAAGGCCAAGGCGCTGAAGGTGCTGCGCACCCGGCTGTTCGAGCTGGAGCGCAGCGGCTGGCCGATCGAGCGCGCCGGGGCGCGCAAGTCGATGGTCGGATCGGGCGACCGGTCGGAGCGGATCCGCACCTATAATTTCCCGCAGGGCCGCGTCACCGACCACCGCATCAACCTGACGCTGCACAAGCTCGACGCGATCCTCGAAGGCCCGGGCCTCGGCCGAACTGACCGACGCGCTGGTCGCCGAGGACGAGGCCGAGCGCCTGGCGGGCCTCGAGGAGGCGTGACCGCCATTCCACGCGCGCTTGGCCCGCGCGACCGAGCAAGCTCGGCAACGACCAGCGACACGCCGCGGCTCGACGCCGAGCTGCTGATGGCCGCCGCGCTCGGCATCGGCCGCGACCGGCTGATTCTCGACAATCCGCCGGCGTAACGCGCCTCCGGCGTTTCGTCGAGATGGTCGAGCGCCGCCGGGCGCGGCGAACCCGTCGCCTACATCACCGGCCAACGCGCCTTCTGGACGATCGACCTCGAGGTCGGCCCCGGCGCGCTGATCCCGCGTCCCGACAGCGAGACGCTGATCGCCGCGGCGGTCGAGCATTTCTCCGGATCACCCGGACCGAAGCGCATCCTCGATCTCGGCACCGGCCCGGGCACCTTGCTGCTCGCCGCGCTCGACGAATGGCCCACTGCGACCGGGCTCGGCATCGACGCTTCGCCGATGCGGCGCTTGTCTATGCCCAGCGCAATGCCGAGCGGCTGGGACTTCGACGGCGCGCCGAATTCCGGCTCGGCGACTGGGCCGAAGGGATTGACGAGCGCTTCGACCTGATCCTGTGCAATCCGCCCTATGTCGCGGCGGACGCCGAGACCGGCCCGGGCGTTGCCGAATACGAACCGGCCGAGGCACTGTTCGCCGGGCCGAGGGGCTCGACGAATATCGCCGCCTCGCGCCCGAGATCGGCGGCTGCTGGCGCCCGGCGGGCTCGCGGCGATCGAGATCGGCCTCGACCAGGCGGAAAGCGCCGCGGCCTTGTTCGAAGCAGCGCGGCACATTCCGACGGCTTGCCCACGATCTCGGCGGACGGCCCGCGCGCCCTGCTTATCAAGGCCTGAAACGGATAGGTTCGTCGAAAAGGCTTGGAATATCGGCGCATCGCGCAATACATCGGGGTCCAGGGACGGGGCTGCTCCCAGAAAACCGATGCGCCCCCGCCACCGACCCCCGACGACATCGCCGCGCTCATGCGCAGATGCGCAGGACGGCAAAGGGAGGGTCGACTTGCGCTTGGGCGCGGGCCGGTCCACCGCGACGGGACCAGCACTTCCGCTGAAGGGAAGATTTCAGGGCGTCCGGTCGAGGCCGGCGCCAGTGCGACAGGGAACAAAACTTTGATCAACAATCGTCAAGGCGGCCGCCGTCGCGGCCGCGGTGGACAGCGTCCCCAGGGTATGGCCGGCCGTCCGGACGGCAATCGCCAGGACAATCGCCAGCGCGGCAATGCCGCCCAGCTGCTGGAAAAGTACAAGGCGCTGGCGCGCGACGCGCAGCTCGCCGGCGACCGCGTCCAGACCGAATATTATCTCCAGTTCGCCGACCATTATTTCCGCGTGCTCGAAGACGGCCGCTCGCGCTTCGAGGAGCAGAACGGCGCCAGCGCCGCGCCGACGACGACGATGACGACGACGACGAATATGAGTCCGACGGCGACGAGGACGATGACGACGGCGACGAGCAGCGACTCGCGCCGCGACGCGATCGCAGCCGGCGAGGCCGATCGTCCGAACGCAGCGAACGCCCGAGCGCCGCGACCGTCCGAACGCAGCGGCCGCGAGCGCGCTGACCGTGAGCGCGCGACGCCGGATCGCAGCGATCGCGATCGACCGGCGCGCCGACGCCGACGGGCCGCCGCGAGCGCGCCGCTGCGCCCGCGATGCGACGTGACCGATGGAGGCGAGAGCGCATCGCGCTCGGCGTGCTGCCGCCCGCGATCGGTTCGGCCGAGAGCCGACGCTGAGGACGAAGCGCCGCGCCGCGCCGCCGCGTGCGCAAGCCGCGCGACGACGACGGCGGCGAGATCGCTCCGGCCGCCTGAACGGCACGTACGATTGAATTCGAGGGCGGCTGGACGTCGGTCCGCCGCCCTTTTTCGTGCCCGACAAGCGACAGATGCCGCGGTCACGAAAGTGCAACAATCCAGTCACGAACGCGTCGCCGCGCCAATCCTAGTCGAATCCGTCGGCGGACAGGGGTGTCCGCCCAAAGGGACATTGATCATGACCTCGAAAATCCATTCGATGCTCGCCGCCGCGGCGACCATGCGCTCTCCATTCCGGCCATCGCCGATGCGCGCAGCGATGCGCGCGGTCGGATCGTCGACCGTCTATCCGTTCGCCAAGGCGGTGGCCGAGCGCGTCGCGCGCGCCAATCCGCAAGCTCGGCACGCCGATCATCGAATCGACCGGCACCGGCGCCGGCTTCAAGCTGTTTTGCTCCGGGCGTCGGCGAGCGCTTTCCCGACATTTCGCAATGCCTCGCGCCGGATGAAGGCGTCGGAAGCCAAGCAGTGCGCCGCCAACGGCGTCAAGGACGTGACCGAAATCCAGGTCGGCCTCGACGGCGTCGCGCTCGCCACGGCGCAAGGGCACCGGCCTTTCGGGCCTGACCCAGCGCGACATTTATCTGGCGCTGGCCAAGACGCCGTTCGGCAAGCCCAACAGCGCCAAGACCTGGAAGGACGTCAACGCCAAGCTGCCGGCGATTCCGATCCGCGTCTACGGCCCGCCGCCGACCAGCGGCACGCGCGACTCGCTCGGACGAATTGATGATGACCCCGGCGTGCGAAGCCAATGCCGCGATGGCCGCGATGAAGAAGGCCAACGAGGCCAAGTTCAAGGCGATCTGCACCGGCATCCGCGACGACGGCGCCTACATCGAAGCGGGCGAGAACGACAATCTCATCGTCCAGAAGCTGGCCGCCAATCCAAACACGCTCGGCTTCTTCGGCTACAGCTTCCTCGAGGAGAATACGTCGAAGCTGAAGGGCATCGCGATCAACGGCGTTGCGCCGACCTATCAGACGATCCGCTCGTTCAAATATCCCGGCGCCCGCCCGCTCTACATCTACGTCAAGAATGCGCACGTCCGGGCGATCCCGGCGATCCGCGCCTTCGTCGCCGAATTCACCAAGGAAAGCGCGATGGGCCCGAACGGCTATCTGCACACGGCTGGGCTGGTCGCCGCGCCGACCGGCGTGCGCGCCCGCGGCCAGCAGGCGGCGCGCACGCTGACGCCGCGTCAATTTCGCCGAACTCAAATAGTCGCAGTCGCAATCACGCAAGGCGCGCCGCTGTTCGGGCGGCGCGCGCTCAGCCTCGCCGAAAGCGGCGAGGCTGGGGGGAAAGGGAATAAGATGAAGCCTAATCTATTACATTCGCGCGCTGCTCGCCGGCAGCGCCATGTTCATCGGCGACCGCCGCCTTGGCGCAGGAGCCGGAGCCGCAGCCGGATGCATCCGACGCGACTGCCGACGCCGCGATCGCGCGGACGCCGAGGCAGCGTCGACGACGCCCAGGCCAAGATCGAACTGCTCCAGGCGCAGGTCGAGGCGCTCCAGGAATCGCTCGCCCAGGTCCAGGCTGCCGATGGTCAAGATCGCTCCGTCGTGGAAGGGCGCGCCGCAATTCGAGGACAAGGAGGCCGGCTGGTCGTTCAAGCCGCGCGGCCGCATCCAATATGACGTCGGCTACGTCTCCAACCCGGACGATCGCGATCGTCACCCGCAACCTCGGCTTCAACACCCGCGCGCGCCGCATCCGGCTGGGCGCGGAAGGCACGATCCCGGGCGGCTTCGGCTACAAGTGCGAAATGGACTTCGCCAACGGCCAGCGTCGGCTTCGGCGACTGTCATCCTGACCTACACGCCGAAGAACGCGCCGATCAACATCGCGATCGGCAACCAGGAAACCAACAACGGCCTCGAGCAGATGTCGAGCTCGCGCTTCTCGAGCTTCATCGAGCGCGCCGCGTTCGACGACGCGTTCATCAACACCCGCCGCCTGGGCATCAACGTCGGCTACGCCAACAAGGCCGGCGACTTCCGCGTCAATGCCGGCCTGTTCGCCGCGCACTCGATCGATTCCAGCCTCGACAATGACGGCTGGATCGGCGCGGCGCGCGCGGTCTATTCGCCGCTGATGGGCGCCAACCAGCTGCACTTCGGCATCAACTATCAGCACCGCGAGTTCCAGTCGAACAATGGCGCGACCGCCGCCACCATCGGCCGGCCAGCCGTCGACCAACCAGCTGGCCCGCTATCGCGCCCGGCCGTTCACGCAGCTGACCGACCAGCGCTTCGTCGACACCGGCAATTTCGCCGCGAAGAGCGACGATATCATCGGCCTCGAGGCCGCGGGCATCTTCAAGTCGCTGCACATCGCCGCCGAAGGCCAGTATCTCAAAGCTAACGCGTATGACGCCGTTCGACAGCATCAACGTCGACGATCCGGAGCGACGCCCTCGACCTGTTCCCGGCGGCAACCCAATATGTCGCCGACGGCAATCCCAGCTTCTGGGGCGGCTATATCGAGGCCGGCTATTTCCTCACCGGCGAAACCCGCGGCTACAAGGCCGGGACGTGGGACCGCACCAAGGTGCTCAAGCCGTTCAGCAAGGGCGGCGTCGGGCGCGTTCCAGGTCATCGGCCGGGTCGATTATCTCGACCTCGACAGCGGCAAGCTGCAGGAACGGCTGCACCAACAACTTCGTGACGGGTCTGACCTGCACCGTGGCTGCTTCGCAGCACGGGCAAGGGCGGCAAGCAGCTCGGCCTGCTCGCCGGCCTGACCTGGATTCCCGAGGATTATATGCGCGTGCTGCTCAACTATTCGCACGCGTTCATCGAAGGCGGCCCGCTCGCTGCGGCGGTCGAAGCTCGACTTCGACCAAGCCGCTCAACAAGCGCAAATATGGCGTCGACATCGGTCCAGGCCCGCTTCCAGATCGACTTCTAAAAGCTCTCGTCCCGAAGCTCGGCAAGGGCCCCTCCGTCTTCGGACGGGGGCCCTTGTTCGTTCAGGTCGGCGTCGACCGGCCGCGGCCGGTGCCTGGTCGTCGATCGCGACGAAGGTGAACAGGCCCTCGGTGACCTTGACCTCGGTCGCGCCGCGGTCGCGGGTGGCGATGACCTCGATCCGGATCTCCATCGAGGTGCGGCCGACGCGTTCGACTTCGGCGATAGACCGAGATCAGGTCGCGCAGGTGGATCGGGGCGATGAACTCCATCCGCTCGATCGCGATCGTCGCGACCGGCCCATTGGCGCGGCGCGAGGCGACGATGCCGGCGGCGATGTCCATCTGGCTCAGCACCCAGCCGCCGAAGATATGGCCGTTGGCGTTGATGTCGCTCGGGCCGGGGACGACGCGCAGGATCGGCGTCGCGATGGTCGATCGGTCATTGCTCGTCTCTTTCGTTGGTGATCGGCGGCATCGGCATCGTGGCCGCTCGGTTGCTGAGGAAGACCAGGCTCATCAGCGCGGTGCCGAGCAGGACGGTAAGCCCGACGCCCGAGCGCGGTCGCGATCAGCATGTGGATGTGCAGCTGCTCGATCGCCCCGCGCGACCAGCAGCACCGCGATCGCCGCGATCGACGAGCGAAGAGCGCGCCGCCACGCGCATGATGCGCTGACGAACGCGCTGAGCGGAGCCGA
>CAWANX010000006.1:195000-571544 GCA_963783535.1 uncultured Alphaproteobacteria bacterium
TCCGTCTGGTCGCCTAGTGACGATCAGGCCGCTTTGTTCGCAATCCAGGCGGTTGCCAGCGCGGCAGCCGATCGTGCTGGCCGGCTATTGGTGATCACGCTCGACGACCAGCAGGTCGAGCAGAAAGCCGAGCATTCGTCGACCCTGCCGAACTTCGTCGCGCAGGTTGGCGCCGGTGACAAGGGACATGTCGGCCGCTCCGCCTCGATGTTGGAAACGGCGCTCCGGGATATCGAGATAGACCTACGCCATTGCTCGGTCGAGCGAACGCCGTTCGCACCCATATTGCCCGATGCCTTCGACCAAATGCTCAACCGGATCGACGAGGTCGAACGGCTGTCATTGCGCGTGCCGCAAATTCACCGACGACGCGATGGCGGCGAATATCCGGCCATCGCACATGAACTCTCCGCCGCAATTGGCGATGCCCTGCTGCGCGCCGCCTGCGCCTTTCTCGATGACGGCACGACCGAGGTTCCAATCCACTACCGCGCACTGGGGAGAAGCGCCTACCTGGCCGCGGCACTCAAGGCTGACCGCAAGATCGATCGAATCGCACGCAGCTTCGACTTCCTGCTGTCGATTTCGCCGATCGACACCTCCAAGGCTTATCGACGCTTCGTCGCCGAGGGCGAGCAAAAGCTACCGCACTTCCATTACCGTCCGTTGACGGTCGATCCGGATATAGCCAAGCGAGAACTCTATTCGATCGATTTGCGCACGCTCGAAGATCCATTGCTGGAAAAGCTGCTGGGCGAAAAGCGGCACGAGATCGACGCGCAGCTTACCATGCTCGCGACGCGCAACACGCCCGCGTTCCGGGCTGCGTCGATGTTCCTGTACGGCGCGATCGAAACGCCGCTCCTGTCCGACGCGCGGAACATCCTTGCCGACACGTCGCGCAAGCGTCGGCGCGGATCGACCGTGGGCGCTCCGCAGATCGCGGCCGCCGCGGAGGTGCTCGCTGCCCGCTACCGTGAAATCGATTCCGCCTTCGCGCCACGCATCCAGGTGCGCGACGACGTCGCCGGGCTGCTGGTGTCGGGCGACAAACTGATGATCGGGTCGGACACGGTGATGCCCTCCTACCGCCTCGATGCCCTCCTCGCGCATGAAGTCAGCGTCCATCTGCTCACTCACTTCAACGGTGCTGCGCAGGGTTTGACCATCTTCCGCACGGGCCTCGCCGGCTATGAGGGCATCCAGGAGGGACTCGGCGTCTTTGCCGAATGGGCGAGCGGCGGCCTGACACAGACTCGACTGCGCCTGCTCGCCGGACGGGTAATCGGGGTCGACGCCATGCTGCACGGTGCGACCTTCATCGATGTCTATCGCATCCTGACCGGCGACTACGGCTTTTCCAACAAGGGCGCGTTCGGCATCGCCGCGCGAGTGTTCCGATCCGGCGGCCTCGCCAAGGATGCCATCTATCTCCAGGGTTTCCGCGCCGTGATGCAGCTGGCCGCCGCGGGTGCATCGTTTGAGCCGTTCTGGCTGGGCAAGATCGCGGCGGCGCATGCGTCGGCGATTGAGGAACTGTTGCACCGTGGCCTCGTTCATGCCCCGCGCTTCACGCCGCTGTTCCTCGCCGATCGCCAATCATCGGAACGGATCGAGCGCCTGCGCGGGAGCAGCGGATTATCCGACATATTGGCAGGAGACTAAGCGGGTGCTGATCGCCTTTTTCATCAACGATCTGGAGCGTGAGCACCCGGGCTACACGACGACCGTGCTCGCCTATCAGGCGATGATGCGCGGGCACCGCGTCTGCTATTTGACGCCGCACGATTTCGTGCTCCGTCCGGATGACAGTCTCAGCGCCCACGCCCGCTTTCTGCCCAAGCGCAAATATAAGGACCGCGAGGAATTCTTCGCAACGCTGAAGACCAAGACCAAGGTCGAACCAGTCGACATGGAGGAGGTCGACGTCCTGATGCTGCGCAACGACCCTTCGATCGACGCGGAAACGCCCTGGGCGATGGAAGCGGGCATCTTGTTCGGACGCGAGGCGGCGAAGCGCGGCGTGATCGTTCTCAACGACCCCGACAGCCTGGGGCGTGCCATTAACAAGCTCTATTTCCAAAGCTTCCCGGTCGAGGCTCGCGCCGAGACGTTAATCACCCGGCACGAAGCCGACATCAAGGCATTTGCAAAGGCGCATGGCGGCAACATCATCCTGAAGCCTCTTCAGGGTTCGGGTGGAACGGGCGTGTTCAAGGTCGATACGGGCAGCAAATCCAATATCAACCAGATGATTGAGGCAATCGGCCGCGATGGCTATATCATCGCCCAGGCCTATGTCCCCGCCGCCAGGAAAGGCGACATCCGCTTGTTTCTGATGAACGGCCATCCGTTGCAGATCGGCGGAAAATATGCGGCGCTGCGCCGCGTCGCCTCGGCAGACGACATCCGCTCCAACATCCATGCCGGCGGGACGGCGGAGGCGGTCGAGGTTGGCAAGACCGAGCTGGACGTGGCTGAGCTCATCCGGCCGAAGCTGGTCGCCGACGGCATGTTCCTGGTCGGCATCGACATCGTCGGCAACAAGATCCTGGAAGTGAACGTGTTCTCACCGGGCAACCTGGGCAGCTGCTCGCGGCTCGCCGGAGTCGACTTTTCCGTACCCATTCTCGAATCCATCGAGCGCAAGGTCGGCATCGCCAGCCAGTATGCGCAAACCTTCGACAACCGGCATCTCTCGGTACTTTAGGCGCCTGTGCGATGCGGATCGCCACCTATAACGTCAACGGCGTCAACGGCCGCCTGCCGGTGCTGCTCCGCTGGCTGGAGGCTGCCGAGCCCGACGTCGTCTGCCTGCAGGAACTTAAATCTCCGGACGAGAAATTCCCCCGCCTGGCAATCGAGCAGGCCGGCTATGGCGCCATCTGGCACGGCCAGAAGAGCTGGAACGGGGTCGCCATCATCGCCCGCGGCTGCGACCCGGTCGAAACGCGCCGCGGCCTGCCCGGCGATCCCGACGATAGCCATAGCCGTTACATCGAGGCGGCGATCGGCGGGCTGATCATCGGTTGCCTCTATCTCCCCAATGGCAATCCCAAGCCGGGCCTCAAGTTCGACTATAAGATGCGCTGGATCGAACGGTTCGAGGCGCTCGCGGCCGAGTTGGTCGGCACGAAAGCACCAGTGGTGCTCGCCGGCGACTATAACATCATCCCGACTGACTCCGACGTCTATAAGCCGGAGCGCTGGCTGGATGACGCTCTGTTCGCGCCTGAGGCAAAGGCGGCCTATGCCCGAATCCTGAAAGCAGGGTTGGACAGACGCCCTGCGCCACTTCTATCCCGACGAGCGCGTCTTCACCTTCTGGGATTATTTCCGCAACGCCTTCGCCCGCGACGCAGGCTTGCGCATCGACCATTTGCTGCTCAACGAGCCGGCGGCAAAGCGGCTCAAATCGGCCGGCGTCGACCGTTCGGTCCGATCCTGGGAAAAGACCAGCGACCATGCGCCGGTATGGATCGAGCTAAAATGAGGCCGATCGCCCCGATGGAGGCGTTGCTTGCCGAGCAGTTGCCGGACGAGCCCGGCTGGCAATATGAGCCCAAGTGGGACGGCTTCCGCTGCATCGCCGTCCGCGACGCCGGCGACGTCGCGCTCTGGTCCAAGTCAGGCAAACCGCTCGGCCGCTATTTCCCCGAAATCGCGGCGATGCTTGGCCGGTTGAAAGCCGCGCGCTTTGTCATTGACGGAGAGCTGTTGATCGCGACGAAGGGCGTCATCTCATTCGACGCACTCCAGCTTCGCCTGCACCCAGCCGAAAGCCGGGTGCGGCAAGCTGGCCGCCGAAACGCCGGCGATGTTCATGGCGTTCGACTGTCTCGTTTCCGGGAAAGCCATGCTGGCCGCGAAACCGCTGCGCGACCGCCGGGCCAGGCTTGAGCAAATGCTCGCGAAGGAAAGCGAGCCGATGCTGTTTCTCTCGCCCGCGACCAGCGATCGCGACGAAGCACTAGGCTGGCTCGAACGGACCGGCAGCGCGCTCGATGGGGTGATCGCCAAGCGGCTCGACGATCCGTACCGCCCCGGCGAGCGGGCAATGGTAAAGGTCAAGCAGCGCCGAACCGCCGACTGCGTGATAGGCGGTTTCCGTTACGATCGCTCCGGCAAGCTTGTCGCCTCATTGCTCCTTGGCCTCTACGACGACCAAGGTTTGCTGAACCACGTCGGTTTCACGTCATCGATCGCCGCCAGGGATCGCCCTTCCTGGACGGCGGAGTTGGAGCGGATCGTCGAGCCGCCCGGCTTTACCGGCAACGCTCCAGGCGGCCCGAGCCGCTGGGCGACGGGGCGGACGGCACAATGGCAGCCCCTTAAGCCGAAAATCGTCGTTGAAGTGCTCTACGACCAGGTCACCGCCGGCCGCTTCCGCCACGGCACCAGGCTGCTCCGCCGCCGGCCCGACAAGGCGCCGCGTCAATGCACCATGGACCAGCTTGCTCCTCCGCTGAGGCCGGCCGACTGGCAAAACGACGCTCGGCAACGCGTAAGATAGAACCATGATCTCGCAGGGAAAGCCCAGCCATTTACATGAACGAAAATGGGCTGATTCAACGGCCAATTGGGCGATATTTAATTATCTGGTAGCCGGCTCGCCCATTACTGCGGAACAATGCCTCCAGTTCTACCCCAGCGGAGCACGGCAGGAGGCCTCCTTGACGACACGGGATGTGGCAATTGCGCTTGGCGCCATGTCGGGTTTGGCATTCGCTCCGGCGTCACAAAGCGCGCAGGCCGATGACAGTATTTCGGTCGCGACGCTCGACCTTGCCTTCCAGGCCGCCGTCAAGCGCAACGACGCCGTGGCCATGGACAAAATTCTGCATGAGAGCTTCGCGCTCGTTCTGGGAAACGGCACCGTGATATCGCGTGACGAGCTCCTCGACTCTGCCCGGCGTCGGGAAATCGATTATGAAATCCAGGATGAGGACGCCGGAACCCAGACCGTTCGTGTGTGGGGAGATACCGCGGTCGTCACTGCGCGTCTCTGGATCAAGGGGAAAAAGGCAGGGCAACCATTCGAACGGCGGCTGTGGTTCAGTGACACCTATGTTCGTACGCCTGACGGATGGCGCTATGCATTTGCCCAAGCATCGCTGCCGTTATCCGGGCCCTGAAGGACCCGACCAAGGAAGCGATCATGGCAATAATCGCGCCCAGCCAACCTGACTTCTCAAGCGCGCCGCCCAGACGGGGCATGCCCCAAAATCCGGAAACAAGCTTGCGGGAGCCTGATAACTACCGCGCGACGCTTCATCGCAGCAGGCTTGCGCATGTCGAAGATGCTTCGGTGTCCGAGATCGGCCCTCCGCCCTCGGGCTATAAGTTCGGGCTATCAAGTGGTTCTCCCTTATTTCGGCTTGTTTGCCTACATCGTCGGCCGCAAGCGCTGGCTCATCGACCCCAACACCATCCTGTACATTTCGCCAGGATGGGAGTTCGTCGACGAGCATCCGGTTCCACAGCTTGGCCATGCGGCGGTTCTCGTGAATCCGGCGCGGGAACTGCTTGATGAAATCTGCGATGGTCCCGGACCTGCCAAATGCTCGGCGTTCATGTCTGCCGCCCGACCGTCGACGACGCGGTTGCGGCTGCTCACGCACCAGATGCTGCGCCTGGCTCCCGAGGCAGACGATCCGCTGCATAGGGACGAATTGGTCGCTCATGCGCTGGACGAAGCGATAAACGGGCCGACTTGCGCAGGCATGCGAGCGTCAAGGGTCGTCGACCGCGCGAAAGAGGTTCTGCATGCCCGAAGCTGCGAACGCTTGTCGCTTGATGAGATTGCGAAAGAGGTGGGGGTATCGCCCGTTTACCTGACGCAGGAATTCACGCGATCCGAAGGGGCGCCGCTTTACCGCTATCAGCTTCGGTTGCGGCTCAACCGCGCGCTTCTGGAGTTGCCGCACTGTGACGACATTACCGGCCTTGCTCTCGACCTCGGCTTTTCGAGCCACAGCCATTTGACGTCCGTGTTTCGCGCCACCTTTGGAATGACGCCATCGGAGTATCGACGCACTGTCGGATCACGCCAACTTCAGCTCGGCAAGCTGTTGGACGCCCCCCTGAAAAAACGACGAGCAGCCTAGCCGGTGCACGAAATCGTCGGATAGAATTTCTACAGGGCGTCCCCGACGCACGCCATGGACACGTGGCGAAAGTCACGGCGGCGGATGGCAGCGCTGCCGATGTGTGACCGATCCGACACAATTTATGATGAATCCGTGGCGCTCACGTCATTACCGGTGCGCGACCAGGCCAAAGCTTGGAAATTTGATATCGACGTTTTCGATCACGCGCAAATCCAGCCCCCGCATCTTTTGATCCGGAGGGAATCCCATGAAAACAATCCGCGCGCGAATTCTGGCGACCACATTATTGTCCAGCGCGTCCTTGTTCGCCAGTTCCGCCTACGCGCAGGATGCGCAGCCGGCGGAACCGCCAGCGACCGACGTTTCGCAACCCGCCGATCCTGTTGAAGCGCAGGCCGAACCGTCGACCGCGAGCACGGGCCAGCGTGTCGATGAGCCTCGGGATATTGTTGTCACCGGTTCGCGCATTCCGCAGCCGAACCTGGAATCCGCAGCTCCCGTCACCGTCGTTTCCGGCCAGGATATCAAGCTCCAGGGCACGACGAAAATCGAGGATCTGTTGAACTCGCTGCCATCGGTTTCAGGTTCGCAATCGTCGGGCCAGTCGATCTCCTCGACGGGCACGGCGACGGTCGACCTTCGCGGGCTGGGGACAAACCGCACCCTGGTGCTGATCAACAGCCGCCGCGTTGCACCGGGCGATCCCTTCACGGGGTCGGCTGCCGACATCAACATCATCCCCTCGTCGATCGTGAAGCGGGTTGAAGTGCTCACGGGCGGCGCGTCGTCGACCTATGGCGCGGATGCGGTCGCCGGTGTCGTGAACTTCATCATGGACACCAGTTTCACCGGCATCCGCTTTGACGGTCAATACAGCGTCGCACAGCACAACAATGACAACCCAGGCGTTGGCGGCGGCCTCACGATGAGGGACATTCTCGAAGAACGCCAGGACCAGGGGCTTGCCGGCTACGACTATCCGACGGGGAGCGTCGTCGACGGCGGCACGTTCGATGGCACGGTCTCGATCGGCGGGAATTTCGATGACGATCGCGGACACGCCCTCGCCTATTTTGGCTATCGCAAGGCCAAGGCCATCACCCAGGATCGTCGCGACTACAGCACCTGCACGATTCAGAATAAGGGCAGCGGTGTGCCACAATGTGGCGGCTCGGCGACGTCCGGTAACGGCAACATCGTGGTCTACGACGATCCGCGGGGCACCGGTACCGTCGGCACCACGGTCTACACCTTCGCGCCCGGCGGCGGGCTGGTGAACGGCGTGTCCTTTTACAATTTCGCGCCGCTCAGCTATTACCAGCGACCTGACGAGCGATACGTCGCCGGCGTGTTCGCCGACTACGAAATCGACGAATCGATCAAGCCATATCTTGAGTTCATGTTCATGGACGATCGGTCGATTGCCCAGATCGCGCCCTCGGGCAATTTCGGCAACACGCAGATCATCAATTGCGACAATCCGTTGATGTCGGCAGCGCAGCGCGCGATCATTTGCGATGCGGACAATCTGATCACCGGGTTCCTCGGAACCTATCCCCTTGTTTCGTCGACCAACGTTGCAAACCCGGGCGCGCCGCCCATCGATTTCATCGATCCGACCACGGGAACGACATACAACAAGGCTTTCATGCAGGTGCTTCGACGCAACGTCGAGGGCGGGCCTCGACGGGCCGACTTTCAGCATACCAGCTTCCGCGGCGTGCTCGGTGTGCAGGGAGACCTGGACAAGGCTTGGTCGTACGACGGCTTCTTCCAGTACGGCCGGGTCAACTATACCCAGGTGTTCACCAACGAAGTTGCCAATTCGAAACTGATACGGGCGCTGGACGTGATCGACGACCCGCGGACGCCGGCGGCGGACGCGATTTGTCGCTCGGCCCTCGATGGCACCGACCCCAGCTGCGTTCCCTACAACCTCTTTGCCGGTGAGGGGGCCGTGAGCCAGGCGGCGGTGGATTATATTGCCGGCATTGGCATCATGAAGGCCCAGACGTCGGAGCAGGTCGCCAATCTCTCCTTCACCGGCCAACTCGGCGAATATGGGATCCGGACTCCCTGGGCCGAAGACGGCTTTGGCGTAAATACCGGTGTCGAATATCGCAACGAATCCTTCGAACTGGTGCCGGACCAGGCATTCCAATCGGGCGATCTCAATGGTCAGGGTGGCGCAACGCTTCCCACCATCGGAGATTTCCGCGTCCTGGAATGGTTCGCGGAAGCTCAGCTTCCGATTGTCCAGAATGGCTTCATCGACGACCTGTCGCTCAATGTCGGCTATCGCAAGTCCTTCTACAGGACGAGCGCCGGTCGCAAATACGACACGGACACGTTCAAGATTGGCGTTGAGTTCGCTCCCATCCGGGATGTCCGATTCCGTGGCGCCTACAATCGAGCCGTACGCGCGCCGAACATCCAGGAGCTGTTCGACCCGATTGCCGTCGGTCTCAGCGGATCGAACGATCCGTGCGCCGGCCATGTGATTCAGGCCAATGAATATGGGTGCATTGCGACCGGTCTTGCGGTCGGCCAGCGCACGGCCGAGAATCCCGCCGGGCAATATAATGGCCTGCTTGGCGGCAATCCCGATCTCCAACCGGAAACGGCGACGACGAAGACACTGGGTATCGTGCTGCAACCGCGTATCCTGCCGCGCTTCGCTCTGACCGTCGATTTCTATGATATCAAGGTCAAGGATGCGATCCGCTCCTTCGGTGCCGACGCCGTTCTGCTGGATTGCGTCGCCAACTCCACCGCTGCCAGCCCTGCCCCCTCTTGCGCGCTCGTTGAGCGTGACGCCGGCGGATCGTTATGGCTCATCCCTGGAAGCCAGGCCGGAGCGGGCTTCATCAACGACCTGCCGCAAAATGTCGGTGCGCTGCAAACGAGCGGCATCGAGTTCAACAGCAGTTATTCGCATCGGCTCGGTGGGCTGGGCAACCTGTCTGCCAGTTTCATCGGCACCTATTTGCGCAAGTATAAGGTCGATAATGGCCTTACGCAGGTATATGATTGCGCTGGTCTCTATGGCCCGACCTGCAGCGCCGAAGGGAGTTCGGGCAATAATGCACCGCTTCCCAGATGGCGGCACAAGCTTCGTACGACGCTGCAGATGTCCAATGGCATCGGCCTGTCGCTGCAGTGGCGGCGGATGGGCAAGGTCAAGGCGGAAACGCTCACCGACAATGAGTCGCTGCATGGTGATTTCAATTTCGATCCGGGACTGCGCATCAAGGCACAGGATTATTTCGACCTTGCCGCCACTGCCTCGTTCGGGGATCACTACAACTTCCGGATGGGTGTGAACAATCTCCTCGACAGAAGTCCGCCGCTGGTGACGTCGGGTAGTGGAAGCCGTTCGGGGTCGAACCTCTGCCCGACGCCAGTCCTGCAACGGCAACACCTACCCCTCCAGCTGGGATCACCTGGGTCGCTATCTTTACGCTGGGTTCACGCTCGACTTCTGACACCCCTTCGAGCGTGGGCAAAGGATGAGGCGGCAGGTCAATGGCCTCGCCGCCTCATCATTTGATGGATGAATGCTGGATTGCCAGATGAGCACCGCCGAGCCTTGCCGATGGTCGACCATCCAACGCTAGAACCGACCAGCGCGGCAACTATTCGCGAGGCACTGGCCGCGGCGCGCCAGGGTCGCCTGGCGAACGCCTGCGAGCTTTGCGAGCGGGCTTGGATGATGGAGGAGATCCGATCGCGCTCAATGCCCTGCTGGGCCTGCTTCGTTGCCGCATTGGGCATCTGGATGACGGCGTTCGCCACCTTCGCATCGCCCATCGCGGCCGGCCGCTGGATGTCACGATCGCATGCAATTTGATCGCGGCGCTCATCGAGCGAAAGGATCTTGCGGCAGCCCTGGCGGTTGCCGGCCGCGAGCTCGGCCTTTTCCGATCCATCATTGCGCGTCGGTCGCTATCGCGGTTTCCTTGCCCAGACCCTGGGAGATTATCCGGCCGCCATCGAGGCTTACGGATTTGTCGTAGAGCGCGCGCCGCAAGACTTCGACAGCTGGAACAACCTCGGCAACGCGAAATCGGCTGCGGGAGATCAAACCGGCGGCATCGAAGCCTTGAAGCGCGCCATTGCCCTAAACTCTGGGGCACCCCCGTCCAGGATGAACCTCGCCGCGGCCCTGGTTGCGGACGAGCGATTTGATGAGGCGGAAGAAGTACTTCGCCGTGCAGCAACTGACTTTCCCGGCGACTCCAGGCCCCTGACCGACCTTTACATGCTGCTGAAAAAGCAGGGCCGCCATCAAGAGGTCCTTCCCGTTCTCGAGCTGGCGGCCGGGCGGGAACTCCAGCAGCGCGGAACTCCAGTTGAAGCTTGGGATCGAATATGGCCTGGCGAAACGCATCAAGGCAGCCGAGCGTGCATTCCGCGCGTGCAATCGACCTCGATCCCGCGATCGTCGACGCCTATCTCGGCCTCGCCATTCAATATGAGCACACCAACCGGGAAACGGAATTCGCGCCGCTGATTGCGCTCGCTAAACACAACCGTCTCGACCCCGGGCCGATAGCGTTCATCCAGGCGCTGGAGCACCGCCGTACCGGCAACTTCGAACAAGCCCTGGAATGTCTTTCACTGGTGCCAGATGAGGTCGAGCCGCAGCGCAGCTGGCATATCCGGGCAACGGTGCTGGATCGGCTTGGGCGCACGGATGAGGCCTTCGCCGCCTTCCGGCAGACAAATTTCCTGCACGAAAAGGACCCAACCAGCCCGCTCGAGCGTGGCGCAGCGTTGCGAAGAAAGCTTCGCGATGAAATTGGACAGCTGACGCCGCAATGGCTTGCGAGCTGGTCGCCGGCGACGCCGGCGCTCGAGCGGCCGTCCCCAATATTCCTGGTCGGCTTTCCGCGGTCGGGAACCACATTGCTCGATACCATTCTCATGGGTCATCCCGATGTGCAGGTCATGGAAGAGGAGCCTCGCCCTGAACCAGGTTGCCGCTGCGATCGGTGGATTCGAAGGGATTCCCAATCTCGATGAGGCCGGCATTGCAGCGGCGAGGGCGCGCTACTTCGAAGAAGCCGGGAAGGCCTGCGACCTGGATCCACGCAAAGTCCTGATCGATAAGTCCCCGCTGTTCATGCATTCGGTTCCGCTGATTGGCCGGCTGTTTCCAAACGCCCGCTTCATTCTTGCCGCGCGCCATCCGTGCGACGCCGTGCTGAGCTGCTTTATGAGCAACTTTCGGCTGAATGCGTCCATGTCCAGTTTCCTGCGGCTCGAGGACGCTGCAGATTTTTATGATCTGACGTTTTGCTATTGGGAGCGCTCGCATTCCCTCATGCCGATGCGCGTCCATACCGTCGTCTATGAACGGCTGGTCGAGGACGTAGAGCAGGAATTGCGTCCATTGCTCGAGTTTTTAGAGCTCGACTGGCGCGACGAAGTGCTGAACCATCGTCAAACTGCAAGGTCCCGCAGCCTGATTACGACGGCGAGCTACTCCCAGGTCACCGAGCCTATCTACAGTCGAGCCGTCGGGCGCTGGCAGCGCTATCGCGAGCATCTGAAACCGGTTGTTCCGATCCTCGCTCCCTGGGCCAGGAAGCTGGGATACAGCATTTAGAATGAGCGCCCTGTAACGCGCGCCATCCAGACGCGGGCAAGGATTACCCCCTTAGATACTGCTAACCCAGCATCGCAATTTTCGCGTGGCGGCACATGGTGTGGCGAAGGCGAGATGCTGACCGCATCTGATATCGAGGGGTCTGCAACGGCTCGGGTTCTTGGCTGGCCATCAAGTTGCGGCGACCGTCGCGACACGGCCGGGCAGTGGCAGGGACCAAATCCCTGGGTCAGATTAACCGGTTCAGATTTCCGCCATCACGGCACGCTTGGCGAGCGAGATGATGTGATCGATTTCTCCACTATCTCTACCATCCGGAAGAACATGTTCGCCTTTCCTGCTCTCGCGCTCGACAAGTCCTGAAGTGAGGTCCCACAATAAGCGCGCGACGAATGAAGGAATTCTCCCGCAAGGGAATGATCCTGCGAACTTTCTGAAGAGATAGATTTCAAAGGAAGTCGCGATGGGCCGTTGGACAAGGAGGTTGAACTGCTCACAAATCCAGGGCTGCGTCTCACCGTCGAGCATCATAATACGCCGCAAATCGGTTGTACGGGTATCTGAATGGAAATCGACCAGTAGCAGGCAATAGAACTTCATTGCATCGTCAAGTTCCATGCCGAGGTTCAATTCAATTTTATACTCAAGGCTGAGCTCATCGATTGTGTTCTTCACAACCTCCCTGAAAAGATGAAATTTGTCGTTGAATTGATCATAGATAGTGGCTCTCGACAATCCGGTTTGAAATGCAAGCTTGGTCATACTCAATTCGCCAAAGCTGTGCCGGCGAAGCATGATCTTCGCAGTATGCATGATTTCGAGACCGCGTCTCTCGTGACTTTACTCGCCTGCCCACGCCTGCGGGATATGTCAGGGTGCCGACAACCATTCACGAACCTCGACCAGGACTGGTCGTCGCAATCTATGGAAAGCGACCGGAAGGCGCTTGCAACTTATTAAGAGGAGTAACCGCCACTGGTTTCGAGCCGCCGCTAAGCCCTGAAGCAAGACAAGGCGGTGGCAGCCGATGCAATCCAGCAAATGGCGGAGCGGGAGGGATTCGAACCCTCGATGCGGTTTTGCCGCATACTCACTTTCCAGGCGAGCGCCTTCGACCACTCGGCCACCGCTCCGCATGCTCTGGAGGGCCGCCCATTAGAGGGGCTTCGCCCACGGGGCAAGCTTGCCGCATCAGGCATCCCGCCTCTATGGCGGCAAGCCATGGCGCGGCGTTTCGACCACCCCCCTTCGGCCGAAGAGATTGAGGCGATCGCGCGCGATGCGATGCAACGATTGCCCGAGCCGTTCGCCGGCCATCTCGCCCATGTGGTTCTGCTGGTCGACGAATATGCCGATGACGCGCTGCTTGGAGAACTCGGGATCGAGCATCCGCTCGATCTCACCGGCGTCTATGAGGGCATTCCGATCGGCCAGCGCAGCGTCGAAACGTCTGGCACGCTGCCCGATCGGATCCGCTTGTTCCGCCAGGCCATCCTCACGGAATGGGCCGAGGAGGGCGAACCGTTCGAGCATCTTGTCCGCCACATATTGATTCACGAAGTCGGCCATCATTTCGGTCTCAGCGACGAAGACATGCACGCGCTGGAGGATCAGGAATGAGCCCGTTGCTCCGCGGCCAGGGCCTGGCGCTCGTCCGCGGCGGAAGACTTTTGTTCGAGAATCTGGGTCTGAAGCTGGGCCCGGGAGAAGCGCTTCACATCACCGGCACCAACGGCAGCGGCAAATCGAGCCTGATCCGCCTGGTCGCGGGGCTGCTCGGCCCAAGCGCCGGCAGAATTGACCGCGCCGCGGCGGCGTTGGCGGACGAGGGATTGGCCCTCGATCGCGAACTGCCGCTGGAAACGGCGCTGGCGTTCTGGAAAGGTCCGCGTCTCGCGGAAGCAATGACTGCTTTCCATCTTCACGAACTGGCACATGTTCCGGTCCGCCTGCTGTCGACAGGCCAGGCCAAGCGGGCCCGGTTGGCGCGGGTAATGGGCAGCGCCGCGCCTTTGTGGTTGCTCGACGAGCCATTGAACGGCCTCGACGGCGATGGAGCGAAGCGGCTGAACGCGGCAATCGCCGCGCACCGCGATGGGGGCGGAGCGGTCGTTGCTGCGAGCCACCTGCCACTTGGCGGCGAATGGCGCGAGCTGGAGCTGGGGCAATGATCGCTTCGCTGATCCGGCGCGAAGTTCGGCGCGGGCTGCATGGCGCCGCCTGGCTGCCTGTCGCCTTCTTCCTGTTGGTCGCAACCATCGTGCCGTTCGCGGTTGGCCCCGATGCGCGATTGCTCGCGCGGATTGGCGGCGGGGCGCTATGGATCGCTGCGCTGACCGCGGCATTGCTGCCGGTTGAGCGGCTGGTCGAGCCCGACCGGGCCGACGGCGTGCTCGACCAGCTGGCGCTGACCGGCACGGCCGAGGAGGCGGTCGGCGGCGCAAAGATCGTCGGCCATTGGTTGACGTTCGGACCGCTGCTGCTCATCGCCGCGGTGCCAGGCAGCTTTCTCGTCGGACTTGACGGCTCGGCCCTGTTGCGAAGCATGATCTCACTCGCCATCGGGACGCCGGCACTGGCAGCCTTGGCGGTGGCGGTGGCTTCCCTGACGGCGGGCCTGCCACGAGCCGGCGCCCTGGCCGGGCTGCTAATGATGCCGCTCGCCGTACCGCTGGTAATTTTCGGCGCGGCGGCGACCGGCGAGGGCGAGAGTTCCGCGCTGAAGCTGGAGGCGGCGGTGGCGCTGCTGACCGTCGCTGGCGCGCCGTTCGTTACCGGCGCAGCGATCCGAGCAGCGCGAAGCTAGTCTTTCGACCAGCGGGCAAAAATGGCGGTGGGCAGCAACAGGTCGCGTGCTTCCTCACGGACCGCCATTTCGCCGCACTGAACCTTGCCGCCGAGGTCGGCGGTGATTTGCTTGAGCAGTTCGCCGATGGCTAGTGCCGACATGCGCACCGCATAGACGGTGAGCACGAGAAAGCGGCTGTCGGCATCGAGCAGCTTGCGGCAATCGGCTAGCAATGGCGAAAGATGTTCCTCGAGACGCCACACTTCGCCCTCCGGCCCACGTCCGAACTTGGGCGGGTCGAGCAGGATGCCGTCATAGCGCCTGCCCCGACGCACTTCCCGCGCAGTAAACTTGGCGGCGTCGTCGACGATCCAGCGGATCGGCCGGTCGCCCAGGCCCGACAGGGCAGCATTGGTGCGCCCTCCTTCGACCGACTTCTTCGAAGCGTCGACATGGACCAGTTTCGCGCCTGAGTCCGACAGGAGCAGCGTGCCAACGCCGGTGTAGCCGAACAGGTTCAACACCTCGGCCTCCCCGGCCGATTCGTTCGCGATCCGCGCCCGCATCCAGTCCCACTGCGGCGCCATGTCAGGGAAAAAACCCAGGTGGCGGAACGGCGTCAGGTTGGCGTTGAAACGCACGTTACCGCGATCCAGCGGCCAGCTTGGAGGCACATCGCGATGTCGAACCCAGCGCCCCCCTCCCTCTTCGTCGGAACCAGGAACGAAGGTCGCGTCCGGCGACCATTCTTCAAGCGCCGGCGCCCACATCGCCTGCGGCTCCGGCCGGACCACCGTGACCTGGCCGTAGCGCTCCCATTTCTGGCCACCGCCGCTGTCGATCAGGCCCCAATCGTCCCAGGGCTCGGCGACGATCGTTGTCAGGTCAGCAAGTCTCATGCGGCCAGCGCGAGCTTGCCGCCGATCGAAGCGAGTGCGCGCGGTCCGTCTAGCATCTTCAAGCCGGCGGCGCGGGCAGAAGCGGCATCGACCACACGAAGCTCGGCCAGCATTTCCTCGGCGCTCATGATCCGGCCGAAAATCTCGATCGAACGGGCCATGGAATCGGCGCGGCCCTGTGGGGTCTCGAGTGCCATCAGGATGCTTGCCTCGACCTGGGCCCGGGCCCGTTTCAGCTCTGCCTCAGTCAACTCATCGGCAGCCCGCTCGACGATCTCGCGGGCGAGCGCCATCGCCTCGGCAGCGCGGGCCTTGTCCGCCGACAGATTGACCGCGAACAGGCCGGTGTCGGCAAAGCCCTGAGTCCAGGAATAGATGGAGTAAGCTAACCCGCGGTCTTCGCGCAGCTCCTGGAACAGCCGCGACGACATCCCGCCGCCAACCGCCTGGGCGAACAGTGCCAGCGCCGGTGCGGTCGGGTGGGAGGCGGGAACGCCGGCAAAGGCGAAGGCAAGATGGGTCTGCTCGGCCGCCCGCCGGTCGGACTTGATGCCGCCAACGAACCGCGCCCGCTCAATGGGCGGCGGAGCCGTCGTGGCGAGGTCGCCGAACAGCGCTTCGGCGAGCAGCAAAATATGGCTGGGATCGACCTTGCCGGCAGCCGAAATGACCAGCCGCTCAGGGCGGAATTGGTCATCCAGCCAGGCAACGCACTCGGCTCGCGTCAGATCACGAATGCTCGGTTCGCTGCCCAGCACCGGACGGGCCAGCGGCTGGTCGCCGAATGCGGCGAGGAACAAATGATCGTGGATCAGGTCGTCGGGCGCGTCGAGGCACTCGCCAAGTTCGGACAGAATGACCAGCTTTTCCCGCTCAAGCTCCGCCTCGTCCAGCTTCGGCGCGCGCACCAGGTCGGCGATCAGCTCTAGCGCCAAGCCGACGTCGGGCGCCAAGGTGCGTGCGTGAAACGCCGTCTGGTCGCGCGCCGTCCAGGCGTTGAGGCTGCCGCCGACATCCTCGATCGCCTCGGCGATGGCGCGTGCATCGCGGCCGCGAGCGCCCTTGAACACCATATGCTCGACGAGATGGGCGAGGCCTCCCTTGCCGTCGGGTTCGGAGCGTGAGCCGACGAAGGCGTGAAGCCCGATCGCTGCCGACTGGGCGCCGGGCATCGGGTCGATCGCGACGGTCACGCCGTTGGCGAGGCGAGTCAGTTCAGCCATTGGTCTTTGCCTCTTCATTGCGCCAACGGCCACGCAAGGCGAGCGTGTAGATGACGACCGCGATGCCCGCGAACAGGAACCATTGGACGGCATAGCTGAAATGATTGTTGGGAATGGTGGCGGGCGACGGCGGGGCGCTGGGCGTCAAGCCCGGTCCCGGCGTCGCTGCGACCAGCCGCATTCGGCTGATCCGGTCGGGCGCGATGAGTCCGCTCGACCAGCCCGCCGCGGAAGGCATGGCCGGCATTGGGGTTCTTCGACCAGCCAAGTTCGATGGACACGCCCGGCCCTTCGGCGCCGGTGCGGCAGTCGGCGATGATCAGATAGCCGGGCTCGCCGCGCTGATTCTGGCCGGCCGCGGTGCGGAAGCTGGCGACCTGCAGGCAGTTGGCGGTCGCGTGGCGGAACAGCGGCAACGGCTCCTTGGGCGGAACCGATGGCCAGCCGATCGGCGGCCGGTTGGCAGCGGCGGTATAGGCAGCGAGCAGCGCTTCCTTCTCCTTGCGCCGCTCGAGCTGCCAGATACCGAGCCCGATCATCGTCGCCACCGCCAGCGCGACGAGGATCGTAGGGACGATCGGTATTTGGCGCCTCATTCGACCAGCCTCCCCTCGCGGGCGCGATGCTTATGCTCCTGATAAATCAGTGCCGCCTTGCCGATCCTTAGGCCGTAGATGGTCAGGCCGGCCCCGATCGGCAGCCAGATGACGTGGATCCACCACGGCGGATTGGCAGACTGATCGAGCAGGATCGCGCCAACCGCGACGATCGCTCCCACGATCAGGATGAGGAAGGCCGCCGGCCCATCGCCGACGTTGAAGCTGCCAAAATCCAGCCCGCAGCTGCCGCACCTGGGCGCGAAGCGTGCGAGGCCGGCGAACAACGTCTTCGCGCCGCACCGGGGACAAAGCCCCTGGAAGGTCGCCGCCGCCAGCGACGGCGCGGCGCCGCTGGACGGCGCCTCGCTCATCAACCGTGGGTCGGCGCGCCCCAGCCGCCCCAGACATAGATGGAGACGAACAGGAACAGCCACACGACGTCGACGAAATGCCAGTACCAGGCAGCCGCCTCGAACCCGAAGTGCTGCTTGGGCGTGAAGTCGCCCTTATAGGAACGGACCAGGCAGACGATCAGGAAAATGGTGCCGATGATGACGTGCGCGCCATGGAAGCCGGTCGCCATGAAGAAGGTCGCACCGTAGATGTTGCCCTTAAAGGCGAACGGCGCGTGGATATACTCATAGGCCTGGATCGAGGTGAACAGCAGGCCCAGCGCGATGGTCAGCCACAGGCCCTTCTTCAGCCCGTCATTCTCGCCGACGCCGAGCGCGCCCCACAGGCCCTTCATCTCGCCGCCGCGGTGGCCATGGACCATTGCGTGATGCGCCCAGGTCACCGTGGTGCCCGAGCACAGCAGGATGAACGTGTTGAGCAGCGGGAAGCCGAACGGGTCCAGGACTTCGAGGCCCTTGGGCGGCCAGGTGGCCGCAACCGTCGCATCGCTGATCACCTGGGCGGCACCGTCGACGATCTCGATCGGAGCAGGGAACAACGCCGCCGAGAAGAAGGCCCAGAACCAGGCGACGAAGAACATCACTTCCGAAGCGATGAACAGGATCATCCCATATCGCAGGTGAAGCTGGACAACCGGCGTATGGTCGCCCGCCTTGCCTTCCCTGATGACATTGCCCCACCAGCTGAACATCGTCACCAGCACGCCGAGCAGGCCGAGCAGTGAGACGAACTTGCCGTAAGGATTGTCATGCATCCACATCACCGCTCCACCGAACAGGGCCAGCGCGGAGGTGGCGCCGATCAGCGGCCACTGGTCGGGCGGAAGGATGTGATAATCGTGGTTCTTGGTCGCGGCCATGAGTCTCGTTTCCCTGTGATTGCCAGCGGCTCTAGCGGCGGCTTTCCGGATTTTCCACCGGATAAAATGTGTAGCTCAAGGTGATCTCGTCGATGTGCCTGGTGTCGGGGTCGTCGCGCAGCTTGGGGTCGACATAGAAGACGACCGGCATACGCACTTTCTCGCCGCCCTTCAGCACCTGTTCGGTGAAGCAGAAGCACTCGATCTTGCTGAAATATTTGCCCGCTGCCTCAGGGGTGACGTTGAAGCTTGCGGTCCCCGTCGTCCTTCGCGCCGTATAGTTGCTCGCCCGGTAATAGATGGTCGTCTTGGCGCCTGGCTGGATGCGGACGGTCGCCTGCTCGGGCTCGAACTTCCACGGCAGCGTGGGGGAGATGTTGGCGTCGAACCTGACGCCGATCTGGCCGGCAACCGCTCCGGGAGCGGCTTCCGCCTTCATCGTCGTTCCGCCAAAGCCGGTCACCTGGCAGAACACCCGGTAGAGGGGCACCGCGGCGAAGGCGAGCGCGAGCATCGCCAGCCCGAACAGCGCCGCGCGCATCCCGACGTTACGGTTTTTCTGGGCGAGTGTGCTCATTGGTTGACCGTCATCTTGGCGATGGTGATGGCGAACATCAGCACCACGAAAGCCCCAAGCAGCAGGGCCAGCACGCGCGATCGTTCGCGCTGGCGCTTACGGACGAGTTCGTCTTCGGGGTGGGGCATCAGCCAATCACCCAGCGATCGACGACCAGCGCCGCGAACAGACCGAACAGATAGATGATCGAGAAGGCGAACAGCCGCTTCTCCGGACCCATTGCCTTGGGTTCGGTCGCCTTGTTCGCGAACACCGCACAGGCAAGCAGCAGAAAGATGGCATTAAGGGCGATCGATGCCACGCCATAGACCCAGCCGCTGAGGCCCAGCGCCCAGGGGGCGATCGCCGCGGCGATCATCGGCAGCGTATAGAGGAGGATCTGCAGCCGGGTGTTGGCGACGCCCGCAACCACCGGCAGCATCGGCACGCCCGCATTGGCATAATCGGTGCGGACGAACAGCGACAGCGCCCAGAAATGCGGCGGCGTCCACAGGAAGATGATCGCGAACAGCAACACCGGCAGCAGGCTGATGTCGCCGGTCACCGCCACCCACCCGATCAACGGCGGGAACGCCCCGGCCGCTCCGCCGATGACGATATTCTGCGCCGTTCGCCGCTTGAGCCACACCGTATAGACCAGCACGTAGAACAGGATCGAAACCGCGAGGATCGCGGCGGCCAGATGGTTGGCGGCGAGATCCATCAAAAGCACCGAGAAAACGGCCAGACCGACGCCGAAATGAAGGGCGGTCTGGCGGGTCATGCGGCCTGCGGGAAGCGGGCGGTTGGCGGTCCGCTTCATCTTGGCATCCAGGTCGGCCTCATACCATTGGTTGAGCGCCCCCGCTGCTCCCGCACCAAGGGCGATGCACAGTACCGCGGCGAAGCCGAGCACCGGATGGACCGGGACCGGCGCCGCCAGCAATCCGCACAGGCCAGTGAACACCACCAGGCTCATCACGCGCGGCTTCGTCAGCGCGAGCAGGTCGCGCCAATCGGCCGGCAGGCTCTGGTCGTGGGTCAGGGGAACGCTCGTCACGCGCGCCCTATAAGGGGTCGGCCGAAGCGAGGAAAGGGGCAGCGGAACGAGGATTTTGGCGTTCAGCTTGGGCCCGACTTGGGCGACGCGGCTCGGGTAGCCGTCCGCCGTCCCGATAGGTCAGCCGTCGAGAGCTGAAATCGACGGCCTTGACGGCCTCAACTCCATATTCGGCGTGAACCTTGATCTTGATGAGCGCACGCTGGCACGCGGCCGTCATCATCATCAATTCCTGCTCGAATATCTTCATCGTCAGCCCCCTTTGGAAGGTGGCCACGGTGGTCAATTTGAGCTTGCAGCGATCATCGCCGATCGGCTCCAGCGAATAATGTTCCTCATCGCTCTCCAACCGGCCGACGCGCGGCTGGATGTCGGTCGAGAATGCGTAGTCCTGATTGGCCACCGCCTTGGTAACGGTCATGTCGAAGCGATGCTCGGGCATCTCGGTCATCACCAGCCGGAAGCGGCCCGGCTGGTCGTCGATCGGCTCGACCTTGTGGCCCAGCTCACGCTTGGCGTTTCGGGGGTCGGACCAATCGAGCAAGGAATAGACCTCCGACGCCGGCCGATCGATTTCGATCGCGACTTCGAACTGCACCGGCCCTTCCGGAGCCGGCTTCGGTTTCAAAAATCCGAACATCGAACCTCCCCGAAAGCGTCCCCACATAAGGCCGGACCATTAACGACGGGTCAATTGCAATTGCGGGCCCGGTGCGACCGCTCGACCGGCGAATGTCCCAACGAAAACGCCCCGGCCGGAACCGGGGCGCTCGCATTTCAGTCAGGTCGAAACCTAATCGATTTTCGGCAGGGTCTCGAACTGGTGATAGGGCGGCGGGCTCGACAAGGTCCATTCGAGCGTCGTCGCGCCTTCGCCCCAATAATTGTCCGGCGCCTTCTTTCCGGCGACCAGCGACCAGATCATATTGACGAAGAAGATCACCATTCCGGCCGCCATCACCATATAGCCGACGGTCGAGATCCAGTTCCATTCCGCATAGGCCGGCGTGTAGTCCGGAATGCGCCGAGGCATTCCGTCGAGGCCGAGGAAATGCTGCGGGAAGAAGATCAGGTTCACGCCGGCGAACATGATGAAGAAGTGCAGTTTGCCGAGCAACTCATTGTACATCCGGCCGGTCATCTTCCCGAACCAGTAATACCAGCCCGCGAAGATTGCGAAGACCGCGCCGAGGCTAAGCACATAGTGGAAGTGGGCGACGACATAATAGGTGTCATGCATGTAGTTATCGACGCCGCCGTTGGCGAGGACGACGCCGGTAACGCCGCCGACCGTGAACAGGAAGATGAATCCGATCGCCCACAACATCGGCGTCTCGAAGGAGAGCGAGCCGCCCCACATCGTCGCGATCCACGAGAAGATCTTCACGCCCGTGGGCACCGCGATGATCATCGTCGCAGCGGTGAAGTACATCTTGGTATTCACGTCCATGCCGATGGTGAACATGTGGTGGGCCCAGACGACGAACCCGACCACGCCGATCGCGACCATGGCGTAGGCCATTCCGAGATAGCCGAACACCGGCTTGCGGCTGAAGGTGGCGATGATCTGGCTGACCATTCCGAAGCCCGGCAGGATCATGATGTAGACTTCGGGGTGGCCGAAGAACCAGAACAGGTGCTGGTAAAGCACCGGATCGCCACCTCCCGAGGCATCGAAGAAGGTCGTGCCGAAGTTGCGGTCGGTCAGCAGCATGGTGATCGCACCCGCCAGCACCGGCAGCGCCAGGAGCAGCAGGAAGGCCGTGATCAGCACCGACCAGACGAACAGCGGCATCTTGTGCAGGGTCATGCCCGGTGCGCGCATGTTGAAGATGGTGGTGATGAAGTTGATCGCGCCAAGGATCGAGCTGGCGCCCGCCAGGTGCAGTGAGAAGATCGCCATGTCGACCGCCGGCCCTGACGAGCCCGATGTCGAGAGCGGCGCATAGACCGTCCAGCCCGTGCCGGCGCCAAGGCCGGTTCCCCCGCTGACGAACGCGGAACCGAGCAGCAGGATAAATGCCGGAACGAGTAGCCAGAAGCTGATGTTATTCATCCGCGGAAAGGCCATGTCCGGCGCGCCGATCATCAACGGCACGAACCAGTTGCCAAAGCCGCCGATCATCGCTGGCATGACCATGAAGAAGACCATGATCAGGCCATGCGCTGTGATCAGCACGTTCCAGTGGTGCAGCGCTTCGTCGAAGTTGGCGCTGCCCGCCCCGATCGGCCAGCCCTGGGTCAGGATCTGGATGCCCGGCTCGGCCAGCTCGGCGCGCATCACGCCCGAGATGGCGCCGCCGATGATCCCCGCGACGATCGCGAAGAGCAGATAAAGCGTGCCGATATCCTTGTGATTGGTCGACATGAACCAGCGGGCGAAGAAGCCCGGCTTATGGTCGGCGTCATGATGCGCGTCGTGCGCCTCATGGGCCTTCAGCGGAAGCGCGTCGGCGGGGATGGTGCTCATATGTCTCTCGTTTCCGCTTCGAATTAATTCTGGGCCACGGCGGCCTGGTTGGTCACGGGCTGCTCGACCGCGGCCCCTCCGGCGGATGCCGACCCCGAATTCAGTGTCGGCCGGGGCCGCGGCGGCCTCGACCGGCGCGGGACCCTCGGTCGACGGCGCCGCGCCCTTGGGCGTGCCGCCCTTCGAAGCAACCCATGCGTTGAAGGTCGCCTCCGGAACCACCTCGACCGCGATCGGCATATAGCCATGACGGGCGCCGCACAGTTCGCTGCACTGCCCGAAATAGACGCCCGGTCGGTCGACCTTGACCCAGGTCTCGTTGAGCCGGCCCGGGTTGGCGTCGATCTTGCTCCAGAATGCCGGAACCGCGAAGGCGTGAATGACGTCGTTTGAGGTGACGATGAACTTCACGACCTTGTTGACCGGGATGACGATCCGTTCGTCGACCGCGAGCAGTGGCGGCCCGTCAGCGTCGGTGCGATAGCGCTCGCCCGGCTTCACGTCCTTCTGCTCCTTGAGCATGTTCGAGACGATCTCGAACCCGCCATTGTCGGGATATTGATAGGTCCAGTACCATTGGTTGCCGATCACCTTGATCGTGAGGTCGGCCGGCGGCGGGCTGTATTGGGCGCGGATCAGGCGGATCGAGGGAACCGCGATCGCCACCAGGATCAGCACCGGGACCAGCGTCCAGACGACCTCGATCGCGGTGTTGTGGGTGGTGCGCGACGGAGTCGGGTTGGCGCCGCGGCGATAGCGGACGATGGTCCAGACGAGCAGCGCCAGCACGAAAATGCTGATCAGCGCACACATCAGCAGCAGCCAATTATCGTGGAAGGCGGCCAGATCTCGCCCAAGCTCGGTGACCTGGTCCTGGATGCCCTTGCGGCCGTCGGGAACGCCGATGCCCGGGGTTGGTGCGGCATAGTCGATCGATGGAGCGGGCGTCGCGACAGGTGCCGGCGTGGCCGTTGAAGCCGTGCTCGTCACTTGCGGCTGTGCGGCCGCAGGCGTTTGCGCCCCCGCCGCCGCTGGTGTGAGCCCGGCTGCCGCCAGGGCGATCGCCCATCCCATCAGTTTCATCGTCACCCCGATTGATTCGGTTGCAAAGAAGGGCCCGCCGGAATGCGGCAGGTCCCGAATTTCGCGGCCTTATAGGCGCGACCTTCGGCTCCCTCAAGCGGCGGTTGCGACCCAATCCTGCAACCAGTTGCGGGGCACGCGCAGCGGGCCTATTTCGAGCCGCGAACCTAATGGAGAATTGAGTGACCGACGACGAGATTCTGGCGGAATTCCGGGCCGCGGACGCACTGCTCGAAGGTCACTTCATCCTGTCGTCGGGCCTGCGCAGTCCGCGCTATCTGCAATGCGCCAGAGTGCTGATGGACGGCGAAAGGGCCGAACGGCTGGCCCGAGCGCTTGCCGCCAAGCTGCCGGCCGAGATGCGCGATTCCATCGACACGGTTGTTTCGCCGGCGATGGGCGGGGTGATCATTGGCCATGAAATGGGCCGGGCGCTGGGCAAGCCGGCGATGTTCGTCGAGCGGCCCGAAGGGACGTTCCACCTTCGCCGCGGCTTCTCGCTCAAGCCCGGGGAGCGGGTGCTGATGGTCGAGGATGTGGTGACCACCGGCCTGTCGTCGAAAGAAGCGATCGCGGCGATCGAGGAGGCTGGCGGCAAGGTCATCGCAGCGGCCAGCCTGGTCGACCGTTCGGGCGGCACGGTCGATCTGGGCGTGCCGTTCGTGCCCCTCATCCGGATCGATGTACCGACCTATGATCCCAACGACGTCCCCGAGGAGCTTGCAAAGATAACAGCGACCAAGCCGGGGAGCCGCACGGCGGCGTGACCCTTCGACCAGCTCAGGACAGGCGGCTCCGCCTCGGCGTCAACATCGACCATGTCGCGACCATCAGGAACGCGCGCGGAGGGTCGCACCCTGATCCGGTCCGCGCGGCCCATGCCGCCGCGGCCGCCGGCGCCGACGGGATCACTGCCCATCTGCGCGAGGATCGGCGGCACATCACTGACGAGGACATCGACCGGCTAATGGCCGAGATCGACCTACCGCTGAACCTGGAGATGGCGGCGACCGAGGAAATGCTGGCGATCGCGCTCGCCCACCGCCCCCACGCCGCCTGCATCGTCCCCGAAAAGCGCGAGGAGCGGACGACTGAAGGCGGGCTCGACGCCGCGGGACAGCATAATCACCTCGCCTATTATGTCGAACGCCTGCGCGGCGCGAACATCCGCGTCAGCCTGTTCATCGAGCCGGATCCGGCGCAGGTCGAGGCGGCGATCCGGCTCGGCGCTCCGGTGGTCGAATTCCACACCGGGCGCTACGCCCACGTCGAGGGCGAGGAACGGACTTCTGAATTAAAGCGAATTGCCGACGCGGCAGCGCTGGCCGCCAAGAACGGGATTGAACCGCATGCCGGCCATGGCCTGACCTTCGACAATGTCGCGCCCGTCGCCGCCATCCCCCAATTGGCCGAGCTCAACATTGGCCACTTCCTGGTCGGCGAGGCGATCTTCACCGGATTTGAAGTCAGCGTCCGGCGAATGCGCGATCTGATGGATGAGGCCCGGTGATCGTCGGCATTGGCTCCGACCTGTGCAACATCGAGCGGATCCAGGCGTCGCTCGACCGTTTCGGCGAGCGCTTCCTCAACCGGGTCTTCACCGATACGGAGCGGGCCAAGGCCGCGTCGCGCCCCCACAGCATGGCCGGGACGCTGGCCAAGCGCTTCGCCGCCAAGGAAGCCTTCTCCAAGGCGATCGGCACTGGCTTCAAGCGCGGCGTGTTCATGAAGGATATCGGCGTGGTCAATGCGCCGTCGGGCGCTCCCACCCTGCTGTTGACCGGCGGGGCAAAGGCCCGGCTTGACGCCATGGCCCCGGCAGGCCACGCAATCGACGTTCATCTGACGATGACCGACGACCACCCCTGGGCGCAGGCTTTTGTGATCCTCGCCGCCCGCAAGATGGAGCCCTGATTGTCCGAGAGTCCCGAATCCGTCACCGCCCCCGCGGCGCCGGCCATCGCCGCTGAGCCCGGCAAGGAAAGCCGCGGCCACGCGATCTGGCGTGAGATAAAGGGCCTGTTCTGGGTGCTGGTCGCGGTGCTCGCCTTCCACAGCTTTGTCGCCAAGCCATTCTACATCCCGTCGGAATCGATGATGCCCAATTTGCTGACGGGCGACCGGCTGGTGGTGACCAAATTCCCTTACGGCTGGTCCTATGTATCGCCGACCATCCCGAACCCGGCGGCAATTTTTCGTAACCTGATCCTCCATAGCGGGGAGCCGTGGACCATCACCCTTCCGTTCAAGAGCGGTCGTTTGCTTGGCAAATTGCCCGAGCGCGGCGATGTGGTGATCGTGACTCCCCCCGGCGGCAACCAGGACTATATCAAGCGCGTCATCGGCCTGCCGGGCGACACGGTCGAGGTTCGGAACGGCCGGCTGATCCTCAACGGCAAAGCGGTCAAGGCGGAGCTCCGCCCGCCGTCAATCATCCCGGTCGACGCCAATGCGCCATGCGGCATGATGCAATTCTGGGGCCGGCGTGTCGAGACCAGCGAGGGCGCCTTCTGTCGCCTGCCGATCGTCCGGGAGACGTTGCCCGACGGGGCCAGCTACGACACGATCGATGACGGCCCCAGCCAGGGCGACGATTATCCTCCGGTCCGCGTTGCCCCCGGTCACGTCTTCCTGATGGGCGACAATCGCGACCACAGCGCCGACAGTCGGTTCAGCCTCTCCGAGCAGGGACTGGGCGGGGCGGTACCGTGGGAGAATATCGGCGGCCGCGCCGAATTCATCACCTTCAGCCTTGACGGAACGACGCTTTATACCAACCCGCTGACCTGGTTCCCGGCGTTTCGCGAGGGGCGAGCCGGAAACTCGCTCCATCCGACCAGGGAGTAGGGCAATTGGCCAAGGATCCGGAGCCCCCTCGCCCGTCCGAAAACCCAGGGCCGGCCGACCTTTCCAGCCGCAGCGTTCGGGAGGAAGCACGTAAGGCGGCGATCTGGCTGGGCATGGCGTTGGCCATCGCCGCGCTGATCACCCTCGCCCAGCCGATCCTGCTGATCATCGGCGGAATGGTCTTCGCGGTCATTCTTGACGGGGGAACGCGCCTTCTCGGCCGGGCATTGCCGATCGGGCGCGGCTGGCGGCTGGCGATCGTCACTTTGGCCGGCTTCGGCTTTATCGGCTGGACCTTTTACTTCGCGGGAACGACGCTGGCCGAGCAGGCCGGTACCTTGCGGGTCGTGGTATCGGAACAGCTGGCCAGGTTGATGGCCTATCTGGAAGCCCTCGGATTAATGCCCGACGGCGGATTGCCGAGCATCGGCAACCAACTGCTCGGCGGCGTCGGGCGCCTGGCCAGCGCGGTCAACACCGCCGTCGGCGTCGTCTCCTCGATCATCCTGGTGCTGGTCATCGGCATCTTCATCGCCATAGAACCGAGGCTGTACGACCGCGGCCTGGCGTGGATGCTTCCGCTCGAGCGACGACCCAGCTTTTACGACATCAGCGACCATGTGGGGTTCATGCTGCGCCGCCTGATGGCCGGACGTTTGCTCGGCATGCTGGTCGAAGGGATCGGCACCTGGCTGATGCTGATGTGGGGCGGGGTGCCGATGGCGGCGCTGCTCGGCCTGCTGACCGGTGTCCTGGCCTTCATTCCCAACATCGGCGCGATCGTGTCGGGCCTGCTGATGGTCGCGGTCGGATTTTCGGCCGGTACTGACGCCGGCCTGTGGGCGATCTTCACCTATTTGCTGGTGCAGACCGTCGATGGTTATCTGATCGTGCCCTATGTCGCGCGCCGCACGGTCGATCTGGCTCCGGCCCTGGTACTGGCGGCTCAGCTGATCTTCGGCGCGCTGTTCGGCTTCATGGGCCTGCTTCTCGCCGATCCGATCGTCGCCGCGGTCAAGACGACGCTTGAGGATTTAAGCAAGCGGAAGAAAATTGCCCCGAGCGCGGCCAGGGCCGGGCGAAAGTAAGGCCTACTGGCCCGGCTGAGCCGCACCCGCGGTCAGCGCCGCATTGGGCACGACCTGCAGGACATGAACGTCGAATGCGAGGTCCTCGTTGGGGCCGATCGGGCTGCCTTGCGGCGGGTTCTTGCCATAAGCCAGGCGGCCCGGGATGACGATCTTGTATCGGCCGCCCTGCTGCATCCGGGTCAGTGCCTCGCGGAAGCCGGGGACCACTTGCATCACCAGGAACGGCGCCGGGCCGCGTCCGTCGGTGGTATCGAACACCGTGCCGTTCTCGGTCCGGCCGGTATATTCGATGATCACCCCGTCCATTTCGCCGATCAGCGGGCCGCTGCCGGCGGCAACCGTATCGACCGTGACGGTCTTGAACTGTCCGGCACCGAAATAGGCCAGGCCATAGGCAATCGCGATCAGCGCGGCGACGGCGAGCCACAGCTTGGGAAGCGTGCCCTTCGCGACGGGACGAAGCGGAACTTGGGTAACCGACATGTCAGCCCTCGCGATGCGGCCAGAGGGGGAGAAAAGGCGAAGCCGCTATGGCTTAGCGGGCGCCTTCGCGCTCGATCCGCTTGCGCTCGAGCTTGCGGGCGCGGCGAATCGCGGCGGCACGCTCGCGGGCGCGCTTTTCCGAGGGCTTCTCATAGTGACGGCGGAGCTTCATCTCGCGATAGACGCCCTCACGCTGCAGCTTCTTCTTGAGCGCCCGCAGCGCCTGGTCGACATTATTGTCGCGAACGATGATTTGCATAAAAGCCGTCTAACTCCCTTCAAGTGCGCCCGAACTCGACCGGGCAGCCCGGCGAAAGGACCGGGACATCCGGCCAGCTATTCGCTGAGCAATGAACATGGTTCACAAGCGCCCGAGGCGCGTGCGGAGGCGGCCCCTTAGCAGCGCCTTCCCTTCATTTCAAGGCGGGGAGGGTTCGACCAAGGCACGACGAACCGTTTCGAGCGTGAGACGGAAGCCGGAACGGCCTGACTTTGGTTATCGGCGATTAACCTTCGGACCGGTATAAGGCAGGCATGCAGAGCGTGGGGGATAATCCTTTGAATCGCAGGGAAATGTTGCGTCTCGGTGCGGCCGGCGCAGGCGGACTTTTGTTGTCCGGCGCGGCCAGCTCGCAGGTGCTGGGTCCGTCGATCCTCCCGCCTCCGATGGCGCCGCTCGGTCCGCAGGCACCCGTCCCCGCGACCCCGATTACACCGTCGGCCCCGGCGGGCATCAATCCTCAGCTTTTCGAGAAGGCCAAGGCGGCGCTCGATTCGCGCCGCTGGATCCGCCATCGCGACTTTATCGGGATAGCCGACTTTTCGCAGGGCTCGGCCGAGGCCCGGTTCCATGTCGTTCACCTGCCGAGCGGCCATGTCGAGAGCCACCGCGTCGCCCATGGCAGCGGCTCCGATCCTTGGCATACCGGCTTTCTCGACCACTTCTCCAACCAGCCTGGCTCGGAAGCGACTTCGAACGGCGCCTACACGACGTCTGACACCTATCACGGCAAATACGGGCTTTCGATGAAGGTGCGCGGCCTCGATTGGTCCAACAATAACGCCGAGGCGCGGGCGATCGTCATCCACAACGCCTGGTATGCCGAGCCTGAGATGGTCGATATTCACGGCAAGCTTGGCCGCAGCCAGGGCTGCTTCGCCTTCAGCCGCAAGGACCAGTGGAACGTCATGCAGCGGCTCGGCGACGGCCGACTGATTTATGCCGACAAGCTGACGACGGCATAAGCCAGGCGAAGAAGAAGCAGGGCGGTCCCCCATGGGGGCCGCCCTTTTTCATGAGATTAGTTGGTCGCGACTTTTTCGTCCGGCTTGCCAAGCGCCTTGCCGTCGGTGTCGAGCAGCGCCGCGATCACTTGATCGTCACGCTTGTAGAGGTCGGTGTAGTTGATGATCGTCCCGTCGGTCAGCGCGGCCGCGCTGAAATAGACGATGTGCACCGGCACCGGCTTCACGAAATTGGCCTGCTTCGACTTTTTCGACGCGAGCGTCTCCTCGATCTTCTCCGGCGTCCACTCGCCACCGTCATCGCCCAGCAACTCCGTTGCAAGGTCGAGCACATGCTCGGTGCGGACGCAGCCGTGGGACAGTGCACGGCCCGCCGAATGACTATTGAACCGGCTGCGCGCGTTGGTGTCGTGCAGATAGATATTGTACGGATTGTACATGACGAATTTTAGCTGGCCGAGCGCATTGCTCGGCCCCGGCGGCTGGCGCCAGCGCTGGACCTTTCCGTCCTTGCCCTTGAGCGCGACATAGCCCGGCTTGCCGGCTACTTCCTTGGTGATGCTCGGCGGAACCTCCCACCATGGGTTGAGGATCACGCCGGTGGCCAGGACGCTTAATTGCGGCGTCGGTGTCTTGATCGCGCCGGCGATCGCCCGGTGCTTCCACCGGGTCACGCCATTTTCGACCAGCGTGGCGTGAAAGGCCGGCACGTTGACGATGATATACTTCTGGCCAAGGTCGTTGGGCAGCCAGCGCCAGCGGTCCATGTTGAGCCGGATCTTGTTGATCGTCTTGGCATCGCTTCGCGGCGCGATCGACAACGCAGTGCGCAGAGCGCCATATTGCGGATGGGTCGGAAGCAGGCCGTCGAGCACTTCGGGAATGCGGTTGGTGACCAGCGCGGCCTCGAGCTGTTGGCGCTGGCGGGCATCGTCAATGTCGTTGTCGACGACATGCCAGCCGATCCGCGCGTCGCCCCGGACATGGCCCAGAGCCAGGTCCGACGATAGTTTGTTGAACCGGTCGGTCGCCGCCTGGGCCAGGACCATCGGATCGCCTGAGCGCATCGAGGCGATCAGCCCGGCAGGATCATAATCGGCCGGCGACAGGCCTTCCCGCCCGACATTGTTGATATAGTTGAGCAGGCTCTGCGCCTGATGAACCTGCCAAAGCGGCGGCGGGGGCGGTGGCAGCGGCTCGGCCGGAGGCGGCGCCTCGGCACCCTCGGGCAAGGGCGCCATCGGGTCGGCCGGCTTGGTGGCCGGGGCCGTTACGGGCTTGCTCGGCGGAGCGACAACCGGCTTGGCCGCGGCCGGAGCGGCCGGCGGAGCAGCCGATTGGGCCATGACCGAAACCAGCGGTACCGCAGCCATGACTGTGAACATCGCCAAATGGTTCCAACGCGCCTTCGTCACTTGTCCTTACCCCTCGCAAACACCCGGCGTCCAAGCACCGATAAAGTGTCGGACCTAGCACCTCCAAGCTTACACAGGATGAACCGGCCGGACTAGGGGTGGATGCACGGTTCGCCGTGCAAAATCACCCATGCCAACCAATCCTTAAGCAGTTGGGAAGCATAAGATATCGCAATTGCCCAGGCTCGTATGGAAGGGGACAGAATGTCGTCGCGGTTCCAACTTCATGGCAGCATGATCCCGCGTACCGTCAAGCGGGTCTTCGACGAGCGGTCCGAAGTGCGGCTCGAAGCTGAATTGCATGCGGCAGTTCTCTCCTTGCGCGGGCGCAACCATGTCGTGACCCTCGTCAACATGTCTCGGTCGGGGGCAATGCTCCGCTTCGCCGGCGACGCGCACATCGGCGAAACCGTTTCGCTTCAATTGCTTGACCGCGGCACCATTGCAGGTCAGGTGCGTTGGCTGCGCGACGGGCGGATGGGTGTGTATTTCACCGCTCCACTGGACTAGCGTCGCCAATGGAGATGGGTTTTCGAATGATCAAGGCGCGGATCGAAGAAGCGCGTGATCCCAGCGACCGGCGACGGATGTCCCGCCATGCGGTCGAAATCGGCGCGCGCGTCCGCGAGCTTGGCAGCGAAGGTTTCGAGGCGCGCGTGCTCAACATTTCCGAAACCGGCTTCATGGCCGAGGCCGACGGCGAGTTCGAGGTCGGCACGCGCATCTGGCTGATCCTGCCAGGGCGCGAACGGGCCAATGCGCTGGTCCGCTGGATCGCCGGAAGCCGGATCGGAGCCGAATTCGCCGAACCGATCTCACTCGACGGTCTTGACGCCTAGCTTCGCCCCAGCACCCGCTTCACGACCGGCGTAATTCCGGTCACAATTCGCTTCACGCCAGTAAAAGTGGGGTGCATTCCGTCTGCTTGCTGCATGCCCTTCTGGGCGGCCACGCCATCCAGGAAAAAGGGGTAGGTGGCGACGTCCTGCTGGCGGCTCAGTTCGGGATAAATGGCATCAAACCGGGCGACATAGGCCGGATCGAGGTTGGGCGCGGCCCGCATGCCGGCGAACAGGACTGGAATTTCGCGGCGCTTCAGCTCCGCCAGAATCGCGTCCAGGTTCTTCCTTGTCAGCCCCGGGTCGAGGCCGCGCAGCATGTCGTTGGCGCCAAGCTCGAGGATGACCAGGTCGGGCCTGCGTTCCATCCCGTCGAGCGTCCAGCCGAGCCTTGCCTTGCCTGCTTCGCTGGTATCGCCCGAGACACCGCCATCGACGACAGTCGCGGCAATGCCATGGCGGCGAAGCGTCGCTTGCAGCTGCGGGGCGAAACCCAGCCCCTGGTCGAGGCCATAGCCAGCGGTCAGGCTGTCGCCGAACGCAAGCACCAGCGGGCTCCCGGGATTCCCGGCAGGCGCGGCGGGCCAGCCCCCAACAGGCTGATCGACAGAAGGGCGGTGGCAATCGACCGGCGGTTCATGGATCGAAAGGTGGGGCCATTGTGGCTGCGGAACAAGCTCCCTAGCTACACCCGCTATGAACCAGCCGCTGATCGACCTCGACGAAGTCCGCCTGACCCTCGGCGAGGGCGATGTCCGAACCGAGATTTTGAAAGGCGTCAGCCTGCGGCTCGAAGCCGGGGAGACCGTCGCCGTGCTCGGCCCGTCCGGTTCGGGCAAGAGCTCGCTGATGGCGGTAGTCGCCGGGCTGGAACGGGCCGATGCAGGCTCGGTCAGGCTCGCCGGGCAAGATATTGGCGGCCTCAACGAGGACTCGCTGGCGCGGCTCCGCGGCCGGTCGCTCGGCATCATTCTCCAGGCATTTCATTTGCTTCCGACCATGACCGCGCTTGAAAATGTTGCGGTCCCACTGGAACTGGCCGGCACCGATGACGCGCGCACGCGCGCCACGGCTGAGCTGGAAGCGGTCGGCCTGGGTCATCGCCTGACCCATTATCCGGCCCAATTGTCGGGCGGCGAGCAGCAGCGCGTCGCCATCGCCCGCGCCACCGCGCCGCGTCCGCAGCTGCTGCTCGCCGACGAGCCGACCGGCAATCTCGACAGCGCCACCGGCGCGGCGATCATCGACCTGCTGTTCGAGCGGGCGGGCCATGCCGGCGCCGGGCTTCTGGTCATCACCCATGACCCCGCCGTCGCCGCCCGGGCGGCACGGACCCTGCACATGGTCGACGGCCGGCTGGCCGCGTGAGATTGCCGCTTCGCCTCGCGCTTCGCGACTTGAGAGGCGGGCTGTGCGGGCTCGGCCTGCTGTGGCTGTGCCTCGCCGTCGCGATTGCCGGGCTGGCCTCGGTCACCAGCCTGGCCTCTTCGGTCGACAGCGCCATCGCCGCCAATGGCCGGCAACTGCTCGGCGGCGACCTGATGCTGTCGGTTGCCCAGCGCGAGGCGGTGCCGGCCGAGCGTGCGGCAATCGATGCGCTCGGCCGATCTTCGAAGAGTATCACTACCCGCGCCATGCTGGTCGCTCCGAATGGCGGCAGCCTGCTGGCCGAACTTTCAGGAGTCGATGCCAATTGGCCGTTGGCGGGCAAGGTCGAATGGGCTCGCGGCGGCAAGCGGCCGGCAGGCGCCGAAGTGGCGATCGGCCGCGAAATTGCCGAGCGGCTTGGCCTCGGCCTCGGCGACAAAGTCCGGATCGGTCGCGCCGCCTACCGTGTGTCGGGGGTCATCGACAAATTGCCGCGCACGTCCGGCTTCGCGCTCGCGCCGCCGGCGTTGATGGACGAAGCCGGGCTGGCGATGAGCGGCCTTATCCAGCCGGGCAGCCTCAGCAGCACCAGCTATCGCATCATCATGCCGCCGGCCGCTGATCCGAAGCCGCGGGCAAGGCCTTTCAGCAACGCTTCCCCGAGGGCGGCTGGCGCGCGACCAGCCGTGATGAAGCCGGGGGCGGCACCCGCCGCTTCATCGATCGGCTCGGCCAGATGCTGCTGCTGGTCGCGCTGTCGGCGCTGGCGATCGGCGGGCTCGGCATGTCAAGCGCCGCCGCCGCTTTCGCCGCCTCGCGCCGCCCGACGATCGCCATCCTGAAGCTGGTCGGCGCGAACCGTTCGACGGTCAATGCGATGCTCCTGGCCGAAATCGGCCTGATCGCCGGCCTCGCCATCGTCGTGGGCCTGGCTGCGGGGGCGATGGCCCCGGCGCTGGTCGGCAAGCTTGCCGAATCCCTGCTTCCGGTCGCGCCGGACACGGCGCCGCAATGGGGCGCTCTTGGCCAGGCCGCGCTGTTCGGGGTGCTGATCAGCTTCGCTGCCAGCTGGCGGATGGTCGCCAATGCAGGCGACACCAGGCCCGCGCGGCTGCTGCGCGGCGATGTCGGCAATGGCGAGCCGCTGCGCTGGCGGAGCTTCATCTTGCCCTCCGTGGCGCTGGCGCTGGCGGCGGCGATCGCCATTGGCAGCGCCAGCGATCCCTGGTTCGCCGCCTACGGGCTTGCCGGGATCGCGATCCTGTGCGGCCTGTTCGCTCTGCTCGGCCTTGCCGTTCGGCGCGTTGCGCGCGGCGCGAAGCACCTTGGCGGCCCGATCACCCGCCTCGGCATCGCCGCGCTCGACCGGCCGGGAGCCGCCACCGGGCGGCTGGCGGTGTCGCTCGGGCTGGGCCTGACGCTGCTGGTAACGCTCGCCGGGACGGCATCCAGCATTCTTGCCGAAATCGACACGTCGGTGCCGAAACGCGCCCCCGCCCTGTTCCTGGTCGACATCCCGCGCGCAGAAGAGCCAAGGTTCCGGGCGCTCGCTGACGCCGTTCTACCCGGCGCCGAGCTTCGCCTGGTGCCCTCGCTGCGCGGGCCGGTGACGGCGGTCAACGGCGTGCGAGTCGCCGACATGCGCAATATCCCTGAAGGCGCCTGGATCCTGCGCGGCGACCGCGGACTGACCTTCGCCCGCGACCTGCCGCCCGCCAACAGGATCGTCGCCGGCCAATGGTGGTCCAGGGACTATCGCGGCCCGCCGCTGGTCAGCATCGACATCGACGCCGCGACCGCACTGAACCTCAAGATCGGCGACACGCTGACCGTCGCCGTCCTCGGACGGCCGATCGAGGCGCGGATTGCGTCGATGCGGGAGATCGACTGGCGCAGCCTTGGGTTCAATTTCGCTATCATTTTCGCCCCCGGAGCGCTCGAGGCCGCGCCCTACACGCTGATGGCGACCGTTGCCCCTTCAGCAGACGGCTCGACTGTGCCGTTCGAACGCCGGTTGACGGCCGAACTGCCGATGGTCAGCGCGATCCGAGTCTCCGACATCGTCATCCAGGTGAAGACCTTGCTCGAATCGATCGACGGGGCGGTGCGGATCGCGACCGGTTTCGCGATCCTGATGGGAATGATCGTTCTGGCCGGTTCGGTCGTCGCCACCCGTCGCCAGAGGGCTCGCGACATCGTCCTGCTCCGCCTCGTCGGCGCGACTCGAGGCGAAGTCGCACGAAGCCAACTGATCGAGTTCGCGTTGCTGTCGAGCGCGGTGTCGCTGACCGCCTTCGCCGCGGGCGCGGTGGCGGCATGGTTAATCGTCGTGCAGATGTTCGAATTTCCGTTCAATCCCGACTGGCTGAATCTGGTTCTCATCCCGATGGGGGCCATCTTCCTGGCGATTTTGGCCGCTTTTGCCGCGTCAATTCCGGCACTTAACGCCCGTCCCGCGCAGGGACTGCGGCGAACTCTGACCTTTTAATCCATGCAACCCAAGGCAGATTCGCTCGTTCAACCGAGCCGAAAGGAACTCTTTTATGGCTTCTGTCCCGACGCTGAGCGACCTTCAGATGAGGCATGACCCGGCCGGACGCGGATATCATGCCGTCTACCGGGAGCATGAAGTGAACCATTGCCCCGGCTGCGGGCGCACGCAGTGGCTGATCGGCCGGGTGTCGGCCGAATGCGCCTTCTGCTCGACCGCCTTGCCGCTGGCCGAGGCGAGCATGCGCCACCACAAGCGCCCGGCGTCATCCAGCATCGCAACCGGGTGACGGCCCCGGCCTGGGCCGCCTAGCCCGCCGGAACCGCCCGCACGGGCACATTGACGTTGCACACATCTGCCCCACCGGCAGGACGAATGAAGAAATCGTCCTGCCGGTTTTTGCGGGCGTGCAGATAGGCGGCGAAAGTTGGCCCGGCGAGATATTCGAACCGCGGACGCTCGGTGGCGGGCAAGTCGGCCGCAAGCCGTGCCTTGGTGATCGGCACGTCGGAACTGCGTTCCTTGTAGAAGCCCAATGCCTCGGTGCCGCGCGGCAGCGACGACATATGTTCGAAGCCGGAGACGACCCGCCCGACGAGCGCGATGTTGCGATCGAGGTGGCGCGGAGCGTGGCCGATGACGGCATAAAGCTCGCCGCCGGTGCCGGTGTCGGGTGAAAGGTCGCGGCCGACCCCGACCATGGCGTAGCAATGCGCAAGGTTGGCGGTTCCGGCCCTGGGATCGTAGGCGACCGGCCAGCCGTCCGAAAACCCGGCTGCCGGCGCATAGGCGTCGGGCGAGCCCAACGGTGTGATCAGCAGGCCCTCGCGGGTCCGATGATATTCGGCGGGCGGCTTGGCGACGACACCGGCAGGAAACGGCTTTTCGCTCTCGTTATTGCCCCACTGGACGACATAATTGTCTTGCACCCGGTAGATTTTTGCTCCGTCCCACCAGCCGCCCCGAGCCAGCGCGCGGATGTTTGCGACATGCACCGGCGCGAATTGCGGCGCCAGCTGCATCACCACCTTGCGACCGCCCGCCATGTCGAAAATGAGCAGATCCTCCGCCGCGATCTCGCGCCAGTCGCTTTTGGGAGCGGAAGCGACAATCTCGCTCGGCGTCTTGGGTTTGGCCGCCGGAGCGGCCGCGACGAGGGTAATGAGGGCGAGGGCGGCAAGTCGGCGCATGAGGGGCCTTTCGGAATTGGACGAAGGCGAACATTGCCGCCTCCCCATCCTCGCGCAAGCCCGCTAGGGAGTCGGCCATGTATCTAGCCTCCCTCATGCTGCTCGGCTCCGGCGAATTGGGCCGCGAATTCGCCATCGCCGCCAAGCGACTTGGTTGCCGTGTTATCGCCTGCGACCGCTATGACGACGCACCGGCGATGCAGCTCGCCGACGCGCGCGAAGTCTTCCCGATGCTCGACGGCGCGGCGCTTCGGGCCGCGGTCGAAAAGCATCGGCCCGACTATATCGTGCCGGAAATCGAGGCGATCGACACCGCGACGCTGGCCGAGCTGGAGCGCGAAGGCTGGAAAATCGTGCCATCGGCCAAGGCCGTGCAGCTGACCATGAATCGCGACGGCATCCGCGACTTCGCGGCCAGGGAGCTCGGCCTGACCACCTCGCGCTACCTGTTTGCGGAAACGCGCGAGGAAGCGATTGCCGCCGCCGCCACCGTCGGCCTGCCGGCGATCGTCAAGCCGGTGATGTCGTCGAGCGGCAAGGGACAGAGCGTCGCCCGCGGCGAAGAGGAGCTTGGCGCCGCGTTCGATTACGCCGTGGCCAACATGCGCGGCGACCGGCCTCGAGTCATCGTCGAGGAGTATCATCGCCTTCGACTATGAGATTACCCTTCTGACCGTTTCCACCAGGGACGGCGTGCTGTTCTGTCCGCCGATCGGGCACCGGCAGGAAAACGGCGATTATCGCGAAAGCTGGCAGCCGGCGCCAATGGAAGAGGGCGTGCTCAGGTCTGCCCAGCAGCAGGCGGCCAGGGTCGTCACCGCCCTTGGCGGACAGGGCATCTTCGGGGTCGAATTCTTCATCGCCGGTGACCACGCGATCTTCTCCGAGCTTTCGCCCCGCCCGCACGACACCGGCATGGTCACGCTGATCGGCCAAACCCCCAACGAGTTTGAATTGCACCTCCGCGCCATCCTTGGCCTGCCGATCCCCGCGATCGAGCTGGCCGGGCCCGCGGCCTCGGCGGTCATCCTGGCCGACCGCGAAAGCCGCGACTTCGGTTTTGACGGACTGGAGCAAGCGCTGGCGCTGGGCGAGGCGGACAAGCCCGTCGATGTGCGTTTGTTCGCCAAGCCCTGCACACTCAGGAACCGCCGCATGGGTGTCGCCCTGGCAATGGGCAGCGACGTCGAAGAAGCCACGGCTCGGGCGGTCCTGGCAGCATCCCAGGTCGGGATCGAATATTTCGACTGAGGGCTGGTTGCATATTTATGCATGTATATGCATATAGCTGCCATGGTTCGTGCCGCTGTCCTGGGGGCCTCCGGCTATGTCGGCGGCGAGCTGATGCGCCTGATCGCCGCTCATCCGGCGATCGAGGTCGGCGTCGCCTTCGCCGCGTCCAGCGCTGGTCAGCCCGTTGCTTCCCTGCATCCGCACCTCGCGCTCGCCTATCCGGGCGTGAGCTTCGACGCTTGGGATCCGGCGCTGCTCAGGACCTGCGATCTGATCCTCGCCGCCCTACCCCACGGCGAGACCCAGCGGCTTGCCGACGAGCTTCTGGCGCCTGACATTCCCTTCGTCGATCTCGGCGCCGACTTCCGGCTCGACAGCGCCGCCGAGTTCGAACGCTGGTACGGAGAACCGCACGCACGGCCGGAACTGCTCGCCAGCTTCACCTATGGCCTCCCCGAATTCTTCCGCGCCGAAATCGCCGCTTCGAAGCGCGTCGCCGCCCCCGGCTGCTATCCGACCGCCGCGAGCCTGGCGCTCCGCCCGCTGATCGATGCGGGCGCGATCGAGAAGCAGGGCATCATCGTCGATGCCGCCTCGGGCGTCAGCGGCGCCGGCCGGGCAGCCGGCGCCGGCACGCATTTTTGCGCCGTGGACGGCAATTTCCGCGCCTATGGCCTGCTCGACCATCGCCACACCGCCGAAATGGAAATGGTGATCCGGCGCGGGACGTGCTGTTCACCCCGCATCTGATCCCCGCCGAGCCGCGGCATTCTCGCGACCTGCTATGCAAAGGCAGCCAGCGCCAGGCGATCCGCTGGCCATCCTTCGCGACGCCTATGCGGGCGAACGCTTCATCCATGTCGGCGAAACTCCGCCCGAGACCAAATGGGCGACCGGCTCCAACGCCGCCTTCCTCAGCGCCCGCTATGACGAACGCACCGGCATCGTCGTCGCGCTCGCGGCGATCGACAATCTCGGCAAGGGCGCGGCCGGGCAGATGATCCAGTGCGCCAATTTGATGCTCGGCCTCGACGAGGGCGCCGGGCTCACGGCGATGGGAGTATATCCATGAGCGTCACTCTTGCCGAAGGCTTCGTCGCCTCGGGGATTGCCGCCGGGATCAAATCCGAAGGCCGCCGCGACGTCAGCCTGCTGGCCACCGATGACGGCAAGCCGGTGCCGACCGCCGCAGTCTTCACCCAGAACAAGTTCCGCGCTCCCCCGGTCGAGGCCAGCCTCGAGCGGCTCAACGTGTCGGGCGGGCTATGCATCGGGCGTGGTCGTCAACAGCGGCAACGCCAACGCCGGGACCGGCGACAAGGGCCGCGCCGATGCCGAGGCGATGTGCGCGGCGGCGGCTGAGCGCGGTCGGCTGCGATCCGCGCGACATGCTGGTCTGCTCGACCGGCCTGATCGGTTTCCGCCTGCCGATGCGGAAGATCCTCACCGCCATTCCCAGGCTGGGCGAAAACGCTGGGCCGCGAGCGGCCATCGCGATGCGGCCAAGGGCATCCTCACCACCGATACTCGGCCGAAGGAAGCACAGGTCGTCGGCAAGGATTATTCGGTCGGCGGCATGGCCAAGGGCTGCGGCATGCTGGCGCCCAACATGGCGACCATGCTCGCCTTCCTCACCACCGACGCAGAGCTGTCGCCGGAAGAGTTGAAGCCGATATTGTTCCGCGCCGCCGACGCCACCTTCAACGAGCTGATCACCGACGGCGCGACTTCGACCAACGATACGGTCATGCTGTTCGCCAGCGGCCGCAAGGGTCGTCCCGCCGACCTCGCCAGGTTCGAGGATGACGTGCGGCAGGTGTGCGAGGAATTGATGCTGCAGATGGCGCGCGACGCGGAGGGAATGACCAAGCTGGTCGTGATCCGCGTCACCGGCGCGGCCAGCGACGCCGAAGCGCGGCAAGGTCGCCCGCTCGATCGGCAACAATCAGCTGATCAAGTGCAGCTGGTACGGCGCCGACGCCTATTGGGGCCGGCTGCTCGCCGAGGCCGGGTCGTGCGGAGTCGAGTTCGAAACCGAACGCTCTTCCGTCAGCTACGGCGGGATCAAGGTCGCCCAAGGCGGGGTCGAAATCCCGCATGACGCCGAGGCGGTGCTCGCCCACATGAAGGGCGAAGAGATCGACATCCTCGTCGACCTCGGACTCGGGCTCGGGCGCCGGCCGCGCGGTCTCGGTCGACCTCGGCCCCGGGTACATCAAGGAAAATGCGGCGACGTCATGATCAACACCAACGACACCGCACGCTTGCTGATCGAGGCTTTGCCCTACATCCGCCGCTTCACCGGCAAGACCATCGTCGTCAAGGTCGGCGGATTGCCGATGACCGACCCCGACCGGGCGCGCAGCCTCGCCAAGGACGTGCTGCTGCTTCATTCTGTCGGCATCCGCCCGGTTCTGGTCCATGGCGGCGGTCCGCAGATCGACGAGCAGATGGCCCGGCAGGGCAAGCCGGTCGAACGGCTAGACGGCCTCAGGGTAACTGACGCCGAGGCGCTCGACATCGTCCGCATGGTGCTGGTCGGCAAGATCAACCGCGAGCTGGTCAGCGCGGTCAATGCGATTGAGCCGGTTGCGGTGGGGGTCGCCGGCGAGGATGGACGACTGCTCGAAGCCGAGCCGCTCGATTCCAGGCTGGGGTTCGTCGGGAGGGTCAAGCAACGTCCGCGCCGGGCTGCTTCACGCCTTGCTCGACGACGGCCTGGTACCGATCGTTTCGACCGTCGGCGCCGACGCCAATGGTCAGCCCTACAACGTCAATGCCGACGACGCGGCGCGGGCGATCGCGGTGGCGATGGGGGCGGAGAAGATCGATCTATCTGACCGGCGCCCCGGGACTGCTCGAGGATCCGGGCGATCCCGCAAGCCTCGTCCATCGACTTACGGCGGCCGAGGCACGGCGCCGGATTGCCGATGAGAGCGTCACCGGCGGGATGATTCCCAAGCTGCTGGCCTGCGCCGAGGCGGTCGAGGGCGGGGTCGGCAGCGCGCACATGATCGACGGCCGCGCCGAGCATGCGATCCTGGTCGAACTGTTCACCGACGAAGGCATCGGCACGATGGTCGAGCGGGGAGGCCGGCCAATGACCGGCAAATCGCAGCGCCAGCGGATGATCGCCGACTGGCTCCGCGAGCACCTCGTCGGCAGCCAGGAGGAACTGGTCGCCCGGCTGTCGCTCGCCGGCATCGCCGCGACCCAGGCAACGGTCAGCCGCGACCTGCTCGAGCTGGGGGCGGTAAAGCTCAAGCGCGATGGCTCGATCCGGTACGTCATGCCCGATCAGGTCGAGCCGGGCCATGCTGCCGCCAAGCTCGACCGGCTGCTCGCCGAATGGGTCGATGCGATCATCCCGGCGGGCAATTTGCTGGTGCTGAAAACGCCGCCGGGCTCTGCCAACCTCGTCGCCAATGCGCTGGACGCCGCGGGGCTGGAGGAGGTGGCGGGAACGATGGCGGGCGACGATACCATCTTCGTTGCACTGACCGATGGTGCAAATCCACATTCGGTAGCAGCCATGTTGCAGCGTCGGCGGACGGGAGCATAAGCCGATAATGGCGCGTTGCGCCGGACAAGGAGTGAAGTCGATGGTCCGTATCGCCGCGCTGATGATCCCGGCAATGCTGTTGGTTTCGTGCGGCCAAGGGGACGATGCCGCGCCTCCGCTGCAAAATGACATCATGGTCCGCAGCGAGGCGCAGCAGCGGCTGTTCGAATTGAACGATCTCGACCGGGCGATCGCTCTAAAGCGCGCCATCGCCGACCAGGGGCTGCGCTGCGCCCAGATCGTTTCCACCGGCTACGTCACCCGCTATCGCGACATGGACATGTGGTCCGCAACCTGCGGCGACAAACGCCAGTGGTCGCTGTTCATCGGTGCCGACGATAGTGTCCAGGTGCGCTTGTGTGACGACAATGAAAAGGTCGGCCTGCCCGCCTGCAGCATTCAGCCCGGCACCGAGGGCGGCACCGGGCTGGATAATTTAGCGCGGAAATCGATAGCGCAGGATCGTGCGGGGCATGATCCGAGCAGGCGATGCGGGCTAGGCGCTTAGTCGCACTGGCGGCTTTCCTTATAGTCGCCCGCGGCCGTCTTTTCCTTTAACGTGATGCACTTGCCCTGGCGGATTTCCTCGCGCCAGCTGCCGTCGGCATTGGTCTGGCGTTCTCCCTTGGGAACGCGTTTGCCGTCCTTGATTTCCCAGTTGAAGCCCTTGGGCGTGGCCTGGTCGCCCATGTTCTGGGCCCAGGCAGCAGAGGCGGCCGTCGCGGCAAGCGCCAGGCCGGCAACGCCAAGAACGATCTTCCACTTGCGCGTCGATGTCACTCACTCCTTGGCCGCGTGGTAGACGAATTGATGTGAACGCGCGGTGAAATGTTCGTTCACCCGTCTAAACAGCGCGAATCGCGGTCGCATTCTCCGCGCGCCCACGCAAAAAGCCCCCGCCCGCTGGGGGCGAAGGCCTTGTAAACGCTGGCGATGTCCCTGGCGAGAGGCGGGCTTAGCCCTGTCGCGCTTTAAAGCGGCGGTTCGTCTTGTTGATGACGTAGGTCCGGCCGCGACGGCGAATCACCCGGCAATCGCGGTGACGCGACTTCAGCGACTTCAGGGAATTGCGAATCTTCATGGCCGGAACGCCTGCCTTCGTGTTCTTGAGTTGTTGGAGGTTGGTAAACCGGCGGTCCCCCTATGGCGGAGCAGTGCCAAGTCAAGGATTAGCGGCGGTCGCGACCGGAGCGCGCGCCCCCCCGGATTATAAAGGTCGCCGAAATAGTCGCCTTGATAGCCACATCGGCCGTTGCGGCGCATCGGCCATCGCCCGGGCGATGCGGTAATTGAGCTCGGCGTAGCGGGCGCCGGCATCCCAGTCGATCTTCTGGCTCAAATCATCCTGCGGCGAATGATAGGTCTTGCCCAGATAGGCATCCCAATGCGCCTTCCCGCCATTGGCGTGACCGGTCATCAGCAGCACCGCCGGAACGCCACGCCGGACAAACAGATAATGGTCGGATCGGGTGAAGATCGCTTCCTGGGGCATCGGGTCGGGGCTGACGGCGATCCCCATCGACCGGCCCGCCTCGGCCACTGCCGCACCGATCGTCGAATGGTCGGCGCCAAACGCGATCACGTCCCTGAAGGGATAGAGCAGCAACGGCATATCGAGGTCGACCAGGCCAACGATGCTGTCCGCCGCCACCGTCGGGTGATTGGCGAAATAGTCGGCGCCCAGCAGGCCGCGCTCCTCGCCGGTGTTGGCGATGAAGAGAAGCGAGCGCTTGGGCCGAACCGGCTGGGCCGCGAACTGACGCGCCGCCTCCAGCATCGTGGCGACGCCGGCGGCATTGTCGAGCGCGCCGTTATAGATGGCGTCCTCGCCCGGCTTGGCGTCGGCCTTCATCCCTAAATGATCGAGATGGCCCATCAGCACGACATGCTGTGCAGCAAGCGCAGGGTCCGAACCTTTCAACAGGCCGACCACTTCCGGGCTGGTGAAATCCTCCCATTTCGTCTCGGCCTCGACCGAGAGGGTCGGCATCAGCGCGAAACCGCGGGGCTGAGCCTTTGAACTATTCTTTGCTTCCGACCGGACCGCCGCCAGCGACCTTGGTGCTCCTTCGAACAACCGCGCCGCCCAATCGTTCGAAAAGCTGAGCTGAAGCTGCAGGCCCGGCGGAACCGATGCCGGCATGGCCGGACGAATCGACCCAGTCGATCAGCGGACGGCCCCCGCGCCGTACCGGATCGCCCCGCCCTGCCGACCCATTGTTGCGCGGCACTTCGATAAAGCCGATCGCCCCGGCTGCGGCGGCCACGCTGTCCTTGCTCGCATTGAGGTGTGCCTCGACGTCGCTGGGCAGTCCGCCCGGCGTGCCGGACAGCGCGACCACGATCTTCCCGCGCACGTTGAGCCCGCGATAATCGTCGAACCCGTAGCCTCCGATCCTGAAGACCATAGCCGACGAAGACGAACCCGGCGGACAAGCGCGTGGCGACTTGGCGATGACGCTCGGGCGCAGGGCCGCATCCTTGCCCTGTTCGAGCACGAACTGCTTGCCATTGAGGGTTAGGCTCAGCCGCGGCGGACGATCGAAAGAGGCGCGGCGGAATGGCACCTGTTGAAACCAGCCGCCCTTCTCGCCCGCCGGCTCAAGCCCGATCGCCCGGAATTGTGCGGCGACGTAATCGGCGGCGATGGCATAGCCGCGGGATCCGGTATCGCGGCCTTCCAGATTGTCCGAGGCGAGGAATCCGACATCCGCCTGAAGCCGGCCGACAAGGTCCTTCCCGGGTGGCGACGGCGCCAGGTTTTCGGCCGACGCCGGCAGTGCAAGCAACAAGAGGGCGGCGGCAAACAAGCGCATTGATCGGCTCCGGACTTTTTGGCGGTAATCGCCATTCAGGGGCCATGCGCTAATCGACCACACAGCGTGGCGCCAGTGCCGCGGCCCGCCGTTCGTCGAATTGGCAGGAGCAAGGATCCTAGCGTTTGCCGTTCGGCGCGCGCGGCACTATGAGGCCGCGCTTGTCCATATTTGCCAGTCACCAGGGGCTTTCATGACCATTACGATTTCGAGCGCATTCGACGCCGGCAACATTCGCGTCGTCGAAAGCCGGGGCGACACGATCGACCTGGAGATCGCCAAGGACCATATGAGCGACTTCCACCAGTGGTTCCATTTCCGCCTTGCCGGAGCCGGCGGGCGCGAAGTGACGCTGAGGATCGTCAACTGCGGCAGCTCCGCCTATCCCGACGGCTGGCCCGACTATAAGGCCTGTGTATCCCTCGACCGCGAGGATTGGACCCGTATTGCCGGCACCAGCTACGCCGACGGAGTCCTGACGATTCGATTCGTGCCCGAAACCGACCTGGTTTGGATCGCTTATTTCGCGCCTTATTCGATGGAACGGCATCACGACCTCATCTCGACCGTCGCCGCCCTTCCCGGCGTCGACTATCGCAGCCTCGGCAAGAGCCTCGACGGGCAGGACATCGATTGCCTGAGCGTCGGCGAGGGCGACCTTGCGGTGTGGCTCTACGCCCGCCAGCATCCCGGCGAGACGATGGCCGAATGGTGGATGGAAGGGGCGCTTGAGAAGCTGACCGATCCCGACGATCCCGTCGCCAGGGTGCTCCGCCGCGACTGCACCTTCCATGTCGTCCCCAACATGAACCCCGACGGGTCGCGCCGCGGGCACCTGCGCACCAACGCGGCCGGGGTGAACCTCAACCGCGAATGGCATGCACCCTCCGCCGACAAGAGCCCCGAGGTCCTCTGCGTCAGGAACGCAATGGACCAAACTCCGCCCGATTTCGCGATGGACATCCACGGCGACGAGGCGATCCCGGCCAACTTCCTCGCCGGCTTCGAAGGCATTCCTTCGGTCACCGAGCGGCAGACCCGCTTGTTCGCCCTGTTCAGCGAAACGCTCGAGCGGATTTCGCCCGATTTTCAAACCCGCAAGGGCTATGAGGTGGCCAAGCCCGGCCATGCGAATATGTCGATGTCGACCACGCAGCTCGCCGAGCGCTACGGCTGCGTGTCGATGACCCTGGAAATGCCGTTCAAGGACAATTTCGACCTGCCCGACGAAGTCTACGGCTGGTCGCCCGAGCGCAGCAAATATCTTGCCGGCGCCTGCCTCGACAGCCTCCACGCCATTCTGCCCGAGCTACGCAAGGCCAAAACAGCCAAGGCCCAGGGCGGAAAGGCTTCGGAGAAGGTCGAGGCCTGATGCCGACGCTCGTCCTGCTGCGTCACGGCCAGTCGCAATGGAACCTCGAGAATCGCTTCACCGGCTGGTGGGATATCGATTTGAGCGACCGGGGCATCGCCGAGGCGCGAGACGCCGGCCGGATGCTCCGCGGCAAGGGGTTCGAATTCGACCGCTGTTTCACCTCGCTTCAGACGCGCGCGATCCGCACCCTTCACCTGGTCCTGCATGAACTTGAATCGCTATGGCTGCCGGTCGCCAAGGACTGGCGGCTCAACGAGCGCCACTATGGCGGGCTGACCGGCCTCAACAAGCAGGAGACGATCGACAAGGTCGGACCGGAGCAGGTCAAGATCTGGCGCCGCTCGTTCGACATTCCGCCCCCGCCGCTCGACGCGGACAGTCCCTATCAGCTGACCGGCGACCGCCGCTACGCCGGCATCGCCATCCCGGCGGCAGAGAGCCTCAAGGACACTATTGGCCGAGTCCTGCCCTATTATGATGCCGAGATCGCTCCGGCCTTGAAGCGCGGGGAGCGGGTCATGGTCTCGGCGCACGGCAATTCGCTCCGCGCGTTGGAAAAGCATCTGTCGAACATCGCCGATGCCGACATCGTCAGCCTCGAAATCCCGACCGGTCAACCGATCGTCTATGAGCTGGATGACGACTTGTCGGTCGAGGACCGTTATTATCTGAGCGAACGATAGAGCCGTAGCAACGGCATGACTGCCGTTCCCCGGAAGCCCTAAGCGGCCGCTTTCACCCGATACATCGCCTTGTCGGCACGGGCGAGGACGGTCGCGGCGGTATCGCCTTTCTCGACCAGCGTCACGCCGATCGCTACCGAGAGCGGCATCGGCGAGCCTTCGAACAGGCAATCTTCGTCGGCGATCATCTCGACCAGCCGTTCGGCCGTCTCCAGCGCGCTTTTCTCGTCGGCATGTTCGAGCAGCACGCAAAATTCATCGCCGCCGAGCCGCGCGACGCAATCGGTCGCGCGAGTCCCCTCGATCAGCTTTTCGGCAACCATCACCAACGCCGCGTCGCCGCCCATGTGTCCGAAGCTGTCGTTCAGGATCTTGAGCCCGTTCAGATCGACGAACAGCACCGCCGCCGGCGTATCGTGGCGGTCGTGCCGGGCGATCATCGTTTCCAGCTCGCGCATCATGCCGCGGCGATTGGCCAGCGGGACCAGCGGGTCGCGGTAGGCCAGCCGGTCGAGTTCCTCGACCTTTGCCGTCAGCAGCGAGATCTCGCCGCGCAACCGCGCGATCTCCTCCAGCAACTCGGCCGGATCGTGACCTTCGAGAGACACGTCGTGCATTGTACAAGCCCCGCTCAATGCGTTCGCATAGTCGAGATTGATGACAATGTGGATTCCCAATCTGACCCTGTCCCGGATTGCGCCATCGCGGATTGCGCCATTCGCCCCGCCCCTTTAAGCCGCCAGTTCCTCAGGCTTGGCGCAGGGATGTTCGAATGGCCGATCCGCAGATCGGGATCATCATGGGCAGCACTTCCGATTGGGAGACGATGCGGCATGCGGCGGAAACGCTCGACGCCCTTGGCGTGCTCCATGAAACCCGGGTGGTTTCCGCCCACCGCACGCCGAAGCGGCTTTACGACTATGCCCATTCGGCGCGGGATCGAGGGCTGAAGGCGATCATTGCCGGGGCCGGCGGCGCTGCTCATCTGCCTGGAATGGCCGCGTCGATGACAGAATTACCGGTGCTCGGGGTGCCGATCGAAAGCAAAACGCTCAAGGGCATCGATAGCCTGTTGTCGATCGTCCAGATGCCGGCCGGGATCCCGGTCGGAACGCTGGCGATCGGCAAGGCCGGTGCGATCAACGCCGCGCTGCTCGCCGCGGCGATGCTTGCCACCAGCGACCAGGCGCTTGCCGCCCGCCTGTCGGCCTGGCGCGCCAGGCAAACCGACGCTGTCCCTGAACGGCCGGAATGAGGCCCATTGAGTGATGTTGGCGCCGGGCTCCATCATCGGCATCATCGGCGGCGGGCAGCTCGGCCGAATGATGGCGCTGGCCGCGGCAAGGCTCGGCTACAAATGCCACATCCTCGACCCGCATGAGCAGCCTTGTGCCGCCGAGGTATCGGCGCATTTCACACGCGCCGCGTTCGACGATGTCGACGCGCTTCGAATTTTTGGCGATCAGTGCGACGTCGTCACTTACGAATTCGAGAACGTCCCGGTCGAACCGCTGGCGGTCCTCGGCAACAAGCTGAAGCCCGGCACGTATAGCCTCGAAATGGCGCAGGACCGTGCAATTGAAAAACGCTTCCTGGAGCGTTGCGGCTCGCGAATCGCGCCCTGGCGCGAGATCGATAGCGCCAACGACATCGTCGCCGCGCTCGATGCACTCGGCTCGCCGATCCTGTTGAAGACCCGCCGGCTGGGCTATGACGGCAAGGGCCAGGCCTGGGTCCATCGGCCAGAGGAGGCAACAGGAGCCTGGGAAGCGATCGGCCGGCAACCCGCCGTGGCCGAAGCCATGATGAGCTTCGACGCCGAATTCAGCGTCGTCCTCGCCCGCACCGCGACAGGCGAAACCCGCGCCTTCCCGTTGACCCGCAATCATCATGAAGGCGGCATCCTGCGAACTTCGGCAGTCCCGGCCGGATCGAATATTGAGCTATATTCTGCCGAAGCCATTGCTTCGGCCAAGGCCATCGCCGACGCGCTCGACCATGTCGGAGTCCTGACCGTCGAATTTTTCGCCTGCGCCGGCGGAGCAGTGGTCAACGAGATGGCGCCCCGGGTCCACAACAGCGGCCACTGGACAATCGAAGGCGCCCACACCTCCCAGTTCGAACAGCACCTCCGCGCCATCCTCGGCCTGCCGCTCGGCGATCCTTCACTGGTTTCGGCAAGCGCGACGATGGAAAATCTGATCGGCTCCGACGTCGAGCGTTGGGCCGAACTGGTCGCCGAGCCGGGCGCGGACCTCCACCTGTACAACAAGGGCGAAGCGCGGCCGGGCCGGAAGATGGGGCACGTTACGCGGCTAAAATAGCCAACCACCCTCTTTGTCGGCGGCGAGATCGATATGGCAATATGCGGTCTCGACTCACGACGAGTTCGCTCAAGACGGCCATATCCGGTGAGGTCGACGGATATCCGCCCAGGGTTTATGGAACCGCTCTCGGTCATTGGCGAATTGGGCACAAATGACGCGTCGGACCCAGGATCATGGGGAGGTCGAGCTCAAGTTCGAGCTGGATGGGCGTGCGGCCAGGAAGGTTCGGCACCATCCCCTCCTGGCGAAGGCGGGCCATCGAACCCAGTCCCATACTTCGGTCTATTTCGACACCGGCGACGGCGAAGTCCACAAGGCGGGCTATTCGCTTCGGGTCAGGCAGGTCGGCGACTGTTTCACGCAGACGGTCAAGACAAATGGCGGCTCGGCTGGGCTCTTCGATCGGGGGGAGTGGGAATCGCCCGTCGACCGAATGGCGCCCGATCCGAAGGCGCTTGACCGGACGCCGCTCGGCAAGATCAGAAAGCTCGACCGCAGGGTGGAGCCGGTGGTTTGTTCCGAAGTCAAACGTGTGACTTGGCTGATCGATCGCGACGGCAGCGTGGCCGAGGTCGTCCTGGACTCTGGCACGGTCACCGCTGGTGGCGAGAAAGCGTCGTTCCATGAGCTGGAACTCGAGCTAAAATGCGGAGACGCCGCCGCGCTATTCGACTTCGCTCAGGAACTGGGTCACGCCGTGCCCCTCGAAGTCGGCGTGCTCAGCAAGGAACAGCGGGGCCTTATGCTCGCCCAAGGTGCATTCGGGCATGAGCATAAGGCGGCTGCGCCGGATATCCGCAAGACAATGGATAGCGGGCAGGCGTTCGCGCTGATCGTCCACGAATGCATTCGCCATTTCCGGCTTAACGAGCCGCTGATCATATCCGAGCGCGACCCGCGAGCGCTTCACCAGGCGCGCGTCGCGATGCGGCGCCTGCGGACCGCCTTCTCGCTGTTTCGGCCGGCAATCCGGCAAGGCTCGCTCGAACCACTGCTGTTGAAGCTGCGCGAGTTCATGGGTCCCTTCGGCAAGGCACGCAATCTCGACGTATTCCTTGACCATCACGGCGACGAATTGGGATGGCGCGATCGCCGCAAGCTGACCTCTGCCCGATCCGAATATTATGGCCAGATCGTCGGGATGGTGAAGGCGCAACCGTCTCGCGACATGTTCCTGGACCTGGTTGAATGGACCGCTTCGGGGGACTGGCGAAAGAACGCGGCGTCCGCTCCAATCGGGAAATTCGCGGCCGGGCGGCTCGATGAGATCTGGAGGAAGGTCAAGCGCCAGGGAGCAAGGCTCGGCGACCTTGAAGAGAAGCAACTGCACCGGCTGCGGATAGACATCAAGAAGCTGCGCTATGCCGTCGAATTTCTTGCGCCGCTCTATGCCAACAAGCGGGTTCGAAAATTCACGTCCTCGCTGGAAGAAATGCAGGATTGCCTCGGACTGATCCACGACGACATGGTTGGCCGGCAGATAGTTGCCGATTTTGCACTCAACGATACGGACGGAACCGACGCCGCCGGCCGATCACGCCGGCTCAAGACCATGGAGAAACGGTTTAAAAGCCTGAAACGGGTCGGCAGCTTCTGGACCGGCTGACGTGCAGGTTTGCCGCAATGGTGCGGGCGCCGGATCGTATCAGTGGCGCCCGCTTGTGACACATTGCAGTGATTGGCAGCCTCACCGCGCCTCAATCACGTCCACAGGGATTCCCAGCCTATCGAGCTGCGGCTTCACCTTGGCCGCCTCGCCAACCACCACCCAGACGAAGCCCTTGGGATCGACCGCGCCGCGGATCGCCGTATCGAGGCTTGCCGCGGTGTAGCTGCGATACTTGGCGGCCAGCGATTCCTGATAGTTTGTCGGGCGGCCGAACAAATCGTTGGACATCATCGCCGACAGCACCGCGCCCGACGTTTCATATTGCCCGGGCAGCGCGTTGACGCGGTTGGCTATGGTCCGGCTGAGCTCCTCGCCGGTGACTCCCTTGGTTCCAAGGAACCCTCCGATCTGCGAATTGAGCGCGACGATCGAATCCCCGGTGCGATCGGCCTGGACCGGTGCCGAGATGATGTAGGGCACGGCTTTTTCGCTGAGCTGGGCCGAGCCGCGAACGCCATAGGACCAGCCCTTGGCCTCGCGCAGGTCCATGTTGATCCGGCTGAGGAAGTTGCCGCCCAAAATGTCGTTGGCGCTGAGCAGCGCTTCGATGTTCTGGCGCGGATCGGCGGGGGTGACCTGACCGCCGGCAATTACCGACTGCGGCGAATCCGGGCGATTGATCAGCACGATCCGGGCGCTCGTCGGCCGTGCCGGAGCGGCGGTGAACTGCTTGACGCCGGCCGGGACCGGCGGGGTCGCCCATTGGCCGAACTCGGCCTCGATCAGCGGTTGGATTTCGGCCAGCGGCCGGTCCGACACGACGAAGACCTTCATCCGGTCGGGACGCAACCAGCTATCCTTGAAGCCGACGAGCTCGCCACGGGTGAAACGGCCGATCGCCGCGGCATCGCCTCCGGGAAGCGTCGCATAAGGATGGCTGTCACCGAACAATAGTGCGGGAAGGACGCGTTGGGCGATGCCGTTCGGGTCTTTCTGCAACTGCTTGATAGCCGTCAGCCGCTGGGTCCGGACCCGCTCCAGCTCGGCTGGGTCAAACGCCGGTTGCTTGACGATGTCGCCAAGCAGCGCGAGCGAGGGACCGAGATTGGCGGATAGCGCCGACAGCGTCACGGTCGATCGGTCGAGCGAACTCCCGGTGTCGATATTGGCGCCCAGCCGCTCCTTGGCCTCCGCGACCTGTTGCGAATTGAGAGTGGCGGTCCCTTCGTCGAGCATCGACATGACCATCGACTGCAAACCACGCGAATTCGGCGCGTCAGCGGCCTCGCCTGCATCGAACGACAGCGCGAGTTGGGTCACCGGAACGGCGGCGCGCTGGGCATATTGCAGCTCGACCCCATTAGCGAGGCGAGCAACTGTCACGTCCGGGAAGTCCAGCGCGGTTAGCGATCCGACCGCAGGGATTTCGCGCTTCGGACCCGGCTGAGCCGCCTTGGCGTTCTTGTTGACCTTCTTGCCGCCCTTGGCGGTGACCGATTTGGCTTCCTCGTAAGGCGGGCGCGCGCCCGGCTCGAGCCGCAGCGCAAGCGCCGGCTTGGTCAGCCATTGGCCCATCGCACCGCGAATGTCGGTTGGGAGTTACCGAAGCGTAGGTTGCAAGATTTTTCGCATACCATTCGCTGTCGCCGGCATAGGTTTGCCCTTCGGCCAGCGTGACCGCCTTGCCGCCAAAGCCGCCCACTTGCTCGAGCCCGCGGATCCGGCCCCCGACCTCGGTAACCGACGCGCGGCGCACCTCGTCCTCCGATGGGCCCTTGGCGATGAAGTCGGCGACAAGCTCGTCGAGCCTCTTTTCCACTACCGCCGGGTCGATGCCTGGCTTGACCGTCGCCGAAACAGTGAAGATGCCGACCCGCTGGAAGGCATAGAGGCCGGCCGACACCTGGGTCGCTATCTTCTCGTTGCGCACCAGCACTTCGTCGAGCCGCGAACTCGCGAGGCCGCCGAGCACCGCTCCGCCGACATCCAGCGCGACCAGCTGCTCGTCGAGCAGGCCGGGGGTCGGCCAGTAGCGCGACACGGTCGTGGTTGCGACATTGTCCTTCATCACCACCGACTGTGGCGCGGGCAGCGTCGGGATCGCCGCCTGGGCGACATTGTTGACCGGGCCGCGCGCGATCGATCCGAAATATTTCTCGACCAGCGGCCGCGCGCTCGCCGCATCGATGTCGCCGGCCAGCACCAGCACGGCATTGTTCGGCCCATATTTGTCGCGGAACCAGTTGCGCGACCGTGGCCAGGCTGGCGGCATCGAGATCGGCCATCGAGCCGATCGTCGAGTGCTGATAAGGATGCCCTTCCGGGAACAGCGTCTCCAGCACCTTGTAAAACACCAGGCCGCCCGGACGGTTGTCGCCCTGGCGCTTCTCGTTCTGGACGACTCCGCGCTGATTATCGAGCACGCCCTGCGTCACCGCGCCGAGCAAATGGCCCATGCGGTCGCTCTCCATGAACAGCACGCGTTCCAGCGCGCCGGTCGGAACCGTCTGGAAATAGTTGGTGCGGTCGAACGAAGTGGTGCCGTTGAGATCGGTCGCGCCGATCTGCTGCAAATAGGTGAAATAGTCGCCGGGCAGGTTCTCGGTGCCGTTGAACATCAGATGCTCGAACAGATGGGCGAACCCGGTCTGGCCCTTGGGCTCGTCCTTGGAGCCGACATTGTACCACATGGAAACGCCGACCACCGGCGCCTTGCGGTCTTCATGGACCAGCACGGTCAGGCCGTTGTCGAGCACGAACTTCTGGTGCGGGATCGAGACTTCCTTGACCAGCGAGGTGACCGGTACCGGCTCGGCAGGGGCGGGCGCCGCGGCGACTGCCGCCGGCGGCGGCGCGGCGGTCTGGACGGCGGGGCTGGATGCGCAGCGCCGCGAGCAGTGAAGCGCCGGCAAGCAGAATTGACAGGCGGCTGCTAACTAAAGTCATGAAAACACTCCCAATGATCGGCGCGGACCCTAGAGGCGCGGCCGCACGATGCAACTCTGTTCGACCAACGACGGCGCGCGGTCGACGAACGGCGCGGCCGGGGGATCCCGGCCACGACCCGAATTTATGGACCTACTTAGCCTGGGGGGCGGCGGCCGAGGCGTTGGCGGGGAGCCCGCCGAGCTGGCCGACCAGCTTGGTATAGGCGTCGAGATAGGCGAGCACGATCACCTGGCCGATCTCGGTGTTCTGGTAGCCGTGACCGCCCGCGGCCGCGAAGCCGCCCCACCAGCCGCCGCCGCCGCCGGCGCCCCAGCTGATGTCCTTCTTGCGGGCATAGCCTTCGACCACCTGCTTCCTCGGTCGTGCGGGCGTTGACCACCGACAGAGTGACGTTGGCTTCGCCCTTCTTGACGTTGATCCCGCCGGCGACGCCGCCGACGAAGCTGCCGGCGCCGCCGAACAGGCCGCCCAGCGCGCCCGCCGCGGCGCCGACCCCGCCGCCGCCCGAATTCCTGTTGGCGGAGACGATGTTGGGCTCGAGGAAATAGTCGGCGGCCTTGACCTGGCCGCGGCCGATGTTGGAGCCCTGCCTGCAGCTCGCCCTGGTCGGCCAGCGCACGCTCCATCGCCCGGCTCTGCATCGATCGGCCGCGGTTGACGATGGTGAAGCAGCGCGACTGCTGGACGAACACCTTGATGATCGCCTCGGGGCTGCCGAGGTTGAGCTCGCGCCACCACTGCGTTTCCGGCTCGACGATGGCGAGCACGCCGAGCGGCCGGGCGCACAGCGGGATCTGCTGCGTGGCGTTGGTCTGCATGTTGCGGGCCTGAGCTCGGCCCGGTGTTGCTGGTCTGGGCGCGGCGGCCGGCGAGGCGGTGACGAGCAGCGCGGCCGCAGGCGGCCAGCGACGGATACGAGTTCGAAGCATGATTACCCCCATTGATTAATCGAACAGCGCCGTAACACTTCTGATGCGGCGATGCGAGACGGCGACGCGGGAGCCGGTGACACTGCAGCACCAGATGCTAGGCGGCGCTTCAAACCCTGCTAGGCAGGCCAGAACATTGACCACATCCCAAGAACATCCGCAATTTCTAGATCATCGCCCATATCGACCATGGCAAGTCGACGCTCGCCGACCGGCTGATCCAGCGCACCGGCGGGCTGACCGAGCGCGAGATGACGCGCGGCCAGATGCTCGACAATATGGAGATCGAGCAGGAGCGCGGGATCACCATCAAGGCGCAGACGGTGCGCCTGGACTGGAAGGCCGCGGACGGCGAGACCTACGAGCTCAACCTGATGGACACGCCCGGCCACGTCGACTTCGCCTACGAGGTGTCAGCCGCAGCCTCGCCGCCTGCGAAGGCGCGCTGCTGGTGGTCGACGCGGCGCAGGGCGTCGAAGCGCAGACGCTGGCCAATGTGTACCAGTCGATCGAGCACGACCATGAGATCGTGCCGGTGATCAACAAGATCGACCTCCCCGCGGCCGAGCCGGAGAGGGTCCGCGCAGGAGATCGAGGAAATCATCGGCCTCGACGCGTCGGAGGCGGTGCTCGCCTGCGCCAAGATCGCGGCATCGGCATCGACGAAGTGCTGCAGGCGATCGTCGACAAAATCCCCCCGCCCAAGGGCGACCGCGACGCGCCGCTTGAAGGCGATGCTGGTCGACTCCTGGTACGACCCCTACCTCGGCGTCGTCATCCTGGTCCGCGTGATGGACGGCGTCATCAGGAAGGGCCAGCAGATCAAGTTCATGGCCGCGGGCACGATGCACCTGGTCGACCGCGTCGGCTGCTTCCGCCCCAAGATCGAGCAGCTGAACGAGCTCGGCCCCGGCGAGATCGGCTTCATCACCGCCCAGATCAAGGAGAGTCGCCGAGACCCGCGTCGGCGACACCATCACCGACGCCAAAGCGCCCACGCCGCCGAAGCCGCTCCCCGGCTTCAAGACAGTCCAGCCGGTCGTCTTCTGCGGCCTCTTCCCGGTCGACGCCGCCGAGTTCGAGAAGCTCCGCGACTCGCCTCTACAAGCTCCGCCTCAACGACGCCTCGTTCAGCTTCGAGATGGAGACCAGCGCGGCGCTGGGCTTCGGCTTCCGCTGCGGCTTCCTCGGCCTCCTCCACCTGGAGATCATCCAGGAGCGGCTGACCCGCGAATATGACCTCGACCTCATCACCACCGCGCCCTCGGTGGTCTATCAGCATCGCAGCTAGAGCCACTCGAAGAACGAGCGCGGCGCAGACGCATCGAGCTGCACAACCCGGCCGACATGCCCGACCCCAACCGGATCGAGATGATCGAGGAGCCGTGGATCGAGGCGACCATCTATGTCCCCGACGAATATCTCGGCGCGGTGCTCAAGCTGTGCCAGGACCGCCGCGGCATCCAGAAGGACCTGACCTATGTGGGCCATGGGACAAGCACCCGCGCCCAGCTGAAGTATGAGCTGCCCTTGAACGAAGTGGTGTTCGATTTCTACGACCGGCTGAAGATCGCTGTCGAAAGGCTATGCCAGCTTCGACTATCACCAGATCGGCCACCGCGAGGGCGACCTCGTCAAGATGAGCATCCTGGTCAACGAGGAGCCGGTCGACGCGCTCAGCATGATCGTCCACCGCGGCAACGCCGAAACCCGCGGCCGCGGCATGGTCGAGCGGCTGAAGGAGCTGATCCCCAGGCACCTCTTCAAGATCCCGATCCAGGCCGCGATCGGCGGCAAGGTCATCGCCCGCGAAACGCATCAGCGCGCATGCGCAAGGACGTGACCGCGAAATGCTACGGCGGCGACGCGACGCAGAAAGCGGAAGCTTCTCGAAAAGCAGAAAAAGGGGAAGGCAAAGATGAGGGAGTACGGATCGGTTTCGCATTCCCCAGGAAGCCTTCATCGCTGCCTTACGCATGGGCGACGACGCCTAAAGGTTCCGACGGCACGCCAGTGCCGGGGGATGGCGTCGGAGGGGACGAGGGCTAACGGCGCCTTCTCTCAACTTCGTCATCCCGGACTTGATCCGGGATCCACCTACCGTTGCGGAGCCCGGCCGGCGTGCGGCGCAGCGCGCAGCCATGCCGGGGGCATGGCGAGCACTAGAGGGTCAACACGTTCGACGTGACGAATTTACTTCGTGACGGTCACGTCCCCTAAGGTCTCGGCTGGCTGGCGTTCATCCAGCAACATCACTCCACATCGGCTGTAGCCTGCAATATCTACCCAAGAATCCAGATGCGTTGGTGTTTGTACGAGACGCACAACTTTCGTGACAATCATACCGAGGACTTCGCGAATTTGCGCATCGGCACATTCGTCCACGATCGCTCGCAGGGCTGCAATTCGCCGATAGGTATCACAGGGAGGGCCGTAAACTTCCCTGCGATCCTGCGTCACGGACTTGTATGCGTCGTCAAATTGTTCGAGCAGACTTTTCCCGCCGTCATCTGTCATACGAGCCTCTTTCCGGAGCACGTTCAATCATCTCCACAAAAGAACGACTGTGGCATTTTGGGGAGAAACCCGCCCTTTTCCCTCATAGTTTGAAAGGCATTGAACGCCGCGCCGCAGTCGATCACGAGGCTCTCGACACACCATCTTAGCAAACGCAATGAGCCGATGACTTTGTTCTCGCCAATCAAGCCCGCCGCCGCTTCACGCGCCCTCCGATCATCGCAGCAAAGGTTGTAATCTTCGGCGGCAGCAACGGCCATACATTCCGTCTCGCCCGCGCCAAGTCGATGTTCTTCCAATAATTCCAGGTAGTGGTCAGCGTCGACGACATCATCGTCGATGAAAGTGATGCATCCTTCATCACGCAAGGCAATGAGATCGCTCGCGCAATCGCCATGGCACTCTCCGATCACCATGGGCGGTACAAAGAAATCATGCTCGTCAAGTTGGCAGAGCAGTGCAAGCACGCCCGCGTTGAACAGGTTAATGACGGAGCTCGAGTCCAGCAGAAACCTCAAGGCCTGACATGCTCCGCATTGATCGCAAGGACCTCCCCGATTGAGAGGCCAAGCCGATCGGTCACCCACCCAATAGATGCGTCGCCACTTCTGATGGCTCGTGCGATCGATTTTGCTAGGTGGGTTGAAACTGCTGGCAGCAACACTTGATGGCGCGCCGGTAACCCAAGCACCTCAGCTCTCTTCTCAGGCGATCCGTACTGCTTCTTCAGTGCCGCTGAGATCGCAAAGGCCGCACCCACCGGGAGCAACCCCAAATCTTCGCAACGGTGCGCGGCGACGTCGAAGCTCACGCCATAGAAGCGAGCAACCGCCAGAATTTCCAGATCGGTAATGCTTTGGCTCTCAACCCCGTAGTGCTGACGGAAGGCCTGCAGCGCCTTGCCAACTCCAACATCGGGAAGGAGCAAGCACGAAGCGAAAGCATCCACGAAAGATTCTCGACGCGATCTCTCACCGAACGTTCCGATGTCGCCCGCACGTTCGAAGATCGCATCGCCTCCGCTTTCGTGGTGTGCGATGACGTGCCCGAGTTCGTGTCCCAGCGTGAAAAGCATGCGGCCTTGGAAACGGGGCGAGACGAATATGAAGCAGTAATTTCCAGCTATGAGGGACACTCCCTCATAGCGAGAATAGAGGAGTCGACTGACTACGACGCCCTCCAGCCTTCCCAGTACGGCGGGCAAGTTGAATGCTGGCTCGTCGTCCGGATATTCGTATGCCAGCGTCCGGAATTGCTTCGAGATACGGTCGGCCTCGGCATAAGTCGCTGGTCCGACATCAAACTCTTTTAGCCAATCGGGGGCGTCGCTACGGCGAGGCAATAACTCAAGCGCTGACTCCACAAACGTAACGATCCGTTCGAGAGTAACATCCAGATCGTCTCCTGCACCACGAACGCTGCGGAACAAGGGCTCAAGTGATGTTGATTCGCTTGGCCGCCGACCTTGCGCGAGAACATGCATCGGAACACGCAAGCCAGTGCTGATGGCGCGAAGTTCGCTCAGTGCGGCCTTGTCGCCCTGGAGAATTTGTTCGACACGCTCAAGCGGCAAACTCGCTTTTTCGGCAATTTCCTTTGGCCCGATCTTCAGGCCACGGAGCGCCGCAGCGACACTCGACACGGCGGTTACTTGGCGTCGCTCTTGATGCCGCGCAGCCAGTCCATGAGACCATGAACCTGCGGCTCATCGAGCTTTCTCATCCGACCCATGATGTCGATTGCGCGGTTGCCGGGCTTGTCGAACATGTCGGACAACTTGCGGAGAGTTCGTTGCCGACCGAGCTCGATTTCACGCTGGGTTTGGAGAGCGGCAGCTTCATCGCCCACGATGAAGTTCTTAATTCGATCCTCGAAGGTCTTTGGCTTGTGATGGTCTAACGGATGCTGCTTGCCTTTCGGATCAACGATGATGTTTCCTCGAACGAAGCCGTTCTCATCCTGACAAAGCCGGTTCTGCGGAAAACGACCGTAAGCGGCCAAGTGGTCGATTTTCTCCGCAACTCGCAGGCCGCCGATGAGGTAAGGAGCGGCTGCTGGTACGCTGCCCGATACGACGAAATATAGTCGCCCGGCTCAACGAACTGCCGAATATTGGTCATGCATGCGCCGAGCGTCGGCGGATCACCGAACAACGGGTCATCGAGGTTGTTATGAAGACCCGGATACAGCCCCAGTTCCCGTGATGTAAATATAGCCCTTCATTTAATGCTCGGTCCCTCTGCGCGCGGCGTGGAGTGCGGCTATTGTTTCCACGAAAGGATTGCTCACGACAAGCCTGCGACCGGCGGGTGAGTGAAATTTAAAGCCGCAGGCATTGCAGACGTGTTGGCCGCGGGGACGAAACGCAGCGTCACCACGATCGAACTTCGGCGAGTTACATTGCGGGCACCGAAGCGACCTCACTTTTCGCCTCAGATAGATCAAAGCGTTCTGCGCCATGAAATGCCGGAGCTGCTCCTCGTCGAGGTCGATACCGTCGATCCGAACCGTGTTGAACGTTCCGTCGAGCTTCGGATCGAGGGTGTCGCGTTTCCAGCCGTGAACATGAATTCCTTCTTCCTCGCCTCTTGCCGAGGTCCAGAAAAGCGCGGGATTAGAGGCCCAGATTTGCAGCCCGAAAGGATAGTCTGACTGCCGGATATCCAATGTGCCCTTCGCGCGTATGGTTGTGCGTTTCGCTTCCCCGTCACCGAACTTATGTCGCACGGCCTCCAACGGGTTCGACACCCGTTTCACGTCCTTTCGGAACAGCTTGTTGCACCCATGGCAGAGATGAACCCGGTGCGGCTTGACGGCGAACCAGTCGGAATCGAGATGCGGCGTATCGCAGAACGGGCAGAAGATCAGGACGATCTGCCGCTTGAGAAACCGACTAAGGTAGTAGGCCACTGCGGTCTCGCCCGTGATCAGCACGGTCCCTTCGGAGAAAAGGTCCTTGGGCACCGTCAACTCGACTGCGCGTATGTATGGTCGATTGCCTTGCGCTTTCCCGGCTTGTGACGAGCGTGCACGTGAATTCCGCGCTCGGCCGGTACCGCTGCCGTGTTGTAGACGGGCTCGACTGCACCCCAGAGAGCGACGCCGCCCGGGAATTTTTCCGGATCAAGCTTGAACTGACGAAGCTCTGAAATCGTCTGGTAGGCGCCCTCGCAGCGCGGCATCCGACCGCCAAAACGCGCCGTAGCCGAGGCATCGTGCGAGACGCACCAGAACTTTGACTTCCCCTCGCGGGGTCTCGGAACTCTGACGATGTGGCAATCATCACTACGCATCAACCTTAGATGGGGCTCGGTGTGCGCTTCGGCAATGTGAAACAATCGGTGTTCGAAGTGCGGATTTCTCTGAACAAATCTGCCCAGCCTCCACATGAGCCAGATTGATTATGGTGACAGTGCACTCAATCCGGGCTGGTTGAAGCGCCGCTCCCAAGCAAGTTGCTATGCACGCCCATGCTCAGCAGCCTCCCAGGCTGCTTGCGCTTCGGCGTCCTCCTCATGCCGCCGCGCATATTCCGCCTTCGTCAGTCCTAGTCTCGGTGCTCCAGCTCGATGCTCGTCGGTCCCCCGGACTCGACTGCGCTTTCCGCTCCCCCGCCCTGCTCATATTCCAGCGGCTCCAGGCTGTAGTTGAGCTTGGACATCAGATAGCGGGCGGGCGGGTGTTCGGGGCGCCCGGGCCATCCTCGCTACGCCCCCAGCCTAGCTCCGGGTGGCTCTCGCCCATCGCCGCCCATAGCTCGCGGCGCTTGGAGTTGAGGATGCGGCTCATCGGGGTGGCGGCGATCTGGGTGATGTGGTGGCCGCCGCGGCGGAGGTCGTTCAGCACCTGCCAGCCGTCCATTCCGAAACCCTCGGTCATCAGGTCGAAGGCGATTTCGAAGAAGGTCACCTGGCGCAGGTAGAAATCGGCGGCGACCACTTCTCCCGCCAGGCGCGCCTCGCGCTCGGCCTCGACCTTGCCGAGCCATTTGTAGAACAGGCCCTCGATCAGCCCGAGCTTTTGCTCGTCGTCCATTTCCGGCTCGTCATCCTCGTCGGGCTCATGCCCTCGCAGCCGTGATGGCGGGCCCGCCAGCTGCGCACTGCGCGCGGCGGCATCGGCAACGGCGGTGGAAATCTTCATCGTGCCGTTCTTGGCGGCGATCGCCATCGCCCGGTCCCAGGCGGCGCTGAAGCTTTCGGCTCCCGGCTTCTTGCGCAGCTCGGCCGCGCCATAGGGCGCCATGCCAATCGCCATCGCCGCCCGCCGCTGCGATCCCGTGGTCGCCAGCAGGGCAATGAACGCCCGCTGCTTTTCCTCGGTCCAGCCGTCGACGCGGGGGCGCGGCTGAACCACCGGATCGAACTCCAGCAGGTCGCCGAAATGGGAGAAATCGCCGGTGCCGGCAGTGCCGGCGACCCGGCAGCGGTCGCAGATTACGGGGATGGTCATCTGACAGGGTGAAACAGAAACAAGGCGTGTAGGAAAGGGAAAAATGCTACTGGGATCGCATGAGGATTTTTGCGCCCTGGTCATGAGCGCGGCGATCGCCGCCCTGCCGGTCTTCGCCGCTGCCGAGGCCGCTGCCCAGCAGCGGTCGGTCTTCGGACCTCGGAACAATTTCCACACCCACTCCAATCATTTCCCCCGGGATCGCGGGCACGGCTTCCACGGCGGCTTTGGCGGCGTGTTCATCGTCGAGCGGGAGGTGCCGGTGATCATCGAGCGCGAGGTCCCGGTCGCTGCAGTCACCCCACCTCCGGCCCCTCCCCAAAAGGAGGAGAGCAAGAGGAAGCCCTATGTCGTCGGCGGCACCTACGCCTCGCTTCCGGCCTCGTGCATGAAGATGATCGAGGAGGGGGTCAGCTATTATTACTGCGGTGGCGACGAGTGGTACGAGCAGACGGGCAAGCAGTACCGGGCGGTTGAGCGGAAGCTCTGAGCCGCCGAGCGCAACGAAAGCGGAGCGAAGCGAGCGTCGCTGCGTCGAGAGACGGCGAACGTGCCTGCCACACTCTCAGCCTGTGGGAGAGTCAGAGGAGCTCCCGCGAAGCGGCGGAAGTCGAAGGGAAATGATCGTCCTCACCCGCCTCGCGATGCTCGGCACCCTCTCCCAAGGGAGAGGGACTAGGCGGCGACTTTCCCCATCACCGGCGCCGCGCCTTCCTGCTCCGTCAGGAACTTCCGTATTTCGCTGACCACCTTCGACAGCGCCGGCCGGTAGACCGCGAAGCCCATATGGTGCGTGTTGATCTCGACCGCCTTGTCGACTTCATGGGCCAGGCCGCGGGCGGCGGCGGGGGCGACGATGCCGTCCTTGCGCGACCATAAAGCGAGGGTCGGGACCGGGGGCTTGCCGCCGATCCGCTCGAACGGTGGCAGGTCGACGTCGTGGCCGGCGATCCGCTCGTAGAATTCGCGGACGTTGGTGTTGGTCTTGAGGTTGCCCGAAAAGGGCGAACCCAACGTGACCACCGCCCGGATCTTCTCCGGGCAGCGGCAGGCGAGCTCCCGCGCGAACATTCCGCCGAGGCTCCAGCCGACGAGGAGAACGGGCTGCCTGGCCTCGGAATAAATCGCGGCGAGGCGGCTGGCGAGGACCTCCATCGTGTTGGCCCTGGCGCCGCCGTTCATTCCGAGCAGCCACGGGTGGGCGCGCCAGCCGGCCCGGGCGAGGGCGCGGCGAAGTTCCATGGTGGTCCGGTCGGTGGCGAGGAAGCCGGGGATGACGAGGGCGGGCGGTCCGTCCTCCGGTCCGCGCGGGCCCAGCGGGCCGAGACCGCTGAGCAGCGCGGGGCACATGCCAGGCGACCTCGCGCCACCGGCCCCAGCCCGACGGCGCTTCGTCGTCGGCGGAGTGGCGGCTCCGGACGGAGCAAGTGGCTCGCGATCCCACTTCATGCGATTCAAGATGGGGTTAATTCGTTAGCGAAACAAGAATTTGAACGGATTAGCCTAACGATTTCAGGAAGCTGTCGATTTCGCGCACCACCTGCTTCGCGGTCCGGCGGCTGACACTCCGAACGCCATATGGTTGCAGCTGAACTCGACCGCCTTGTCGCTTTCCCCGGCGAGCCCGCGCGCGGCGGCTGGGGCGATGATGCCGTCGCCGCGCGACCAGATGGCAAGGCACGGCACCGGGGGCTTGTCGCAGATGCGATCGATCGGCGGCTGGTCGACCGGGTGGCCCGCGACCCATTCGTAGAGCCGCCAGACATTGTTCAGACGCGGATCGCCGCTGAACGGGGAGCCAAGGGTGACGACGGCGCGGACCCGGTCGGGGCAGGAGCGGGCGAGCTCGCGGGCGAACACCCCGCCGAGGCTCCAGCCGACGATCAGCACCGGCCTCTCGGTGGAGACCTGGTCGAGCTTCCGCTTGAGCCGCTCGATCGTGTCGGCGCGCGCGCCCATGTTCCAGCCGCAGTCCCACGGGTGGACCCGCCAGCCGGCCTCGCCCAGCGCCCGGCGGAGCTCCATCGTGGTGCGATCGTTGGCGATGAAGCCGGGGATGACCAGTGCCGGCTCGCCGTCCTCCGGGCCGCGGGGGCCGAGGTGGCCGAAGCCGTGCCAGGCGCGCGAGAATAGCCACGCCGCCTCGGTCATCCGGCGCCAGCCCGGCGGCGGACGCTCGTCGCGGCTCGTCAGAGATGTTCGTCTCCGCCCATCAGGTGGCGAATGGCTTCGGGAAGCCTGACCCGGCCGTCGGCGGTCTGGTGGTTCTCGAGCAGCGGCACGAGGATCCGCGGGGAGGCCAGCGCGGTGTTGTTGAGCGTGTGGGCGAAGCGGACCTTGCCGTCGCCGTCGCGGTAGCGGAGGTTGGCCCGGCGGGCCTGCCAGTCGTGCAGGGTCGAGCAGCTGTGGGTCTCGCGATACTTGCCGAGCGAGGGCACCCAGCTTTCGATGTCGTTCATCCGGTACTTGCCCAGCCCCATGTCGCCGGTCGAGGTCTCGATCACCTGGTAGGGGATTTCGAGCGCGGAGAGCAGCTGCTCGGCGAGGGCGAGGAGCTTCGCGTGCCATTCGGCCGATCCGGCCTCATCGGCCTCGCAGATGACATATTGCTCGACCTTCACGAACTGATGCACCCGAAGCAGCCCACGGACGTCCTTGCCGGCGCTGCCCGCTTCGCGGCGGAAGCAGGGGGAGTAGCCGGCGTAGAGGATCGGAAGCTTGTCGCGTTCGATGATCTCGCCCGAGTGGAGCGAGGTCAGCGCGACCTCCGCGGTTCCGGCGAGCCACAAATCGTCGTTGGGAAGCTGGTAGGTTTCCTCCTGGTGGCCTGGGAACTGGCCCTGGTTGAGGAAGGCCTGGTCGCGGGCGATGGCGGGAACGGTGATCGGCGTGAATCCGGCCTCGGCGATCTGCTCGAGCGCCCAGCCCATCAGCTTGGTTTCCAGGAGCGCGAGGCGGCCCTTGAGGCAATAGGTGCGGCTGCCTGAGACCTGGACGATGCGGCTCAACTCGGCCCAGTCGTTGCGCTCGATCAGCGCGACATGGTCGAGCGGCTGGAAGGTGAAGTTGGGCGGCGAGCCTTCGGTGCGGATGACGGTGTTGAAGCTCTCGTCGGGGCCGACGGGCGCGCCTTCCCAGGGGATTCCGGGGAGGCGGAGCATCATCGCCTTGAGGGCGGCATCCTTTTCGGTCAGCTCGACATCGAGCTCCGAAGCGCGCGCACCGGCCGCCTTGGCCTCGGCGCCCAGCGCGGCCTTTTCCTCCGGCGCGGCGTCCTTGAAGCGCGCGCTGATCGCGTTGCGGCTGGCGCGGAGGGTGTCGATCTCGGTCTTGAGCGAGCGGGCCTCGGCCTCGAGCGCGAGCAGCGCATCGAGGGCGACGTCGACCCCCTTGTCGCGGATAGCGCGCTCGACGTCGGCGCGGTTCGACTTGATGAAATCCATTGCGAGCATGGCATGGGCAGTTGCGCGAAAGCTTGGCCCCACGCAACCCTAAGCGCTCAATCCCTGACGCGCGTTACCTGGACATGCGCCACGCGCCAGCGGCCTCCGACGCGGACGAATGTGTCGGCGAAGCGGATGCGGTTGCAGAAGCGCGCGCCGCTCGACGTGCCGCACAGTTTGACTTCCGCCCCCACCACCGCGGCATCGCGGCCGAGCGGCGTGACCGTCCGGTCAATCAGCGTAATCGGGTCGAACGTGTCGCCCGGCGCGGTCCAGCCGGCGATGAATTCCTTCTTGCCGAGCCGCTTGCCCGAACCGTCGATGAAGACGAGCTCGTCGAGCGCCATTCGCTCGAGTGCCTTACCATCCTTGCTCAGTTGCGCACGATCGAAGGCGTCGGCAGCCTCGATTATGGATCGAGATTGGCGAGCCTGGGCGGGAAGGGGCAAAACGACGAGCAGCAGTGCGACACACATCAGATATCTCATGCCGGCTCCTCGTCATTGCGAACCCGGCCGTGCCGGGCGTGGCAATCCATGGATTGCTTCGCTACCGCTCGCAATGACGAATCTCTTTGGCTACCAAGCCCGCCAACAACGGGGAAATCCATGCCGTCCGGATTGATTGCGCTGCTCGACGATGTGTCGATGATTGCCAAGCTGGCGTCGGCCAGCATCGACGATGTCGCCGGGGCGACGGCCAAGGCCGGGACCAAGGCGATGGGGGTGGTGATCGACGATACGGCGGTGACTCCGCGCTACGTCACTGGACTGACCCCCGATCGCGAGCTGCCGATCATCTGGAAGATCGCCATAGGGAGCCTCAAGAACAAGCTATTGTTCCTGTTGCCCGGCGCGGTTGCGCTGGCGGCATTCGCACCCTTCCTGATCACGCCGCTGCTGATGATCGGCGGCGCCTATCTGGCATTCGAGGCGACCGAGAAGATCATCGAGGCGGTGATTCATGACCATCATTCGGAAGTGGAGCTGCTCCAGGCCGACACGACCCAGGAGCTGGAGGACCGGCAGGTCACCGGCGCGATCCGCACCGATTTCATCCTGTCGGCCGAAATCATGGCGATCGCCCTCAATGAACTTGGCGACCTGAGGCTCGGCGAGCAGGCCGCTGCCCTCGCGCTGGTCGGGCTGGCCATCACCGTCGCAGTCTATGGCGTGGTCGGCCTGATCGTGAAGCTCGACGATATCGGCCTCCATCTTTCGGAGCGAGCCAATGCCGCTGCCCAAGCATTCGGCCGAGGGCTTGTCCGCGTCGTCCCTAAGCTGCTCAAAGCCATATCCGGCATCGGCACGGCGGCGATGCTGTGGGTCGGCGGCGGCATCTTGATGCACGGGTTCGAGGAGCTGGGGTTCGACCGCGTGCCGCATTTGATCCACGACATCGCCGAGGACATCGCAAGCTACTTCGGCCCGTTGGAAGCGATCATGTCGTGGCTGACGAACGCCATCGCGGCATCGATTTTGGGCCTCATCATCGGTGGGATCATCGTCATCATCGTCCGGCAGTTCACCAAGCACCCCGAAAAATTCGTGGTCGACTGATGCATTGGCTGCTGGTGTTTCTCGGCGGAGGGCTGGGCGCCGCAGCACGCCATGGCGTAAACCGGGCCGCCTTTCATGCATTCGGACCGCCATTTCCCTGGGGGACAGTAGCCGTCAACGTCACCGGCAGCTTCGCCATCGGGTTGCTCATCGGTCTGTTCAGCACCTTCGAGACGAGCCAGTCGACGCGCCTGTTCCTGGTCACGGGCTTCCTTGGCGGCTTCACCACTTTCTCAGCGTTCAGCCTCGACGCACTTACGCTGCGGGAACGCAATCCATGGCTTGCCGGCTACTATGTCGCGGGAAGCGTGTTGATCTCCTTTGCAGCATTGTCGCTGGCCTGCTTTTGTCGCGATGGCCTGAGGCCCTTGTCGCCGGCGGCTTGCAAACCCATTTCCTTCTGCAACTGATCTGAAGGAGCCAATGATGGCCGATGCCCCAACGTCGAAACGATCCCCGCCCTCCCCGCCGATTATGTCGTGCCGAGGGTGTGGGCATGGGACCGGCCCAGCGGCGGCCAGTTCGCCAGCATCAACCGGCCGATCGCGGGGGCGACGCACGACAGGGAGCTGCCGGTCGGCGAGCATCCGCTGCAGCTCTATTCGCTGGGCACGCCCAACGGGCAGAAGGTGACGATCCTGCTGGAGGAGTTGCTCGCGGCGGGACATGGGGGCGCGGAATATGACGCCTGGTACATCGATATCGGCGAAGGCGACCAGTTCGGTTCCGGATTCGTCGGCGTGAATCCCAACTCGAAGATTCCCGCGCTGCTCGACCGGTCTAACCCGGACAAACCGCAACGGGTGTTCGAGAGCGGATCGATCCTTCTCTACCTGGCGGAGAAATTCGACGCTTTCCTGCCCAAGGATCCGGTGGCGCGGACCGAGGCGCTCAACTGGCTGTTCTGGCAGATGGGTTCGGGCCCCTTCGTTGGCGGCGGCTTCGGCCATTTCTACGCCTATGCGCCGGTCAAAATTCAATATGCGATCGACCGCTACGCGATGGAGACCAAGCGGCAATATGACGTGCTCGACCGGCACCTCGCCGAGCATCGCTTCATGGCCGGCGACGAATATTCGATCGCCGACATCGCCATCTGGCCCTGGTACGGCAATATCGCGCTGGGCCGGGCTTATGGCGACGCCGCGACCTTCCTGTCGATCGGCGAGTACAAGCACTTCAATCGCTGGGTCGAAGAGGTTGCGGCGCGGCCGGCGGTCGAGCGCGGCCGGCGGGTCAACCGCAACCCGACCGAGGACGAGCCGACGCTGGTCCGCGAGCGGCACAGCGCGGCCGATCTCGACTAGCGGACGGCGGCGGCCTCAAGGCCCGCGGAGGCAATTCCCGGTCGCTTGCGCCGCTTCGCCTTGCGGAACCAGAAGGACCATGTGGTTAGCGAACCAAGCAAGGTGAGGCCGAGGCCCGAGAGGGTCATTGCAAGCTTCCATGCACGGCCCCCGACCTTTCCCGTGTGGATGGGGTAAAATGTCTCGTTGATCGCGGCCGCGCGTCCGGCGGTTGCAGGATTGTCGACCCTGAGCAGCTGGCCGCGCCCGTCGAAGAACAGGGTGGTGCGGCCGTTGGGAGTCCATTCGAACGGCTGGCGCAGGCGGACCGAATAGGGCGCATCGGCCTTGGACGGGATGGTCAGGCGGCGAAGCTGGCCATCAGGGAAGCGCGCCTTGGCTTCGGCCAGCATTGCGGCGACCGGCGCCGCACCGCTTGCGGAGCCGACCTCGGGAGGCTTGGCGCTCGCTTCGAGCTTGCCGAACGGGCTGAGCGCGACGCGCGTGGCGGTGGGGAACAGCATGCCGATGCCGGTCAGGAAGGAGACGAGCAGCAAGGGTGCCACCAGAATGCCGATGTCGCGATGGTGGGCAACGATCGGACCCGGCTGGAACTTTTTCGGCCACAGCCGCCATTGGAAAGCACGGCGGCTGCGCCACCACAGGATCGAGCCGGTGATCACGAATAGCAGGCCGAAGATGCCGGCAATCCCGGTGACGGTCTCGCCCGTTTCTCCGGCGAACAGATGATGGTGGAGGTCGAACAGCCACAGTTCCGGCCGCTCCCACTGGTTCGCCCAGGACGCGACGGTGACTCCGTCTTGTGCGACATAGGCTCCCGCCCCGCCCTCTCTCGCTACATGATGGAGGCCGATCTCCCCGCTGGCGAATGTGATGCGGATCGCACCGTCGGCGGCAGCTTGCCCGGAGATGGCTCCGAGGAGTTCGACGCGCTCGATTGCCGGGTCGTCGGCGCCCGGAAGATCGATCCAGTCGCCTTCCCAGACGAGGATCGCACCGGAAAGGCCAAGGACCGCGAGCAGCAGTCCGATGAGGCCACCAGACCAGCGATGGAGGAAGGAAAGCAGCTTCATCTTAAAACTCGCTGGTCAGACCAAGGGTGAAAGTGCGGCCGCGGCCGGCGAAAAAGACGGTGTCGGAACCGGCCGAAGGAGTCGGCGCCCGGGTGTCGCTGAAATAGGTGATGTACTGCTTGTCGAACAGGTTCATGACGCTGAGCGAAACGCGGTTGCTGCCGAAGCGGTAGCCGGCGGCGGCGTCGACCAGCGCATAGCCCTTGAAATCGCGCGCCGCAGGCTGCCCGTCGAATTCGCGCTCGAAATAGAGGCGGGTGGCGAGGCGGGCGTCGAACCGTCCACGCTCATAGGCGGCATGGAAGTTGACGCGGTCGGGCGAGATGTTGGCGCCGTCGAGGTCGGAATCGAGGTCGCCGTCCTCGTCGCTGTCGGTCCGACCTTGTGTGCGGGCATAGGCGGCGCCGACGCTGAGGCCCGGAACCGGAGTGTCCGCGTCGACCATCAGGTCAAGCCCTTCGAGGTCGATCGGCGCACGAACCACGTCGAAAATGCCGTCGGGATTGCGGACCAGGAGCGAGCCGAGCTTGGACGACGACCACCAATAGGAGGCGCTTGCGCTGAGCCAGCCGCGTTTCCATTCGACCCCCAGTTCGCGATTGTTGGAAACCACCGGTTCGAGCGCGAAATAGGTGTCGACGTCCTCGCCGTCGGTGTTGATCGCGCGGAGGATCCGGCCGACGTCGGCGATGGTATAGCCCTCGGCATAGCTGGCGTAGGCGCGCAGCCCCCTGACGGGCTCGACAATTAGCCCGCCATTGACCAGCGCCTTGTCGAAGCTGGGCTTGCCGCCACCGACCGCGCGCGAGCCGTAGAAGGCAAGCGTGGTGAAATCGTCGACTTTCAGAGTCACTTTCTCATATCGCACGCCGCCGGCGAGGCGGAGCTTGCCGTCGAGCAGCTTCAAATTGCCCTGGAGGAAGGGGGCGATGCTGAAGAAGTCCGTTTCCGGCACCCAGTAGCGCCCGGTTTCACGCAATGTCTGAGCAGTGCGGTCGTGGAGCGTATCAAGGCCGCCGATCATTGTGAGTGCCTCAAATCCAGGGACGGTTCGCTCATAGGTCAGCTTGCCGCCGAGCTTGCGGCTGTTGTTGACCGACTGATCGAACAATGTGCCGACCGGGGCGATGCTGGCGTCCTGGAAGGTGCCGGTGATGCTTCCGCCGAAGATATCGCGGGTGCGGCTGAAGAAGGCCTGGGTGGTGAGCAGGCCACCGAACAGGTCGCCTTCGGTGAAAGAGGCGCTGAGCAGCTCGGCGCGGTTGGCCGACGGGACGCCGAGCGGGTCGCCCTTGCGGCTGGTGGTGGGTTCGCCCGTATTGCGGTTGCCGTTGACCGCGACGTAATTGCCGTTGCCATCGAGATCGAAGCGGTTGGCGACCAGCTCGAGACGGGCAGTCGGCGACAGTTGATAGCCGAGGCGGCCGAACAGCGACCAGCTGTCGCTATCCTGGATCTCGCCCTGAGTGCCATCGAAGCCGATCCGCCGGCCCTCGCCGTCGAGGAACACGCCGCGCCGCTCGACGGTGGCGCCCGCAATGACGTCGAATGCGCCCGAGCGATAGCCGAGGAGCCCCGCCGCCTTGCCGCCGAGCGCCTCGCCGTCAAACCCGTCCTGGGCGGTGCCCTGGATCAGGGTGCGGCCGCTGATACCATCGCCCGCGGGGGCGCCCACCGTCACCTGGTTGACCACGCCGCCCGTCGCCCCGATGCCCTGCAGCGCGTTGGAACCGTAGATCACCTCGACCCGGTCGATGAAGAAGGGGTCGATGGTGAAGCCGTCGCGCGATCCGTCGCGGATCGGGGTCGATTGCGGAACCCCGTTGATCGCGAACAGTGGCGAGCGGCCGCGCAACGTCTCGCCCGAGCCGCTCAATTTTTCGCGCGCTGGGGAGAAAGCCGGGAGGCGGGCCGACACGGCATCGATGACCGAACCGGAGATCGCCACCTGATCGGTGAAATCCTTGCCTCCGACCACATCGACGGTCAGCGGCAGCGCGGTGACGGGTAAACGGGTGCGGGTGCCGGTGACGACGATCGCCTCGGCGTCTTCCGGTTCGGCGGGAGGAGTTTCGGCTTCATTCGCTTGCGTATCGACCAGCGCCGCCTCATTCGCCTCGGAAGCAATCAGCGGCGTCGAGGCCAGGGCAAACAACGAGGCCGAGGCCAAACGAAACGCAATACGCATCGGATACTCCCTCCGGGTAACCGGTGCGCCGTACCGTTACTGCGAATGAGTATCAATAGCCCAATTGCGTTCATCTTCTGTCAAGCTGAAGGCGCCATTTTCGTCACATTGGCTTGCCATAGAGGCCGCATGCGAAAGATCATCATTGCGATCGCGGCCATGACATTGGCTTCGGCCCCCGCCTCGGCTTCGGCCCAGGCGATCGAAGGGCAATGGACGAATTACAAGAAGAATGTGGTGGTCCAGGTCGAGCGCTGCGGCGCCGCTTATTGCGGCCGGGTCGTCCAGGCCAGCGCCAAGGCCCAGGAGAAGGCCCGCAAGGGCGGCACTCAGCGGCTGGTCGGCACCCAGATACTGACCGGGCTCAAGCCGATCGGCGGCGGCAAGTTTCGAGGCAAGGCATTCGTTCCCAAACGCAACATCCACGCCACCGCCACCGTGCGCCAGCTCAGCGACGATGTGATGCAGGTCCAGGGCTGCGTGCTCGGCGGGATGCTGTGCGACAATGAGAAGTGGACGCGGGTGACGAGCTAGGCTTCGCCCGCTCCAACCATCGCTTGCCGATGCCGTTTAACATGGGTTAATGCGGCGGTGCTGATCCCACCGCGAGTAGCGTCCCCACGGGGAACCGGCCGGCCTGTCATATGGCAGACCGCACTGGCGCGCGGGCGCCAAGACAGGGGCATAAACATGAAACTCGGGATGATTTTCGCGGCAGTGGCCGCGAGCGCATGCGCATTTGCCACGCCGGCCATTGGCCAGGACGCACCGGAGCAAATCGTTTCGCTATATCGCGCGGCGCCGGGCCAGCAGGTGGCGCTGCTGAAATGGATGGCGAGGCAGGATCAAGCATCCCAGGCAGCGGGATTGCCGGCAGCGCAAATCTACGTCCACACTTCGGGCGACAGCTGGGATTATCTGGTGATCAACCCCGTCACGACCAAGGCGCAGGACGACGCGGTCGAAGCCGCCGCCAAGAAAATGGGCATCACCACCGGGCCTCGCGCCAGCATCGAATTTCGAACGATGATCGCCAGTCACACGGACACCACTTCAACAGGGCCGCAGACGGCTGCCCGAATCCTGGCAGGGCTCGGCGAGAAATAGCCCTGGCTAAATGCTGAAGGGCGAGCCGAGGCCGTCCTTCAGCACCGCCGCCTGCAGTGCGGCCATTTGATCGGCCCAATAGCGGTCGGATTCGAGGCGGGGGCTGATGGCGCGGACCTTGGCGTGAACGGACTGCAGCTTGACGCTGGTCTTGAGCGGCGCGTGGTAGTCGACGCCCTGGGCGGCGGCGATCAGCTCCACTGCGACGATACCCGCGGCGTTTTTGGCGATGGTCGCCGCCTTGCGGGCCGAAATGGGTGCCATCGAGACATGGTCCTCCTGCCCCGCGCTGGTCGGAACGCTGTCGACGCTTGAGGGGAAGGCGAGGCTGCGGTTTTCGGCGACCAGCGCGGCTTGCGTGACCTGCGGGATCATCAGCCCCGAATTGACCCCGCCGTCGTCGGTAAGGAAGGCGGGGAGCCCGCTCATCTTCGGGTCGATCAGGACCGCGGTGCGGCGCTCCGACTGAGCGAGCCGACCTCGCACATCGCCATGGCGATGGTGTCGGCGGCGAAGGCGACCGGCTGGGCGTGGAAATTGCCGCCGCTGATGGCGATGTCCTCATCTTCGAACACGATCGGATTGTCGGTCACCGCGCCCGCCTCGATGGTCAGGGTGCGGGCGGCGTTGGTGAGCAGGTCGAGGCGTCGCCCCCATCACCTGCGGCTGGCAGCGGAAGCTGTACGGGTCCTGCACCCGGCCGCAGCGGAAATGGCTTTCGACGATCGCGCTGCCTTCGAGCAGGCCGCGGAGCTCGGCGGCGACGCGGATCTGGCCGGGCTGGCCGCGCAGCGCCGACTGAGGCGCGGGTCGAACGGCTTGACGCTCCCTTTGAGGGCATCGACCGACAGCGCGCCGGCGGCGAGCGCGGCGCCGAACACAAGCTCGGCCATGAACAAGGCGTCGAGGGCGATGGCGGTCGACGCCTGGGTGCCGTTGATCAGGGCGAGGCCTTCCTTGGGGCCGAGCTCGAGCGGCTGCATGCCGAGCTTGTCGAGCGCGTCGCGGGCGGGGAGGATTTCGCCGTCAACATCGATCCGCCCCTCGCCCATCATCGCGGCGATGAGGTGGGCGAGCGGGGCGAGGTCGCCCGACGCGCCGACGCTGCCCTGCGCCGGGATCAGCGGCATGGCGTCCCGGTCGAGCAGGCCCTGGAGCGCGTCAATGACCAACGGCCGGACGCCCGAATAGCCGCGGCCGAGGCCGAGCAATTTCAGGACGATCATCAGCCGGACGACATGGCGCGGCAGGGCGTCGCCGAGCCCGCAGCTGTGCGACAGGATCAGGTTGCGCTGAAGCTCGGCCAGCCGCTCGGCCGGAATGCGGGTGCTGGCGAGCAGGCCGAAGCCGGTGTTGATGCCGTAGACGGTCTCGCCCGAGGCGACGATGCGTTCGACCGACGCGGCCGAAGCGCGGACGCGATCGAGGCTGGCGTCGTCGAGTTTGCAGGGAGCGCCCTTCCACAGCTGGCGGAGGGTGGCGAGGTCGATGGCTGAGGGATTCAAGATCAGCATATTCACCCAATTCGTCACCCCAGCGCAGGCTGGGGTCCATGTTTATGCAATTCCGCCAAGCTCACAGCACTTCTCAGACATGGATGCCAGCCTTCGCTGGCATGACGGTCAAGAAAGCATCGGCAAATCGAGGCCTTGCTCGCGGGCGCAGGCGACCGCAATCTCATACCCTGCATCCGCGTGGCGCATGACTCCCGTGGCGGGGTCGTTCCACAGGACTCGCTCGAGGCGGCGGGCGGCATCGTCGGTGCCGTCGGCGACGATCACCACGCCCGAGTGCTGCGAATAGCCCATGCCGACGCCGCCGCCGTGGTGGAGCGAGACCCAGGTCGCGCCGCTCGCGGTGTTGAGCAGGGCGTTCAGCAGCGGCCAGTCGCTGACCGCATCGCTGCCGTCCTGCATCGCCTCGGTCTCGCGGTTGGGCGAGGCGACGCTGCCGCTGTCGAGATGGTCGCGGCCGATGACGATCGGGGCCGACAGCTCGCCGCTCCGCACCATCTCGTTGAAGGCGAGGCCGAGGCGGTGGCGCTGGCCGAGGCCGACCCAGCAGATGCGCGCCGGAAGCCCCTGGAAGGCGATCCGCTCGGCCGCCATGTCGAGCCAGCGGTGGAGGTGCGGATCGTCGGGGATCAGCTCCTTCACCTTGGCGTCGGTCTTGCGGATGTCCTCGGGATCGCCCGACAGCGCGGCCCAGCGGAACGGGCCGACGCCGCGGCAGAACAGGGGCCGGACATAGGCGGGGACGAAGCCGGGGAAGTCGAAGGCGTTGGTGACGCCCTCGTCAAGGCTTCCTGGCGGATGTTGTTGCCATAGTCGAAGGTGGGGATGCCCATCTTCTGGAAGGCGAGCATCGCCTCGACATGGGCGGCCATCGACTTGCGCGCGGCCGCCTTGACCGCGCCGGGATCGCGCTCGCGCATCTCGGTCCACTTGGCGACGGTCCAGCCGGCCGGGCAATAGCCGTTGGCGGGGTCGTGAGCTGAGGTCTGGTCGGTGACCGCATCGGGGCGGATGCCGCGAGCGACCATCTCGGGCAGGATCTCGGCGGCGTTGCCGAGCAGGCCGACCGAGGTGGGCTCGGTCGCGGCGCGGATGATCTCCAGCGCCTCGTCGATGCTGGTCGCGCGACGGTCGACGTAGCGGGTTTCGAGGCGCTTCTCGATCGGGCTGTCCTGCACTTCGATCGCGATGCAATGCGCCCCGGCCATCACCGCGGCGAGCGGCTGCGCGCCGCCCATGCCGCCGAGGCCGGCGGTCAATATCCACTTGCCCTTGAGGTCGCCGCCAAAATGCTGGCGGCCCATTTCGGCGAAGGTCTCGTAGGTGCCTTGGACGATGCCCTGGCTGCCGATGTAGATCCACGATCCGGCGGTCATCTGGCCGTACATCATCAGGCCCAAGCGATCGAGCTCGTTGAACTTCTCCCAGGTCGCCCATTTGGGGACGAGGTTGGAGTTGGCGAGGAGCACGCGCGGCGCATCCCTGTGGGTGCGGAACACGCCGACCGGTTTGCCCGACTGGATCAGCAGGGTCTGGTCTTCCTCCAGCCGCTCGAGCGTTTCGACGATCTTGTCGTAGAGCCGCCCAGTTGCGCGCCGCGCGGCCGATGCCGCCATAGACGACCAGGCTCTGCGGGTCCTCGGCGACCTCATCGTCGAGGTTGTTCATCAGCATCCGGACGGCGGCCTCGGTGGTCCAGTGCTTCGCCTTGATGTCGGAGCCCCGCCGCGCGCGGATATGGCGGCTATTGTCGCGTCGGTCGATGGTCATGCTGGCGCCTCTAGCGCCTTCGCACTATCCCGTCATCCCAGCGAAAGCTGGGTTCTCCCTTTCCTTATGCTATCGAAACGAAATGCGCGGCGGCTGGACGTACATCATGACCAATCGGCCACGCGGCGTCCTGTACATCGGTGTCACCGCCACGCTGCCCAGCAGGGTTGACCAACACCGCAGCGGCAAAGGCTCCGCATTCTGCAAGCGCTACAAGCTCACGCGCCTCGTTTATGCCGAGCAGCACGCCAGCATCCAGGACGCGATTGCTCGCGAGAAGGCGATGAAGGCGTGGAAGCGTGCCTGGAAGATCGAGCTAATCGAGCAGAGCAATCCGCAGTGGCTGGACCTGTGGGAGTTGATGAATGCTTGAGCGGGAAGGTGAAGTGCGATCCCAGCTTTCGCTGGGATGACGGATTGGAGCGGAACCTAACTATCCCTGCCCCGCAAAAATCCGCCGCTCCGGGCCCGGTAGGCCGATCCAATAGCCCAATTCCGACAGCTCGCCGACCCGCCAGACGCAGAGGTCGGCGGCCTTGCCGGCCTCGATCGTGCCGACTTCATGGGCGAGGCCGAGGGCTCGGGCGGCGTTGATGGTCATGCCGGCGATCGCTTCCTCCGGGGTCAGGCCGAACAGGGTGCAGGCCATGTTGATCACCAGCTGCGGGTTCAGCAGCGGCGAGGTGCCGGGGTTGCAGTCGCTGGCGATGGCGATCGGGACGCCGGCGTCGCGCAGCAGCTGGACCGGCGGCTTCTTCTTTTCATTGAGCGCATAGAAGGCGCCGGGGAGCAGCACCGCGACCGTGCCCGCCGCGGCCATTGCTTTCGCGCCCGCCGCGTCGAGATGTTCGAGATGATCGGCCGACAGCGCCTTGTAGCGCGCAGCCAGCTCGGCGCCCTTCTGGTTGCTGAGCTGCTCGGCGTGGAGGCGAACCGGGAGGCCGTTGGCGCGGGCGGCGGTGAAGACGCGCTCGACCTCGGCCGGAGTGAAGGCGATGGTCTCGCAGAAGGCGTCGACGCTGGTCGCGAGGCCGGCCTTGGCGACCGCCGGGATCATTTCCTCAGCGATCATCTTCACATAAGCGTCGCGCGCCGGGCCTTCCCTGGCGTCGGGCGGTAGCGCATGGGCGGCGAGCAGGGTGGTGACGATCCGCACCGGCTCGTCGCGGCCGATGGCCCGGGCGGCGTTGAGCAGGCGAATCTCGGACGCGGTGTCGAGGCCGTAGCCCGACTTGATCTCGATGGTGGTGACTCCGCCCTGCATCAGCGCGTGGAGGCGGCGGCGGGCGGTGTCGCGCAGCTCGTCGGCGCTGGCGGCTTTCGTGGCGGCGACAGTCGAGGCGATGCCGCCGCCAGCCTGGGCGATCTCCTCATAGGTCGCGCCGGCGCGGCGCATGGCATGTTCGTTGGCGCGGGTCCCACCGAACACAAGATGGGTGTGGCAGTCGACCAGGCCGGGCGTCACCCAGGCGCCGCCGCAGGGAGTAACTTCCTTCGCCCGGAAGCCGGCGAGCTCAGTACGCTTGCCAACCCGGACGATTTTGCCGTCGGCGATGCCGATCGCGGCGTTGGGGAACAGGCCCAGCGGGTTGCCTGGCTGGGCGACCATCGTAGCGACGTGGCAGTCGGTGAACAGGCGGTCCCACATGTAACGTGGAATTGCGGGACGAAGCTGCTAGGTCAAGCAGATGAGCAGCGGCTGGCCCAATCTTTCCGATCTCCTAGTCGACAAGGGTACCGATGCGCCGGTCGGGATGGTCGGCGCGCCGCTCGATGCCGGGTCGGTGACTCCCGGCCGCTGCGACCTGGCGCCTGGCCTGTTGCGCGCCACCCTGCGGCGGATCGGACGCTACGACGTCGAGACGGCGCGGGAGCTGTCGACCCAAATCGCCGACCATGGCGACGTGCCGATCGCCGGCCTCAGCATCGAGGAAGCCACCCCGTCCGTCACGGCGGCCTGCACGGCGAGCGTCGAGCGGCATGCGCTGACGCTGCTGGTGGGCGGCAATAATGCGGTGACCCGGCCAGGGCTGCACGCGGTCGCAAGCGGCATGAACCTCGCGCTGGAAATGATCGGGCTGATCACGCTCGACGCCCATTTCGACATGCGCGACACGGCCCAAGGGCTCGGCAACGGCAACCCGGTGCGGGCGCTGCGCGAAGATGGGCTGCCGGGGAAGAATATCGCCCAGATCGGGCTCGCACCGTTCGCTAATTCGGCGGCCATGCATCGCGATGCGCTGGAGGGAGAGCATTTGATCGTGACCATCGGCGACGTTCGGGCCGAGGGCATCGACCGGGCAGTCGGGCGGGCGCTCGATCATTTGCGCCATTGCGAGGCCATCGTCGTCGATTGCGACATCGACGTGATCGACCGCAGCCAGCTGCCCGGCGCTCCTGGAGCTCGGCCGGGTGGGATGGCGGCGCACGATTTCTTCATCGCGGTTCGCTCCCTCGCCGCCGAGCCGAGGGTCCGGCTGATCGACCTCACCGAATGGGACCCGCCGCTCGACCCGACCGACCTCAGCGCGCTGACCGCGGCACGCTGGGTGGCGGAATGCCTGGCGGGTTTCGAGGCGCGTCCCTGATCGGGCCAACCGCTCACCCCATTCCCCTCCCAAAATATTGACTTCACATTAACTTTAGTTTACGCAAATTTAACGCGTGGGGGCGCGCGCTCGATTCCGGCCGAGTCCCTTGTTGTGCGTGAAAGGGGCAGGGATGGCTGGTTCGCATCGGGCGCGTCGACGGTTGCCAAGTGCAGTCTTGGCTTCTGCCGCGTTCATCCTTCCCGCCGCCGCCGCTGCCCAGATCGCGCCGACCCGCGAAGAGCTGACCCGCATCACCGAACCCAAGGCCCAGCCGAAGCCGACTCTGAACATCGTCGGCGAGGTCGAGCGGTCGCCCTGCCCACTGGCCGATCCGCGCTACGCCGACGTCAGGGTGACGATCCGCGACGTCCAGTTCAACAATCTGAAAGGGGCGACGCCGGAAGAGATGCGCCGGTCCTGGGCGCCGTTCGCAGGCACCGAGCAACCGGTGTCGGTGCTGTGCGAGATACGCGACGCCGCGGCGACCATGCTGCGCGAGAAGGGTTATCTCGCCGCGGTCCAGGTGCCGACCCAGCGGATCGAAGAACGGCGTGGTCCGGATGGAAACGCTCTACGCCCGGATCACGACCATCCGGGCGCGCGGCCAGACCGGCGGCGCCGAGGCCAAGCTCGCCGCCTACCTCAACAAGCTGACCGAGGATGAATATTTCGACCGGGACCGGGCCGAGCGCTATTTGCTGCTCGCCCGCGACCTGCCGGGCTATAATGTCCAGCTGACTTTGAGGCCCGCGGGCACTGGCCCCGGCGACCTGGTCGGCGAGGTGTCGGTGCTGCACCGGCCTTATTCCGTCGACGTCACGGTGCAGAATCTGGCGGCGCAGGAGACCGGCCGCTGGGGCGGGCAGGTCCGCGGTCAAGTCTTCGGCCTGACCGGGCTTGGCGACGTCACCACCTTGCTCGCTCTATTCGACGTCCGACTTCAAGGAGCAGAAGATCCTGCAGGTCGCGCACAGCTTCCGCCCCGGGTCGGAGGGGCTGACGATCGACGGGCAGTTCACTTACGCCTGGACCAAGCCCGACGATCGGCGCGGAACGAGCGACGTCCCGACCTAAAGGCGCAAGACGCTGTTCTGGACGATCGGCGCGCGCTATCCGATCGTCCGGCGGCAGTCGTCGAACCTGTGGGGCGGCGGTCGGGTTCGATTTCGTCGACCAGAAGGTCGATTTCTTCGGGCCGCTGACCCGCGACAAGCTGCGCGTGCTGTGGCTGCGCGGCCGATTGGGACGCGATCGACCTGACCTCGCGCCGGCCGGAGTGGCGGGCCGACGGCCTTTGCTCGAGGTTCGCAAGGGCCTCGGCATATTCGACGCGAGCGACGGATGCTGACGGCCTGTGCGGGCCGCGGCGAAGCTCCGCCGAGCCGGTTCGATGGCGAGGCCACCGCGACGGTGCTCCGCGCGGGCGGCCAGGGCGAACTGGCGCTGGGCCGCGATTTCGCCATCGCCGTCAGCCCGCGCGCTGCAATATGCGCTTCGACGCCGTGCTATCGTTCGAGGAATTCACGGCCGGCAATTATACGGTCGGGCGCGGCTACGACCCGGCGACGCTCAGCGGCGACAGCGGCGTCGGCCTGCTCGCCGAGCTGCGCGGGCCCCGCTGGATGCCGATGGCCAATTCAAGGCTGACCCTGCAGCCCTATGTGTTCGGCGACGCCGCCTGGGTGTGGAACAAGAATGACGGGGCCGGCGCCGACCATTTGACGTCCGCCGGCGGCGGGGTGCGCGCCGAGCTTAGCGATCGCTTTCGCCTCGACGGAGCGGTTGCCGTGCCGCTGGAAAAGACGGGATTCGACGATCGAAAGGGAGATGTCCGGGTTCTGGTCACCCTGACCAGCCGGATTCTCCCTTAAGGAGGTCATGATGACGCGTAAATTGTCCGTACCGGAGCGGGTTTCGACCCTGGCGCTTGCCGTCGCAATGGTGGCCGGCCCGTCACCAGCCTTCGCGCAGAGCTTTCAGGGGACCGGCGCGTTCACCAACCCCGGGAACGGGTCGATCACTACCGGGACCGGCACGACGACCGTCACCGTCAATACGACGCAGTCGGTGATCGACTGGACCCCAAGCGACAATGCGGTCGGCAACTTCGGCGCGATCAATTTCCAGCCCAACAACACTACAGCGACGTTCCAGAACAATCCCGACCTGGTCGGCGATTTTGCCGTCCTCAACCGCATCAATGTGGCGGACCAGACGCGGATCGTCGCGCTCAACGGGACGATCAACAGCCTGATCAACGGCCAGACCGGAGGCTCCGTCTTTTTCTATTCGCCGAGCGGGTTCGTCCTGACCGGCACGTCGGTCATCAACGTCGGATCGCTGGTACTGTCGGCCTCGCCGATCACGGTCACCGTGGACGGCAACGGCAACAGCAGTTTCATCAACAACGGCACGGTCGTGTTCGGGCAGGCGCCCAACCCCAATGCGGCGATCAACACCGTGTCGGATGTCGCGGGAACGGCCCAGATCAGTGCCAGCGGCACCGGCAGCTATGTCGCGCTGGTCGCTCCGCGCATCAATCACCAGGGCGACATCCGTACCGACGGCGCCGCGGCACTGGTCGCCGCGGAAGCGGCCACGATCAACTTCAACCCGTTCGGGCTGTTCGATATCGAGGTCACAGTCGGCACGGACGATCCCAACGGAATCGCGATCGACGGCGGCACCATCGGCCGCAACAGCGCCGCGGAAGGGGTGTTCGACCATCGCGCCTACCTGGTCGCGGTCGCCAAGAACGACGCGGTCTCGATGGTCATCAACAATGGCGGATCGGTCGGCTTCGACACCGCCACCTCGGCGACGGTCGAAGATAATGCGGTCGTCCTGTCCGGCGGGTATGACGTGCTTGGCGGCGATCACTGGACGACCAGCGGCGTCTCCAATGTTGCGCTGACCATCACCAATGCCAGCCTTTCCTCTCGCGTCGACGCCCAGGTTACCGGGGGCGCTGCAATCAACAGCAGCCAAGGTGCGCTGAGCTTCGGCGGCGACCTTTCGATCATCGGTGGCGAGACCACGACTGTCGGCGGCAACGTGCTGATCGACGGAATGAACGGCAATCCGCTGACCATCGCCGGCGACCTTTACGCGCGGGCATTCAGGCAAAATGCCGACGGGTCGCAGACCGGACTGATCACGCGGCTGGGTGCGCAAACCGGATCAACCGTGACGATCGGCGGCGACGTCACGCTTGATTCCGACAGCTTCGGCGCGGCTGCAGAGGATTTCGGCCTCAACGGCACCAACGCGACTGGCGGCAACGCCCAGATCAACATCGGCGCCAACTCGACGCTCAACGTCACCGGTTCGGTCAACGTCCACGCCAACGGGTACGGCGGCCACAATAATTTTGGTGACGGCGCGGGCGGCGCTGGGATCGGCGGACAGGCGCTGGTCATGGCGATCAATGGCAACTCCACCGTCACCGTCGGCGGCTCGGTGTTTGTAAGTGCCTACGGCGAGGGAGGGTCAGCCGGCGAATGCTCGATCTGTGATGTGGTCGGCGGCAATGGCACCGGCGGCAACGCCAGCGTCCATACCAATGTCGGCACCGGCAACCTCATGCAAATCGCAGGAGACGTTTCAGTCCTCGCAGCCGGCCAGGGCGGCGCGGGTGACGCGCAGGCGGGCAACGGTTTTGGCGGGATCGCCAACCTTGGAGCGTCCGATGGCTCGAGCCTCGAGGTTGGCGGGGATACCCAAATCGATGCGTCTGGCTTCGGCTGGTTCGGGTTTGACAATCAGGGCGGGCTTGGCCGCGGCGGGGAAGCCCGGATCGGGACCAACACCGGCGGCTCGATCGAGCTAACCGGCCCGGTTTTCGTCACCGCCGATGGAATTGGCGGCGATGCCGGCAACATTGGTGGCGTGGGCACTGGCGGACGGGCCTTCATTAGCGCGTTCAACGGAACGATTTACGCCTTGGATACCGTATCCGTCAGCGCCTCCTCATACGGGGGCTGGTCGTTCGGTGTCGGCGGAAGTGGCGGCGCAGGCCTGGCCAACACCAATCTCGACGATCCAACTCACACCTGGGCTTCGTTATATGCAGAGAATGGGAGCCTGACCATCAACGGGGTGACCGCGGTGGCGGCCAACGCCAGTGGCGGCACCGGCTCCAGCGGCGGCACGGGCGGCAATGCCGTCGCGGGCCGCGCTACGGTCCATGCCGGCAACAGCGACGCCGGGCCCAGCCTGATCGAGCTTGGCGATCTGGTCGCCATTGCGGAGGCCGAGGGCGGCGCCGGCGGCGACGGCCAAGGGGGCACCGACGGCGGGGATGGCGGCAATGGCGGATCGGCGACCGGCGGACGCGTGATCGTTACCGCGGCCGCCGGCAACGGCGTACTGACTGCCAACCTGGCCGCCGTGGCCGCATCGGCGTTCGGCGGCCGTGGCGGCGATGGCGGCGGCGGCGACGGAGGAACCGGCGGGGATGCCGGCGACGGCGGAAGCGCGACCGGCGGTTTCATCAACGTCGGCACCGAAAGCGGAAACAATGTCGCGATCGGCATCAACGACGGCAGCGCGACCTTCACGACCGTCGTCGCCTTCGCCGACGCGACAGGCGGCGATGGCGGGAATTTCGGTTTCGGTGCTCCCAATGGCCTTGCCGGCGACGGCGGTGACGCCTTCGGCGGGCAGACGATGCTGCTGGTTCGGGGCTCGACGGTCGATGTCACCAATGCCCTGCTCGATGCTTCGGCCGTCGGCGGCAATAGCGGGCTCGACGCCAATGACGCGTTCCAGGGCCTCGGCGGCGACGCGATCACCGGCTTTGTCGGCGTTCTTGCCACCAACCGACTGGACCTGCCCGGCCAACGAGGGACTCTGAACGCCGGTGTCATCTCCGGCACTGCGATTGCCACCGGCGGCAGCGGTTCGACAACCGGCGGCCAGTGGACGCTGGGAGGCGGCGCCTTTTTCGAAGCGGTCAACAGTGATGTCACGGTCGACAGCCTCAGTCTGGTAGTGGCGGCGGACGGGATCCACCCCGATGCCACCGAGACTTTCGCCAGCATGATCGCCGTGGTGAACAGCGACGTCGCCGCCGCCAGCGGCTTCAATGTGCAGACGCCGGGCCGGATATCGGTCCATGCCGACAACGGCACGCTTAGCACGTTCAGCTTCACCGTCTCGGCCGACAATTTCGTTCATGACGAAACGCGGCCGCTCCCCGTCTCGATCGGAACGATCAGCGCCGACACTATCGGTCTGGCGACCAGCGGCGATTTGATCATCGATGCCCACCTCGTTGCGACCGGGTCCCTCGACGTCAGCGCGCCAGGCCTGGTCGACATTGAGGATGCCACCAGCGGTGGTGACATCAGCGGGAGTGCCGGGTCCAGCTTCACCGCCGGAACGCTCACGGCCGGAGGCAATGTCTTCGTCACCGCCGGGAGCAACCTGACAACGCGGGCGATCGCCGCCCAGACGATCGAGGCCAGCGCCGGCGGCACCGCGAGCCTCAATGGCATCTGGTCGGCGCAGGACATTACCCTGTCGTCGAGCGACATCGACATCAGCGTCACGGGCGGAATCACCGGAACCGCTGCCGGGCTGGTGACGCTGATCTCGACCAATGGCACCCAGGCGCTGATCGGCGATGGCCTCACCGGCAGCGGCTATGCTTTGTCCAACGCGGAGTTCGGGCGCATCGAAGGCGGATCGGTCCATATCCTCGCCCGAGGCGACGCTTCGGCCGCGCAGGACATGCTGATCGGAGACCTCAGCGTCACCGGTCCAGCCGCGGGAAGCACGATCGAGAACAGCGCGGGCATATTGGTGTTCGGCACCGGCGACGCCGCCACCGAAACTCCAGGCGGGGTCATCCGAGTGGCCGGCGATATCGTTGCAACCGGCTTCGGAGCCGGCAATGCCATGGAATTCCATGCCGATCGATTCGAGCTCGATGCCGCGACGGGATCGATCTCCATCACCTCGTCCGGCACGACGCTGGGCGGGGAGCTCGGCCTCTACGCGAGCCAAATCCATGTCGCGAACGGCGACATTCTCGACCAGCTGGCGCTCGACGCGCAATATGCCGGCTATCAGGACGACCTCAACGCACCGGCCGCAGTCGGGCGGCCGGGCGGCGTGCTCAACGCCGGCGATCATCTGGATCGAATCCGGCAGTCTGCAGAACATCCTGATCCAGAACACCGGCACCAGCGAGCTGCCGGCCGGCTTCCTCGCCAGCGCAGTATTCGTCAACGACGACGAAGAAGTCGCCGGACCGCCGGGGTCGATCGATGTGGTCGCCAACGGGCAGCTGGTCACCGAAGGCGGCACGCTGACCGGGGTCGCGGTGCGGGATGCGCTGGTCGAGGGCGCGGACCTGACGCCGTTCACCGCCAACAGCACGATCAACGGCTGCCTGCTTGCCGGTGCCTGCGCGGTGACCCCACCGCCGCCGCCGCCGCCACCGCCGCCACCACCGCCGCCGCCACCGCCGCCGCCGCCGCCGCCGCCGCCGCCGCCGCCACCGCCGCCACCGCCGCCGCCGCCGCCGCCGCCACCGCCGCCACCGCCGCCGCCACCGCCACCGCCGCCGCCGCCGCCGCCACCGCCGCCGCCGCCGGAGCCGCCGCTTCGAGCCAGGCTTCACTCCGACGCCGGGCATCCAGGACGTCATCCAGCTGGTCGAAGACGATCGGCTGCCGCCGCCCGATTTCGGCAACGAAGATTTCATCGACGACAATGACGAGCAAAGCGACGAGGGCGAGACCAGCCCGATCACGCCGCCGGCCCCGTTGTTCGATACCAGCGAGCTGGGCGATGCGGCGGTTACCGAAGGACGCGATGTCGGAACCTCGATGCGCTCAACGCCGGGGGTGACCCAAAGCGGGGATGTCGACGATCCCGTCTCAGGCAGCGGCAACCCTGGGCTGATCGAGACTGCACCGCCACCTCCAACCAGGCAGGAGAAGCAGCCATGACCCGTGCTCTCCACATGCTGCTGCTGGCCAGCGCAGCGATCGCGCCCGCCGGGGCCGCCGAAACGCCGCTGTCGATCAAGTCCAGCTTCCGCCTTGGCGACGCGGGCGTGCTGTGCACAGCCCAGGTCCGACCGACCGACGTCCGCCTGAGCGGGATGTTCGATCGCAGCTATCAGCTTACCTGCCGCGACGCTGCCGCCGCCATTGGCAGCGTGTTGGCGGTTCGCCGCCCGATCGACCTTGCGGCCGAGCCAAGCGCTCTCCAAGCCGGCAGGCTAGCATGTAAAGCCGAGGAAGCTGCGACGATCGAAAATGTCGGGGTGGTGCGCTCCCTCTCCTGCCGCGACGAAGCGGCGGGGGTCGATTATCGGCGCTACGCCGTCCAGCGCGGCAAAACCCATTATCTGGCGGAAGGGCTGGCCGGCTATGATCCGGCGTTGAAGCTGGCATTTGCGTCGGTGGTCGCAAACCGCATGCAAACGGGTGCGGTGCAGGTGGCGACGACCGAGGTCAGCGATCCCGCCGCCTTCGCCCGGGTTCAAGCTGGATCGCTCGATCCGTCAGGCGTGCGCACCGAAGCCTATGTCCGAAACAATGCGGGCCGTTTCGCGGAAAGCGCCGAATTCTTCGAGAGCCTCGTCGATCGGTCGTCGAGCGAACCGGCCTCGCTCGGCGAAGCGCTCGCCAACCAAGGGCTTCAGCAATCCAATCTCGGAAATTTTGCCGCTTCGGACCGTCTGCTCGCGCGGGCGGAGGCGGCCAGCCCCAAAAGCGATGGCGTCCTGCAGCGGCTGATCCGTAACTATCGCGCGCTCAACCAGCTAAATCAGGGGCGTGCAGCAGAGGCGATCACAGCCCTCGGCATCGCGGTCCCGCCGGTGGCGGAAGTCGAGGATGCGGACCGGATCCGCGAGGGGCTGATCACTCCGCCATTGAGCCTTGCCATCAACCGCGAAAGCGCGACCGGCCAGCAAGTGGCCGAGGTTGGCGCCGGCCTGACGGCGGCGGAGCGTTCGGCGATCCTCGACGGGCAGGCCATTGAACTCGCCGGGATGGCGCTCCGGCAGCAGAAACGTCTCGGCGAGGCCGAAGCCAAGCTGGCGGAGGCTCGCGGCGCGATCCTCGCCGTGCGCGAGGGCAAGGTCCAATCGGCGCGCTGGCTGCTGAGCGAAATTGAGATCGAACGGGCGCTGGTCGCCGAAGCGCGGGGCGACAGAAGCGGCGCCAGCGCCACCTTCGACACGGCGATTGCGGCCCTGACAGACAGTTTCCCGGATAGCCCGGCCTTGCTCACCGCCAAGGCGCGCAAGGCAGGCTTCCTGCTCCGCTCCGGTGACTCCACCGGCGGCCGGGCGCTGTTCGGCGAGGTGGTTGCAGAAGGGTTGCATGTGGCCGACAGCTCGACTGCCCTACGCAACCTGCTGGGCCCCTATTTCGAACTCCTCGCCAGCGAAGGATCGAGCGAGGCGGCCGCGGCGATGTTCCGTGCGTCGCAACTGCTGCAGCGGCCCGGCGTCGCACAGACACAGGCGATTTTGGCGCGGCAATATTCGGCCGGCAATGACCAGGGCAGCGCACTGTTCCGCCTGGCCATCGCGCGGACGCGCGAGATCGTGCGCCAGGAGGCTGAGATCAAGCGGCTGGAAGCGCTCACCGAGCGGACACCGGCCCAAGAAGAGGCGATCACCACCGGCAAATCCAGCCTTGAGGCGATCAAGGCCGATCAGGTGCGGGTGCAGGCGCAGCTCAATGACTATCCGCGCTACAAGGTGCTGAGCCCGCAATCGGTCGAGCTCGACGGAGCTTCAGGCTGCGCTTCGGCCGGGCGAGGGCTATTACAAGATGATGGTGGTGGGCGATGCGGTTTATGCGCTGACCGCCGCCACGGAAGGCGCGCGGGCGTTCAAGCTCGAAACCGGAGCGGCAGCGATGGCGGCCGAGGTCACCGCGCTCCGCAACAGCATCGTGCGGATCGAAAATGGCGAGGCGGTGACCGAGCCGTTCGATCTGGAGCGGGCCCGGGCGATGTACCTAACGCTGTTCGGTCCGATCGATGGCGAAGTTCGGGGATTGAAGCATCTGGTCTTCGAGCCCGACGGACCGATGCTTCAGCTTCCCCCCTATTTGCTGCCGGCGACCAAGGCAGGAGTTGATGCCTACAAGGCTCGTGCCGCCCGGCCCGACGGCGACCCGTTCGACTTCACCCGGGTCGACTGGCTGGGGCGGGGGCGCGAAATCTCCATTTCGGTCGGCCCGCGGAGCTTCCTCGACATGAGGGCGATCGCTCCGAGCCGCGCACGCCAGGCCTATCTCGGACTTGGCGAAAATGCCGTCACGCTGACCCGGCCGGTGGCGGCGGTGGCCGACGAATGCGACTGGCCCATCGCTATCTGGCAGGATCCGATCTCGGCCGATGAGCTAAAGGTCGCCGAAGCGCGGTTCGGGCCGGCCCAGAGCCGGCTGGTCACCGGCGCGGAATTCAACGACGCCGCCCTGCTGCAGGCAAATGACGGGCTCGACCAATATCGAGTGCTTCACTTCGCCACGCACGGCCTGGTCACCGCGCCGCGGCCGGATTGCCCGGTTCGGCCGGCGCTGGTCACCAGTTTCGCCCCCGACGGATCGGACGGCTTGCTCAGCTTCCGCGAGATCTTCGACCTCAAGCTCGACGCGGACGTGGTGATCCTTTCCGCCTGCGACACCGCCGGATCGGCGACCGCCGCCGTGAGCCGCGAGGCGGGCATTGCTACCGGCGGCAATTATGCGCTCGACGGGCTGGTCCGCGCATTCGTCGGCGCCGGCGCGCGGTCGGTGGTCGCCAGCCACTGGCCGGTCCCCGACGATTATGACGCCACCAAGCGGCTTGTCGGCGGCCTCGTCAGCGCCAAGCCCGGTCAACCCCTCGCCGCGGCTCTCGAGCAGGCGCAGGTGAAGCTGATGGACGATCCCAAGACGTCGCATCCCTTCTATTGGGCGGCATTCATCATCCTCGGTGACGGCGCCAAGCCGCTGATCCCGACCAGTGCGATTGCCTCCGTCAGGCTCAGGCCGGCGGGGCGCTAATCCCCGCAGCGCGGCGCAGCCGCTCGGCCGGAGCAAAGCTGCGGCCGTCAAAGTCGTAGCGCCAGCAGCAGGTGCGGTGCCGATACTATAGGTCCGGCTGGTTTCTATTCTGAAAGCGCAGGGCGGTGCGCTCCCCTAAAATACGAGCATGACGCCGTTTCGAAGGGCGTGGTCCCGTGAGTCCGAGGCATTCAGATGGAGGCATTTCTGTGTCGGTGAGCCGGTTTCTTTGGACGGTGCCATTGATCTCTCTGGGTGTTGCAAACCCTGTCTTCGCCGGCACCGGCGATCTTCCATATTACGAGCAAAGCGCACCGCAACGGTCCGGCGCAACTATCGGATTGACCCTGTCACTGATGGAAGCTCGGGGCTCCGGGCGATCAAGCATTATCCTGGGGGCGGCCCCGCTGCTTTCAGGATCGCCGGCGGCTCGGTTGGGTGGGCGGATCCAGCGGCCGGTGATGAAAATGGAATTCGGCTCAACAGACAAGCCAATTATCCACATCGGTAACAGGCAGCTCGGTACGGCACAAAACAGCGAAAAATTCGGAGCGGGCAAGATTTTACTTCTCATTGCCGCTGCAGCTGCGGGCGCCCTTCTCATCAGCGAACTGTCCGACTCAGATGACGAGGACAGTGACCAATGCCTGATCGAGCCAGAGCTTTGCAGATAGGATTTCAGCTGCACTCGGGCGATGAGCCAATCTTGCCGGCTGCAGTGATATGCCCGGCGTGCCGGATGATAAATGAACGCGCAGGCGCGCTTTGGTAGCCGCATGCCACGGCTGAAGGATGCGGGTCTCGCCTGCCTGATCTTGATCCTCTTGTCAGGATTGGCCCTGCTACTCGGGATTCCAATGATTGAAATTCACCCCGTTGATCTGCGTCCGAGCCCGGCAAGTCAGGCCGGAACGAAGGCAAAGACAAGGTCGAACGACTGGCTCGCCAAATGCGCCGCCAAGAGCAGCACAGTCTAATCGCCCGAAGGCCTGACCCCTGGATGAAGGGCGCCCAGTCTCCTCGCTATATTCAGCGGGGTCAGAAGCAAGGTGCGCTTATTTTGGAATCATATTCCCCAGCAGCAGGCTGACTTAGGCTTCTGCAGGAATCTCGGGTTCTACCCGCCGGACGGCGTGATCGCCGGAGCTCCGCTTATTCGGAGGCCTGGGCCCCAACATCTGCCGAGGATGTGCATGGGTTGGCAGGCGAGAGGGAGTGGAGGTGTAAATGAGAGCGCGCTCAGACGTGCCGAGCGCGCTCGATTTGCAAGGGTCACCAGGTTTGGCCGTCCTTCACCGGACACGAGCCCACTTCGAACCCGTTGGTGCATTCCGCTGAAGTCAGGCTGCTCGATCCGAGCAGGATTGAAAGGAACGCAAGAAACGTCATCGTTATGCTCCTCGAATTCGGCAAAATTGCCTCATCAACGTAAGCATGTCCGGACGTGAGGTCGCTTTCGAATTCTAAATGCGAACCTTTGGTAATAGGTCGGCGTGTGAAACTCTAGGCGCGCATTACAACGGATTGCCGATAGATTAGTTTACGGTCGATTGTTTTGTCAGCTGCGAAGAGTAGCCATGGCATCAATTGAGGCGGAAGAGATCATCCCCAGATCAGGGGTCAATGTTACAAGATCGAACCCCTCCATCATCCGCTGCTTGGCGATGGCTGTCGACGAACAGAAAATACCCGTGCGTTTCCCGGAATGCTGTGACGTGCGCCGAATATGCTCAATGGCCTCGTTTACAAGGTCGCAGGAGCTTTCCGTCACTGGATTAAAGCCCAGACTTAAAGTGAGATCCGCCGGACCCACAAATACTCCGTCCAAGCCGTCGATCGCGAGTATTTCGTTCAGGCATTCTAGGGCAGGACGCGTCTCGATCATCGCAAATGTCACGATAGTGGAGGCGGCAAAAGAAAAATAGTTGGTTCCAAAGCGCAGGAGGGGCCGACGGGGCCCGAAGGAGCGAGTGCCCATTGGCGGGTAGTGGATGGCCCGCGCGAAATCGGTCGCCGCCGGAGCGCTGTTGATCATCGGGGCGATTATACCGTAGGCGCCCAGATCGAGCAGCTTTCCAATGGTCGCGCCCTCGTTGCTCAGTGGACGAACAATTGGCTCGACACCGTGCGCCTCAATCGCCGCCATGATCGGTGCAATCGCATCGGAATTCAGCGCAGCCGTGCTGAAGGTCGATCACGATACCGTCAACCCCGCTGCAGGCAAGAACCTCGGCCGCGAGGAGAGAGGGAGAGTTCAACCAGCCAACGATAGCAGTGCGACCGCTGTCCCAGCATGTTCGAATGCGATTTGGACGGATTTGGCCCAGGTTACCCATTGAACCGATCTTTTGCCGCCCTGATTTCGGCGAACGCATCGACTTCACTCAGGTGGGGCCTGAGGCGCGGCGCCCGCAGGAAAGGGTTGGTCTGGATTTCCAGCCCAATCGAGGTCGGAATCGTGGCATGCCCGGCCCGGCGCTGCTCGGCTATTTGTTCCGCGCGGTCCCCCAGGAGGGCGCTGTCATCGACAGTAAGCGCAAACCTCGCATTCGCCTCGGTATATTCATGCGCACAGTAAACCAGCGTTTCCGGAGGCAACTCGGCGAGCCGGCTCAGGCTGGCCCACATTTCTTCTGCCGTTCCTTCGAATATCCTGCCGCAGCCCAGTGCGAACAGCGCATCGCCCACGAAGACGATGCCGTCCGCTCTCAGATAGTAGGCAATATGCTGGGCGGTATGGCCGGGCGTGTCGATCACTTCGATGCGGCTGTTGCCAAGAGCAAGCCTTGCCCCTGACCTCGAGAAAACGCCCGACCGTGCTGGCAATATTCTCGAACGTATATCGATAGCTTTCCCGCGAAGGAGCATCGGAATAGCCGAATGAGGGATAATCGAAGCGCCACGACGCGCACGTCCTGGGTGTCCAGGAGGTTTTCCATTACCTCCTCATACTGGAGGGATGACGACGGATTGCCGTGCAGAAATACAATGACCGGCGCATCCGTGCGCCCGCCCTCACGATAAAAGATGTTGATACCGTCGACTTTCTCCCAGCCGTAGCGAAGATGCTCGGCGGTCGCAGGCGAGGCAGAAATCAGGGCCAGCAATGGAGCTGCCAGCAACATACTTCGCCTGATAAATCCAGCCGCACGGCTAACGATCAACATGGTGGGGGCTCCTGTTTTTCAAGGGTGGTCGGGTGTTCTGCCAGGGGCGCAGCAAGCCGTGCAGGGCGGCAGTCTGGACCAGGACTTCCTCGGCTCCGAACGGGGCCACGATCTGCATGGAAAGCGGCAGGCCATTCCTGTCAAAACCGATCGGCATGGCCAGCGCGGGATGTCCAGTGGCGCTGAAGGGAGATGCAATGAAGCGCTCACGAAGCATGCCGAACGGGGCAGCCTTGCCTGGACTTGCCGGCGCGGCAGAGGCACCGGCGGTCACCAGTATGTCGACATCCTTAAAGAGGGCATCAATCTCCTGTCTCAACACCTCACGAAGTCGCATCGCGCTTTCGTAGACGTCAGTTGAGACGAAAGCCCCCAGTGCAAGCCTTGACCACGTACGGGGATCATACCCAGAGGCTTCGGCGCGAAGGCGATATCCGTGAATTCGGAAGGCTTCATGAAGGAGAGAAACGATGCAAGCCGCGTGATAGGTTGCAAGCTGATGTTTCGGTTCAAGCGTCACGACCTCGCTGCCGCCGGTCCGGAAGTCATCCAGTGCCTGCGTCACCGCCGCCGACACCGACGGATGCACTCCTGCAGCGGCATCAAAACCCGCCAGCCAGCCAATTCTGCGCGGCTGTACCGGGGCAGATGAGAAATCGCGCTCGAGGATCACGCCCGCGACGCGACCCAGCACTTCCACATCACGGGCCAGAACGCCGATCGTGTCCAGGGATTCCGCCAGCGGATGGATTCCCCCGACCGAAACTGATCCGTGACCCGGTTTCAGTCCCAGAACGCCACAATATGCTGCGGGGCCCCGAACGGAGCCGGACGTATCGGTCGCAATCGCCGCGTGACACATGCCGGCCGCCACGGCGGCGCCAGCTCCGGCACTCGAGCCGCCGGGAGACACATCCAGCGACCACGGATTGCGAGCAGGCTCATAAATGCCCTGCCCGGTAAATCCTCCATATGCGAACTCAAGGGTAGTGGAGGCGCCCACAAAATGCGCCCCGGCCTTACGGAGCATGGCCACGACATCCGCATCTTCTGTGCACCGTCGATTTTCAAACGGCCGGTGATTGCAGGTTATTGTCCAGCCCTGAACATCAATGATGTCCTTGATGCTGATCGCCAGACCCGTCAGGCAACCCTGAGGGGCGATCGGCTCGTCGGCATCAGGCAACCGCAGCGCACGAAGTGTAGGGTTCCAGTCGGTTATGGCTGTTAGGCAGCGCCTGATGCTCATTGCGGATCGGCGTTTCGAACCAGCCGCATGAGTTCGAATAGGTCAGGCAGCGCCCGGGCCAAAGCATCGGATTGACCGGGGGGCGGCTGAACCCCAAGAAAGGATTTGATCGGGCAGGCTCCGCCAGGTGAAATAATTTCCTGCCAGTCAGGCTGTTCCGGCTGCTCCTCGCCCGATATCATCGATCGTCTCGGTTCCGTCGACGCCAGGGTGCTCGCAAGGCCGGCCACGGCCATTCAGGATCATCCGCAGCGGCACCGGCCGCTTTTGAAGCGGTCGCCAATTGTGGATGGCTGTTCACACAGCGTGAACTAGGTGCCCCGACTCTCCTTCACAAACGACAAGTTCTGACCTACGCATAAGTATTTCTTATGCAAGAAGCCTCCCCCCACAAACGGCCGATGCCGCTCAATGCGTTGCGCAGCTTCGAGGCGGCCGCGCGACTGGGAAGCTTTAACGCGGCGGCCGCTGAGCTAGGCGTCACTCCGGCCGCGATCAGCCTGCAGGTCCGCAGGCTCGAGGAGGTTATGGGACGGCCCTTGTTCGTGCGCGGTCACCGCTCGGTCAAGCTGTCGGAGGCCGGCGCCAGGCTGTCACCCGGCCTCAGCAAGCTCTTCTCCAGAATGGAGCATCTGCTGGCACAAACCATCGGTTCGGAAAATGCCCTGCTGCGGGTTAGTGCAATGCCATCATTCGCAAGCGAATGGCTGGCTCCCCGCCTGGGCAGGTTTACGTCGGCAAATCCCGAGTACGCGATACGGGTCGCTGGGGAGGACAAGCTCATCACACTCGATCGCGACGAAGCCGATGTTGGTATTCGCTATGGAAGTGGCGATTATTCCGGTCTTTTATGCGAGATGATTGCACCGGCAAGCGCCACTCCGGTGTGTAGCCCGCAGTTTGCCGAGAAACATGCTGCGGCTCTAGTGCATCCAGTTGGGCTACTGGGCCTGCCGCTCCTCTACGATGAGATAGCAGAGATCGCGCCGGGTCTGCCGACCTGGGAATCCTGGTTTGAAGCAGCCAATGTCAAAGGCCGCGTGCCAAAGAGCGGGCCACGCTTCGAAAGCCTTCACCTCGCACTGACGGCCGCCCAGCGGGGCCAGGGAATCGCGCTTGGGTTGACACCATTGATCGATGAGGATGTGGACGCCGGCAATCTCGTGCGGCCGTTCCCTATCACCGTCAGAAGCCGCTTTTCGTTCTGGCTTGTGCTTAAGGCAGAACGTGCGAGGGAACGAAAAATAGCCACTTTCCGGGAATGGCTGCATCAAGAGACGCATCGGGCGTAACCGCATTAAGACATTGTTGAGGTAAAATTTTGCCCATGAGTAACGACAGTATCGCGGTCATCGGGTTGGGCTATGTCGGGCTTCCGCTCGCGATCGCGCTTTCCAGAAGGTTCGATGTCGTCGGTTTCGACATCAGTCCCAAGCGTATCGAACAGCTGGGCAAGGGCATTGACAGCACCAACGAAGTGCTGCCGTCGGAATTGCAGAGCAGCTCGCTCAAGGTCACGGCGGATGCAGCGGTGCTGGCCGGCAGGACGATTTACATTGTTACCGTGCCGACGCCTATCGACGAAGCCAACCGTCCTGATTTCAAAGCGATGTTCAAGGCCTGCGAGCTTGTCGGACCGGCTTTGTCGCCTGGAGCAATCGTCGTGTTCGAAAGCACCGTCTACCCGGGCGCAACCGAAGAAATATGCGGCCCGGCGCTGGAAAAGGCATCGGGCCTTGCGTGCGGCACTGACTTCACCCTCGGCTACAGCCCGGAGCGGATCAATCCGGGTGACCAGGAGCATCCGTTAGAGAAGATTGTCAAAATCGTCGCCGGACAGGATGCCGACACCCTGGATCGCCTGACGGCCATTTATGGCGCCGTCGTCGAAGCGGGCATTCACCAGGCGCCTTCGATCAAGGTCGCCGAGGCAGCCAAGGTTTTGGAGAACACCCAGCGCGATGTGAACATTGCGCTGATGAACGAAGTTTCAAAGATTTGCGACCTGGTTGGAATCCGATCTCGCGACGTGCTCGCCGCTGCCGGCACCAAATGGAATTTCCTGAATTTCCACCCGGGGCTGGTCGGAGGCCACTGCATTGGCGTCGACCCCTATTATCTGACCGCCAAGGCCCAGCAGCTTGGCTATCACCCCGAGGTCATCCTGTCGGGCCGGAGGGTCAACGACAGCATGGGAACCTATGTCGCGCAAAGGCTGATCAAAATGCTGTCGCGGCACGACCTTCCGCTCAAGGAACTAAGAGTCGGAATCCTGGGATTCACCTTCAAGGAAAATGTGCCCGACATTCGTAATTCGAAAGTGGTCGGCATCTACGACGAGCTGGCCTCGTTCGGCCTGAAACCGCTAGTTCACGACCCGATGGCGGATCCCGACGATGTTAGCGGAGAATATGGGATCCGCTTGTCCTCAATGGACGACTTTCAGCAACTCCATGCCCTGGTGCTTGCCGTCCCCCATTCGCCTTATGCGGAGCTGGACGCCGGAGATTTCAGCCGAATGCTCGGGCCCAATGGAATATTCGTGGACGTGAAGTCGCGCGTCGTGCCGGAGCTGCTACGCGAAGACATCAGCTACTGGAGCCTTTAGGCGATCCGCCGCATCAGTTCTTCAAGGTCGATCGGCTTGCGGATTACCGGAACGTTGCCGCGCGCGTCGGCGACGGCATCCTCGTCGGCATATCCGGTCATCAACAAGGCATTGATCGTCGGCCGATGCCTGACCGCAGAGCGGATCATGTCGAGGCCGTTCATTCCGGGCATCGCGAAATCTGTTAGCAACACGTCATAGCCACCATTGCCCTTGAGCCGCTCGAGGGCGCTGCAGCCGTCGCCGACCTCCTCGACGCTGAATCCCATTTCGCGGAGCTGCTCGCCAAGCACGGTTCGCACTGCCTCGTCGTCGTCGACCAGCAACACGGCCTTCGATGATTCGAGCGGCCTGGGCTGGGCGCCCCTGGCGATTTCGGTTTCGGGCGCCGGAAGCGCGGTCGAAGGGAGGAAAAGCTCGAACGTCGCGCCTTCCCCGGGCGTGCTGTCAATCCTGAGCTTACCGCCCGATTGCTGAGCAAAGCCGGTTACCATCGACAGGCCGAGGCCGGTTCCCTTGCCGGCCTCCTTGGTGGTGAAGAAGGGCTCGGTAATGCGGTTGACGATGTCGCCCGGAATTCCTTCGCCCTGATCCTTCACCCGGATTCGGACATAATGGCCCGGCGGCAGGTCGAGCTGGCTGACACCGTCAGCTGCGTCGAACCCGTCAATGTCGACCTCGATCCGGCCGCCCCTGGGCATCGCGTCGCGTGCGTTGAGGATCAGGTTCACCAGCGCCAGCTCGAGCTGCGACTTGTCGACAAAAAGATTCTGCATCTCGCCGGAGCAGTTCCAATCAATGCCGACCGTTCCACCGAGCGTATGCTCGACCAGCCCGGCGACCGACTTGCACAGGGAATTGGGATCGACACTGGCGGGGGTCAGATCCTGCTTTCGGGCAAAGGCCATCATCCGACGGACCAGCTCGGCGCCCTGCTCGGCGGCGTGGCGCATCTGCTTCATGATCAGCAGCTCACGGGGCTCGAGCGAGAGGCGGCGTTCGAGCAGATGGAGCCCGCCGAGCACCGCGGACAGGAGATTGTTGAAATCATGGGCGATCCCGCCGGTGAGCTGGCCGATCGCATCCATTTTCTGCGCCTGGATCAGCCGGCTTTCGAGCGACTTCTGCTCAGTCACGTCGGTCAGGGTCCCGGCAAATTCGGTGGTACCGTCGTCGGCGTCCTTCACCAGTACTGCCTGGTCAAGGAAGTGCTTGTAGCCGCCGTCGGCGCATTGCCATCGATACTCGATCGAGAAATCGACCGGTTGATTGACGGGCGCGAAGCGCTGCCAGCACCCTGTCGCGGTCGTCCGGATGGAGCCGCTGCTCCCACAGGAAGGGGTCGGTTTGTACTTGATCGAAGGTGAAACCGGTCATCGTCGGCATGTCGCCGCTGATGAAATCCGGTCTCCGCGGTTCCGCCGCAAGCGGCTCCATATAGAGCAGCATTGGAAGCGACTGGATGATCGCCGCCTCCCGCTCGCGGGTTGCCTGGAGCTCGCGGGCGATTTGCAGCCGATCAAGCTCGGCCTGATAATTCGCGTCGCGAAGCTGCTGCTCGGCGCGGCTGGTTTCTTCGACCTGGATCCGCATGTTATAGAGATCGACGAACACACCGACCTTCGACTTCAGGATCATCGGGTCGACCGGTTTGAACACATAATCGACCGCGCCCATCGCGTAGCCGCGCATCAGATGTTCGGTTTCCTTGTTGACCGCCGACAGGAAGATGATGGGGATTCGGGCGGTCTGTTCACGTTCGCGGATCAGGCTGGCGGTTTCGTAGCCATCCAGTTCGGGCATGAACACGTCGAGCAGGATGACCGCGAATTCACCCTTTAGCAGGTGGCGGAGCGCCTCGCGGCCCGAAGTGGCGGTGACCACTTGCGCCAAATCCTTGAGCACCTCCGTCAGCGCCATCAGGTTGCGTTCGTCGTCGTCGACCAGGAGGATCCGCGCCTGCTGGGACCGCCTGCGGGCCGGCTTGATCGGTCGAACTGTCCGCTCCTCGTTCATCGCCATCAGGCCGCCTTTGACGAGCGTTTGGATTTGGCGGAACTGGGGGCGCTTCTGGCGCGCCCGATCCACACCCTCATCAGCGCCAGCAGCAAATCGATGTCGACCGGCTTGGCGATATAGTCGGAGGCACCGGCATCGAGGCATTTCTGCCGGTCGCCCTTCATCGCCTTGGCGGTCACCGCGATCAGCGGGATGTCGGAAATTCCCGCCGTCTGCCGAACCCGCCGCATGGTCTCATAACCGTCCATATCCGGCATCATGATGTCGACCAGGGCCACATCAATGTCGGGAGACGCCTGGAGGATGGCAATGCCTTCTGCGCCGCGCTCGGCGTGGAGCACTTCGACGTCGTGCGCTTCCAGTACGCTGGTCAGCGAGTAGATGTTGCGGATGTCGTCGTCGATGATCAGAATGCGGCTTCCGGCCAGCTCCGGGATCGCTTCGCGCCTGAACTTTCGAGCGGCGCGGCGTGCCGGTGGCTTGCCCTTCTTGCGCATCGAGCGGGCCGCTTCGGCGATCGAAATGAACAGCGCGCCGAGCTCCTCGCGGTCGGCCGGCTTTTCGGTGACCTCAGCCGCGCCCAGCGTCAAGGCATGGGCGGCCTGCTCGGCGCCTGAGATGACGTGGACTGGAATGTCAGCCGTGTCGGGATCGTGGCGGAGCAGGTCGAGAAGCACGAAGCCGTCGATGTCCGACAGGCCAAGGTCCAACGTGACCGCGCTCGGCCGCAGCTTTCGGACCATCGAGACAGTGCCCGAGCCCGCCGACGAAATAACGCCTTTCAACCCCTGCTCATGGGCCATTTCGAGCAGGATGCTGGCGAAGGTCGGATCGTCCTCAACGATCAGCACGAACGGTTGGCCATTTAGGTCATCGCGATCGTCCGGCGGGGCATAGCTAATGAATGTCGGCGGCTCAGCGGCGACGCCGTCCACAGGCATTGCCGGTATCGCCAGGGGCCCGCCGAAGGATTGGGGCGGGACGTAGAGGGTGAAGGTCGAACCCTGGCCGGGCACCGACCGGACTTGCAGCTCACCACCCAGAAGCCGGGCGATCTCGCGGCTGATCGACAGGCCCAGGCCGGTGCCGCCATATTTGCGGCTGGTGGTGCCATCGGCCTGCTGGAATGCCTCGAAGATCAGCTTCTGCTTGTCCTGCGGAATGCCGATGCCGGTGTCGCTGACTGAAATCTCGATCGCCTGGTCGACTTCGCGAAGGATCGGATGGGTTGGGCTCCAGCCCTCGGTTGCGGTCCGGACCGCCAGCGTAACGCCGCCCTGAGCGGTGAATTTGAACGCGTTGGACAAGAGGTTCAGCACCACTTGCTGGAGCCGCTTCTCGTCGGTGCGGATGGTCGCCGGCAAGGACTCGTCGAACTCGACCTTGAAGGCTAGCCCCTTCTCTGAGGCCAACTGGCGGAAAGTCCGCTCCATATGCTGCTTGAGACCGGCAAGCGGCATGTCGCCGATCTCGATCGAGACGGTGCCGGACTCGATCTTCGACAAGTCGAGGATGTCGTTGATGAGATTGAGCAGGTCGGTGCCGGCGCTATGGATGGTGCGGGCGAACTCGGTCTGCTTCTCGTTCAAATTGCCTTGCTGGTTGTCGGCCAGCAGCTTGGACAGGATCAGCAGGGAGTTGAGCGGAGTCCGCAATTCGTGACTCATGTTGGCGAGGAACTCAGACTTGTACTTTGACGTAAGCGCCAGCTGCTCGGCCTTCTCCTCGACCGCTCGGCGGGCCATGTCGATCTCGAAATTCTTGGCCTCGACCTGGCGCTTCTCATTCTCGAGCAGCTGGGCCTTTTCCTGCAACTCCTCGTTGGTGTTGTGTAGCTCTTCCTGCTTGGTGGTTAGTTCGGTCTGGCGCGCCTGAAGCTCCTGCGTCAGGAGCTGCGACTGGGCGAGCAAGCCTTCGGTGCGCATCGTCGCGGCAATCGTGTTGAGCACGATGCCGACGGTTTCCATCAGCTGGTTCAGGAAGCTGTGGTGGGTCTCGTTGAACTCCTCGAACGAGGCCAGCTCGATCACCGCCTTGACCTCATCCTCGAACAGGGCGGGGAGGATGTTGATGTTGACCGGCGCGGCCTTTCCGAGGCCTGAGCCAATCTGGATGAAATCGCCCGGGACCTCATTGAGGCGGATCGGACGCTTGTCCGCGGCGGCCTGGCCGATCAGGCCTTCGCGAAGATCGAACCGCTGCTTGAGCTGTTCGTGGCCCTCGGCGCCATAGCTTGCAACCAACTCGAGCTTGGTCTCCTCCTCTCCGCGGTTGGTGACGTAGAAAACGCCATACTGGGCGTTCACCAGCGGTGCGAGCTCCGACATGATGAGGTTGGAGATAGTAGCGAGATCGCGCTCTCCCTGAAGCATCCGGCTGAAGCGGGCGAGGTTGGTCTTGAGCCAATCCTGTTCGGCATTCTTCAGCGTCTGATCCTTCAGGTTGCGGATCATCTCGTTGATATTGTCCTTGAGCGCGGCCATTTCGCCCGACGCCTCGACCGCAATCGACCGCGTGAGGTCGCCCTTGGTAACGGCAGTGGCCACCTCGGCAATCGAGCGGACCTGGTTGGTCAGGTTGGCGGCGAGCTGGTTGACGTTGTCGGTAAGGTCGCGCCACAGGCCCGCGGCGCCGGGAACGCGCGCCTGTCCGCCGAGCTTGCCCTCGACGCCGACCTCGCGGGCCATGTTGGTGACCTGATCGCCGAAGGTCGACAGCGTCTCGATCATCCCGTTGATTGTCTCGGCCAGCGCGGCGATCTCGCCCTTTGCATCGAACGTCAGCTTGCGCTTCAAATTGCCCTGCGCGACCGCGGTCACGACGTCGGCAATTCCGCGCACCTGGTTGGTAAGGTTGGTCGCCATCAGATTGACGTTGTCGGTCAGGTCCTTCCACGTCCCGCCGACTCCCGGAACCTGGGCCTGGCCGCCAAGCTTGCCCTCGGTGCCGACCTCACGCGCGACACGGGTCACCTCCGACGCGAAGCCGTTGAGCTGGTCGACCATCGTATTTATCGTATTCTTGAGCGCGAGGATCTCGCCCTTCACGTCGACCGTGATCTTCTTCGACAAGTCGCCGCGGGCAACGGCCGTTGTCACGTCGGCGATGTTGCGGACCTGGCCGGTCAGATTGTCGGCCATCAGATTGACGTTGTCGGTCAGATCCTTCCAGGTGCCGGCGACGCCACGCACCTGCGCCTGGCCGCCCAGCTTTCCCTCGGTGCCGACTTCGCGGGCGACGCGAGTGACTTCGGACGCGAAGCTGTTGAGCTGATCGACCATCGTATTGATGGTGTTCTTGAGCTCGAGGATTTCGCCCTTCACGTCGACCGTGATTTTCTTCGACAAGTCACCCGAGGCGACCGCGGTGGTCACTTCGGCGATGTTGCGGACTTGGCCGGTGAGGTTCGCGGCCATCGCGTTCACGTTGACGGTCAGATCGTTCCACGTGCCGCCGACGCCCTCCACGAGCGCCTGGCCGCCGAGCCGGCCTTCGGTGCCGACTTCGCGGGCGACGCGAGTCACTTCGGAGGCGAAGCTGTTGAGCTGGTCGACCATCACGTTGATGGTGTCCTTGAGTTCGAGGATTTCGCCCTTCACCTCGACCGTGATTTTCTTGGAAAGGTCGCCGCGCGCCACGGCGGTGGTAACCTCGGCGATGTTGCGGACCTGGCCGGTCAAATTGCCCGCCATTGCGTTCACATTGTCGGTCAAATCCTTCCAGGTGCCGCCGACGCCTTCGACCTGTGCCTGTCCGCCCAAGCGTCCCTCAGTGCCGACCTCGCGGGCCACGCGGGTCACTTCCGATGCGAAGGAATTGAGCTGATCGACCATCACGTTGATGGTGTCCTTGAGCTCGAGGATTTCGCCCTTCACGTCGACGGTGATCTTCTTCGAAAGATCGCCTCGCGCGACAGCGGTGGTGACCTCGGCGATGTTTCGGACCTGGCCAGTCAGGTTGGCCGCCATCAGATTCACATTGTCGGTAAGATCGGCCCAGGTCCCGGCCACGCCCGGCACCTGGGCCTGGCCACCGAGCTTGCCCTCCGTGCCGACCTCGCGGGCCACGCGGGTCACCTCGGATGCGAAGCCGTTCAGCTGATCGACCATCACGTTGATCGTATTCTTGAGTTCGAGGATCTCGCCTTTCACGTCGACCGTGATCTTCTTCGACAAATCGCCGGACGCGACCGCGGTTGTCACTTCGGCGATGTTGCGGACCTGTCCGGTCAGATTGTCGGCCATCAGATTGACGTTGTCGGTGAGATCCTTCCACGTGCCCGCGACCCCGGGCACCTGGGCCTGGCCGCCGAGCTTGCCCTCGGTGCCGACCTCGCGAGCAACGCGGGTGACTTCCGACGCGAAGCCGTTCAGCTGATCGACCATCACGTTGATAGTATTCTTGAGCTCGAGGATTTCGCCCTTCACGTCGACGGTGATCTTCTTCGACAAATCGCCGGACGCGACGGCGGTCGTCACTTCGGCGATGTTGCGGACCTGGCCGGTGAGGTTGGCGGCCATGAAGTTCACATTCTCCGTCAACCCGCGCCACGTGCCGGCGACGCCTTCGACCCGGGCCTGGCCGCCGAGCTTGCCCTCGGTGCCGACCTCGCGGGCCACGCGGGTCACTTCCGATGCGAACGAATTGAGCTGATCGACCATGGTGTTGATGGTGTTCTTGAGCTCGAGAATCTCGCCCTTCACGTCGACCGTGATTTTCTTCGAAAGGTCGCCGAGCGCCACCGCCGTCGTCACTTCGGCGATGTTGCGGACCTGGCCGGTGAGGTTGGCGGCCATCAGGTTGACGTTGTCGGTCAAGTCTTTCCAGGTGCCGGCCACACCCTTCACATTGGCCTGACCGCCGAGCTTGCCCTCGGTGCCGACCTCGCGCGCGACGCGGGTGACTTCGGAAGCGAAGGAGGCGAGCTGCTCGACCATGGTGTTGACCACCTTGCCGATGCGCAGGAATTCGCCGCGCAGCGGACGGCCGTCGATTTCGACCGACATCGACTGCGACAGGTCGCCCTTCGCGACCGCGCCGATGACGCGCGCCACCTCTGTCGTCGGCTGAACCATGTCGTCGATCAGCTCGTTTACCGCGCGCAGCTTGGTGTCCCAGCCGCCGGTCGCGCCGCGGACCTTGGCGCGGTGGCCGATCTTGCCTTCCTTGCCGACGATCTTTGAGAGAAGTTCGAATTCGTCGGTGATTTGCTGATTTAGCCCGACCACCTCATTGAACAGGATGGCGATTTCGTTGTCGGTGCCGTCTTCCGACAGACGGACCGAGAAGTCCCCTCGACGCAGTTTCTGAAGCGCTGCGATCAACTCGCGACGGGTGACGCCGAATTCGGACCTTGGGCTCTGCCTGTTCACTGCGCACCTCACTCACAAGCCGGGAGCAAGGATAATACGCAGCTCCCCCCAATGATAAAAAACTTCAGCGTGAATAGGGTTCCGGTGTCCCGAAATTAAACGCCGAGCATGACGACCTGTGCCTCGGTCGCTGTGGGCGTTCGCTATTCCCCTGTATTTTCATCCGCTTGACTCGCCGATGAGCGAAGAGCAATTGAGAACATATCAGGAACAAATAATGCGCGAGTTGGTTGATCATCATGCCATGCTCAGGCGGCAACTTGCCTGGATTGCCGGTGGCAAGAGGCCATCCGACGCGGTGCGCTTCGCCACCGGCCATGAGGCGCTCGACGCCGCCTTGGGCGGCGGGCTGACGCGCGGGCGGGTGCATGAGCTGTTCGCCGCCGAGAATGATGATTTGGCCAGCGCGGCGGGTTTCGCCGCCATGCTGGCGCTCAAGGTGGCAGAAAATAGGCCGATCCTGTGGCTCAAGAGCGACGAGGCTGAACGTCGCGGCGGGCAGCTCCATGCACCGGGTCTCGCCGAGCTGGGCGGTGATCCGGCCGGACTGCTGCTGGGGCTCGCTCCCGATCCCAAGGCCCTGCTGCGTGGCGCGGCGGATGCCGCGCGCTGTGCGGGGCTGGGGGCACTGATCGTCGAATGCTGGGGGAAATGCCCGGCACTCGACCTTACCGCCAGCCGGCGGCTGGCGCTGGCCGCCGAGCAGTCGGGCGTAACCCTGTTCATGCTGCGACTGGAGGCGGAGCCAAGCCCAAGCGCCGCCGACACCCGCTGGGCGGTGAACGCCGCGCCGAGCCGGGCGCTCGATGCCAATGCGCCCGGTCCGCCGCAACTGGAAATCATATTGCTGCGCCGGCGCGCAGGGCCTTCGGGCATGCGCTGGCGCCTGGAGTGGGATCGTGACCAACTTGTCTTCCGCGAACCGGCGCTACCTGGCGCTGTGGTTCCCCTACCTTCCCGCCGACCGGCTGCGGCGGAACTGCGCCTCAGCGCCTGAGCCCGCCTCTCCGCTCGCTTTCACCGAGAAAGTGAAGGGCGCGCTGCGGCTGACGACGGTCGACCAGGCAGCGCGCTCCCTGGGCCTCGAAGCCGGCATGACGTTGGCCGATGCGCGGGCCCGGGTGCCGGATTTGATCGTCTTCGATCATGATGAACCGGCCGATCTGGCATGGCTCGAACGGATTGCCGATGGGTGTATCCGCTATTCGCCGATGGTCGCGGTCGATCCGCCGGACGGCATGATCCTGGACATCACCGGATGCACCCATTTGTTCGGCGGCGAGAAGAGGCTCGCTGGGGATGCCGAGAGACGCATGGCCAAGCTCGGCATGTCGTTGCGTCATGCCTTCGCCGGCACGCCTTTCGCGGCTCATGCCTTGGCCCGTTATCGAACGGCAGAAATCCGGCAGCTGCCGGTGGCGGCATTGGAGCTTGCGCCGGAAGCGACACAGGGGCTGCTTCGCGCGGGACTCAAGACCGTGGGCGACTTGGCAGTGCGGCCGATGGCGGCGATCGCAGCGCGCTTTGGGCGGGAGGCGGTCGAGGCATTGCGCCATTTGCTCGGCGAGGTGGACCGGCCGATTACACCACGCATTCCGTCCGCGCCCATCCGCGCAGAGCGCCGGTTCGCCGAGCCGGTTGCCCGGACCGAATATGCGCTTGAGGTGCTGCGCGGGCTCGCTGCCGAGGCGGTGCGCCAACTGGAGCAGGTCAGGGCCGGCGGACGGCGGTTCGAGGCGGCCTTCTTCAGAAGTGACGGGCTAGTGCGCCCGCTGGCTATCGAGACCAGTCAGCCGACCCGCGATCCCAGGCTGGTGATCCGCCTGTTCGACGAGCGGATCGAGGGGTTGAGCGACCCGATCGACCCCGGTTTCGGCTTCGACCTCATCCGTCTTTCGGTCCCGGTCGTCGAGCCGCTCGCCGCCGCTCAGTTGAAGCTGGAGGGTGGAGCCGCGAGGGACGCCGAGGTCGCTGCGCTGATCGACCGGCTGACCACGAGGCTTGGGCGCGAGCGGATTCGCCGGCTGGTGCCGGTCGACACTCATATCCCCGAGCAGATGCAACTTGCCTTGCCGGCGGTGGAAGCGGAAGCTCCCGCTGCGGCTTGGCCCGTCTCCCCTCCGGGTGAGCCGCCGCTTCGCCCGCTGCACCTGTTCGACCCTCCGCAGCCGATCGAGGTGATCGCCGAGGTGCCCGACGGTCCGCCCCATCGGTTCCGCTGGCGCCGTGTTTTCCATGAGGTGCGCCGGTTCGAGGGTCCGGAGCGGATCGCAGCCGAATGGTGGAAGCGGCGCGACGGCGCGGTCGACAGGCCCGGCCTCTCTCGCGATTATTATCGGGTTGAGGATGCGCGCGGCCGCCGCTTCTGGATCTTCCGCCACGGGCTCTACGAGGAAAAGCCCGATCCCCTATGGTATATGCACGGGCTATTCGCATGAGCGGGTTCGCCGAACTGGTCGCCGCGACCAATTACAGCTTTTTGCGTGGAGCCTCACACCCATCGGACATGGTCGGTCGGGCGCTTGAGCTGGGTATGGCGGGGATCGGCATTGCCGACCGCAACAGCGTCGCCGGAGTGGTCCGCGCCTGGGTCGCGCTCAACGAGGCGTGCGAACAGGCCAAGGCGGCGCTCGAGGAGATCGACTTCAAGCTCATCGTCGGTGCGCGGCTGGTGTTCGCCGATGCAACTCCGGACATCATCGCCTATCCGGCGACACGCCGCGGCTGGGGTCGGCTGACGCGGTTGCTGACCGTCGGCAACCGCCGAGCGCAGAAGGGCGACTGCATCCTCCATTTCGCCGATCTGCTGGAGCATGCCGACGACCTGCTGCTGATCGCAATGGGAGACGATTCCCAGGAATTTCTGCTGCGCCGGCTGGCCGAAGCCCGGCCGGGAACGGTGTGGCTCGGCGCTTCGATGCCGCGCGCAGGAAGCGACCGCCGACGCCTGGCCATGCTCGGGCGGCTGGCGGAACGCACCGGCGTGCCGCTGCTCGCCACCAACGATGCGCTCCATGCCTCGCCTGCCGACCGACCGCTGCACGATATCGTCACCTGTATCCGCGAGGGTGTGACGATCCAGAGTGCCGGTCGGCTGCTGGCGGCCAATGCCGAGCGGCATTTGAAGCCGCCTGCCGAAATGGCGCGGCTGTTCCGTGACTGTTCGGAGGCAGTCGAGGAGAGCCTGCGCTTCCTCGACCGCATCGGCTTCTCGCTCGACCAGTTGCGCTACGAATATCCGCATGAGCCGGTGCCCGCCGGGTGGACGCCGCAGCGCTGGCTCGAGCATCTGGTGGGGGAGGAGGCCAACCGACGCTTTCCCGAAGGCATCCCGCCCCAATGGCAGCGTGTATTGGACGAGGAATTCGGCCTCATCCGCAAGTGCCGGTACGCCAACTATTTCCTCACGGTTCACGACATCGTCCGCTTCGCGCGAGCACAGGACCCGCCGATCCTCTGCCAGGGGCGCGGCTCGGCGGCCAATTCACTGGTCTGCTATTTGCTCGGAATCACCGCGATCGACCCGGTCGAAAACAACCTCCTCTTCACCCGCTTCCTGTCCGAGGAGCGTCGCGAGCCGCCCGACATCGACGTCGATTTCGAGCATGAGCGGCGCGAGGAGGTGATGCAGTATATCTATCGCCGCTATGGCCGCGAGCGTGCGGGGATCGCCGCGACCGTGATTCATTATCGATCCCGCAGCACGGTGCGTGAAGTCGGCAAGGCGCTTGGCTTGTCGGAGGATGTCACCGCAAAGCTCGCCAACACCACCTGGGGCAGCTTCGAGAACGACTTGGAGGATCAGCGCTTCGCCGAGGCCGGCCTGACCCTCGCCAATCCCGAGATCGCGCGGATGAAGGCGCTGGTCGACCGGCTGCTACGCTTCCCGCGCCATCTGTCGCAGCATGTCGGCGGCTATGTGCTGACCGAAGGGCGGCTCGATGAGATCGTCCCGATCCACAATGCCGCGATGCAGGACCGCACCTTCATCGAATGGGACAAGGACGACATCGATGCGCTCGGCCTGATGAAGGTCGATGTGCTGGCGCTCGGAATGTTGACCTGCATCCGCAAGAGCTTCGACCTGATGCGGCTGCACGGGCTCGGCGACTGGCAGCTCGACACGGTCCCGGCCGAGGACCCGGCGGTCTACGACATGCTGTGCAAGGGCGACAGCATCGGCGTGTTCCAGGTCGAAAGCAGGGCGCAGATCAACATGCTTCCGCGCCTGAAACCGCGCTGTTTCTACGACCTGGTGATCGAGGTGGCGCTGGTCCGCCCCGGCCCGATCGAGGGCGACATGGTTCATCCCTACCTCCGCCGCCGCAACGGCGAGGAGGAGGCTGAATTCCTTCCCCTGGTCCCGAATATCCGAGTGACGAGCTCAAGGACGTGCTGGGCCGCACCTTCGGCGTGCCCTTGTTCCAGGAGCAGGCGATGAAGATCGCGATTGTCGCGGCGGGCTTCACGCCGGATGAGGCCAATGGGCTCAGGCGGGCCATGGCCACTTTCCGCAATGCCGGGACGATCCACCGCTATGAAGCGAAGATGGTCGAGGGGATGGTTCGCCGTGGTTACGACCGTGACTTCGCCGAGCGTTGCTACAACCAGATCAAGGGGTTCGGCAGCTATGGCTTCCCCGAAAGCCATGCCCAGAGCTTCGCCAAGCTGGTCTATGTCTCGGCCTGGCTGAAATGCCATTACCCGGCGGTGTTCACCTGCGCGCTGCTCAACTCCCAGCCGATGGGTTTTTACGCGCCGGCCCAGCTGGTCCGCGACGCGCGCGAGCATGGGGTCGAGGTGCGCGGGGCCGATATCAACGCCAGCGGCTATGATAATCTGCTCGAATGGGGGGATGATCGGGCCTTGGCGATCCGCTTGGGCTTCCGCCAGATCGACGGATTCCGCGAGGAATGGGCGACGAAGCTGGTTACGGCGCGCGGTACAGGCTTCACCCATGTCGAGCAGCTGGCCCAGCGCGCCGGGCTGCCGTCGCGCGCGCTTAGACTGCTTGGGGATGCCGATGCTTGCGGCTCGATCAGGCTCGACCGGCGCGAGGCACTGTGGGAGGCGCGAAGAACCCCGCAGGGCGTGTTGCCGCTGTTCGCTGCAGCCGAAGCGGCGGAGCTCGGCGAGGAGTCCGACGCCAGGCTGCCTCCGATGCCGCTGCCTGAGGAGATCGTTACCGATTACCAAGTGACCCGACTATCGCTCAAAGGTCATCCGATGCAGTTCCTTCGCGAGCAATTCGAACGCGATGGCGTGTTGAGTTGCTCTGCGGCGACCAAGGCGCGCAACGGCTCGATCGTTCGCTGCGCCGGCGTGGTGCTGATCCGTCAGCGGCCAGGCAAGGGCAATGCGCTATTCATTACGCTGGAGGACGAAACCGGCATCACCAACGTGCTGCTGTGGGCGCGGGATTTCGAACGCTACCGCCGGGCGGTGATGGCCGCGCGTCTGATGGAGGTCGAAGGCGAGGTGCAGCGCAGCAAGGAAGGTGTGATGCACCTGATCGCGCGGCACGTGTTCGACCGCAGCGCGATGCTCGGCAGCCTTACCGATGGACCGCCACCCGGCGATGAGGCCTATCCCCGCCACGGCCATCCCCGAAACGTCCGCGTCCTGCCCAGGTCGCGCGACTTTCACTGACGTGTCAGAGCGCCTCGACGATCGTCACATTGGCGATGCCGCCGCCTTCGCACATCGTCTGAAGGCCAAAGCGCTTGCCCCGCGCACGGAGCGCATGGACCAGCGTTGCCATCAGTTTGGTTCCGCTGGCGCCCAGCGGGTGACCGAGCGCGATCGCGCCGCCGTTGACGTTCAAATTGTCCGGATCGGCACCAATCTCCTTGAGCCAAGCGAGCGGCACCGGCGCGAACGCCTCGTTGACCTCGTAAAGATCGATCTCGTCGAGCTTGCGGCCCGAACGATGCAGCGCGCGGCGCGTCGCTGGGATCGGCTCCTCGAGCATGATCACAGGGTCGCCGGCGGTAACGGTCAGATTATCGATACGGGCGATCGGCGTTAATCCGTGCAGCTGAAGCGCCTGCTCGCTGACGACCAACACGCCCGATGCGCCGTCACAGACCTGGCTGGCATTGCCTGCGGTGATCATGCCGTCGGCGGTGATCGTCTTGAGCTCGGCCAGGCCTTCGAGGCTGGCGTCGGCGCGGATGCCCTCGTCGCGGTCGTGGTGGCGCGTCCTGCCCTCCTTGTCGACGCCGTCGAGTACGACGATCTCCCGCTCGAATGCCCCATTGTCCATGGCTGCCGCCGCCTTGCGGTGACTCGACAGCGCAAAGGCGTCGAGCTCATCACGGGTGAAGCCATAAATTTGCGCCATCATTTCGGCGCCGGTGAACTGGCTGAACTCGTTGACGCCGTAACGGTCCTTGATCGACTTGGGCCAGGGGCCGGTACCAATCCCCGCCTGCATCGGCAGGATCACCGGCGTCCCCATCGGTACGCGAGTCATGCTTTCGACACCGGCCGCGATGACCACATCCTGGGTTCCGCTCATCACCGCCTGGGCAGCGAAGTGCAGCGCTTGCTGCGAGCTGCCGCACTGCCGGTCGATGCTGACCGCGGGAACGCTGTCGGGAAGATCGGAGGCCATCACCATATTGCGGCCGATGTGGAAGCTTTGCTCGCCAACCTGACTGACGCAGCCGACGATCACATCCTCGACCGCCGCCGGATCGATCCCACTGCGCCCAACCAGCGCATCGAGCACGGCGGCACCAAGGTCTGCTGGATGCCATTCGCGCAAGGCCCCGCCGCGCCGCCCACCCGCCGTGCGCAGCGCTTCGACAATATAGGCTTCGGCCATCAACTGCTCCTTGGTTCGGTCGACCAAGCGAGCACGAAAGTCCCCCCGCTTGTCAAATTCCCAACGACGTCCGCATCGATCAGCGCACATTCGCCAGGCTTAACCCCGGCAGCCTCCTCATCGATGGGCAGTAGTTGGATATCGCGCATATCAGCCGGCAGTGCCGGCGGTGTGCCGACGCACCAGGCGACACCGAAATGCGGGCCATCGACCAGTAATCGGCTCTCTTCGCCGACTATCGTGTCGAGCGGGTGCTGGTGAGGCTTGCGGCTCGACGACGTCGGCCGCCTCTTCAAGGTGCAGCTCACGCGGCCGGCCATAATCGTAAAGTCGGTAGGTGAGGTCGACCGCCTGCTGGATTTCAAGCACTGTCAGTCCGGGCCCAAGGGCGTGGATTGTCCCCGCCGGATTGTAAATGAAGTCGCCCTTCTTCGGCCTGCGCCAGTCGAGCAGCTTGACGATCGAGCCATCGCGCGCTGCGGTCATCAACTCATCGGCTGCCAGCTCTTGGGTCGTGCCGATGCCGAGTTCGGCATCCTCGGCCACGTCGAGCACGATCCAGCATTCGTCCTTGCCCCGCGGGTAACCGCGTATCCGCGCCGTTCTGTCGTCGGGATGGACCTGGATCGACAGCCGCTCGGTCGTGAATAGATATTTGGCCATCACGTCGAGTGCCAGGCCGACCGGCGGCTCGAACCAGATCTCGCCGACCTGGCGCCCAGGATCGACATTGAAGCGTGGGTCGATACCGCGCCGTCCCCAAGGCTTGTCGACGATCTTGGTGGCGAGTTTTAGCACCGTCCTCCTCAACTGAGCGCCGTCACGAGTTCCTTAAGCGGCAGGAAGGCGAAGCCGATCGAGCTGTCGGAGATGCCGTAGGGCATGAACAGCTGGTCGCCGACCCGCATGCCGCCGCAGGTATAGACGACGTTGGGCACATAGCCGTTGCGGTCGTCGTCTTCGGCCTCGCAGAATCGGGTCGCGGGTGCGGCCGAGCACCTTTGACGGGTCGTCGCGGTCGAGCAGTACCGCCCCGATCGCATATTTGCGCATCGCGCCGACGCCGTGGGTCAGCACCAGCCAGCCTTCGTCGATCAGGATCGGCGCGCCGCAATTGCCGATCTGGATGAACTCCCACGGCATATTTGGGGGCCATCAGCACGCGGCCTTCGTCCCAATGCGTCAAATCGTCCGATTCCAGCAGGAACAGATTCTTGCCGTCCTGCCGGCCGACCATCATGTAACGGCCGCCGATCTTTTGCGGGAACAGCGCCATGCCCTTGTTGCGCGCCGCGTCACCGGTCATTGGGACCAGATCGATCGCTCGAAAATCGTTCGTCCGCAGCAGCTCCGACCGAATGCCGCGGCCGGAAAAGGCGGTATAGGTCCCGAAATACTCCTGCTGCCCGTCATCATGGGTGAAGTGGGTCAGGCGCAGGTCTTCCAGTCCGTTGGATTGTGCGGGCGTGACTGGGAAGATGACGGTTCCCGACAGATTGGCGTCCTCGTGCCGGAATACGGTGACCGGCCCGTCCGAGTAGCCACGTCCAGGTTAGGCGCATCGGCCGCGGTCGCGAACGGAGGCTCGGGGGCGAGTCGAGTCCGCCCCGGGCCGACACCAGGCCTTCGCGAAAGGCGATCGAGCTGATGTGGCCTTCGCCCACCGCGCGCAGCGAGATGATGATACGCGTGGTGTGCCGGTCGAGCCCGCTCTGGTCGGGGTGGGGCACGATGCTCGGGTTCATCAGCGCGGCGGCGGCGTAGCTATACTCGTGGCAGAAATAGGCACCGATCAGCTGTTGTCTCTTGTCACCGATCCCCGCGAGCGACAGCTTGAGAAGCGAGTAAATTTCGCGGAACCGCTTCAGGAAGACCTTGCGGGTCTGCCAGTGACGCTGCTCGAAATCATGCATCACCGACTTGAGCTGCCGGCCGAGCTCCCGGTCGTCGAGACTCAGCACCTGATCGACCAGCCGCTGGGCGCGGGCGGTGTCGGGCGTCCCCTGCCAGGCGAGGTGGAACGGTCGAACGACGACTCGCGACGGGTCCGCCTTCAGCCTTAGCGGATGGAGTTGGGATTGAATCATGTTGCCTTCAGGAAGCGGCGAAAGTCCTCGCTTCTGGTGTCGTCTCGCGCTCCTGTCCAGCCCGTTTAGCGTCGCCGAAGCTCGCCCGCATCGTCAGCGCGGCGAGATGGACGGCGAGGATCGATTCAGCGCCCTGATTGCGATTGATCCCGGTTGCCATCAGTCCGTCGAAGCAGCTGCCGTCGCGCGAATCGGCCAATGGCACGCCAGCGTCATTATCGCCGAAGAACCAGGCGAACGCGTCGCGCGCGACCTGTCTCCATTCGTTTCGCCCGCTCGCTTCATGCGCCGCCGCCGCGGCGTCGATGGTCGCCGCTGCCTCGATCGGCTGCTGGTCGAATGCCAGCGGCGGCGAATAAGGCCGGCAGAAGCCATGGCACCCAACCGGGCGGAAGGTGCCGCGCGGCCCGGTCTGCTGCCGCGTCAGCCAGTCGAGGGTGGCCAGGCCGCGGTCGATCATCGTCTGCTCCTCAAGCATCATTCCGGCACGGAGAAGTACCTCGGGCAGGCGTGCATTGTCATAGGCGAGCTCCGGCTCGAACCAATCCCAACCATCGCGCGAATAGCGGGAGTGGAAGTGCATCAGCTGTCCTGCCGATTGCTCCACCAGCCAGCGCGCCAAATCATGATCGGGCCGGGCCTGAAGCAGTTCATAGCCGCCGAGCGCGGCGAAGGCTTTGGCTCGCGGGGCGCTGAGTTCGTCGGCGTAAGGCGCCGCTTCCTCGAACAGCTGCAGCGCCCAATCGCGCAAGCCCGGCGAGCGAGATCGTGCCGCGGTCATGCCGAGCGCCCACAATGTGCGGCCGTTGCTGTCCTCGGACCCGGACGATTCCAGCCATTGCCGGTCATAGCCCATGAAATTGCGGAATCGGCGCAAGTCGGGATTCCAGCCATGCTGGATGAAGGCCGCGAAGATGGGGGCAAGGTGGGCGGATTGCTCGTCATCGTCGCTGGACGGCGACCATCAGCGCCCGGGCATTGTCGTCGATGCAATAGCCGTGATCGCGGTTGGGCACCGAAAAGACCGCATGCTGCAACATGCCGACCCCATCGGTCATCCTATGGATGGCGTCGAGCGGCAGTGCAGCAGGGCGCGGGAGCAGCGAGCGCACGGTCGTCTGGGGTTTTTTCTCCAACGGCTCGAGCGAGCGTTCGACGACTCGCGGCCAGAGCATCTCACGTCCCCGGCGATAGGCGGCTCGGGCCAGAGAACGACGCCGCTCGTCATTCGACAGCAGGCCAATCGCGGCCTGCGCCAAGGCGGTCGGATCGCCCGGAGGGACGATCAGCCCATGGCCGTCGGCCAGGATTTCGCGGGCATGGACATAGGGAGTGGCAATGACCGGCTTGCCCACCGCCACCGCGTAGCTCAGCGTCCCCGATGTCGCCTGGGCCATATTGAGGTAAGGCGTAACGTAAAGGTCGCTTGCCTGAAGCATGTCGAGCAGCTCTTCCTGCTCGACGAAGCGATCGATGAACTCGACGTGGCGGTCGACGCCCAGCTCGCGGGCCAAATTCATCAATTGGGTGCGATGGCGTTCGCCCTCGCTACGGATGAGGTTGGGATGCGTCGCTCCGACAATTGCATAAAGCGCGTCCGGATGCCGTTTGGCGATGGCCGGCATCGCCTCGATCATGTGACGGATGCCCTTGTTCGGGGCGATCAGTCCGAAGGTCATCAGTACCTTGCGGTCCTGCCACCCGAAGCGCGGCTTCAACTCGCCGGGATCGCGCAGCCGGCGATCGGGCACTCCATGCGGAATAAGTGTGATGCGATCCGGCGCGAAGCCGTAACGGCTCTGGAGGATAGCGGCACCTTCCTCCGACATGACGATCGTTCGGTCGGAGCGCGATATCAGCCGGCGAAGCACTGTGTCCTGCTCGTCGTTCGGGTCTTCCAGCACCGTGTGCAGAGTGACGATCAACGGCAGGCTGGTCGCGCACACCAGCTCAAGAATGTCCGAACCCGCCGGCCCGCCGAAAATGCCGAACTCATGCTGTAACCAAATGGCTTCGGCGCCGCTCGTTTCGATTTGTTCGGCCGCCGCCCGATAGGCAGCGGGCGAAGAAGCATCGATGGTCGCAATATCATCAGGATAGGCAATCCCGGAACCATCATCCATCGCATAATGGTCGAGCTTCATCGCTGGATAGCGCTGGCGAAGCGCCTCGGCGACATGGCTGGTAAAGGTTGCGAGCCCGCAACGACGCGGCAAGGCATTGCCGATCAATGCCAGGTGTCGAAACGGCGACGGCGCGAGGCGGATGGGAATCCGCTCGTCGTCGTCATTGGCCAGGATATCAAACTCGAGCATTACGCCTCGGCTTCCGTGTTGAGGACAAGGCGGCCGGCAGCCCGCCTATTATGTCCAACGATTGGAACCGGCTCTGGTTTCTAACATATGTTCGCAAGCGCAACAAATTTACTTTTGCGCTGCAGCATCCAGCAACTGCTTCAACTAGAGGGCGTCACCAGCGGCGACACCGCTGGCCCAAGCCCATTGGAAATTATATCCGCCGAGCCAGCCGGTCACATCGACCGCCTCGCCAATCACGAACAGGCCCGGGACCTTTTTCGCTTCCATGGTCCTGGACGATAGCTCCGAGGTCGAAACGCCGCCGACCGTCACCTCGGCCTTAGCATATCCCTCGCTGCCGTTGGGACGAAAATGCCAACGGCGCAGGCGCTTCTCGGCCGCCGCCAGTGCACGGTCCGACTGACTGCCAACCGCCCCCTCGAGACCTAGGCGATCGAGAAGTGTTTCCGCTAGCCGGGCAGGCAAGGCGCGTTCCGCGAGTCGCCTGACAGGCTGACGTGGATCGGCGCGCTTGGCGTCGGTCAGCCAGCCGGAAGGCATGTCGGGAAGAAAATCGATCATGATCTCCTCACCGTGCCGCCAATAGCTCGACACCTGGAGGATCGACGGGCCCGACAGGCCGCGATGGGTGAACAGGGCAGCTTCGCGGAACGGCGGGCCGTGGGCTGCGCTGGCGATCACCTCGGTCGCGACGCCCGAAAGCGTGCGGAACAGGAGATCGTCACCGGCCAGGGTCAACGGCACCAGCGCGGGGCGGGGCTCGATCAGCTTGAGGCCGAAGCGCTTGGCCAACTCATAGGCAAAGCCGGTCGCGCCCATCTTGGGGATCGAAGGGCCGCCGGTGGCGACCGCCAGATGCGGCGCGGATGCGGTACGCTCACCACACTTTATCTGGAAGCCCGTCCCGTTGTGCTCGACCAAGGCCGGGTTGCCGAGAGACAGCTCGACACCGGCCTCTCTGCATTCCTTCCACATCATCTCGACGATCTGGCGCGCGCTTCCGTCGCAGAAGAGCTGGCCCAGCGTCTTCTCATGCCAGGCGATCCCATGCTGCTCGACCAGGCCGATGAAGTCGTGCTGCGTGTAGCGCGCCAACGCCGATTTCATGAAATGCGGATTGGCCGAGATGAAGCGGTCGGGCGCGGCGTGGAGATTGGTGAAGTTGCATCTTCCTCCGCCCGAAATGAGGATCTTCTTCCCCGGCTCGTCGGCGTGGTCGATCAACAGCACGCGACGCCCGCGCTGTCCTGCAACTCGCGCGGCCATCAGTCCGGCGGCGCCGGCTCCGAGGATAATTGCATCATAGTCTTTCACCTTGTCGCCAGAGACAGGGCAGGCGGTGCGGTCAAGCGGCGATTTCGGCCGGGTCGAGCCGGTCGACACTGGGCAATTGCCCTGCCAGGGCGGCGTCGAACTGCTCCTGATCGAGAGCGCCCTCCCAGCGGGTGACGACGACTGTCGCGACTGCGTTTCCGATGAAGTTGGTCAGGCTGCGGCACTCGCTCATGAATCGATCGATGCCCAGGATCAGCGCCATTCCGGCGACGGGCACCGAAGGGACGATCGACAGGGTCGCAGCGAGTGTGATGAAGCCGGCTCCGGTAACGCCGGCCGCGCCCTTCGAGGATAGCATGGCGACCCCCAGGAGGAGCAACTGATCGCCGATGCTGAGATCGACGCCGGTCGCCTGGGCGATGAACAGCGCCGCCAGCGTCATGTAAATGTTGGTTCCATCGAGGTTGAACGAATAGCCGGTTGGGACAACCAGCCCGACGATCGACTTTGGGCAGCCGGCGCGCTCCAGTTTCTCGATCAGCGAAGGCAAGGCGCTTTCGCTCGACGAGGTGCCGAGCACCAGCAGCAGCTCGGCCTTCAGATAGGCGATCAGCTTGAAGATCGAGAAACCGGCCAGCTTCGCGACTGTCCCCAGCACCACGAGCACGAACATCAACGCGGTCGCGTAGAAAGTCGCGACCAGTGTGGCGAGGTTGGCCAGGCTGCCGATGCCATATTTGCCGATGGTGAAGGCCATGGCCCCGAATGCGCCAATGGGCGCGGCCGCCATGATGATGGCGACCAGCCTGAACATGACGAGCGACATCTGGTTCAGGAGGTCGAGGATTTTCGTCCCTTTGTCGCCGACCAGTGCCAACGCGATTCCGAACAGGATCGAAGCGAGCAATGTCTGAAGGATGTGTCCGGCGGTCAGCGCGGAGAGGAAAGTATCGGGAATGATGTCGAGCAGGAAGCCGGTCAGGGTCGTATCATGCGCCTTGGCGGAATAATCGCTGATCCTGGAGCTATCGAGCGTCGCTGGGTCGATATTGAGCCCTTCGCCCGGCCGGACGACGTTCGCCACGATCAGGCCGATGATCAGCGCCAGCGTCGAGAAGAAGAGGAAATAGGTGAACGCTTTCAGCGCCACGCGCCCGACGCGCTTTAAGTCGCGCATCCCCGCGATGCCGGTGACGATGGTGAGAAAGATCACTGGTGCGATGATCATCTTGATGAGCTTGATGAACCCGTCGCCGAGCGGCTTCAGAGCCTCGCCGGTGGCTGGCCAGAAATAGCCGACGATCACGCCCAGCAGGATCGCTATGACCACCTGCACATAGAGATGCCGGTACCAGGGCCTGGCGGCCGGTACGGTCGCTTCCTTGTCAAAGCTGATCGCCATGAGTTCCCCTTTGGCATCAGCAAAGCGGGAGCATCGTGCTTTGGCAAGCGGCGAGGCTTGCGCTAGGGCGCAATGCGATGAGTGCGACGCTCGTTTCGAACAGCGGCTGGTTTCCGGCCAGCTGGCGCAGCTGTCCGGCCCGCCAGATGCCGGCCTATGCTGACGAAGGCGCAGTGCGCTCGGTTGAAACGCGGCTCGCCGCAGCGGCGCCAGTTGTGCGCGATGGAGCAGGCGCCGCAGCTGCGAGAGGCGATGGCCGAGCTGGCCGAGGGGCGCGGCTTCCTGCTCCAGGGCGGCGACTGTGCGGAAAGCTTCGACGACCCGGTCGCCGAGCAGGTGGCCGGGATCGTCGGCCTGTTCGATGCCATGGCCGAACAGCTGCGCTGCGCCGTCAACGGGACCGCTGGTCGAGGTCGCGCGCATCGCGGGGCAGTTCGCAAAGCCCCGCAGTGCCCATGATGAAACGCGCGATGAAGTGACCCTCCCTGCTTACCGTGGCGACATCGTGAACGGCATCATGTTCGAAGCGGCCGTTCGAGAGGCAGACCCGCAGCGGATGATCCGGGCCCATATGCAGTCGGTCGGCACGGCGGCCAGCCTCGCCGCCGCGCGCGAGGGCGGGGCGCCCATCTTCACCAGCCATGAGGCGCTTCTGCTGCCTTATGAAGAGCCGCTCACGCGCCGCGATCCTGCCGGCCGCTGGTGGGCAACTTCGGGTCATATGCTGTGGCTCGGCGACCGGACCCGCCAGCTCGACGGTGCGCATGTCGAATATCTGCGTGGTGTGGAGAATGTCGTCGGGGTGAAGTGCGGGCCGGGCCTGACTTCCGACGAGCTGCTCCGGCTGATCGGACGGCTGGACCCTTGCAATCGACCGGGCAAGCTCGTGCTGATCGGGCGGTTCGGCGCGAGGAAGATTGGCGAGCTGCTGCCGCCGCTGATGCGTGCCACTCGGGACGCCGGTCGAAAGGCCGTGTGGACGATCGACCCGATGCATGGGAATACGACGATGAGCGGCCGGCGCAAGGTACGCCGCCTGCCTGATATCCTGGCCGAGATTGACGCTTTTTTCGCTATCGCCAAGGCCGAGGGCATTCACGGCGGCGGGGTGCATCTTGAGATGAGCGCGCTCGATGTGACGGAATGCCTGGGCGGCCGCGGCCCTGCATCGATCGACGAACTTGAAAAGAACTGGCTGACCGCCTGCGACCCGCGCCTCAACCGGGCTCAGGCGATCGACCTCGCCGCCCATGTCGCGGAGCTGCTTGGTTGAAGCTGACCGCTTCGCCCGGTTCGGCGCTTCAGGGTCTGGCGGCAATTCCAGGTGACAAGAGCTGCTCGCATCGCGCGTTGATTTTCGGCGCGATGGCGGAAGGCGAGACGCGAATCCGCGGCTTGCTCGAAAGTGAAGATGTGCTGACGACGACGAGAGCAATCGAGTCCTTCGGCATCAGGGTCGACTTGGCGGCCGGCGGCGAACGGATTGTGCGTGGTGGGGCATGGCGCCCTACGGAGGCCGTCGACTGCGGCAATAGTGGGACTGCCGCCCGGCTGCTGATGGGCGCCGTCGCAGGTATGGCTGGCGTCCGTACAGTCTTCACCGGTGACGCCTCGCTGTCCACGCGCCCGATGCTGCGAGTGACCGCACCGCTCGAACGGATGGGAGCGAAAGTCGAAGGCGGCGAGCGGCTTCCAATTACCATTGAGGGCATGCGGCTCGGCGGGATCGAGCATCGGAATGTTCCGGCGTCGTCGCAGGTCAAATCGGCAATTCTGCTTGCCGGCTTGGGTACTTCCGCGCCGGTCATCATCACCGAACCGGTCCCGAGCCGCGACCATAGCGAAATCATGTTGGCGCAGTTCGGTTGCGAGCTTGCAATGTCGGAATCATCGCAAGGTCGCACCATAAGGCTTGGGGAACAGCGGGCCCTGACGGGATGCGACATTGCCATCGGCTCCGACCCGTCATCGGCCGCCTTCCCACTCGTCGCCGCGGCCATAATCCCAGGTTCCGACGTCGTGGTCCGGGACATGATGGTCAATCCACTGCGGACCGGTCTTTATGAAACTATGGAAGCGATGGGTGCGGGCATCGAATTGTCGAACGAGCGCATCCAGTCGGGTGAGATCCTCGCCGATATCCGCGTACGGCACTCCGGCTTGCAGCCCTGCCACGTTCGCGCGGAGCAAATTCCGGCAATGGTCGATGAAATTCCGGCGCTCGCCGTCGCCTGCGCATTCGCCGACGGCGAGAGCGTCATCGAGGGGTTGGCGGAATTGCGCGTCAAGGAAAGTGACCGGCTGGGAGCGATCATTGCCGGTCTCACTGCTTGCGGCGTCGCGGCGGTGGCGGATGGGGATTCCCTGCGCATCTTCGGGCGCGGTCAGGTGCGCGGCGGGGCGAGCGTCTTGACCCAGGGCGACCATCGCATCGCCATGGCCTTCCTCGTGTTGGGGCTTGCTGCCGAGCAGCCGGTCGAGGTTGATGATGCAAGGATGATTGCAACCAGCTTCCCGACCTTTACGGAGGTGATGCGGTCGCTGGGGGCGAATATCCTATGAGCATCAACAGCATCGGCCATCTGTTTCGACTGACGACCTGGGGCGAGAGCCATGGGCCGGCGATCGGCTGCGTGGTCGACGGTTGCCCGCCGGGCCTCGAGCTGGACGAGGCATGGGTGCAGCGCTTCCTGGATCTGCGGCGGCCGGGAACCTCGACGAAAGTCTCGCCCAGGCAGGAACCGGACAGGGTCCGCATATTGTCGGGCGTTTATGAGGGCCGCACAACCGGTACGCCAATTGCGATGATGATCGACAATGTCGATGCGCGGTCCGCCGATTATCCGAAGGACGCGCCCTATCGCCCGGGTCACGCCGACTTCACCTATGACGCCAAATACGGTCTGCGCGATCCGCGCGGCGGCGGACGCGCCTCGGCGCGAGAGACCGCGATGCGGGTGGCCGGCGGAGCGGTGGCGCGGCTGGTCATTCCAGAGGTAGAGGTTGCCGCGGCAGTAGTCGAAATTGGCGGCGAGGTGGACGAAAGCCGCTGGGAGTTGCTGCTCGACGAGGCGCGGGCGGCCGGTGATAGCCTCGGAGCGGTGGTTGAATGCGTTGCCACCGGAGTTCGGTCCGGTTGGGGCGCCCCGGTCTATGCCAAGCTCGATGCAGACCTGGCCGCTGCCTGCATGGGCATCAATGCGGTAAAGGGAGTCGAAATTGGCGAAGGCTTCGGCGCGGCACGATTGAAGGGCAGCGAGAATGCCGACGCAATGCTCGCTATGGCTCAGTTCGGATCAAACCATGCCGGTGGGATTGCGGGTGGCATTTCGACCGGACAGGCGATTGTGGTTCGAGCGGCGTTCAAGCCGACCAGCTCGATCCGTATCGCGCTTCCAAGCATCGACGCTCTGGGTCGCGAGGCCGAAGCGGTGACAAAGGGCCGCCATGACCCATGCGTCGGAATCCGCGGCGTCCCGGTAGTCGAGGCGATGGTCGCGCTGGTGCTGGCAGACCATAAGCTGCTCCATCGGGGGCAGTGCGGTTGAAAAGTCCCTCCCCGTGATGGGGAGGGAAACGCTCAATGGCACTTGAACCGGTCGAACGGCTCGAGGCAGACCCGGCAGCGCCATTGCGCCTTGCAGGGGGTTGAGCCGAACCGGCTGACTTCCTCGGTGTCGGTTGATCCGCACTGCGGACAGGTCGCGGCCTTGGTCAGCTCCGGTGGGGCGATACCGTATGCGCGGAGCTTCTCCTTACCCTCCTCGCTGATCCAGTCGGTTGTCCATGGCGGGGCCAGCTGCGTTTCGATGGCGACGTCGCGGTAGCCGGCGTCGTCGAGGGCGGCGCGGATGCTTTGTTCGATGAAGTGAGTCGCAGGACATCCCGAATAGGTCGGGGTAATGGTCACCTTGTCTTCTTCGACCGAGCGAACAATGCCTAGGTCGAGTACCGACACTACCGGGATTTCCGGATCGGGAACGGCCTTGAGAACGGTCCAGATGTCGCGAACGCCCATCACACGCGCTCGAGCGCCAGCGCGATTCCCTGGCCGACGCCGATGCACATGGTGGCGAGCGCATAGCGATCGGAGCCGCGCTGCAGCTCCTCGGTCGCCGTCAGAGCCAGCCGCGCGCCGGACATGCCGAGCGGATGACCGAGCGCGATGGCTCCGCCGTTGGGATTCACCCGAGGGTCTTCGTCCTCCAGGCAAAGCTGGCGCATGACGGCCAGGCCTTGGGCGGCGAAGGCCTCGTTCAACTCGATAACATCGAGGTCGGCGATCGCGAGGCTGAGGCGGGCCAGCAGTTTCTCGGTCGCGGGCGCCGGGCCGATGCCCATGATCCGCGGCGGAACTCCCGCGACGGCGGCGCCCATGATTCGAGCACGCGGGGTCAGGCCGTGGCGCTTGGCTGCTTCTTCGCTGGCGATGATCAGCGCCGCCGCGCCATCGTTGACCCCCGAGGCATTGCCGGCGGTGACCGACCCGTCGCCGCGGACGATCGGCTTAAGCCTGCCCAATGCCTCGAGGCTGGTGAGCCGCGGATGCTCGTCACTGTCGACGACGATTGGATCGCCTTTGCGCTGGGGAATGGTGACCGCGACGATCTCCTTCGCAAGCCGGCCGTTGGCCTGCGCTGCCGAAGTCTTCTGCTGGCTGCGCAGCGCGAACTTGTCCTGGTCCTCACGGCTGATCTGAAATTCCTCGGCCACATTCTCGGCGGTGCTCGGCATCGTGTCGTCGCCATATTGGTCGCGCATCTTGGGATTGACGAAGCGCCAGCCGATGGTGGTGTCGTAAATTTCGGCGTTGCGGTCGAACGCGCTCGTCGCCTTGGGCATGACGAACGGCGCACGGCTCATGCTTTCGCTGCCGCCCGCAATGATCAGCTCGGCATCACCTCCGCGGATCGCACGCGCCGCCATCGCGACGGCATCCAGCCCCGAACCGCACAGCCGGTTGAGCGTCACCCCGCCCGAACTGTCGGGCAGTCCGGCGAGCAGCCCCGCCATCCGCGCCAGGTTGCGGTTGTCCTCCCCCGCCTGGTTGGCGCAGCCGAGGATGATGTCGTCGAGCGCCAGCCAATCGACCTGGTGATTGCGTTCCTTGAGCGCGCGAATCGGGATCGCCGCGAGGTCGTCGGCCCGGACCGAACTCAGCGCTCCGCCATAGCGGCCGATCGGCGTACGGATCGCGTCGCAGATGAAGGCTTCGGTCAATCGCTTTCTCCGGTTTCAATATAGGCACCGCCAATCGATCGCGAAAATCCCTGGAACTCGGCGATCGGGCGGCCGTCGTCGGTCCGCACGCTGACATTGTAGACGCCGGACCGCGCGACAAGGGCTTGCTCCTGCGCTTCGGCGACCAACACTTCGCCTTCTGCCGCCCCGTCGAGGAAAACCATCGTCGCCTGGGCGCCGACGGTTCTGACATTCCGACTGTTGCAGGCATAGGCGAATGCGGTGTCGGCCAGCGCATAGACCATTCCGCCATGGGCCATGCCATGGCCGTTCAGCATATCGGAGCGCAGCTGCATGCGAATGCGCGAATAGCCCTCGCGTGCCTCCTCGATCTCGATACCCCAGGCCGGGCCGGTTCCTTCGCTGGCCAGCATGGCCTCCGCGACGCGGCGGGCGAGCGCGTCGGCGCCACTCTCGCTCATTCGGCGTCGATCACCCCGCGGCGGATCTGATCAAGCTCGATCGATTCGAACAGCGCCTTGAAATTGCCTTCGCCGAAGCCCTCGTTGCCCTTACGCTGGATGATCTCGAAGAAGATCGGGCCGATCACGTTCTGGGTGAAGATCTGCAGCAGCAGGCCCTGCCCCTCGGTCGGCGCGCCATCGACCAGGATGCGACGCTTCTCAAGCTCGGCGGTAGGCTCGCCATGGCCTTCCACCCGCTGGTCGACCAGCTCGTAATAAGTATCGGGCGTGTCCTGGAAGGGAATGCCGCGGGAGCGAAGTATATCGACGGTTTGATAGATATCGTCGCTGCCAAGCGCGATATGCTGAATACCCTCGCCCTTATATTCGCGCAGGAACTCTTCGATCTGGCTCTTGTCGTCCTGGCTCTCGTTCAAGGGGATACGGATCTTTCCGTCGGGCGAGGTCATTGCCTTGGAGAAAAGGCCGGTGACCTTACCCTCAATGTCGAAATAACGGATTTCGCGGAAGTTGAAGAGTCGTTCGTAGAATTCGGCCCAATGGTTCATCCGCCCGCGGTTCACATTGTGGGTCAGGTGGTCGAGATAGGTGAGGTGCGATCCATGGCTCGCCTCCAGCTGCGCCGCGTCGGGGAGGAAATCGAAGTCGATGTCATAGATCGTGCCCCTGTCGCCGTAACGGTCGACCAGATAGAGGATCGACTCGCCGATGCCCTCGATCGCCGGAATGTCGACTTCGCCCGGGGCGACGTCATTGTGGACGTCGGTCGCGCCGAGGCTCATCGCGCGGTCGTGCGCCTTTTTCGCGTCCTTGACGCGGAAGGCCATTGCGCAGGCGCTCGGCCCATGCTCGCCGGCGAAATGGGCGGCGAAGCTGTCCGGCTCGGCGTTGATGATGAAGTTGATGTCGCCCTGCCGGTGGAGCGTGACGTTCTTGCGCTTGTGCTTGGCGACCGCGGGGAAGCCCATTTTGGTGAACAGGCCGCGCAGCAGCTCGGGATCGGGCGCGGCATATTCGACAAACTCGAAGCCGTCGGTGCCCATCGGATTCTCCAGGCCCAGCGGGCCTAGCTCGACGGAAGGGGCGGTGGCAGCCATGACAAACACTCCTCTACTTCGCGACCATCTGCGCTTGGCAGGCGTGGTTTGCAAGGCGTAGGGCGAGCCATGGACATTCCCGGCGGCTGGACCCTGAGCGAGGACGGCAAGGCGCTGGAGCGGAGCTACCGCTTCAAGGATTTTTCAGAGGCTTTCGCCTTTCTGACCCGCGTCGCGATGCATGCCGAGAAGGTCGACCACCATCCCGAATTCACCAGCGTCTGGAACCGGGTCGACTTCCGGCTGACCACCCACGATACCGGCGGAGTGAGCGACCGGGACATCAAGCTGGCTGAGGAGATAAACCGGCTCTCCTGACGCCTCGAATGTTCACAATGTTCACACTCGCCATGCAGTTGGGCGTCAGTTGCGGATCTCCGCAGCAATTCGCAGTTCGAATGACGGAAGATGAGAAAGAGCGAAGCGACGCTCTCACACTTTGCTATCTGTAGGACAGGAAAATCGTCGACGAGCGAATGTCCGCTTTGGGTGGAAAGCGGACATTGCGCCTCAACGCATTTCCACGACGTATGTGGCCATGCGGACCGCACTCGCTACCATGCTTTGCTACTTGGGGTCGCTTCCTGCGGCACCGGCGAGAGGCCATTTCGATGGTTCAGTTTTGCCTCGCCGGGACGCATGAAATCACGAATTGAAGTCAGCCGTCCGGTCGATCGCAGCGAACAACGCATTGGACTATTACGACCGCAGCGCCGAGGCAGAATCAGAGGCAGTTTCGCTTGCCAAGAGCCGGAGCGACGCGACTGTAGCGCACCCCATGCTCATGATTTCCGCACGAGCGCCCGATGGGCGAACGGGCTTTAGCGCGACAACTTTTCTATGCCGCGTCGCAAGTGGTCTTTCGCTTTTCAAAGGGCGATGACGAGGCCGCTGCTCGCAAGCTGTCTGATGACGTCGTGCACGCACTGGGAAGGCGCTGGCGCATCCGCGAAGTTCCCAACGTGGCGGAGCGTGGTGGAAGTCCATTGAGGGACTGCGGTCCCCAGCGCTAATGGCAACTTTGGGTCGAAAACAGACATTCGGGCCGCAGCCACCTTCCGTTCAGAAGCGTTATGACATAAGAGCCGCCTGATGACCGCACTTGCCGCCTTCAATATGGCTTCGCCGACCCTGCCGTCGGCCGCGCTGCACTATTATCTACATGCGGTGGAGACCGGCTGAGGACGCACGCCTCAAAGCTTTGATCCACCGCCCCGCCAAGCCTCGCTTCGGCGGGGTTTTTTATTGCCTGAAGAGGATTGAGATGTTTCGAGACCTGGATGAACTGGCCCCTCCACCGCACTGCGGGCGGTCCCCCTCCCCTGGAACGCCAGGGGAGGAGACCAAGTGGCGCGACTATCTCGTGCCGCAAGACTGGCGGCATTTCACAGCCGAAGAGCATGGCGTGTGGGACAAATTGTTCGCGCGGCAGGTCCCATATCTCGGGACGCGGATCGTCACGCCATTCCTCGAGGGCATCACCGCGCTGGGGCTGGACGAGACGGGGATTCCCGATCTCGACCGCTTGAACGCGCGGCTCGAGCCGCTGACCGGCTGGCGCTGCGTGTCGGTGCCGGGGCTGGTGCCTGACGAGGCCTTCTTCGCCATGCTGGCTGACCGCGCTTTTCCAATCGGCAATTTCATCCGCGGCGCGGATAGCCTCGACTATCTGGAAGAGCCCGACTGCTTCCACGACATCTTCGGGCATGTGCCGCTGTTGGCCCATGCGCCGGTTGCCCGGATGATGGAGGCGATGGGGCGCCTTGGCATTCAAGCGGTCGCTTGCGAGTTTGGCGACATCATCTCGCGCCTCTACTGGCACACGGTCGAATTCGGCCTGGCGCGTGAGGACGGCGAAGTGAAGATTCTTGGCGCCGGGCTGGCATCGAGCTTTGGCGAGGCGCATTTTGCGCTCGAAGCGGACCTTCCCAGGCCCCGCTTCACGCCAAGGGACGCCGCGGCAACCGGCTATCGCAGCGATGCTTTCCAGCCGCTCTACTTCGTTTCGGATTTGCTCGACACGGCCGCCTCAGCGCTGGAATCCCTCGATCTCGACGGGTTGAAGCGGCTGGTCGCGTGACATCGAAGGGCAGGGGCCGCTATGGCGGCGGCGATGACCGACGCCCCTGTCCCGCGTGAATATCGCACTGGTTCCGACCCGCGCACGCTGCGCGATGCGCTAGGGTGTTTCGCGACTGGGGTGACGGTCGTGACGTGCGTGGACAAGCAGGGTCAGCCGGTCGGCCTCACGGCAAACAGCTTTACCTCGCTGAGCCTCGATCCTCCGCTCCTCCTGGTTTGCGTGGCCAAGGCGGCGGCCAGCGCGACGCCACTGGCGGAGGCCGAGCACTTCGCGGTCAACGTGCTGCAGACCGGCCAGCAGCCCGCCTCGATCACCTTTTCGACCCGGGTCGAGGATCGGTTTGGATGCACGCCCTGGGCGCTCGGCGAACATGGCGTTCCGGTTCTGATGGATTCTCTGTCGGTATTCGAATGTGCGCGGCATGCCATGCATGAGGGGGGGATCATTATATCCTGGTGGGGGAGGTGAAGAAGGCGACCTTCGAGCCTGGTCTCGATCCGTTGCTCTACTTCAGGGGCCGCTATCGCCGCCTGCATTTCGATTAAGCATCTAAATTAAGTTATCTACAAGCGGAGTGACTCTCGGCTGAAATCGCTGCAACCTCGCCGTCATGGCGGACCGGGGGAAAAACGAGTTGCCGAAAGGCGATTCCGTAAAGGTAGCGAAGAGCGCTGCGGTGGAACTGGCCGCCATGGCCGACGGCCTGCCGAACCTGGGTGGCGCCCTCGACTTTTCCCAGATTCTCGCCGTCGCCGACGCGCTGCCGATCATGATCGGTTTTGTCGATCGCGAAGAACGCTATCGCTTCGTCAACCAGGCACTGGCCGACTGGTTCGAACGGCCTCGCCGGGAGATGCTCGGGCGGACGATGCGCGAACTGCTGGGGGAGGAGACCTATGAATCCCGCCAGCCGCTGATCGCAGCGGCGTTCGCCGGCGAGCGTCAGTGGTTCGCGGCGGATTTCAACCACCCGACGCGCGGGCAGCTTGCGGTTCAGGCCGATTATGTTCCGCAGAAGAACGGCCGGGGCGAGGTGGTCGGAATGATCCTGTTGGTGCAGGACATCAGCGAGCAGCGGGCGTCCGAGCGGGCGCTCAAGGAAAGCGAAGCGCGGTTTCGGAGGATCGCCAATTCCGCCCCAGTGATGATGTGGGTTACTCGGCTCGACCGGACACGGGATTTCGTCAACGACGCCTATGCCGAGTTCGCCGGAATGTCGCGCGAGGAGGCGCGTGTGCTCGACTGGCGCGAGCGGATCCACCCCGACGATCAGCAGCGCCTGGTTGCCGAAAGCGTCGCTGGAGAGGCGAGCCTCAAGCCTTTCGCGCTCGAGGCGCGCTATTTGAGGCACGATGGCGAGTGGCGCTGGCTACGGTCGGTGTCGCAGCCGCGATTGGCGCCGACGGAACTTTGTCCGGCTTCATCGGCGCCGCCAGCGACGTTACCGAAGCCAAGGAAGCCGAGCTCGAGTTGCAGCGGCAGGTGACCGAACGCACCACCGAGCTTACGCATGCGCAGGACCAGCTCCGGCAGAGCCAGAAGATGGAGGCGCTCGGCCAGCTGACCGGCGGTATCGCCCACGATTTCAACAATCTGCTGACCGTGATCCTCGGCGGGCTCGACCTGATCTCCAAGCAGGTCGGGGACGAGAAGCTGTTGCGCTACGCGACCAACGCCTTGGCGGCGGCCGAGCGTGGAGCGAAGCTGACCGGCCAGCTGCTCGCCTTCAGCCGCGTCCAGCGGCTGGAGATCAAGCCGACCTATGTCGCGCCGCTGATCGAGGAAATGCGGCCGCTACTGCGAAACGTCCTCGGCCCGGGCATCGCAAAGAAGTTCGACCTCGATCCGCATCTAATGCCCGTGCTGGCGGATCCGACCCAGCTGGAGGTGGCGGTACTCAACCTCGCCATCAACGCGCGCGATGCGATGCCCGAGGGCGGCACGCTGACGATCAGCAGCCGAAAGCGACGGATTGGCGAAGATCCCGAACTGAAGCCGGGCACCTATATCGAGCTCTCGATCACCGATACCGGCGAGGGGATGACACCCGAGGTCGCGGCGCGTGCATTCGATCCGTTCTTCACCACCAAGGAGGTCGGCAAGGGGACCGGGCTCGGCTTGTCGATGGTCTATGGCATGGCCCGCCAGTCGGGAGGAGCAGCACGGATCGAGAGCGAGCCGGGGGTCGGCACGACAGTGCGGCTTTACTTCCGCCGATCCGACCGCGACGCCGAGGTGCCGGCGAGCGGTGGCATGACCGGCGACGTAGTGCGCCGTGGCCGGGGCGCCGCAACGGTGCTGGTGATAGACGATGACGAGGATGTGCGGCAGTTCATCGCCGCGAGCCTGGAAGAATATGGCCATCATGTCATCGAGGCGGGCGAGGGCATCGACGGCATCGAACGGTTTGGGGCCGCCAACCCCGACCTTGTCATCATCGATTATATCATGCCTGGCTTGTCGGGGGCCGAGGTGGCGGCGCACATCGTCGCGACCAAACCGGATCAGCCGATCCTGTTTGTCTCCGGTTATAATGAGACCGATGCGATCCGGCACGTGGCGCCCGACGCCAATATCCTGGCCAAACCGTTTCGCGCCGCCGCACTTGAAGACGCAGTCCGGGCGGCGCTGGCGAGGACCCCGGCTTAGCCGGCCATCCGCTTGGCGCCGAGGCCGAGCACCATCTGGTTGGCGCGATCGTAGCTCAGCGGGCGGCCGAACAAATAGCCCTGGATGGTGTCGCAACCGAGATCGCGCATCCGCTCGAAATCCTCGGCTGTCTCGACTCCTTCGGCGGTTATCGACATGCGGAACGACTTGGCGAGCTGGACGATCGACTGGATGATCGCGACATTCTCGGGCCGTGAGCCGGCCTCTCGGACAAAGCTGCCGTCGATCTTCAGCTTGTGGAACACCGCCTTGTTCAAATAGCCGATCGACGAATAGCCGGTGCCGAAGTCGTCGAGCGCAATCCCGACGCCAAGCGCGCGCAACCGCTTCAGTACATCGAGGGTCTGGCCGTTGTCGCCGAGGAACACTCCTTCGGTCACTTCCAGCTCCAGCCGGTTGGCCGGAACCTTGTGACGGCCGAGCGCCTGACTAACGATGTTGGGCAGCGCCGGCTGAACGATCTGCTTGGGACTGATGTTGAGCGCGACCGTGATCGGTTCAGGCCAGGTCGCGGCGGCGCGACAGGCTTCCTCGATGACCCATTCGCCGATCACCGGCATCAGCCCACTTTCCTCGGCCACCGGGATGAACACGTTTGGCGGGACGAAACCGCGCTGCGGATGATTCCAGCGGATCAACGCTTCGAAGCCGATCAGCTTCTGAGTCTTGGCGTTGACCAGCGGCTGGTAGACGAGATGGAATTGCTTGGCGGCGATCGCGCCGCGCAGGTCGGTTTCCAGCCGCACGCGGTCGTCCTGTTCTGTCTGCAACTCGGACGAGAAATATTTGGCGACGCCGCGACCGGCGCCCTTGGCTTCGTAGAGTGCGAGGTCCGCCTTGAGGATGAGATCGTCGACTGTGGCTCCGTCGATCGGGCCGAACGCGCAACCGATCGACACGCCGATACGAATTTCCGTCTGGTCGATCATATAGGGCTCGGCGATCGCCTTGATGATGCTGTCGGCGAGCTGCTCGACTTTGTGGCGGGATTGGGCGTCGGCGATGACGATGGCGAATTCGTCGCCACCCATCCGCCCGACGTTCCCGTCCGGGCCGACCTGGTCGCACAGGCGCTTGGCAACCGCCTGGAGCACTGCGTCGCCCTTTGGGTGGCCAAAGGTGTCGTTGACCGGCTTGAACCCGTCGAGATCGAGAAACATGATGGCGCATGGCACATTGCCGGCCGTCGCCTGTCGCAGCGCTTCGCCGAGAAGCTGGCGGACGCGGCCGCGGTTGGGCAGGCCGGACAGCACGTCCATGTTGGCCAGGTGGGTTAGCCGTTCCTGGGTCTGGCGGATTTCGGTGACGTCGCTGCCGACGCCGCGAAAGCCCTCGAACCGGCCGGCAGTATCGACGATCGGGTCACCGGCGATGGAAATCCAGCGTGGCCCTCGAGCCGTTTTCAGCTCCATCTCAAGGGAGTTGAATGGCTGTTTTTCGAGCAGCACGCGGCCAAGCTCGGCGTGCCCGCCGAGAAGGGACGGAAGCGAATGCCCAAGCAACTGGCCCGCAGGACGGCCGAGCAGTGCGGTCATCCGGCTGGAAATATAGGTTACGCGATTTTCCCCATCGACTTGCCACAGCCAGCCGACGCCCCGCTGTTCATACTCCTGGAGCAGCAAGCTGGCGCTTTCCGACTGCGAGCCAAAGTCGGCGTTGGTCTTGAGTTGTCCGAACGCCCACCGTGCGACCGTCAGAACTCCGACAATGGCGACGCCGAGGGTGAAAAGGATTGCCAGCATATTGTCGAACGCCACCGCGCTGCGGCCGACCAGCAGCGAGTAGCTGAGGCCGGCAGTGAAGATCGCCATCCATGCGGTGACGCAGGCCGGAACGACCACCAGGCCCAATGCGGCGATGCCAAGGCCGGCGATCAGGGTTGCCGCCACTGCCTGGCTCCCCGCCCCGATCGAAGGGAATGCCAGGATTGGAAGCGAAAGCCAAAGGAGGGCACGGAGCACGACATCGCCGAGCATCAGCGTCTTGGGCACCTTACGCCCGGATCGGCCGACATGGGTTATGGCCTGGGTGCGGGCCAGCTGCATCGCGCCAATGTTGATTCCGACGACCGCTGTCACCCAGCCGCCGAGATAGGCGACGTCGACATGGCCGTAGAGAATCATCGCCATGAACAGCGCCGCAACGCTGTTGGCGGCGGCAAAGAAAAGGGCGAATTGGCCTCGGGCGATCAGCTGCGCATCGCGCAGCGGGCTGCTCCCCTCATCGCTCTCGCGCGACGTTACCCCCAGCGATTCGCCGTCGGGCAGGCGCGCCGATATCATACGCTTGTAACGGTCTGGAGCCTCGTACATCCGGTCATCCGCTTGCCTGAACGGCAAACAGATAGTCCAAAGAGCGTTACTTCGCGGTTAAAGATTGGTCGATTTACCCTTTTTGGTGAAGTCCCAACTTGTCGAGGTCGCGAGTAGTTACCGGGTGGTATGACGGCCGCGCCTTCGCATAAACCCGCTCGGCAATGGGGCGACCCCACTGTCTGTCCTCGGCAAGTGCCGTGATCAGCGGTCGGACGAACTTCCGCCGGCCCTGCATGGTCAGGAAATCTTCAAGCGCCGGCACCGCCGGATCGAAGCGATTTTTCACCGCCAGCGTAAGGAAAGCGAAGCGCAGTTCGTTGTTGCCGGCGCGCGAGAGGTTGAAGGCGCGGTCGAGCGCAGCCAGACGGCCGGCGGTCTGATTGGTGTCGATCCGGCTGATGAACCGCAACCGTTCGTCGGTAGTCCAGCGGTTCCATGCCGCGGATTCGGGCAACTTGCCCTCTTTGAAGGCGGAAACGGCCGAATCTACTGCAGCAAATGCGTGGGGATCGGCCGGTGCAATATTGTCGGGTATGCCGGGCTCGTTGATCCAGCGCTCAAGCTGCAAATTGGTCTCCAGCGCGTTGTCCCCCTTCACCAGATGCTCGCGGATATCAGCGAGGAAGATGCTGGTTGTGACCGGCTGGAACTGGTGCCGGCCGAACCAGCCTTTGAGCCACTCGTCGAACCGCTGGCGGCCGACGATCGTCTCGATAGTGCGAAGGAATGCTGCGCCCTTTTCGTAGGCGATGTCGGAAACGCCCTCGTCCGGATTGCGGCCCTTTAGGTCGAGGTGCAGCCGTGTATCGGCGCCCGCTTCGCCGCCGTGTTCCTCAACCGCCTTTTTCATCGCATCCAGTCCCAACGCGGCTTGTTGTTCGGCCATCTCCGATCCGTAAACCCGCTCAATGATCCGCCGCTCGGCGTAGGTGGTCATCCCTTCGTTGAGCCAGAAATCGGCCCAGGTCGCGTTGGTGGCGAGGTTGCCCGACCAGCTGTGGGCCAGTTCATGAGCAATCAGGCTGACCAGGCTCTTGTCCCCCGCGATGAAGGTCGGGGTGAGGAAGGTTAGGGTCGGATTTTCCATCCCGCCGAAGGGGAAGGAGGGTGGAAGGACGAGCATGTCGTAACGGCCCCATTTATAGGGTCCGTAAAGAGCCTCGGCGGCATCGACCATCTTCTCTGTGTCACTAAGCTCGGCCGCCGCCTTTTCGAGCATGACCGGTTCGGTCCAGACGCCGGTGCGCGACCCCAGCTCACGGAACTTGAGATCACCAACGGCGATGGCGATCAGATAGGGGGCCACCGGCTTGTCCATGTTGAAATAAAAGCTCGAGCGGTTGGGCGGCGGCGGAGTCGGGTCCGCCTTCTCGCCCTTTTGCGCGCTCATCACCGCCGTCAGGCCGGAAGGAACCGAAATCCACGCCTCCCAAGTCTGGCGGATCCCCGGGCGAATCCTGAGTCGGGATCCAGGTCCGGTTTTCGATGGACTGGCCCTGGCTCAACAGGAACGGGTGCTTCTTGCCGGCTGTTTGCTCGGGCGTCAGCCATTGCAGCGCACCTGCATCCGGCGCCGATTTGTAGGTGACCACGATCTTGCGCTTGTCGCCCATCTGGATCGTCAGAGGAGCGCCGAGATGTTGGTCCCTGACGCCGACCTTGTAGGACAGGGGCAAGCCGGCCTCGTCGGTGACCGCCTCGATCTCCAGGCCCTTGTCGTCGAGGATGATTTCCTTGGCGTCGGGCTTGGCCTGGATATCGAGCGTCGCCGTTCCGCCGATCCGTTTGGTGTCGAAGTCGACATTAAGGTCGAGCGCGACGTGGGTCACCCGCGCTTGAAGCGGTTTGGCATAACTGTGGATGTCGACCGCGTCGGGCGTCTCCAGGATGGGAGCGATCGGCCCGGCCTCGGCCGCCGGGGGCGGAGCTTCCCTGGCCTGGCACGACATGAGGAACAGGGCCGCGGCGGCGGCCGTAAGGATGCGGATCGACAATCAAATTCTCCGGATGATGGCCTCAGGCGGCCTCGCCAACGGCCTTGTAGATACTGGTGACCGGTCGCTCGAGGACGCGCCGGACCATCGGCTCGAAAAATTCGAGCGGGGCACTGTCATAATCAGGGTCGAATGCGGTCTGGTCGTAGAGCTCGCAGAATCGCGCCGTATCCTCGAAATGCTCATGTCCACGAAACGCCTCTCGCATGTCGCGGTTCATTCCGAGGTGGTGGAAGAAGTAATAGCCCTGGAAGATGCCGTGCTGCTGGGTGATCCAGTGCAGCTTGTCATCGACGAAGGGCTTCAGGATCGCCGCGGCAATATCCGGGTGGTTGTAGCTGCCTAGCGTGTCGCCGATGTCGTGGAGTAGGGCCATGACGACATAGGGTTCGCTCTCGCCCCCTCGGTGGGCCCGGGTCGCGGTCTGCAGGCTGTGTTGCAGACGGTCGATCGGGAACCCGCCATAGTCGCCGTCAAGCAGACTCAAATGGGTCAATACGCGGTCTGGAAGCGCTGCGGCGAAGGGCATGAAATGGGACGCGATGGTCGCCCAGTCGGCCTGGGTTCCCTCGTCCATCGATCGAAAGCTGGCGCGCTGGCCCTCGTCGGTCATCCTGCCTCTCCTCCGCTATAACGCATCCTAGACCCGGCGGGCCGCCGAAGCCAAGCCTAGGCGCATTGGACCGACCGGCCTATATCCCCGGCATGGACCAGGCGGCGGCGAGCGAAAGGATGAGGGCAAGCGACAGCGTGCGGGCACTGGCCGAAGCCGCCGCCCAAAGTCACGTCGCTTCTCCGCGCGGCAAGGGGCCAGCGCGGCCGATCCTTGCCGGCGTCGGCCTCGATCGACCGTTCTTCGATGATAAGAACCGGGCTTTCTGGGTGCTGCAGACGTGCGGCTGGACCGGCTATTTCTTCCTCCGCGTCATTTCCGGGCTGGCGAACGCGATGGGGGCAATGTTCGTCGTCCACGCGCTGCTGCTGACTGCGACCGGCTATTCGCTGACGTTGCTGATGGCGTCGCTCTATCGGCGCCTGATCGTGATGCGGGCGATTTGGACGGTGTTCATCAGCCTCGGCACTGTCATCCTTGCGTCGGCTGCCTTCTCGTTCATCGAAACCTGGAGCCTGGCGACCTTCATCAATCCGGATTTCAAGCCTGCCGGAACCCAGTTCTTCGGTGCGCTGATCCTGGATTTTTCGATCCTCGCCGCCTGGTCGGCGCTGTATTACGGGATTAATTATTATCTGCTGCTGGAAGAGGAGATCGACCAGCGTGCGCAACTCGAAAGCCAGGCTTCGACCGCGCAGCTGGCCATGCTTCGTTACCAGCTTAATCCGCATTTCCTGTTCAACACGTTGAACAGCATCTCGACGCTGGTCCTGTTGAAGCAGACGGAGCGGGCCAATGCGATGCTGTCGCGGCTGTCTTCATTCCTCCGCTATACGCTGGTCAACGAGCCGACGGCCAAAGTGACCCTCGTTCAGGAGGTGGAGACGCTCAAGCTCTACCTCGAAATCGAGAAGATGCGGTTCGAGGACCGTTTGAGGCCGCATTTCAAGATCGATGGCGATACGATCGGCGCAAGGCTGCCGTCCCTGCTGCTGCAGCCTCTGATCGAAAATGCAATCAAATATGCGGTCACCTCCTCGGAACATGGAGCCGATATCTGGATTAATGCCCGGCGGGAGGGACGCGCGGTGCGGATCGAGGTGGCTGACAGCGGTCCTGGCCCGGGCGGTGCTCCGATCAACGCACAGTCAACCGGAGTGGGGTTGGCAAACATCCAGGATCGTCTGGCCCAGGCCTATGGTCCGGCGCATGGCTTTTCCACGCGAGCGAACGAACATGGGGGGTTTAGCGTTATCATCGAAATTCCGCTCGATACCGATCAAAAGGATCATTCATGACCATCCGCACTATCCTCGTCGACGATGAGCCTTTGGCAACGCAGGGCCTTCGCCTGCGTCTGGAGGCCCATGACGACGTGGAGGTCGTCGCCACCGCCGCCAACGGTCGGGAGGCGATCCGCGCGATCAAGACCCACAAACCCGATCTGGTGTTCCTCGACATCCAGATGCCGGGGTTCGACGGTTTCTCGGTGATCTCGGGGATGATGGAGGTCGAACCGCCGCTGTTCGTTTTCGTTACAGCCTATAACGAGCATGCACTGCGCGCCTTCGAGGCGCAGGCGGTCGACTATCTGATGAAACCGGTCGAGGAGGATCGGCTGGCGGCGACTCTTGACCGGGTGCGTCAGCGCCTGGCCGAGAAGCGCGGCGCGGAGGAGGCGGAGCGGCTCAAGGAAGCTCTTGCAGAACATGCGCCCGAAGCGGCGGAGGAGCTTGCCGAGGCGATGCCCGAGGGACCCGCCTCGTCGCGGTTCGAGAAGATGATCAACATCCGCGACCAGGGGCAGATTTTCCGCGTCGACGTCGACACGATCGAGCGGATCGACGCGGCCGGCGACTACATGTGTATCCAGACGGGGGAAAATACGCTGATCCTCCGCGAAACGATGAAAGACCTGGAAAAGCGGCTCGACCCGCGCCGGTTCCAGCGCGTTCATCGCTCGACGATCGTCAACCTGGACCTCGTCCGGCAGGTCAAGCCGCACACCAACGGCGAATGTTTCCTGGTCCTGGATTCGGGCGCGCAGGTGAAGGTGTCCAGAAGCTATCGCGACGTCGTGGCAAGGTTCGTGCACTAGGCAAAAAAGGGGCGAGTGATGGCCAAGGTCACGGGGCTCGGTGGGGTTTTCTACAAGGTCGCCGATCCGGAGGCGACGCGCGCCTGGTACCTGGAAAATCTCGGCATCGGCGGCGAATGGGGGGCGATGTTCCCGTTCAAGAAGGACGACCCGGAAGGCTTCACGCTGCTGTCGCCGTTCAAGGCTGACAGCGACTATTTTGGCCCGAGCGACAAGGGATTCATGGTCAATCTCCGCGTCGACGAGCTTGACGGGGTGGTCGCCGAACTGGAGAGCAAGGGCATCGAGATCCTCGGCCGGCAGGACGAAGATTATGGTCGCTTCGCCTGGATCCTCGACCCCGACGGGGTCAAGATCGAGCTATGGCAACAGTTGGGGCCCGCGCCCGAATAGGAGATCAAATGACCGACCGGAGCAAATTCGAAGCCTTCGCCGCGCTCCATGTGCTGGGCGATCCGGTGGTACTGTACAATATCTGGGACGTGGGCAGCGCAATCGCAGTGGTTGCGGCGGGAGCGAAGGCGCTTGCGACCGGCAGCCATCCGGTGGGCGATGCCAGCGGCTTTGGCGACGCCCAGCAGGTTCCGCTCGAATTTGTCTTTTCCAATGCGCGACGGATCGTCGACGCGGTAGATCCGCTGCCGCTGACGGTCGATTTCGAGGGCGCTTACTCGGCCGATCCCGAGGAGGGCGGTCAAAACGTCGCCCGGCTGGCCGAGACCGGTGCCGTCGGCTGCAACCTCGAGGATCAGGTGATCGGCGGCGAGGGCGTGCATCCGCTCGACCTGCAGTGCCGCCGGATCGAAGCGATCCGCCGCGCGGTCGGCGACGCTTTCTTCATCAATGCCCGTACCGACCTGTTCCTCAAGGTGGAGCAGCGGGACGATGCACTGGTCGATCAGGTGATCGAACGTGGCAAGGCATTCGCACACGCCGGAGCGAGCGGCTTTTTCGTGCCGCGCCTGGCCGACCCGCAGCATGTCGAGCGAGTGGTGCGAGAGGTGCCGCTGCCATTGAACCTGATCGCCTTCCCGGGCGCGCCGCCCAAGTCCGAATGGGCGGCGGCCGGCGTCGCGCGGATCAGCCACGGGCCCTTCCCGCATCGGGCGCTGATGGCCCAGCTGACCGAGGCGGCAAAGGCCGCGATCGACTAGTTTCCCGTTGTTGAGCGCATGATTTGGGAAGCGCCGCTCGCTTGCCTCCTGCAAAAGGGAAGCAAGCAAAGGAGCTCGCTGTGACCGAACATTCACATTACCACCATTTTGTCGCCCTGCACGTCGCCGGCGATCCGTTGGTGCTGTTCAACGCCTGGGACGCGGGCAGCGCCGTGGCGGTCGCGCGATCGGGCGCGAGGGCGATCGCAACCGGCAGCGTATCGGTTGCGCAAGCCAATGGCTTTGAGGATGGAGAGCAGCTTCCCCTTGAACTCGCGTTGGCCAATGCTGCCCGGGTGGTCGCGGCAGTCGAGCTTCCGGTGACCGTCGATTTCGAAGGTGGCTATGCTATCGGCGGAGAAGCGCTTGGCCGACAATTTCCGCCGCCTCGCCGCGACCGGTGCGATCGGCTGCAATTTCGAGGACCAGGTCGTCGGCACCGAGCTTTTCTACTCGTTGGAAGAGCAGAGGCAAAGGATTGCAACCGCCCGGCAGGCAGCCGGCGATACGTTTTTCATCAATGCCCGGACCGACCTGTTCCTAAAAGCGGACCGCTCAGACCATGACCAAGCGCTGGCCGATGCGGCGATAGAGCGCGGCCGCGCCTATGCCGATGCCGGCGCTAGCGGCCTGTTCATTCCCGGCCTCGGCGACCTTCGGCTGGTCGAGCGGATCTGCGGCGCGATCGACCTTCCCGTAAACGCGATGCACTTTCCGGGTGCGCCGAGCCGCACCGAATGGGCTGGAGCTGGCATCGCCCGGATCAGCCACGGGCCATTTCCATTCATGGCAATGCAGAAGTGGCTCGAGGAAGAGGCGCGAGCGGCGCTGGCCTAGGTCGTCCGCTTTTGCCAGGGCCAGCGGCGGCGTCGGCCCCGACTTCAGCACGCTGCGGCGGAATATGGCTGCGGCGCCCTTGAGGATCAGCGCCACCCATAGGGCCTGCCAAACAAGGGCCAGCGCGTGAGGCCATATCGCCGGCTCTTCCGCCGCGCGGGCGATCATCGCGAACGGAGAAGAGAGCGGAAATACTGCTGCGCCGATCGCCTCGGCGCTCATCGGCTTGCCGACGCCAAGTGAGGCGAACCCGAACAGCAGGACCTGGCCCATGGTCACCGGCATCGACAGGGTCTGGACCTCACGCACAGTAGAAGCCTGGGCGCCAATTCCGAGGAAGGTCGCCCCGATTAGCAGATAGCTCATCGAGAAATAGGCGAAGACGAGCATCAGGAAGGCCGGCCAGCCAACGGCGGGCGGCGGTAATCCGCCAAGGCCGCCGGTCGCCCAGATGGCAATCGCAGCCGCCCCGGCGCTGGCCCAAACCGCAATGCCGACCAGCGACATGGCGAGCATCGCGAACAGCTTACCGAGGAAGATGGCGTCGACCGGCACCGCGGCCGCCAGCACCTCGATCACCTTGCTCGATTTCTCCTCGATCAATTGGGACAGGAGCATGCCGGCGAGAAGGATCGTAAGGACGAACAGCAACGTCTGGCCGGCGCGGGCGGTGAGGCCGCGAGCGAAGGCCACCGAGCCGGCCGAACTTGGGGTGAGAGTGACCTGGAGCGGTTGGAGCGGAATCCACGGTTGCACCCGAAGCCGTCGCGCTTCTTCGACAAACAAGCCAAGCTGGCGGACCGTGCGCCCGTCGGCGGAGACCGAGCCGGTGAAATGCGGGGCGAACAGGCCGCCTTCGAGCACTCCCACAACCGGCCTGTCCTCAGAGCTCAGAAGATGCCTGCGCTGGGAGCCGAGGTCCGGCTCCGGGTCGACGAGGCGCAAGTCGACCAGCGGCCTGTTGTCGGCCAGCGGTGAAAGGTGCTCGCGCGCTTCGTTCAGCAGCGCAAACTCCTCCGGCGATGCAATTACGGCTACCGCCGCTGGCCTGGCATTCTTGTCGACCTGCGCTCCGATGCCACCGAAGGCAAAGCCAAGCGCGATCGGAAACAGCGGTCCGAGCAGGAAGAACAGGAAAGTCTTGCTAAGGACCGTCGCGGTAAAATCGCGTCGAGCGATGACGAAGGCGGCGCGGATCGTTTCAGGAAGCTTCATGCGGCCTCCTCCGCATGGGGCACATGGCCCATTTCTCGAGCGGCGGCTTCGCCGGCAATCGCGATGAAGGCATCGTGCAGGCCCGGGCGCTCGATGCTCAGCGTTTCGATCCCTGCGCCACCGTCGATCAGCGCCTTGAGCAACGGCTCGGGACCAGTCCTGGGTAGCTCAAACCGCCATTCGCCGCCAACCAGCTTGGCCGAAGCGGGCAAGGCCGCTTGCCAAGGGCCATCTTCGGCGCGGGTACGGAGATGGACGATGGGGCGAAGCCGTCCGCGCGCCTCGTCGACGGCGTCCCTCGAAGGCCGCCCGACCCTCGGCGATGATGGCGATCCGCTCGCACAGCCGCTCGGCATGGGCGATGACATGGGTCGAGAAGATCACCGTGACACCCGCGGCCGCCTGATCACGGATCAGCTGTTCCAGCTTTTCCTGGTTGATCGCATCGAGGCCCGAGAATGGTTCGTCGAGGACGATCAGCCGCGGCCGATGGACGATCGTACCGAGCAGCTGGACGGTCTGCGCCATGCCCTTGGATAGGGTGCGGATCGGCCGTTTCGCCCAATCCTCATGACCCCGCGACTTGAGCAGCTCGACCGCCCGGCGCCGCCCTTCGGCGATCGGCAGTCCGCGCAGCGCGCCCATGAAGGCGATCGCCTCGGCCGACGGCATCGCCGGATAGAGGCCGCGCTCCTCGGGAAGGTAGCCGACCTCTCGGGCGACCTCGATCGGGCGATCATGGCCAAGGAGGGAGCGGCTGCCCGAATTGGGGTCGATGATCCCCAGCATCATCCGGATGGTGGTCGTCTTGCCGGCACCGTTGGGGCCGAGGATGCCCGTGATGCTTCCTTCGGGGACGGTCAAGCTGACGCCGTCGACCGCGCGCTTGCCGTCGAATTCCTTGACGAGGTCCCGCGCCTCGGCGGCGATTGCTCTTTCCCCCATGACCCCAATGGGTAAATGGTCACCGCGACATGGCAAGCCTCAAGGCACGGATTTTCGACAAAGCGGAGGAGTTGGGCTTTTGCGCCTGCGGAATTGCGCGTGCCGACGCCGTTCCCGAAGCGGGCGAGCGGCTGCGCGAATGGCTGGCAGCCGGCAATCATGGCGAGATGGGCTGGATGGAAGCTCGAGCTGAGCAGCGCGCCAGCCCGAACGGCCTGTGGCCCGAAGCAAAGTCGGTGATCGCCCTGGCGATGAGCTATGCGCCCGCCAACGATCCGCTGGCGCTGGCCGAAGAGAAGGACCGCGGGCGCATTTCGGTCTATGCCCAAGGCGCCGACTATCACAAGGTGGTCAAGAAGGCGCTCAAGGCAATGGGCCGGTGGCTGGCGGCCGAGGCTGGGTGTCGAACTAAAGGTATTCGTCGACACGGCGCCGGTCATGGAAAAGCCGCTGTCGGCCGCGGCGGGCATCGGCTGGCAGGGCAAGCATACCAACCTGCTCAACCGGGAGCATGGCAGCTGGTTGTTCCTTGGCGTCATATACACCACGCTGGAGCTTGAGCCTGACGAGCCGGCGGTGGGTCATTGCGGCAGCTGCACGGCCTGCATCGTCGCCTGTCCGACGCAGGCGATCATAGCGCCCAACCAGGTCGATGCGCGGCGCTGCATCTCTTACCTCACCATCGAACACGCCGGGCCTGATCCCACATGAATTTCGAGAGGCGATGGGCAACCGCATCTACGGCTGCGACGATTGCCTTGCCGTATGCCCGTGGAACCGGTTTGCGGCGGCGGCACAGGCGAATATGGCATTCGCGCCGAGGGCGGAGCTGGTCGCGCCGGCGCTGCGCGACCTGCTCGCGCTCGACGATGCTTCGTTCCGGGAGATGTTTTCGGGTTCGCCCATCAAACGGATCGGAGTCAGTCGCATGATCCGCAACTGCTTGATCGCGGCGGGAAACAGCGGCGATGCTTCGCTGCGGCCCTCCGTTGAACGACATGTGCAGAGCGAAGATCCGGTGGTAGCCGATGCGGCCAAATGGGCGCTGGCGCGGCTCTAGCGGCGCTCGATGGCCGTGGCACAGCTTTGCGCGCTGACGTCGCTCCCCTGCAAATTGCGAGCGTCGATATGAGTGGCACGCGGCGCGCCCGATCCCCCCGACGGTGGATATAGATAGACGTCCATCAGGCAGTTGGGGCCAGCGAACTGCAGCTTGGTCCCGGCTCCTTCGACGATCTGCAGTCGCGGGCGGCCGAAATGCTGGATCAGCTCATTGGCGGTCATGCCGTTGACGGATCGGTGATCATGCTGGCTGTGGTCGGCCATTGTAGGAGTGACGGGCTCAGGAATCGGGGCGGGCCGGGTTGCGCAACCAGCGAGCAACAGGGCAAGGACGGGCACGGACAAACGCATGAGCGCCTTGTGGCGGGGCCTGACAGCACTGGCAAGCTTGCCCGGAGCGCCCGCCAGGTCTAGGCGCCCCGCAACTTCATTTCCCGCAGGATTCCATAGTTCATGACCCAACCCCGTTTCGACGTGCTCTGCATCGGCAACGCGATCGTCGATGTCATCGCCGATGCCGACGACGCCTTTCTTTCCAAGCAGGGACTCGACAAGGGTTCGATGCGGCTGATCGACGAGGCCGAGGCGGTGCGATTGTATGAGGCCATGGGGCCGGGACGCGAGATCAGCGGCGGCTCCGCTGGCAACACCGCGGCAGGGCTGGCTGCGCTTGGCCTTCGCGCGGCATTCATCGGCCAGGTCGCCGATGATCAGCTCGGCAAGATTTACCAGCATGACATCGAGGCCCAGGGAATCGACTTCCTCGTCCCCGCCCGCAGCGATGTCGGCGCCACCGCTCGGTCGCTGATTCTGGTGACTCCCGATGCGCAAAGGACGATGAACACCTTCCTCGGCGCCGCTCAGCAGCTTGAGAGGGGGTCGGTGGATCTGGAAGCGGTCGCCGATAGCGCGATCATCTACCTCGAGGGTTATCTGTGGGACCCGGCTGAGCCCCGGGCGGCCATGGAGGCGGCGATCGGCGCCGCGCATGCGGCGGGGCGAAAGGTGGCCTTTACCCTGTCCGATACCTTCTGCGTGGACCGGCATCGCGAGGGGTTCTGGAAGCTCCTCCGCGACGCCAAGATCGACATTTTGTTTGCCAACGAGGCCGAGGCCGCGTCCATGGCGATGCTCAATGACATCGAGGGCGCGATTGCTTGCCTGGCTGAGGTCGCACCGACCCTGGTGGTTACTCGCAGCGAGGCTGGTGCGACCGCGATTTCGGGCGGCGAACGGGCAGATATCAAGGCCGAGCCGATCGAGCGGCTGGTCGACACTACCGGAGCCGGCGACCTGTTCGCCGCGGGTTTTCTCGCCGGGCAGGCGCGCGGGCTGGGCCTGAGGGCATCACTGAAGCTGGGCGCCATCGCCGCGGCCGAGGTCATCCAGCATTATGGCGCTCGGCCTGAGAAGGATTTGAAGTCATTGACCGAGGGCGTATTCGCCTAGTCGACTAGCGGGCCTTTCAACTCGATCTGATTGCCCGACGGATCGCAGATATAGAAGGACATGCCGTCGCCCTTGGCTCCATAGCGGATGCCTTCCTCGACGATGGCGATGCCATGCCGAGCGAGGTGGGCGCGCATCGCCTGCTCCTCGCAAGGGCCGGTGGCAATGCAGACATGATCCATGTTTCGGCCGCCTTCCGCCTCGGGCCGCGCCCAGGCGCCTTCCTCCGAGCCGATGTCGACCAGGTCGATCAACGAAGCCCCGACGCGCAACTGGAGCATGCCATATTCGGGCAGGGCCCGGTCGACCGTGCAGCCGAGGACCTGCTCGTAAAAGCGCTGCGCTGTGGCCATGTTGCGGATCAGCAGCACGACATGGTCGATGCCTTCGAGCGCGAACGGCGGGCGGCTCATGGGGACTGTCTACGCCTCTCCGGCTCGGTGAAAAAGAGGCGGGCCAATCGCTGGCCCGCCTCCATCATTTTGCCACTTCCGGACGATCAGGCGTGCCGGTGGTCCGGATCGTCGATGCCCGGAACGTGCGGCGCCAGATCGTGCGCCTCATCCTCATGAACCTCAATCATGCCCCTGCCGAGATGACTGTTCCGCCGACTGTAACCGAAATAGACCACGAAGCCGATGATGCTCCAGATCGGCAGCACCAGCATGGCCGCTGTCGGCAGGTTGAAGAACAGGAACATGCAGCCGGCGATCGTCAGTGGCCCGATGATGATCAGTGCGGGGACTCGGAAGGCGCGTTTGCGATCCGGGTTGGAGCGGCGAAGCATCATCACGGCGATGGCCACGGCAAAGAAGGCGTAAAGCGTTCCCGCATTGGCGATATCGGCGAGCTGGCCGACGGGCAAGAAAGCGGCGGCGATGGCGACAACGACGCCGGTGATCGCCGTGACGACATAGGGCGTCTTCCACTTCGGATGGACCTTCGACAATCCCTCCGGCAGCAGCCCGTCGCGCGCCATGACGAAGAAGATGCGCGTCTGTCCGAACAGCAGGATCAGGATGACCGAGGGCAGCGCGAGGATTGCCGCATAACCCAGCGCATTGCCAATGGCGCCGAAGCCGATCTGGCGAAGAACATGTGCCAGGGCCTCGTTCGAGCAGACCAACTTTGCGGCGTGTTCCGTCATTGCGCACTGACGAGCGAGCTCTTCCGACCCGGCCGGAAACGGGATGCCGTTCGGGCCCATGATCGGCTGGCCGCCGATCGTGCCGACGGCGCCGGCTGCGACGAGAATGTAGAAGATGGTGCAGATCAGCAGGCTTCCGATCAGGCCGATCGGCACGTTGCGCTGCGGGTCCTTGGTTTCTTCTGCTGCTGTGGAAACAGCGTCGAAACCGACATAGGCGAAGAAGATCGTCGCCGCTGCTCCAACCGCACCTACCCCGGTGCCGAAGCCACCGAATACACCGGCGGGCAGGAAGGGGCTGTAGTTCGCGGTGTCGACCGCCGGCAGCGTGAGGATGATGAACAGGGTCAGTGCCGTCACCTTGATCATGACCAGCACGGCATTGACCTTGGCACTCTCGCTGGTGCCGATCATCAGCAGCCAGGTGACCAGCAATGCGATGATCAGGGCTGGCAGGTTGATCAACCCTCCCGGAGCGCCGCCAAGCGCAAGTGGACCGGCCGTCAGATAGGGTGGCAAGGCGATCCCGAACGTGTCGTTGAGGATCGTACCGGTAAAATATCCCGACCAGCCGACCGACACCGCCGAGGCGGCAATGGCATATTCAAGAACGAGCGCCCAGCCGACCGTCCATGCGAGGAACTCGCCCATCGTCGCATAGCTGTAGGTGTAGGCGGAGCCCGCGACGGGGATCATCGCGGCGATCTCGGCATAGCAAAGCGCTGCCACGATGCAGACCGCACCAGCGATGATGAATGCCAGCATCAGGCCGGGGCCGGCCTTCTGTGCCCCGGCGGCAGTAAGCACGAAAATACCGGTGCCGATGATGCAGCCGATGCCAAACAGAGTCAGCTGCAACGGGCCCAACGAGCGGTGCAGCGACTTCTTTTCCGCCGTCGCGAGTATAGCGTCGAGCGGTTTGACGCGATCGAAAATCATTGTCTTCCCCTTGGAATGCAAAGGCCGTGCATGCGGCCCCGCTGTTCTGGCGCGGAGCCTAGCGGCTCAATCGCCTCGCGCAATTCAAAAAAAACTGAAAACGGCTATCGGGCGAGCATGGGGCCGAGCGGCTGACCACCGAACATGTGGACGTGCAAGTGGGGGACTTCCTGACCGGCGCGCTTGCCGCTGTTGGCGAGGATCCGATAGCCCTGCGCGTCGGCGCCAGTCGTCCGCGCCACCTCGCCGACGGTTCGGACGAAATCAGCTATCTCTGCGTCCGAAGCCTTGGCCGTGAAATCGTCCCAGCTGACGTAGGCGCCTTTCGGAATCACCAGCACGTGGATGGCCGCCAAGGGATTGATATCGTGGAACGCCAGGCTGTGATCGGTCTCCATCACCGTCTTGCTGGGAATCTCGCCCCGCAGGATCCGGGCGAAAATATTCTGGTCGTCGTAAGGTTGTTTGGCGTCGATCGGCATCGATGAGGTTAACTCCGCTTGACCGGTTGGCTTCGCTCGCTACCACGAAAGACGATGAGTGAGGAAACCCCTGAGTCCCTAATCCCTTACGACGAGATCGTGCAGGAGGCACTGCGCGACGTCGTTGGCCGAGTACTGCATGAGGTGGAACAGGCCGGTGGCCTTCCCGGCGGCCATCATTTCTACATAACGTTCAAGACGCGCATGCCTGGGGTTTCCATCCCCAAGCATCTGGCGGAGCGCTTCCCTGACGAGATGACCATCGTCATTCAGCATCGCTTCTGGGACCTCAAGGTCGAGGACCATGGATTTTCGGTCGGCCTCAGCTTCGGGGGCGTCCCGTCTACCCTGGTGGTGCCCTTCGCCGCGGTCATCGACTTCGTCGACCCGGCGGTCGATTTCAGCCTGAAGTTCCAGGCCGATGGCGCAGTCGAAGGTCATGAGGAGCATGACGAACCCGAAAATGACTCTCCAGTCAGCGAGCCGGCCGAAGATGGTTCCAATGTTGTGTCGGTCGATTTCACACGAAAGAAGTGACACGCGCAGCCGGTCTGGAGGACAGGGCGAGCATGCCACTCAACAAAAAAGAAAAACAGGCTGATCCCGGGTCAGGCCCGGCATGACGGATTAGGAACTCCATGGGCACCCACACACGCACCGAAACCGACAGCTTTGGCCCGATCGAGGTGCCCGGCGACAGCTATTGGGGCGCTCAGACTGAACGATCGATCGCCAACTTTCCGTTCGGCGAGCGCGAGCGGATGCCTGCCGAAATCGTCCACGCGCTGGGCTTTGTGAAGCAGGCCGCGGCGCGAGTGAATGCCCGGATCGGCGGGCTTGCCCCTGAAATCGCCGAAGCGATCCAGCAGGCGGCGGGCGAAGTGGCGAGGGGCGATCTCGACGGACAGTTCCCGCTGGTCATCTGGCAGACCGGGTCCGGCACACAGTCTAACATGAACGCCAATGAGGTCATCGCCGGTCGAGCCAACGAGCAGCTGACCGGCACGCGCGGCGGCAAGACTCCGGTCCATCCCAATGATCATGTCAACAAGGGTCAGTCGTCGAACGACAGCTTTCCGACCGCGATGCACATTGCCGCTGGGATCGCCGTAAACCGCAGGCTGTTGCCGGCCTTGAAGACGATCCTCGCCCGGCTCGACGATCAGGCGGAGCGCTGGGACAAGATCGTCAAGATCGGCCGCACACACCTGCAGGATGCGACCCCGCTGACGCTTGGTCAGGAATTCTCCGGCTATGCGCAGATGATCGCCGACAATATCGCCCGGGTGGAATCGGTCCTTCCGCGAGTGATGCGGCTGGCGCAGGGTGGCACCGCGGTGGGCACTGGCCTCAACGCGCCGAAGGGCTTTGCCGAGGCATTTGCCAGGGAAATCGCCAACCTCACCCAGCTGCCGTTCACATCGGCGCCGAACAAATTCGCCGAGCTGGCCGCGCACGATACGCTGGTCGAATTGTCGGGCGTGCTCAACACCATCGCCGTCAGCCTGTCGAAGATCGCCAATGACATCCGCCTGCTCGGCTCGGGCCCGCGCTGCGGCCTCGGCGAACTGAAGCTGCCGGAGAATGAACCGGGCAGCTCGATCATGCCCGGCAAGGTCAACCCGACCCAATGCGAGATGCTGACAATGGTTGCGGCCCAGGTCATGGGCAATCATGTCGCGGTCACCATAGGTGGGCTTCAGGGGCATATGGAGCTGAACGTGTTCAAGCCGCTGATCGGCGCCAACGTGATCCGCTCGATAAATCTGCTCAGTGCCGGGATGGAGAGCTTCACCGAGCGGACCCTCGACGGACTGGAGCCGGACGAGGCCCGAATTTCCGAGCTGATGAACCGCTCGCTGATGCTGGTGACTGCACTGGCGCCCGAAATCGGTTACGACAATGCCGCGAAGATCGCCAAGCATGCACACAATAGGGGGCTGACCTTGAAGGAAGCCGGTTTGGAGTTGGGGCTGGTCGACGGGGAAACCTTCGATCGAGTAGTCAAGCCGGAGACCATGCTTGGCCGCTAGCCGCGCCATTCGCATCGGCGGTTCGGCCGCGCTTCTGACGGCCCTGCTGCTCGCCGGCTGCGCTCCAAAGAAGCCTGTGCCCCCGGGGCCGCCCGTTCCACCGGCCGCACCGCCAGTGCCGGCTCCGGCGGCCCTCGATCCGGAGAGTTACATGGCCTTCTCCGCGTCAAGCGCGCTGTTTGCAGTCAGAGCGTCGAACTTCGCCGAAGCGCGCGGATCGACCAACAAGATCAAGAAGTTCGCGTCGCAGGTGGTGATGGACCAAACCGGGATCGGAGCGCAGCTGAGCTTCGCGGGGCGCCGGATCGACCTGCTTCCCTCGTCGCGGCCGCTGCCGGAGCATCAGGCGATGCTCGAGGCGCTGGCGACAACCGCAGATTTTGACGCGACCTACAAGGCCCAGCTCGCCCGCGTGCTGAGAAGGGCCGCCGCGGTCCATCGCGCGTTCGAAGCAGGCGGCGAGAGCCCCACGCTTCGCCCCGTCGCGCGGTTCGCGGCGCCGGTTTGCGAGAAAAACCTCGCGGCGCTTTTGAAAATCTAGGCGCCCGCCTGCCAAGTGAGGACCTCGTCGCTGGGCGCGAGCAGCATCCACACGTTGAGCGTCAGATTGTCCCGAATGACCAGCAGCGGGATGAGTTCCAACAACAGGACAATAGCGATGCTCGCCCAGACCGGCAGGCGCCGCGCAGCGAGAAAGCCCAATGCCATCATCGCAATGTCGCTCACCGAGTTGAGGATGGAATCGCCAGTATAACCAAGCGCGATGGTCGCTTCGCGGTAGCGGTCGATAACCATTGGGCTGTTCTCGGCGATTTCCCAAGCTGCTTCGATGATAGATGCGGTCAGGAAACGCAGCTCGACGCTCGATTTCGGCCACAGCCAGCCGAGCGCCGCATAGAAGAGGAAGCCATGGACGAGGTGGCTGGGAGAGTACCAGTCGGCCAGCATCTGGCTCTGCGCCGGCCCGACCTCGCCCCACAATTCCACTGTGCCGCAGGTGCAGATCGGGGGCCGGTTCATCGCCCACAGAATCGCGATCGCCGCACCAAGGACCAGAAAAAGGGTGGCGAGCGGCTTCGGCCGCGGCTGGGAAGCCGTCATGGGCGGAGGGGAGTAGGCAGCAACACCCGGCTTGCCAAGCCTCTGCGGCGGCCGCATCACTCTAAGCCATGCTGCGCCTATTCGGACACGACTGCCCGCCCCCTGTTGATCCAGAGAAGGTGAAATCGATCCCTGCCGGAGCGCAATGGATCGACCTGCTCAACCCGACGCGAGAGGAGGAACGGCTCGCCGAAGCGGCCCTCGGACAGAATATCCCGACCCGGGAGGAAATGATTGAGATCGAGCCGTCAAGCCGGCTGTACGTCCGGCACGGCGCGCTGTTCATGACCGCGTCCGTGATCTACGGCATCACCGACGGCAAGCCGGATACCGACCCGGTCGGCTTCATTCTGACTGACAAGCTGCTGGTCACGGTTCGCTACGTCGACCCTCTCCCTTTCGTCAGGTTCATCGACCATCTGTGCAGTGAGCCGGGGCTGGCCGATGATCCGCTTTCGATCCTGGTGCGGCTATTCGATGCCATCGTCGACCGGCTCGCCGATGAGCTTGAGTTCGCGGCGCGCGACATCGAAACTCTTTCGGCCCGCGTGTTCGAGCATCGCGCGCAGTCGCACTCCGGAAAGCGCAGATCAGAGCTTCGACTGGAATCGCTGCTGATGCGTATCGGCCAGGTCCAGCGGCTCTTGGCGGAGATCAGGGAGTTGGCGCTCAGTACCGCGCGAATGCTGAGTTTCCTCGGCACGTCCAAGCTTTGCCGCGAATCCGAGCAGCATGCCATTGTCCAAAGCCTGGCCGACGATACCCGTGCGCTACTCGACCACAACGACTTCCTGACGGACAATCTGGGCTTTCTGTTAAGTGCCTCGCTCGGCCTCATCACGCTCGAGCAGAATACCGTGATGAAAGTGTTCTCGGTATTCGCGGTCGTGCTGATGCCTCCGACGCTCATCGCCGGAATTTACGGTATGAACTTCGAACATATGCCCGAATTGCGATGGCTGCTCGGCTATCCATTCGCGCTCGGCCTGATCCTGTTGAGCGCGGTCGTGCCCTACTGGCTCGCGAGGCGCAGCGGCTGGCTCTAGGGGCCTTTGTCATGGCGGGGCAATCTTGCTAGGGGCGCTCCCAACCGCCGCCCGCGGCCCGCGCGCGGCTCCATGACGCATTCACCCGAGGACTCACGAATGATCCCGACCGGCCAGGACAGTTTGAAGACCCGTTCGACGCTGGAGGCCGGCGGCAGAAGTTACGCTTATTACTCGCTCGACAAGGCTGCCGCCGCGCTTGGCGACGTATCGCGCCTTCCTTTCTCGATGAAGGTGCTGCTCGAAAACCTTCTCCGCTTCGAGGACGGCGTGACGGTCACCCGGGACGACCTGCAATGCATGGTCGACTGGCAAAAGGAACGGCGGATCGCCCGCGAGATCCAATATCGTCCCGCCCGGGTGCTGATGCAGGACTTCACCGGGGTGCCGGCGGTCGTGGACCTTGCCGCGATGCGGGATGCGATGAAGTCGCTCGGCGGCGATGCGCAGAAGATCAACCCGCAGGTCCCCGTCCACCTCGTCATCGACCACAGCGTGATGGTCGACGAATTCGGTACGCCGCGGTCGTTCGAGAAGAATGTCGAGCTTGAATATCAGCGCAACGGCGAGCGTTATGAGTTCCTTAAATGGGGCTCCCGTGCGTTCGACAATTTCAAGGTGGTGCCGCCGGGTACCGGCATCTGCCACCAGGTGAACCTGGAGAATATCGGACAGACTGTCTGGACCAGCGCCGACCAAAATGGCGAGGAAGTCGCCTATCCCGACACGCTGGTCGGCACCGACAGTCATACCACGATGATCAACGGGCTTGGCGTACTTGGTTGGGGCGTTGGGGGGATCGAGGCCGAGGCGGCGATGCTCGGCCAGCCGGTGTCGATGCTCATTCCCGAAGTGGTCGGTTTCCGACTGTCGGGCGAGCTCAAGGAAGGCATCACCGCTACCGATCTGGTGCTGACCGTCACCCAGATGCTGCGTGCCAAGGGCGTGGTCGGCCGCTTTGTCGAATTCTTCGGGCCCGGACTTGACGCTCTTTCACTGGCCGATCGCGCGACCATCGCCAACATGGCGCCCGAATATGGAGCGACCTGCGGCTTCTTCCCGATTGACGAGCGCACCATCGATTATCTGAAGCTCACTGGGCGTGAGGATGCGCGGATCGAGCTGGTGCGCGCCTATGCCAAAACGCAGGGCTTGTGGCGCGACGCGTCGACGCCTGATCCGCTGTTCACCGACACGCTCGAACTCGATATGTCGACCGTCCAGCCGAGCCTTGCCGGCCCCAAGCGGCCGCAGGATCGGGTGTTGCTGAGCGATGTCGACAACCGTTTCAACGATGAGCTGGCCGCGACCTACAAGAAGTCGCGCGACGAACGCGCTCCGGTCCAAGGCATGGACTTCGCCATCGGCCATGGCGACGTGATGATCGCCGCGATCACCAGCTGCACCAATACGTCGAACCCGTCCGTGCTGGTTGCCGCCGGGCTCGTCGCCCGCAAGGCGCGGGCGCTCGGCCTGGCACCCAAGCCATGGGTCAAGACCAGCCTTGCGCCGGGCAGCCAGGTCGTGACCGATTATCTCAACGCTAGCGGCCTCAGCGAGGACCTCGACGCAATCGGGTTCAACCTCGTCGGCTATGGCTGCACCACCTGCATCGGCAATTCCGGCCCGCTCGCACCGCCGATCAGCACCGCAATCGCCGAGCATGATCTGGTCGCGGCCTCCGTCCTGTCGGGCAACCGCAATTTCGAAGGACGTGTGTCGCCCGACTGCCGCGCCAACTATCTCGCCTCGCCGCCGCTGGTGGTTGCCTACGCGTTGATGGGCACCGTCACCAACGACATGAACAAGGACCCGATCGGCCAGGGCAAAAATGGTGCCGACGTCTATCTGAAGGACATCTGGCCATCGAATGACGAGGTCCGCACGCTGATCGATGCGCATGTCCACAGCGACATGTTCCGATCGCGCTATGCGGACGTGTATCACGGCGACGACCGATGGCGCACGATCGAGGTGACCGGCGGGGACACCTATGATTGGCCGCCGTCGTCGACCTATATCCAGAACCCGCCCTATTTCACCGGCCTGACGATGACGCCCGAAGCCGCTGACCGACATCGAGAATGCGCGGGCGCTGGCGGTATTCGGCGATTCCATCACCACCGACCACATTTCGCCGGCCGGATCGATCAAGCTCGACAGCCCGGCGGGCAAATATTTGAGCGAGCATGGCGTGCCGCGCACCGACTTCAACAGCTATGGCGCGCGTCGCGGCAATCATGAGGTGATGATGCGTGGCACCTTCGCCAACATCCGCATCCGCAACCGCATGCTCGACGGGGTCGAGGGCGGCATGACCCGCTATGCACCGACCAGCGAGGTGATGCCGATCTACGACGCGGCGATGAAGTATCAGGCCGACGGAACGCCGCTGGTGGTCATCGCCGGCAAGGAATATGGCACCGGCTCGTCGCGCGACTGGGCGGCCAAGGGCACCGTGCTGCTCGGCGTCCGCGCGGTGCTGGCCGAAAGCTTCGAGCGGATCCATCGCTCGAACCTCGTCGGCATGGGGGTAGTCCCGCTGCAGTTCCGGGAGGGCGAGGGGGCCAATGTTCTCAAGCTCGACGGCAGCGAGACTTATTCGATCCAGGGCATTGCTTCGATCGAGCCGCGCCAGGATGTCGCCGTGCATGTCACCCGCGCCGATGGTTCGACCCAGGTCATCAACGCCCGCTGCCGCATCGATACCTACAACGAGCTCGAATATTTTCGCTCGGGCGGCATCCTCCACTATGTGCTGAGGAACCTGGCAAGCTGAGCCCGATCGAGATCCTCGTTGAAATTGCCGGCTGGGCCGGCGCGGCGTTGATCCTGCTTGCCTATTTGCTGCTATCGATGGGCAAATTGACTGGCCAGTCAGTTTCTTATCAGTGGATGAATGTGATCGGCGCGGCCGGTTTCATTGTAAATGGCTGGTGGCACGGCGCATTGCCTTCAGCGGCGCTCAACGTCATCTGGATGCTGATCGGGGGAGTGGCACTATGGCGGATCGCGCGCAAGAAGGGCTCATCGACCTCAGCCATCTGATCGAGGAGGGCATGACCACTTACAAGGGCCTGCCGGGCCCTCACCTGTGCGACTATTGGACGCGCGAGGCTTCGGCCGCCAATTATGACGATGGGTCGACGTTCCAGATCGGCCGGATCGACATGATCGCCAACACCGGCACCTATGTCGACAGCCCGTTCCACCGCTACGCCGATGGCAAGGATTTGTCGGAGCTGCCGTTGGAATCGCTGGCCAATCTCGACGGGCTGGTCGTGCGGCGGCCGTTCGAGGATGGCCTGGCGATCGATGCCGACGCCTTCGCGGGACTGGACGTTGCGGGCAAGGCCGTGCTGGTCCACACCGGCTGGGACCGCTTCTGGCGGACCGATGCTTATCAGGCAGCTCACCCTTTCCTGACGGAAGGGGCGGCGCGCGCGCTGGTCGACCGTGGAGCAGCGTTCGTCGGCATCGACAGCCATAATATCGATGACACGCGCACCCGCGCCCGGCCGGTGCACAGCCTGCTGTTGGGCGCGGACATTCCGATCGGCGAGCATCTGACCGGCCTTGGAAAGCTGCCCGACCTGGGATTCCGCTTCTCCGCCGTGCCGCCCAAGGTGAAGGGTATGGGCACCTTTCCCGTGCGAGCCTTCGCTAGGCTGGCTTAAGCGCTGCTCCCAGCCAATCGGGGACGATCGCATTTTCCGGCAGCGCGTCGGCTCGGGCATGAACCACGGCAAGTCCAAGCTCGGGATACTCTGCGCGGACGCGTTCGCCGCCATCGCCTTCGATCACGACCAGCCGGCGGTTGACCTTCTGCCGCCAGTTCATCCGCGCTGTATTCTCCTGGCCGACAAAGCAGCCTTTTGAAAAACTGACGCCGTTCAGCTCGGCGGCGTTGCATTCAAGCCAGAGAAGGTCGCCGAGCTCTGCCCGGCCTTCGCAGACGCCGAGGCGAAGACGATGTTCGAGCCATCCCGAGGCGGGCTCATCGGCCGATGCCAGCCAGCGGCGGCCGAGCTCGGGCAGGCGAGGATCGGAAATACCTTCTGATACGCCTAGCGACCAGTGGACTGCAGTTCCCAAATCAAGGTCGATCGCGATCGGCCGTCGCAGGCGGTACAGCGACAGCCGTTTGACGAGGTCGTCGGCCGCTTCGGTTTCACAATCGAGCAGCAGGTCGTCGCCATCTGCCCAGACAAGGAAATCGAACAGGCATTTACCTTGGGGAGTAAGCAACCCGGCCCAGACTGGCAGGGCGCCGGCGACGTCCTGTGTCACCAGCCCGTTGAGGAATCCGCGCACGTCCTCGCCGGACAGGCGGATTAGTGCTCGGTTGGGGAGGGTGGTCGCGGGCATATGCCTTAGCTAAGGAGCCCCCGTGACTTTGCAATCGATCACCATCCGCCGTCCCGACGATTGGCACGTCCACTTACGCGACGGCGAGATGCTGGAGCGGGTCGCGCCCTATACGGCGCGGCAGTTCGCACGGGCGATCGTCATGCCCAATATCGCCCCGCCGGTAACCAGTGTCGAACACGCTGCGGCCTACCGGGACCGGATCATCCTTGCTGCCGGCAGGGCATTTACGCCCCTGATGAGCTGCTACCTGACGGACGACGTCGATCCGGACGAGTTGGCACGGGGCCATTCCGAGGGAGTCTGGGTCGCCGCCAAGCTTTATCCGGCGGGCGCGACCACCAACAGCGCCGGCGGCGTCACCGACATCCGAAACATCCTCCCGGCGCTGGAACGCATGCAGCAGATCGGCATGGTATTTTGCATTCACGGCGAAGTGACCGACCCGGACGTCGACGTGTTCGATCGCGAAGCGGTTTTCATTGATCGCATGTTGGAGCCGCTGGTGCGCGATTTCCCGGCGCTCAAGATCGTTCTCGAGCATATTACGACAAAACAGGCGGCCGAATTCGTTGCCGATGCACCGGCCAATGTCGCCGCGACCATCACCCCGCAGCACCTCCACCTCAACCGCAATGCGCTGTTCCAGGGCGGCCTTCGACCCCATGCCTATTGCCTTCCGGTGGTGAAACGCGAGGAGCACCGGCTGTCGGTGCGCAAGGCGGCGGTCGGAGGATCGCCCAAATTCTTCCTTGGCACCGACAGCGCACCGCACGCCCGCGAGGCAAAGGAATTGGGATGCGGCTGCGCGGGGATTTTCAATGCTCCCTACGCGCTGGAAAGTTATGCCGCGGTGTTCGAAGAGGAGGGCGCGCTCGACAGGCTCGAAGGCTTTTCGTCCGAGCACGGCCCCCAATTTTACGGCTTGCCGCTCAATGAGGCGACGGTGACGCTGGAGCGATCGGAGCAGCCCGTTCCCGCCCTTGTCGAGGGGCTGGTGCCCTTCCACGCCGGCGAGACGCTTGGCTGGCGCATGAGGGGCTAGATCGCGCCGACACCCTTCGGCCCGACAACATCTCCAAAGAACTGCTCGACCCGGTCATAACATTCGCACGCCCGCCTCTCCAGACCGTCGCGGTCATGAACCTCGATGATCCCGCGCCGGGTGGTGATAAGGCCCTCGTCCTGCAATTCGCGCGCGACCGCATTGACCGTGGTCCGCTGCACGCCGAGCAGCCCGGACAGCGATTCCTGGGTGAGCTCCAGCCGCGTCCCGCCGCGGTCGTGCGCGGTGAGCAGCCAGCGCGCGGCTCGGGCCTCGATCGGGTGATAGTTGTTGCAGGCGACGGTCTGCATGATCTGCGCCAGCAGATAATCGGAATAGCGGCAATAAAGATTGCGCAGATGGGCCGAGCTTCCCTTGGTCTCCTCGATCACCGCCATCGGCACCCGGGCCGCCGGCCCGGAAACGATGACCTCGGCGCGGGTGAAGGCGGGGGCGTGGCCACAGCTGATGATCCCGCCGACCGCCCCCTCCCGGCCGATCGAGGCGACTTCGACCGAGCGGCTGTCATCAAGGTCGACAACCATCGAGATCATCGTCGGTCCGAATGGGAACAGCGAATAGGTGACGTCGGTTCCGCGGCGAAGCACGGTCGTGCCCAGGTCCAGCTCGACCATCTCCATTCGCGATCCCACCAGGTGCCGCAGATTCTCGGGAAAGGTCGCCAGCAGGCGATTGCCGGCGAAGGCGTCGCTGATCGACGGCGGAGCATAGCGGGCTTCGGGCATGGCGGCGACTCCGTGGCGGGAAACAGGCTTCCAATGATCGGCCAACCAATTCGTTTCATTGGGCCAACGACGAATATCGCGCACCTCGCGCGAAGGGCGGTTGAACGAGGCTGCCGGGTTCGCTACAGCCCGCCTCAGTCCTCCGTGCTCGGCCTTCCCCCGGAATGCCTGCGCGCCTCGGATCCCGGAGACGTGGGTGAGTGGCTGAAACCAACGCTTTGCTAAAGCGTCATACGGGCAACCGTATCGAGGGTTCGAATCCCCTCCGTCTCCGCCAGTTCATCCTAGAAAACAGCGAATTTTATCTGGGTAGTGAGCCTGTTCCCATAAACGCTCCCAAAACAAGGCGCCGAAAGCGATCCCGGCCGATTGCTGGCGGGCATGGTTGCTTGAGATTTGGTGACACTATGTTATCAATTTGCGTCACGTTTTCGATTGCGGACGGTTCGCTGCGGAGGCCGGCACCGCTCGCCGCTGAACCAAGCCGCATTAAGTTTAAAGGCCGACGGCCTAACGACAAAGAGCAACCTAGCTCCTCCGCAGGCGTTGAACCTCGGCAAGTATCTCTTCGCATTTACAACAGAGATTAGCCCGCCGGTTGTAGCGTAGTTCCGGCGGGCTTTTTCTATGCGAGGGACATATGAGCCTGGACGCAACAAAGATGGCCAGACGCTGCCGCGAAGAAGGACACTTGCGACGATCCTAGGACGGCAGCCTTCCTACGCGAGCTTGCAGATGATTACGAAGCGCTCGCCGAACAGGAACGAGATGGTTCCGGCGGCGAGGAGTCCCTAGAGGTCCGCCAGCACTTCGTGAGATCGAAAGGTCAACCGGATGGCACTGTCTCCTTTCAAACCATCCCGGACCGTCCCATTCGCGTTCAGGTTACACGTTAAAGATCGTGCTAAGGGCATAACGGGCTTTATAGTCAGGATGGCAGAGTGAGCGAGTTGATCGCGGATAGGCCGATAGCCACTGCCTGGCGAGAGGAGCATCTTCGTCTTGCCATCGAGGCCGCTCGCGTTGCCCTGTGGTCCTGGCATGTTGATGACGACCGGTTTGAGATGGACGAGCGCTCGTTCGAGCTTTGGGGTCTACCATGCGCAGACAAGGTTAGTTTCGAAGAACTCTCGACCCACATACATCCGGCCGACCGGGATCGGGTTCGATCAGCTTTTTCAGCAACTCGCTCGATAGCCGGTTCTTATGAGATCGACTTTAGGATTTGTCTTGGCGACGAGGTCCGTTGGATATCGGCTCGCGGGCAGGGTGCCGACGCCGGGATTGTCGACGGCATGATGTTCGGGATCTTCCTTGACGTGACCGGCCGAAAGCAAGCCGAGGAAGGTAGCGAGTTGCTTGCTGGCGAGATGAGCCACAGGGTAAAAAACCTACTCGCGATTGCCGCCGGCCTGACGCAGCTCACGGGTCGGTCGGCGCTAACCGTGCAAGACATGACAGGAGAATTGACGCAGCGCTTGACTGCCTTGGGCCGTGCCCATGACGTCATCCGCCCGCTGCCGGGGGAGCAAGGCAAGGCTGCCCTGTTGGGCGACCTTTTGTCGGTTCTGCTTTCACCGTACGACGAGACGGCGGCCTTCTCAGGTCGCATCCGCGTAGCGGTTGCGCGCATGGGGGTTGGGGAGCGAACGGCAACCGCGCTCGCAATGGTGATCCACGAACTGGCGACCAACTCCGTTAAACATGGCTCACTGTCCAGTGCCTCGGGCTTTCTCGATGTATCCAGCACTGTTGATGGAGATCACATCTCCTTGGTCTGGGCTGAAACCGGTGGGCCTCCCATCGTCGAAGAGCCGGTTTTGAAAGGCTTTGGCAGCCGGCTCATCGCTCGCAGCGTATCCGCGCAGTTGGGGGGCGAGATTATATACGACTGGCAGGAAGCCGGCCTCGTTGTAACAATCAGCCTGAGCCCGGAACGGTTAGCAGAATAAAAAACTCGGTTTGGCGTTATGTCCGTTTCCACCCATTCCTGCCAAAGCCGAATTTCTGCTTTCGACCCAAAGCCGCCATTAGTCAGTGGCAGATTTCGACCCGAAGCGGACATTAGGAAGGCTTTGTGCGGAACCAATCAGGTGCTCACTTATTGTGCACTGCAGCATAACGTAGAGGCGGATAGTTTCCCGCCAGGCGGTGGCTTCACGAAGGAATGGAAACATGCGCCGCCTCGGCAACACTCTTGCACGATTAACGGCGTCGAGCCTCGCAATGAGAGCGGCGGTAGCGAACGACGATGGCCGCCTGGGCGAGATGCGGGGGTTCGGTTCCAACCCTGGCGCGCTGGATGCCCGAACTTATGTCCCCGATGACCTTCCGCACGGCGCCGCGCTAGTCGTCGTGCTTCATGGCTGCACTCAAAGCGCGTCGGTCTATGACAGGGGGAGCGGCTGGTCGAGGCTCGCCGATCGCAATGGTTTCGCGCTCCTCTTTCCGGAGCAGCGCCGAGCGAATAACGCCAATCTGTGCTTCAACTGGTATGCGCCGGGTGACGCCCGTCGCGGCCGAGGCGAAGCCCTGTCGATCAGCCAGATGATCAACCATATGACGTCCGAGCATCGGATTGATCCATCACGGGTTTTCGTCACCGGGCTGTCGGCGGGCGGCGCGATGGCTTTGGTGATGCTCGCTTCTTACCCGGAGCTGTTCGCCGGAGGTGCGATCATTGGCGGGCTGCCGTTTGCCAGCGCCAACACCCTGCCAGAAGCGCTTGAGCGAATGCGCGGCCATGGCTCGCCCCCGCGCGGGGTCTTGGCGGCGCGGGCCAAGCACGCCGCCAATCACCGCGAGCACCAGCCCACGCTGTCGGTATGGCATGGGACATGTGATAAGATCGTTGATCCGGCTAATGCCTATGCGATCGTCGACCAATGGCGCGATCTCCATGGCCTCGGCGATGTCAATGGAAACGTAGAGACCGTAGCTGGTCATCGTCGAGAGACCTGGTTCGATAGGCAGGGCCGTGCGATTATCGAGAAGTACGACATACGGGGAATGGGGCATGGGACACCCATCGACACCCGCGACAACCAAGCCTGTGGGACGACTGGCCCCCACATGCTGGAAGCGAACATTTGTTCGACAAGGCAAATCGCGAAATCGTGGGGGTTGGTTGCAGAGGGCGTCGATCGGCGGGAGCCGGCGCATCGTGAAACGGGCCTGCGTGTAGTCCAAACTCCTTCCCAGCAAACGGGCATCTCGGCGCCCGGTTCGAGTGGGGTGGGAGCTGTTATCGAAGACGCACTCCGCGCTGCAGGATTGATGCGCTAGATGCAGCCGCTCCTAGATGCCCGAAGGCCGGCGCCGCCCGATAGGAACTTTTAGCAACCTATCGGCCGACGACATAAGCTGACAATAAGGCCGGATATCCGAGTTGGGCTGCTATCGTTGCACGTTGGACAAGAAAAGCCCGCCGTGCGGTGGGTCGTACGGCGGGCAATTCCGCAATCACTAGGCGGGGTGGTACTGTGCCCGATGGACCTAACCCGGCTTAGTGGATTTTTCACTTCTCGCTTGGTTATGCTCGAGCTTGCACGCGGACGATGGGGCGGGTCCGGTCGCGCTGGATCGGCTCATACTTTAGCCGAATCCATTCGATGTCACGGCGGCCGCCGACGAGGTCAATGTTGCGCGTACATCGGTCGGCCCTAATCCTTTCACGTACGCGAACGTCCTGGCGCTGGTTGTTCTCAAAGCGAACGTCGAAGTCGCGCATGCGCAACGGTGCGTTGAATACGCACAGGCGCACTTGCCGATAACGCCTGTCTCCGCGAACATTAATTCGGTCGACGTCGGTGCCGCCATTGACGGTCTTGTACGCGATGGTCCGCCAACTCGACTGCTGAGCGCCAACAGGCATCGCAGAAAGGGCGGCGGCACTCACGGCTCCAAGTATCATAACGCGGTACATATTCGGCTCCTTCATATTTTCGATCGCGGGTTCAACCGACAGGGTGCCAGATGGTGCCGCTCCTCGAGCGGGAACGAGTTGCCGCTGCGTTAGGACGTGCGTCGAGCGCGAGGGTGAGGCGCTCGGCGTACAATTGATCGCTTCCAGCGCAGCGTCTCAAACGACCCATTGCTGCCCATTAGCGCGGGTAAGCAATTAAGCGGCTTGACGCTCAGCTTTTTCAGCAAGCGATTTGTATTCGTTTGCAAGCTCCCGATGGATTTGACGAATGCTGTGGGATCGAGTTCTCGATTGCCAGTTCCCGCGCCTGGGCTTCCAGCAGACGATAATACTCAGGCGACTCATTTGAATTATACATAACGCAACCTCGACCCGGCCAACCAGCTACTGCCAAGCTCGCTCAACGGGGCGAATGGGTCCGTGTTCCGCCCTTCTAATCTGGGTTAGAGATTCAGTTTAGCCACTGTCGAAAGCTCAGGCTTGGCTGTCCGGTTGGGTGAGCCGATGTGCCGCAACATATGGACGTCAACGACTGAGAGACATTGAGCTTTCCCATCGTGGGAGGCTTGTATGCATGCCCTTATCATCGAGGATCAGTTTGGTGCCGAGAACAACCGTTGTTTCGGGCCGTACGTCGTTTCGCACACCGTATCCTAGCAACGTGCGAAGCACCGCTTCGTTGGTCGGTCGTGGAAAATTCATCCGCATTTAGGAGGCGAAGATGTTTGATAAGACAACTCTTAGCAGTTTCATCAGTCAAGCGCAGCCCGAGGATCTCTCCGCAATAGCGTCGCAACTGTTCAGTCGGGTAGGCTCGCTCGAGGAGCGTCAGCAGGGCGAGTTTATCGAGCAGGTCCAGCGCGATCCCGAGGCCAAGCGCTTATTCGAGAAGATGCAGACATACAGTCGTTAGGGCGGCTGGTTGATCGAAGGCGCGGGTCGGGAAACTGGCCCGCGCTTTTAAAGGCGACAAGTTAGGCGGACTCCGTCTCCGCCACCGGCAAATCTCCCGAAGCTTTCCAGCGCCAAAGGGCTAATGACCGGAATCGACCTGTTGCGGTCATTGGCGCGGTTCAACGGCCTTTTCTCCGGCGGTGCGGCGGTAAGCTTCCGCACCGCACCGTCGCTACGGGATTCACCCGATGTTTTTGATTTGCTGCAGGTTTTACGACCTTCCGGCCAACTCCTTCGCGGGGTTGTTCCCCGGAGGAATGAACGGCCTCGGAGGACGACTCATGAAAAATCTGCTCATTTCGGCCGCTGCAGTGTCCAGTCTGGCGTTAGGCGGTTGCGCAACGAACCCGCATACTGATTACGCAGTCAAGTCTACCGCCTCCGGAGCGTTGATCGGTGCCAGCGCCGGCGCGATAGCAGGCTCAGTCATTCCGGGAATAGGGACTGGCGCCGGGGCGGCAGTCGGCTTCGGCGTTGGCAGCCTCGTTGGCTCAATAATCGGGACACAGACCTATCATCGTGACACCCGCGGGTACTGCTACACGGTCGATCAGAACGGTCAGGTGCTGTATAATTACAGGGTTCGCTGCTAGTCGTAGCGACCCGTTTTTGGTGAGCTTACGGCCAATGTTGCCTGGCCTCGGTCATGGAAGGCTTGCGGACCAAGGTCGCCCATGTCCGCTTTCCATTGCGGTCATCAGATTTATAGCCCCGGATGACCCGAACCTTTAGCCACCCTTGCCCTTCGCCGCTTGCCCCGCGCGCCATCCGGCCTGCCAGGATTGTTGCATCATGCCACTGCCATAGGGGCAAGCGCTTATTGGCTCATTGTGCTTTCCAGCCTTATGGCCCTCGGACCATGCTCGATCGTGCGGACTAGCCATTCAACCTCCATGCTTCGAGCTAAGCATAGCACGTGAAGCAGCCCACTCTAGTGGCCGCAATGGATACCTAGTGAGGCTCTTGTTGTCGTGCCCGCCGCCGACCGGCGCTCGGCGTTTCGTTGAACCGCTCTCCATACCATCGGCTAAAGGCGCCCAGAGAGGAGTAGCCCAGGAGATGCGCGACATCGGTCAGCCTGAGCCGGCGATTGGCGAAGAGGCGGCTAACTTCCCTCATCCGAATCCGGTCGAGCATGTCGCCGAAACGGGTGTCTTCGGCGGCGAGCCGTCGCTGTAGCGTGCGGGCGTTTAATCCAAGGCTGTCGGCAACTGCGCCGATCGAAGCACGACCGGAAGGCATTAACAGCAGGATAGCCTCCTCGACCTCGTCGATCATGCTTCGCACGCCGGGGTCGACCATGGCTTCGACCAATTTTCGGGCATGCAGCGCCAAGGCGGGTTCGGACCGCGGATTAATCCGGTCGAGGTCCGCGCTTCGGATCAAAATTCCATCGAACTCAGAGCCGAATTCGACCGGACAGGGAAAGAGCCGCTGATACACGTGCCGTTCCGACGAAGGGGGAGGTTCATAGCGAAGCTGATGCTGATCGGTTGCCAGCCGGCACCAAGCACACTGCGGCAGATCTCCCTCCAGAACGGCAATCGCAAGATCGTCGGCCTGCCTCGAAAAGGTTGGCGGATCGAGCGCGAACATTTCCCTCAGCAGCGCCATGTCGCCGAATTTCTCGACCCGAAGCGCCAGGGTCGAATTGATCCGGTTTCGGTACTCGCCGAGCACCGACAGCGCATCGCCCAGCGTAGGCTGGTGGGCGATCAACAGGCTGACGATGCCAAGATCGGCAAGCTCTCGCCGCTCGGCCATTCTCAGGCCGAACGTCGAGCAACCCGCAGCTTCGGCGCTATCCTCGAGCAGCCGAATGACCGAGCGCGCGGGAAGCATTTGTTCGGGATTGGCGATCATCGAAGGCGACAGGCCCGCCCGGCGAAGCAAGGGGACGGTGTCGAGCTTCAGTTCCTGGGCTACTTCGAAATAGCCCTTCAGAGAGGCGGCCCGAACCAACTCCATGTCAGTCCTCTGTGTCGTGACCTAGACAAAAACTGTCATGATTTGTGAAAATAGCAAGCCAAAGCTGGGCTAGCGCCGCCACTGGAATTCGGATGGCGGGATATCATCGATGGCGAAGGCGGTGCGATTTTACGAAACGGGTGGCCCGGAGGTCCTTCGCTATGAGGACGTCGAGGTTGGCGAGCCGGGGCCCGGAGAAGTCCGCATCCGCCATTTGGCCGTCGGTCTCAACTTCGCCGACACCTATTTCCGGCTCGGCTATTATCCGGTCCCTGTGCCCAACGGCATGGGCGTCGAAGCTTCCGGCGTGGTCGTAGCGGTTGGGCCCGATGTCACCAGGTTCGTCACCGGCGACCGTGTCACTTACACCGGAAGCCCGCTCGGCGCCTATTCGACCGAGCGCGTGATGCCGGTCGGCTCACTGTTCAAGCTGCCTGACGCGATCAGCCACGAAGCAGCCGCTGCCTCGACGATGCGCGGCCTCAGCGCCGCCTATTGGCTGTTGAAGACCAACCCGTGGATGAAGGCGGGCGACACCATCCTTGCTGCATGCCGCGGCCGGCGGCGTCGGACTGATCGCCGTTCAATGGGCCAAGCTGCTTGGCCTTCGCGTCATCGGAACCGTGTCGACCGAAGCCAAGGCCGAACTCGCCACCGCACACGGCTGCGACGAGATCATCTTCTACCGGCGCGAAGACGTTGCCGAACGCGTCAAGAAGCTGACTGACGGTGAAGGCGTCACCACGGTGTTCGATACGGTCGGGAAGGATACGTTCGCAGGATCGCTCGCATCGTTGAAGCGACGCGGCGTGCTGGTCGGCTGCGGCACCGCTTCGGGCCCGTTCCCGCCGATCGATGCCCTTCAACTGGCCATGCAGGGTTCGGTCTATTTCACGCGGCCGGCGCTGGCCGACTTCATCGCCGATCCGGCCGAACGGGCCGAACTTTCAGGCGCGCTGTTCGATCATATCGCCAGCGGGCGGATCAAGATCGAAATCAATCAGCGCTACGCACTGGAAGACGCCGTCCAGGCCCATCGCGACCTTGAAGCAGGGAAGACGACAGGGTCGTCGATCTTCGTGATCTGATGCGGGTCGAGAAGCTCACCAGCCATATCGGGGCCGAGGTTCATGGGGTAGATCTCGCCGAAGCCGGTCGCAATGACGACCTGTTCGGGGCGCTTAAGGAAGCCTTGCTGGCGCACAAGGTATTGTTCCTGCGCGACCAGGCGATCGGCAAGGCCGACCATGTCGCCTTCGCCCGCCGGTTTGGCGAGTTGGAAGACCATCCGGTCCTTGGGGCCGACCCCGAACACCCGGGACTGGCGTGCATCTACAAGGACCTCAATTCTCCGCCCGACTTTTACGAAAACGCTTGGCACTGCGACGCGACATGGCGGGAATGCCCGCCGATGGGCGCCGTGTTGCGCTGTCTCGAATGTCCGCCAGTCGGTGGCGATACTCTTTGGGCCAATATGGCACGAGCCTATGACGATTTGCCCGATCATGTGAAGCAGGCAATCGAGGGCCTTTACGCGCGCCATTCAATTGAGGCGAGCTTCGGTGCGCGCATGCCGATCGAGAAGCGCCACGCATTAAAGGCGCAATATCCCGATGCCGAGCATCCTGTCGTCCGGACCCATCCGGAAACCGGCGAAAAGGTGCTGTTCGTGAACAGCTATGCGACGCACTTCACCAATTTTCATACGTCCGACAACGTCCGCTACGGCCAGGATTACGCGCCGGGCGGCGCAAACCTGCTTCAATATCTGATCGGCCGCGCCGCCATCCCCGAATATCAGGTGCGCTGGCGCTGGCAGCCGAACAGCGTGGCGATCTGGGATAACCGCAGCACCCAGCATTACGCAGTGATGGATTACTGGCCCGCGGTCCGGAAGATGGAACGCGCGGGCATCATCGGCGACCGGCCATTCTAATTCGCTAGGGAGACCCTCCATGCAATTTTTCGACGACTCTTTGCTTCCAGAAAACCAGGATCCGCTGGTCATCCAGGTCGCGCCCTATGCGCCCAGTTTCCTGCCGCGGGACAGTGACGACATCCCGGTGTCGATGAAGGACCAGGTGCAAAAGGCGGTCGATTGCTACAACGCCGGCGCGACGCTCCTACACGTCCATGTGCGGGAGCCGGACGGCAAGGGCTCCAAGCGGCTCGAGATGTTCAACGAGATGCTCGATCGGCTGCGCACCGCGGTACCGAAGATGATCCTGCAGGTCGGCGGCTCGATCAGCTTCGCGCCGAAGGACGAGGGCGAGTTGGCAAAGTGGCTCAACGACGACACCCGCCACATGCTCGCCGACCTCAACCCGAAGCCGGACCAGGTCACGGTTGCGATCAACACCAACCAGATGAACGTGATGGAGCTCATCACCGATGAGGATTGCGCCGGTACCTCGATGGGCGAACCTGAATATCGGCATGCCTATACCGAGATGTTCTACGAGTCCGGCCCAGGCTTCATCAAAGAGCATCTGAAGCGGCTGACCGGAGCGGGCATCCAGCCGCACTTCATGATCGGCTCGATCAAGGATCTGGAGACGGTCGAGCGCATCGTCCGCGCAAGGTCAGTATATGGGCCCCTACGTCTTGAACTGGGTGGCCATCGGCGGCGGCCATGACGGTCCCAATCCGCGCAACTTGATGGAATTCATCAATCGCGTGCCGCAGAATGCGGTGTTGACGGTCGAGGGACTGATGCGCAGCATCTATCCGCTCAATACCATGGGTATCGCCATGGGCCTGCACGTCCGGGTCGGTCAGGAAGACAATCTCTGGGGTCGCCGCGGCGAGCGCGCTACGTCGGTTCAGCAAATCGAGAAGATGGTGAAGATTTCCGAAGAGCTGTGGCGGCCGATCGCGACCGCCGACCAGGCGCGCGAAATCTACAAGATCGGCACCTTCTATGGCAGCATCGACGAGACGCTGGAGAAGAACGGCTGGCTTCCCAACCGCGGTTCGCAGCGCTTCGCGGCATGATCCAACCAGCCGAAAGCCAGCACCGGATTCCTCCCTACGCCTGGGTTGTCTTCGCGCTGACGTTTGGCCTGCTTATTTCGGATTATATGGCGCGGCAGGTGTTGAATGCCGTGTTCCCATTGCTCAAGGCCGAATGGGCATTGAGCGATGGCCAGCTCGGGCTCCTGTCGGGGGTCGTTGCCATCATGGTCGGGCTTCTAACCTTTCCGCTGTCGCTTCTCGCCGACCGATGGGGGAGAGTGCGCAGCCTGACGGCCATGGCGATATTGTGGAGCCTTGCCACATTGCTGTGTGCCGCCGCCCAGGATTATGGGCAGATGCTGGCCGGCCGCATAATGGTCGGTGTCGGCGAAGCGGCTTACGGCAGCGTCGGCATCGCCGTCGTGGTCAGCGTCTTTCCAAGGCGCCTGCGGGCGACGCTATCGGCAGCCTTCATGGCCGGCGGCCTGCTGGGCCAGGTGCTGGGTGTCGGCATCGGAGGCATCGTTGCGGCGGAACATGGATGGCGGATGGCCTTCCTTGCCATTGCGCTAATCGGCCTGTTGCTTGGCATCCTATACCCGATGCTGGTCGGTGAAACGCGGCTCCGTCGCACAGCAGAGGCCGCCGGCTGGGCGCACGCCGAGCCGGGCAAACATTCCTTTCCGAAGCTGGGCACCTTGTTTGCGGGACGGACCTCTAAAGTGCGCCTATATTGGCAGCGGCCTGCAGCTGTTCGTCGCGGGCGCTCTGCCGGCATGGCTGCCAACCTATTTCAACCGCTATTATGACCTGCCCGTGGCAGGCGCGGCTTCCCTCGCGGCGCTGTTTCTAGCGATATGTGGGGTGGGCATGGTGGTTTGCGGAGCCGTCAGCGATCGCTTGTTCAGCCGTCCCAATCAACGCGTCGAGCTGGCGGTCGCCTATTGCCTTGGCAGCGCCATGCTGCTCGGCGCTGCGCTGGCGCTTCCACCCGGTCCGCCGCAACTGATCCTGCTTGGTCTGGCAATCTTCCTTGCCGCGGGGACCGCAGGCCCTGCTGGCGCCATGGTCGCCAATCTTTCCCCAGCAGCCATTCATGGCACGGCGTTCGCGACGCTGACCCTGGCGAACAATTTGCTTGGTCTCGCGCCGGGACCGATCGTAACTGGCTGGCTGGCCGACCGGATCGGCCTGCTCGATGCCTTGCGCTGGTTGCCGCTGGCCAGCGTGGCGGCGGCACTTGTTTTTCTTCGCGCCCGTCAGTCGGCGCGGACGGATCTTGCCTTCGCGGAATAGCGATGAATTCGGTTCGAGCATTTGCACCGCCGGCCGTTCTTGGTGTCGGTCCCGGCCTGCTGGCGTCGCTGGTCATCGCCCTGGCTGCGGCCTTCCTGGCCGGGCAATATGCTGGTCCCGTCATGCTGTTCGCACTGCTGCTCGGCATGGCGATGAATTTTCTGAGCGAAGTCGACCGCTGCAAGGAGGGGATCGCCTTCGCGTCCCGGAGCGTGCTCCGCCTGGGCGTCGCATTGCTCGGCTTCCGCATCACCCTGGGAGAAATTGCGGCGCTCGGCTGGCAACCCGTGGCGCTGGTCATAGCAGTCGTTACGCTGACCATCCTGGCCTCGGTCGTCGCGGCGCGCCGAATGGGGTTCGATCCGAAATTCGGCCTGTTGTCGGGCGGCGCGACCGCGATCTGCGGCGCCTCGGCGGCGATGGCTATCTCTGCGGCGCTGCCCAGCCACCCGCTGAAGGAGCGCGCGACCCTGTTCACAATCATCGGCGTGTCGACCCTGTCGACCGCCGCCATGCTGCTCTATCCGGCCATCACCAGGCTGATGGGGCTTGATGGCCTTCATTCGGGCATCTTTATCGGTGCAACGATCCACGATGTCGCGCAGGTCGTCGGCGCGGGTTACGCCATCTCTCCGGAAGCGGGCGATACGGCAACCGTGGTCAAGCTGATGCGTGTTGCCATGCTGCTGCCGGTTATCGTCGCAACGGGGCTGATCATCCGCGCGAAGGGGGCGGGCGAGGCGAAGAAGCCGCCCGTCCTGCCCTGGTTCCTGGCCGTCTTCCTGGCGCTGGTGGCATTCAACAGCCTGCTGCCCGTGCCCTCTTTCGTGCAGGAGGCAGGGAATACGGCGTCGCGCTGGTGCCTCGTTACCGCCATCGCTGCGCTTGGCGTCAAGACACACTTCAGGGAGATCGTCGACATCGGCTGGAAGCCGGTGCTGCTGATGATCCTGGAGACCTTGTTCATCGCCACGCTTGCCATCCTCGCCATACAATTGGGCTGGGTCTAGCGCGCTGACCGGAGGGACCATCTAGTTCGTGCCAGGGCGTCGCGGCCATGTTGCCGAGCACTTCCAAACGCTGCTTGCCTACGAGTTTCACGACGCCGGCGAAGTCGGCCATTTGAACCCGGCTTCGGGCGTCGGCCCGTGGGACAAAAAGAACCCGGCGCGGTTTCCCGCGCCGGGTTCCCCCCTCCCCTAACTCGATGTTCAGTAACGGAACGTCGCTGACACTCCGTAGGTGCGCGGATCGGCGTGCAGCCGGCGAACGGCAGTGCTGCCCGGGAACACACCGTTGCGAAGACCGAGCGAGCCTTCGAGAAACTGGTAGAGATTGCCGGCTTCGTACTGCTTGTTGGTCAGGTTGTTGCCGAACAGTGAAACCGACCAGCGGTCGCCAGGACCGTTGAGCGTTGCCCGGGCCCCGAGGAGCGCATAGTTGTCGATGATGGTCTGCGGGTTGGCATCGTTGACCAGGCCGCCAAACTGCTCGGAAACGAACGACAGGTTCGAGTTGAGGTCCCAGCTGTAGCCGGAGCCGAAGTTTCCGGTCCAGTCGAAGCCGATGCGTCCGCTCCACTTGGGCGCAAAGGTCGCCGCCTTGCCCTTCAGGTCCTGAATTGGTCCCAGATTGGCTGCCGCGCAAATTGCTGGAACGGTCGGCACGGGCGGAACGCCCGCGAGAACAAGCGCGCAACCAGGAAGTCCAGCGGCATCGGGATAGTCTTTGAACTCCGAGTCGAGGTAGGCGACGCTGGCATACACCGACAGGTTGCGCAGCGGCTTGGCGACGCCGTCGAACTCGAAGCCCTGATGGCGCAGGTTTCCGGCATTGCGGACCGTGAAGCTGGTGCCGTCGAACGACCGGTCCTGGAAACCACTGATGTTCATGCGGTACAGTGTCAGGTTGAGCGTCAGCTTCCGATCCAGCCAGCTGGTCTTGGCGCCAAGCTCCCAATTCTCCACCGTCTCGCGGTCAAACACGCGCCGCTCGGGCGTGACGACCACCGGAGGATTGCCGACGGTTGTCAGCGAAGGCGAACCTGCACCGGAATTATAGCCGGCCGATTTGTAGCCGGTCGAATAAGAGGCGAAGAACAAATAATCTTCGCTCGGCTCGTAGTTGAGACCAAGGCGGTAGGTGAACTTGCTGTCGCTGACGTCCGGCAGGGTCAGCGATTCCACGGCGCGGATGGTGGCCAGGAAGGGATTGAAGGTCTGGTCATACGACCCTTCCTTCTTGTCCTTGCTGTACCGCCCGCCGATTGTCGCGAAGAGCTGTTCGTTGATGTGGATGTTGGCTTGGGCGTAGGCCGCGTAGCTGTCGACCGTCTGGTGGACATCCTGCACGGTGGCATCGGTGCCACCGGTCGCCGTGACGAACCCGTTGCACAAGAGGTTCGCCGGTCCCCCGACGGGCCGAACAAGCTTCTCGCAGAACTGCGCGTTCATGTGCAGCCGCTCGCCCTGGCGGTACTTCTCATGGAAGTAATAGAGGCCGGCGACGAGGTCGACGCGGCCGTCGAGCCACTGCTCGCTTGGCGAGATGAACTGCAGCTCGTGATTCTGGCTTTTCGAATCGAAGGTGCCCGTTCGCGAAACGATCGGCGTCGGAGTGAAGATGACGTCGCCGTCGAGCTGCTCATTCTCCCAGTCGCGGTAGTTGTTGATCAGGCGAATGGTCGAACCGCCGCCGACGTCCCACGACAGGGTGCTGTTCAGGCCCCACTGCTTGTCATCGAGGTCGGCGGTGAGAAACTGGTTCATCGTCCGATCGTTGAGATCGGTGTCCGGAGCGCCAAGGAAGCCGCTGAAAAAATTCCACTGCGCGTCCGAAACGCTGTCCCGATCGAAATCGATATTGGTCGCACCGTCGCCGCTCATCTTCGCATAGTCGGCGCGGACTACCCATTCGATCGGCCCCGTCTCGCCGCGGAAGCTGCCGCGCAGGATCGTATCGTCGGTCCCGCCGACCTGGTCGCCGTCGAGCTCGTTATGCCAGTAGCCCTTGAACCATTGCTGGGACCCGGCGAAGCGGAATGCCGCAGTCTCGCCGACCGGCACGTTGACGTAGCCAGAGGCCTTATAGCGGTTGCCGTTGCCGATCTCGCCGGTAACCTCACCCGAGAAATCGCCGTACCTGGGCTGCGCAGTGTGGAACGAGACCGCGCCGACGCTGGCGTTGCGGCCGAACAAGGTTCCCTGCGGGCCACGCAGGACTTCGACGCTTTCCATGTCCAGCAACGAGCTGATGACAGCACCGACGCGCGGCACATAGGCACCGTCAAGGAAGACGGCGACGCTTGGTTCGACAGTCGTATTGCTGGCCGCGCCAATGCCACGGACGGCTAGGCGGATATATGAAGACTGCGCCCCCTTCGCGGCATTGAAGTTGGGCGTAATCTTCGCCAGTCCTTCGATGTTGACGACGTTGCTTTTCTCGAGCGTCTCACCGGTGAAGGCAGCGATGGAAATCGGCACGTCCTGCACATTTTCCGCGCGCTTCTGCGCGGTCACGACAATGACGCCTTCCTCTTCGGCTGCCCCGTCAGCAGTTTGCGGCAGAGCGGCAGCTGCGGCCTCGGTCGCGGGACTGTCGTTGCTGTCTTGCGCGGTGGCGGGCACGGAACTGAGCGCGGTCGCCAGGGCTGTAAAACTGGCGAACGTGCCCAGTCGGTACTTGTGATGCATGGTGGATCCTCTCCCCTAATCCACCGGGGACCCTAGACGGTGTCGCCACCCCTATTGTGCCAACTGCGCCACAAGTTTTGCATTTCACGACAAGCGCCCCACTTCCTCAACATCGAGGCGCGGCTTGAGCGGTCTGGGTCGCACTCAGACAACGCCGAATGCGAGCATTGCATCGGCGACCTTCTTGAAGCCGGCGATGTTCGCTCCCTTGACGTAGTCGATATATCCTCCGCCTTGCGCGCCATAGGCGACGCACCGCTCGTGGATTCCATCCATGATGTCATGAAGAAGCTGCTGAAGCTCTTCTTCCTTCCAGCTTCGGCGCGCACTATTCTGGCTCATCTCGAGCCCGGAGACCGCAACTCCGCCTGCATTGGCCGCCTTGCCGGGAGCATAGAGAATCCGGGCATCCTTGAACACATGAACGCCTTCCAGGTCGGTCGGCATGTTGGCGCCCTCGCTAACCGCGATGCAGCCGTTCTTCACCAGTGTCCGGGCGTCCTCGCCCGTCAGCTCATTCTGGGTAGCGCATGGAATTGCGACATCGCAGGGCACGCCCCATGGAGTTTTGTCGGCATGGAACGTGGCGCTCGAATACTCCACCGCATAATCCGAAATCCGGCCGCGGCGCATGGTCTTGTGCGCCTTGACCCAGTCGATCTTTTCCTGGGTGATGCCGTCAGGATCGTGGACGAAGCCGCCGCTGTCGGACAGGGTCAAAACCTTTCCGCCAAGCTGGACGATCTTCTCGGCGGCATGGGTTGCAACGTTGCCGGAACCGGAGATAACCGCGGTCCGTCCTGCCAAATCCTCGTTTCTGGTTTTCAGCATGTTGGCGAGAAAATAAACGGCGCCGTAGCCGGTCGCTTCGTTGCGGATCAGGCTTCCGCCCCATTCGAGGCCCTTGCCCGTGAGGACCCCCGTAAACTCATTGGTGATCCGCTTATATTGCCCGAACATATAGCCGATCTCGCGGCCGCCGACTCCGATATCGCCGGCAGGCACATCGATATCGGCGCCGACGTGGCGGTAAAGCTCGGTCATGAAGCTCTGGCAAAAGCGCATCACTTCCCGGTCGCTCTTGCCTTTGGGATTGAAGTTCGCGCCGCCCTTGCCGCCGCCCATCGGCAATCCGGTCAGCGCGTTCTTGAAGGTCTGCTCGAACGCAAGGAATTTCAGAACGCTTTCGTTGACGGTCGGATGGAACCGGATGCCCCCTTTGTAGGGCCCGATCGCGTTATTGTTCTGGACGCGCCAACCGCGCTGGACGCGGATGTTGCTGTTGTCGTCTTCCCAGCAGACCCGGAACGAGATGATCCGGTCAGGCTCCGCCATGCGTCGGAGAATTTGTTCGCTGTGATAGGCTTCCTTGTCCTGGATGAAGTCGAAGATGTCTTCGGCTACCTCCTGGACAGCCTGGCAGAATTCCGGCTGGCCCGGATTGCGGCGTTTGACGCCCTCAATGAATGTGGGGAGGTCTACATGATCGGACGATGCCATCGTATTGCCCCTATCTTCTCCGCACGGGGATAGGATTGAGCAATGGTGCGGGATATCAGGGATTACCCCGGCCGCGATATGTCCATTGGCTCAACACGAAGCCGAGCCGTTTTGAGCCAGGTCATCGGGTATATCCCTGATTGGCCCGTGGTTCCTCCGGCCACTATGGCCGAATGATGGAAAATCGCTTCCGGCAAGCTCGCAATGGCTGAGGAATTCGACCTCATCGTCCTCGGGGGAGGTACGACAGGAACGAGTGGCGCAGCGGCCGCCGGCCTCCTCGGCAAACGGGTCGCACTCGTTGAGTCCGCCCCTTTAATAGGCGGTGCCGGAATCAATACCGGGACCCTTCCCAGCAAGACGCTTCGCGAAACGGCGTTGGTCCTGGCAGGCTGGCGCTCGAGGCGGCTGTTCGGCGTCGATCTTTCCCTGCAACGGGAGGCCACCGTCGCCGATTTCATGGGTCACACCAAGAACGTCACCGACGCCGAACGCGCGCGAACCGAGGCCCGCCTCGAACTGCGTGGGGTGAAACGGTTTCGCGGAGCGGGCAGCTTTGTCGACCCTCAAACCATCAGCATCGAAGCGGACGGCAAGCAGAACCAGTTGCGCGCAAAAAGAATATTGATCGCCACCGGCTCATCACCCGTCCGACCCGCCGAATTTCCGTTCGACGACGACCGAGTGCACGATTCCGACGAGATACTGCAGATCGACAAGATGCCGAAGAAGATGGTGGTGGTCGGCGGCGGCGTGATCGGGTCCGAATACGCCGGCACGTTCGCCGCCCTGGGCGTCGAGGTTCACCTTCTGGTTGGCTACCCGACGTTGATGCCTTTCCTCGACGAAGAGATCGGCCGCGCCCTGGCGGACGCGATGCAGTCCAATGGCGTTCGCATCCACTGGAATACCCGCGTCACCCAATGTGATGCGTCTGCCTCTGACGAGGTTGTTCTTGGTCTTTCCACCGGCGAGACTCTGTCATGCGATAGCGTGCTTGTCGCTTCCGGACGCCAGAGCAACACGGCCACGCTGAATCTCGGAGCCGCTGGAATTGAGCCTGGTAAACGCGGCCTGGTGCCGGTCAATTCGCACTATCAAAGCGTCGTGCAGCACATCTACGCGGCGGGCGACGTCATTGGTTCGCCGGCGCTTGCGGCGACAGGGATCGAACAGGCTCGCGTCGCCGTTGTTCATGCGTTCGGATCCAGTTTGAAGAGTGACATGGCACCCATTTTGCCAACCGGGATCTACACCATCCCGGAAGCCAGCATGGTAGGCGAGACCGAGGCGTCGTTGCGGCAACAAGGGGTGGACGTCGTGGTCGGCCGCGCTCGCTATGCGGACCTACCTCGGGGTGAGATCATCGGCGACGAGAGCGGCTTTCTGAAGCTCGTGTTTCGTCGTGACGACATGCGTCTGATGGGTGTCCACGTCCTTGGCGAGCAAGCCACGGAACTCGTTCACGTCGGATTGATCGCCCTCCTGGCCGAAGCCGATGCCGAGCTCTTCAATCGGGCATGCTTCAATTACCCGACGTTGGGCGATCTCTATAAATATGCCGCATATGACGCGCTGGTCCAGCGCGAGCAGCTGATTTGACGGGATCGACAAGGCCTCCGGACCTTTTCAGCAGGTGCGCGTCATCCGAACGGGCCTACCCTGACGAAAATGCCCAGCATGACGAATATGCCGGATAACAGGAGCAGCAAGGCGAAAACGGCAGTAGACGATCGCCGGTACGGACAGCCCTCGATGAGGAGGTTTCTTCGGTAGAGGTCGTCCATCCGGGCTTGAAGGCTAGCGAAGCGCTGGCGGTGCCCGATCAACCCGACCGTGATCAGCCCAATCCCCATTGCCACAAGGCTCACGCCGAAGTTGCGCGCGGGAACCCGCAGATTGACTCCAATTTCTCCGCTGACTTGGTGGAAGAACAGCACCAACGCGAACCCAAAAGTTATCAGCGCCAAGGATGTCCGAATTGCGCCCATCAACGATTGATCGAGGCTCACCAGCGTTCGTTCGAATGCGAGTGAAGCCTGGCAGGATGCCAGTTCGAAAGTCGGGACATCGAAGGGGTTCCCGGTTGGTCCAGAGTTGTCCATGTTCGTCCCCGCCAATGGAACCTCATGTTCGGCGTTTTCACGGCACTGATCACCGCGGCGAGCAATTGCCGGCCAAAGCGCCCAGGAATGAACCGGTGATCGAGGAATTCCTCCTTAGGACTTAGCGGCGGCGTCCGAAGGTTCGACTGGCTTGCCCAGCCATTCCTGGAATAGCACATAGCCGACCGCCAGGATCACGGCGCCGATGAACAGTCCGATGAGGCCATAGGCCATGACTCCCCCGATTACCCCAAGGAGGATGACGGGCATGGGCACTTCGAGTCCGTGGCCAATCAATAGCGGCTTGAGCACGGCATCGCTCAGTCCTGCTACAAGCGACCAGATAGTAAAGATGATGGCGGTCGTGGAATCCAGCGCGGAAAAGGCCCAGGCGATCGCCGGCAGGGTGACCAGAACAACGGGCACCTGAACGATGCCGAGCAGGAAAGCGAGCAACGACAGCAGCCCGGCGAATGGCACGCCTGCGACGAATAGGCCGATGCCGACCAACAGCGCCTGAACGAAGGCAACTCCGATCACGCCAGTGGCGACCGAGCGGATTGTGGCGGCGATAATATCGGTCAGATGCTCACCTTGCTGGCGGGTCCCGGTGATGCGCGCGAACAGGGCAATGAAAAAAGCCCGCAGGCTCTTGGCATAGGCCAGCGCCACGGCGGCCAGGATGACCGCCAGCACCAGCAGCAGGACCGCTCCGAACATGCCGCCAGCCATCCCCAACAACCAGCGTGAAAAATCCTTCAGCTGCTGTCCGTTTTGCTTGAGGAAAGCCGGAAAATCGTTGGATGCCTGGGCCCATGCGGCATGTAGCTTGGGCCCCGCGACAGGCACGCTTTCCAGCGCTGGAGGCGGCGGACGGACATGGAGCGTGCCATGCTGCAACCCGTCGACCAACGGGGGTACACTGCTGGCAGCGCTAATTGCCGCAATTGCCGTCGGGACCAAGATCAACGCCACGATAACGCCGCCGAGCAGCATGGCGGCCCGGCCGGGCCGCCAGCCCTTGGCGAGCAGTTTATTTTGAATGGGGTTGAAGCAGACGGCGAGGATGATCGTCCACAAGAGCAAGCCCACGAAGGGCAGCAGCAGCTGGACGCACAACGCGATCAACAATGCTGTCAGAAACAGCGGCAATAACAGGTCGATAAGGTCCTTGACCGATCTGATCGCGCCTGGAGTCGTAGCCATCTGCCATCCCCCTCAACCTTGAGGTCGGGCCCGCTGGCCCGCGTTCTGATTAGGGGCCGTCTACAAGCCAAGGTATCGGGGAAATCCCCGGTTTGTGTGGATCAGCCGAACTTGCGCGAAACTATATAAGATCGAGGCCAGCCGGTTCGGAATTTCAACCTCAGTCGTCACTCCGACCATTTGGTTGAGCAAGGTCAAAGACGGTAGGTGACCTGAACCTTGTGGGTTTTAGCTTCGGCGTGCCGGGGGCGATCCCGTCCGCCCGAACTCCGGGACTTCCCTGATACTCGTTTGGTCAGACACATTTTACGACTGGACCGTTCGAGGAGGCTCGCGTGCCTAAAGTCATCAGTCCGGAGCTGCGCGACTTCGCCGGTGGGAATGGCACGTCCTTTGGACTTGCCCCGGCAGCAACGGCCCATCGACAACGAAGGATGAAGAGGTGACAGTGCTTGGTCGCCGGCCGACGAGTGCACGTGATATTGCGGCTGTGATTTGCCTGGGCCTGGCCGCTGCCTGCGTCCAAGGGCCCGACTATCAGAAACCCGTTGTTTCCGTCCCCGCGACCTACCGGTTTGGTAATGTTGGCGTCCCAGCGGGCGCGCACGCAGACACACCCGCCTGGTGGAACGCGTTCGGCGACCCAGTGCTCGATGGCCTGATACGCAGAATCTCTCGCAAGCAATCGCGACCTGCGCGTCGCCGCAGCGCGAGTCGATGAGTTCGCGGCCGTCCTCGCCGGTACTCGATCCCAAGGCTTCCCGCAGGTCGGATATGGGCTAAGCGGCTCGCGCCAGCGGGCGACCGAGCGCGGCTCCATTCCAATTCCATCATTTTCCGATCCGTACAGTTCCAGCTTCAGCAGCCTGCTGTCGGCAAGCTGGGAAATCGATTTGTGGGGCCGCATCCGGCGAGAAACCGAAGCGGCTCGCGCCAACCTGCTGGCCACCGAGGAAGCGCGGCGCGGAGTCGTGCTTACGCTGATTTCGTCGGTGGTGATCGGCTATGTGACGCTGCTCGATCTGGATGAGCAGCTGCGCGTCGCCCAAGCGACAGCTGATGGTCGCAAGAAGTCGGTCGACATATTCGAAATGCGCCTTGCGGGCGGATGGGTGTCGGAGTTCGAGATGTCGCAAGTCCGCGGCGAATATGAGGCTGCCCTCGCCCAAATTCCCGGCATCCGGCAAGCAGTTGCGGTTCAGGAAAGCGCCCTGTCCGTTCTGCTCGGGCGCAACCCTGGGCCGATTGTTCGGGGATCCGACCAGAGAATCTCTGAAGACACCCGCGGTCCCGGCTGGACTTCCTTCCGAGCTGCTGATCCGCCGCCCCGACATTCTTCAGGCCGAGCAGCAAATGATCGCGTCGAACGCGCTGATTGGCGCGGCTCGCGCACTATTCTTTCCGCGGATCAGCCTAACCGGCGTGTTCGGATTTGCGAGCGCCTCGCTGGGCAATCTCTTTACCGGTCCGGCGCGCACCTGGTCATTTACGGGTGACGTCGCCGGGCCGATCTATACCGGAGGCGGGCTGACCGCGGCGGTCGACCAGGCCGAGGCGCGCCGCGATCAGGCGCTCGCCAGCTATGAACTGACCATCCAGAATGCCTTTCGCGACGTCGAGGACTCGCTCGCCGATGTTAAACACAGCCGCGACCTGCGCGACACTCTCGAACGGCGGGTGGCGACACTCAGTCGTGGCCTGGAACTGGCCATTGCACGCTATGAAAACGGCTATTCCGATTATCTGGACGTGCTCGACACCGAGCGCAGCCTGTTCTCCGCCGAGCTCCAGTTGGCGTCGGCGCGCGGCGACCATCACCGTGCAATGGTCGACCTCTACCGTGCGCTTGGGGGCGACTGGATCAACCTGTCCACCGGCGCGCCAATCGCCGCCCAGAACGTGACCCCAGGGGGGAACAGCAAGTGACGGATACCTCCCAACCTCCCCAGCAGCCTGGGGCCCAAACAGCGCCACCGGTTCAGGCCGAAGAGATTTCGATTACCGAAATTGACGTTGGCACGGGCAAGCCCCCGCCAAACCCCATGCGGCGCATCGTCCTGGTGGCGCTGGCAATGCTGCTCATCCTGTTCGTTTATCATGTGCTGTCGGACCGGTTCACGCCCTACACGTCGCAGGCGCGGGTGGAGACCTTTCTGACCCAGGTTGCGCCGGAGGTCGCCGGCGATGTCCGTGAAGTCGGTGTCAAGGACAACGGCCCGGTCAAGAAGGGGCAGTTGTTGTTCAGCATCAACTCCGAGCCTTATCAGCTTGCCATCCGTTCGGCCGAGGCCAACCTGGCCGTCGCACTGCAGGGGGCCGACGTCTCCCTCGCCGATGTCTCTTCGGCTCGCGCCCAGCTGCAAAAGCATCGCGTCGACCTGGCTGCGAGCCGGAAGCTCGGCAAGATCGTCACCGACCTTGTCGACAAGCGCGCCCTAGCCGAAACGCAGGCAATCCGGGCGACGGCCGATATCGGCAAGACCGAAGCGGACCTGTCGCGCGCGGAGGCCGATCTGCGCAAGGCGCAAGCCAGTCTCGGTGCGCCCGGCCTGGCCAATCCCAAGGTCCGCCAGGCGCTCGCCGCGATGGACCAGGCGCGGCTCGACCTGCGCAACTCAACCGTCATCGCGCCGGCCGACGGCATTGTCACCAATCTGCGTCTTGCCCCGGGACAATATGTCGGCCCCGGCCAGCCAGTGTTGAGCTTCCTCGAAACCGGGCCACGCTGGATCTACGCGGACATGCGCGAAAACCAGCTTGGAAATGTGAAGCCGGGGCAGGAGGTGCTCGTCGCTCTCGACATCAAGCCCGGCAAACTGTTCCGCGGGCGGGTGCACAGCATCGGCTGGGGGGTCAGCCAGGGCGACGAGGCCCCGACCGGACAGCTGTCATCGGTCCCGGCCGACCAGGGTTGGCTTCGCGATCCGCAGCGCTTCCCGGTGCGGATCCTGGTCCTCCCGGACGAAGCCAAGGACGCCGGCATCGACGTCGGCCGTAGCGGCGCCCAGGCCAGTGTCATCATTTTCACCGACGATGAGTCGATCCTCAACCCGATCGGCCGGCTATGGATCAAGGTCATTGCCTTGCTGAGCTATCTGCAGTGAGCATGGCCCGCGCCATCGCTGGGGGCGGCAGCCAGCTGGACCAGGCCGAATTGGCGCGGCTTCACTTCGTCCTCCGCTTCAGCGCAGGGACGACTGCAGCCTATACCTTATGCGAGGCGATGGGTTGGCAACCGTCAGCGCTCGCCGCGGTTCTTGCCGGGGTTCTGCTGGCCAATATTCCCGTCGCTCCGCCCTTGAAGCTGGGGCTCGGCCTGGTGTTGATCATGGGAGTGTCGGCTACCTTTGCGGTAACTGCCACTGCATTGCTGTTTCAAACCCCGCAAATCCTGTTTCTGCTGCTCGGACTAGTTATGTTTCTGGCGTTCAGCGGGCTGGCAATGGCCAAGGCACAGCTGCCGCTCACATTGCTGCTGATCTGCGTTGCGGTGATCCCGGTTGTGTCGCTGACCCAGCCGGACCTGGCGCCGCGCATCCGAGAGATTTTCGTTCGCGCCATGGCGCTTGCGGTCATCTTTACCTGGGTTGCCCACGCTATCTGGCCGCGGGTCATGCAGGTCCCTCAGCCGCCGCCGCCTGGTCCGGTCGCTTCGCCAATCGTGACCGCGGCACTCGGTACCGCGATCGTCCTGCCCCTTATGCTCGTCTATCTGCTGTTCGGATTGACCGACGCCATCCCGGTTCTGCTCACCACCGTTTTGCTGGTCGCCAAGATGGAAGAAGAGCGGGGCGCCGCCACTGCAGCCGGCAAGATGATCGGCAATTTCCTTGGCGGATTCATCGCGATCGCTGCTTACGCCTTGCTGCAAATTGCTCCTAACCTGGTGACGTTTGCGCTGATTATTTTTTTAATCTCGTTTGGCTTTGCGGTGCAAATTGCCAAGGGCGGTGCGGCCGGGGGCAATGCGCTGCTCGCATTCAACGCGACAATGGTCATTTTCGGGCTGTTCATTTTGAAGGGCCCGGCAAACGAGGGGACCCTTAGCGCCCGATTAGTGCAGTTCGCGCTCGCCTGCCTGTTCGCGATCGGGATGATGAGCCTCGTCTGGCGCAAGAAGCCGCAACCGGAGATCTGATATGGCCGACAAAATTCACGGTTTCTTGCCGGCTTCAGCCGAAATGCCATCCGACAGGCAACGGTTATTCTTGCGCTATTTTACAGGGATACTCATCGACCTGGTCGTGTTGAACCTGTTCGCCCAATATTGGCACGTGGTTCACGTCGAAAGCTTCAGCATCTCGCTGCTCGCCGCGGTCGTGCTGCAGGTCTTGCTCAAACTGACGATTGCCGCAGAGCATCAGGTCGCCGTCTTCTTCAACGCCCGGCCGGGCGGGTTCATGAAATTCATGCGCTTTTTCGGCGCCTGGTTCGTGTTGTTCGCCTCCAAATTCGCGATCCTAGAGGCGCTTTCCTTCGTATTCGGCGACACCATCCATTTCGACGGCCGCTGGCACGGGATCATCCCGCTGATCATCGTGGTCGTGACAATGCTTATCGCCGAGGAACTGATCGTTCGCTTGTATCGAAAAATCGGATAAACCTTCGCGTCGCATCGGGCAATCTAGGTCCATTTACCTACGGGTGCAGACCAGTCCTGCCCCTTGGAGCCGGTTGTGCTCAAAGGGTTCGCCGAGCGCCGTTTTTCGCTGGCGGCCCGATGTTCGCGCAGAAGGCGATGGGTTCAGGGTTTCTCCCGATGTTCGGAGCGTCGCCAACAGAGGAATGGTCTGGTCCTACCGGTGGAGACTACCATGGCAATTCCCGCGTGGCGTCGTTTCGTTTTTGCTGCCAGCGCAATCCAGTTGGGTCTGGCGGGTTGCGCCAGCCCTGGCCGGTTGCCTGCCGTTCCGACCGCTTCGATCCCGCAGGCTCAGACCGGCCTTGGCCAAATACGATATCTTGTCGCTCGGGAAACTGACACGTTCGCGACCGATGCTCGTGCTGCATTGCAGCGGGAGCGTGACTGGCTGGCGAGCCAAGGCCATCGCGGACCGGCCCCGCCGGTGCATTTTCTTGCAGTGTCCGGTGGCGGCGACAATGGTGCCTTCGGGGCCGGCCTGCTCAACGGTTGGACCGCGGCGGGAACACGCCCCGAATTCAAGGTCGTCACTGGGGTAAGCACCGGCGCCCTTATCGCGCCGTTCGCGTTCCTCGGCCCAAAGTATGATTATGTCTTGCAAAGGGTTTACACGCAGACTTCCCAGAAAGACATTTTCAAGAAGCGCAGCCTGATCAAGGGGTTTTTCGGCGATGCGATGGCCGATACGTCGCCTCTTGCCGGTGTGATCGCCTCCTATGTCAATCGTCAGCTGCTTGATGAGATTGCCGCCGAACATGCGAAGGGGCGCATCCTTCTGGTGGGAACAGGAAACCTCGACTTTCTGGAACCTGTGATCTGGAACATGACCGCCATCGCCGCCCATAAGGATCCGCGGGCCATTTTCCTGTTTCGCAGCATATTGCTGGCATCGGCTTCCATTCCCGGTGCATTTCCTCCGGTGATGATCGACGTCGATGTCAACGGCGCCCGTTTTCAAGAAATGCACGTCGACGGCGGTACGATGGCGCAGGTATTCTTGTTCCCGCCCTCAATTACCGCCGAAAGGGTAGGGGCCGACGCATCGCGCAAGCGTGTGCTCTACGTCATTCGGAATGCCAGAATGGACGCCGATTGGGCCAGCGTCGAGCGGAAAACCTTGCAGATCTCCACCCGGGCGATCGGCTCGCTTACCAGGACTCAGGGCATCGGTGATTTGTATCGGATTTACGCCACGACCCAGAAGGACGGGATCGATTTCAATCTCGCCTATATTCCTCCGACATTTAGCGTGCCACATCGTGAGGAGTTTGATACCAACTACATGCAGCAACTGTACGGAACGGGCAGGCAGATGGCGTTAGCTGGCTATCGATGGCAGAAATATCCGCCGGGTTTCGCGGCACCCGCGGTAGCGTCCAAATCCTCCGGCAACTGAGCTCGCCGATGAAGCAACTCGCGTTCGCCGCCATTCTTGCGGCGGCGCAAGCCGGCAACCCTTCGCCAAGTTGGATCGGACAATTCAGCACGCCGGGCGCTCCGCCCACGCCGTGGAACATGGTCCCCCTCAAGGGTGAAAAGCCAACTTCCTACCGGGTTACCACCGTAGCTGGCAGGACCGCGCTTGAGGCGCACGTCAACAACAGCATGTCGCTGATGGCCCGGCCCATCAGCGTCGATCTGGCTGAAAAGCCCGTTCTCTGCTGGCGCTGGTACATAGATTCGCCAGTGGCAAAGGCCGACATGACCCGCAAGGGCGGCGATGATTATGCGGCGCGTGTCTATATCGCCTTCGACATGCCCGACAGCGTGCTGTCCGGCTCAACCAAGTTTCAGCTGAAGATCGCCCGCAGCATGTTCGGCCGGTCGCTTCCGGACGCGGCGGTGGTTTATGTTTGGGACAATAAGCATCCGGTCGGGACTGCGCGGAGGAGCGCCTATACCGATCGTTCGCAATTGATCGTCGCCGATAGCGGATCGGATCGCGCGGGAAGCTGGGTCACCAAGCGAGCCGACGTAGCAGCCGATTTCGCCAAGGCGTTCGGTAACAGGCCAGGCAAGCCCATCCAACTCGCCGTTGCGTCGGATGGCGACAATACGAAGAGCAAGGGCCGCGCCGCATTCGCCGACATTCATTTCGTGGCGCGCGGTCAGCCCTGCGCATTCTGAATTCTCAGGGTTTGTCCCGATGGAGTAGGACCTAGCCTGATGTAAGGCTCCATCCTCGCAGTCCATGGGACGAAACAGGAGCTCGACCGCCATGATCATTCGCTCAGCCATCGGGGCCATTTCCTGCGCCGCCATGCCTGCGGCAGTCCTATGCCTCGCCACTCCCGCTGCCGCCCAGACCAGGGACAATGCCCCGGTCTCCCTCCCAGCGGCAAGTGCGATGACCCAGGACAAGCAGGGCAGTGAGTCATGGACCTATGTCAATCCGGCGGCCAACTTCACTAAATATCGTACCGTGACCGTCGATCCCGGCACGGTCTACTCCGGACCTGATGCCCAATTCGACGACATCGACCAGGCGGATCGTTTGAAATATGCGGCAATGATGTCCGACGAACTCCGATCCGAGCTTGCCAAGTCATTTGCTGCTCCTGCCAAGCCAGACGCGGAGACGCTGCGCGTACGCCTGAGCGTGTTGGGCGTGACAAAGACCAAGGGCGGAATTGCCACGGCGACCCGCGTGACCCCGCTTGGCTTTGGCCTCAGCGCAGCCAAAAGCGTCCTCGGCAAGGGCGGCACGTTCACAGGTTCGGTTCTTTACGCGGTCGAAGCCTATAACGGTAAATCTGGCGAACTATTGCTTACCGCCGTCCGGCGACGGACCCCTGATCCGCTTGATATCCCGGCCACCTTGTCGACCAGTGACACGGTTAGGTCGGTTGCCCGGGATTTTGCCGTCACCGCGAGGAAGAAGCTGGAAAATATGACGGGGGTCACGCCGAGGCCCTAATCCCGGTTGGGTAACGCCTACGACAGCTCTTGGCCGAGCGACTCGGCGCCATCCGCGGCTGGCGCCGCTGCTTCGCTCGAGGGTGGCCGGCCGTTTCCTCAAATTCATTCGCGCCTTGATAGGGCAGCGCGCGGACTGCCACGCATGACGACAGTAACATCGCTGCGAGGCTGATGGGTTGCTTCATGCCACTGGCCCCGTTCATTTTTTGACCGGAATCAGCCTGATCCAGAGGCTCGGGAAAACCATCAGGTTATGTTCGACGGCCGCTCCAAATCCCTAGGGATAAAAAGCGATGGCGCAGCTTGAATTTCCATGACTCGCGGGACGAACCGGCGTATAACCTACATTAACTACCGGCTTATGTGGTTTAGGACATTATCAATAAGCCTGATTGTTTGCTTCGCCATTCACGATTGTTTTTCTTTAGACAGCGGGGGCGTTGTCGATGGATTGTGATGCGGACCTTCACGGGCCGATTGACTCATATGAGCCTGACCTTTGTGATGCCATGGACGACGGGATCCAGGGGCAATCGAGATTTGCGACGCCAACCGACGTCTCCGCCCCCAATGCTTCCAGTCTGTACATCGAGGATTGCGCTCCCGGATCGAGCCTGATCGAAGATTCCTGGGTGTCGGAGCATGGGGAGCGAAGCTGCGACCATTATCTCGAGCATCGCCTGATGGCGCAGGAATATGAGGGGCTGCGGATGGGCCGCGAACTTCACGACTTCGACCGCCCAGCTGCTGCTTTCGCTCCGGCTCAGCGTGGCGCATTTAAAGAGCGCCTATGAAATCGGGGAATCAGACGAAATCCTCGAAGAGATTAGCGAGACGGTACGGCAAATCGATCAGGAGATCCGCGCTTTCTCCTACCTTCATTATCCGGCCGAGCTCGGGAAAGGCGGCCTCGCTGCCGCGCTTCAAACGCTCGCTCGAGGGTTCGCCGATCGGACCGGCTTGAAAATTGTCTTCAAGGACGTTTGTGACCGGGCCATTCCTGCCGGTGCGGCCTCGGTTGCGTTGCTGCGCGTCGCCCAGGAAGCGCTGATGAATGTCCATCGCCACGCCCATGCCCGCCTGGTCCGCATGTCGCTCGTGGTGCATGGCGACACGGTGGAGCTAAGCGTTCAGGATGACGGCCAGGGCATTTCTCCGCCCGGCAAATCCGTTTCTAAGGGACTTGGCCTGCAAGGGATGCGCCACCGGCTTGAGCGGCTTGGCGGTCATTTTTCGATCAGGCGGCTAAAGCACGGGACGAAGATCGTGGCCATGTTGACCATCGGCGGGAAGCTGATGGCTGCGGATGGCCGCAGGGCCGAACATCCGTATCACACCCAATGACAAATTGAATTCGGGCAGAGACAAGAGCAGCACTCTGCGTCTGTGCGTGCCGAAGATCCGGGGGGTGATGCCACCCGAGCCATCGCGGTTACGCCTGGACGATGTTGTTGCGAATAGCGTAGCGGACAAGATCAGCGGTGGTGCGCAGCTTTAGCTTGTGCATTGCGCTGGCCCGGTGGGTTTCGACGGTCTTGACGCTGATGCTCAGGATCAGGGCGATTTCCTTGTTGATGCGGCCCTCGGCGATCTGTTGCACGACTTCGCGTTCTCGGTGCGTCAGGCTGCTTGCGCAAGGTTGCGGCTTGGTTTCGAGGAACTTCTCCAGCAGCGTTTCGGAAATCGCGTTGGAAAAATAAGGGCGGTGAACGGAAAGCGCGTCGAGCGCTGCGATCAGATGCGGCTCTGTATCCGATTTCAGGACAAAGCCCCGGACGCCGGCCCTAAGCACATCCATGATAATCTCTTCACGGTCGTGCATCGTGTAGAGAAGGATCTCCATCCGCGGGTAGGCCCGTTTCAGCAAATGCGCCAGGTCGAGGCCGTTCAACTCCGGAAGCGAATAATCGAGGATGGTGATGTCAGGGCTAGTTTCCTGCGCCAAGGCCAGCGCCGCGCGGCCGTCGGCAGCTTCTCCGACAACCTGGTAGTAGGGTTTGGACTCGACCAGTTGCCGAACGCCCCGCCGAACGGCGCCGTGATCGTCGACAATCAAGATGCGCCTGATCGGGCTAGTCATCGTTTTGGCGTTCCGTCAAAGTTGTCACCGACAATCTCGTACGCTGCAGCACACCCAACGCCATCAGGATAAACCCTTCCTCACGGATGGCCATGTCTCGAACGCGGACATTTTCCCGCTTGTCATTTGATGAGGTTCTCGCCGCGAGTCCGGTGGTTTCCCGATGCCAGGGGAAGGATGATTTTGATATCGCTGTGAAGCTCGATGGTCCGATCATGGACGCCAGCTACCGCTCCTAAGGGTCTGGAGGTCGGACCATATCCGGCCTTTCCCGGATGGCGACGACCGTCGCTGTGTTCATAATGCCGACCCCGACCTTCGGTTGGCGAGAGGGCACATGCGCCGGTTTAAATTAATGCTAGCCGCCGCTGCGTTGGCGACAGCGGCATCGCCCGGTGCGGCGAAGTTGCCGGCCACCTGGGACGGCCTGGTCGAAGTGAAAGCCAAAAAGCTCGCCGCCGTTTACTTGCTGCCGAACGCGGACTTCCGCGCCTATTCCAAGATCATGCTCGACCCGACGCAGGTCGCCTTTCGGAAGAATTGGGAACGGGATTACAACCGTTCGACAACGACGCTTAGTGGACGGCATCACCGACCAGGATGTGCAAAAGGCGATTGCCGATGCCCAGGCCAGCCTGGACAAAATCTTCGCGGAGACCTTCGCCAAGCAAGCCTATCAGGTGGTCCACACACCCGGGCCGGACGTGGCGCGAGTGTCGTTTGCTGTAGTCGACCTGACGATTGCCGCGCCCGACGTCGGCGCAGGAAGGAATGCTTCTTTTGCCGTCGAGGCGGGGGAAGCAACCTTCGTCATCGAAGCGAGGGACGCATTGACGAACCAGTTGCTCGGCCGCGGCCTCGATCGTCGCGCGGCGGGTGACAATGGGCCCGGCTTGCGGACCTCCGTCAGCAACCGCGCGGATTTCAAGGAGCTCTTTCAATACTTGGGCGAGCATTGCCGCCAAGGGGATGACCGAGCTCAGGGCGTCCTCGCCGATCAATACGGACGGGATTCGCAAGCAATAGGCGAAACCCTTCCGAGCCCCCGACACCGGAGTTGTCCCCTCCCCACCCGCAACTCCCGTGCCGGGGGCTATCCCTTTCGAACGCAGCGGAAGCCGAAATGGCTGTCCGACCGGCGGCCCGCCGTGAAGGCTGTATAGGTATATCTCCTGACCCCGCGAAGTGCCGGGAGCGGACGACCTGGTCATAGGCGTCGCGACACGGGCCTTTCTCAGGAAAGTCACCCAGCCAGCTAGGGGATTAGCCTGATAAAAGCGGTGTGGCGATGGTGTTAGGGCATTGGATTGGTTTCCCCGCTGTCATGGAGAATGACACATGACAAGTATTTCCGTTCAAGCACTGGCTTTCGGGCTGACCTTGGCTCTCGCAAGCGCCCAGCCCGGCGCCGCGCAACCCACGCCGCCCCCGCGGTCAGGCGTAGCAATGCCGCAATGGGCAAATCCCGATCCAATCGTCACCGAGGGCGTCATCGAGGACGAAGCGATCGCCGCCATCAAGGATATGAGCGCTTATCTGATGTCGCTCAACACCATAGCGATTACATCACAGGGAAGCCTGGACGTGGTCACCAACGATGGTCAGCGCATCCAGCTCGACGGCATCACCAATTACAAGGTGCGTAAGCCGGGCTTCGTGATCGATTATCGCAGCGACCAAAAGAGCCGACGGTTCATCTACGACGGCAAGAACTTCACCGTCTACTCGCCGATGCTTGGCTTTTACTCCACCGTACCGGCGCCCGGCACGAATAAGGAAGTGCTGGACACTATTTACAACAAGTTCGGAATTGCGCTGCCGCTAGAGGACCTGTTCCGCTGGGGCGACGGTACGCATGCGGATCGCATCCAGGCGCTCAAGTCCGCCTATGAGGTCGGATCGGCGACAATCGATGGAGTCGCGACCGATCACTTCGCATTTCGAGAGGTGGATGTGGACTGGGAAGTCTGGATCCAAAAGGGCGATCAGCCACTGCCTCGCAAGGTCGTGATCGTCGACCGGACCCATCCCGCACACCCGACCTTCACTGCTCGCCTGAACTGGCAAGTGAATCCCGCCTTCACGGATTCCGACTTCACGTTCGTGCCCGACGCGAATGCGAAGCAGATCCAGTTGGCCACCTTCAAGGGAGAGTGAGATGCGTGGCAAAATCGGTACTCTAGCAATGCTCAGCGCTTTCGTGAGCCTGGCTGCCTTCGTGGTGCAGGAGGCTGATGCGCGTGGTGGGCGCGGCGGCGGCGGCGGCGGTCGCGGCGGCGGCGGATTCAGCGGCGGCGGATCGAGCAGCATGAGCCGCGGTGGCGGCGGCATGAGCCGTGGCGGCGGCATGAGTTGTGGCAGCAGCGCGAGCCGTGGCAGTTAGGCGTGGCAGCGGCAGTTACGGCCGTGGCAGCGGCGGATCCGGCTTCAGCCGCGGCGGCAGCTACAGCCGCCCGGGCGGTGGCAGCTATAGCCGGCCGTCAACCGGCGTGGGCCGACCTGGAAGCGCGGGCCGGCCGGGCGGCGTTGGCGGTGCCGGAGGTGCTGGACGTCCTGGCGGCGTTGGTGGTGCCGGCGGTGTCGGACGGCCAGGCGGCGCCGGCGGTGTCGGCGGTGTTGGAGGCGCCGGTGGCGTCGGACGGCCAGGCGGTGCCGGTGGTGTCGGCGGTGTTGGAGGTGTTGGAGGCGCTGGACGGCCTGGCACGCGTCCCGGTCAGGGGGGTGGCGGAATCCAGGGCAGCGGCAACCGGGTCAACACGGGCAACATCAACACTGGCGATATCAATGTCGACAATGACTGGGGTGGCGATTGGGACGGCTGGGGCGATTATCCGATCGGTGCCGGCCTCGCGATCGGTGCAGTCGCTGGGATGACCGCAATGGCCTATGGCTCGGCATATTATGCTCTGCCGGGAGGCTGCTCGCCTTATCCTTATGCCGCCTACACCTATTACAATTGCGGAGGCGCTTACTATCAGCCGCAATATGAAGGCGATACGGTGGTCTATGTAACGGTTCCGCCACCTGGCCAGTAGCTGACGGGCAGTGAAGCCGTGAAATTTGCATTGGAGGGGCGCCTCAAGCTTTCAGCTCGGCGGCCCTCATCTCTGCTTCGCGCTGAAAAGTGCGGGCCAGCTGCGCCATGCCGCCGAGATATTGCGGCGGCACCCATTGGTCGCGGTAATTTGCCGCCGCTGCCGCGCGCAACGTCCACATCGGGTCGATCAGATGCGGGCGGGCGAGCGCGACCAAATCGGCCCGGCCGGCGGTGAGGATCGCGTTGGCCTGATCGGGGTCGGTGATGTTGCCGACCGCCATCGTCGCCAGCTTCGCTTCGTTGCGGATCTTGTCGGAAAAGGGGGTTTGAAACAGACGGCCGTAGACCGGCTGTGCGTCCGCCCAGGTCTGCCCGGCCGAGACGTCGATCAGGTCCGCACCGGCTTGCGCGAAGGCTTCGGCAATCAGTACGGCCTCGTCGGGAGTGACGCCTTCCTGTCCCGCCCAATCATTCGCCGAGATGCGCACGGACATCGGCTTGTCCGCCGGCCAGGCCTCGCGCATCGCGGCGAACACCTCCAGCGGGTAGCGAAGGCGGTTCTCCAGGCTGCCGCCATATCCGTCGGTTCTCTTGTTCTGCAGCGGGGTGATGAAGCTGGACAGGAGATAGCCGTGCGCCGCGTGCATCTCGACCATGTCGAAGCCGGCCTCCAGCCCCATGCGGACAGCGGCGACGAACTGGTTGCGGACGTCGTCCATGTCCGCGCGCGTCATCGGACGGGGGCGCTGGTTGGCCGGCGCCCAGGGAACGTCGGACGCGGCGATGACCGGCCAATTGCCCTCAAACAGCGGCGCGTCCATCACTTCCCAGCCGAGCTGGGTCGAACCCTTGCCGCCCGAATGGCCGAGCTGGAGGCAAATCTTGGCCTCGCTGTTGGAATGGACGAACTCGGTGATCCGTCGCCACGCGGCGACATGCTCTTCATTCCACATGCCGGTGCAACCGGGAGTGATCCGTGCCGTCGGCGAAACGCAGGTCATTTCGGTGAAGACCAAGCCCGCCCCGCCCTGAGCGCGGGCGCCCAAATGGACCAGGTGGAAGTCGTTGGGTGTCCCGTCGGTCGCAGAGTACATCGCCATCGGCGACACGACGATTCGGTTCTGGACCTCCATCTCCCGCAGCCGGAATGGAGCGAACATCGGCCAGGCGATCCTGGCTTCGCCGGTTGCTCGCTTCCAGAACGTCCGTTCGGTCTCCTCCAGCCAGTCGCGGTCGCGCACCCGGAGATTCTCATGGCTGATCCGCTGCGACCGGGTCAGCAGTGAATAGGCGAATTGCCAGGGCTCGAAGTCGAGATATCGTTCGACCGTCTCGAACCACTCGGTGGAATTGCGAGCGCTGTTCTGCAGCTTCAACACCTCGAGGTTGCGCTCGGCCTGATATTCGGCAAGCGCCTCGATCCGGCCGAGACCGGGCCGATTGAGCACTTCGGCAAGCTTGATCGCGTCTTCCAGCGCCAGCTTTGTCCCCGAACCGATCGAGAAATGAGCCGTGTGGGCGGCATCTCCGAGCAGGATCAGCTTGTCATGATGCCAGCGTTCGCAAATGATCCGCCGGAATTTCAACCAGACGGCAGGCCCGGGCAGGTGTGCGGCGTTGCTGAGCAGCGGCTGTCCGTCGAGATATTTGGCAAAGATTTGTTCGCACTTCGAAATCGCTTCGACCTGCTCCAACCGATCGAAGCCAAGTCGTCGCCAGCTGCTGTCCGAACATTCGACGATGAAGGTCGAGCAGTCGTCGGCAAAGCGGTAGGCATGGGCCCAGACCCAGCCGGCGTCGGTCTTCTCGAACGCGAAGGTGAAGGCGTCGAAGGTCTTGGGCGTGCCGAGCCAGACGAAGCGGTTGGCTCGTTCCTGGATGTCGACCCCGAAATGCTCGGCATAGGCCTCGCGAAAACGGCTGTTGATGCCGTCGGCCGCGATAACCAGATCCCAATCGGACCAACTTTCAAGGCTCGGATCGCACTCGGTCTCGTAATGGATTTCGACCCCAAGTTCGAGGGCACGATCGGCCAATATCTGAAGCAGCCGCTTGCGGCCGATGCCGATGAAGCCATGCCCGGACGAGCGGACGCACGAGCCATGGATATGAACGTCGATGTCGTCCCAATGGGCGAATTCGTCAGCGATGATACGGCCTGAAGCCGGGTCATTGGCCATGAGATTTTCGACCGTCTGGTCGGAGAAGACGACGCCCCAGCCAAAGGTCACCCCTTCGGCGTTGCGTTCAAACACATGCACGTCATGGCGGGCATCGCGAAGCTTCATGGAGATGGCGAAATAGAGGCCCGCGGGGCCCCCGCCGATGCAGGCAATCTTCAAGCTCGTCTCTCCCGACATTGCGCCCCATGCTAGCGGGCCCGGGCAAGGGATGCACGAGCGATCGGAATCGGCCTTCAACGAAGCGGGTTGTCGACCCCACCGGTTCCGAGTCGCTGGCGGAACGATAGGCTTGAGGCCGCTGATTTTCCCAAAGCGGGACGCTTGCGCCCACAATTTTTTCCACAAGCTTCAGGCCTGTCGGAATCCCGGTTGAATCGCGCTTTGCACCATTGGGCCGGCCGTTAACCTTTCGCTAACCCAAGTTGTAAATTTAACTCGAATTAACTTATCGCCTATTCCATGAATTTATTCGCTGACCTCCTCTGGGACAATACAGCCAAAACAAATGAAGCTATTGGCTGAGCTCATGGAATATCCACCGGCCAATCGGACGGATACTTCACAATCTTCAAATGTTAACCAAGCAATTCTGCAACGGAGTGCAAAGATGTACCTCGTTCGTCGTGCGGTTTTCCAGCGCAAGCTTGAAAATTTCCAAATTGCGGTGTTCTTATTGTCTTACGAGCGCGGGGGCGGTCTCAGCTATTCGTGGCTGCATTAACCTAGTCCGGTTAACAGCCATCTCCCGCCACAATGGAATTAACGCACCACGGGCCGAGGCCCTGGAGCACAAAGGCAGAGGTGATCATGCGGTACGAAGATGCTTCGCACACGGGCGCGTTCCAAGGTTCACAGCCGATCGCTAACGACGATTTGGAATCGCTCGCCGCCGGCTCGCGCAGTGCGGCAACCGGCAATCTGATCACCGGCGAGGGGACGCAAACCGGCTCGTCCGGCGCCGATGCGGCCGCCGGGGCCCATATCACCGCCATTGCCGGCAAAAGCGGAGAAGACACCAGCTTCTCCGGCGGAAAGCTCAGCGTTTCGGGCGAGCATGGGAAGCTTAGCGTCGATGCCGAGGGCAATTATCATCTATCAGGCGAATGCGGGCGTCGAGAATGTCCGCGACCGCTTCACCTACACGCTCGCGGATAATAATGGCGCCACCGATACGGCTTCGCTGATCGTCGAGATCGGCAAGACGCCGGTGGTCATCAAGGCGGATGCGCAGCAGATCGTTCCAGGACCGGACGGCGTCGTTACGCTGCCCCCGGGCGTCGAGCTTAGCGACATCCGCGTGGTCGGACGCGACCTGGTCATCGACCTGCCGAACGGCTCGCAGATGATCATCGTCGATGGCGCGATTTTCGTGCCGCAGCTGGTGCTTGATGGGGTTGAGGTCCCCTCGACCAACCTTGCCGCCCTGCTGATCGGCCAGGAGCCGCAACCGGCCGCCGGCGAGCTTCCGCAATCCAGCGGCGGCAATTTCGACGTTCCGGTTCCGCCGCTTGATCCTGGCGTGCCGCTGGGCGACCTGATCCCGCCGACCGAATATACCTATACGCCGCCCGAGCCGCAGGAAGTGCTCGACGAGCTGGACCGAGATCCGGAAATTTTCATTCAACCGGACGGTCAGCCGGCTTCTGTCGCGGCCGTCGATTCGGTTGACGAGGATGGCTTGCCGACGCGCAACGGCAATTTGCCGAATGAACCGGCGGGGAGCGACGAGGGGGCCGACGGCAATCCGTCCAACAACAGCGACACCGACGAGACCACGGGCGGCCTGATCATTTACAATTCGCCTGACGGCGTATCGTCGATCGTCATCACCGGCTTCGGCGGCGACGAGCTGATCATCACCGGTCCGGCGCAGGTCGGCCAGACGGTGACCGGACAATATGGGACGCTGACCATCACCAGCGTGGTCGATGGCCAGATCGGCTACAGCTACACGCTGGCCGACAATACGTCCGGCGATGCAACGCACGACGATTTCTCCGTCGTCCTCACCGACGAGGACGGGGACACCGCTTCCGCGACGCTCACCATCAACGTCATCGACGACGTGCCGACGGCGCGGAACGACACGGACGCCAGCGTTGGCGGCGTCGCCACCGGAAATGTGATGACCGACGCCGCACCTGGCGATGTCGGCGACAGCGACACCAACGCGGCAGACACTGTCGGCGCGGACAATGCCACTCTGACCGCCGTCAGCGGCGCGGGCGGCAGCGATTCGACCTTCAGTGGGGGCTTGCTGAACGTCAACGGCCAGTTCGGCTCGCTGACCATCGATGCTCAGGGCAACTACACTTACACCGTCAATCCCAATGTCGGTGGCGGCGGGGTGGATGTGTTCACCTATACGCTGACCGACGGCGACGGCGACATATCGACCGCGACGCTGACGATCACCAATCCGGACCTGCAACCGAACCTGCCGGATCCGGCGGCGGTGTTGCTCGACGACGATGCGTTGGCCAACGGCATCCCCGGCGGTACCCTCGATGATGCCGATTCTTCCGGAACCCCGGGCGTGCTCGCGGGAACGGGTGGCGACGGAGATCTCGATTACGCCTTTGCGGGCCCCAATACCCTTCCGGCGGGCTTCACGGTCAATACGGTAAACGCTTCGACCGTACAGATCCTGCAGGGCGGAACGGTGGTTTTGACGGTCACTCTCAACACCGAAACGGGCGCTTTCACGGTTGTTCAGAACAACCCGATCGACCATGCCGCCGGCCTGGACGAGAATAACGTTTCGTTCGGCATCGGCGTGCAAGTGGTGGACGCCGACGGCGACGTCGAGCCGGCCACGATCACCATCAATGTCGATGACGACACGCCGGAGATGAATCGTGCCGATGTATCGTTGCCGACGCTGACGGTCGACGAGACCAACCTGGCGGTCAACGCCAGCGCCGATTATTCGGTCATCTTTGCGGGTGCCTATGGTGCCGATGGCCCCGGCACCACCAGCTATGCGGTCAGCGTGGTCAATGGCACCGACAGCGGACTTGTCGATGTCGCCACCGGCCTGTCGGTCCTGCTGTACAACGTCGGCGGGGTTGTCACCGGCTCAACCGCGGCCACATTGGCCGAGGTAAATGCCGGCAACACCGTCTTCACGGTTAGTGTCGGCAGCGGCACGGGTGTCGTTGCGCTCGATCAGATCCGGGCCGTTTCCCACCCGGATGTCAGCGATCCCGACGATCCGGTCAGCCCAGCTGCGACCTCCATCCAGCTGACGGCGACGATCACGGACGGCGACGGCGACTCGGATAGCCTGTCGGCCAACATCGGCAGCAGCCTGGTGTTCGAGGACGACGGTCCGTCGGTCAGCCCAACCGGCATTGAGCCAAATCTTGTGGTCGATGAGTCCGACCTGACCATCAACGAGACGCAGAATTTCGCCGATGCCTTCGCTGAAGCGTTCGGCGCCGATGGCCCTGCAGATTCAAACTCCGCCAGCTTTGCGCTGGGGATCAATGCCGGCGCGACCGGACTGGTCGATACGCTTTCTGGCGACGCGGTTGTGCTGAGCCTCGAAGCCGGCGTGGTCGTCGGCCGCGCGGGCCCTGGCGGACCGGTTGTTTTCACGGTGAGTGTCAATGCCGCCGGCGACGTCGTGGTCGATCAGCAGAGGGCCGTGGTCCACGCTGACCCGACCAATCCCGACGACGTTATCAGCCTGGCCACCGACAATCTGATCACGATCTCCGCGACCGTGACGGATCGCGACGGCGATTCTGCGACCGCGACCCTCAACATCGGCAATAATGTCCAGCTTGAGGACGATGGTCCCTCGATCGGCGCATCATCGACGCAACCGAATTTGATCGTCGACGAGACAAATTTGGCTGCCAACGCCACCGCGAGCTTTGCTGGCATCTTCACCGCCGATTTTGGCGAAGACGGTCCCAAGGACGTTGATGACAACGACGTCGCCGATGCCGACGCGATCAGCTATCAGCTCGACATCAATGCCGGCGCGTCTGGCCTGATCGACACGCTTACGGGCGATGCGGTCGTGCTGACGGTCGAAGCCGGCACCATTGTCGGTCGCGCGGGTGCAGGCGGTCCAGTCGTCTTCGTTATCAGCGTCGACGGCTCGGGCAATGTCACGCTCGACCAGCAAAGGGCGGTCGTCCATGACGATCCGAACGACGCCGACGAATCCAGCAGCCCTGCGCAGCTGTCGGCAGACAATTTGGTCACCCTGACCGCGACCATCACAGACGGCGATGGCGACCAGGAAAGCGCGACGGCCAACATCGGCCTGAACTTCCTGTTCGAAGACGATGGGCCAAGTATCGACGGCGATACGGAGCAACTTCCTTCGCTGACGGTCGACGAAACCAACTTTGCCCTCAACGCCTCGGCGAACTTTGCAGCCGCCTTCACGTCCTCCTTCGGCGCCGACGGCCCCAAGGACGTCGATGACAACGACGTCCCCGATGCCGACGCGATCAGCTTTGCCCTCGGGATCAATGCCGGCTCGTCTGGACTGGTCGACACGCTTACGGGCGCTGCCGTCGTGCTGACGGTCGAAGCCGGCACCGTCGTCGGCCGTGCGGGAGCAGGCGGCCCAGTCGTCTTCGTCGTCAGCGTCGACGGTTCGGGCAATGTCACGCTCGACCAGCAACGGGCGGTCGTCCATGACGATCCGAGCGATGCGGATGAGTCCACCAGCCCGGCTCAGCTGTCTGCGGCCAATCTGGTTACCCTGACCGCGACCATCATCGATGGAGACGGCGACCGTGACACTGCCACGATCGACATCGGCCAGACCCTCAATTTTGAGGACGACGGTCCGTCGATCGACGTTACGGCGACGAATGAGGGTTCGGTCCTGCTGACGACGCAGGATGCCGAAACCATCGGCGCGGCAACCGACCAAGCCGCTTCGGCAATCAACTTCAGCGGCGTGTTTGGAGTGACCTCGAACGGCGGGGCCGACGGCACACAGAACGTGACCACCAGCTATACGCTGGCAGTCGCCAACAGCGTCTCCGGGCTCAGCAGCCACGGCGTTGCGATCAACCTCTACAACGTCGGCGGAGTCATTGTCGGCTCAACCGCCGGCGTTGCCCCGGCGAACCTCACCGACGCGTCGATCGTGTTCACCGTTGAAGTGGACGGCTCGGGCCTGGTTACCGTCAGGCAGATGCAGCAGATCGATCATTCGGTCGAAGCATCACCTTTGCCCGGCACGGATGCGCCGTTCGACGACCAGCTGGCGGCTCTTGCCGACGGAAGGATCACGCTGACGCGATCGGCGACAATCACCGACGGCGATGGCGACACGGCGACGGATAACGCAGTTGTGGACCTTGGCGGCAACATCCTTTTCGCCGACCATGGTCCGATTGCCAACGACGACGTCGACAGCATTGTCTCCGGCGGCGACATCGCCACCGGCAACGTCATTACCGGCGCGGACACTGTCTCCGGCGCAGGCGGCGCCGACAGTTCTGGCGCTGACGCTCCCGCAACCATCGTCGGCGTGGTGGGCGCGGTTACCAGCGACACCAACCCGGCAGGCGGTTTCGTTGCGCAAGGCAATTTCGGCGTCCTGACAATGCAGGCGGACGGAAGCTACAGTTATGACCGCAACGACGGCGCCCCGGGCAATGCCCAGGACATCTTCACCTACACATTGCGCGACTTCGACGGCGACACCGATACGGCGACGTTGACCATCAACATCAGCGATGCCGCGCCAGTTCTCCTGACTCCGGCACCGCTGCAGCTCGACGACGACAATGCGCAAGGCGTCACCGGCAATCCGGGCGGCCCGAACGACGACGCGGTTTCCGTACCTCTGAGCGGGACGCTCAGCGCCTCGGGAGGCGATGGCGACCTCGATTTCTTCTTCAACGCCGCGCAGACCGCGCCGGCCGGGTTCACCTATAATGTGACCACGGGGGCCACCACGCAGACTCTGGAGATCACTCAGACGTCGACTGGACTTGTCGTCACGACGGTCACTTTGACCACTGAGACTGGCGCCTACACGGTCGTCCAGAACAACCCGGTCAGTCACGATACCCAGAACGGCATCGTTGGTCTCGACAACACCGAGAATAACACGCCGAACTTCAACATTGCCTTCGTTGCACGCGATGTCGACAACGACCCGTCGAACGTCGTCAACCTCGTTCTCAACATCGACGACGACACGCCGGTGTTGAGCAATGTTGCAGCGGGTGTCGGGGTGACGCTCGACGAGACGACGGCTGGAACGCCGGCGGGCTTCCCGATCAGCCTGGTCAGCGCCTCGGCGGCAATCACTGCCACGCAGGCGTTCGGAGCCGATGGTGCGGCCGCCGCGAATTCGGTGGCCTACGGCCTCAGCATCGTTGGCGACTTGCCCGAGCTCACCGCGCTGCGGACGGCGGTCGGAGACCATCTGATCACGCTCGTTCAGATCGACGCGAACACGATCCAGGGCCAGTACAACGGCACCAACGTCGCGTTCCAGATCGACATCGGCACCGACGGCAGAGTCACGCTGACTCAGAACGTGCCGCTTGAGCACAACACCGACGGCAGCTCCGCAGCGGCGCACGACGATTCGCTGGATCTCAGCGGCTTCGTCAACGCGACGATCACGATCACCGACAGCGATGGCGACAGCACGTCGGCATTCGCGCCGATCGGCAACCAGCTTGTGTTCAGGGACGATGGTCCGGACGCCCAGCTGAGCGGCCAGGGAGCGGGTACGGTCACGCTCGACGAAACCGAGCAGTTGGCGATGATACCGCGGTGGCAGTCTGCCCCGAATGGCGATGATCAGGCGACGATCAACTTCGCGGCCGCGTTCGTCACCGGGGGAAGCGTCGATTTCGGCGCCGATGGCGGCGCGGCCAGGCAATCCGGTCAGCTATGCGATCGTCCTCACCGGAACAAACGTTCTGTCGGGGCTCTATGCGCTCGACAATACGGATACCGAAACTGCCATCGACGGCTATCGGGCAAGGCTCGCAGATCGTCCTGAACCAGACCGGTGCCAACACCATCACCGGATCGGTCGGAGCGACGAATTACTTCACGATCACGATCGATCCGGGGACGGGCATCGCTACGTTCACGCAGATCAACAACATCTGGCACCCGACCGCGGGCTCGACCGCGGCCGCGCTTGACGATCCGGCGACGCTCAACACGCTTGGTGCAGCCGCGCTAAGATCGTGCAGACCGTAACCGACAGTGACGGCGATATTGACACCGCGGAGATCAATATCGGCCAGGGCGTGTTCATCATCCAGGATGACGGTCCGGCAGATACGACGCCGGCGGAGGACAGCGACCTCAAATGCGGATACGTTGATTGTCACGGGCGGATCTTGATGACGACCTCGTTGACACCGAAGTGCCCGGCGGCAATGCGGCGAACGACCTGACGTCGACCTCAGCGGAACGGTTCGAATGACGTCGCCATCACCGTCACCCACAGCCGACCTCGTGAATCAGGACGGCGATATGCGAATATGAGTTCGCCAACAACTACAGACCCGCAGGCGGCGGACAACAACCAGGAGAACGACGGAACAGTTGATCGTTCACCGTCAATACCAGGCACGGGCGACTACACCGTCACCGATGACGGGTTCACCACACTGTTGTCACTCGGTGCGTCGACGTCATCGAGCCATACTGGCCACAACACGTCCGGTTCGTCGCCAACGAATCGAAATCCGCGGTGTCGGCGCTGGATACGCTCCGACGTCGCTGTTCGTGCAGTTCACGGCATCCGTCAAATGGAGCAATGCGTCCACATGCCAGCAACGCCACGTTCGGTTCGGCCAACAGTCGAGGGACCAGGGGGAAAGGTGGGCGTCGACTTCGTCTCCAACCTGAGAACGATCCCGCTGGCGGGTGACACCTTCCAGTCGGGCACATTCAGCAACACGACATGTCGGCAACAGACCTCGCTGCAATCTGATGCCCCCCGATCCGGGGAACCAATCCGAAACGGTGGCGTGCCGGGCTAGGCCTCAACACGACTGGTGACCGATGGCGAGGACATGGATGCGCTGCCGAAGCCGGTCAGCGCTCCATCCTACGGACGTTACGACCGCGTCGCTATCATTCCGTACGGCAAATGGCTCCGATGATGAGACCTGCTGGCTGGCTAACGGGCCCACTCGGCAGCGATCTCGGCCGGTGGTCATCGAGTGCGAACGACTTCGAGCCGCCGTAGGATTACGTGATCTCCGGCGCGCAGATGACATTCGACGCTCGGTAACATTCGGGGTCGGGCATCCTGCTGAGGGCGACCAATATGGCATGAAACCGGGGCAGCGACTTCGACACGCTCGCGCGTTAGCTGCTTCGACGGAATAGACCAGTGGGAACCTGTCGACCATGAACAGCTTCGATCTCGGCCTGTTCCGGACGGCGGGTAAGTCGGGCAGGATCGATGCGACATCAGCTTCGATGTTGACGGTCACCGATGCGGATGGCGATACTATTGGCTGCCGGGCGCGATCGACATCGCGGTCGAGCTGGTGGCTGTCGAAACGCTGGCCGCAACCTCCTTCTCTTCGCAGGAAGAGCAGCTGCAGAAGTCCGCGGCGAACAGCAACACGCTGAGTCTTGCTGCCGCGGTTGCGGCGGCGGGTCTGGTGGAATCGGCGGCGGCGACGCCACCGGCCGATACCAGCTCGTTCGATCAGCCGGAGGATAGCAACGTCAGCAATAGCAATCAGACGGTCGAGAAGCTTTCGACCGACGACAGCGACGGCGGCACGACCTTGGTCGACGGAACGTCGAACACGGAAGCTGCTGACGGGCCAGGCAACTCGTCCGGCCATGGCCGAGGCAACGCGGACGGTAATGATGGCCAGCTCGACGCCGGCGCGAGCCATCAAGCGTCGGACGACGCCGGATCGCAACAGGCGGCCAATGACGACCAGGGTCCGGCCGAAGCGGTCGCGCTTGCGATCGCTCCAACGGTCGGCATGCCGTCGGCCGAGGCGCTGCAGGCGGCCGGACTGACCGGCGACGCCAAGCAGGGCGGTTCGGTCGAGCAGATCGTCGCCGAGGCGCTTGGCGGAGGCAGCGCCGCAGAGACGGTGGATGCGATCCTTGACGCACTGGCCGGTGCAAACGGCAATCCTGGGGCAATTGCCGATCTGGCAAGCCCGCCCGCAGCCGCCGTTCCGGCTTGGGACATGGCGACCCATGGGGCTTTCAGTGGCGGCGCCGACATGATGTTCAACGGACAGCATGTGGCGATCCAGCATCACGACGCAGTTCAGCCAGTCATCAACGGCTAACAAAGGCAACGGCCCTCCCTGGTGGACGGGGAGGGTCTTTGTCCATGACCAGAAGGGGGAAGACATGAAAAGGAAGCACTGGACGTTGATCGTTCCCGGGGCGGTGCTATGCGCCTCGCCGGCATTTGGAATAGATCTCCAGAGCGCGGTTCAAGCCGCACTCAATACCAATCCGGAGATCCGGCAGGCGGTTGCCAACAAGGAAGCGACCAAGGAAGAGCGGAAGCAGGCCGAGGGCCTGTGGTATCCGCGCATTTCGGTCGAAGGATCTGCGGGCGTAAGAAAGCTTCGCAACCCGACGCGTCGCGATCTCGGCATTGCCGACGAGACGCTTCATCCGATCGAGGGCTTCATCATCGCCGATCAGCTGCTGTGGAACAGCGGCGGCCGCGTTGCGGAAATCAAGCGCCAGGCCTCGCGCACCGATGCCGCGGCGACGCGGATCGAGGAGCGCAGCGAATTCGTCGCGCTGAATGTCAGCCGCGCCTATATCGACTATCTGCTTCAGCAGCGACTGGTCGCGATCGCTCAGGACAATGCGACGTTCCACGAACGGCTCGCCGGCGATCTTCGCGAAGGAGTCGCCAGAGGCTCAATCTCGGTTGCCGACCAGCAACAAGCCGAGGAGCGGCTGCAAGCGGCACGGACCAGGATTACCGAGGCGCAGGAAGACCTCGACACCGCCGCGATCCAGTTCCAGACGCTGACAGGCGTACCGATCGAAAGCGTCAGCATGCCGCCCGATCTGTCGGCGGCCATGCCGACCACGCTTCAGGATGCCGAGGCGCTGGCCCGGGAAAATAATCCGCGCGTCCAGGAAGCACTGGCCGACCTCAATACCTCGCGCGAAGAGATTAAATCCGCCCAGGCTGAGTTGGGCCCGCGGTTCAACGCCGAGGCATCAGCGCGCTACGGCGACGACATCGACGGCTTTCAGGGCCGCACCAGCGATCTGACCGCACGGGTCGTGATGCGTTGGAAGATCTTCGACGGCTTCGCCAATACGGCCAACGTCCGTGAGCAAAAGGCTCGCGCCGACGAAGTCCACGCTCGCCTGTTCGAGATGACCCGGCGGGCCGAAGAGGATACACGCTCGGCGTGGAGCCGCCTTACCAACCAGAGCCGGCTGGTAACCGAGCTCGAGACGCAAAGCCGCGTCGCTGACGACCTGCTGCTGTCCTATCGCGAGCAGTTCAACGTCGGTCGCCGCTCGCTGCTCGACGTGCTCGACGCCCAGAACACGCGCTATAATGTCCAGGCTCAGGCCGAGACGGCGCGCATGTCCAAGCTTTATGCTCAATATCGGGTGCTGGCGGCGTCCAACCGCCTGATCGAAGCACTTGGCGTGCAGGCGCCGGTCGAGGCGCTGGCCAACCAGCGCGCCAAGTTCGACGTCAATCCGATCCCGCCGGAAGACCGGCAGGAAAACAGCTTCCCGTACCCGATCATGGGTCCGCCGGCACCGGTGTCCGCGCCGATGCCCGCGGCCGAACCCATGCCGGAACCGGCACCCGAGCCGGCACCGACGGGCGGCCAGTAAGAAGTATGAAGGGGACAGGTGTTGAGTATCATGCACTGGCTGGATTCCACGCCATCGCGTGAAATTGACCCTGTCCTCGACTGCCTGACCTTCCTCGCGCGCCGCTCAGACAGACCATCTTCCCCGGTCTTGCTGCGCGCGGGGTTGGCTCTTTCGGACACGGGCACGCTGCCATTCCACCAGGTCGAGCCGGCTCTCGAGCAGGTCGGAATGCGCGGCGAGCCCGTGTCTCGCCGTCGCCTTGCGGGCTGGCGGCTGCAACAACTTCCGGCAATCGTCGAACTCAGCGAAGAACGCGCCATCGTCCTTCTGGAAATGAAGGCCGGCGATGCGCTGATCTATGCGCCCGGCACCGCCGAGCCGATGTGGGTTCCAGTCACCGATCTGGAGGCGGCCTTTACCGGCCATGCCGTCGCGGTCGAGCCGGATCCGACGCAGGAACGCGCCGGGGAGCGTCCGTGGGACAAGGTTCGGCGGACCCACTGGTTCTGGTCCGAAGTGTGGAAGGTCCGGCGCGAATTCTGGCCAGTCCTGCTTGCGGCGCTGATCGTCAACCTGCTGGCGCTGGCGGTGCCGCTGTTCACGATGAACGTCTATGACCGGGTCATTCCCAACAAGGCGGTTCCGACGCTGTGGGTATTGGCGATCGGCGTTTTCCTCGCGCTCGGCTTCGATTTCATCCTGCGCATCGCTCGTTCCCAACTGGTCGATGAGATCGGCCGACGGCTCGATGCCAAATATTCCCAGAAGCTGTTCGAGAAGGTGATGAACCTGCCCATGGCCGAGCGCCAGGGGAGCACCGGCGCGTTCGCCAAGCGGGTCAGCGAATATGAGGGCGTGCGCGATTTCTTCGCCTCGACCTCGGTCGTGCTGATCGTCGACATCGGCTTCCTGATTGTGTTCCTGGTGCTGATTGCGGTCATTGCCGGTTGGCTGGTGTTCGTTCCGATTGTCGGCATCGCCGCGATGCTTGCGGTGGGCATGACGCTGCAGCGGCGAATGGCCGGCGCGGCCGAAGATGCCCAGGCCGATAGCTCGTTGCAGCATTCGGTCCTGGTCGAGTTGATTTCCGGCATTGAAACGCTGAAGGCTGCACGTGCCGAAGGGCAGATGCTCGGCCGCTGGCGCCGCTACGCATCAATGTCGGCCGCGACGCAGGAAAAGATGCGCCGGCTGACATCGGTTGCGGTCAACCTTGCCTCCATTTGCCAACAAGCGATCAGCGTCGGCCTGGTAGTCGGCGGATTCTACCTGTTCAACAATGGCGACATCACGATGGGCGCGATCATCGCGATCGTGATGCTGGCGGGCCGTGCGATGGCGCCGATCGGCCAATTCGCCTTCCTGATCACGCGCGCGCGCCAGTCGATGACCACGCTGGATTCGCTTCAGCGGATGATGGAGGCCACCGACGAGCGGCAGATGGCGGCGCGCAGCATCGTGCCGGAAATCCGCGTCGGCCACCTTGAGCTGAAGAACGCCAGCTTCCGCTATCCCAATGCGAGCGTCGACAGCCTGAGCGGCATCAATCTCAGGATCGATCCGGGCGAGCGCATCGCGATTATCGGCCGGGTCGCTTCGGGCAAGTCGACCCTTGGCCGGCTGATGTGCGGCCTTTATGCCCCTGGCAACGGCGAGATGCTCGTCGACGGTCTCGACAGCCGTCAATATCATCCGCACCAGCTGCGCGATGCTTTCCGCTACGTCGGCCAGGACGCCGATCTGTTCTCGGGCAGCGTACGCGACAATCTGATGCTCGGCGCTGCAAAAGCCGACGATCAGCAACTGATCGACGCGGTCGTCCGCTCCGGCGCCGACATCTTCCTATCGCGCGATGCGGCCGGGTTCGATCGTCCGGTCGGCGAGCGTGGAGCGCTGCTGTCGGGTGGGCAGCGTTCGCTGCTGGTGCTGGCCCGAGCGCTGGTTTCGCCTTCGAAGCTGCTGTTCCTCGATGAGCCAACAGGCGCGATGGACACGCAGACAGAGCATTATTTCATCGAGAGGCTGAAGACGGCGCTGGGCAAGGACCAAAGCCTGGTCGTGTCGACCCACCGCCATAACATGTTGTCGATCTGCGACCGGCTGATCGTGATCGACGGAGGAAAGATCGTTGCCGACGGCCCGCGCGAGCAGGTGTTGGGCAAGCTTGCGGATGCGACCAAGAAGGATGGTGCGCGATGAGGATGCTCTCTCGCCTTACCGCCTCGGCGCGGCGTCACCTCTCGTTCGGAACAGTGGCTTTGCTTGCCGTCGTGGTTGGTGGAACCACCCTGCGTGTTGAACCGACAGCGGCATCGACCGCGACCGTGATGATCGCCCCGGCCGCCGTGGCCTCGCTGATCGCTGCTACCTCGGGCGAGCATCTGATCGAAACCCGCGCAATCGGCGTGGACGCCAAGTTGATCAACGCCTCGATTCCGTTCAGCAGCACGCCCGTGACGGGCGCACGTCCGTTCGACCTGTCCGACGCCGACCCACTCGACCGCCGCCGCGCGCTGCTATGCCTGACCCAGGCGGTCTATTATGAAGCCGGCTTTGAATCGCTCGAAGGACGACGCGCCGTCGCGCAAGTGGTCCTCAACCGCATGCGTCACCCCGCCTTTCCGAAGTCGGTGTGCGGCGTGGTCTACCAGGGCGCCCGCGCCCCGGTCTGTCAATTCAGCTTCGTTTGTGACGGCTCGCTCTACCGCCGCCCGGCGCTTGGCGCATGGCGCGAAGCGGAGCGGGTGGCAGCCGCGGCGTTAGACGGTTTCGTTGAACGAAGGGTCGGAGCCGCGACCCATTATCACGCCGATTACGTCGCCCCCTACTGGGCGCCGCGGCTGGCGAAAATCTCGCAGATCGGGGCGCACATTTTCTACCGCTGGCCCGGGACCTGGGGTTCGATAGCTGCCTTCACCGGCCGTTACATCGGCGAGCCCAGCGATCCACTGGCATTGCGTCCGCCGCTTCGCCAGGCAGTCCCGATCGACGGCAACACCATCCCGGTCGAGGATCCGGCAGTGGCCGGTCCGTCGATCGCAAGGGCTCCGAACGACGTCGGCGGGCTGCTTGATACATCGCAGGGGTGGACGCTGAATATCCCGATGCCGTCGGATAGCAATTCGGCGAGCAAGACGATCGCCGATACCCAGGTCGAAGCCCCCAAGCCGGTCACGCTGGCCGCTCGATAGCGAAGGACAGGCACCCTCATGGCAACTCTTCCCTTCCTTCCTTCCGCGGCCCGGCGCCGGCGAGAGCCGCTGACCGGTTCACGGCTGATCATCGTCTCGGTGGCGGTCGGCTTTGCGATTTTCCTTCTTTGGGCGATGCTCGCGAAGGTCGATGAAGTAACCGCCGGCCAAGGCAAGGTCATCCCGGCCGGCAAGGTCCAGCTGATCCAGGCATCCGAGCCGGCGACGGTTGCCGAGTTGATGGTCCGGTCCGGACAGCGAGTCGCCAAGGGCCAGTTGCTGGCCCGGCTCGACAATCCGCAGAGCCGCCAGATTCAGGCTGAAACCACTGCTCTTGAAGCGCGTTCCGCCCGCCTCGCTTCCGAAGGTCTCGGTGCGTCGGGAGCGGCGCTCGAAGGTGAGGAGGCGACCCTGAGTACGGTCCGCCGCCAGGCCCTTTCGAGCCGAGTTGCGGCATTGCGCTCATCCGCGGAGCAACGGCGGCGGGAGGCCGCCGAGGCGGCTGCAACGATCAACTCCCTGTCGCGCAGTCTGGTGCTGGCGCAGGAAAATGTGGATCGGCTGGCACCGCTGGCTGCCAGGAACATCGTTCCGAAGACCGAGCTTGCCAACGCGCAACGCGAGGTGGTCGACCTGCAAGGCCGTATCGCGGCCGCGCGCGAGCAGCAGGGTCGGGCGATGGCCGCGGTCAGTGAAGCGCAGAGCCAGGCCAGTGAGGCTTCGTTCAGCTTCCGTCAGGAAGCACTCAACGAGCGCAGCCAGGTCCAGCAGAAGATCGCGGTCAATGAAGAATCGCTGCGCGGGGGGCGGGGCATAGAGCTGCGCTCGCCGGTCAACGGCGTCGTCAACGACGTTCAGGTGACGACCATCGGCGGCTTCGTTCAGGCCGGCGAAAAAGTGATGGAAGTCGTGCCGATGGGCGACAAGCTGCTCGTCGAAACCCGCGTCAAGCCCAGCGACATCGCCTTCATCAAGGTCGGCGACAAGGCGCTGGTCAAGGTTACCGCTTACGACTTCTCGACCTATGGCGGGCTGGACGGCAAGGTTGTCCAGGTCTCGGCCGACAGCATTTATGACGAGGTTGAGCGCGAGGCCTATTTCATCGTGATCGTCGAGACCGAAAAAAGCTATCTCGGCGCTGCCAACCGGCGCCTGCCGATCACGCCGGGCATGATGACCGACACCCAGATCATCACAGGCCGCAAGAGCGTCCTTAGTTATTTGCTGAAGCCGGTGCTGAAGGCGCGCAGCGACGCTCTTGCGCGAGCGCTAAAGGCTGATCGTCGCCGGGACCAGGCTGGCGGATTCACGAACCACGTCGGGCAATTCGTCGTCACCCGACGAGGGTTCGAACCGCGCTTCCGCCAGCACTACCGGGGCACTGAGGCGGTTGCTGGCATAGGTCACCGGAGCCACGTCGCGGCGATAGCCGTGAGTGTAGCTGTTGCTGGCGGTGAACGTCAGCATCGGCCTGTAATCCTGGACGTCGCTCGAATCGACGATGCGGTTGGTGCCGTTGTCGAGCACCAGGAAGCGGCCGGCCGCACGAACCACCAGCACGGCATGATCGGCGCGGCGGCTGACATCCTTCAGGACAACCAGGTAGAGGTCTTTATCGGAAACGCCGGCGGCGCGAAGCATCGCACGTTTGGCAAGCGCGAAGTCCTCGCAATCGCCGCGGCCGCGAGCGAGCGTCTCCGAGGCCGGCATCCATCGGTCGGCGACGCCGAACTGGACACGGTCGTCGATAAAGCGGACCCGGGCGTTGACGTAGCTGTTCACGGCTTCAAGCTTGGCGACGATGCCTTGTCCGCGGAGCGAGGAAGCATAGGCTGCGGCGGACCCGCCGACACCCGCGCCCGAAACCTTGTTCCACCGCGCGTCAAGCGGGCTGCGACCGATCGACAGGGCCACGCTGTTGAACACGTCGGGACGGTCGCTCGGCACTGGCTCACGCACATAATTGGCGATCGCCGGCCGGATGTGGGTGCTCGCGGCCGCGGCCGGAGTATAGACCGGGCGGCCACCCTGATGGGCAGTGATTGCGGCAAGGGCGCTCGGCGCTCCTCCAAGGATCGCTTCCGTCTTCGACGTCGACCGGTATGAGGCATTGACCACCTGCGCCTGGGTAGGAACGGCAAGCGCAACTAAGGCCAGACTTGGCAGGACGCGACGGGCGAAACGAGCGGTGTTCCTCATCCCCCGCTTTTCGCAGGATAAGGAAAAAGCAGCCTTAAATCACAAGGTTAACAGGTCAGTAAGGCTGTTCGGAGAGGAAGGATTCAATCGCCGCGTTAAACGCTTCCGGTTGCTCGGCGTTGGCAAGGTGGCCCGCCATCGCGATCCGTTCGAGACGTGAGCCGGGGATTACATTCGCCAGCTCTTCGGACAAGGCAGGCGGCGTAATGCCGTCTTCGTCACCGACCAGGATGAGCGTCGGAACGTCGATGGCCGGGACCCGGTCGCGCTGGTCCGCAAGCCATACGGCCGCTGCGCCGATGCGATAGGCGGCGGGATCGATCGCCGCCATGGTATCGATCACTTCGGCCCGCAGCTCCGGCGTTGCCGCGGAACCGAGCAGCACGCCACTTCGCGCCTCGGCGAGTTCGCGCATGGTCATCGTCCGGCTCGCCGCAACCGAGCGGTCGTGGATGGCTTGGCCATCGGGGTGGACAGCGAAACTGTCGGCGATGATCAGCGACGCGCAACGTTTCGGCGCGGCCGCGTGCATGGCGATCGCCACCACCCCGCCGAGCGACAGGCCGCAAATATGCGCCTGGTCGATATCGATTGAGTCCATCGCGGCGAGGATGGCGGCCGCATAATCATCGCGGGTCGCCTGTTCGACGAACTCGCTTTCGCCATAGCCCGGATAGTCGAACGCGACGGCGCGCCGGCTCTTGCCAAAGTAAGAGAGTTGCGGCGCCCAGACGCCCTTGTCCGACCCGACGCCATGCAGGAAGACGATTGGGGAGGCGGTACCTCCGCCCGCTTCAATATAGCCGATGCGCCCCCGCGCGGTTGCGATGCACCCCATAGCTTAGCATCATGGCCGCCTGACCTGGGTTTGCAAGCGGCCTGCGCCATCCTAGGCTCCACCGCCATGACCAGCATGACCGTCAATGGCGAAGCGATCCGTTACCGTCTCGATCCCGAGACCCCGCTGTTGTTCGCGCTGCGCGATGCGTCGAACCTGACCGGGGCCAAGCATGGTTGCTACAGCGGCGATTGCGGCAGCTGCACAGTGATTGTCGACGGTCGGGCGGTGCTGTCCTGCCAATTGACCATCGCCGCTGCGGAAGGTGCCGACGTCACGACTATCGAGGGACTGTCGGCCGACCGGGCGCATCCGTTGCAACAGGCCTGGGCGGCCGAACAGGTCAGCCAGTGCGGGCGCTGCGATCCAGGGTTTATCATGGCCCTTGCGGCGCTGATGCGGGCCACGCCCAATCCGAGCCCCGAGCAATTGTCGAGCCTGCCGAACATTTGCCGTTGCGGCGCGACGCCGCGTATTCTCAAGGCCATTGCGCGCGCAGCGCAGGCCGCCGCACCTTTGGCAACGCCTCCGAAGGCCGACCAAGGTCAGGTTGCGCGGCCGCCCAACGGATCGTCACAGTTCAGCAACGGCTCATCCGACCAGGCGCAGGTTCCCCCCGGCGACTCATGAAGCCGAACCGGAGTGCGTGATGCGCAAGTTGATGACCCCCTTGCTTGCGGCGAGTATGCTGATGCCTGCCATCGCCACAGCCCAGGACGAAGGCTATCGAGCCCATCGGACAGACGGCGATCGTAGCAGCGAACGCGGCGCGAACGTCGATCGATCTCCTGATGATCGCCCCCATCGTGCAGAGCGTGTGCAGCGCATCGATCGCGCCGGTGGCGGCGACAGGGCGGTGCGGATGGAGCGCGCAGAGCGGCCCATCAGGATCGAGCGGAGCGAACCGGCGGTTCGCGCGGAAGGCGTCGAGCAGCCTGCTCGGATCAGGCGCGCCGAGCGCCCGGCCGAGGTCGAGCGGGTCGATCGGCCAATCCGCATTGGTCGAGGCACGTCCGCGGTTCAAGTCGTTGAGCCTGTGACGCAGGCCGAGTTTGTGCCGAGCATCGGGAACATCGTCGACGGCCCGCTCGTCACGGCCCGCGAGCAGGGGCTCCGGCGCGATCGCCGCCACTACGGGGACAGCAGCTGGTCGGGTAATCGTGACGGCAGCCAGGACGGAGACCGGCGGTGGGATGGGAAGCGTGATGGCGACGGCCGCTGGCATGGAGATCGGGACCGGAATCACCGCTGGTCCAGCGATTGGCGACGCGACCATCGCTATGACTGGCGTGACTATCGCAGCCGCTACAGTTCGATTTACCGGCTCGGGCGCTACCATGATCCTTATGGCTGGGGATATCGGCGCTTCTCGATCGGCCTCAACCTGTGGCCCAGCTATTATGGCTCTAACTTCTGGCTCGACGATCCCTGGCGGTATCGTCTGCCTCCAGCCTACGGTCCGTATCGCTGGGTGCGCTACTTTGACGACGCGCTGCTCGTAAACATCCACACCGGGCAAGTGGTCGATGTGATCAACAACTTCTTCTGGTAGACATGACTTAACCGTTGGTCGAAGGGGCGTTGCGGGCGGCCGCGGCGCCCTTTCTGCGTTAGGCTGCGGGAATGCGCGCGGCGCGACAAATCAAGGGACCTTTCGATGAAGTTGAAGCTGGTTTTCGTCACATCTGCTGCCGCGTTGGCCCTGTCTGCTTTACCTGCGATGGCCGCTGCGGCGCAGGCAGCGCAGACCGCTCCCGCCGTCGCCGAAACGCCCCATGACCGCCTATTCCGCCTGTTCAAGGAAAGCGATGAAGCGCAGCTCAAGCGCAACCCGATCTTGGGGATCTCTCGCGGCGACCTGCGCTACGCGGACCAGTTCGGCGATTATATCAGCGATGCCTATTATGCCGGCGAGAAAGCGGCGGCGGAATCGGATCTCGCTGCACTTCGCGCCATCGATCGCGCCTCGCTCGATGCTACCGACCAGCTCGCCTACGACGTGTTCGAATTTACTACCATGGACACGGTGAAGGGATATCAGCCCGAATATCTCGACTTCACCAAGGTCCGCCCGATCAACCATTTTTCGGGCTACCATACCTTCTATCCGACCTTTTCGAGCGGGGCCGGCGGCGCGCCGTTCAAGACGGTCGCCGACTATGACAATGCGCTGAAGCGCCACGCCGGATATGCCGTTTTGCTCGACCGTTCGATCGACCGCTTCAAACAGGGCGAGGCGGCCGGGGTGTTCGAAACCAGGATGACGATCAGGAACGTGATCGAGCAGCTCGACACGCAGCTCAAGCAGCCGTTCGAGGACTCGCCGTTCTACGGCCCGGTCAAGAAATTCCCCGCCAACTTCAGCGATGCCGAAAAGGCGCGGCTCACTGCCGCTTATAAAGCCTCGATCGCCAACGACATTTATCCCGCGATGAAGCGGCTGCGCGACTATCTCGCGTCCGGCTATTTGCCCAAATCACGCGACGGTTATGGCCTGATGTACATGAAGGGCGGCGATCGGCTCTACCGCTACCTCGTCCAGTCGACCACTACCCTGCCGCTGACCCCGGAGGAAATTCACCAGACCGGCCTCGACGAGGTCGCGCGCATCTCCGGCGAGATGGAGAAGATAAAGCAGGAAGTCGGCTTTAGGGGCACGCTGCACCAATTCTTCGATCATTTGCGCACCGACCCGAAGCTTAAGTCGAAATCCCGCGACGCCTTGACCCAACGCTATTACGACGTCGGCAAGGCGGTCGACGCCAAGCTGCCCGCCTATTTCTCGACCATGCCCAGGGCGAAGCTGGAGATCCGGCCGTACGAGCCGTTCCGCGAGAAGTTCGAGGGCGGCGGCAGCTATGAACAGGGCACGCCCGACGGGTCGCGGCCCGGCATCTTTTACTTCAACGCCTACGACTTGCCGTCGCGCACTTCGCCCGGCATCACCACGCTTTACCTCCACGAAGGCGCACCGGGGCATCATTTCCAGATCAGTCTGGCGCAGGAAAATCTGGCACTCCCCCCGTTCATGCGGTTCGGCGGCAACACTGCCTATGTCGAGGGTTGGGCGCTCTATGCCGAGACGCTGGGCTACGAGATGGGTCTCTACGAGGACCCATATCAGCGGTTCGGAACCCTGTCCGACGAGATGCTGCGCGCAATACGCCTGGTCGTGGACACTGGCATCCATAGCAAGGGTTGGACGCGCCAACAGGCGATCGATTATATGATGAGCCACAACAACACCGGCAAAACCGAGGCCACGTCCGAAATTGAACGCTACATCGCCATCCCGGGCCAGGCGCTGGCCTACAAGACCGGGGCGATGACCATCCAGAAGTTACGGCGCAAGGCCGAGGCGGAGCTGGGCGACAAATTCGACATCCGCGAATTCCACGGTCAGGTGCTGATGACCGGATCGCTGCCGCTGGCGATCCTCGAGCAAAAGATCGACCGATGGATCGCGGCGAAGAAGGGCGCGTGAATTAAACGTCGCGTTCATCGAAGCGGACCTTCGGCCGATTCTTGACCTCCTTCTTGACGAAGCTGGTCTCATAACGGCGCACGACCGGGCTGGCTGCCAGCTCGGCGTCCGCGAAGGTGTTGAATTCGGCCATGTCGCGGCAGGCGACGAGCAGCACCATGTCGTCGGCCCCGCTGACCTCGAGGCATAGCTGGACTTCGTCGAGATGCTGTAGCCGCGCCTTGAGTTCGGCGAGGCCGGCCGCCGGGGCATGGTCGTGCAGCTGTAGACTGATCAGTGCGCGAAGGCGCTTGCCGGCCAGCTCCGGCGAGGGGATCGCCACGGTACGGGTGATTGCGCCAACCTCGCGAAGTCGACGCAGCCGTCTGGCGATCGCCGATGGAGACAAGGCGACGAGCTCGGCCAATTGCTCGGCGGTGCGGTCGGCGTCATCTTGCATCGCGTTGAGCAGCTGCAGGTCAAAATTATCGAACATCCTCCGAACCTTGCCAAATTCTGGCGCGCACGCCAGCCCAATTGCGCACGCTCGGCGGTCGAAGTAGGTTATAAGACTGGCTCCAAGGGGTCATTGCCATGTTGTCGCACCTAACCCATTCGATCGTTGCCGTGGCTCTGGCGCTCACCGCGCATGCGTCGATTCCGGGCTGGTCATCAGCAGCGATCGCAGCGTCCGCCGGCCATAAATGCACGGCCAAGTCGCATCGGCATGTGAAGGTGGTGACGGTAAAAGCTGCCCCGCGCGGTGCCGGGCTAAGCCAGCAGCGCCGTAGCTCCGACGTGCAAATCGTCAGCTTCGGACCTTAAGGACGAAGCGGCCGTTGCCCGAGCGTGCCGACCGATCCAAACAAACCAATCTGGTTCTTTTCATTGACTAGTAGGATTTCGACTGACACGGCGCCATCCCTCATAGGAGAGGTCGATGGCGTCGGCATTCGAATTATATCTACGCACCGGCCGCCGGCTTGCGCCCCAATCTTCCGAGCTCGAAACCAAGTTTAACCCATGGCACGATCCCGATGACGGCCGTTTTACCTCCTCGGGGCAGGGGAACTATTTTCCTGGCCGCCGAGGCGCGATAACTAAGAGAGGCCGTGACGGCTTTGTCGGGGGCGGCGGTGGTTTCGGCGGCGGCGGGGCTGGCGGTAGGTGGGAAAGTAAACCAGACGATTCCCCGCGGCCGTTTCGAGGCGGCAGCAGTAGTGGAGCCGGCGCGAGCGGGAGCTGGTTGAACGATGAAGTTCGTCCGGAAACGCGAACCGAGCGCCGCTCTCCGCCGCAAGGTGCGACATCGAATGAAAGGCAGCGTCCAAGCTCGCCTCGCGTGACCGTCTCTCGAAACGATTACAACTACGAGATTGACGCACATGCCCGAACACGGCGAATTACCGGCGAAATTCGACTGCAGACGCAACAGCGGTCGAGGAGCACGCAGGCGAATGCAGGCAAACCCGATCGCCGCAGTTCTGACCATGGCGGTCATTTCATTGCCGCTCGGTTCAAGGGCTCTCGCGAGTGGTTCAACCATTTCGCACAGGATGCCAATTTCAACCGAAGCGCGTACCAATCGCTCGAAATCGCGTGGGCAAACGCGATCCGATCAGGCAAGCGGGTGTTTGTCGATATCATCCCCTTTTATCGGGGCACGTCCATGCGACCGTACAAACTCAGGGTTACCTACATCGTGGACGGCAAGCGAGCGATCCGGAACTACCCCAACGAAAGAGCGGGACAGTCACATGCCGAACGATAAGCTCGAGGATCTTGGGCCTCACCTCGCCGACATCGGTGGAGAGGTCGCGGAGGTCCTGGGAGGGAACCCCGATGGGGCGTACCTGTACGTGGAAGTTGGCGATCGTTGGTACAGCGTGTCGCTGTTTCGAGACGAGGGTGAGGTCGTCCGATATTACGATCCGAGCTCGGACTTGGACGATATCATCTACGAGGGTTGGGTGAAGCTGGAGCCGAGCAAGCGTTGGGCAGTTATGGAGTATGAGATCAAGAGCACGAAGTTCGATGCTTGGTTCAAATTCCCTGACGAAGTTGACGTAGAGTCCTTCGACGAAGACCGCCGGGAAATTGCGTTGAAGAAGCGCTATGGCGACAAACCGGTGATCTATCCGCCGCTGCCGCCACACCTAACTACTGAATAGCTATCTCAGTTCGTCGATTGCAGCGCCTCGGCGATCAGGCGCCGGCTGTTGTCGATTCCGTAAAGCGCGATGAAGCTGCCCATGCGGGGGCCCTGAGGCGAGCCGAGCAGGGTCTCGTAAAGCGCCTGAAACCAGTGGCGCAGGCTTTCGAACGGGTGGCGCTTGCCGATCTCGAACACGGCGTGCTGGATTTCGTCGGCGGGCGTATCTGGAGAGAGCTTGGCGAGTTCGATATCGAGATCCTTGAGCGCATCGACCTCATGACCATTCGGAGGCCGGCGCTTGAGGGTCGGGGCAACAAAATCGCGCGCATAATTGACGGCCAGGCCGATCAGATTGTCGAGCTCGGGATGGGTTTCCGGCGAGGTGTCGGGCGCATAGCGCTGGACGAATTTCCACGCCGTTTCCTTGTCGCCCACGCCCGGCAGTGACGCGAGGTTGAGCAGCAGACCGTAGGTCAGCGGCAAGGTCGCTACCGGCACCTTGCCCCCATGGATATGGTGGACCGGATTGCCGAGTTGCTGCTCGACCGGCTGGGACGGGTAATTGCCGCGGAACTGGTAATATTCGTCGACCGCTCGGGGAATGACGCCGATATGCAGGCTCTTGGCCTTGCGCGGCTCGCGATAGGCGAAAAAGGCCAGGCTCTCCTCATTGCCGTAGGTCAGCCACTGCTCGAGACTGAGGCCGTTGCCCTTCGACTTGGATATTTTCTCGCCCTTCTCGTCGAGGAACATCTCGTAGTTGAAGCCCTCGGGCGGGCGGCCGCCCAGGATGCGCGCGATCTTGCCCGACTGGATGGTCGAATCGATCAGATCCTTTCCGGACATCTCATAATCGACGCCAAGCGCGACCCAGCGCATCGCCCAGTCGACCTTCCACTGGAGCTTGGAAAGTCCGCCGAGCGCCGATTGTTCGATTTCGGCCCCATCCTCGTCGGTGAAGCCGATGATCCCAGCTTCCGCGTCGACGACGCGGACCGGGACTTGCAGCACTCGCCCGCTGGTTGGGGAGACGGGCAGGACCGGCGAGTAGGTCTGGCGCCGCTCCTCACCCAGCGTCGGCAGCATCACGCCGAGAATGTCGTCCCATTTCCGAAGAACGTGGCGAAGCGTCTCGTCGAACCGCCCGCTGGCATAGGCGTCGGTCGAGGAAACGAACTCGTAATCGAAGCCAAAGCGGTCGAGGAAACGCCGCAGCATCGCGTTATTGTGGTGGGCGAAGCTGTCATATTCCCCGAACGGGTCGGGGACCTCGGTCAGCGGTTGGCCAAGGTGCTTGGCCAGCATTTCCTGGTTGGGAACATTGTCCGGCACCTTGCGAAGCCCATCCATGTCGTCGCTAAAGGCGACCAGGCGGGTCGGCGAGCCGGTCAACTCCTCATAGGCATGGCGGACCATCGTCGTGCGCAGCACCTCGTTAAAGGTGCCGATGTGCGGCAGGCCCGACGGGCCATAGCCGGTTTCAAACAGCATCGGCTCGCCGTCCGGCTTGCCCTCAGGCCAGCGCTTCAAGAGCTTGCGCGCTTCCTCATACGGCCATGCCTTGCTGGTCACGGCGGCATTGCGGATCGCTTCGTCGCTCAATTGTTGCCCTTTCGTTCCCGCCCCTTCATTGGTTAGGCGTCGTGGCCGCTCCTTTGCCTCTTCCTGCCCTCCATGCAACCCATGCCGGCATCTGGATCGCCGCGGGAGGCGAAGTGCGCGAGGCGGCCCGGGGCGAGGCGATCGCCCGGCTGGCCGAGACCCCGCATATATTGCTCAACGCGCCGCTGGTCGGCCAGCGACTTGGTTATCCCGATGTGTCCGGGCTCGACCTGCTGGAGCTGTTCGCTTTCATCCATCCGGCCCGCTTCGCTGTGCCGACCGTCGCCGGGCTGGCGAGGGCTTGCGGAATTGAACCGCCGGCAAGCGAGTCCAATGCCACGGAGACGCTCATCAGGATTGCCGACGCGCTGCTTGCGCGGTTGAGCGATCCAGGCTGGCCCGAGCGGGAAGGCGCTTGGACCGTCAATGCTACGCTGTATCGATTAGGCTGGAGCTGGGCGCCATTTGTGGGCCAGCGCATCGCCAAGCCCGAGCGTGGAGAGAGGATGCTTTTTTCGCGCTTGCCGCAATGGGAAGAGCTGGCTGAGCGAGCCTCGCCCAGAACTATTTCCATTGCATCATCCGACGCCGAGGCCAGGCTTGCTGAACTGACCGGCGAAGGTTCGGAGCCGCGCGAAGGCCAGCGGGCGATGGCGGGCGAGGCGGCGGCGGTGTTCGCGCCGCGCCCAGCTCCGGGTGAACCCAATATGCTGCTCGCCGAGGCGGGAACGGGGATTGGCAAGACCTTGGCCTATCTCGCCCCCGCCTCGCTGTGGGCCGAGCGCGCGCAGGGTACCGTGTGGGTTTCGACCTTCACCAAGGCGCTCCAGCGGCAGCTCGATGCCGAAGGGTGGCGGCTGTTCCCCGATGATGAGGAGCGCAAGCGCAAAATCGTCATCCGCAAGGGCCGCGAGAATTATCTTTGCCTGCTCAATTTGGAAGATGCGATGCAGGGGGCGTTCGTTGGAAGAGCAGCGGTGCTGGCGCAACTGGTCGGGCGGTGGGCGGCCTACAGCAAGGACGGCGACATGGTCGGCGGCGACCTGCCCGGCTGGCTGCCGAGCCTGTTTCGCAGAGCCGGCGCGGCCGCGCTGACCGACCGGCGCGGCGAGTGCGTCTACGCCGGCTGCCCGCATTATCGGAAATGCTTCATTGAGCGAGCCGAGCGGGCTGGGCGTGAGGCTGACCTGGTCATCGCCAATCATGCGCTGGTGATGGTCAATGCCGCCCGCGGCAGGCCCGACGCGCCAAGCCGGATTATTTTCGACGAGGGCCATCACCTGTTCGACGCGGCGGATTCGACCTTCTCGGCGGCGCTGACGGGTCAGGAAGCGATCGAAATGCGGCGGTGGATCGTGGGTCCCGAAGGCAAGTCGCGCGGGCGGCGGCGCGGGCTGGCAGCACGGCTGATGGATGTTTGCTCTTACGACGAGCAGGGTGCCCAAGCGCTCGACGCGGCAGTCGAAGCGGCGCGCGCACTTCCATCGGACGGGTGGCTCGGGAGGCTGGCGGAAGGCGATCCGTTCGGCCCGGTCGAAGCGCTGCTTAGCCAGGTGCGCGGGACGGTATACTGCCAGGGCCAAGGCGCAGGAGGCGGGTTACGGGTTGGAGACCGAGTTGGCCGAGCCCGACGGCAATCTCGTTTCTGCCGCCGCCACCGCGCTGGAAGGGTTGGAAGCGCTGGCCCGGCCACTCGCCGCCTTGAGCAGGCGGCTCGAGGCGATCCTCGAGGACGCTCCCGACTGGCTCGATTCGCAAGCGCGGGCGCGAGTCGATGGAGCGATCAACGGTCTTGGCTGGCGCCGCGAGACTCTCGGTGCATGGATCGCGCTCCTGGGGAGAGTCGGCGGCGTCGCCGATCCGGATTTTGTCGACTGGCTGGCGATCGAGCGGGTCGAGGGCCGCGAATATGATGTCGGGCTGCACCGGCATTGGCTGGACCCGACTCGGCCCTTGGCCAAGGCGGTGCTGGAGCCGGCACATGGTGTGCTGGTTACCTCGGCTACGCTGCGCGGCAGCGAGGGCTGGCCAAGCGCCGAGGCGCGCACCGGAGCCCTGCATCTCCCCGGGCCAACCGGCCACTTCGAGGCCGCGAGTCCGTTCGATTATGCCTCGCAGGCCGAGGTGCTTATCGTCACCGATATCGGCCGCAATGACGTCGGCGCGCTGGCCGGCGCCTATGCCAGACTGATCGAGGCCGCCGAGGGCGGAACCCTTGGCCTGTTCACCGCCATCCAGCGACTGCGCGCTGTCCATGCCCGGATCGCCGACCGGCTGGCGCGGGCGGGGTTGCCATTGCTTGCTCAGCATGTCGACCCGATCGACACGGGGACTCTGGTCGATATTTTCCGCGATGATCCGCATGCTTCGCTGCTTGGCACCGACGCGCTTCGGGACGGGGTCGATGTGCCTGGCGAATTGCTGCGGTTGGTGGTGATGGAGCGGGTGCCCTGGCCGCGGCCGACGGTGCTCCACGCGGCACGAAAATTGGCAAATGGAGGAAGTGCCTATGACGACCGGGTTGTCCGCGCTCGGTTGGCCCAGGCGTTCGGGCGGCTGATCCGGCGGCAAGGCGACAAAGGCCTGTTCGTAATCCTGTCGAGCGCGATGCCGTCGCGATTGCTAACGGCCTTTCCGCCGGAGGTCTGTGTATCGCGCCTGCCGCTCGACGCGGCGCTGGAGCGAGTTCAGGCGAAACTTTTCGGAGCCGCGGACGCTACTCACCCAATGATGGCCGGGAGCGATCGATGAAGAGCCTGACCCTGTTTCGACATGCCAAGACCGAGCGCGATTCGGATACCGGTCGTGATTTCGACCGGCGACTTAATGATCGCGGTCGAAGAGACGCGGCCCGAATGGGGGAGGAGATTTGGGCTTTGAATCTGCATTTCGACCTCATCTTGTGCAGTCCTGCCGCCCGGGCGGCGGAAACCGCGCAGCTTGCGGGAATGTCGCCCCGCTACGACGAGCGCATCTATGAGGCCTCGTCCGGTCAGCTGCTCGACATTGTGCGGAAGGCCGATGCGGGCATCGACCGGCTGCTGATGGTCGGACACAATCCGGGTTTTGAGCAATTGGCGTCGACGCTGACGGGCGCTCCACTCGACATGCCGACAGGCTCATTGGTCCAAATCGGATTTCCGGTCGACGATTGGGAAGAAGCAGAGCGAGGCAGTGGAAAGCTGGTTCGCTTCGTCAGGCCAAAGGAGCTTGCCTAATCCTGGAGGGCGGCAGCGAGCTGGTTCCGGAGCGTCTTCAGCCGTTCCACATCGATCGATCCCGGTTCCCGGGACTCGGCGCGACTCCATATGATGGCTGCGGAGCAATTTGCGCGGGTGGTGCTCCAGGCTCCGGCTCATCCGCGCTGCCCCTTGTCCTAAGCAGCTTTTGGACGCCCTTGACCGTATAGCCTTCCTCATTGAGGAGCCGGTGGATACGGCGGGCGAGCGCGACGTCCGCGGGACGGTAATAACGCCGGTTTCCGGCACGCTGCAGCGGCCTGAGCTGAGGGAATTTCGTTTCCCAGTAGCGCAGGATATGCTGCGCGACCCTCAGCTCGGCGGAGAGCTCGCCGATGGTTCGGAAGGCGTCCGGGGCCTTTTCGCCGGTCGCCATCGTGAGCCTACTTGGCGATCTGATCGCGCATGATCTGACTGGCGCGGAAGGTCATCACCCGGCGCGGCGCGATCGGCACTTCAACGCCGGTCTTGGGATTGCGGCCGACCCGCTCGCCCTTGTCGCGCAGGATGAACGTGCCGAAGCCCGAAATCTTGACATTCTGGCCGACAGAAAGCGCATGGCACATATGATGGAGCACGCGTTCGACGATCCCGGCGCTTTCGGCGCGCGAAACGCCTAGCCGATTGTGAACAATGTCCGACAGGTCGGCGCGGGTTAGTGTGCCCGCATGCAATCCGTCCGAACGGGCAACACCTGCATCAGCCATAATGGATCTCCGCCCCCATTTGTTCGTAGTCAGTCGTTACGCTATCGCAAAGCCCCAGCGTCGGCAATTCGACTTTGCCAGATTTTCCTTGCCGATCAATAGCGAAGCGCAGCCGCGCCCCAGGTAAATCCGCCACCCATTGCTTCAAGGACCAAAAGGTCACCGCGCTTGATACGCCCGTCGCGCACCGCAACGTCAAGCGCAAGGGGCACCGAGGCCGCCGACGTATTGGCGTGACGGTCAACAGTGACGATGATCTTGTCGGGCGACAGGCCAAGCTTCCTGGCGGTTGCATCGAGGATACGGGCGTTCGCCTGATGGGGAACGACCCAGTCGATATCCGCCGACGTCAGTCGCACTTCGGAGAGAACTTCGCCCAGAACATCCGCGAGATTGACGACTGCGTGACGAAATACCTCGCGCCCCTTCATCCTGAGTTTCCCGACGGTACCCGTGGTCGACGGGCCGCCATCGACGAACAGGAGGCCGTTGTGGCGGCCGTCGGCATGAAGTTTGGTCGAGAGGATGCCGGACTCTCCTTCCTCTGCCTCGAGCACGACAGCGCCGGCCCCGTCGCCGAACAGGACGCAAGTGGTGCGATCCTCCCAGTCGAGGATCCGGCTGAATGTTTCCGATCCGATCACCAGCGCGCGTCTTGGCATTGCCGCCGCGAAGCATCGAGTCGGCGACCGTCAGCGCATAGAGGAAGCCAGTGCAGACCGCATGCACGTCGAAGGCGATGCAATCATCAATGCCGAGCAGTGCCTGAACCTTGGTGGCGGACGATGGGAAGGTCTGATCCGGCGTTGCCGTCGCGAGAACGATGAGGCCGATGTCGCTCGCCTGGAGGCCGGCGGCGTCGAGCGCGTTGCGGCAGGCTTCGACCGCCAAGGTGGCGGTGGTCTCGCCGTCGGCAGCGATGTAGCGGCTGCGGATGCCGGTTCGCTCGACAATCCATTCGTCGGACGTTTCGACTTGCTCCGCCAGTTCCGCATTATCGACGCGGCGGGCCGGTAGGGCCGATCCTGTTCCCTTGATGACGGAACGAAGGGTCATTCGGCGGCCTCACCATTGAATGCATGGGCGCGGAAATTGTCGAGATCCTCGCCGATCTTGCGGGTAATGTCGTTACGAACCATCGACGCGGCGACCGCGATGGCGTTGGCGACGCCCTTGTAATTGGCTCCGCCGTGACTTTTCACCACCAGTCCGTTGAGGCCAAGGAAAACCGCACCATTATGGTTGTTGGGGTCCAGGTGGGTCTTGAGCAGGTTGAGCGCGGGCTTGGACAAAGCGAAGCCGGCCTTCGATCGAAGCGATGAGGTGAAAGCGCGCCGGAGAAGGTCGGTGACGAAGCGAGCAGTGCCTTCCGCCGTCTTTAGCGCGATATTCCCCGAAAAGCCGTCGGTGACGACCACGTCGATGTCGCCGCGGCTGAGCCGGTCGCCCTCCGTGAAGCCTTCAAATCGCAGCGGCAGGTAATCCGCCTCGCGCAGCAACTGTGCGGCCTCCTTGAGCTCGTCGGTGCCTTTCAGCTCCTCCGTGCCGATGTTGAGCAGCTTGACACGGGGCTTGGCGATGCCGAGCACTGTCCGCGAATAGGCCGACCCCATCACCGCGAACTGGACCAGATTTTGGGCGTCGCACTCGGTGTTGGCGCCAAGGTCGAGCATTACGCAGTCGGTTGCGCCCAACGTCGGAAGCAGTGCGGCAAGCGCCGGGCGGTCGATCCCCGGCATGGTCCGCAACGCCAGCTTGGCCATCGCCATCAACGCGCCGGTGTTTCCGCCCGACAGGGCGGCATGGGCGACGCCTGCTTTCACCGCGTTGATCGCCAGACCCATTGACGTGGTCTTGGCGCGGCGGATTGCCTGGCTCGGCTTCTCGCTGGCCAGGATCGAATCAGTCGTATGGTGGATGGTGACCGCTTCCTGGAGCGGCCGGTGCTTGGCGAGCTCGGGCGCAATCCGGCCTTCGTCGCCGTATACGTCGAATTGTAGCGCGCGGTCCTTGCGGCGTGCGCGGGCCATGCCGGCGACCATCACCGCCGGGCCGATATCTCCACCCATGGCGTCAATCGCGATGCGCGGGCTCACGTCCATGCGTGTTGGCCCCTCGTCCGCGATGCCGCTCAGGCCTCGGTCGAGACGATCTCGCGGCCGTTATAGTGGCCGCAGGCCGAGCAGAGGTTGTGCGGGAGCTTAAGCTCACCGCAGTTCGGGCACTCCTGGAAGCTAGCCGGGCTCAGCGCATGATGGCTGCGGCGCATGTTGCGCTTCGAAGGCGAGGTCTTTCTCTTAGGGACGGCCATCTCGGCTCTTCCTTAAATCAGATGCACAAAAAAATTGGCGACTCTCCTCGCCCTGCTCATCGGGTTATCCCGCGGCGGCGGCCGGATCGTCGCGAACGAAGGCGCCCTATAGCGAAATCATAGGGAGACGCAAGCGCTTCACGCCCGCGCCAGCACCTTGTCGGCGACAAAGGGATTGGTTGCCCGCTCATGGGCAAAGGTCGACATTGGCCCGTGGCCGGGGACGAAGCGGGTGTCGCCGCCCATCGGCCACAGTCGCTGGGTGATGGAATTGAGCAGCTGCTGATGATTGCCGCGGGGAAAGTCGGTTCGGCCGATCGAGCCCTGGAACAGCACGTCGCCGACCATCGCGAGCTTCGATTCGGGGTGGTGGAAGACGATATGGCCGGGCGTATGGCCGGGGCAGTGGCGGATGTTGAAGATCAACTTGCCGACTGCCGCCGTATCGCCGTCCTCGAGCCAGCGGTCAGGCTCGAAAGGCTTCCCCGGCACGCCATAACGCGCGCCGTCCTCCTCCAGACGCGAGATCCAGAAGATGTCGTCCCTGTGCGGCCCTTCGATCGGCACCCCGAGCTCGGCGGCTAGGATGCCCGCCGATCCGCAATGGTCGATATGGCCATGGGTGAGCAGGATCTTCTCGATCTTGACGCCATGCTGGGCGGCGGCGGCCTTGAGCCGGTCGAGATCCCCACCGGGATCGATAAATGCGCCGAGCATCGTCTCCGTGCACCACAGCAGAGTGCAGTTCTGCTGCAGCGGGGTGACCGGGACGATGGCGGCTCGAAGCGGCGGGTGCGACATGCCGAGCCGACTAGGGAGCGGGCGGCAGCTTGTCGAGCGCTGGCGGCACGTCCTTCATCGATGCCGCGACCGTCTCGGCCCGGCGCAGGGCGCGAAGGACATTGCCGCCGGCGAGCTTGGCGAGATTGTCGTCGCTCCAACCGCGGCCGATGAGTTCGGCGAACAGGCGGGGATAATCCTCGACCCCCTCGAGTCCGACGACGGTCCGGTCAATCCCGTCAAGATCGCCCCCGATGCCGACATGATCGTAACCCGCGACCTTCGCGGCATGCTCGATGTGATCGGCCACGGCCGCAATGCTGACCTGCGGATATGGGTGGTCGGCTTCCCAGGCCTTGAGCCCGCTCTCCACCCGCTCCTTGCTGAACGAGTAGAGCGACTTCAACCGAGCCTCTTCGGCCGAGCGCTCCCGCCCCCAGGTCCAGGCTTCGGCGGAAAGGAAAGGTGGCACGAAGGTCACCATGATGACCCCGCCGTTGGCCGGCAAAAGCTGGAGCACATCGTCCGGAACGCTGCGGGGATGGGGATTTAAGCCATAAACGTCCGAGTGTGAGAAGATGATCGGGGCCTTGCTGGCGGCAATCGCGTCCTTCATCGTCGCCGGGGACACATGGCTGAGGTCGATCAGCATGCCGAGCCGGTTCATTTCCTTGACCACTTCGAGCCCGAACGGGCTGAGCCCATCGAATTTGGGCTCGTCGGTGCCGCTGTCGGCCCATTCGGTGGTCTGGTTGTGGGTGAGCGTCATGTAGCGGACGCCAAGATTGTAGAATTGGCGGAGTGCGGCCATCGATCCGCCGATTTGCCGTCCGCCTTCGATCCCGAGCAGGGAGCCGATGCGGCCGGCTTTATGGATGCTGACCATTTCATCTGCGGTAGAGGCGAGCTCAAGATGTTGCGGGTAGGCTTCGATCAGCCTCCGCGCTGTGTCGATTTGCTCGATCGTGGTGCGAATCGCCTCATCGCCGGTCAGCGTTCCGGCGATGTAAACCGACCAGAATTGTCCCCCGACCCGGCCCGCGCGAAGCCGCTCCATATCGGTCATCAGCGGTTTCTCGCGCTTGTCGGCGCCGCGTTCCAACCCGTCGACGCTCTGCCCATGGTTCTCTCGCAAAGCCCATGGCAGGTCGTTGTGGCCGTCGATCAGCGGCGTCTTCTTGAGGATACGGTCGATTTTCCCTGAACCTTGGGGTCGATCGGCTGCTGGGCGAGCAGGGGCGTGGCGGCAATCATCGCGGCAAGCAAAACGAACGAACGCATCGGCAGTGACCCTCGGAGGAGCAAGAGGCCGAGGGTTTACGGAGGGCGGCGACAAGGGGCAATGGCGGGACATGTGGATATTGTTCGACGATGCGCGCGAGGGCGGAGCGCCGCCGCGACTTTATGCCGAGCCAAGCGCCATTATTGTTGCGACGGAGATGCGCGAAGTGGTGCCGGCGCTCGAATGCATTCGCGAGGGTTTGGCAGCGGGCAAACATGCCGCCGGCTTTCTCGCCTATGAGGCCGGCCATGCGTTCGATCCCAAGCTTGAGCACAGCGGGCAAGGCGACGCTCCGCTGCTCTGCTTCGGACTGTTCGATCAGTATTCGGTGCCGAGACTGGAAGAGATTTTGCCGTCGCCGGCTGGCGCCTATGCCGGCCCGGCCCGGCCCCGCATTACCCAGGCGGCCTATGAGGCTGCGGCCGACGAAGTGCGTCGGCATCTGTTCGCCGGCGACTTTTACCAGGCCAACCTGACCTTCGGCTGCGACGTCGCGGTGGCGGGAGATCCGCTGGCGCTATTCGCCCGGCTGCGGCGATCGGCGCTGGCCGGTTGGGGCGGGGTCCTGGTTCATGACGAGACAGTCCTCGTCTCGCTGTCGCCTGAGCAGTTTTTCACGATCCGCGACGGCATGATCGAGGCCCGACCAATGAAGGGCACTGCCCCTCGTCGAGCGGACCCCAAGGCCGATGCGATCGAAGCCCATGCACTTGCCGCCGATCAGAAGCAGCGCGCCGAGAATCTCATGATCGTCGACCTGATGCGCAACGACCTCGCTCGCGTGTCGGTTGCGGGCAGCGTGAAAGTGCCTGAGCTGTTCGCGGTCGAGACCTATCCGACGGTTCATCAGCTGGTCAGCCGAATCACCGCGAAGCTTCGCGAAGGCATTGATGCGGTCGATGTGATCCGCACCATCTTTCCCTGCGGATCGGTCACCGGCGCACCAAAGGTCGCGGCGATCACGGCGCTCCGGCGCCTCGAGTGTCACCCGCGAGGTGCCTATACCGGGTCGATGGGCTGGATCGAGCCAGGAGGCGATGCCTCCTTCAACGTGCTGATCCGCACTCTCGAATGGCGCAAGGGGGAACCAAAAGCCCGGCTCGGTCTCGGTTCGGGGCTTGTCGTTGACAGCCAGCCAAGCAATGAATGGGCCGAGTGCCTTCTCAAGGGGGATTTCGTGCGGCGGGAAAGCCAGGACTTCGACCTGATCGAGACAATGGGCTTTGACCCGAGCGAGGGCATTGTCGAGCTGGACCGCCACCTGGATCGGATGCGCAACTCCGCGGCGGACCTCGACTTCGCATTCGATCGCCACGCCGCCCGTAACGAGCTTCAGGCAGCGACGTTCGGCCGGAAGCAGCGGGCGATGGTTCGCCTGCTTCTGTCGCGGAGCGGTGCGATGGCGATCCAGGTCAAACCATATGACGATCCGGAGGACGTGCCTGTGAGGGTGGCGCTGCGGCCGCTTCCGGTCGATCCGTCCGATTTCCGCCTGCGCTACAAGACGACGGACCGGCGGTTCCTCGATATCGCGCGTCAGGAAGAAAAGGCGTGGGAGACAGTGTTCGTCGATCCCGAAGGTCAGCTGACGGAAGGCAGCCGGACCAGCGTTTTCGTGGAACGCGACGGCAAGCTGCTGACCCCGCCGCTGTCGCGCGGGCTGATGCCCGGAATTCTTCGTGCAAAGCTGATCGACGAGGGACGTGCCGAAGAGGCCGAGCTGGCGCCAACCGATTTGAGCGGCGACTTCTACGTCGGCAATATCGTGCGTGGGCTCATTCCGGCGCGGCTGGCCTAAGCAGCGATCGGGAAACGGAGGATGCGGTCGGACACCGGGACCAGCGCAGAGGCGCCGGGGCCGACCTTGCGCAAGATCTCGGGATGGTGCGCGTCGAGGCCGCCGGTGAAGACGCCGTATGCCGGAAGGATCAATTTGGTCGCGCTCGTCACATAGCAGCGACGTGAAACGCTGCGACCCTTCATGCTGAGCCGCAGTTTGGGGTGGAAATGGCCGGAGATTTCGGCCCGCGGGTCGCTCGCGACGGCCTCGTGACGAAGGATGATCCCGCCGACCTCGCATTCCTCCTCGATTCGCCCGCCGCAATGATCGGCGAAGCCGGCGTCGTGGTTGCCGACAATCCATATCCAGTCGAGCCGGGAGGTTAGTGAGGTCAGCAGGCTGCGAGCCGCGCCGTTGAGCCGGTCGCAGCCGAATCGATCGTGAAAGCTGTCGCCCAGGCAATAGAGACGGCGAACTCCGCTGGCCTCGATTTCGCACTCCAGCGCGGTCAGCGTGGCCAGAGAATCATAGGGCGGCAACATCTGGCCGAGACGGGCGAACCAGCTCGCTTTTTCAAGGTGCAAGTCGGCGACCAGCAAAGCCTCTTCGGCTGGCCAGAACAGCGCGCCTTCCAGGCTGGTAAGAAAATCGTGACCGGCGAACGAAAAGGGAACCATGGATTGGGCTGTAGCCCGATTATCGACGCTATTCCAAATGGTTCATGATGTGGTCGCGCAGCGCCCTCGCATCGTGCAGCGCATTGTGGGGAATGACGCTGTTGGCGGCGGTTGAAAAGCCATGAAGCGTTGCCAGCCTCAAAGTCAGCGGCGGCACCGGCGCCATCATGCCAGGGCCGGTGACAAGCAGCATCGACAGTTGCGCCAGGTCCTCGGCCAGTCGGCGATGATGTCAGGGGCGCTGTCATGCGCCAGCCAGGCAGCGAGTGCATCGGCCGCGGCACGACGTTGCAGGCGCGGGGCCTTTACCGCTTCGGGCACCATGTCGAGGAATGGAACGACGTGCCGCTCAACCCAGGGATCGAGGGGCGCGTCACATTCCAGCGTGACGTAAAACTCCTCGCCGCCGTCCTCGGGCACCAGCGCCAGGCTCAATAGCGCTCCGCCGAAGCCATTATATTCGGTGTCGAGAAAATAGCGCACGGTTGCAATCTGGACGCGCACGTCGAGCCGGTCCAGTCTCTACCCACAATCAAAGGTTCCAAGGGGGATGCAATGCGTTTGAATCGGCAAATGATGATGGCGAGCGCGGTAGCGCTGGTGGTGATGTCCGCGGCACCCGCGGCGGCAGCGCCCAGCGCCAAGGAGAGAAATGCCATCTCGGCCGCGGTCCGGGCCGGACACGTCTCTACGGTCAAGCGGTTGCAGGATTGGATCGCGCTCCCGACCATCGCCGCCGAAAAGAAGAATGTGACCGAGGGCGCCGAGTATATGCGCCGCCTGGCCCTCGACGCGGGCTTCCAGAAGGCGCGGATCGTGCCGACCGATGGCGTTCCTGGCGTGTTCGCGTCGCTCGACGCCGGCGCAAGGGACACGCTCGCCGTCTATTTCATGTACGACGTCAAGCAATATGACCCTGCGGAATGGTCGTCGCCGCCACTCGAAGCGCGGATTGTCGATCGGCCGGGCGAGGGCAAGACCATCGTCGGGCGCGGCTCGGTCAACCAGAAGGGGCCGGAGATGGCTTTTCTCGCCGCCCTTCAGGCGTTCCGCGCGGCCAATGTGAAGCTGCCGGTCAACCTCGTGCTCGTCGCCGAAGGTGAGGAGGAAATCGCCTCGCCCCACTTTTACCAGATCGTCGCCGATCCCGAAGTCCAGGCCGCGTTGAAGAAGTCGGTCGGGATTATCATCCCGTCGGCCTCGCAGGGCGGCGGCGGAGAGGTGACGCTCAATCTTGGCGCCAAAGGCGCGGTCGAGCTGCAGCTTATCTCGAGTGGGGAGAAATGGGGTCGCGGGCCCCAAGCTCGACATCCATTCTCGAACATGGCGAGAGTTGAAAGCCCGGCCTGGCACCTGGTCAAGGCGCTCGACACGCTGGTGGCCGAGGACGGTTTTACTCCTGCGGTCGACGGCTGGTTCGAAAATGTGAGGCCGCTGACGCCTCGGCAGAAGGAGCTGATCGCGGCCGCTGCGAGGAACAGCGAAGAGGTCAAGGTCAAGCAATCGTTGGGCGTGCAGCGCTGGATCAAGGATGAGGATTATGTGACCAGTCTGGAGCGGCTGGCCTCGCAGCCGACGATCAACATCCAGGGGCTGGTCAGCGGCTACACCGGGCCGGGCGGCAAGACGGTGCTGCCAGGTCGCGCCGAGGCGAAGATCGACCTTCGCCTGGTGCCGGATATGACGAAGGACGAGATGGTGTCGAAGCTCAAGACCCATCTCGCCAAGCACGGCTTTGGCGACATCGAGGTCAATGTCAGCGGCGGTTACGGGCCCAACCAGACCGAAGAGAATAGCGCGCTGATCCGGGCAGAGGTGGCGGTGCTGAACACGGCGGGGATCGAGAACACGCTCTATCCACGTAGCGCCGGAAGCTGGCCCGGGGTGATCTTCACTGGTCCGCCGCTCAATATGGCTGCCGGCCAATTCGGCATCGGCCGCGGCGGTGGCGCGCATGCTCCGGATGAGTGGTTTTTGATCGAAAGCAGCAATCCCAAGCTGGCCGGGATCGACGAGCAGGCGATTCTCTACGCCGATTTCCTGTACGCGGTCGCCGACGCGGCGAAATAGGAGCTAGGAGCCTGGGTCGGCCAGTGGCGGGCAAGGCTCGCCCCGATCGGCAGCCTTTCTGCAGCGCTTCTCCGCCTCGCGCGCCTCGCGGCCGGCTTTTTCCTCGGCCTTGCGCAGCTCGCGGCCGCGTTTTTGGTCAGCTTCGGATTGACTGGTGGTAGCGGCGTCGACGCCCTTCGACACGACCTTCACCGGGAGTGTCGCGATATCGACCGCCGCGTCCGCGACACTGGCGACGACGCAGCCGGACAGGACAAGCGGAAGAACTGGCAGGATCAGGACGCGCATCTAGCCCTTTTAGGCAGGCTGACCTTGAAGGGGAATGAACTAATCGACCCGCATCGCCTCTTCTGCCAGCGCCTCAGCCTCGATCAGCAACGCTTCGTCGGCGGTCCCGGCGGGCGCCGCCTCGCGGCCGACGATGACCATCAGTGGAACCGCCATTGGAGTAATCCGATCGGCCTCGACATGAATCATCGTCGCTGACGCCCGATCGACCAGCCGGACCAGGCGGCCAAGCTCGGTCATCCGCATGCGCGCGTCGTTCCAGGCAGCCCTAAGCAAAAGATGCTCGGGTTCGTAGCGGCGCAGAACATCGTAGATGAGGTCGGTGGAAAAGCTGACCTGTCGCCCGGTCTTGCGCTTGCCTGGATGGTGACGCTCGACCAGCCCGCCGATCACGGCCACTTCGCGAAAGGCGGTCTTGAGCAAATAGCTTTGCTCGACCCAGTCGACGAATTCCTGCTCGAGGATGTCGGGCGAGAATAGCGCCTTCGGATCGCGGACCGGCTCGAGCCCGTAGCAGGCAAGGCCATAATCGTTGGCGACGAACCCGAGCGGCTTGAGGCCGGAATTTTCCATCCGCTTGGTGATCAGCATGCCGAGCGACTGGTGCGCATTCCATCCCTCGAAGCTGTAGGCGACCATATAATGGCGGCCTTCATGCTCGAACGTCTCGACCAGCAATTGATTGGGCTCGGGCAGGGTCGAGCGGCGCTCCTGCACTTCGAGCCATTCGCGGACATCGTCCGGGAAGCGGTGCCAGTCGTTGCGATCGGCGAGCATGTGCCGGACTCGGTTGGCGAGGTGGGTCGACATCGACATGCGCTGGCCGCCGTAGGTGACGATCCGGGCCGATTTTTTCGACGCATGGACGATGATGTCGGTATCCTTGATCCGCTCGACCTCCAGGCTCAGCCCGGCGAAGAAGAAATGGTCGCCGGGGGAAAGCGTGGAGGCGAAACCTTCCTCCACGGTGCCGAGCCTCCTTCCGCCTCGGAATCGAACGTCCATCAGCGGCTGCTCGACGATGATTCCGGCATTCATCCGGTGCTGGACCGCGATCGTCGGCTTGGCGATTCGCCAGCGGCCGGGCGCCTCTTCGACAATGCGCCGAAAGCGGTCGTAGGCCTTGAGCGCATAGCCGCCGGTCGCGATGAAATTGAGGATTTCCCGGAATGATTCCTGCTTGAGCCCCCCATAGGGAGCGGCCGAGCGGATCTCGGCAAGCAGTTCGGTCTCGTCGAACGGCCCGGCGCACGCCACGGCCAGGACGTGCTGGGCAACGACGTCGAGCGTTCCGGGCCTGAAGATTTCCGGATCGAGCTCGCCGTCGTCGATCGCGTCGAGGGCCGCGCGGGCTTCAAGATATTCGAAGCGGTTGCCGGGCACGATCATGCCCCTGGACGGCTCGTCGAGCCGGTGATTGGCGCGGCCGATCCGCTGCAACAGGCGCGAGCTGCCCTTCGGTGCGCCCATCTGGACAACCAGGTCGATGTCGCCCCAGTCGATGCCGAGATCGAGGCTGGCCGTGGCGACCAGCGCGCGGATCTTGCCGTCGGCCATCGCCGCCTCGATCCGCCGCCGCGCCTCGACGGCCAGGCTTCCATGATGGATGCCGATCGGCAGTGCCTGGTCGTTCACTTTCCACAGATCCTGGAAGATCAGCTCGGCGAGGCTCCGGGTGTTGCAGAACACCAGCGTGGTCTTGTGCCGTTCGATCAGCTTCATCACTTCGCGAGCGGCATGGCGGCCCGAATGGCCCGACCAGGGAATTTTGCCGTCCGGGATCAGGATCGACAGGTCGGGCTCCGCTCCAGGCTCGCCCTTGACCAGCCGGACCAGGTCCATGTCGGCGTCAGGTGCGAGCCAGCTGCGGTAGGCGTCGGGGTCGGCGACGGTTGCGCTAAGGCCGACCCGGCGCAATCCAGGCGCGAGCGCTTGCAACCGCGACATGGACAGCGACAGCAGGTCGCCGCGCTTTTCGCGGGCGAAAGCGTGGATTTCGTCGACCACGATGGTCTTGAGGTTTTCGAACAGCAGGTTGCTATCGGCATAGCTCAGCAGCAGGCTGAGGCTTTCCGGCGTGGTCAGCAGCAGCTGCGGCGGCCGGACCCGCTGTCGCGCCTTGCGATCGGATGGCGTGTCACCGGTGCGGGTTTCGACGCGGATGTCGAGGCCCATTTCGGCGACCGGCGTCAAGAGGTTGCGCTGGACGTCGACGGCGAGGGCCTTGAGCGGGGATACGTAAAGTGTGTGAAGCCCCTCCGCGGGGCGTTCGATCAGATCGACGATGGTCGGCAGGAATCCGGCCAGGGTCTTGCCGGCGCCGGTCGCCGCCACCAGCAGCGCATGATCGCCCGATCGAGCGACGTCGAGCATCGCCAGCTGATGGTTCCGCGGATGCCAGCCGCGGCCCGCGAACCATTGCTCCAATAGCGGCGGAAGCTGGGCGCTCAGAGCTCTTCGTTCTTGGCCGCTTTATCCTCGGCCTCATAAAGCTCGCGGGTCGCTTGCTCCGTCCGCGGATTGCTGGTTTCCTTGCCTTTGCTTCGGGTACGAAGAACGGCCCACAGCAAGACCGCGCCAAGGATGACGACACCGATTACTTCCATCGTGAACAAATTCACTCCGCCCATGTCCATGTCCGTCTCCACTGGCCTGAGGGCGGAACCGGTCCGCCAATCAAAGGTATAATGCCCCGATGGCCCGCCTGGGTTCCTGGATCGAGCCTTTTCCCGAAGGCATCTATGTAAGACCGGCGGACGCCTGGGTCGATCCTTCCGTGCCCAAGTCTCGAGCGCTGGTTACGCACGGTCATGCGGACCATGCGCGCGGCGGCCATGGCGAAGTGTGGGCGACCCCCGAGACGCTGGCGATCATGGCGACCCGCTACGGCGAGCAGAATGGCCGGCCGATGGCCTATGGCGAGAGCGTAAGGCTGGGCGAGGTCGAGGTCGGCTTCGTCCCCGCGGGCCATGTGCTGGGATCGGCCCAGATCGTGCTTGAGCATGCCGGCGAGCGGGTGGTGATCTCCGGCGACTACAAGCGCCGCCCCGATCCGACCTGCCCGCCCTTCGTCGTCACGCCGTGCGACATCTTCATCAGCGAGGCGACCTTCGGCCTGCCCGTGTTCCGCCATCCCGACACGGGCAGCGAGATCGACCGGCTGCTCCACCGCCTGCGCGCCGAGCCGGGCCGTTGCGTGCTGGTCGGCGCCTATGCGCTGGGCAAGGCGCAGCGCGTGATCATGGAGCTGCGCGGTCGCGGCTACGACGAGCCGATCTACATCCATGGCGCGCTGGAGCGGCTGTGCCGGCTGTACGAGGAGCTGGGCGTAAGGCTTGGCGAATTAAGGCTGGCCACAGGGGTTCCCAAGGCCGAGCTCCAGGACAAGATCATCCTCTGCCCGCCCGGCGCCCTCAACGACCGCTGGTCGCGGCGGCTGCCCGACCCGATCACCGCCATGGCCTCCGGCTGGATGCGGATCCGCCAGCGCGCCCGGCAGCGCAATGTCGAGCTGCCGCTGATCATCTCCGACCATGCCGACTGGGACGAGCTGACCCAGACCATCCGCGAGGTGGCGCCCAGGGAAGTGTGGATCACCCACGGCCGCGAGGACGCGCTGATGCACTGGTGCTTGACCCACCAGATCAAGGCGCGTGAACTGAATCTGGTCGGCTATGAGGACGAGGACGATTAAGTTCGATTCCGCCGAGCCCAGCTTCAATTCCTATTCTTCGTCGACCCCTGATCGCCTTTGATAACCGACTCCAGGTGACGCCTCCTCTCGTCAATGCAAGCCGGCACAAAGTCGCCGATTGGCCTGTCGCCAAACTCGGCCGCTTCGGCGGCCAGCGCTTGGGCCAGGTCGAGGTTCGGGCTCTCGGTTCATGACCCGATCGAGGAAAAAGCTGGCCGCTGCGCTCGCGTGACCGGTTAGCTCTCGGTCCCCTCTTTCCTTTCCCGATTCGGCCAGCGACGTAAGTACGGCAAAGCAGCGCAAATCCCTTCGCGTCTCAGGGTCGATAGCTGGCGCTGCGGAAAGCAAGATCGGCGCTGCCAGGGCGAGGTACCACTGCTTCATCCGCTGATGATGTGGGATCTTCAGTGTCGGCGCTGTCACGAAATTAAGGAACCACGCGCATCAGTTGCACTTCGGTCGCAATGAAGCGCTGCAATTCGTCGGCTATGAAGACGAAGACGAAAGCGCCGCAATTCTTCCCAGCGCTTCCTGGGCCCGCCGGCGATCGATGACCAGGGCGGCCGTTTGCGTGATCAGGTCGACCAGCGCCAGGTCGCGTACCGTCGGCTCGCGCGGCTCGCGGTGGTACATGGCGAAGGTGCCGAGCACCTTCCGGCCCGCGGCCATGATCGGCGTCGACCAGCAGGCGCGCAGGCCGTGGCTCTCTGCAAGCTCACGGAAATCCAACCACAGCGGGTCGTTCGCAATGTCGCTGACGAATACCGGCGTGGCAGTATAGGCGGCGGTGCCGCACGACCCGACGCAGGGCCCGATCTCGGCGCCGTCGATCGCAGCGCAATAGGCTTCGGGCAAGCTCGGGGCCGCGCCATGACGCAAATGTTTGCCGTCTTCGTCCAGCAGCAGGATCGACCCCAGGACTTCGGTCTTGGATGTCGATTCGACAATCCCGATCAGTTCGCCCAGCGTCTGCTCCAGCGGGCTGTCCACGATCGCCAGTTCGAGCACCCGGCAAAGCCGCTCCGGCGGAACGCCAATCTCCGGCTCGGAGTTTTCCCTGGCCCGCATTTCCGCCATGGGGCGACCATAGCAATTCCGCAGCTTCGCGTCACCGTCGCCAAGGCGGAGGCGGAATGGCCGCTTTGGGTGGAAAGCAGCCATTGGGCTTTCGTCCGAATCTACATCAACTCTCCGCTACCCTGGGCGAGCGGGCACGACTTCACGCCTGGCGGGTGAAGATGGTCGCCGTGCGGCGTGTAACCGGCCAAAATCATGCGATCGAGCTCCGCCCGGTCCGTGGGAGTTGGAACGACTTTGGGAGGCTGGCTTATGCGGGTGTCCGCGGGGAGCACGGCCTCGGTCGCTGCTCGCGCGGGCGCTGACATGTTAGCTTGCGGTTCGCTGTCGCAGGCTGACGTAGCCAGAGCGATCAGCAGCACAAGATGTTTCATCGCCATCCCTTTCATTACGCGAGCGAGCAAAAGCGCGGACGTGCCGCATCCCGGCAAATATCAGGCGGACTTGGCGCCGAACGCCAATAGCTGATGAGCCCGAGTTTGCGGACCAGATCGGCATAGCCGGGCTCGGCGCGCGCCGCGGCCATGTTGGGCTCGAACAGAACCTCGGCGTCGAAAAGTCCGCCGGTGTGCACGAGATTTGCCGCGGCCTTCAGCGCCGCATTACGAGCGCCTAGTGCTGCAAGCACCCCGACGACGACCTTGTTGTTGTAACGCGCATCGCCGGCAAAGCCCTCAAGGGCTGTAACGGACCTGGCACGAAGCGCAGGGTTCTCGGATCTCAAAGCCCTGAATGCATCGGTTAGTACTTGCCGCTGAGTGCTAGTCAGCGGGAGGTCAGGGGTGCCCAGTTGCGCGATCGCGTCATCATAACGACGGGTCCACAAGGCGGACTTGATCTTGAGTAGACGGAGCGATGTCGCATCTGGCCAAAGCTCGAGCGTAGAGGTCAGAACCCGGTCCGCCTCGTCACTCCGGCCGACGACATACAGCGCCTGTGCAAAGCGGAGATTGCTGAACGGAGCCAGCGGCCGCATGTCGCGCGACCGCTCATATTGCTCGACGGCCTCCTCCATTCGCCCGACCGACGCCAGAAAATCGCCATAGGTTTGGCGTTCGCAGCCGCATTCCGTCGGTCGAACGCTAATCGCCCTTTTAAGCAGCGCCTCGCGCTCGGCAAAGCGCTCAAGCGGCAGCAGTCCCGCGAGCGCCATGTACCCCTCAGGGTTCTTGCTATCGAGTTCCATCGACTTACGTGCGGCGGTTTCCGCTTCCTTGCGCAGCTGATTTGCATCGGCCGACTCTGATGCGGCCAGCGGAACGGCTGCCAGTGCCAGGGCTGACCAGCCAAAGGAGAAATCAGGTACCGCAACCGTGACCCGCCGCGCGGCGTCCAGTTCCGCCATTTCGCTAGTCGAACCGCTCCAATGTTCGTTGCACCATTTGAAGTAGAGGGAGAGCGCCTGGTCCGACATGCGCTTTTTGTAGGAGGACGTACCCCACAATCCGCAGCGCACGACCTGACTTGCGCCCACGGCTGCCTGGCGAGCGGCGACAGCGTCCGCGGCTTCGTGCTCATATGCGTTGGACCACAGGACTACGCCTGAGCGCTGGTTTTTCAAATTCACGGTGAAGCGTACGGCCGGGCCGAGCCTGCTGACGCTTCCGTCCATGACAAACGGCGCTTTCGAGCCAGCGCTCCGGTCGTCAGGCGAAATCACGATGACGGCATTCTCGGCGCCAAAGGCGGCGACGATTTCCTGCCCAAGCATATTCGAAAGTTCCCGGGGCAGGCCCGAGGAGACCAGGGAGAACTGCCCAACGGCAACCTTGGGTTCGACATTTCTGGACCCGCCCGAAACGCGGGGGTAAAGGAAGGCGCCGCCGGCAAGCAGTGCCAGCGCGGCGGCCGGGGCGATATGCCACCGGCGCAGTTCGAGACGAGCGCGCCGGGGGAGGCTCGCGCCGGAGGCACTGCCCTGGGTTGCGAAGTTCCGCTCGCTTTTTCGGCAATGGCCGCCCTGAGGGAATCAAGGTCAGGCGATTCCGGCTGGCCGTTCCAGTCCACCAGTCCGATCGTATGATATTGGCGAAAACCCAGGGGGGGCAGGCAACCGTCGAGACTTACCGGGACGAGCAGGCCCTTGTCCCGCCCGACGGCGGCTTCGTCACGAACCCATCCCGAGTGGACCGAATGTTCGGTCCAGCACGCGATCACGACTTCGGCAGACTCCAACGCTCGTTCGATCGCGTCGGCGAACTCGTCACCGCCAGTGATATGCCGGTCCCACCAGACTTTGTGGCCGTCGCCCTCAAGCGCGGCCGCGAGCGGCCCAACCCGGCTGGCGTCCGCGCGCGAATAGCTCAGGAACAGCGATGCCATCCAACCCCTCCGTTGGCAGCTGCCAATGTGCGCCGAACCGTCAGGTCATTCAACTCTCGTTAAAATCCCCTGTTAAACTGGACGACGTCTAACGTCCGATGCGGCGCTTCGGCGGCGGCAAGAGTCGCGCTCACGCCAGGCTAATGTCTGCAAAGGGTCGAATGCAGCCATTGGCGAGGTGGTGGAATTTGCTGTCCTACAGGTCCCGGACTGTGCCAGTCCGGCAGTCTGCCCGAGTCGATTGGGTCGGTTCTTTCTCATCGTCGCCCAACGACTTGCGAGGGGGCTGTCACCCTCGATGTCACCCTGCGGAAGCCGTCGGCCGTTACCCTCGGCGGGCATCAATCACCCTCGATTTCGAGCCGCCGAGACTGCGCTGAACCTGATCGAGGGTGACGAAGTTGACGAAAGTGACAACCCCCCGTTCTTGCCATTTCAGGGTAACAGCTTGCGGTCGCCCACTTCCGCACGGGCGTCAAAAAGACCGGACTGCGATCGAACCGCTCAATGCGTCGCCTCGACCGCCGCGATCCCGCTCTTCTCCAGCTGCTCGTTGACAGTCGACATCAGCCGGTCGAGGCCGGCCTGATCCTTCGCCTCGGCGCGTGCGACCAGCACGTCCTGCGTGTTCGAGGCGCGCAATAGCCACCAGCCGTCGGGGGTCTTCACCCGCACTCCATCGGTAGCGTTGACCTCCGCTCCCTCCGCCGCGAGCCGCTCGGCGACCTCGCCGATCACGGCGAACTTGCGGGCTTCGTCGACCTGGAAGCGAAGCTCGGGCGTCGCTACGGACACCGGCATTTCGTCCTTCAATTCGGTCAGCGATTTGCCGCTGGCCGAGACCGCGCGGATGGTCCGCACCGCTGCGTAAAGCGCATCGTCGAAGCCGTACCACTGGTGCTTGAAGAAGATGTGGCCGCTCATCTCGCCGGCGAGCGGAGCCCCGGTTTCCTTCATCTTCGACTTGATCAGGCTGTGGCCGGTCTTCCACATCAGCGGCTTGCCGCCCATCTCGGCGATGCGGTCGAACAGGGTCTGGCTGGCCTTCACGTCGGCGATGATGGTCGCGCCTGGCTGGTCCTTCAGCACGTCGGCGGCCAGGATGATCAGCAGCTGGTCGCCCCAGATCACGCGGCCCCTGGCGTCCACCGCGCCGATCCGGTCGGCGTCGCCGTCGAAGGCGAAGCCGAAGTCCAGCTGTTTGTCGGCAATTAATTGTTTCAGATCGGCAAGATTTGCTTCCACCGTCGGGTCCGGGTGATGGTTGGGAAATCGGCCGTCGACGTCGGTATAGAGAGTGTGATGCTCGCCCGGCAGGCGCTTGATCAGCTTCTCGAGAATCGGCCCCGCCGCGCCGTTGCCTGCGTCCCAGCCGACCCGGTAGGATTTGCCCTCGAAGCCCTTGACCAGCGCGTCGACGTAGGCGTCGACGATATCGGTCTCGTCGACGCTGCCCTGGCCCTCGCTCCAGTCGCCTACCGCCGCACGGCGGCCGAGGTCCTGGATCTCTTCGCCGAACACCGACCGGCCGTTCAATAGCATCTTGAAGCCGTTGTAATCGGCCGGGTTGTGGCTGCCTGTAACCTGGATGCCACCTTGAACTTCAAGCGTGGAAACCGCGAAATAGAGCATCGGCGAGGGGCCCATGCCGACCCGCAGGACGTCGAGCCCGCCTTGCGTTAGCCCGTCGACCAACGCTGCTTCGAGCATCGGCGAATGGGTTCGCCCGTCGCGGCCGACAGCGACCCGCCGTGCGCCTTCCGAGGTCGCCAGCGCCGCATAGCTGCGGCCAAGGGCGTAAGCATCTTCGGGATTGAGAGTTTGCCCGACGATCCCCCGCACGTCATATTCGCGCAGGATGGTTCGATTAAACTGATGCGACATTGGATTCCCTGTTGTTACAATTCTCGTCATTGCGAGGAGCGCAGCGACGACGCAATCCAGCGAAAACAAAAGGCTGGATTGCTCCGCTACGGTCGCAATGACGGAGAAGGGCTGGAGGTTCCCTAGCCCGCGGCGGCGGCCAGCGGCTCCTGCTCGACCTCACCAGGAATGGCAAGGCCGGCAATCATTTCGCGCAACTCCTGACGCGCGGTAATGTGCCCCAGCCCGACTTCGCCAAGCTCGGCAAGGTCGAGCAAGGTAAGGCCCTTGGGGAAGAGCTCGCGGTAGATGACGCGCTCGCCGAGACCGGGAATGACTCGATAGCCGACCCGCCGGGCCAGCTCGTCCAGCGCCGCTCCAACCCGCTGGAGGTTATGTGAGGCAATATGCTGGAGGCGGTTCCTCAGCACCACCCAGTCGACGCTCCGGCCGGTTTCCTTGGCGCGCTGGGTCCGGCTGTTCCAGATCAGCTCGGCATAGAAGCTCGGCTTGGTGACCTTGAAATTCTCCGGATGCACCTGACCGATCAGGTCAAGGTCGACAAAGCTGTCGTTCATCGGCGTGACCAGGGTGTCGGCCTTGAGGATCGCCGCCCGTGCGATCGGGTCGTCGCGTCCCGGAGTGTCGACCACGATCACATCGGCCGCTGCGGACAGACGCGCGATGGCCGCTTCGAGCCCAGCCTCGCTCTGATCCTCGAGCACTTCATAGGGCGCGCGGGGCAATTGCCTGTCGAGCCGGCGCATCGTCGCGTCCCGGTTTTCGAGGTAGCGGGTCATCGTCCGTTGACGCTGATCAAGATCGAGCGCGCCGACGCGGTGGCCCGATGCGGCAAGCGCGATGGCGGTGTGGACCGCGGTCGTCGACTTGCCGGTGCCGCCCTTTTCATTGGCGAAAACGATGAAATGCGGCTGGCCCATGGCCCGCTTATCCCCTTGTGATACCCACAACCGCGCCTTTAATACGCGGCCCCCGCCCTATTTGTATCGAAGGCCTGAATCGCATGCAAATCATTCGAGAGACGGGCGATTTGGGGATGGCCCAGCGCGAATGGCGCAAGGCGGGGGAGAAGATTGCGCTGGTGCCAACCATGGGCGCGCTCCACGCCGGGCACATGGCCCTGATCGATGCCGCCCGCGCCGAAGCCGACCGGGTCGTCGCGTCGATCTTCGTTAATCCGCTGCAATTCGGGCCGCACGAGGACCTCGATCGCTATCCGCGGCAGGAAGCCGAGGATGCGCGGCTGCTCCGGGAACATGGGTGCGACCTGTTGTGGACACCAACGGCGGCGCAAATCTATCCGCCGGGCTTTGCCACGACGATCAGCGTTTCAGGGGTGAGCGAGCGGTGGGACGGCGCGGCAAGGGCGGGGCACTTCACGGGCGTTGCGACGGTGGTTGCGAAGCTGTTCGCCGCAGTGCGGCCGGACCTCGCTTTCTTCGGCGAGAAGGACTTCCAGCAGCTGGCGGTGATCCGCCGGATGGCCCTCGATCTTGGGCTTGGTGTTGCAGTCCATGGCGTGCCCACGGTGCGCGATGCCGATGGTCTCGCTCTCTCTTCCCGCAACGTCTATCTCAGCGCCGACGAGCGCGTCCGGGCGCTGGCTTTGCCGCGCTCTCTCGAACCATGCCGCCCAAGCCATCCGCGGCGGCGAACCCGTCGAAGCGGTTCTGACAGGTGCAAGGCGAATGCTCAGTGATGCCGGCTTTTCACCGATCGACTATTTCGCGCTGGTCGATGCGGCCACGCTCGAACCGATCGAAGCGCCTTCCGGTGAAATGCGGCTGATCGCGGCCGCGACGATCGGCTCGACAAGGCTGATCGACAACATTCGTGTCATTTCGGACACAGTTTGAAATCAGCGTCACCGCGCCGTTAACCATTTGTTGGGGCCTTGAACGCGAACCTCTGCTCGATCGAACGAACAGGGGATTGGTTTTATGGCGATCAGTCAGAAGAGTGCCGACTTCTTCCTCCGCAGCCGGATGGCCGAGGCGGAGTCGGGCAGCGTTGAGGCGCTTTACGAGCTTGGCGTGACCTATTCGACCGGCCGCGGCGGCGTTCCCGTCGACCTGATCGAAGCGCATAAATGGTTCAACCTCGCCGCATTGTCGGGCGACACGCGCAGCCAGGCGTGCCGCGCCGAAATATCATTCGAGATGACCGCCCGCGAAATCGCGGAGGCACAGCGCCAGGCGCGCGCATGGCTGGGGCAATCCGGCCACCAGCGCTACGCTGCCTGACGCCGGCCGACAGCCCTTAGCGAACGACCATGGTCACGGCGCGGCGGTTCTGCGCCCAGGCCTCCTCGTTGGATCCGGTCGCGACGGGGCGTTCCTTGCCCCAGCTGATGGTCGTCAGCCGACCGGCCGGAACGCCGTTGGCGATCAGGAAATCCTTGGCGGCATTGGCCCGCCGCTCCCCTAGCGCAAGGTTATATTCGCGGGTGCCGCGCTCGTCGGCATGGCCTTCGATCGAACCGCGAACGCCGGGATTTGCAAGCATCCATTGCGCCTGCGCCGCCAGAGTGGCGCGCGCCTGATCGTCGAGCGCGTATTCGTCCGTGCCGAAATAGACGGTGTCCGATCCGGCCTTGGCGACGAGATCCGCCTGCATCGCCGGAAGCTCGACCAGATCGACGCTGTCGTCGGTCGCGGTTCCAGGTGGGTTGGCCGGCTGCTCGGTCGGCGGCAGAGTATCGGCGGGCGGCGGCGTTCTCTTGGCGCAAGCGCCAAGCGTCAGCCCCACGGCGGCCATGCCGATCAAGACGGTTCTCTTCATTACTTGCTCCTTATTTTCCCTGTTCGGCTTAATTGTTGAGCGGCGACCAGCTGGGATCCGAGCCGCCGACCGGAGTCGGCATCCGCCGCGGTTGCCCCCCGTTGATGCTGACCGCGTACAGAGCGGCGTTGCCGGAGCCCTGAGCGGTTCGATGGAACATGACGAACTGGCCGTTGGGTGCCCAGCTTGGCCCCTCGTCCTGCCAGGCGTTGGTCAGCATGCGCTGGCCGCCGCCCGCCGGGCTCATCACCCCGATGCGGAAAGCGCCGCCGCCGATGCGCGTGAAGGCGATGAGGTCGCCGCGCGGGCTCCACACCGGCGAAGCATAGGCACCGCCGCCGAAGCTGATCCGGCGTTGGTTCGACCCGTCATAGTTCATCACGTAAAGCTGCTGCGTGCCCGAACGGTCGCTTTCGAACACGATCCGGTTGCCGTCGGGCGAGAAGCTGGGCGAGGTGTCCGCGCCCGGCGTCGAGGTCAGCCTCCGCGGCGGGCCGCCATTTGCGTTCGCAACATAGATGTCGGAGTTTCCGCCAACTCCCATCGAAAAGACGATCTGACTGCCGTCAGGCGAAAAGCGCGGAGCGAAAGTGAACGCGGTGCCCGGGACCAGCAGCCGCTCGGTACCGGTCACGACATCCATTACATAGACGCGCGGGCGGCGGCCCTGGTAGCTCATATAGGCCAGCTTGTCGCCCCGCGGGGAGAAGCGCGGGGTCACCACGGTCGCTCGGCCAGTGGTCAGATAACGGTGGTTGGAGCCGTCCGAATCCATGATCGCGATGCGCTTCTGGCGATTGTTCTTGGGGCCAGTCTCGGCGACGTAGACGACGCGAGTGTCGAGGAACGGCTGCTGTCCCGACAGGCGCGAATAAACGAGATCGGCGCATTTGTGCGCGGCACGGCGCCAGTCGTTGGCGTTGACCGCGAATCCCTGTCGGGCAAGTTCCCGACCGGCGCTGACATCGAACAGGTAGCAGGCCAACGTCAGGCGCCCGCCGGTGCCGGTTTCTACATAGCCCGACACCAGCGCGGCCGCGCCCGCGTTGCGCCAGGTCGCATAGACCGGGTTCGACGCCTGGGCGAAGCTGTAGGTGCCGATGCCGCTGGGGCCGAGCGGAGTGAACAGGCCGGTGGAGCGAAGGTCGGACGAGATGACCTCGGCAATCTGGCGGCCAACCGCAACATCGCCGCCGGCGCTTGGAACGGGCGGGACGGCGACGGCCATCGGCGCCTGGATTCCGCCAACCACATCGACCTCAAGCGGCCCGGTATCCTGAGCCGCGCCCGCGGCGGCAATCGGCAAAAGTCAGGGCAGCAAACATAATCTGCTTCAAGGGAAAGCTCCTCACGGCAGGTTGTAATTCATGATGAAATCGGACCAGCCCTTGCCGCTCTCGGTCTCGTACAGCTCGGGCGGCAAACCGGTCAGCGGGGCGCAACCGACGAACGTTGCGACCGCCAAATCCTTGACCCGCTCCTCGTAGCGGGCGTTTTCGTCGTCGACACCGGACGTGCCTACCACCTGCGGCTGTCCCCTTAGGCGGCCGTTGCGAAGCAGGCGGAGCCGAAGCCGGACGCGAATCCGGCTTGCTCCTTCGCCCGGATTGACCTGGCGATCGGCACAGGGTTGCACCTGGCGGCGGATGGCCTGCACGATTCCGGCCATCGCCGAAGCACTGACCGTCGCGGCGGCGGCCTGGGCCGGCGCGGTCGACCTGGATGCCGGTTCCTGCGCGATCCCTTTCAGGAAATCGTCGCCGATCCGCGATACGCGTGGCGCGGGCTTGGCCGGCGGCTGGGGCCGGGCGGGGGTGGGCGTGATGCTGGGCGCCCGGGCGGGCTCGATCCTTGGCGCCGGCTGGGTCGGCTCGGCCTCGCCGATCTCCGGCGCCTGGGAAGGGGGTGGCGGGACCGCGACCGATTGCGGCGCCGCGGCGGTCAGACCGACCTCCTCGACGAACTCGACCTCCATCGACGGCGGCTCGGGGACGCTGTCGACCTGGGCCAGGCTCAAGGTCAGCGCCCCGATCAGCGCGGCGTGGAATAGCAGGGCCGCTCCCGTTCCGGCCCATTCGGAGCGATCCATCCTCATTGCTGCTCGGGTCCCACCGAAACCAGAGCGACGCGGTTGAGGCCCGCGCGATTCAACTCGCCCATCACCCGCATCACCCGGCCATAGTCGAGGCTGCGGTCGGCGCGGAGATAAATGCGACGACCCTCGGCGGGGGCAGGCTGGGCGGCAATTTCGGCCAGCCTGGTCGGGAGGGCGGCTTCGGCCACCGGCGCGTCATCGATGGTGATGGTTCCATCACGGTCGATCGCCAGTTGTACCGGCTCGGCCTGTTGATCCAGTGCCCCGGCCCGGCTTTCGGGCAAGTCGACCGGCACGCCCGCGACCAGCAGCGGCGCGGTGATCATGAAGATGATCAGAAGCACCAGCATGACGTCGACCAGCGGCGTCACGTTGATCTCCGACATCGGCGCCCGGCGGCGCGAGTGGCGGGAAGAGGAGGGGAGGTTGGCGCCCATCAGTGTCCCGTCGCCACCTCGACCTCGAGCTCCCGGCTCAGCGTGGCGTGGAAGCGGTCGGCGAAGCGGCTCAATTTGGCCTCGAGCCGGTCGAGGCCATGGGTCAGCCGGTTGTAGGCGATCACGGCAGGAATGGCGGCGAACAGGCCGATGGCAGTCGCGAACAGCGCTTCGGCGATGCCCGGCGCGACGACCGCGAGCGATGTGTTGTTGGCGTCGGCGATGGCGGTGAAGCTGCGCATGATGCCCCACACCGTTCCGAACAGGCCGACGAACGGCGCGACCGATCCGACCGTGGCAAGGATGTTCAAGCGATCGCTCAGCTGGTCGAGCTGGTCGGCGACGGCGGCGTTCATGCGGCTGGCGAGGCGCTCGCGCGTTCCCGACCGGTCGACCGTCGCCGTCTTGGTCGAGCGGCGCCACTCATCCATCGCTGCCGACATAACCGCCGCGATCGGCAGCTTTTCCTCGCTCCGCCTCGCATGGAAGCTGTCGATGTCGTTGGCCGCCCAGAAATCGCGTTCAAACCGATCGGTCTGGCGGTTGATCCGCCTCAACCTCAACGAGTGGGTGAAGATGATCGCCCACGTCCAGACGGATGCGAGCAGCAGCCCGAGCATAACGAGCTTGACGACCGCATCCGCCTGCAGGAACAGGTTGAGCGGCGACATCAGGTCGGCGGAAGCTTCGACGGTCGGCATTAATTCCCTTTTTGTTCGATTGCGTGGAAGCGTTCGATCCACTCAGGCGGTTGGCGACGGGGACGTCCCTCTGGGGTAAGGAGGGCTGCCGTCACCGTCGCCTCGGCCAAGATTTGGTTCCCGCGCATGACTCGTTGATGAATGGAGCATGAGGCGTTGCGCACCCCGGTCACCCGGCTGACGACTACCAGGTCGTCGTCCAGCCTGGCCGGGCGGCGCCATTTGATGCCCATCTCGCTCACCGCATAGGCACCGATGCCGGCGTCGATCGCCGCCCGCTGGTCGATACCCGCAGCACGCAGCATGTCCGACCGCGCCCGCTCGAAAAAGCGAAGATAATTGGCGTGGTAGACGATTCCGGCGGTGTCGGTGTCCTCGAAAAAGACGGTGAGCGCGAAACGATGCTCCTTACCGACAAAGCCGCCGCGATAGGGGTGGTCGAAGGGGGATGGCTCCATCACTCCCGCCTTAACCATCCGCGGACTCTCGCCGCAACCCCATGGGGTCGAGAAGTGGCCCTAGCGCGGCTGGCCGCTGGCCGATTTTGCCCCGTTTAAGGCCGAAACCTGCCGAATCAAGTCGCCCTGTGGCGCGCTCATGTCCGCGAGGTGCATGCCCCAACCGGGAATGAAGAAGCCGCAGCGCGCCGACCTCGCCGCCGATGCGGTCGGTACGTTTGTCGCGGGGGTCGGCATTGGTGCGGATCGACAGGTAGCCGCGCGGGCCATCGTTGACGCAGCGCGCCGAGGCCAGGCCTTCGGTGCGGACGAACGGCGTCGGCGGCGGCCCTTCGGTCGACCACTGGATCGGCCCGCCAGGAACGGGCATGGCCGAGCGAGCGTACCAATAGCTGTCGAGACTGACCCAGCCGGTCGCTCCGGGTCGGGCGGGATTGGTGCAGGCGACGGTCATGCCGGGCTTGTCGGCATAGCCGAACACCGCACCTGGCGGCGGGGCGTTCTTCTCGCGGTAGCTGACCCAGGTCAGGACGCATCCGGTCTGGCCTTGCCTGGAGCAGATCGGGGTCGATTTGAAGGTGCCGCCGACCAGCTTTCCTTGCGGCACGAGCACGTTGAAACCGGGAATGATCGCCAGTTTCATCTGCCTGGCGACCGGCTGGCCCTCAATCTCATTGGCGATAAGCAGTTGGAGCATCCATGAGCCTTGGCTGTGTCCGATGAGGACGAAGGGGCGGCCCTGGTTGTGCTTCGTCAGATACTCCCGCCACGCAGCGCGGACGTCACCGTAGGAGGTCGCCATCGGAGCCTTGAAGTCGGCGCCCGCAGCGACGGCGGTGATCAGGCCGACGGTCATGGAGCGATAGATGGGCGCGAACGTCCGGCAAGTGCCGGCAAAGCGGGCAAACTGGGTGGCGACCGCCGCCTTCTCTTCGCCGTCGCCCGGGACGAGGTCGCTGTTGACGCCACGGTCGCGGCTAACCGTCGGATAGACGTAGAAGCAATCGATCCCGGCATTTTTGGCCACTGGCGACTGGCCGGTCGAACCATAGCCGTTGGGATTGAGCGCGGTCGTCTTGAGCGGCGTCGTGCAGAGGTCCGTCCGGCCAGGAAGGCAAAGCCAATTGGCAGGCTTTGAATAATCGGGAGCGGCTGGGGCGGGCGACGATTGTGCGCCAACTGGCGACGCAAACACCATCGTCATCCCAGCGAAAGCTGGGATCCACCTTTTCTTCATGCCGCCAGTAAGGAAGATGGATCCCGGATCAAGTCCGGGATGACGAAAAGGGGAATACATCATTTGTCTCCGCTATCGAACAGGCCGGTTTGCGCGCCGCTGGGCGGATTGAGGCCCAGATGGTCCCAGCCGCGCCCGTTCAGGCAGCGCCCTCGTGCCGTGCGGGCGATGAGGCCGAGCTGAATGAGATAGGGCTCCACCACATCCTCGAGCGTGTCGCGCGGCTCGCTGAGGCCGGCGGCGAGGGTTTCGATCCCGACCGGGCCACCGCCATAGAGGTCGGCGATCATCATCAGGTAACGCCGGTCCATCGCGTCGAGGCCGAGCCGGTCGATCTCGAGCCTGGTCAGAGCGCGGTCGGCGACGCCTTGGTCGATCAATTCGGCCCCGGCGGCGTGGGCGAAGTCGCGGACCCGGCGAAGCAGGCGCCCGGCGATGCGCGGAGTGCCGCGGCTTCGGCGGGCGATCTCATGCTCCCCTTCACTGGTGGTAGGCGCGGCTAACAAGCGGGCGGCGCGGCGGACGACCTGCTCAAGCTCCTCGACCGTATAGAAGTTGAGCCGGACCGGAATTCCGAACCGGTCGCGCAGCGGCGTTGTGAGCAGTCCCTGTCGCGTGGTTGCGCCGATCAGCGTAAAGCGCGGCAGGTCGATGCGGACCGAGCGCGCCGACGGACCTTCACCGATCATCAGATCGAGGGCGCGGTCCTCCATCGCCGGATAAAGCACTTCCTCGACCGCCGGATTGAGCCGGTGGATCTCGTCGATGAACAGCACATCGCCGTCCTCAAGGTTGGTGAGCAAGGCGGCGAGATCGCCCGATTTGGCGATAACCGGCCCTGAGGTAGCACGGAAACCAACGCCCATTTCACGGGCAAGAATTCCTGCAAGCGTGGTCTTGCCGAGGCCAGGCGGTCCGAAGAACAGCACATGGTCGAGCGCCTCGCTCCGCGAACGGGCGGCGTTGACGAATATCCGCAGATTCTCCCGCGCTCCCTGTTGTCCGATAAATTCGTCAAGGCTCTTCGGCCTGAGCGCCGCATCGGCGTCCTCGGCGGTGCGCTCGGGCGTGGTGATGCGGGCGGGATCGGTGGCCATTGCTACCTGCATGTCATTGGGAGCGAAGCGAAGCAATCCAGTCTGGATCGCCACGTCGCTTCGCTCCTCGCGATGACGAGCTAGTGCGAGTGCTCGACGTCGTCGCCGAGGATCTTGACCCAGTCATGCTTGCGCTCTTCCCACACGGAGAATTTGGGTGAGAGGAAATAGGGATCGTCGAACGCGCCGAGGGGAATGGCGACCAGCCCGTCGAACTTGCCTTCGATCCGGTAATGAACCGTCGACCCGCAATCGGGGCAGAAATGATGGGTGATCCGGTTGCCGCTGTCGGCATGGTGGAGTCCAGGTCTTCGACTGCCCTCGATCTGCACCTCAGCCTCCGGCCATCGCGCCTGCGCTGAAAAGGCGCTCCCCGTCCGCTTCTGGCAGTCGAGGCAATGGCACACGGATACGCGCACCGGCTCGCCGGTTACGGTGACCTTGAGCCGCCCGCAGCGGCAGGATGCCGTGTGGGTGGTTATTTAGCTGCCTTCCTCAATGCCAGCCGGACGAGCGCGTCGAGCGTGGTTTCGGCGCCCAGTTCTTCGTTCGCGGCCGCGACCGCCGCGCTGGCCTCTGCCGGCTTGAAGCCGAGATTGGCGAGGGCGGAAAGGGCATCGGCGGCAACTCCGCCGCGCGGTGCGGAAGCGCCGGCGGTGCCGGCCAGCGCCGGGCTGCCGAGCTTGCCGGCGAGTTCGTTCACGATCCGCTGGGCAAGCTTGGGGCCGACGCCGTTGGCGCGGGCGACCATCGCCTTGTCCCCGCGCGAAATGGCAGCGGCGAGTTCGGCCGGGTCGAGGACGGAAAGGATGGCGAGTGCGACGCGGCCGCCGACGCCCTGGACGCTGGTCAGCTGACGGAATGCCTCGCGCTCGCCGGTGGAGCCGAAGCCGAACAGGGTCATCGAATCCTCGCGCACCTGCAGCTCGGTGAGCAGGAGGACATCGCCGCCGATGGCTCCAAGAGCGTCGAGCGTGCGGGTCGAGGCCAGCACCTGATAGCCAATCCCGTGGACGTCGATCACCGCATGGTCGGCGGCGCTCTCGGCGAGGATTCCAGTCAGGCGGGCGATCATCGGCGGGTAGAGCAGCCTAGTCGTTTCGTCACCCTGAGCTGTTTCAGAGTCGATGAGGGCGTCGCGGCTCGGGAATGGATGCTGAAACAAGTTGCGCGATGACGGGCGAGTGAAATTGCATCGTGGCGCATTTCGACTGGTAAGCTGGAAGCGGTCGGGCGAGGGCGCGGCGAGTCGTTGCGTAGATCCTCGTTGAGAAGGGAACCGCATGCCCAAGACGATCGTGCTGATCCATGGCGCCTGGCTCAATTCGGCCTGCTGGGAAGGATTTCGCAAACGCTATGAGGGACGTGGGCTACGCCGTGCTCGCGCCCGATTGGCCCTACGACGACCGTTCGCCGCCCGAGTTGCGCACATCGCCACGGCCGGAGCTTGCCGGCCTAGGTCAGCGCCAGATCATCGGACATTATGAGAAGCTTATCCGCACCCTGCCCGAACCGCCGATCCTGATCGGACATTCGGCGGGCGGAGTGTTCGTCCAGCATCTGCTCGATCGCGGGCTGGGTGCGGCCGGCGTGGCGATCGATCCGGCGCCGACGCCGGGCGTGCCGCTATTCCCTCACGCGATCGTCTCGGCACTGCCGGTGTTCCTCGATCCGCTGAGTTGGCGGAAGGTCAAGCATATGTCGCGGCGTTTCTTCCATCGCCGCTTTGCCCAGCTGGTGCCGAAGGACGAGGCCGACGCGATGTACGACCGCTACATCGTGCCGACGCCGGGCAAGGTTTACTGGGACGGGGTCATCAACAAGATCGACATCGACTGGGCCAGCAAGATCCGTCCGCCGCTGCTCCTGATCGGCGGAGGCAAGGATCTGATCGCCGACGCCGGCATGACCCGCGCCATCTTCCGCAAGCAGGAGCAGGCGGCGACGAAGACCGAGCTCAAGATTTTCCCTGACCGGTCGCACTGGACCTGCCTCGATCCCGGCTGGGAAGAAGTGGCGGACTATGCGCTCGACTGGGCCGAGCGGAACGCGAAGGCTGACGCGAAAGCGCAACCTGCCGCTGCTTGAACGAATTGCCGGGGGGCACGACCAAGGAGGCCAACATGGCGACAATCAAGACCAAGGACGGGACCGAGATCTTCTATAAGGACTGGGGCCCGCGAGACGCGCAGCCGATTGTCTTCCACCACGGCTGGCCGCTCAGTGCTGACGACTGGGATATTCAGATGATGTTCTTCCTGGATAAGGGCTACCGCGTCATCGCTCATGACCGCCGTGGCCATGGCCGCTCCACCCAAACCGACGGTGGTAACGAGATGGACACCTATGCGGCCGACGTTGCCGAACTGGTCGAGACGCTCAACCTGAAAAACGCGATTCACGTCGGCCATTCGACCGGCGGCGGAGAGGTCGCTCACTATGTCGCTCGCGCCCAGCCGGGCCTAGTTTCCAAGGCGGTGCTGATCGAGGCAGTACCGCCCGTGATGGTCAGGAAGGATTCGAACCCGGGCGGGACGCCGATCGAGGTGTTCAACGGATACCGCGCCGCGCTCGCCGCCAACCGCGCCCAGCTTTACCTCGATATCCCGACCGGGCCCTTCTATGGCTTCAACCGGCCGGGAGCCAAGGTCAGCCAGGGTCTCATCGACAATTGGTGGCGGCAGGGCATGATGGGCAGCGTCAAGGCCGGCTATGAGTGCATCAAGGCCTTCTCCGAAACCGACTTTACGGAAGACCTGAAGAAGATCGAAGTGCCAGTGCTGGTGATCCACAGCGAAGACGACCAGATCGTGCCTTATGCGGATTCGGCGCCGCTGACAGTCAAGCTGCTGAAGAACGGCACGCTCAAGACCTATAAAGATTTGCCGCACGGCTGCTGCCAAACCCATCCGGAGATCGTGAACGCCGACCTGCTTGCGTTCATTGAAGGCAAGGAGGTCAGTGGCGCGGCCGAGGGAAAATCGGCGATTCCGTTGGGCGCGCCCGCTTAAGCGTCAGCCCAGCCGCCGGGCGCTGGCGAGGTGATGCGCATGAGTAATCGCCACCGCCAGCGCGTCGGCGGCGTCCGCACCGGCAATTGAGGCTCCGGGGAGCAGGCGCTGGACCATGGCGTGCACTTGTGCCTTCTCTGCCGCGCCGGTGCCGACCACCGCCTTTTTGACCAGCCGCGGCGCATATTCGCCGACTTCAATTCCGGCGCGCGCGGCGATCATCAGCACGACGCCGCGGGCCTGGCCGAGCTTGAGCGTCGATTGCGGGTTCTTGTTGACGAACACTTCCTCGACCGCGGCCGCCTCGGGCGAATGGTCAGCGATCATCGCCTCGATCTGCGACGCCAGGTGAGACAGGCGTCTGGGCAGGCTTTCGCCTGCGTCGGTTTTGAATTGCCCGTTGGCGAGATGCGACAGGCGATTACCTTCCGCCCGGATCAAGCCCCAGCCAGTGGTGCCAAGGCCCGGGTCAAGGCCGAGGATGACCGTCAGCCCAGCTTCTCCAATTCCTCGTCGGGAACATTGTAATTGCCCGAGACGGTCTGGACGTCGTCGTCATCCTCGAGTGCGTCGAGCAGTTTCATCAGCGTCGCGGCGTCGTTGCCGGTCACGGTGACTTCGTTCTGCGGGCGCCAGGCGAGCTTGGCGGATTCGGGCTCGCCTAGGGCCGTTTCGAGTGCCCGCGCGACCGTATGGAGCGAGTCCTGGGCGGTCCAGATTTCGTGGCCCGCTTCATCGCTCTCGACATCGTCGGCGCCAGCCTCGATCGCAGCCTCAAAAACCGTTTCCTCGTTTCCAGCGCTCGCACCATATTCGATCAGGCCCATGCGGTCGAAGCCATGGCTGACGCTGCCGCTTGCGCCCAGATTGCCGCCATTCTTCGAAAAGATGGTGCGGACGTTGGTCGCGGTGCGGTTGCGATTGTCGGTCAGCGCTTCGACGATCAGGGAGACGCCGCCGGGGCCGAAGCCTTCGTAGCGGATTTCCTCGTAATTTTCGGCGTCGCTGGCCGATGCCTTGTCGATCGAGCGCTGGATATTGTCCTTTGGCATGGACTGCGCCTTGGCGGCCAGCACGGCGGCCCGCAGCCGTGCGTTCATGTCCGGATCGGGCAAGCCCATCTTGGCCGCGACGGTGATTTCGCGGCTAAGCTTGGAAAACATCGCCGAACGCTTTTTATCCTGCGCGCCCTTGCGGTGCATGATGTTCTTGAATTTGGAATGACCCGCCATGGCTATTCCTTACGCGAGGCCGAGCGCATTGCGATAGGTTTCGAGTAGCGCGTCGGCTTCGTCGCGGGCGTGCTTTTCCATCCGCCTCAAACCGACGATCTTGCGCATCGTCTTGGTGTCATAGCCGTTGGCCTTGGCCTCCGCGTAGACGTCCTTGACGTCGTCGGCGATGCCCTTCTTTTCCTCTTCCAGCCGCTCGATACGCTCGATGAACAGCCGCAGCTGATCGGCCGCGACATTGCCTTCGCTCATTTGGTCTCGCCCTCTTCGAATCTCATGGGAATGAAATGTTGAGCGGGCTCACTAGGCGAGGCCAGGCCCGGCCTCAAGCCGGTTGAATGGTCTGGGCCAGCCGCTATGGCGGGGGCGCAACAGACGAGGGATGACGATGCTGAGACCGCGCGCCCGCAAGGTGAAGATATTGGCGACGCTGGGTCCCGCTTCGTCGAGCCCCGAAATGGTCCGGGCGCTGGTCGAAGCAGGCGCCGACGCCTTCCGGATCAACATGAGTCACGGCAGCCAGGCCGAAAAAGCCAAGCTGGTCGAAACCATTCGCGGGCTCGAAAAGTCGCTTCACCGGCCAATGACAATCGTGTTCGACCTGCAGGGCCCGAAGCTCCGCGTCGGCAGCTTCAAAGGCGGCTCGGCCGTGCTGGAGCAGGGCAGGCTGTTCGTGCTCGACCGCGATCCGGCGCCCGGCGACGGGACGCGCGTCGAGCTGCCCCATCCCGAGCTGTTCCAGGTCCTGGCAAAGGACGCCGAGCTGCTGATCGACGATGGCAAGGTCAGGCTTCGCGTCGCCGCGGTGGAGAAAGACAAGATCGCAGCCGTGGTCGAGGTCGGCGGCAAGGTCAGCAACAACAAGGGCGTCAACGTTCCCGGAGTATTAATCCCGATCCCGGCGCTGACCGACAAGGACCGCCAGGATCTCGCTTTCGCGCTCGAGCAGGGCGCCGATTATGTCGCATTGTCTTTCGTCCAGCGCCCCGAAGATGTTGCCGAGGCGCGCGAGCTGGTGGGAGAGAAGGCGGCGCTGCTCGCCAAGATCGAAAAGCCGCAGGCCATTGTGCGGCTGGACGAGATATTGGAGCTGGCCGACGCGGTGATGGTCGCGCGCGGCGACCTTGGCGTAGAGCTTCCGCCCGAAGGCGTGCCACCGCTTCAGAACCAGATCGTCGCCGCCGCCCGCCAGGCCGGCAAGCCCGTGGTGGTGGCGACCCAAATGCTCGAATTCGATGATTGTCTCACCGACCCCGACCCGGGCCGAGGTCAGCGACGTCGCCAATGCCATTTACGAGGGTGCCGACGCGGTGATGCTGTCCGCCGAAAGCGCTGCCGGTGCTTTCCCGGTCGAAGCCGTCGCGATGATGGACAAGATCGGCCGCAGCGTGGAATCCGACCCGGTCTATTCGGCTCGCGTCCATTTCACGGAGACACCGGCCGAGGCGACCACCGCCGATGCTTTGTCTGAAAGCGCGGCGCAGATCGTCCGCATCCTCGGGGCCTCGGCAATGGCTTGCTATACCTCGTCGGGATCGACCGCTCGGCGCATCGCCCGCGAGCGAGCACAGGTGCCGACCCTGGCGATGACCGCCAGCATGAAGGTCGCGCGCCGGTTGGGGCTGCAATGGGGCGTCCACGCCGTCCACACCCGCGACGTCAATAATTTCGAGGAGATGGTCGGCAAGGCCAAGCGGATGGTACTGCGCCACCATCTTGCCGACGCTGACGGCCTGGTGCTGATCATGGCCGGCGTGCCGTTCAAGACCGCCGGATCGACCAACGTCATCCACGTCGTGAAGATCGTCGGCGACGAACTGGAAAACTACTCCAACGAATCCTGAGCTTTTGCCAGCAGACGCGGAACCTCGCCGGAGATTTCGCGGGCGAAGAAACCGATCGGACCAATCCGGTTCGCCAGGCCCGCACCGGCTTCGCCATGCAGCCACACCGCCCACAGCAGGGCAGTCAGCGGGGCCGCGCCTCGGGCAAGCAATCCGCCGAGGATGCCGGCGAGCGCATCGCCGGAGCCCGATACGCCGAGACCGGGGCCGCCGCCTTTATATTTCCATGCCTTGCCTTCGGGCGTGGCGATATAGCTCTGCGGTCCCTTGGCCAGTACGATCGCCTGGTAGCGGCGGGCTGCCTCACGCCCGCAACCGAGAGAGTCGGCCTCTGCCTCCTCTGCGCTGCATCCGAGGAGCGACGCCATTTCCCCGCTGTGCGGGAGCAGGATTGGGGGGATTTCGGCACCCCGGGCCGCGGAGGCGGCCGGCGCCAGTCCGTGGAGCAGCGCCGCGTCGAGCGCGACGGGCAGACCGGCTGCACACAGCGCGGCGGCAAGCTTGGTTGAAACGGGGGTCGGGGACATTCCCGGGCCCGCGACCACGGCATCATGGTCGCCCGCCAGCTTGGCCAATCGTGCGACCGACGAGCGAGCAAATCCTCCATCCCGTTCCTCGGCTATGGCAAGGACCCTGGCCTCCGGCACCGTCATGCCAAGCTGGGGCGCGACACTGGCGACCGTGGCGATGCTGACCTTGCCCGAGCCGGCGCGCATCGCCGCATTGGCACAGATGCTCGCGGCACCGGCGATCTCGCGGGTTCCGGCAATGACCAGCAGCCGGCCGTGGCTGTCCTTGTCGCCAGCCTCGACCGGCGGCAGCGGATGGCGCTTGAGCTCGGCTGGGGTCAGTGATGTCGGCGCCTTCATCGCGTTCCGGTCATGCGGTCGGGCTCGGCGGTCTGCGGCACCGCGTCCTCGAGCGGCGCACCGACGTTCCACAGCTTGAGCGCGGGTGCGCAAAGCGAGGCATCGTCGGGCTCGAAATCGTAGGCGCAGATGCCGCAATTGAGGATGTCCGCCTGCTTGTCGATGGCGAGAATTTGCCCCTCGCTCAACTCGTCGAGGATGTAGCGCATGCACAATACGACGACCTGGTGGCAGACGACCAGCACCCGCCGGTCGGCATAATGAAGGTTGATCGTATTGAGCACGCTGCGCAGACGCAGAATGACGTCGGCCCAACTCTCGCCGCCGGGTGGGCGATGGTAGAATTTGCCCATCTTAGAGCGGTGCGCGGCCTCTTCCGGGAATTTGCCCCGGATGCCGAGCGTGGTGAGGCCGTCGAACACCCCAAACTCGCGCTCACGCAGCCGCTCGTCGACGATCGTCGGCTTGGCCCCGCCCGCCAATCCGCCCGCATTGCAGATCGCCTCGGCGGTCTGCCTGGCGCGAATGTAGGGCGAGGCGAGCAATACCTCGGGCCGCTGGTCTTCCGGCAAGTCGGCGAACCAGCGTCCCGCGGCTTCGGCCTGCCGATGGCCTAGATCGGACAGGGGAACGTCGACGTCCCGGATATCGAGGTCGATGACATGCAGCCCGGCCTCATGCGCCGCATCGCGAGCGACATTGCCCTGGCTTTGTCCGTGCCGGACCAGCCACAGCCGTTCGGGCCAGTGCTGACGATGCGCCATTCGTTCCTCCTGTCCGGCCATTAAAGCGCAATGAGCAGCTTGGTTTCAGCAAATATCGACTCGAACGGCCCGACCAATTTGCTGACGGGTCGCTCGCCAGACGGGTTGGGGAAAGTCTGAGTTACTTACATTTCAGAGGGGGTAGAGCCCCTTCATTGACTTTGGTTAATTTTGGGTAAATTCTGCTCGATTGGTTCCAACGCAGCAGGGGGTGCGACGTGACAACGATCGATACGACTCGTTCCAGCAACAAGCGATATCTCATCACGGGCGCCGCGGTCGTCGCGGTAGCGGTGGCGGCGTATGGCCTCGGCCGCATCTATCCGCCGATTGGCCCGACCGAGGGCACCATCACCCCCGCCGGCCGCTATGTTTCGCCGCAAATTGGCGAGGGTGACGTCACGCTCGGCAATACGTCGATCCCTCAGCTGATGCAGACCGACGCATTCGAGGTGATGTCGAAGAACGCGAGCTTCCGAGCGCTCGCGGCGCATCCGGGCTTCGCGCTGCTCGCCCAGAATAGCGATGCGATGTCGGCAATTGCTGCCAATCCGCAGGCGTTTACCGGCCTGGCCAAGGATCCAGCAGCCTTCAAGGCGACCCTGGACGCCGCGCAGGCCGTGTCGGACGCTGCACTCAACCTCGATGCGGTTCAGGCGCGTGCCTTCGCGGCAATGGCCGATCATCCGGCGGCATTTGCCGCCCTGGCCGACCATCCGGCGGCCTTCGCAGTGATCGCCAGCAATCCGGTCGCGTTTTCGAAGTTTGCCAACGACTTCGCCGGCTTTAAGGCGGCAGCGGGCAACCCTTCGGCGATGGAAGCAATGGCGGGCGACGCGGCCGCGTTCAGGTCGCTGTCGGCCGATGCCGCGGCGATGAAGGCCATCTCGTCCGACGCCTCGGCGTTCCGGGCGCTGGCGGATAACGCCGCCGCGTTCAAGGTGCTTGCCGCCAATGCCGACGCCTTGTCGCTCGCGGCGGACAGCGCCAGCGCATTCCACGCCAACCTCGACCAGGCCGATGCTCGCGCGGCATCGCTGATGGCCCAGCACTCCGCCTCGCTAAATGCCTGGTCGGCACAACCGCGGGCGCTGCAGGCGGTGGCGCGACACTCGGCGGCCTTCGCCGCCCTGGCCGACCATCCGGCTGCATTCGCCGCGATCGCCAACGATCCGGTGGCCTTTGCGAAATTCGCCACCGATGTGGCGGGGTTCAAGGCAGCAGCGTCCAATCCGTCGGCGCTGGAAGCGATGGCCGGTGACGCCGCCGCGTTCAGGTCGCTGTCGGCCGATGCCGCGGCCATGAAAGCGATCTCGGCCGATGCCGCCATGTTCAGATCGCTAGCGTCCAACGCCGAAGCATTCAGCGCGCTCGCCGGGAACTCCAAGGCGTTCCGTGCGGCGGCCGATGCCGATGCGCTTCAGGCCCTGGCCGGGGACGCTGCCGCGTTCCGGGCGCTTGCCGCCAATGCCGACGATCTCGCTGCCGCGGCCCGGGCCGCCCAGGCGTTCGGTGCGGCGTCGGCAGCGGCTCGACTGGCCAGGCAGGGCCAGTTCAACGCTCGGGCGGCGCAGGCCATGTCGGACAATCCGGCGGCCTTTGCCGCGATGTCGGCGCAGCCCCAGGCCTTTGCCGGACTTGCCGGCAATGCCAAGGCGCTTCAGGCCCTGGCGGCGAATGCAAACGCCTTCAACGCGCTCAGGGGCGTGCATCATTTCCAGGCGCTGGCGGCCAACCCGTCGTTTGCCGCGGCGATGCAGGATTCCAATTTCGCGGCGAGCTTCAGGCAATAGCGCTGCCGGGCCGCGTATCGGTCCGAAAGGGGGGTAATGTCAGGGGGAAGCGCGCGCCGCGACCGGCGCTGGCTGAGACGGGTGACGGCGGTCTGCCTGTGCAGCGCCGCGAGCGGTGCATGGGCCCAGACGCAGCCGGAGCCGCTTCCGCCGCCGCCTGACACGACCACGATTAAGGAGCCGGTGGCCGAGCCGGTCCCGCCGCCGGACAAGCCCGTTGCCGAGGAACCGAAGCACGCGCCCCCCAACGCGGGGGGCATTCCGCTGTCGACGATCGAAACCGACAATCAGTTGCTGCTCTATTTCGATCCGGTCCAGACCTATTTGACGCCCTATGTCGGCCGTGCGGTCGAGAATGCGCTCGACTGGCACAAGCAGCGCTTCAATTGGGAGCCGTGGGATCGAACCACCGTATTGATCAAGGACTTCGGGGATTTCGGCAATGCCGCCGCCCGGTCATCGCCAAACAACGCCATCCTGCTCGACGTGGCGCCGCTATCGCAGCGGATGGAGACCTTTACGCCGGGCGAGCGCTTCTTCACGCTGATCAACCATGAGCTGGCGCACGTCGCCACGCTCGACGCCTACAATAGACGCGACGCCTTCTGGCGCCGTTCCTTGGCCGGCAAACCGATGCCGATCCAGGAGCATCCGGAATTGATCCTCTACAATTATCTGACGACGCCGAGGAACAACGTCCCGCGCTGGTATGCGGAAGGGTCGGCGGTGTTCTTCGAAACCTGGATGGCGGGCGGCCTCGGCCGCGCCCAGGGCGGCTACGACGAGATGGTGTTTCGGGCCAAGGTCCGTGATGGGGACAAGCTCTATTCGCCGCTCGGCCTGGAAAGCGAGGGCATCAACATCGACTTCCAGATCGGCGCCAACGACTATCTCTACGGGACTCGTTTCTTCTCCTGGCTGGCGCTGACCTTTGGCCCCGACAAGGTCATGCAATGGCTTCGTCGTGACGACGACAGCGCCAGCTTCTACGCAACCCAGTTTCGCCGCGTGTTCGGCAAGAAGCTCGACGACGCGTGGAGCGACTGGCACGCTTGGGAACGGGAATTCCAGAAAGCCAATCTCGCCAAGCTCACGGCATATCCGCTGACCGAGGTGCAGCATCTGAGCCAACGCGGACTTGGTTCGATGTCGCGCGGCTATGTCGACGAGAAGACCAACAGCCTGGTCGCAGCGTTCCGCTTTCCAGGGCAGATCGGGTTCGTCGGCACGATGGACCTGGCCACCGGCAAGCTGCGCCGGCTGACGGACCTCAAGGGCATGATGCTCTATTTCGTGACCAGCCTTGCGTTCGATGAGCAGGGCCGGAAGGTCTATTATGTCGACGACAACAAGGCATTTCGCGACCTGATGGTCGTCGACGTCGACACCGGCAAGAAACGGATGCTGCTGCGCGATTCCCGGATCGGTGACCTGGCTTTCAACCCGCACGACAAGTCGATTTGGGGCATCCGCCACCAGAATGGCTTTGCGACCATCGTCCGGGTGCCGCCGCCTTATGCCGGGTTCAACCAGATTCATACGTTCGACTATGGGATTACGCCGTTCGACCTCGATGTCTCACCGGACGGTTCGCTGATTGCCGCCAGCTACGGCGAGATTGACGGCACCCAGTCGGTGCGGGTGTGGAAGACGCAGAGCTTCGCGGAGGGCAATGGACCGGAAGAGGTCGCCCGGCTCGTTCTGCCGCCCTCGACGCCCGAGGGCTTCACTTTTTCGCCCGACAGCAAGTCGCTCTATGGCACCAGCTATTATACCGGCGTGTCCAACGTCTTCCGCTTCGACGTCGCCACCCAGAAATATGAAGTGCTGTCCAACGCCTCGACCGGTTTCTTCCGGCCGATGCTGCGGCCCGACGGACGGCTGCTGGTCTATGAATATACCGGGCAGGGGCTGAGCCCGTCGCTGATCCGGCCAGAGGTCAAGAACGACCTTGGAACGATCGAATTCCTTGGCACCAAGCTGGTCCACACCCATCCGCAGTTGAAAGAGTGGGGAGTTGGTTCACCAGCCAAGATCGACCTCGACGCGCGGATTAACCAGCGGAGCATGTATCGCGCCACGCCGCGGATGAAGCTCGCCGCCGCCTATCCGGTCGTCGAGGGATATAAGCAGGAGCCCGCGCTCGGCTATTATTTCCATTTGGAAGACCCGCTCCAGTTCCATCAGCTGAGCGCTACGGTCAGCGTGTCGCCGTTCGGCGAGATGCGGGACAAGGAGCGCCTTCACGCCGACATCGAATATCGCTCGCTCAATTGGAAGCTGCGCTATTGGCACAACGACGCCGATATTTACGATCTCGCCGGCCCGGTGCTGCGCAGCCGCAAGGGCGATGCGGTCATCATCAGCTACGACAAGGCCAAAATCTACGACCCGCCCCGGCAGCTGGACCTGTTCGGCAGCGTGGCGGGATATTTCGGCCTGGAGCAACTGCCGTCGGCGCAGAATGTGGCGAGCCCGAAGAATATCTACTCGGCCGAGCTCGGCGTTCGCTACACCAACACCCGCCAGTCGCTCGGCGGGGTCGACCATGAGAAGGGCATCGCGTGGCGGGTGGTGAGCGGAGCCGACCATGCCGACGGCGACAGCTTCCCGCGCATCTGGGGCGGCATCGACTATGGCGTGCCGTTGCCGCTCTCAAACAGCTCGGCATGGGTTTACGCGCAGGCGGGCATCGTTGGCGGCAAGTCGGAGAGCCCGCTGGGCGCCTATTATTTCGGCAGCTTCCGCAACAACTACGTCGATGACCGCACGGAGAAACGCTATCGCGAGTTGGAGAGCTTTCCCGGGTTCGAAATCGACCAGGTCGCCGCCCGGAAGTTTGCCAAGCTGACGGGCGAGGTGAACCTGCCGCCGCTGCGCTTTGAGGAAGTCGGGACGGCTGCTTTCTTCCTGAGCTATGCCCGGCCGGCGCTGTTCGGCGGTGCGATGCTGCTTCGCTCGCCAGAGGACCGGAGCTATCGGCTGTTCGATCTCGGCGCGCAGGTCGACCTGGGCTTCACCGTAGTGATGCGGCTGCCGATGGTTTTTTCGGTCGGCGTTGCAAAGGGCTTTGGCGACAAGGATGTTGACGGTCGGATCGAATGGCTCGCATCGCTGAAAATCCTGTAACGTTGCGCTTGTGATCCTCGCGGAGATCTTCGACTGGTCGATCGCACTGGTGCCGGTGCTGCTGATGGCCGTGCTGTTCGCCTGGCTCGACGTGTTCAAGCTGACGTCGGTCAGGGAAATGCTCGGCCTACTCCTCCTGGGGGCGCTCACCGCGCTGGTCGCCTGGCCGGTCAGCGGCCAGATGCTCGACACGCTGCCGATGGGATACTCCTTCTACAGCAGGCTGGTTGCCCCCTGGATCGAGGAAGCGCTGAAGGGGCTGGCGCTGGCTTTTTTGATCGCTACCAACCGCATCGGCTTCAAGCTCGACGCGGTCATTTCAGGATTCGCGATCGGCGCCGGCTTTTCGGTGGTCGAGAATATCCTCTACCTGATCCGCTTCCCCGAATTGTCGGCGTCGGTGTGGATGGTCCGCGGCCTCGGCACCGCGGTGATGCACGGAACGACCACCGCCATCCTCGCTGCCGTGGCGCATGATCTCAGCGAGGGCTCGCTCCGGCGGCAGGGCACCGCCCACCGGTTCAACCCGCTATGGCTGCTGCCCGGCTATATTCTCGCAAGCCTGATCCACCTGACGTTCAACCAATTCCCCGATCAGCCGGGGATGGTGATGGCCGTCACGCTGGTCTCCGCGCCGCTGCTGCTCATCGCCTTGTTCCGCCTTGGGGAGAGCGAGACGCATCAGTGGCTGGCCGAGGAAAGCGAGGCGCATCGCCGCTGGCTTGAGGAATGGCGCGCGGGCGGATTCCCGGCCGATGCCAGCGGGCAGCGGATCAAGGCGCTCGCGGGGCGCGTCAAGCCGGAGCAGGCGGCCCTGATCCGCGACTATTGCATCGTCAAGGCCGAGCTGGTGCTGGCGGCCGAGGAGGAATTGCTCGATCGGGACCGGCAACTCGACGAGGAAGAGGCCAAACGGCTCCGCGCGGCCTTTGCCAGGCTGGAACAGGTGAAGCAGGCGATCGGACGAGTCGGCTATGCCGCGCTCAGCCGCCAATTGCCGTTTAGCGCCAACGACGAATGGGAGCTTAGCGAACTGCGCGAGCTGATCGGGCGGAATTGACGCTCCGGCTTGCGCGTGGCAGCGCGGCGGCGACAGGAGAGGTCATGGCGACGACGATCGAGGAACTGGAGAAGCGGCGCGAGGCCGCCCGCATGGGAGGCGGGGAGAAAAGGATCGCCGCGCAGCACGCCAAGGGGCGGCTGACCGCGCGCGAGCGATTGAGCGTGCTGCTCGACCCGGGCTCGTTCGAAGAAGTCGACATGTATGTCGAGCATAATTGCGTCGACTTCGGCATGGAGCAGCAGAAGATCCCCGGCGACGGCGTGGTCACCGGATCGGGCACCATCAACGGCCGGCTGGTCTATGTCTTCGCCCAGGATTTCACCGTGTTCGGCGGCTCGCTGTCGGAGCGCCACGCGCAGAAGATCTGCAAGATGATGGACGCGGCGATGAAGGTCGGCGCGCCGGTGATCGGCCTCAACGACAGCGGCGGTGCGCGCATCCAGGAGGGGGTCGCCTCGCTCGGCGGTTATGCCGAGGTGTTCCAGCGCAACGTGCTCGCCAGCGGCGTCGTCCCGCAACTGAGCCTGATCATGGGCCCCTGCGCCGGCGGAGCGGTCTATTCGCCGGCGATGACCGACTTCATCTTCATGGTGAAGGATTTCGAGCTACATGTTCGTCACCGGACCCGAGGTGGTGAAGACGGTGACCAATGAAGTGGTGACCCAGGAGGAGCTGGGCGGCGCCGTCACCCACACCACCAAATCGGGCGTCGCGGACGTCGCGTTCGAAAATGACATCGACGCGCTGCTCGCGACCCGCGATTTCTTCGACTTCCTGCCGCTGTCGAACCGCCATGAATTGCCCGAGCGGCCGACCGAGGATCCGTGGGACAGGATCGAGGACGGTCTCGACACGCTCGTCCCGCCGTCGGCGGCAACGCCCTATGACATGCACGAGCTGATCCGGAAGGTGGCCGACGAGGGCGATTTCTTCGAGCTTCAGCCGGCCCATGCCGCCAACATCATCATCGGCTTCTGCCGGATCGAGGGTCGGACCGTCGGAGTCGTCGCCAACCAGCCGATGGTGCTGGCCGGCTGCCTCGACATCAACTCTTCGAAGAAGGGCGCGCGCTTCGTCCGCTTCTGCGACGCGTTCGACATTCCGATCCTGACCTTCGTCGACGTACCGGGGTTCCTGCCGGGCGTGGGCCAGGAGCATCACGGCATCATCAAGCATGGCGCGAAGCTGCTGTTCGCCTATGCCGAGGCGACCGTGCCGAAGATCACGGTGATCACGCGCAAGGCTTATGGCGGGGCGTACGACGTCATGGCGTCGAAGCATTTGCGCGGCGACTTGAACTATGCCTGGCCGACCGCCGAGATCGCGGTGATGGGGGCGAAAGGCGCGGTCGAGATCATCTTCCGCGGCAAGACGCCCGAGGAAATCGCCGAGCACACCCGCGAATATGAGGAGCGCTTCGCCAACCCCTTCGTCGCGGCGAGCAAGGGCTTCATCGACGAAGTGATCATGCCGCACTCGACGCGGCGGCGGGTAGCGCTTGGGCTACGCAAGCTGCGCGACAAGCAGCTCGAAAACCCATGGAAAAAGCACGACAATATTCCGCTGTGAGTAGGCCACTGCGTCATTGCGAGCGTAGCGAAGCAATCCAGTGAAGCAGCCCGCCGTCTACATCATGGCCAACAAGCGAAACGGGACGCTCTATACTGGCGTCACCTCTGCTTCTAATTCAACGCGCTTGGCAGCATCGTGAAGGCATCGGCGACGGCTTCACGAAGCGCTACGGTTGCAAAATATTGGTCTGGTTTGAGCTGCATCGATACGATGGAAGTTGCCATCCTGCGCGAGAAGCAAATCAAGGGCGGCTCGCGTGGCAATAAGCTTGCCTTGATCGAGGCTATGAATCCGGATTGGCGCGACCTGTTTGAGGAAATTGCAGCGGGCGGATAAGCGCAAACTGGATTGCTTCGCTACGCTCGCAATGACGGAATTAAATATGAAACTCGGACGCTTGAACCATGTCGGGGTCGCGACCTCCTCGATCGAGAAGTCGGTCGCCCTGTACCGCGAGCGGATGGGGGCGGAGGTGGTGCGGGAGCCGTTCGACCTGCCGGCGCAGGGGGTGCGGGTGTGCTTCGTCGACACGCCCAAATCCAGATCGAGCTGATCGAGCCGCTGGGCGCGGACTCGCCGATCCTGAAGTTCCTCGAGCGCAATCCCGAGGGCGGGCAGCATCACCTCTGCTTCGAAGTTCCGGACATCGAGGCGGCGCGGGCATTCTACGACGGTAAGGGCGTGCGCATCCTCGGCCCGACGCGGATCGGGGCGCACGGCACGCCGATCTTCTTCCTTCATCCGAAGGACATGGGCGGGGTGCTGACGGAGATCATGGAATTGCCTGAGCAGGCGCATTAACCCGTTCGTCCCTGAACGAATTCAGGGGTCCAGTCTGGCGAAGTGCCGTCGCGAGCTCCGCCGCATGCGACTCGCTCGCGACGAACGGGGTCCGGCATCGACAGGGAGCGGAAATCGAATGGCCACCCACAACGCCACCATCCGCTGGTTCGCGTCGCCGGGCGAGGATTTCGCCAAGGGCCAGTATAGCCGGGCGCACAGCTGGAATTTCGACGGCCTGGCCAACGTCGCGGCCTCGGCCGCCCCGCACGTCGTGCCGATGCCCTGGGCCGATCCCGACGCGGTCGATCCGGAGGAGGCGTTCGTCGCTTCGCTGTCCAGTTGCCACATGCTGTTCTTCCTCGATTTCGCGCGGCGGGCCGGGGTGATCGTGACCAGCTATGAGGACGAGGCCGAAGGAGTGATGGAGAAGGGCGAGGACGGGCGAGTGCGGATCACCAGAGTGACGCTGCGCCCGCGGATCGTGTTTGGCGGGGATGCGCCCGGCGCGGATGCGCTCGACGGGCTTCATCACCAGGCGCACGAAGCCTGCTTCATCGCCAATTCGGTGACGAGTGAAGTGGTGGTGGAGCCGAGATAGTGGACTGTTCCCCAGCCTTCGCCGGGGAACCAATTGGCATAACTCGCGCTCGGCGCTAGTGGCTGAGGCGCATGACGAAAAAGCCGACCCACGACGACTGGAAAGCGCTGGCCGACAAGGAATCCCGCGGGAAAGACCTGTCGCGCGAAACGCCCGAGCATATCCGCCTGAAGAACGTCTACGGCCCCGAGGACGCCGGCGCATATCGACAGCGGCTTTCCCGGCCTGCCGCCCTACACCCGCGGGCCCTATGCGACCATGTACGCCGGGCGGCCCTGGACCATCCGCCAATATGCCGGCTTCTCGACCGCCGAGGAGAGCAACGCCTTCTACCGCCGCAACCTCGCCGCAGGGCAGAAGGGGCTGTCGGTCGCCTTCGATCTCGCCACCCACCGCGGCTATGACAGCGACCATCCGCGCGTCGCCGGCGACGTCGGCAAGGCGGGCGTGGCGATCGACAGCGTCGAGGACATGAAGCTGCTGTTCGACGGCATCCCGCTCGGACGAGATGTCGGTCAGCATGACGATGAACGGCGCGGTGCTGCCGGTGATGGCCTTCTACATCGTCGCCGGCGAGGAGCAGGGCGTCGCCGCGCGAGCAAGCTCGAGCGGCACGATCCAGAACGACATCCTGAAAGAGTTCGCGGTCCGCAACACCTATATCTACCCGCCCGAACCCTCGATGCGGATCGTCTCCGACATCATCGCCTACACGCGCGCCGGAGATGCCGAAGTTCAACAGCATCTCGATCTCGCGGCTATCACATGCACGAGGCCGGGGCGACGGCGGTGCAGGAGCTGGCCTACACGCTCGCCGACGGCATGGAATATGTCCGCGCGGCGAAGGCCGACGGGCTCGACATCGACGATTTCGCGCCGCGGCTGAGCTTCTTCTTCGGCATCGGCATGAACCTGTTCATGGAGGTCGCCAAGCTGCGCGCGGCGCGCACGCTGTGGGCGCGGATCATGACCGATCTCGGCGCCAAGTCCGAGAAGTCGAAGCTGCTCCGCACGCACTGCCAGACCAGCGGCGTGTCGCTGACCGAGCAGGACCCGTACAACAATGTCGTCCGCACCACGATCGAGGCGCTGGCGGCGGTGCTGGGCGGGACCCAGTCGCTGCACACCAACAGCTTCGACGAGGCGATCGCGCTGCCGACCGATTTCTCGGCGCGGATCGCGCGCAACACCCAGCTGATCCTGGCCGAGGAAAGCGGGGTGACCGCGGTCGCCGATCCGCTCGGCGGCAGCTGGTATGTCGAGGCGCTGACCCGCGAGCTGGAGGAGCGCGCCTGGGCGCTGATCGAGGAGGTCGAGGCGCATGGCGGCATGACCAAGGCGGTCGCCGAAGGGCTGCCCAAGATGCGGATCGAGGAAGCGGCCGCCGAGCGCGCGGCGCAAGGTCGACACGGGCGAGACGGTGATCGTCGGCGTCAACCGATACCGGCTGCGAGGAAGAGGAGCATCTCGACATCCTCGAGGTCGACAACGCCAAGGTCCGCGCCGGCCAGATCGCGCGGCTGGAGAAGATGCGCGAGAGCGCGACGAGGCGAAGGTCGGCGGCGCTGGATGCGCTGGAGCGGCGCTGACAATCCTCGCCCGGACGAGCGAGGGCGCTGGACAATGGTGGAGGGGCGAAGTCCTTCGCTTCGCTCACCCTCCCCCTCCGGGCGGTCGAATCTGCTCGCCCTCGCCGTCGATGCGCCCGCGCGCGCTGCTCGCTGGGCGAAATTTCGGACGCGCTGGAGCGGGCGTTCGGCCGCTACCACACCACGCCGGAGCCGGTCAGCGGCATCTACGGCAAGCGCAGCGACGGGCGCTGGAAGGACGCGGTCGCGGGGACGCAGGCGGTCGCCAAGCGCCTCGGCCGCAAGCCCCGCATGCTGGTCGCCAAGATGGGCCAGGACGGCCACGACCGCGGCGCCAACCTCGTCTGCTCGGCGTTCGGCGATCTGGGCTTCGAGGTGATCGCCGGCCCGCTGTTCCAGACGCCGCGCGAGGCGGCCGAACTGGCGGTCGAGCAAGACGTCGACGTGGTCGGCGCCTCAGTCGCTCGCGGCGGGCCACAAGACGCTGATCCCCGAGCTGATCGACGCGCTGCAAGGACATGGGCCGCGCCGACATCAAGGTCGTCGCCGGCGGCGTCATCCCGCCGCAGGATTATGCCATGCTGCGCGAGGCCGGCGTGCAGGCGATCTTCGGGCCGGGCACCAACCTGGCCGACGCGGCGGACGAGGTGCTGCGCCTGCTCGGCCACAACAAGCCGCCGGTCGAGGAGGCGGCGGAGTGATCGCCGTGATGCTGCTTGTCATCGCATGCTGGCGTTTGCAGCTTGCCTCGATCTGTACGCTCGGCTATGCTGTCATGCTGCGAACTTGTTCTCAGGCATCCGATTCGCTTGGGACGAAGCTGCGGTGCTGGTGACCGAGTGGACTCGGAAGCAAGTCCGAGCGTGCATGACTTGGTTGACTCGGTCGGCTGCAGCCTCGTCATACGTGAACTCGCGCGTTGATCGGCTTGCGCAAGGAGGCCGTTGATGTTCAAGAAAATCCTGATCGCCAACCGCGGCGAAATCGCCTGCCGGGTGATCCGCACCGCCAGGCGGATGGGGATCAAGACGGTCGCGGTTTATTCCGACGCCGACGCGCGCGCGCCGCATGTGCGGATGGCGGACGAGAGCGTCCGGCTGGGGCCGGCGCCGGCGGCGGAAAGCTATCTCAAGGCCGAGCTGATCATCGACGCCTGCAAGGCGACCGGCGCCGAGGCGGTGCATCCGGGCTATGGCTTCCTGTCCGAGCGGACCAGCTTCGCCGAGGCGCTGGACAAGGCCGGCATCGCCTTCATCGGCCCGCCGCCGAACGCCATCGCCGCGATGGGCGACAAGATCGAATCCAAGAAGCTGGCGCGCGACGGCCGGGGTCAACGTCGTCCCCGGCTATCTCGGCGACATCGCCGACGACCGACGAGGCGGTGAAGATCGCGGGCGACATCGGCTATCCGGTGATGATGAAGGCCTCGGCCGGCGGCGGCGGCAAGGGCATGCGGCTCGCCTATTACGAGAAGGACGTGCGCGAGGGCTTCGAGGCGACCAAGCGCGAGGGGCTGGCGAGCTTCGGCGACGACCGCGTGTTCATCGAGAAGTTCATCGAGGACCCGCGCCACATCGAGATCCAGGTGCTCGGCGACCAGCACGGCAACATCCTCTATCTGAGCGAGCGCGAATGCTCGATCCAGCGCCGCCACCAGAAGGTGGTCGAGGAAGCGCCGTCGCCGTTCGTCACGCCCGAGATGCGCAAGGCGATGGGCGAGCAGGCGGTCGCGCTGGCGCGGGCGGTCGGATATCATTCGCGCGGGCACGGTCGAGCTGATCGTCTCCGGCGCCGACCCGACCGGCAAGAGCTTCTACTTCCTCGAAATGAACACGCGGCTGCAGGTCGAGCATCCGGTGACCGAGGAGGTGACCGGCCTCGACCTGGTCGAGCAGATGATCCGCGTCGCGGCCGGCGAGAAGCTGGCGTTCGAGCCAGGACGATGTGAAGCTCGACGGCTGGGCGATCGAGGCGCGGGTCTATGCCGAGGACCCCTATCGCGGGTTCCTGCCGAGCACGGGGCGGCTGATCAGCTATCAGCCGCCAATCCCCGTCATTGCGAGGAGCGAAGCGACGAGCAATCCAGCAAAGGCGATTCGGATTGCTCGCTCGCTCGCAATGACGAGGTGCGTCCGCGTCGACGACGGCGTCGTCGAGGGCGGCGAGGTCAGCATGTTCTACGACCCGATGATCGCCAAGCTGATCAGCTGGGCGCCGACCCGCGAAGAAGCGATCGACGAGCAGGTGGTGGCGCTCGACGCGTTCCAGATCGACGGGCATCGGCGACAATATCGATTTCCTCTCCGCGCTGCTGCAGCACCCGCGCTTCCGCTCCGGCAACCTCACCACCGGCTTCATCGCCGAGGAATATCCCGACGGGTTCACACGGCGCGCCGGCGGACGAGGAGCTGATGACCGACCTCGCCGCGCTGGCCGCGATTGCCGAGCTGACGCTGCGAGACGCGCGCGGCGCTGATCGACGGGCAGCTGGGCGAGCCGCAGTTCCCCGAGCCGCACGCAGATCGTGCGCATCGGGAAGCGTGAGTTCACAGTCACCGTCGCGCCCTATGACGGCGGCAACCTGGCCTTCGTCGAGGACGGTGACGCAATCGACGTGATCGGCGACTGGGCGCCGGGCGAGCCGCTGCTGATCGCCGACATGGACGGGCGCAGGCGCGTCGTCCAGGTCGCGAAGCAAGGGCCGCGGCTGGACGCTGCACGACCCGCGGCGCGCGGCACGAGGTGCAGGTCATGCCGCCGGCACATCGCCGAGCTGTCTCAGCACATGATCGAAAAGGTCCCGCCCGATCTGTCGCGCTTCCTGCTGGCGCCGATGCCGGGCCTGCTGACCCGGCTGGAGGTCAAGGCCGGCGACAAGGTCGAGGCCGGACAGCCGGTCGCGGTGGTCGAGGCGATGAAGATGGAAAACATCCTCCGCGCCGAGAAACCGCGACGGTCAAGGCGACCCCGGCCAAGGCCGGCGACAGCCTGGCGGTCGACCAGGTCATCGTGGAGTTCGAGTGACCGCGCGTCACGCGAACAGGCGGTCCATCGCGCGAAGGCTCAGTACTACGATCGTCGCGCTGCCTGCGGCAGCGTCGGGCCCCTGCCTCGGAGGGGACAATCAGCTTTCGACGAGCCTTCAGCCTTCATCGCAAATGGCGGAGTGCCGCTCGGCATTGCCACTCTGCCATGCGGCAGTGTCGCGGCATCCGCCGACAATTGCGGCAGCGGTCGATGGCAGCCAGCCAGCCGACTTGCAAGCGGATGCAGAATTTACCGCACGCAATTCCTCAGCTCACCCGCCGGAGTTTCCCCGTCGCCGTCTTCGGCAGCGCGTCGACAAACTCGATTTCGCGCGGATATTTGTAAGGCGCAATCGTTGCCTTGACGAAATTCTTGAGTTCCGAAATCAGCGCCTCGTCGGGCGTCGCATTGGCGGCCGCGACGATGAACGCCTTCACCTTCTGGCCGCGCTCGGGGCAGGGGACGCCGATCACCGCGCATTCCGCGACTGCAGGATGGCCGAGCAGCGCATTTTCCACCTCCGGCGCGCCAATATTATAGCCCGAGCTGACGATCATGTCGTCGCTGCGCGCGACATACCAATAATAGCCGTCAGCGTCCTTGCGGTAGGTGTCGCCGGTCAGGTTCCAGCCGTTCTCGACATAGTTCGTTCTGGCGCGGGTCATCGAGGTAGCGGCACCCGGTCGGGCCCTTGACCGCCAGCCGCCCTTCGCCCTCGGCCATCGGATCTGCCGTCGGCGTCGAGCACCGTCGCTTCATAGCCCGGCACGGCGCGGCCGGTTGCGCCGGGACGGATCGCGTCGCCGCTTTCGGAGATGAAGATGTGCATCATCTCGGTCGAGCCGATTCCGTCGACGATGGCGATGCCGGTGCGCTCCTTCCACGCGTCCCAGACCGCGCTTGGCAAATGCTCGCCGGCGGACAGGCAACATTTAAGGGTCTTCAGCGCGTCGTCGAGGGCGGGTTGGGACAGCATCGCCTTGTAGGCGGTCGGCGCGGTGGCGAGGTGGGTGACTCCGAAGTTCGCAATGGCTTCAAGCATGGCGGGCGGGTTCGGCTGCTCGATCGTCGCCGCAGCCGCGCCGAACCGGAGCGGGAACATCAGCGTCGCGCCGAGGCCGAAAGTGAAGGCGATCGGCGCGCTGGTCATGACGACATCGCCCGGCTTCATCGCAAAATGCGCCTTCGCGAAACTGTCGCACGGCGCGAGGATGTCGCGGTGGAACTGGATGCAGCCCTTGGGCATGACCGGTGGTGCCGCTGGTGAACGCGATCAGCGCCGGATCGTCGCGGCCGGTGTCGACGGGCGGCAATGGCGCCAGCCCAGCGCAACGCCTCTCCAGCTCGCCTTTGCCATAATCGCCATCATATTTGACAAGGCGCTTGACGAAGCGGGTCTGGCTCATGGCGCCGCGGAAGTCGCCGATGAAGCGGCTGTCGACGATCGCGTGGCTGATTTCCGCCGAGTCGATCACCGTCGCGATCTCGCCCGGGCGGAGCAGCGGCATCGTCGCCACCACCACGCCGCCGGCCTTCAACACCCCCAGCCAGGCGGCGAACATCGTATAGCCATTGGGCCCGCGCAGCAGCACCCGGTTGCCGGGGATCAGCCCTTCCTGTTCGACCAGCAGCCGGGCGATGCGGCCGGAGAAGTCGTCGAGCTCGGCATAGGTCCAGCGGCCGTGGGGGTTGACGACCGCCAGGTCGTCCGGTCTGCCGCCATTGAGCAGCTCGGCCGCGGCGTTCAGTCGTTCCGGATAATCGATGCAGCAGGAATTCGGGCAGCTGGTCGGCAGGCGGAAGCCGGTCACGGACGAAGGGTCGTAATTCATTCCGGCACTACCGCGGTCGCCTCGATTTCAACCTTCGCGGCCGGCTCGACCAGACGGACGACCTCCACCAGCGCCATGGCCGGATAGTTGGCGCCCATGATCGATTTCCAATGGGTCCGAGTTCGTCGCGGGAGTTCAGATATTCCTGGAGCTGGGTGACATAGACGGTCAGGCGAACGATATGCTCGGGCCCCGCGCCGTCCTCCCTCAATATCGCCAGGACATTGCGCAGCGCCTGTCCGAACTGGCTGTCGAGGCGGTGAGAAGGGAAGAATTCGCGCTCGTCCCAGCCGACGACGCCGGCGGTGAAGATCATCCGGCCGGTGGCGCTGATTCCGTTGGAATAGCCCTTGGGCCGCGGCCAGCCGGGAGGAAGCAATGACTTCATGAGCGATGCTCCTTCAGCAGATCGCGGGCGATGATCATCCGTTGCACCTCGCTCGCCCCCTCGTAGATTCGAAGAGCGCGGATTTCACGGTAGAGTTCCTCGACCTTGACTTCCTTCGTAACGCCGAGGCCCCCGTGAAGCTGCACGGCCATGTCGATGATGCTTTGCGCTTCTTCGGTGGCGTGGAGCTTGGCCATCGCCGCGGTGCGGCGATTGTCTGCCCTGCCCACATCCTGCTGCCAGGCGGCGCGCGCGATGAGCAAGGCGGAAGCGTCGACCTTTGTTGCCATCTCGCCCAGCCGTTCCTGAGTTACCGGATTGTCGGCGAGAGTGGCGTTTCCAAGCTTTCGCGAGGAGGCAAAGGCCAATGCCTCGTCGAGCGCGCGCCGGGCGAAACCAAGCGCAGCGGCACCGACCGTGACGCGGAACAGGTTCAGTGTCTGCATCGCGATCGGAAAACCCCTGCCCGCATCGCCGATCAATTCGGCGGCGACCCTCTCGAAGCGAAGCCGGGCAAGTGGGTGCGGGGCAATCACTTCGATCCGCTCGGCGACCGACAGGCCGGTCGCATTTCCGCTTCACGATAAAGGCGGAAATCCCCCTTGCACCTTCGTCTTCGCCGGTGCGGGCGAAGACGGTAAACATATCGGCGATAGTACCGTTCGAGATGTAAGCCTTGTCGCCGTCGAGGACCCATCCGCCGCCTTCCCGGCGCGCGGTCATGCCGAGATTGGCCGCATCGCTTCCGGTTTCCGGCTCGGTCAGTGCGAAGGCGGCAATTGCCTCCCCCGATGCGACCTTGGGAAGCCATTCGGCCTTTTGCGCCGAGCTGCCGAACAGGCTGATCGCGCCGGAGCCCAGCCCCTGCATCGCAAAGGCGAAGTCGGCGAGGCCGCTGTGGTGGGCTAGGATCGAACGGGCGATGGCCAGGCTGCGGACGTCTGGCGGGGTGTTGCCGTCCGCCACGCATAACTTCAGGAAGCCCGCCCGGCCCAACTCTCCCACTAACGCTCTGCATTGGGCGTCGACATCATTGGCATGATCATCGCCGGGATTGGCCCCGCACCAGCGCTCCAGCCGCTCCGCCAGCGCTCGGTGGCGTGGTTCGAAGAACGGCCAGTCGAGCCAGTCAGTCACCCTTGAACTCCGGCTGGCGCTTGGCGGCGAACGCCTCGTACGCCCGCGTAAAATCCTTGGTCTGCATGCATTCCGCCTGCGCCTCGGCCTCCATGTCGAGCGCCTCCTCGATCGACACATTCCATTCGGCGTCGAGCTGCCGCTTGGTCACCGCATGCGCGTAGGTCGGACCGCTTGCCAGCCCCCGCGCCAATTCCTGCGCGTCGGTCAGGACATCGTTGCTCAGCCGGTTCCAAAATCCCCAGCGTTCGCCTTCCTGCGCGCCCATCGAGCGCCCGGTGAACAGCAGTTCCGCGGCGCGGCCATGGCCGATGATCCGCGGCAGGATCGCGCAGGCGCCCATGTCCGCCCCCGACAAGCCGACCCGAGCGAAGAGGAAGGCGGTCTTGGCGTCGGGCGAAGCGAGACGCAGGTCGCTGGCCATCGCCATGATCGCTCCGGCACCAGCACAAACGCCTTCCACTGCGGCGACGATCGGCTGCGGGCAGGCACGCATTGAACGCACCAAATCTCCAGTCATCCGGGTGAAGCGCAGCAAACCGCTCTCATCCATCCTCGTTAGCGGCCCGATGATTTCATGGACGTCCCCGCCCGAGCAGAAATTGCCGCCGGCGCCGGTCAGGACGACGCACTTGACCTCCGGCGTGTAGGCCAGCTCCGCGAATGTGTCGCGCAGCTCGGCATAGCTGTCGAAAGTCAGCGGATTTTTGCGCTCGGGGCGGTTGAGCGTGATCGTCGCAACACCGTCGGCGAAATCCCACAGAAAATGATGCGGTTCTAGGCTCGCTGGATCAAGGCTCACGCGGTGGTTCCCCCGTCGATGGTAAGGGCCGAGCCGTTCACGTCCCGGCATTGCGGCAGGCAGAGAGTCAGGATCATTGTCGCCACGCCGTCGGGATGAATCAACTTGCCGTGCCGGTTCATTGCCGCCAGCGATTGCCGCGCTTCGTCCTCGCTGCGCTTCGACACGGCCGCGATCCGGGCAGCGGATTTGTCGACCATCGGCGTGTCCACGAAGGCCGGGCAGACGGCATTGACGGTCATGTTACTGGTCGCGAACTCGGCCGCCATGCTGCGCATCAGGCCAATCACGCCGTGCTTCGATGCAGCATAGGGCGCGGCGTATGGTGCGCCCTTCAGGCCGGCGACCGAGGCAATGAATATCAGCCGGCTGTCTTCCTCAGCGAGCAGGTCCGGCAGCGCCAGCTGGGCGCAGTCGAACGCGGCGCTGAGATTGGTGGCGATGATCCGGTCCCATGCTTCGCGCGTGGTGCGGCCAAAGGGCGCGCTGTCGCCAATGCCGGCATTGACGATCAGAAAGCTGATCGGACCGTTGACACCGCGGGCCTCGTCGAAGGCGCCAGCGATCGCGTCGCGGTTGGTCACGTCGCAGGCGATCGCCTTGCCCTCGACGATCCGCGCGCGATCCGCTCAAGAGGTTCCATCCGGCGCCCGAGCAACGAGATTTTCGCGCCTGCCGAATGCAGGTGCGTGGCCGCGGCCGCTCCGATTCCGGTTCCTCCGCCGGTGATCAGCGCGTGGCGACCTTGAAGCCAATCATTCGCTGGCATGCTTTCCCCTCTTCACTGGAGCATTGGCCGATGAGGTTGTTGGTGGCAAGGGAACGCAAACAACAAGGGAACCGACTTATGAAGACCCGCGCCGCCGTCGCCTTCGAAGCCAAGCAACCGCTCGAAATCGTCGAGGTGGACCTGGAAGGGCCCAAGGCGGGCGAAGTGCTGGTCGAGATCATGGCGACGGGCATTTGCCACACCGACGCCTATACGCTCGATGGCTTCGACAGCGAGGGGATTTTCCCCTCGATCCTCGGCCATGAGGGCGCAGGAGTAGTGCGGGAGGTCGGGTGCGGGTGTGACCTCGGTGAAACCGGGCGACCATGTCATCCCGCTCTACACGCCGGAGTGCCGCCAATGTAAGTCGTGCCTTTCAGGCAAGACAAACCTCTGCACCGCGATCCGCGCGACCCAGGGCAAGGGCCTGATGCCCGACGGAACCAGCCGCTTCAGCTATAAAGGGCGGACCATCTATCATTATATGGGCTGCTCGACCTTCTCCAACTTCACTGTCCTGCCCGAGATCGCGGTGGCAAAAATCGACCCCGCAGCTCCCTTCGACAAGGCCTGCTACATCGGATGCGGCGTCACTACGGGTGTCGGTGCGGTGGTCAACACGGCCAAGGTCAAGCCGGGCGACAACGTCGTGGTGTTCGGCCTGGGCGGAATTGGCCTCAACGTCCTTCAGGGCGCTCGGATGGCTGGGGCGGACCGGATCGTCGGGGTCGACGTCAATCCGGGCAAGGAAGAATGGGGCCGGCGCTTCGGCATGACCGACTTCGTCAATCCGAAGGAGGTGCCGCGACGTGGTGGCGAAGATCGTCGAGATGCTCGACGGCGGCGCCGACTACAGCTTCGATTGCACCGGCAACACCGAAGTGATGCGCCAGGCGCTCGAATGCTGCCACCGCGGCTGGGGCACCAGCGTGATCATCGGAGTAGCCGAGGCCGGCAAGGAAATCGCCACCCGTCCGTTCCAGCTGGTCACCGGCCGCAACTGGCGCGGTACGGCGTTCGGCGGCGCCAAGGGCCGCACCGATGTTCCGAAAATCGTCGACTGGTATCTGAAGGGAAAGATCGAGATCGATCCGATGATTACCCACGTGCTCAAGCTGGAGGATATCAACGAGGGTTTCAATCTGATGCACAAGGGCGAAAGCATTCGGAGCGTGGTGGTTTACTGATGCCCGACAAGGTCAACCTGGCCGAGAAGCTTGGCAGCTTCACGGATCATTGGGCGCCGCGGATCGTCGCGCGCTACAATGATCATGAGGTCCGGCTTGTGAAGGTGGAAGGCGAGTTCATCTGGCACAAGCATGACAAGACCGACGAGCTGTTCCTGGTCATCGAAGGCGAGCTCGACATCGAGTTTCGCGACCGTACCGTGTCGCTCGGGCCCGGGGAGCTTATTGTCGTTCCGCGGGGTACGGAGCATCGGCCCTGTGCCCGAAACGGCGAGGCGAAGCTCTTGCTGATCGATCCGCGCGACATGCCCAACACCGGCGACGAAGCCACTGCCACCAGGGCGGTCGAGATTTAGGAGAAGCTATGTTCAGTCATGTGATGGTCGGATCGAACGATCTCGATCGGTCGAGGAAATTCTATGATGCGCCTGTTCGGGAAGCCTGCGCGAACCGACGACAAGGGTCGGTTGAGCTATGGCCGCCGAGGCGCGGTGTTCATGGTTTCGAACCCGATCGACGGCCAGCCGGCGACGAACGGCAATGGCTCGACGATCGGTTTTCTTATGGATAGCCCGGAAGAGGTCGACGCCTGGCATCAGTCGGGGGTCGAAGCCGGTGGAATTTCGATCGAGGATCCGCCCGGAATCCGGAGCAACGCCTTCGGCGCGCTCTACCTCGCCTATTTGCGCGATCCCGACGGCAACAAGCTGTGCGGCCTCCACCGGGTTCCGCAGGAGTGACGCTGGAGACCGTCAGCGAGGTCAGGAGTCACGGCGGGGTGCAGGGCGTATATCGCCATGCCTCGTCCTCTACCGGCACCGACATGACCTTCTCGGTGTTCGTCCCGCCGCAGCCCGAGAAAGGCGAGCCGCTGCCGGTCCTCTGGTACTTCAGCGGACTCACTTGCACTCACGCCAATGTCATGGAGAAGGGCGAATATCGGGCCGCCTGCGCCGAGGCCGGCATCGTTTTCGTCGCTCCCGACACGAGTCCTCGTGGCGACGGCGTGCCCGACGATCCGGATGGGGCATGGGACTTCGGGCTCGGCGCGGGCTTTTACATCGACGCTAGCGAGCAGCCCTGGTCGGCCAATTATCGGATGTGGAGCTACGTCACCGAGGAATTGCCGGCGCTGCTTGTCGACCATTTCCCGATCGATCCGGAGCGGCAGGGCATCACCGGCCATTCGATGGGCGGCCACGGCGCGCTGACCGTCGCGCTCCGCCATCCGCAGCGTTTCCGCAGCGTCTCCGCATTCGCGCCGATCGTCGCGCCGAGCCAGGTGCCGTGGGGCGAAAAATCATTCTCCAACTATCTCGGTTCCGACCGATCGAAGTGGAGAGCACATGACGCGGTAGCCCTGATCGAAGCCGGCGCAAGGCTGTCCGATCTGCTGGTCGATGTCGGTGACGCCGATCCCTTTCTCGAACGCGAGCTAAAGCCCGAGCTTCTGGAGCGCGCCTGTGCCGACGCCCGCATACCGCTCAGCCTCCGCCGTCAGCCCGGCTACGACCATAGCTACTATTTCATCTCGACTTTCATGGCCGACCATGTGCGCTGGCATTCGGAGCGGCTTGGCCGATGATGGCCGGGCTCGAACCATGGGCGCAGAGCGCGATGAGCGTGGGCTCGGGCCTTGTTACTGGAGCACTGGTCGGTCTGGAACGCGGGTTCAAGCTTCGTGACCAACGCGAAGGCTATCGCGTAGCCGGCGTTCGCACGTTCAGCCTGCTTGGCCTTGGCTCTGGAATCGCGGGCCTGATCAGCTCCGACCAGCCGTTCGCGGCAGGCGCAATCCTGCTCGGCATGTTGGCCTATCTTGGTATCGCCTACGCGCCAAAGCTCAGGGCAAAAGGCGATGTGACGAGCCCGGTTGCGGCAACCGCGACGATCGCCGTCGCCTTCCTAGGGGGGATGGGCAGCGTCGGACTGGCGCTCGCCTGCGCAGCGATCATCGTTCTTATCCTCGCCCTGCGCGACGAGTTTCACGCTTTCATCGACCGGTTGGACGAGAAGGATGTGAAAGCTCTGGCACGTTTTGCGGTGATCGCACTCGCAATCCTGCCGTTCCTGCCCGATCACAATTTCGGTCCTTATGATGCCTGGAACGCGTCGAAGCTGTGGTGGGTAGTCATCCTCGTTACCGGCTTCTCCTTCGCCGGCTACATCGCCAATCGCATCTTCGGCGCGACGCACGGGACGATAGCGACCGCGATCATCGGCGGCGCCTATTCATCGACCGCGGTCACCCAATCCCTGGCGCAGCGGCTGGGCAGCAATGAGCGCGGAGGCGCCGAGCCGGCCGGAATTGCGCTGGCCAGCGCGGTCATGTACCTCAGGGTGTTGGTGCTCGTCGCGATTGTCGCCACGCGACTGGCGGTTCCCTTCGCCGTCGTCATCGCGCCGGCGCTGGTCGTCGGCTGGCTGGCCGGTTGGTGGTTGTACCGCAGTGCACCGCATCAGGAGGGGCCGGCACCACCCGGCAATCCGATCGCCCTGGCGCCCGCTCTGACGTTCCTGTTGTTCCTCGCCATCGCGGCAGTGGCCGCCCGCTGGGCGGAGGCGCGCTTCGGCGAGGAGGGCATCGCCGTCCTTCTGCTGATCATGGGAAGTCTCGACGTCGACGCGGCGATAGTCACCGCCGGCAACCTTCCGCCGCAGGCGATCAGTGCCGAGGTCGCCGCGCTGGCGCTCGGCGGGACGATCCTCGCCAATATGGCGGTGAAGCTTGCCGTGACCCTGGCCTATGCGCGGGCGAAGGGGGCAAGCGCCGCCCTGGCCCTGGCGGCCAGCATGGCTGCGCTGGTAGCGAGCCTGGTCGTGGGATGGTTGCGACTGTGAGGATCGGCACCAGATTTCACAAAGGCACCCCGTGACTTTGCAAATTTGGTGACCCCTACGGGAATCGAACCCGTGTTTCAGCCGTGAAAGGGCCGCGTCCTAACCGCTAGACGAAGGGGCCACGTGCGTGGTGCGGGGCGCGACTAGGGGATGCTCGGCCGTGGGTCAAGCAGGGGCGGCGTCCTCAAGATGCATTTCGGCCGCATTGCCCCCATTCCACTCGTCACGCTTGATCGTCCCGGCCAACCACCAGCGCTTGTCGGCCGGCGAGGATAGCAGGGCCCGGCCGAGCTCGGTCTCCGCGGCACGGAAGGCGATCAGCTTGAACGATCGGCCGTCGTCGCCGCAGGCGATCGCCCGAACATGGCCGTTGCCGACGATGCCCGGCCCGAATCAGCCTGGCCGGGCCAGCCGCAACGCGGGGGGCGGGCCATCCGGCGCCATAAGGCCCGGCGGCGTCAAGCGCGTCGCATAGCCCGCCCGCCACGCCGCCGGGCGCGAGCAATGCGTCGAGCAGCAGTGACCGGCCGCCGCGCGCGGCTTCCACGTCCGCGGCCATTCGTTCGTTGAGGAAGGCTCGCAACGGCTCTATCCCACCCGGCGCAACGGTCAGGCCGGCGGCCATTGCATGACCTCCGCCGGCAATCAGAAGCCCATGGTCCTTGGCGGCCAGCACGGCGGCGCCAAGATCGACGCCGGAGATCGACCGGCCCGAGCCTTTGCCGGTGCCGTCATCTTCCTCCGCGATGACGATGGCCGGGCGGCCGAAGCGTTCCTTCAAACGGCTGGCGACGATCCCGATAACCCCGGGATGCCAGCCCTGGCCGGCGACGAGGATTAGCGATGCGTCGGCCTGGGCCTCGGCGGCCTCTCCCGCCTGCTCCGTTACCAGCATCTCGATCGCACGACGCTCTTCGTTCAGCCGGTCGAGTTCCGCGGCAATGGTCCGCGCCTCCTCGGGATCGGTTGAGATCAGCAGGCGGACTCCAAGGTCGGACTTGCCGACCCGGCCCCCGGCATTGATCCGCGGTCCGAGTGCGAAGCCGAGGTCGCGGCAGGTCGGCGGCTTCACCAGCCGCGCGGCTTCGGCCAGGGCGACCAGCCCGATATTTCGCCGCTCCGCCATCACCTTGAGGCCTTGGGTGACGAAGGCGCGGTTGAGCGACTTGAGACGCGCGACGTCCGCCACCGTACCGAGCGCGACGATGTCGAGCAGGTCGATCAACTTCGGTTCGAGCCTGTCGGCGAAATAGCCCCGGCCACGGAGATCGCGCAGTAACGCCACCCCCAGAAGGAAGGCCATGCCGACCGCGGCCACATGGCCATGGGCGGCTCCGATGTCGCTTTCGTCGAGCCGATTGGGATTGATGATGGCATGCGCCGTCGGCAGCCGGGTGGCGCACTGATGGTGGTCGCAGACGATCACGTCGAGGCCCGCGGCGGCGGCTTCGTCGAGCGCCTCGAATGCCTGGGCACCGCAATCCACGGTGACGGCGAGACTTGCCCCACGTCGTTTCAACTCGACCAGCGCCGCGCCGGAGGGGCCATAGCCCTCCATCAAACGGTCGGGGATGTAGACCATCGGCTCGGCGCCGAGCCTGCGCAGCAATATCGTCAGAAGTGCTGCCGAGGTGGCGCCGTCGACGTCATAATCGCCGAAGATCGCGATGGATTCGGCGCTCTGCACGGCGTCGGCTAGTCGGGCCGCGGCCTTATCCATGTCGGCAAAGGAGGAAGGGTCGGGCAAGAAGTCGCGGATAGTAGGAGATCGGTGGCGGGCGAGGTCCGACTCCTCGATTCCGCGTGCGAGCAGTAGTTGGTCGACGAGGTCGCGGCCCAGTTCATCGCCGCCCGCCCGCCGCCAGCGCCACGGCTGGCCGGTCAGGCTTCGCTCGATCCCGCAGGCAAAGGGGCTCATGACAGCAGGTTTGCCCGCAGCGCTTCGGCCTCCGGCCGGGTGAGCGCCGGAACATGATGGTCCGAAAATCCGCTACCGCCGGCCACGCCGAGGCGCAGCGTGCAGATGCCGAAGGCGCGGCTCCAGAAGCTCTCGGCCAGGTCGACGCTCTGGATCTTGCGCGTCGGGATCATCGACCGGCGATGCCGCCACCAGCCGGTCTCGATGAACAGCGCCTCATGGCCAAGCGCAAAGCGGGTCCGCTTCCAATCGAACCAGCGTATTCCGATCGCAAGTCCGGCGCCCGCGAGCCACAGCAATCCGATCGGGCCGAAAAAGGGAATTGCGGCGACCGTTGCCAACGCGGCAGGGATAAGGATTCCGACGAACGAAGTGACGAAGGCACGGGAAACCGGGCGCCAGTCATCCACCGCCGGAGCCATTGGCCAGCCGAACGTGGCGAGGATCTCGGCTGCTTCTTCTTCACGAGCAAGTGGGGCGACGACATGGTCGCCTTTGCCGCCATCCTGGGCGAGGCTTTGCAGCTTCAGCACCCACCAGCCGAAACGCCGGCGGATGGGGCCGCTGGCGAGAATCGCTGCCTGGACCCGTTTCGCCGGGATCGTCACATCGGTCAGTGTAAGCAGCCCGCGGCGGCGGCGAAGGCCGGTTTCTGTCCGGTCTAGGCGGAAGCCAAATTCGCGAAGGATGGTGCGCACCAGCCCGGTGCTCGTGCCCAGCAACATCAGCAGGACGGTGCCGCCGATGACCGCGACAATCTGGTGCGCCAGGATGAGTGAGCGCAGCGGCTCGCTGCGATTGAGCAAGTCGAGCCAGAAGCTGCGCTCGAACGGATCGAAGCCCAAGGCATCGCCCATTGTCTGCGACACACCGAACAGGCCGGCGATTACCGCCAGCGAAAAGTTGAACAGGCCGGCCGTCAGCACCCGGCGGCTGTCCATTGCGAATAACGCCTGACCCTCGGCCGTTGCCTCGGTTGGGGAAGGTATCGCTGCCTGGCCGCGCCTGGCGCGAATATGCTCGCGTAATGCTTCGGCGCGCTCCAGGGAAATGGTGTGGAGGACGCCTTCCTCTTCCTTGCCGCCCGCCGAGGCGCCCGTCTCCAGCTTGACCCGGGCGAGCCCGAACAGGCGGTGGATCGGGCCTTGCTCTAGGTCGACGTCGGTCACCCTGTTGAAGGGGATCGCCCGGCTGGTGCGTGACAACCAACCGCTATCGATCCGAAGCTCGTCCGCTCCAACGCGATACTCCAGTTTCAGCCAGCGCAGGAGCAGCGCGCCGATCGAGAAAACGGCGAACAGGACGGCCATCAGCGCGACGATCCACCACCGCCCCTGGGTCGCAAAATAGGCACCGCCGGCGATCAGCCCCCATGCGCCTCTCAGGGACTGGCCTAGGCCGGTCAGCAGATAGAGCGGATGGAGCCGCTCTGGCGGGCCGAGCAGATCGTTGGAAGCAGCAAGAGAAGCGGCCTCGCTCATTCGGCCCAGGTCACTCGGAGTCCTCGCGGATTTCGGATCGGATAGCTTCGCGGATTTCGGCCGCTCGGTCCGGCGACAGGCCGGGGAGGACGACAATGCTGTTGTGGGTGCCTGCGGTGTGGACAACCAGGCTCGCGGTTCCGAACATTTTGTCGAACGGCCCGCGGGTTACATCGATATGCTGCACACGGACGAACGGGACGACCGTGTCGGTGTGGAACAGCCACCCGCGCACCGTGCGCAGCAGCCGCCCGTCGATCGCATAGCCGAGGCGGCGATAGATTCGTTCCGGTGCGACCATGATCGCGCTGAGCCCGACAGCGCCGAGCACGGCTGGAAGGACGCTGGAAAATGCTGTCGCCGACAGCAGTTGCTGGTCGGCGACCAGTGCCGCGAGGAAGATCGGGATCCAGAAGATCGCCGCCCGGGCGCGAAGGGCGCTTCGGTAGGCGGGCTCGACCGGCTGCAGGTCGGTTGGAATGGCAAGGGCTGTCATGTGCCGATGATACAGCGCGCGGGCCGGCTCACAAGGTCAGAACTGCTTGTGATATTCGGTCGAAACTCGGCGGACGGTACCCGTACTGGCTCGCATGACGATGCTCTCCGTCGTCACGCAGCCGCCCTTCCTGCGCTTCACGCCGTCGAGCAGCGAGCCGTCGGTGACTCCGGTGGCGGCGAAGATGCAGTCGCCCTTGGCCATGTCCTCCATCGAATAGATGCGGTCGAGGTCCTGTATTCCCCAGCGGTGGGCGCGTCCGCGTTCGTCATCGTTGCGGAATATGAGTCGGCCCTGCATCTGACCGCCAACGCAACGCAACGCGGCCGCCGCCAGCACGCCCTCCGGCGCACCGCCGCTGCCGAGGTAGATATCGACGCCGGTGTCGGGGTCGGTGGTTGCAATCACGCCGGCGACGTCGCCATCGGGGATCAGTTTGATGCCGCAACCGAGCGCCCGCAGTTCGGCGATGATATCCGCATGTCGCGGCCGGTCGAGCACGCAGGCGATGATTTCGCCCGGCAGGACATTCTTCGCCGCCGCAAGAGCCCGGACATTGTCGGCGACCGACTTCTCCAGGCTGATCGTGCCGTCCGGATAGCCCGGCCCTATGGCGATCTTCTCCATATAGACGTCGGGAGCGTTCAGCAGGCATCCCTGCTCGGCGATCGCGAGCACAGCAAGCGCGTTGGGGCCGGCCGTGGCGGTGATGGTGGTTCCTTCCAGCGGGTCGAGCGCGATGTCGATCGCCGGGCCTTCGCCGTGGGCGCTGCCGACTTTCTCGCCGATGTATAGCATCGGCGCCTCGTCGCGCTCGCCCTCGCCGATGACGACGGTGCCGTCCATGGGCAGCTCGTTCAGCGCGGCGCGCATTGCTTCGACCGCGGCGGCGTCGGCGGAGTCATTGTCGCCGCGTCCGATCCACTTCGATGCGGCGATGGCCGCGGCTTCGGTCACCCGAACCATTTCGAGGACGAGAACGCGGTCGAGGACGTTGCTGGCGGAAATCATGTAGGCTCCGGCTCGGTTGTGGTTGCGAGCGCCCTAAGGGTCGTGGGGAATGATGTCGAGCCGTTCGCCTGCTTCGCCCTTTTCCGCAATTTATCGGTTGCCCCTGTGGCGGACTGGCCGCGTTGGACGTTTCGGCGATTTGTGTAGACGCAGCTGGCTACCAAGCCTTGCCCGAACAGGCGCTGGATGTGTGTGCATTGCCGGCGGCTTCCGCGCGCCGGGAATTCGCGCCTTAATATTCGGAATTCACTGGGTCTGCAATCGCCGGCTTGGGCGCGCTCAGCATCGCCCTGAACGGCTCGAGGTTGCGCAGGTCGGGGCGATAGACCCGCCTGAAACGTCGGGCATCCCAGCCGCAATTGCCGCATGTGCAGGGCCCGCCCTGATAGCAGCCCGGGGCAAGCTCGTTGAGCCTGACACTATAACCGCCCGCGATGAACCTCAGATTTTCGACGGTATAGAGCCGGTCGAGGTCCGGCATGATCGTGCTGATGGGAAAATCGGGATGGTTGTCGATACATTCGACATAGTCGCCGGGTTTTAGGTCTAACATATCCTAATCCATCATCGCCCCCGCGAGGCGCAGCGACGACTTCATTCGAGCGACGCCACGTCCCAGCTCACCACGGGGATACATTCAGTCGCCGCGCCACCATTGGCGAGCGGCCCTAAAGACAGAATGATCGCCTTGAAATTTGGTTCCTGAAGTACAGCCGAGGGCCGCTTCTAGCCGTCTTCGTCGGCCTCATGCTCGAGGATGTGGGAGCCGATGCGGACGCTGCGCGTACCGAGCCGGGTTTCGTGGAGGAAGATGGCGAAGCCGGCGGCAGTGGCAATCATCGCGGCGATAAACAGCAAGGCAATGGCAGTGCCGAAGCGGTAGCCGGACAGGAAGGCGGCGAACAGCAGTATCACTACGATCGAGATCAGAACCGCGGCCAGCACCGACGTGAAGATGGCGGTGTTGACGACCCGGATTCGCCGGTCGAGCATCCGGATTTCGCGGATCAGCCGGTCGTGCTCCTCGCCGCGGCTTTCGAGGATGCGTGGCTCGAGCCTGCGCGCCCGGTCGACGATCCGCGCCAGGCGTCCGGCGCAGACGTTGAGAAAGGCGCCGAGCCCCGCCAGCAGGAACACCGGCGCTACGGCCAGCTGAATGATCTGGGCCAGCTGCGTGAGGCCGGGCGCCTGGGGCAAGATGGACGAAGCAGACATAATCGCTTGTTAGCGTGGTGCGGCTTCAAACGAAACGGGAGGCGCCGCTACGGACGCCTCCCGCTCTGGTGACTGCCAATTAACGGGCCAGCTTCGCGGCCTCTTTGATGGCCGCCACCACGGCGTCGGGCTGCGAAAGCGAAATCGCGTGACTACCCTTCACCTCGATGACCTTTGCCTTTGCGCGAGCGGCCATCGCGCGCTGCGTCGCCGGGGAAATCTGATCGAGATCCTCGGTTGCCACCAGATAAGTGCTGGGCTTGGTCTTCCAGGCGGGAACGTTGATCTTTCCTGACAGGGCCGCGACGCCCCAGGGAACTTGCGAGTCGGCCATGAACCGCGCGATCCGCGGGTTCACGTCGCCAGCGAAAGCGGCGGCGAATTTCTCCCGATCCAGCGCCAGGAAGCCGTCCTTAGGCGCGACGATCGGCGGCTTCGGAGCATCGGGCGCGAAGGTCCCGATCAGCGATTCGACCGATTCGCCGGAGTCCGGCGGGAAGGCGGCGATGAACGAAAGGCTCTTTACTTTCGGATCGTTGCCGGCCTCCGAGATGACGGCCCCGCCATAGCTGTGGCCAACGAGGACGACCGGATGCCTGGCGCCGGCAATGGCGCGCCGGGTGACAGCGACGTCGTCCGACAGCGAGATGGTCGGATTCTGAACTACGATGACTTCGAAGCCGTCGCGGACCAGGCGTTGGTGAACCGGCTGCCAGCCCGATCCGTCGACGAATCCGCCATGGACGAGGACGACGCTCAGTTTTTGGTCTGCGGCACTGGCGGGAGCCGCGGCGACACCGGCAGCCAAGGCGGAAGCGGCGAGGGCAATGTTGCGCAAGAGTTCGACATGATCAATCTCCTTATATGTTAGGCGAATGTTTATCGCGATAAGTAACTTATGCCCATCGGCGATATCCCTTGTCAAGAGAGTATTTATCGCGATATATAAAATTGCATGACCAAGCCGCTGCCCCTCGACGACCACTTATGCTTTTCGCTCTACGCCGCCAACATGGCGGTAAACAGGATATACAAGCCGCTACTCGACCAGCTCGGCCTGACCTATCCGCAATATCTGGTGCTGACCGTACTGTCGGAGGAGGATGCGCAAACGGTCTCCGGGATCGCCGATCGGCTAGCGCTGGAATCGAGCACGGTAACACCGCTGGTTAAGCGGCTTGAAGCTGCAATGCTGGTGACCCGAACCCGTAATCCGAAGGATGAGCGCCAGGTCAACGTCCGGCTGACGAACAAGGGCCGCAAGCTTCGACTCGACGCCCAATGCCTGACCGATCAATTGTTGCGGTCGGGCTGAATTCCAAGTATTTGATGGCGCTCAACGAGCAGGTCGCGGATCTGCGCGACCGGCTGGCGAAGGCGCTCGACTAACCTTCGATGACGATCTTATCGCCGGGCTTGGTCAGCGTGTAGAGCTGCTTTGCGAACGGCATTGGCAAGCGGATGCAACCGTGGCTGGCAGGATAGCCCGGCGTGACTCCACCATGGATCGCGATGCCCTTGTCGTCGATGTTCTGCATGAACGGCATCGGCGCATTGTCATATTTGCGGCTGCGGTACATCGGCCGCTTCCAGTTGATCGTCCAGAAACCGAGCGGGGTCGGATGGCCCTTCTTGCCGGTCGAAACATTGGTCACGCCGACCAGCTGCGATCCCTTGAACACGAACGCGATCTGGTTGGCGATGTCGATGGTGATTGCAACGTCGCCTTCGGCCGGGATCGATGGTGCCCAGTGAAACTCGGCCGGCCGAAGCCGGGTGCGGCCGAGCATCTTGTGCATCGCCTCATAGCCCGATGCCGAAAAGCCGTTGGTCCAGCGATAATTGGTCTGGGGCGGGACGAACACCGGCGAGGCAATCCGCGGCGGGGGCGGCGGCGCTTGCGGAGCAGTCGAGCAGCCTGCCAGCAACAATGTCCCGGCAACGGTCATTGATGGCCAAAACTTCTTCATTCCACACCCCGCGCTCGCAAATATGCTTATTGATCAAGTGCATGAAGCAGCACTCATGCACAAGCCGAAGCGGTTAAACTAAGCGGGCGGGCTGTCGTTCCATAGGCTCGGTATGTCGATAACCCGGTAATCGCCGGCTAAGTCTGCGGCCATCAGCTTCTTCACGCCGCGCGCCGCCTGCCGCAGCCGCTGCTCGTTCTCGACCAGCGCGAGGCGGACAAAACCTTCGCCTTCCTCGCCGAAGCCGACTCCGGGCGCGACGGCGACATGGGCTTCGGTCAGCAGCCGCTTGGCGAATTCCATGCTGCCAAGGTGCTTGAACGGTTCGGGGATCGGAGCCCAGGCGAACATGCTGGCCATCGGCACCGGAATGTCCCAACCGGCGCGACCGAAGCAGTCGACCATCACGTCGCGGCGCTTCTTGTAGAGCGTCGGTTGGCCTCGACGAGTCCTGCGGGCCATTCAGCGCGGCGGCGGCCGCGGCCTGGATCGGCGTGAAGGCGCCATAGTCGAGGTAGCACTTTACCCGGGTCAGCGCGCCGATCAGCCGCTCGTTGCCGACCGCAAAGCCCATCCGCCAGCCAGCCATTGAATAGGTCTTCGACATCGATGTGAACTCGACCGCGACTTCCTTCGCGCCCTCGACCTGAAGGATCGGACGGAGTCGGGATGTCGCCGAAATAGATTTCGGCATAGGCGAGGTCGGAAATCACCCACAGCCCTTCTGCCCGCGCAAATGCAACCAGCTGCTCATAGAAAGCCAGGTCGACGGTCTGCGCGGTCGGGTTGGACGGGATAGCCGATCACCAGCACCTTGGGCCGCGGCACCGTGTAGCGCATCGCCCTCTCCAGCCGGTCGAAGAAGTCAGGGCCGGGAACGGCGGGGATCGAGCGGATCGACGCGCCGGCGATGATGAAGCCGAAATGATGGATCGGGTAGCTGGGGTTGGGGGTCAGCACGACGTCGCCCGGCGCGGTGATCGCCTGCGCGAGATTGGCGAGCCCCTCCTTGCTGCCGAGGGTGACGATCACCTCGCTGTCGGGATCGAGCTCGACGCCGAAGCGGCGCTGGTAATAGGCCGCCTGGGCCTTCCTCAAGCCCGGGAATGCCCTTCGACGCCGAATAGCGGTGCGCGGTCGGTTTGGCCGCGACCTCGGCCAGCTTGGCGATGACATGGGCGGGCGGCGCGCCGTCGGGGTTGCCCATGCCCAAGTCGACGATATCCTCGCCCCGCGCCCGTGCAGCGGCTTTCATCGCATTCACCTCGGCGAAGACGTAGGGCGGCAGGCGGCGGATGCGGTAGAAATCGTCGGTCATCGCTACAAGCATGGCGACGATGCTGCGGTGCGGCAAGCCTGATCTGTCGTAGGCCGGGAGAGCACAGGCCGCGCGCGATCGCCGCGCCGCGCAAGCGAGAAGCCGGCCAGCCCCGCGACCAGCGCGGCCAAGCCGGGCGGCGCGCCGAATAGAGTCAGGACCACGAACAGGCCGGAGGCGAGCGCGGCGGCGGTGACGTAGAGCTCGGGCCGCATCAGGATCGACGGCTCGCCGGCGAGCACGTCGCGGATGATCCCGCCGACGCAGGCGGTCATCACGCCCATGGCGAAGGCCGGGCACCGGCGCGACGCCGAAGTTGAGCGCCTTGGCCGCGCCATAGGTCGCATAAGCCGCCAGCCCGACCGCGTCGAACCACAGCAGGGCCCTGCCGGCAATAGGCCTGGCGCGAGAAGAACCACACCGCCGACGCGCGGCGCCGATGCAGATCAGCAAGGTGGCGTTGGTGTGGACCCAGAACACCGGCGCGCCGATCAGCAGGTCGCGCATCGTGCCGCCGCCGACCCCGGTGACCACCGCGAAGAAGATGAAGGTGACCAGCGTCTGCTTCTTCTCCGCCGCGAGCAGCGCGCCCGACACGGCGAACACCGCGATGCCGACATAGTCGAGCAGGACGAGCGCGTCGGGGAGGAGGGCGGGCGGGGTCATGGCAGCGCCGTCATTGCGAGGAACGAAGTGACGAAGCAATCCATTTGCAATGCTGGCCATGGATTGCTTCGCTCCGCCCGCAATGACGGGTATGAGGACGACATGACCGACGACCGACGCCCGACCCGCCGATCCCGGCCTCGAGGACATGCAGCATTGGACGCTGGTCATGGCGCCGCGCGCAACAGATGATGATGGAGGCGTGGGCCGACAATCTCGCCAAGGGCAGCGCGATGCCCGGCTTCGGGCTCCGGACCGCCGCCGCCGAGCGCCGACCCGATGGCATGGATGAGCGCGGGCGCCGAGGCCTGGTCGAAGGGGCTCGAGGCGTGGAGCGAGATGCTCGGCCAGGCGACCGACGCCGGCGAGGCGCGCGACCGCCGCTTCGGCGGCGCCCGAATGGAGCGAGAACCCGATCTTCGACACGGTGCGGCAAAGCTATCTCGCGATTTCGCGACAAGTTGCTGGGCACGGTCGAGGAAATCGAGGGGCTCGACGAGGCGGCGCGCAGCCGCCTGCGCTTCGCCACCAAGGGATTCGTCGACGCGATGAGCCCGGCCAATTTCCTGGCGCCCAACCCGCAGGTGATGAAGCGGACGATCGAGACCAAGGGCGAAAATTTGCTCGCCGGCCTCAGGAACATGCTCGGCGACATCCAGCGCGGCCAGGTCAGCCAGAGCCCCGAGGGCGCGTTCGAGCTCGGCCGCAACCTCGCGCGTCACCCCGGGCAAGGTGATCCACGAGACCCGGCTGTTCCAGCTGATCCATTATGCGCCGACGACCGAGGAGGTGCTCGAAACGCCGCTGGTGATCTTCCCGCCGTGGATCAACCGCTTCTACATCCTCGACCTCACGCCCGAGAAAAGCTTCGTCAAATGGACCGTCGAGCAGGGCGTCAGCCTGTTCATGGTCAGCTGGAAATCGGCCGACGAAAGCATCCGCGACATGACGCATGGACGATTATGTCGCCGCCCAGCTCGACGCGATCGACAGTGATCCGCGACCTGCTCGGCGTCGAGGCGGTCCACACCATCGGCTATTGCGTCGCCGGGACGACGCTGGCGGCGACGCTCGCCTATCTCGACGGCCAAGGGCGAGGCGGCAAAGGTCGCGTCGGCGACCTTCTTCACCGCCCAGGTCGATTTCGAGGATGCCGGCGACCTCAAGATGTTCATCGGCGACGAGACGATGGCGACGCTCGAGCAATTGACCGCGGAAACCGGCGTGCTCGACGGGCGGGTGATGGCGGCGACCTTCAATCTGCTGCGCGGGCGCGACCTCATCTGGAACTATGTCGTCAACAATTACCTCATGGGCAACGACCCGCCGCCGTTCGACCTGCTGCACTGGAACGGCGACGTCACCAATCTGCCCGGCGGCTGGCACCGCGATTATCTGCAGCGCTGTACCGCGACAATCATGCTGGTCGAAGCCGGGCGGGGATCGCGGTGAAGGGCGTGCCGATCGACCTCACGCAAGATCGAGACCCCGGCCTATATCCAGGCCGGGCGCGAGGACCATATCGCGCCGGCGCCGAGCGTGTGGAAGCTGATGACGATCCTGGCCGGGCCGAAGCGCTTCGTGCTCGCCGGGTCGGGCCATATCGCCGGGGTGGTCAACCCGCCGGCGCGGGCAAATATCAATATTGGACCAACGACCGATCCGCGCCGGCGACGCCTCGACGAGTTCATCGCCGGCGCGACCGAGCATAAGGGCAGCTGGTGGCCCGACTGGATCGAGTGGCTGAAGGAGCAGGCGCCGAAGACGGTCAAGGCCGACCGGCGCGCGCGTGCCGGGCAAGGGCAAGCTCAAGGCGATCGAGGATGCGCCCGGCCGCTACGTCAGGACGCGCTGACGTTCGAATCCGGATCGCACGTCCTGACGAGCAGCGGGCGCTGGAAGAGCTTCAGCGCCGCGCCTCGTTCGCGCTTGGCGAATATAATGAACAGCTCGAGGCTCATCCCGACGCGATCGACCTTCCGCTAGGAGCAGATCGAGCGCGGCCAGGTAATGGTGGCCGAGATCGAGGGCGAGGTCGCGGGCTTTGCCGTCGTGCTTATCGATGATGATCATGCGGAGCTGGATGGCTTGTTTGTCGAACCGTCCCGTTGGCGGCGCGGCATCGGCAGCGCCTTGATCGATGCCGCGATGCATGAGGCCCGCCACCAGGGCTTGTCGCTCATGGTCGTCGCCAACCCTTCGGCGCGCGAATTTTACGAGCGATGCGGTTTCACACTTGAAGGCGAGACGGAGACGCGGTTCGGCCCAGCGCTTCGAATGTCGCGCGCTAGCAGCTTTCATACTTCCAATGCCGCCGCTTGCCTTCGCTCAGCCATTCGACAGCAGTTGCGATCCGCTTGGCCCGGGTCGCATCCTGCTTGGCGTCGGCGATCCAGTCGAGATAATCGCGCCGTGCGGAGGGCGGAAAGCCGTCCAGGTTGGCCTTGGCCGCTGGATTGCTATCCAGCGCCTTGGCGAATTCGGGATGAAGCTCGGCAGGCGGCTTGGGCTCATGTTTGACCTTGCGTGGCGCCGGCGCGGTGGCGGCCAGTTCAACCGCCTTGCGAATCATCGAGTCGAATTTGGCATCGGACGGCAAGTCGGCGACAGCGGTCAGCCGGCCAAACTCGCCCATCGCGTCACGGCGCGCCTCGGCACCGCGGATTTCCTGACCTCGCCAGAAGTTCAAGGCGGCATAGAGCCTTGAAGGCGGCCATCATCAGCAGGATCTTGCCACCCAGCGTGAAGGCCGGAGCGCTCCATTTCAGGGTCTCCTCGACCTCGGGGACCACGGCATGAACGCGAGTGCGGACGTGGTTGAGGATCGGCTGGGCGAAGGGCGCGGCCTTGGCGATATAGGCGTCGATGCGCGGGTCCCGGCTCAAATGAAGCCTCCGCCCAGCATCAGCCGGATGATCCCGACGACGATCACGAACAGGTTCAGATTGCGGCCCGTGTTGCTACTCGACATGGCGCCGATACCGGCGCCGATTACCGCCAGCGGGATGATTAGCCAATTGGCCCAGCCGAGGAACGGAATGAAGGCAATGGCGGCGCAGACCAACGCGACGGCGCCGATGATGAGTGAAACGAGGTTGAGCAAGGTCGCGTCCCCCAGGAGTTGAGCGGGTTGCTTAACAGCTAATGCGCGGTTTCGATATTGGACAGTCGCGCGAGTACCCGGCTGCCGCAGCGGATGGTGACCGATCCGACCCGCTGCTCGCTGGGCCACGATCCGCGGACGTCGCGTGTTTCCAGCGCCTGAGTGGCGGGGCCGCTGGGCGGAATGGCATCGATGTAAACAGTGACCTGCACCGGATAGCTTTCCGCGATCGGCCCCATCCGGAGAGCCAGCTTGTAGCCGCCGGTCGGGACCGTGACCTTGCCGACGACGATCAGCCGAGGATTGTCGTTGGGCCCGGGCATGGCGTTGACATGTGCCTGCCAGTCGCTTGAGCGGACGATCGGGCAGTCGGAGGTGGGTTTATTGGGTTCGGGCGAGGGAACGGGCTCGGGATCGTCGCTCGACACCGGTTCATCCGACCCGCCGGCAGCAGCGACGTTGGAGTCCGGATTGGCGACGACGCCGTCAGACGTCGCGACCTGTTCGTTGGCAGGCCCTTCGGCCTGGCAGGCAGCGAGTAACGCGGCGGAGGCGAGGACCATGGGGCGCATTGGCGATCCAATGCGCTGGTGCGCGTCACGGTTCCGCCAGCTCGCTGCATTCGCGCTGCTGCTTCGCCCGCCGATCGCGAACCATCGCGCCGAGATAAAGCGCCAGCGCGGTCCAGATGCAGCCGAACGCAATCGCGTGAGCGCGAGTGAAGGGCTCGTCAAAGACCGCGACGGCAAGCAGGAACTGCAGCGTCGGTGCAATGAACTGAAGAATTCCGACGGTCGAGTATGGAAGGCGGCGGGCGGCGGCGGTGAAGCATAGCAGCGGCACCGTCGAAACCACGCCTGCGGCCAGGAGCAGCATGGTCTCGGAGTCATTCACGCCAAACATCGGTCGGCCCTCGGCTCCACCCAGCAGCAGCCAGCCCAGGGCTACCGGGAACAGCAGTGTCGTTTCGACCGTCAGACCGGCCAGCAATTCGACGTGGATGATCTTCCTCAACAAGCCGTAGGTAGCAAAGCTGAAGCACAGTGTCAGGCTGATCCACAGCGTGCCGAGCGCTCCCGCGGCCAACACCGCGATCCCGCCCGCGGCAATCGCCACCGCGGCCCATTGCAACGGACTCAGCCGCTCCTTCAGCAAGAACCGGCCGAGCAGGATGTTGGCCAGCGGGTTCAAATAATAGCCCAGGCTGCCCGCCAGGATGTGCCCGCTGTTGATCGCATAGACATAGAGCAGCCAGTTGGTGCCGATCAGCAGCGCGGTCAGAAACAGGATGGCCAGGGTCCGGTGGTTGTGGACCGCAGCGCCTACCTGGTCCCAGGCGCGTGCCAATGTAACGAGCACGGCCAGCGCAACCAGTGACCAGACAATGCGATGCGCTACGATGTCGATCGAAGGCACCGCCTGCAGCCATTTGAAGTAAATCGGCATGATGCCCCACAGCCCATAGGCAGCGAGGCCGTAGAGAAGTCCGGCGCGGGCCCGCTTTGCGGTGGCGATCTCGTCGGGGAATGCAGTGTTCACCCGGCGTGCGGGTAACGGGTTCCAACGCCCAGTCAATCGACCTACTGCGTTCACCAGCCCGGCCAATCCGCCATGGTGAACATTTGGTTAGTTGAAAGCATTGCGCGCCTTGGTCATCCTGTGGGCCGCCGGGGTCTAGCTTTTGGAGTCGCGAATTTGAGACCTTTTCGGTCTGCCCTGTTGATGCTTGCGCTTGGCGCGGCCGGCTGTGCGCTGCCAACGAAGGAGCCGCCGAGGCCGGTTGTCACTGCCGCGCCGCCGACCAAGGCCGACATTTGGCAGCGGGTCGCCAGCAGCGAGGACCTCAATCGCATCCGGCGGGTCGCAACCGGCTGGTCGAGCGGGCTTGTCGAGGCGCGGTCAGCGGGCTTCCGCGACGAGATCCGGGCCGAGGGCCGGTTGCTCGACCCCGATGCGGCCAAGCCGCGACCCGCCCCGACGCCAGGGAGCTACAGCTGCCGGATGATCAGGCTCGGCCGCGTGGTGAACAAGGGGCCCGCCTTCCAAAAGTTCAAGCCCTTCTTCTGTTATGTCGAGGTGGAGGGGCAGCTTTTCACCATCGTCAAGCAAACCGGCAGCCAGCGGCCAGCCGGACGGCTATGGGAAGACGATGTCCAAAATCGCCTGATCTTCCTCGGCACATTGGCGCTTGGAAGCGAGGAAGAGGCGCGCGCCTATGGCGACGACCCGAAGCGCAACATGGCGGGCGTGTTCGAGCGCATCGGACCGTTCGTGTGGCGGCTGGTCATCCCCTATCCACAGAGCGGATCGCAACTCGACGTGTTCGAGCTGACACCGGTCGCCGAACAGCCGAAAGGATGAGCCTTCACGACCCGGACGAGGTTCGGGCGCATCTGATCGCGGCGGCGGCTGCCGGTCATGCGCTGACCTATTCGGAGCTGCTCGAGCATCTCGGCTATGGCTTCTCGCGACCCAAGATGCGGCAGCTCTGCAAGACCTTGGGCGCGGTTGACGCCGAAGCCGCGGCGCGCGGCGAGCCTGAGCTGGCGGTGCTGGTCGTACGCCAGTCGGACGGATTACCGGGGCAAGGCTGGTGGGTCGCGGGCGGCGGTTCGGCCCATGGCTATGCGGGGCCGTGGGAAGGGCCCAAGGCCGCGCGCTTCATCCGCGAGTTGCAGCAGAGAACCTTCGATTATTGGGCAATGGCGGACCTCGACGCTTCGGGCTAAGGGGCGGCGATGGCCCAGCTCTCCAGCGATAATGTGCGGACGTTTACCGTCAGCGAAGACGATGACGGCATCCGTCTCGACCGCTGGTTCAAGCGCCATTTGCCGGATGTCAGCTTCAACAGCGTGTCGCGCTGGGCGCGGACCGGGCAGCTTCGTATCGATGGAAAGCGCGCGGCGCCGGGCGACCGGCTGGAGACCGGGCAGGTCCTGCGCGTTCCGCCGGCCGAACCTGCTCCCGCCGAAGGACCGGGCGCGCGGCCGAAGCGGATCGTCGAGCCTCTTACGGAGGAAGAAGGCGAGTTTGTCCGGGAAATGGTTTTGGCCAAGGGCCGCGACTGGTTCGTGCTCAACAAGCCGCCGGGCCTGGCGACGCAGGGCGGGACCAAGACGATCCAGCATCTTGACCGGCTGCTCGACTGGTTTGGCGGATGATCAGGGGCAACGGCCCAAGCTGGTCCACCGGCTCGACAAGGACACCAGCGGGGTGCTCCTGGTCGCCCGTTCGGCGCGGGCGGCGGGGCATTTCGCCAAGGCCTTTTCCGGTCGCACCGCGCGCAAGGTTTACTGGGCGCTGATCGTCGGCGTGCCGTCGGCCGAGGAAGGATTGATCGACGCGCCGCTCGCCAAGCAGCCGGGCACCGGCGGCGAAAAGATGCATGTCGACGAAGAAAATGGGTTGCCGGCCAAGACCCGATACCGGTTGATCGACCGCGCCGGTAACCGCGCCGCCTGGGTCGAGCTGCAGCCGCTGACCGGCCGAACCCACCAGCTTCGCGCACATATGGCCGCGATTGGCCATCCAATCGTGGGGGATGCCAAATATGGCGGAGCCGAAGCGTTCCTGACGGGCGGGATCAGCCGCAAACTGCATCTCCACGCGCGGCGGCTGAAGGTCGACGGTCTCGACGGCAAGCCAATTGACAACACGGCGGAGTTGCCAGCTCATTTCATCGAAAGTCTGGGAATGCTTGGGTTTGAAGTGATGGCCGGGGACATGATGCCGCTAGACAATCCCGATCCGGCCAAGTCGCCTGCCGTCAAGGCCAAGCGCACCGCCGCAGCGGCCAAATCCGCCCGCAAGGCCCGCAAGGGTGAACGCCGGGCTCGCGGCGGACAGCCAATGAAGCCGGCGAGGCGAACGCCCAAGCGCAAATGACCAGGCTGGCCATTTTCGATTGCGACGGGACGCTGGTCGACAGCGGGACGACTATTCACACCGCGCTTCAGCAAGCGTTTGCCGCACACGGGCTGGAATGCCCGCCGCGCGACGTGACGAGGAAGGTCATCGGCCTGAGCCTGATGGAGGCCATGGCGGCGCTCGTGCCGGACGCCGATCATGCATCCCTGACCCAGACTTACAAGGATGCCTTCTTTGCCATGCGCGGCGCAGGGCGAGTTGAGGAGCCATTGTTCGACGGGATTGTCGAGTTGCTCGACGCACTCGATGCCGACGACTGGCTGCTGGGCGTCGCTACCGGCAAGAGCGACCGTGGGCTGAGGCACTGTCTCGAGAACCATGGGCTTGCCGATCGCTTCGTCACCCTCCAGACCGCCGACCGAAACCCCTCAAAACCTCATCCGGCGATGGCGCTGGCGGCGATGGCCGCGGCGGGCTCAGAGGCGTCGCGCACCGTTTTCCTGGGCGACACCGGCTGGGACATGGGTTGCGCGCGCAGTGCCGGCGTCGGAGCGATCGGTGCGGGCTGGGGCTATCATGAAGTCGACGAACTGATCGCTGAAGGCGCGCATGCCGTCGCCATGAAGCCAGCCGAAGTGGTTGGGCTGGCCAATAGCTGGATTGGAAGAAACCAATGACTGACGATCAAGTCTGGAAAAGACGGTTTCAGCTGTTCACCGCCATCCGGCTGTTCGGGCTGCTGACGTTCCTGCTGGGTATCGCAATCGCCTTTACCGATCTGGTCCGGCCTGGCGGCTGGGCGCTGGTCGGCGGAATTCTCGCAATTATCGGCGTGATCGACGCCGTGCTCGCGCCCAGGATCCTGAAGAAGGGCTGGGAACGGCTGGACAAGTGAAGCGGTTCTGGAAGCTGGCGGAGGTTGTTGAGACCAACGGCGAGTTCGGCGTGGTGCTCGACGGGCGCCGGCTGAGGACGCCCGGCCGTATGGACCTCGTCATGCCGGCCAAGGCGCTAGCTGAAGCGATTGCCGCGGAATGGCGGGAGTGCGGGAAAACCGTTGACCCGGCCGCGATGCCGCTCACCGGGCTCGTCAATGCCGCGATCGAAAGGGTGGCCGCCGACCGCCAGGCGTTCGCTGCGGTTCTCTCCCGATACGCCGAAAGCGACCTGTTCTGCTATCGAGCCGACGGGCCCGGCTGCCCTCGTCGCGCGGCAGGCGGAAAGCTGGGATGCGCTGCTTGGCTGGGCCAGGCGCCGTTACGATGTCGACTTCGCCACCTGCGCCGGCGTCATGCATGTCGCGCAACCAACGGAGACGGTGCGCAAGCTCGCCCATGCAGTGGCTTCGCTCGACAATTTCCAGCTGGCCGGCCTGTCGCCGCTGGTGACTATCGGCGGATCTCTGGTCTCGGCGCTGGCGGTGCTGGAACAAATGATGCCGGCCGAGGACGCGTGGGAGGCGGTCAGCCTCGATGATCGCTGGCAGCTCGAGCAATGGGGCGATGATCCCGAAGCCCGGGCGGTGCTCGACGCGCGTCGCCGCGACTTCATGGCCGCTGCCCGTTTCCTCGAATTATTGCGGACCTAGGACGGAAGTGGACCGCCGGTGACAAGGTCGCGGACGAAACTGACCAGGCCGGCCTGGCGCCAGCGCTTGAGCCGCTCGGCCGCGAGGATGGCGCGAACGTCGGCCAGGCAGGCGTCCATGTCCTCGTTGATCAGCACATAATCATATTCCGCCCAGTGGCTGATCTCGGCGGCGGCACGCTGCATCCGCCCGGCAATCACTTCGTCCGAATCAGTGCCGCGTTCGTGCAGACGGCGCTCCAGTTCTTTCATGGATGGCGGAAGGATGAAAACTCGAACCAGATCCTCGCCCATCGCAGCGTGAAGCTGTTGCGTACCTTGCCAGTCGATATCGAAGATCACGTCACGGCCTTCGCGCAACGCCGACTTGATCGGTGCCTGCGGCGATCCGTAATGATGGTCGAACACCGGCGCCCATTCGGCGAACTCGCCGTCGGCGACCATCCGCTGAAATTCGGCTTCGTCGACGAAGTGATAGTCGCGGCCCTCGACTTCGCCAGGCCGCTGCGGCCGGGTGGTGGCGCTGACCGACATGGTGATGTGCGGGTCGGCTTCCAGCAACATGCGGCTGATGGTCGATTTGCCTGCGCCCGACGGCGAAGACAGGACGATGAGGAGCCCGCGGCGGCGGCGGAGTTGGGCTGTGTTGGTCGGGTCGGCCATGGCCGCACTTGCCTTGGCACGCGGCGGTCCGTCAAGCGCGTGCCATTTCCGTTTCGTTGTGCAATGCACAAAAAGCCTTGTAAGCCTTGCTGCAATGCATTATGTTGCACCGCAGCATAGGAGCAGAATGTGGCTGACGAAACCAAGATTGAAGACAAGATCGAAGCTACCGCCGAGGCCGTAGCGGCGCCCGCGAAGGCTGTTGCAGAGAAGGTCGAGCAGGCAGTGGCCGCTCCAGTCGCCAAGGTCAAACCGACGGCCCGCCGGACGCGCAAGGTCGCGCCGAAGGTCGTCGAGGCCGTCAAGAAATCCAACAAGCGCGCGGTCAAGACCGTCAAGCGTGCCCGCAAGGCCCGTGTCGCCCGCGTCAAGCAGATCGAAGGGACCAACACCATGACTTATGATTTCAACCAGCTGTTCGCTGGCTTCCAGATTCCCGGCACCGACAAGGCCCAGCAGCTGTTTGCCGAAGCCGGCGAGCGCAGCCAGCAGATTGCGGCCAAGTCGCAGAAGGCGGCGGAAGAGTTGAGCGAACTCGCCAAGGCCAATGTCGAGGCGTTCGTCGAAGCCAGCCGTATCGCCGTTGGCGGCGCCAAGTCGATCGGCCAGGACGTGGTCGCTTCGGGCCGTGACGGCATCGAGCAGGCCTCGGAAGCGGTCAAGACGCTCGCCGAAGCCAAGTCGCCGGCGGAATTCTTCCAGATCCAGTCGGAACTGGCTCGTGCGTCGTTCGATCGTTTCGTCGCCGAGACGTCGAAGCTGACCGAGCGCGTCGTCAAGCTCGCCGGTGAAGCAGCGGAGCCGCTGCAGACCCGCGCCAGCCTGAATGCCGAGCGCATCAACACTTTGGTTGCCTGACCTCTCCCCTCCTGTTGAAGGCAACCCTGTTAGCGGCCGTCCCCTTCCCGGGGGGCGGCCGCTTTTCTTTTCGGGACAGTCCGTGCACGCCACCTTGCGGGCCGCTGCCGCGATGCCATATTTTAGGCCGCAATGATGGATGACCTGATTCTAATGGCCGGCGACGAACCGGATCGCGGCGACGGGCTCGACGAGATCGAGCGCGGCGTTGTCACTCGGACCCGACCCAAGACCAAAAAGCCAAGCAATTACAAGGTGCTGCTACTCAACGACGATTATACGCCAATGGAGTTCGTGGTGCTTGTCCTGCAGCGCTATTTCTCGATGGACCTAGAGGACGCGACCCGGGTCATGCTTCAGGTTCACCAGCAGGGCGTCGGCGTATGCGGCGTTTTCACCTACGAGGTCGCCGAGACCAAGGTCGCCCAGGTGATCGACTTCGCCCGCGAAAACCAGCATCCGCTCCAGGCGACGCTGGAGAAGGCGTAGCTCCGACACTGCGAGCGAAGCGAAGCAATCGATGGATTGCCGCGTCGCATCGCTCCTCGCAATGACAGCTCCTTGTGAGTCACGACGGAACCGCTAAAGCGCGCCGATGGACTCCATTCGCATCACCGGCGGCAAGCGCCTCGAGGGAAAGATCCCCATCTCAGGCGCCAAGAACAGCGCGCTGGCGCTGCTGCCCTGCGCGCTTCTGACCGATGAGAAGCTGACGCTGGCCAATCTGCCGCGGTTGGCCGACGTCGACAATTTCTCACATCTGCTCAACCAGCTCGGTGTCTCGACCAAGGTAGCGGGTGTGAAGAAGGGTGAGGTCGGCCGGCGGATGACACTGGAGGCGAGCGAGATTGCATCAACCGTCGCGCCCTACGACATGGTCCGAAAAATGCGGGCATCGATCCTGGTGCTGGGGCCGATGCTCGCGCGTGCCGGCGAAGCCACCGTGTCGCTGCCTGGCGGGTGCGCCATCGGGGACCGGCCGATCGACCTTCATTTGAAAGCGCTCGAATGCATGGGCGCTGAGATCGAGCTGACCGCAGGATATGTGAAAGCGACGGCGCCCAAGGGACGCCTGCCCGGCGGCGACTACAGCTTTCCCGTAGTTTCAGTTGGCGCGACGGAAAACGCTCTGATGGCGGCTGTGCTGGCAACCGGCCGCAGCCAGTTGTTCAATGCCGCCCGCGAGCCGGAAATCGTCGACCTGTGCAGGCTGCTGGTCGCGATGGGCGCCAAGATCGAAGGCATCGGATCGTCGCACCTTATCATCGATGGAGTCGAAGGGCTCCACGGCTGCACCTACGAGGTAATGCCTGACCGGATCGAAGCAGGCAGCTATGCCTGCGCTGCGGGGATCACCGGCGGCTCGATCGAGCTGGTCGGCGCTCGTCCTGCCGACATGCTGGCGATAACCAACGCACTGGCCGCTACCGGATTAATGATCGAGATGACCGAACAGGGGATGAAGGTCACTGCGGACCGACCGCTGAAGCCGCTCGCCATCTCGACCGCGCCTTATCCGGGATTTCCGACCGACATGCAGGCCCAGTTCATGGCGATGCTGGCGATGGCCGAGGGCGAGAGCTTCCTCGAGGAAACCATCTTCGAGAACCGCTACATGCACGTCCCCGAGTTGCGTCGAATGGGCGCCAGTGTCGACGTCCGCGGCCGCTCCGCCATCGTCCATGGGGTCGAGGGCCTGACCGGCGCCCAGGTCATGGCGACCGACCTGCGGGCCTCCATGAGCCTGGTCCTCGCCGGCCTCGCCGCCGATGGCGATACCGAAGTGCTGCGCGTCTACCATCTCGACCGTGGCTATGAGCGACTGGAAGAAAAGCTCAGTGCGGTGGGTGCGAAGATCGAACGGGTGAGCGCAGGCTAGAGCGCATCCAGCCCGTGCAGCACCAACCCGACCATTCCGCCGACCAGCGTGCCGTTGATGCGGATGTATTGAAGGTCGCGGCCGACCGCGGCTTCGAGGCGGTTGGTGATGGTCTGCGCGTCCCAGCGGCGGACCGTCTCGCTGACCAGTTTCACGATCGATCCGCCATAGCTCGCCGCCATTCCTGACACGGCGCGGCGGGCGAACATGTTGATTGCGCCCTTCATTCGGGGGTCCTGCTCCAGACTCTGCCCCATCGATTGGAGCACCTCGCCGAGCTTGCCTGCCATCGCCGCATCGGGATTGCGCGCCGCGCGGATCATCGCCTCGCGCCCCCTCTGCCACAGCGCATCCAGCCATAGCGATACAGATTTGTTGTCCAGCAACTCGACCTTCATCGCCTCGACTCGCTCGCGCGTTTCGGGCTTGGTCTGAAGGTCGTTCGCGAGCTGGGCCAGCGCCTCCTCCACCTTTACCCGCACCGGATGCGCCGGATCGGTGTGCATGTCGGCACTGAGCTTGCGCAGCCCGTCGACAATCGCATCGGCCAGCTTGGCGTCGAGCCCGGCCAGCTTCAGCACCCAGTTGGCCCTCTTGTGGACCATGTCCCGGATCAGCCCCTCATTGGCGTCAAGCGCGCGCGCCATCCAGCGGATCGCCGCCTCCAGCATCGGGACATGCCGATCCTCGTTGATCGCGCTGGCGAGCGCGTGACCAAGCAACGGCGACACCTCCATCTTGCGGATCCGATTGGCGATCGAGCTTTTGACCAGGCCGCCGAGCCGTTCGTCGTCGAGGCTTTCGAACAGGTCCGCGATCAGTCGGCTGGCGCCACGCCGAATCCGCGTCTCCTGTCCGTGCGGCGCCTGGAGGAAACGGCCGACCGCGCCGGCCAGATCGATGTTGCGCATCCGCCGGGCGACCACCGGAGCGATGAGGAAGTTCTCCCGTAGGAAATTGGCCAGCGCTTCGCCGATCCGGTCCTTGTTGCGCGGAATGATGGCGGTGTGGGGGATGGGCAGGCCGAGCGGGTGGCGGAACAGGGCGGTGACCGCGAACCAGTCGGCCAGGCCGCCGACCATCGCCGCCTCGGCGAACGCCTTCACATAGCCGAGCCAGGGGAATGCCGCCTCGAACTGGCGGGCGGCGATGAACACTGCCGCCATGACCAGCAGCAGCCCGGTCGCCGCGGCCTTCATTCCGGCCGTGCCCGGCTGGACCGGATTGAAGCGTGCGAGCGCTGGTGGTGGCGGCGCGTTCATGGCCGCCACTCTAGCCGCACGGTGGACGATGTCACTCCGCCGGAGCGGGGATCGGCTCGTCCATCGGCTTGTGCGCCTCTCCATTGTCGACGAGCCGGTTGAACTTGGCCGCGATCCAATGCTCGATATCGACCGCTATCGAGAAGAAGGCGGGGACGAGCAGCAGCGTCAGCAGGGTCGAGAAGATCAGGCCGCCAATCACCGTCACGCCCATCGGCGCGCGCCAACTGCCGTCGCCGGTTAGCGACATGGCGATCGGCACCATGCCGGCGACCATCGCCACCGTCGTCATCACGATCGGCTGCGCGCGCTTGTGACCGGCTTCGTAGATCGCCTCATTCTTGGGCATGCCGTGATCCATCATCTCGACCGCGAAATCGACCAGCAGGATCGAGTTCTTGGCGACGATGCCGAACAGCATGAGCACGCCGATGAGCACCGGCAGCGACACCGGGTTGTCCGTCACGATGCAGGCCGATGGCCGCGCCCAGCGGAGCCAGCATCAGCGAGCCCATGTTGACCAGCGGTGACAGGAAGCGGCGATAAAGCAGGACCAGCACCGCAAACACCAGCAGCACGCCCGACGCCAGGGCGATCGATGAAGTAATAGACCAGCTCGGCCTGCCACTTGCTGTCGCCAAGCTCGAGCTTCTGACACCCCGTCGGGCAGACTTCTTCACCGTCGGCAGCTCGTTGATCTTCTTCCATGCGTCGCCGGAGACCAAGCCCGGCGCAAGATCGGCACCGACGGCGATGCGGCGGATCTGGTTCGTGCGCTGGACGGTGGTCGGGCCCGAGCCGAACCCGATCTCGGCGACCGATTTCAGTGGCACGGAGCCGCCGTTCGACGGTCGGCACCGGCAGGTTCTCGAGCGTCGCAAGGTCGCGCCGCGAGCTTTCGGCGAGCGACACGGTGATCGGCACCTGGCGGTCGGCCAGCGAGAATTTGGCGCTGTTCTGGGCGATGTCGCCGAGCGTCGCGATGCGGATCGTCTGGCTCAGCGCGGTGGTCGTGACGCCGAGGTCGGCGGCGAGGTCGAAGCGCGGCTTGATGATGATCTCCGGCCGAACCAGGTCGCCCTGGACGCGCGGTGCGCGAAGCTCCGGCAGCCCGGCATCTCGTCGACGACCTGGTTCGCGGTCGCCAGCAGCAGCTCCGGATCGTCGCTGCCGAGGTAGAGCGTGATATCGCGGCCGCCGCTGCCCGGGCCGCCGCCGCTCTGGCTCAGGAAATTGACCTGCGCGTCGGGGATCGCCGCAATCTGCGGGCGTCAGGCCGCGCTCGAACTCGGTCGAGGTGACCTCGCGGTCCTTCTTGAGGACGATGTTGATGAAGCCCGAGCCGACGAAGATGCGCTGGAAGACGCGGTCGACCGCGGGGTCCTGCTCGATGATCGCCGCGGCGCGGTCGGCGACCGTCCGCCGTCTGGTCGCAGCGTCGTGCCCGGCGCCATGCCGATGCGAACCCGCGAAAAGTCCAGGTTGAGCGGCGGCTGGAACGACATCGGCAGCGTCATGAACAAGCCGATCTGGATGATGAATGCGCGCCAGGCCCGCACCGACCATGGCAAAGCGGTGATCGCGGAACAGCGACAGCACGCCGCCGATGAAACCGGGGTGCCGGCGCCGATAGGCTTCCGCCTTATCGGTGTTGAGGCTCCAGTTCAGGATCCCGAGATAACGCTCCATGGCCTTGCCGGCGGCATGCGGCTGGACGCCATGGGCCTTGCAGGAAATAGGCCGCGATCAGCGGCGTGATCATCCGCGCGACGAACAGGCTCATCAGCACCGAGATGACGACGGTGTAGCCGAAGCTCTTGAAGAACTGGCCCGAAATGCCGGGCATCAGCGCGACCGGCAGGAACACCGCAACGATCGACATGGTGGTGGCGACCACCGCCAGGCCGATCTCGTCGGCCGCGTCGATCGACGCCTGATAGGCGCTCTTGCCCATGCGCATGTGGCGGACGATGTTCTCGATCTCGACGATCGCGTCGTCGACCAGCACGCCCGCGACCAGGCTCATCGCCAGCAGCGACAGGCAGTTCAGGGTGATGCCCATCAGGCTCCATGAACCAGAAGGTCGGGATCGCCGACAGCGGGATGGCCAGCGCCGAGATGACCGTCGCGCGCCAATCGCGCAGGAACAGGAAGACGACCAACACCGCCAGGATGGCGCCCTCGATCAGGCCCTCCATCGCCGAGATATATTGCTCCTTGGTGTAATCGACCTGGTTGATGATCTCGATGAAGCGGATCCGCGGATCCTCCTTCTCGATCTTGCGCAATTCCTCCCACGCGTCGTCATAGGCGGTGACTTCGGACGCGCCCTTGGACCGCTGGACGTTGAAGCTGATCACCTGCCGCCCGTTCATCTTGGCGATGGTGCGCTGCTCCGAATAGGCGTCCTTGACCTCGCCGAGGTCGGCCAGCCGGACGGTGCGGCCGCTGCCAACGACGATCTGCGTTTGCGACAGGTCATAGGCGGTGCGCGGCGTTGCCGAGCACGCGCACCGACTGTTCGGAGCCGGCGATCTCGGCGCGGCCGCCGGCGGCGTTGAGATTGGTCTGGCGAAGCTGCTGGTTGACCTGCGCGGCGGTGATTCCCTGCGCCTGGAGCGCGGCGGGATCGAGGATGACGCGGATCTGGCGATCGACCCCGCCCTCGCGCGAGACGGCGGCGATGCCCTCGACGCCGAGCAGACGGCGCGAGACCGTATTGTCGACGTACCAGCTGAGCTGCTCGAGCGTCATGTCGGTGGTTTCGGCCGCGACAAAGAGGATCGGGTCGCCGGCGATGTCGACCCGGTTGACCTGCGGCTCGAGGATGCCCTCGGGCAGGTCGCTGCGAATCTGGCCGACCGCGTCGCGCACGTCGTTGACCGCGCGGTCGGTCGGGCGTGCCGATCTCGAACTGGACGAAGGTGCTGCTGTTGCCTTCGCGGACCGAGCTGTTGATCTCATCGACGCCGTTCGACGCGCGCGGACCGCCGCCTCGACCTTCTGCGTGATCTGGTTTTCCATCTCGGTCGGCGCGGCGCCGGGCTGCGAGATGGTGACCTCGGCGGCCGGGAAGTCGATGTCCGGGATTGTTGTTGACGTCCATGCCCATGAACGCGACGAGGCCGGCCAGCATCAGCCCGATGAACAGGACGATCGGCGGGACCGGGTTCCGGATGCACCAGGACGAGATGTTGCGGAAGTTCATCTAAGACATGCCTTCGCTAATACGCTTGATCCGCGTCAGCGGGCTGCCAGCCGCCTGGGCGCGACCTTTTGGCCCGGGATTGAGGAACGGCCCGGCCGAAAGCACCACCGACTCCTGGCCGGAGAGGCCGTTCGACGATGGTCACGCCCTGGTCGTCGACGATCCCGATCTTGACGTCGCGCCGCTCGACCTCGTTCTTGCCGGTGACGATGTAGACATAATTGCCCTTCTCGTCGCTCAGCACCGCGCTCTGCGGCAGCAGCGGGGCCGTCGTGCCGCCCGCCTCGATCTGCGCCTCGGCGAAGCCGCCGGGACGGATTGCGGGGTCATAGGGCACGGCGATGCGCACCTCGCCCTGGCGGCTCTGCGGGTCGATCACCGGCGCGACCTGCCACACCTGGCCGGCGAAGCTGCGATCGCCGCCGATCGGGGTCACCGAGGCCGCCATTCCAGTCCGAACGAACGCCAGGTCCTGCTGCGACATCTGCGCGCGCATCTCCATCTCGCCGCCGCTTGGCAAGCCGGAACAGGGCGCCTGTGCCCGGGCCGACGACCTGACCGACCTCGATGCTCCGGGCGAGAACCAGGCCGCTCGTCGGGGCGCGGATGTCCAGGCGGCCGATTTGCGCCCGGGTCGCGCCAAGCTGGGCTTCGGCGACCCGGATCCGGGCGTTGGCCGCATCGCGCGCGGCCCGCTTGCGGTCGAGATCCGCCTTGCGACAGAAGCCGCGGCCGACCAGTGACTGGCTGCGCTCAAACTCATTCTGGGCGAGCGCGGCGTCGGCGCGCGCGACCTGGACCTGCGCTGCCAGCTGGGCCGCTGTCTGCGCCTGGACCGAACGATCGATGGTGGCGAGCACCTGGCCCTGGCTGACCCAGGTACCGGCATCGACCAGCACCGCTCGGACCATTCCGCCTTCGCCCGCGATACCGACTGCCTGGTCGCGCCGTGCGGCGAGCGCGCCCGAGGCGGTGAGGACCCGCGCGACTTGGCTTTGGCCGGGCACAACTATGCTCACGGTTGGAATTTGGCCGCGCCCGCCGGGCGCAGCGGCACCAGTCCCGCCGCCCTGCTCCTCGCTTTTGCCTCCGAACATGAAGAAGGCGATCAGCGCGGCGGCAAGGACGGCCACGGCGGCGATAATGATATTCCGCCGGCGCCGTGAGCGATCTACCACGACCAGCGTGTCGGAGCTCGCGAAAGTGGTTTCCCGGTTCATAGGCCGCATTCTTCCCGCCATCCATCGTAACAAGCGGCAGCAATCCACGCTGCAAGCGCTGTATTACCCAAATAAGTCACCCCATGCAACTGCACTGCCCGCGCCGCCGCTGAAAAGGCTTTTTCTACCAACGGCGGCACCCGTTACACGGACGCGCGTTGTTGCAATAGTGAAACGAGCGTGTGCAAGCTGAGCGGCCGCGTCATTTAACACAGGGAGCAAGAAAAGGATGATCGAAAGTTACGGAATCCTCGGCTGGATCGTCATCGGCCTGCTTGCGGGCGGAATCGCCAAGCTACTCATGCCCGGCAAGGACCCCGGGGGCTGCATCGTCACCATATTGCTGGGAATCGCCGGCGCTTTGCTGGCCGGTTTCCTTGGCAAGGCAGTGGGCTGGTATGACGAGAGCGAGGCCGCCGGTTTCGTAGCTGCCATTGTTGGAGCTTTCCTTATCCTGTTGGTCTACCGGCTGGTACTGAGCCGCCGCCGCTGAGACCTCTCTCGTCGTTCATATTGGGGCCATCGCCGGTCGATCACGATGCGCCGATGGCCCTTTTTTATTGGCGGGAGGTAGTGATGCGAACTATGTTGATGGCGGCGCTTGCGCTGGGCGCTTCGGCCGTCCCTGCGGGCGCGATGGCCCAAGCGGTTGCTACCGCCCCGGTGCTGGCCGGCACGAGGCTGGACGTCAACTCGACCGGCGAAGTGACGCGCGTTCCTGACCTTGCGGTCATCTCGGCCGGGGTCCAGACGCTCCAGCCGACCGCGACCGCCGCGATCGAGGAGAATGCGGCGAGGATGGAGCGGGTGCGAGCTGCGCTGAAGCGGGCCGGCATCGCCGACAAGGATATCCAGACGTCGTCGATCAGCCTTAACCCCGAATATCATTATGAAAATAACCGCCCGCCGCGGCTGACCGGCTATCGCGCGACGAATACCGTCAATGTCAAATTCAGAGACCTGAAGCGCACCGGCTCGATCCTCGATGCGCTGGTCGCAGAGGGCGCGAACCAGATCAGCGGGCCCAATCTCACGATCGACAAGCCCGATGAGGCCTATGACGAGGCACGCATCAAGGCGGTCGCTTCAGGCCGGGCTCGCGCCGAGCTTTACGCCCGTGCGCTCGGCAAGAGGGTGGTCAGGATCCTGTCGGTGAGCGAAAGCGGTGCCTATGTCCCGCCGCCGATGCCAATGGCCTATGCCCGCGATGCGATGCAGGTCGGGGCCGCGGCAAAGACCGAGATCGATCCCGGCACGCAGCAGTTGCAGGTCAATGTTTCGATGAGCTTCGAGCTTCAGTAACGCGGCCAAGGAAAAAGGGGCCGTCGGGATGTCTCCTGGCGGCCCCTCATATAGCGTCTTCGCAGGTTAGCGCACGCTTCCGCGGCGGACCAGATTGACGACTGCCAGCAGGATCACCGCACCGAGCAGCGACCAGAGGAAGGTTTCGACCGTCAACCCCTGATTGATGTTGCCCTTGCCGAGGATCAATCCGGCAAGGACCGCGCCGACGATCCCGACGATGATGTTCATGAGGATGCCTTGCTGGGCATCGGTGCGCATAATCAGGCTGGCAAGCCAGCCCACCACACCACCGACGATGAGCCAAATAATGATACCCATTTTTCGTTCCTCCTGTTCGTGGCCACTCCATTAAACGCGGGGTGCCTTCCGGCATCAGAGACGCGCGATGCGGGCATGTAGTTCCGGCAAAGCGATGCCCGTGTCTAGTGTCGGAAACGAAACGAATGCGAAAAGGGTTCCGCCTTGCGGCGGAACCCTCTCCTGGTTTGGTCCTAGGGGACGGACCTGATCAGTAGCGCTGCTGGCGCTCGTACTGGTCGCGATAATGTTTGATTCTGCGTGACTCGAAGGCCGGGCATTCCCGAACGATCGACGGCGCGTTGCCAGCCGGTGAATTCCTCAAGGCTCAAAGTATAGCGCTGGCAGGCCTCATCCACCGACAGCAATCCACCGGCAACGGCCGCGACGACCTCGGCCTTGCGGCGCACGACCCAGCGGGTGGTCGAGGGCGGCGGAAGCGAATTCGAGCGTCAGCGGTTCGCCAAGCGGTCCGATCACCTGCGCGGGCCGAATTTTCTGATTCTCGAGCATCTAAACCTCAATCGCGTTAAACTTTTGTCGATGGCCAGTATTTAACCGAAGGCCGTTGAGAAGGTCTGAAACACAACGGTAACCTTCTGCTTCATCATTCCTTACTTTCCCTTAACCATGACGGCCGCGGGACGCTTGCGAAGGCGCCTTTCAGCGTGTCTCTGGCGTCCTTCCACCCCTCGCTGACGGAGAGGAAACAGGCGATTGCGTCATGCCGCTCTTCGCGCCCCAGGTTGGAGCTCGATGACAGCACGGAAAGCAGCTCGTCGATATCGAGCTTCGTTTCTCCCGCCGCCTTAAGATTGCCCTCGAATCGCGCCAATGACCGCCCCCTCGCCCCGATTTGGGTAGGGCCGGTCTAGCCGGACAGGGTGAATTTCGAGTAAAGAGCCGCCGACATGTTTCCCCATTTTGACCTTCAGGATGCCGCCTCGGCGCGGATTGTCGTGGCGATGTCCGGCGGCGTCGACAGCAGCGTCGTCGCGGCTCTCGCTGCGCGCTCGGGCGCAGAAGTGATCGGGGTAACACTCCAGCTTTACGATCATGGCGAGGCGGCGAAACGCTCGGGCTCCTGCTGCGCGGGGCAGGACATTTACGACGCCAAGACAGTTTGCGATCGGCTTGGTATCGCGCACTATGTTCTTGACTATGAAAGCCGCTTTCGCACCGGCGTGATCGACCGCTTTGCCGACGAATATGCCGCCGGGCGCACGCCCGTGCCCTGCTCGCTATGCAATCAGGGCGTGAAGTTCGTCGACCTGGTAGAATTCGCCCGCGATCTTGGGGCCGACTGCCTCGCCACCGGCCATTATGTTCGCCGGGTTGCGCGGGAAGGGCGGGTCGAACTGTGGAAGGGTCGCGATCCGTCGCGCGACCAGAGCTATTTCCTTTACGGCACGACCCAGGACCAGCTCGAATACCTCCGCTTTCCGCTTGGCGATTTGCCGAAGAGCGAGGTGCGCAAGCTGGCGGCTGAGGAAGGGCTTGATCGTGGCCGACAAGCCCGACAGCCAGGACATCTGCTTCGTCCCCGACGGCGACTATGCCGGCGCTGGTCAAGCGGCTGCGGCCCGAAACCGCCGCGCCGGGCGAAATCGTCGATGTCGAAGGCCGAGTGATCGGGCAGCACAACGGCGTGGTCCACTTCACCATCGGCCAGCGTCGCGGGATCGAGGTCGGCGGCCAGCCCGAGCCTCTCTACGTCGTCCGGATCGAACCCGAGGAACGGCGGCTGGTAGTCGGCCCGCGCCGGGCGCTGGCGGTGGGCGCCGCGCAAGTCGAAGGCATCAACTGGCTCGCCGAAGATCAGACAGCAGGTCGAGGCGAAGGTCCGTAGCCTGGCGCGGCCGGTGGCCGGCAGCTGGGACGGAGAACGCCTGAGCTTCGCCAACCCCGAATATGGCGTGGCGCCAGGCCAGTCTGCCGTCTTCTACGACGGCGACCGTCTTCTCGGCGGTGGCACCATTGTGGCGACCGAGGCCGCGGTGAGCGACGAGGCGGTCGCGGCTTAAATCTGGAAATGGCCCTCGATCACCGTCACAGCATGGCCGCCGAGAATGGCTCGGTCGCCTCGCAATTCGCAATCGATGATGCCGCTCCGGAGGCTCGCTTGCAGTGCGGTGAAGCGGGTGCGTCCCAGGCGGTCCGCCCAGAATGGCACGAGCGCGGCGTGGGCGGCGCCGGTCACAGGGTCCTCGTCGATGCCGACGGACGGGCAGAAGACTCGGCTGGCGATTGTCTGTTCGTCGCCCGGAGCGGTGACGATCGCCAGGAACAAGTTGAGCGCCTCAAGAGCCTTGAAGTCAGGCTTGACCGAACGAACCGCCTGTTCGTCGTCTAGGAGGACGATCACGGCCGGCTCGGCACCCTCCCCGATATAGGTTTCCGCCGGGCCGAGCCGGAGCGCTTCAAGCAGCCCGGGCACATCACCCGCCCGCAGCGTGGAGGCGGGGAGACTCGATCTGCAGCAACTCGGCATCGCGTTTTACCGTCAGGATGCCTGACTTGGTAGAGAAGCGAATCTCCGACCCTTTGATCAGGATATGCGCCGCGGCCAGAGTGGCATGCCCGCATAGCGGCACTTCCGTCGAAGGGGTGAACCAGCGCAGTTCGTAATCGGCATCGTCGCGTTCGCTCGGCACGGTGAAGGCGGTTTCGCTAAGGTTATTCTCGGCTGCGACCGACTGCATTGTCGCATCGTCGAGCCAGTGGTCGAGCGGCATGACCGCGGCGGGATTGCCGGTGAACGGGGCATTGGCGAACGAGTTGACCTGGAAAAAGGGAAGGGGCGTCATCGCGCGCTCTCCGTCAGATGTTGCGGCAATATCCCCTCGCGGTCGGTATGGCCTTCGGGGTCGAGGTGGATGATGATCTCCGTGCCCGGGAAGCGTTGTTGCAGCTTCTCCTCGACAGCGTCCATCTTCCGGTGCGCCTCGGCCACCGTCCAGGTGCCCGGCACCCAGACGTGGAACTGGACGAAGCGATGGGCGCCCGAGGTGCGCGTACGCAGGTCGTGGAGACCGGCAAGCTCGGGATAATCCCCGGTGGCGTAGAGAAATGCCTCCCGTTCCTGATCGGGCCATTCGCGGTCCATCAGTTGATCAACCGAATGGCTTGCCGCGCTCCAGGCGCCGTAGAGCAGCCAAGCGGCGATGGCGAAGCCGAACAAGGGGTCGGCGAGACGCCAGCCCAGCAGCTGGTCGAGTACCAGCGCGCCGATCACCGACACGTTGAGCAGAACGTCGGTCTGGTAATGGACATGATCGGTCATGATCGCGACCGAGCCCGTCTTGCGGATCACGTAGCGCTGGTAGGCGAGCAGGCCGAAGGTAGCGACCATCGCGATCACCGAGACCCCTATGCCGAGCTCGAGCCCCTGGGTGCGGCTCGCCGCTCCGCAATCGGTCGAACGAGCGCCAGGCGATGGCGAGCGCGGAAAAGCTGATCAGGATGACCTGGACCAGCGCGGCCAACGCCTCGGCCTTGCCGTGGCCGAAGCGATGCTCGTCGTCGGCCGGCATGGCCGCCCAGCGGAGGCCGAAGAAGGTGATCAGGCTGGCGACCAGATCGAGCGCGGTGTCGGCGAGGCTGCCAAGCATCGCAACGGATCCGGTTGTCCAGGATGCGTAGGTCTTGAGCCCGACGAGGAACAGAGCCATCGAAATGCTGGCGATCGCCGCGCGGCTGGTCAGCTGGGCACGTTCGCTTGCGGCATGGCCGCGGTGGTTCCCGTGGTGGCGGTGGTGGTGGTGATGATGGGCGCCGGTCATGGGTAGAGCAGGCCCTCTGTCCAGCCGTCGCCAGCGCGGACGAACAAGCGGCGCTCATGCAGGCGGTGGGGCCGGTCCGTCCAGAACTCAATCCGGTCGGGCGTCAGGCGATAGCCGGTCCAGCGTTCGGGGCGGGGTACGTCGAGTCCCGCGAAGCGCGACTTGGCCTCTTCGTATCGGTTCTCGAAGGTCGAGCGCCGGTCGAGCGGACGGGATTGAAGCGAGGCAAGGGCGCCAAGCTGGGAATCCCGAGTGCGCGTGGCAAAATAGGCATCGGCCTCGGCGCCGCTCACCTCTTTCACGGACCCTTCGATCCGTACCTGGCGGCGCAGCGATTTCCAGTGGAGCAACAGCGCCGCCTGGGGATTGCCGGCAAGCTCTTCGCCCTTGCGGCTCTCGGCGTTGGTGTAGAAGGTGAAGCCGTGCGGTCCAAAGCCCTTCAGCAAGACTATGCGCACCGAGGGTCGGCCTTCGGCTGTGGCTGTCGCCAGCGCCATCGCGTCCGGATCATTCGGCTCGGCATCCTTCGCCTCGGCAAACCAGGTGTCGAACAGGGCGAGGGGATCGTCGGCCATGGCTGGCCTTTGCCCGCTTGAAATTGGCCTGTCGAGCCTCAGCTAAAGGGCGCAATGCTTGACGGATGCGGGCGAGGCCCCGAAACGTGGCTCAGCCAAGGGGATTGAATGGACCTTTACCAGCAGCTGGGCGTGAAGCGCGGGGCAAGCGAGGCCGAAATCAAGAAGGCCTATCGCAGCCTCGCCAAGCAGCTTCACCCCGACCGCAATAAGGATAATCCAACAGCCGCCGAGCGCTTCGCCAAAGTGACCCAGGCTTATGATCTCTTGTCCGACAAGGACAAGCGGGCCCGCTACGATCGCGGCGAGATTGACGAGGACGGCAACCCGCGGATGCCGTTCGGTGGCGGCGGTGCAGGTCAGCGACCCGGGGGCGGCGGCGGGTTTGATGGCTTCCCTAGCGGCTTCGATGCCGGCAACGCAGCCGACCTTTCCGATTTGTTCGAAGGATTGTTCGGAGCCGCGGGATCGAGGCGGGGGGCGGGATCCGGAGGTCCATTCGGCGGATTCGGACGCGCCCGCCCTCCGCAAAAGGGAGCGGATGCCGCCTATCGGCTGAAGGTCAGCTTCGTCGACGCGGCCACGCTGAAGGAGCAGCGGGTGACGCTTTCCGGTGGACGAACGATCGACATCAAGCTGCCAAAAGGTGTCGAGGACGGCACCAGGGTCCGGCTGTCGGGCCAGGGCCAGGAAGGGCAGGGCGGACGCGGGGACGCCATCGTGACGATCGAGATTGCTCCCCACCCCTTCTTCGTACGAGATGGCAAGAATATCCGACTAAGCCTGCCGGTGACGCTCAAGGAGGCGCTGCTGGGGGCCAAGGTGAAGGTGCCCACTCCAGAGGGACCGGTGATGCTCAGCATCCCCAAGGGGTCAACTTCTGGAAAGGTGCTGCGCCTCAAGGGCCGAGGCTTCACGGCCAAGGACGGAAGCCGGGGCGACCAGCTGGTCCAACTCGCGATCGACATTCCGCCAAGCGACGAAGCGCTTCAGAAGTTCGTCGAAGGCTGGAGCGGAGGCGGCAACCCGCGGGCCTCGCTTGGGGTTTAACATTCTCGAATGAAGGAACTCCATCCTTATTCGCCCGAGGAACGGCGTAAGCGGCTGGCAAGGCTGAGAGCGCGCTTTGGAAAGGCGGCGATCGAGCGCGCCAAGAAGGAAATCAGACCGTTGATCATCGCCAAGCGGGTCGGGATCGGCCTGTACGACGATGGTTTTATTCACGCAGGCAACCTCGCCTATCTCGCACTGGTCGCCCTGTTCCCGTTCATGATCCTGGCCGCAGCGGTTGCCCGGCTACTGGGATTGACCGAAGATACGACGCTTGCTGTGGCGACGATCCTCGGCCGCCTTCCGCCGGATGTTCGAAGCGTCCTTTCCGGACCCATCGACGAAGTGCTTCAAGGGCGGTCGGGGGCGTTGTTGTGGTTTGGGGCGGCGGTCGGACTATGGACGGCAGCCAGTTTCATCGAGACGATCCGCGACATCCTGCGCCGGGCTTATGGCGTCAAATATTCCGCCAGCTTCTGGCAATATCGGCTCGCGGCGATGGCCATCATATTGGGATCGGTGGTCCTGCTGTTCATTGCCTTCGCCGTCACTGTTTCTACTGTCGTCCGTGCACAATATGGTGGTGGAGACCCTTCCCATTTCGGAAGGACTGGGACGCGGCCTCGGCATTTACCGGATCTTGCCGGCGGTGACCTTGTTCGCGACTTTTTACATCATCTTCCTGACGCTCACACCTGCGCGCTACCGCACGATCGAGTGCCGCAAATGGCCTGGCGCGTTCATCGCCACAGCCTGGTGGCTGGCGACGGCCGAGCTTCTTCCGCGGGTGATCGGTCTGTTCGGCGGCTATCAGCTGACCTACGGCGGCCTGGCCGGCGTGATGGTCGCGCTGCTGTTCTTCTTCGTCGTCGGCCTCGGCGTGGTCGCCGGCGCGGAACTCAATGCCGCCCTAGTCGAGCCGGGTGGAAAGGCGCTAAGGGGCGAGCATTACGAGGGGCCGTACGAAGCCGAGCTCCCGGTCGAGGAGCCGGCCCCCGAAGAACAGAATGCGGGGGCCGCAAGGCGCCACAAAAGGGGGAATTAGCCCATGGGCGGCATCATGGCGGGCAAGCGCGGGCTGATCATGGGGCTCGCCAACGACCGATCGCTGGCGTGGGGCATCGCCCGGCAGCTTCGCGATCATGGGGCCGAGCTCGCGTTCAGCTATCAGGGCGAGGCGATCGAGAAGCGGGTCCGCCCGCTTGCCGAGCAGTTGGGAAGTGATCTGCTGGTCGATTGCGATGTGAGCGACATGGCGGCACTCGACCGGACGTTTGAGCAGCTAAGGAAGCGTTGGGATTCTCTCGATTTCGTCGTTCACGCCATCGGCTTCTCCGACAAAAATGAGCTGCGCGGCAAATATGTCGAAACCAGCCTCGAAAATTTCCTGATGACGATGAACATTTCGGTCTACAGCTTTGTCGCGGTCGCGCAGCGCGCGCGGGCGATGATGAGCCCTGGCGGCTCGCTGCTGACGCTGAGCTATTACGGAGCGGAGAAGGTCATTCCCCATTACAACGTGATGGGCGTCGCCAAGGCTGCGCTCGAAACCAGCGTCAAATATCTCGCCGCCGACCTTGGCCCCGACGGAATCCGCGTCAACGCGATCAGCGCCGGGCCGATCAAGACGCTTGCCGCCAGCGGCATCGGCGACTTCCGCTACATCATGAAGTGGAACGAATATAATTCACCCCTCCGTCGCAACGTCACGATCGAGGATGTCGGCGGTGCGGGACTTTATCTTTGCTCCGACCTGGCATCGGGCGTGACCGGCGAAATCCACCACGTCGACGCGGGCTACAACGTCGTCGGGATGAAAGCCGAGGACGCACCCGATATAGCTACCGTCTGATGTCCCGCGTCGCCTGCCAGATCCGCGTGACCGGCCACGTCCAGGGCGTCTTCTTCCGAGCGTGGGCCGCCGAGCAGGCGCAGACGCTCGGTGTCGTCGGCTGGATCCGCAACGCTCCCGATGGCAGCGTCGAGGCGCATCTCGAGGGCGATAAGCACGCCGTTCAGCAGCTCATTGATCACTTGCACAAGGGCCCGCCCGCGGCACGCGTGGAGCGGGTCGATGTCGAACCGGCGAAGCCGAAGGCCGGTGACCGATTTGAGGTGAGGGACTGAACCTGACTCCTCTCCCATCAAGGGGAGGGTTTATGAGGCGAAGGGGTCTGAGACCAATATCGTGTCATCCCTTTGTGGAGACGTGCTCACCAACGCCACCGGGCAGCGGATCAGTTCTTCGATTCGGCGGACATATTTGATGGCTTGCGCAGGCAGGTCGGCCCAGCTGCGGGCGCCGGCGGTTGTGCCGCTCCAGCCGTCCATTTCCTCATAGACCGGCTCGGCCCGCGCCTGGTCGGCGGAGTGGGGCGGGAGATAGTCGTAGCTGGTATCGCCGATGCGATAGCCGGTACAGATCTTCACCGTCTGCATCCCGTCGAGCACGTCGATCTTGGTAAGTGCGATGCCGGTGACGCCGCTGACCGACACCGACTGCCGCACCAGCACCGCGTCGAACCAGCCGCAGCGGCGCTGGCGGCCGGTGACCGTACCGAATTCATGGCCGCGCTCGCCGAGCTGCTGGCCGATCTCGTCATCGAGTTCGGTCGGGAAGGGCCCGGAGCCGACCCGGGTCGTGTAGGCTTTGACGATGCCGAGCACGAAGCCCGCCGCGCTTGGGCCGGTGCCGCTACCTGATCCGGTCGTCCCGGCGACGGTGTTGGACGAGGTGACGAACGGGTAGGTCCCATGGTCGACGTCGAGCAGCACGCCCTGCGCGCCTTCAAACAATATGCGGCTTCCTTGGCGGCGGGCTTCGTCGAGGTCGCGCCAGACGGGGCGGGCGAAGGCGAGGACAAAATCGGCGATTCCCTCAAGGTCGTTCTTGAGCCGCTGGCGATCGACCGGCTCGCGGCCGAATCCGGCACGCAGGTGGTCGTGGTGGGCGCAGAGGCGGTCGAGCAAAGGATCGAGTTCGCCGAGGTGGGCGAGGTCGCACACCCGGATCGCGCGGCGGCCGACCTTGTCCTCGTATGCCGGGCCAATGCCCCGCCGGGTGGTTCCGATCTTGCCCGCTCCGCTTGCGTCTTCACGCAGCGCGTCGAGGTCGCGGTGGATGGGCAGGATCAACGGGCAGGTCTCGGCGATCATCAGCACGTCGGGAGTGATGGAAAGGCCCTGCGCGGCGATTTTCTCGATCTCGGCTTTCAGCGCCCAGGGGTCGAGCACGACGCCATTGCCGATTACCGACGGTGTGCCGCGGACGATGCCGGAAGGGAGCAGGGAGAGCTTGTAGGTCTCGTTGCCGACGACCAGCGTGTGGCCGGCGTTATGGCCGCCCTGGAAGCGCACGACCATGTCGGCGCGGCTGGCCAGCCAGTCGACGATCTTGCCTTTGCCTTCGTCGCCCCACTGCGCGCCGATGACGGTGACATTGCCCAATCGAAATTCCTTATTCTGCGCGGTACGCGCGCTCGTAGGCAGGAAGGTCGGGCGCGTCTAGGTCGGTTGAAATTCGCATGCCGCGTTCGATTTGCCGCAGCCGTCTCGTTCCTTTTCGACCGAGAAAAGATCGCTGCGCGTCGGGCATCGGTCCTGCTCAGACACTGAGAATTGCGTCCGTCATCAGGGCCGCAGCTTCGTCGGCGGTCAGCTCTCCGGCCAGTGCCCGGTAGCATGCGAAGCCGAGAGCCATGCCAAGCAGCGGCCGTGACCTTCCGTTGAGCGCTTCCCCAAGGACTTCCCCGGCCTCGCGGAAGATTGGTGCCCATCGCAATTCGACAGTCTCACCCGTGATGGCGTGAGTTTCCGCGTCGCGAAGGACATGGGAGACCAATGTCCCGTTCCGCTGGTACCACCGATAATATTGCCCGAGGCCGGCGCACACCCGCTCCCGGCCCGGCGGCAGTGCCCGCAGCAACTGCATTGTCGGGCAATGGATCGCGTTCGAGCGACAGGGCGGAACAGGCCAGGAACAGGTCCCGGTCATCGGGGAAATGCGCGTAATAGGTATGCCGCTGCACCCCCGCCCGATTGGCAATGTGCGAGACGGTGGTGCGCGCTGGCCCGACGCTCGAATGGAGGTCAACGGCTGCTTCGACGATCCGGGTTCGGGTTTGCGCCTGCTTCTCAGCTCGCTTGCCCAAACGATAGTCCCGCGTTTTCACTGCACGTGACTGTGTAGTTAAACTTGACATATAGGTGAATTTAAATGCACAATCTCGTGTAGTCAAATTAGAGTCGCATTTCAATGGGCCAGCAGGAGGGCATCGATGACAACGCGCATAGACGAAATCGCCGATGGGATTTTCCGGATCTCGACCTTTGTTCCGGAAGTCGCGCCTCCGGCTGGTTTCGCCTTCAACCAATTCCTCATCCGCGGGGACGAGCCGCTGCTGTTCCACACCGGTCATCGGGGGCTGTTCGCGGCGGTGGATGAGGCGGTGGCCAGCCTGATCGCTCCCGGGAAGCTGCGTTGGATCAGCTTCGGCCACCTGGAGGCCGACGAATGCGGCGCGATGAACCTCTGGCTCGACGCCAACCCGCGGGCGGAAGTCGCGCACGGTGCGGTCGGCTGCGACGTCAGCCTTGGTGACCTGGCCGATCGCGCACCGCGCGTGCTCGCTGATGGCGAGGTTATCGACCTTGGTGGGAAGCAGTTGCGCTACATTGATACGCCGCACACGCCGCATGGCTGGGACGCGGGCCTGATGTTCGAGCAGTCGACCGCAACGCTCCTCTGCGGCGACCTGTTCACGCAAACGGGCCTGACGGGGGCTCTGACGGAGAGTGACATCGTGGGTCCGGCGTCGGCCGCTGAGGACCTGTTCGGATTCTCGAGCTTGCATCCGGAGATGAGCGCGACGATCCGCCGGCTGGCCCCACTGGAGGCCAAAACGCTCGCCCTGATGCACGGCCCCGCGTTTGCTGGGAACACTGCCGAAGCGCTCAATTCCTTGGCCGACGACTATGATCGCCGCACTCAGAGGTGGCGCGAGAATCGGGCCTTGGCGGCCTGAAGCCGCTAGAAACGCAGCGGCACTACTTCCCGCACTCCCTCCAGCTTGGCCAGCGTTTCCACTACCGCCGCCGGCACATCCCCATCGACCGCGACCAGCGCGACTGCTTCGCCCAGCGCCTCGCGGCGGCCGAGGTTGAAGGTGGCGATATTGATGCCTGCTTCGCCCAATGCGGTGCCGAGCCGGCCGATAAAGCCGGGCGTATCCATGTTGACGATGTAGATCATCGTCCCGGTGAGCTCGGCCTCCACCTCGACGCCGAACAGCTCGACCAGGCGCGGCGCCTTGTTACCGAATAATGTCCCGGCAATGCGCATCGGGCCTTTGGACGTGCCGACCTCGACAGCGACCAGCGTATGATAATCGCCCTCGCGGTCGTGACGGACCTCGCGAACGTCGAGCCCGCGCTCCTTTGCCAGGAAGGGTGCGTTGACCATGTTCACCGTCTGCGAATAGGTGCCCATCAGCCCGGCCAGCACCGCGCCGGTAATCGGCTTCTGGTTCAATTGCGCTGCCGCGCCCTCGACCTCGACCGCAACCGAGCGGACGTCCTCGCCAAGGATCTGCCCGGCGAGCTTCCCAAGCTTTTCGGCCAGCGCCATGTAAGGCTTGAGCCGCGGCGCCTCCTCGGCGGAGAGCGACGGCATGTTGACCGCGTTGGTTACCCCGCCGAGCAGCAGATAATCGCTCATCTGCTCCGCCACCTGGATCGCGACATTGACCTGCGCCTCGCTGGTCGACGCGCCCAGGTGCGGTGTGGAGATGAAATTGGGGGTGCCGAACAGAGGCGAGGCGGTTGCCGGCTCATTCTCGAACACGTCCAGCGCCGCTCCGGCGACATGGCCGCTCTCGAGCGCTTCCTTCAGCGCTTGCTCGTCGATCAGTCCGCCGCGAGCGCAGTTGATGATCCTGACGCCCGACTTGGTTTTGGCGAGATTCTCCCGCGACAGGACGTTGCGCGTCTGGTCGGTCAGCGGGGTGTGCAGCGTAATAAAGTCGGAGCGACGAAGCAGCTCGTCCAGCTCGACCTTGTCGACGCCCAGCTCGACCGCCCGTTCGGGCGTCAAGAACGGGTCGAAAGCGGCCACCTTCATCTTGAGGCCGAGCGCCCGCGCCGCGACGATCGAGCCGATGTTGCCGCAGCCGATCAGGCCCAGGGTCTTGCCCGTAACCTCGACGCCCATGAAGCGGTTCTTTTCCCACTTGCCCTGCTGGGTTGAGGCGTCAGCCTCGGGCAGCTGGCGGGCGAGCGCGAACATCAGCGCGATGGCATGCTCCGCGGTGGTGATCGAATTGCCGAACGGCGTGTTCATTACAACGACGCCGCGGGCCGTGGCGGCGGGGATGTCGACATTGTCGACCCCGATTCCGGCGCGGCCGACAACCTTCAAGTTGGTTGCGGCGGCCAGCAGGTCCTTGGTCACCTTGGTCGAAGAGCGGATGGCGAGGCCGTCATAGCGGCCGATGATCCCCTTAAGCTCGTCTGGCGCCTGGCCGGCGATTTCATCGACCTCGATCCCCCGATCGCGAAAGATCGCCGCGGCCTGGGGGTCCATCTTGTCGGAAATCAGTACGCGTACTGGTCATTGGAGGCGCTCCCAGGCCCAATCGAGCCACGGCCCAAGGGCCTCGATGTCGGATGTGTCGACGGTGGCGCCGCACCAGATGCGAAGGCCCGGCGGGGCGTCGCGATAGCCGGCAATGTCATAGGCCGCGCCTTCCGCTTCCAGCAGCTTGGTGAAGCGCTTGATGAATTCATTGTCTGCCCCATCGACCGTCAGGCAGACGCTAGTCTTCGACCGGCTGGATGGGTCCTGCGCCAAATGACCCAGCCAGTTGCGGCCTGCGACGATCCGGTCGAGTGCGGCGGCATTGGCCTCGGTCCGCGGGATCATGCCCGTCAAGCCTCCGATCGATCTGGCCCATTCCAGCGCGGCGATCGCATCCTCGACCGCCAGCATCGATGGCGTGTTGATCGTTTCGCCGGTGAAGATGCCTTCGATCAGCTTGCCCCCTTTGGTGAGGCGGAAGATTTTCGGCAGCGGCCGGTCGGGCGTGTAGCTTTCCAACCGTTCGACCGCTCGAGGGCCGAGGATCAGCACGCCGTGTGCGCCTTCGCCGCCCAGCGCCTTTTGCCAGCTGAAGGTGGCGACATCGATCTTGTCCCAAGGCAAGTCGTAGGCGAACACCGCGCTGGTCGCGTCGGCGAAGCTCAACCCCTCGCGGTCGGCCGCTATCCACTCGCCGTCGGGAACGCGCACGCCGCTGGTGGTGCCATTCCAGGTGAACAGCACGTCGTTCGACCAGTTGACCTGTCTCAAGTCCGGAAGGTCTCCATAATCGGCCCGGATCACGGTCGGATCCAGCTTCAACTGCTTGACTGCGTCGGTGACCCAGCCCTCGCCAAAGCTTTCCCAGGCGAGGCAGGTTACCGGTCGGACGCCCAGCATCGTCCACATCGCCATTTCGAACGCGCCGGTATCTGAGCCCGGGACGATGCCGATGCGGTGGGTGTCCGGCAGCTCGAGCGTCTCGCGCATCAGGTCGATGCAGAGTTTGAGGCGCTGCTTGCCCAGCGCGCTGCGATGCGAGCGGCCAAGAATTCGGGTGTCGATTTGTTCAGGGGCCCAGCCCGGCGGTTTGGCGCAAGGACCGGAAGAAAATTGCGGGCGCATTGGCAGCGCAGTTGGCTTGCGCCGATGCGAATGCGCATCGGTCGGGTACGGGGTCGTCGTCACTTTTCAACTCTCCTCGCAGAGAGCACGCGCCGCGTTGGGACGGCGTGGCCCGTCGCAGGCTTTAGCGATGGAAGAGGCCAAGTGAAAAGCTCTATTTTCGCAGGTGCGAAGGATTCGGGCGCGAAATGAGCGGCTAAATTCCTGTTAAATGTTTAACCTAACGCAAGTCAGGAGATCGGTTCGTCGTAGCGTCCCCGCGCTTCACCCTATGAAGGGGAACCTAAGGTTGAATTGATTAACCAGTCCGGGTCAGTGTCACGCTTCCATCAGGCGAGGGCAATCGCTTGCTGGATAAGACGGGGCTGGGGAGCTCCATAACCGATGAAATGCTGCACTGGGCGCGACTTGCCGTGCCCGGCGCCAGTAACTTGAGGAGTTGGGTGGAGCCATGACCCAAGCGGCAATTGCGACGACCAGGATTTTCCAGACGCGGGACCTGTTTGTCCATGACGGCAGTCACCTTCGCCGCTTGCGCCTTTCGGCGCCGGTGCAGATGGCGATGCTCGTCACCATGGTTCTCCTGCTTTGCTGGTCCGCTTATTCCGCTTTCCGTCTGATCGTTGTCTCCGCTCCCCTGACGGCCGCTCCGGCGGCCGTTTCTTCGGATATCGCCCGTCTCGCCGCCGCTACCGAAGCTCGCGTCCGCCAGATTGAGCAGCGTCAGGAGGTCCTCGCCGCGATGATCGCCGGTCAGAAAGTGGATCCGGAAATGATCGCCAGGCTTGGTTATGCCCTTCCGCAGGGCGGCAAGCTGGCCCAAGGCGGTCCGTTCGATTCCGCCACCCAGGCCGACCCGACGTTCAAGTCATTGTTCACCAGCTGGAAGAAACTCGACAATCTCGCCGACGGCGCCATTGCGGTCCCTTCCGACAAGCCGGTCAAGATCGCCGAATTCACCTCGGGCTACGGCATCCGCTCGGATCCCTTCCAGGGCCGCGCTGCCCGCCACCAGGGGATCGACCTCGCCGCTCCGATCGGCACGCCGATCTACGCCACCGCCGACGGCACCTGCAGCGAAGCCGGCTACAACAACGGCGGCTATGGCAATCTGGTCAAGCTCGACCATGGCCGCGGTATTGAAACGCGCTATGCCCACCTGTCGCGGGTCCTGGTTCGTCCGGGCGAGCGCATCACCCGCGGCCAGTTGATCGGTCACATGGGGTCGACGGGCCGTTCGACCGGCAGCCACCTCCACTATGAGGTCCGGATCGACGGCCGCGCGGTCAACCCGATCCCGTTCATGAAGTCGAACGACTATCTTCTTGCCATGCAGAAGAAGGGTGGCGGCACCCATTCGATGGACGCAGTCGCCCTCGGCGGCCCGAAGCGCTGATCCTGGGGATCAGCGCCCGAGGGGCGCCAACCGAAGCGCTAAGCTTGCCGCCGCCCGCGCGCGTCCCTATTTCGCTGTCGTGACCCAAGTGACTCTTTCGCCAAGCGCCGCCAAGCGCGTCGCCTTCATTGCCGGGAAGCAGGGCAAGCCCGCCGTGCTTCGCCTGGCGGTCGACGGTGGCGGCTGTGCCGGCTTTTCCTACAAGTTTGAGCTTGGAGAACCCGAAGAGGGGGACGCGGTGGCCAATACCGACGGCGTCAGCCTGGTTATCGATCCGATCAGCCTCGAACTTCTCCAGGGCTCGGAAGTCGATTATGTCGAGGAGCTGGGCGGCGCCTCGTTCAAGGTGACCAATCCGAACGCGGCGTCCGGTTGTGGCTGCGGTTCCAGCTTTTCCGTTTGATTGAGGATTGAGCCCCGCTAGGGAAGCGGGGTGAAGCTCGTCACCTTCAACATCAACGGAATCCGGGCGCGCATGCCGCGGCTTCTCGAATATCTCGAGCGCGAGGCGCCCGACATTGCTTGTCTGCAGGAGCTGAAGTGCGCGGACGAGGCACTTCCGATCGGCGAGATCGAAGCGGCCGGCTACAATGCCGTCTGGCACGGGCAGAAGGGATTCAACGGCGTCGCGATCCTGGCCAGGGGCGGGGCGCCGGTCCTGCGCCAGGTCGGCCTGCCGGGCGACCCGGACGACAGTCATAGCCGCTACATCGAGGCGGAGGTCGACGGGGTAATCATTGCTTCCATCTACCTGCCTAACGGCAATCCTATCGGCACTGAAAAGTTTGACTACAAGCTGCGCTGGATGGATCGACTTGGGGAGCGGGCAGCGGCCATCCTCGCGGTGGAGCGGCCCGCGGTGCTCGCAGGCGATTTCAACGTCATACCCGAAGATCGAGACACCTTCTCCCGGCGCGCGATGGCCAACGACGCGCTGTTCCAGCCGGAAAGCCAGGCCGCCTTCCGCAGGATCGTTCACCAAGGCTGGACCGACGCGCTTCGGGCGCTGAATCCCGCGGAGGAGCGGCTTTACACCTTTTGGGACTATACTGCCGGCGCATGGCCGCGCGACGCGGGATTTCAGGATCGATCACCTGCTCTGCTCGCCCCAGGCGGCCGACCGGCTGCAGAGCGCCGAGGTCCACAAATGGGCGCGCGGGGAGGAAAAGGCCTCCGACCATGCGCCAGTAGCGATCGAACTGGCCTAGGCCGCCAGCAATTCTCCGGTCGACAGGACCTTGCAGAACTCAAAACCAAGGGTCGCCACATGGGCGGCATGGATCGCCTCGGCTGAAATGATCCCGCCATTGCCGTCGGGCAGTTCGAAGCAGTCGCTGGCATCTTCGGCCAAAATCATGTCCCAGCCCATGTTGGCGCCGGTGCGGATGGTGGTCGAGACGCACATGTCGGTCGAAATGCCGAAGGTGACCACGTGCCGCGCGCCAAGCCGTTTCAGCCTGAGATCGAGGTCGGTGCCGATGAAGGCGCTGTTGACGCCCTTCGTCACCAACGGCTCGTCGCCTCGCGGTTCGAAGCCGGGACGATGCCGATTGCCCGGGCTGTCGGGGTGAAGCGTCGAGCCCTTGACGATTGAGTCATGCCGGACATGGATGATCGTTCGACCGCGTTCGCGCCAGTGCTTGATTAGTGCCAGTCCGTTGGCGTCCGACTGGCCAGTTCCAGCGGCGCGGCCATTTGGGATCGTCAAACCCCTGCTGCATGTCGATCGGCAACAGCACCGCGCGGTCGAAATCAATGGTCATGCCGATATTCCTCCTGTCGGCGTGCAGTTGCCCATTCCTTCAGCCGGTTTCATTGGGCAAGATGCCGGAATTGCCGGCAGAATGACGGAAATTGCCTTGGACGATCGCGACAGAAGGCTGCTCGACCTGCTTCGGCGTGATGCGCGCATGCCTATCGTGGCGCTGGCGCGCGAGCTCAACCTCTCGCGCAGCGCGACCCAGGAGAGGCTGGCCAAGCTCCAGTCCGCGGGCATTATCGATGGCTTCACCGTCCGCGAAGGCGTCAGGGCCGGCGCGCGGCAGTCCGCTTATCTGATGGTCGGCTTCGAAAGCGGATTTCGCTGCGCGCAAATCGTGCCCAAGCTACAGCGAGTGCCATCGGTCGGCATGATCCATTCGGTCACTGGGCCGATCGACCTCGTAGTTCGGATCGATGCCGACGATGTTGCGGGCATCGAAGCCAGCCGATCGGCCATTGCTGGGATTGACGGGGTCGCCTCGGTGTCAACCTCGGTCGTGCTCGACCGGCACCTCGGCTAGCTGTCGGTCAAAGCGCCTTTTCGTAAATCCGAAAAACGTGATTGGCCTTCGCACCGGGCAGCTGGGCAATCGACATCATCCCCTGGTTGTCCTCGAGGATCCAACCGAACTCGCCGTGCGTGACGCCATATTCATCGACGCAGGCGCGCCGGATATGCTCGATCAGCATGAAGGCGAGTTGGCCGGCAAGCCGTCCACCTTGAAGCTCTCTGGCTACCCCCATTAGCGGTACTCGCACTCGCTTGGTGCGGGGCTTGCGCAGGCGCCAGAGCAGCTTGGCCCAGCCAAACGGGAACAGCTCCCCGTTCAAATCGTGGATCAGCTCGTTGACGTCGGGGATAGTGACCATGAACGCGACCGGCTCGCCGTCATATTCGGCGATGCGTACCAGATCCTCGTAGATAATCGGCTTCAGCTTCTTACCGGCATAGGCGATCTCCGCCTCGGTCAATGGAACGAACCCCCAATTTTCCGACCAGGCGTCGTTCAGCAAATGGAGGATGATCGCCGCTTCCTCTTTGAAGCGCGACTTGTCGACCTTTCGGATGCGGATGCGCGGGTTCGCCTCGCCCGCCTTGATCAGCCGGTCGACGACCGGGATCATGTCGATCCGAATGTCGAGTTCGTAGGTCAAGAGATCCTTGGCCTTGCGGTACCCGGCGGCCTCGATCCAGCCGGCATATTCGGGCCGATGGTGGCCCATCATCACCATCGGCGACTGGTCAAAGCCCTCGATCAGAAGACCCGGCTCATCCCAGATCGAAATGGAGATTGGCCCAAGCGAACTGACCATGGCCTGGCCGCGCAGCCAATTCTCGGCGGTGGCGATCAGGGCCGAGGCTGAGTCGGCGTCAAGCGCCTCGAACATGCCCCACTGGCCGGTGCCGGGCTCCATATGGTCCTGGACCAGATCGTCGACCTGGGCGCTGATCCGCCCGACGACCTTATCGCCGCGCTCCGCTAGCCAAAGCTGCGCTTTGCCATGCCCGAACCAAGGGTTCCTCTTGGGGTCAAGCAGGCCATGGACCTCGTCCTTCAAGGGTGGAATCCAATGGGGATCGTCCTTGTAGACCTCCCAGGCGAAGTCGACGAATGCCCTGCGATCGGCCTTGGTTGCCACGGGGCGAATGGTAAAGGGAGCGGTCATACGCTCCTGGGTTGCAGGCCCTCTGGCGAAGACGCAACCGATAATCGCGCGACTGGCGCCGCCACGATGGTGCCACTATCTCCTGCAATCGGCACAGATGCTAATGACCAAAACCGTCACCCTTGACCGCCATCTTTCCGCCGGCGCTGCAGCGGCGACGTCAGCACGTGTTCAGCGCAGCGACGACAATGCCATGCTGCGGTCCGCTGCTGACCTTACTCGCGATCTTAATGTAGCCCGACCGGCAATCTACTGGGCCGACATGCTCGGCTCGGCGCTGCTCGGCTACGCTGCGCTGTTTGCAGTGATGGCGTCGGGATCGACATTGTTCGGGATTGTGGCGGGTCTGGTCGCGGTGCTCGCGCTGTATCGCGCCGGCAGCTTCATCCACGAGCTGACCCATATCAAGCCGCGCGCCGTTCCCGGTTTCCGGCTGGTGTGGAACCTGGTCATCGGCGTGCCGCTGCTGGTGCCATCATTCATGTATGAGGGCGTCCATAATCAGCATCATGCGAAACCCTACTACGGAACCGCCGAAGACCCCGAATATCTGCCGCTTGCACTGATGCATCCCTGGACCCTGCCGGTGTTTCTGTTTGCCTCTCTGCTAGCCCCGGTCGGCATGCTGGTCCGGTTCGGCCTGCTCGCGCCGCTGTCGCTGTTATTGCCGAAGCTGCGTGACAGGGTCGTTGCCCGTTATTCAGGCCTGCAGATCAACCCGCGCTTCCGCCGCAAGTCACCCGAGGGCGAATTCAAGCGCGACTGGATGTTGCAGGAAACGGCCGCAAGCATCTGGGCGATCGCGCTGATGGCACTGACCGTTGTGGGCATCATTCCGCTTCGTGCCTTCCTGATTTTCCTGGGTGTTGCGTCGGGCGTCATGCTCCTGAACCAGGTGCGCACTTTGGTCGCTCACCTGTGGGAGAATGACGGCGAACCAATGAGCGTAACCGCGCAATATCTCGACAGCGTCAATGTGCCGCCGCCGGCAATGTTGCCGGCGCTGTGGGCCCCGGTCGGCCTGCGCTATCATGCGCTCCATCATTTACTGCCCGGGCTGCCTTACCATGCACTGGGCGAGGCCCACCGCCGGATCACCACTGCCCTCAGCGGGCAGTCCGCCTATTTCCAGTCGAACCACCGCGGCTTGACGGCGCTGGTGGCCAGGCTGGCGGTGAGCAGTTGGAAGGGCGTTGCCAAATAGGCATAGCAGTGCTCGCCAGTTCCCCTGACTGGCTGCGTCGCGACTATTCCTCCTGCCGGATCAGGACGAACTCGCCGATCAGCAGGAATAAAAGGAAGGGCGCCCAGGCGGCGAGGAAAGGCGGATACGCCCCGTAATTTCCCAACGCCAGGCTGAAGTTATCGGCAACGAAATAGGTAAAGCCGAGTGCCATTCCGATCGTTGCCCGCAATAGCACTTGGCCAGAACGGGCAAGACCGAACGCAGCGGTCGCCGCCAGCAACGGCATCAGCAACGTCGACAGGGGACCGCTGATCTTGTGCCACCAGCCGGTTCGAGCTTCTTCGGTCGGACGGCCGGCAGCCTTCAACTCGTTGATTTCCCGGCGAAGCGCGATGAAGTCGCGCTCGCCGGGGTCGACCTTGGCCAGCGTGAAGCGGGCCGGCTCGACACCCAGCAGGCCGATCATCTCCGGCTGACGCATTACGATGTTCATACGGGCATCGTAGGTCCGCGCGTTTTCCAATCGCCAGCCGCCAGGCGCCTGCTCGGCCCGATCGACGTCGATCACCCGCGCCAGCGCTCCGCCCTCTCGCTGATAGATTGTGACATCCTGCAGCCGGGTTTGCGAGCCGGTGCCGGTGACGATCTTGGCCCGAACCATGTCATCCCCGTCGCGGATCCAGACGTTTGACAGGATGCCGCTCGATGGGGGAATCGGCTCATAATCGGCGTCGGTCCATGCGTTGACCGTCCGCGTAGCCTTGACGACCACCAGCTCGTTGAACGCGAACAGGGCGATTGCGACGCCCAGGCTGGCAACGATCATCGGGGCCAGAATCTGATGAGCCGACAAACCCGACGCCTTCATCGACACGACTTCGCTGTGCTGATTGAGGCCGACAAAGGCGATCAGCGCTCCGAGCAACACCGAAAAGGGCAGGAAACGGGATATGAGTATCGGAACTCGAAGCGAAACATACCGCCACAGTTCCGCCTCGCCGTTGCCGGGCACCTTCAATATCTTTCCGGACTCGCCCAGCAGGTCGAGCGTCATCAGCACCATCACGAGCATGACCATCACGGCCAGGCTGCGGGTCAGGAACAGTCTTGCAGCATAGAGCGCCAGCTGCCGCGAGGGCATGAAATCGAGGTTGATCACGTGGTTGCCTCGATCACGCTGTAGCGCCGCCGCGGCAGAAGCTTGCGGATCGTCTTGCCGAGCTTCGTGAATGCCGCCTCGAGCGCACCGATCGGCTGTCCGCCCGGTCGATGCGCGATGACATGGTACATCCAGGCGATTAGCGCGACCAGGATCAGGAACGGAAGCCAAAGCGCCAGCTCAGGCTGCAACCGCCCCTGTGCGCCGGCGCTTTCCGCATACTGATTGATCTTGTGATAGGTGACGACCATCACGATCCCGACGAAGATGCCGAGCGCGCTGTTGCTGCGCTTGGGTGGCACCGCAAGCGCGATCGCCAGCAACGGCAGCATGAGCATCATCGCGACCTCTACCAGGCGGAAATGGAAATTGGAGCGCGCCGCAAGCTCATTCTGCTTGTCTGGAGCAGCCCCCTGGTAGGCCCTTGCGAAGACCTCGGGCAGCACCAGTTCCTTTTCGACATTGCCTCGGCCGCGGAAGGGATCGATGGCCGGCAGGTTGATCGGCAAGTCGTAGCTTTTGAACGAAAGGGTGCGCGGCGTGGCGAAGCCGGGCCCTTCCTGGACCAGCCGGCCGTTCTGAAGACGGAAAATAATCGTGTCGGGGTCGTCGGTCGAAAGGAACTGACCTTCTGCCGCGGTGGCGGCGATGCGCGTACCGGACTTGTCGTCGAGCGCGGTGAAGATGCCCAGCAGATGCGTCCCCTGTTCTTCGCTGCGGTCGATCCGCAGCGTCATCCGCCTGCCGAAATCGTTGAACTCACCGACCTTGATCGACGCGCCGAGCGCTCCGGACTTCAGTTCGAACCGTAAACCTTCATATCGATAGCGGGCGTAGGGATCGACCCAGCCGACAATGGCGATGTTGACCAGCAACAATCCCGCGGTGAAAGCATAAGGAACTCGCAGCAGCCGGCCGTAGCCGACACCGATCCCGCGCATCGCGTCGAGTTCCGAGGACAGGGCCAGTTTGCGGAAGGCAAGCAGGATGCCCAGCAAAAGTCCGATCGGAATGCCGAGCGAGAAATATTCCGGCAACAGGTTGGCAAGCATCCTCCACACGACGCTGACCGGGCCGCCCGCGTTGATCACGAAGTCGAACAGCCGCAGCATCTTCTCGAGCACCAACAGCATCGCCGCCAGCACCAGCGTGCCGATCAGCGGAACCGCGATGTTCCGGGCGAGATAGCGATCTACAAGCCGTAAACTCATGAGCACCTTTTCGTCCCCGTGGCACCATGATTTGGCCGCAAAGCGAGCCGACATGCAACACCGGGGCGTCGGGCCTGGCCGATTCCGAAAAAGGGGGGAGCGGTAAGGGCGCGGCGCCGCTTGTGCCTATAGCGAACCGAAAGACAAAATCATGTCGAAATCTTCGATCCCCTTTGCGGTCGCCACCGGCGCTGCCTTGACGGCGGCAACGGGCGCGCTCGCGCTGCCCGCGCCCGCCCGGACGACGGGCGGCTGTATGGCGGGCAAGCCCTCGGTCCTGGTCCATGTCGCAGGCTTCAGGAAGCCGACTGGCAAGGTCAAAGTCTCGCTGTATGGATCGGAAGGCCGCTGGCTGGCGAAGGACGGCCGGATCAGCAGGGTCAAGATGCCCGTCACCGGCAAGTCGATGGACATCTGCGTGCCGGTGCCCGGGCCGGGTCGCTACGCAGTCGCGGTCCACCATGATTATAATGTCAATGGAGAGCGCGACCGCCAGGATGGCGGGGGATATTCGCGCAATCCCAAGGTCAGCCTGCTCAATCCGAAGCCAGCCTTCTCCAAGGCTGCCTTCACCGTCGGGAACGGTCCAGCCAGGGTCGGCATCACCTTGCTCTACATCAATGGGCTTGGCGTGGGGCCGGTCGGCTGATGTCACGGCCGCGGATCGCCTTGATCAGCAATCCCAGGTCGACTGGCAATATCGCCCAGTTGCCGCTGCATCCGCGCCTTTTGCGCCGAACATCCCGACATCTTTCACTATGAGGTGGAGGAAGCCGATCAGATCGGCGAGGCGATGCGGACCATCGCCCGCATCGAGCCTGCCGTGCTGGCCATCAATGGCGGCGACGGCACGGTCCAGGCGGTTTTGACCGAGCTTCACAATGGCGGCCATTTCGGCGCCTGCGCTCCGCCGGTTGCCGTATTGCCCAGCGGGAAGACCAATCTCATTGCGCTCGATCTTGGTGCGCGCGGCGACCCGGTCGAAGCGCTCGACAAGTTGCTGACGATCGCCCGCGCCGACCTGGCACCGCACCTTGTCGCCCGCGAGCTGATCGCATTGTCGGGCGGGGAAACCGGCATCAAACCTGTGATCGGCATGTTCCTTGGCGGAGCCGGGCTTGCCGACATCATGCTTTACTGCCGCGAGCGGGTCTATCCGCTCGGACTGCCCAACAGCGTCAGTCATTTCATCACCGCCATTGCGGTCTTGCTTCGCCAAGTGTTCGGTCTTCGCGCCAGTTTCCTGCCACCCGAACCGGCGATGCTCAGCGTCCAGGTCCGGCGTGAGGGCGCGATTACCGGCCGGTTCGCGTTTCTCTGTTCGTCACGACGCTCGAAAAGCTGCTGTTGTCGGGCGAAGTCGGCTCGCACGGCCGGGGCCCGCTCAAGTTCGTCGCGGTCGAACAAAGGCCGGTATCGATGTTGCGCGCCTTCTTCGCCAGCCTGATCGGCCGCCTCGGCCGGACCAAGCTTGACGGAGTTCACGTCGAGGAAGCCGATGAAATTTCGATCGAAGGGGACTCCAGCCAGGTGATCCTCGATGGCGAAACATTTCGCGCCGGGCTGGGCAAGCCGATCCTGCTGCGTCCGCGCCCAGCCCCTGTCTTTCGTCCGCATCGCCGCCTAGGGCGAGACCATGTCCGAAACTATCCGCGACCTCGTCGAGGCCGAGCTCGTTCAACCGGTCGACCCGCGCGTGACAGCCATGGCGAAAGCGATTGCGGCCAGGCATGGCGGGGCAAGCCGAGCGGTGCTCTTCTATGGGAGCTGCCTGCGCGAAAAGCAGCTCGACGGGCTGATGCTCGATTTCTACCTGATCGTCTCGGACTATCGCGCGGCCTATGACAAGGCGCTGGCTGGCGAGCGCCAACGCGCTGATCCCGCCCAACGTATTTCCCTTCCAGCATGACGGGCTCGCCGCCAAATATGCGGTGCTGAGCGAAGCCGACTTCCATCGCCTGAATGGCCCCGAGACACGCAACGTTTCGGTCTGGGCGCGCTTCGCACAGCCGTCGCGACTGGTTTGGGCGGCAGACGACTGCGGCGCGGACAGGCGAGCGATCGGCGCGGTGTCGCGCGCCGCGCCGACGTTGCTCGCGCGGCCGGGCAGGTCGAGGGCGAGCCGGTGCTCGACTGGTGGCGTCGGGCCTTTGCGCTGACCTATTCGGCCGAGCTTCGCGCCGAGCGGAAAGGCCGCGGCGGTTCGGTGATCGATGCCGACATCGATCGCTACGAACGATTTTCAGCCAGCAGCGATCGCCGCCATCGATCCGGCGACATCTGGCGGCGGATGGGCACGGCGGCGGATCCAGGGAAAGGCCTTGTCGGTGGTGCGGCTGGCCAAGGCCAGCGCGACCTATGCCGGTGGCGCGGAGTATATCGCCTGGAAAATCAATCGCCATGCCGGGACCGAATATCGAACTCAAGCCCTGGCAGAAGCGGCATCCGCTGCTGGCCGCGATCAGCCTGCTGCCGCGGCTCCTCCGATCGGGCGCGATTCGTTAGGCCTGTCGCGCCAGCGCACTGGCGACGGCGCTGGCCAGCGTGCTGACGGTGAAGGGTTTTCGCAGCAGGTCGTATCCGACCAGGTCGTCGCTCTCGCCCTCGCCGACATAGCCGGTGACGAACAGGACGGCGATGTCGGTGCCGGCGCGACTTCAGTTCGCGGACCATTTCCGGCCCGGTCATCTCGGGCATGATGACGTCGGAAATGACCAGGTCGAATTCCATGCTGTCGAACAGCGCAAGCGCCTCCGCGCCGCCGGAGCAGGCGATCGGCTCATAGCCGAGGTCCTCGAGCGCCCCAACCGTCGCGGTCCGCACGCGCGGATCGTCCTCGACCAGCAGGATCCGTGCGCCGGGCACGGTCATATCGTCCTCCGCCCTAGCATGCATCGCGGGATGCGCGCGGACATTGCTTGCCTGCGCATCCGTTCGCGGCAGGTAAATGGAAACGGTTGTGCCTTTGCCAACCTCGCTTTCGATTCCGACCTCGCCGCCCGACTGATGGGCGAAGCCGAAAATCTGGCTGAGGCCGAGCCCGGTGCCCTTGCCGACCGCCTTGGTGGTGAAGAAGGGCTCGAACGCGCGTTCCTTGACCTCAGGGGTCATGCCGCAGCCGGTGTCGGTTAGCTCGATGACCAGATATTCCCCGGCGCGAATGTCGCCGACGGCGTTGGCATTCATCGTCACATTGCGGCGTCGGATCGTCAGCTTGCCGGTCGCCATCCATCGCATCGCGAGCGTTGACCGCAAGGTTGAGGATGGCGTTTTCCAGCTGGTGGGGATCGACGAAGACCGGCCAGGCATCGTCGGCGAGCTCGGTCACGATCTTGATCCGCTCGCCCAGCGTTCGGTCGAGCAGTTCGCTCATCCCGCCGACGAGAACGGCGCTGTCGACGCCGCTCGGGCAGCAGCGGCTCCGAGCGCGCGAAGGACAGCAGGCGGCGGGTCAGCGCCGCGGCGCGGGTCGCGCCTTCCATGGCGTTGGTAAGGTGGGTCATCACCTCGCGCCGCGGACCGTTCAGCCGGCGCCGGGCGAGGTCGATCCCGCCGACCACCACCGCGAGCATATTGTTGAAGTCATGGGCGATGCCGCCGGTCAGCTGGCCGACCGCTTCCATCTTCTGCACCTGGCGAAGCTGGGCCTCGGCCGCCTGGCGCTCGACCGCTTCGGCCTTCAGCGCCTTGTTGGCTTCCCACAGCTCCTGGGTGCGCTCGCGGACCGCCTCTTCCAGCGACCTGCGCACGCTCGAACTCGTTTTCGGCCTCACGCCGCGCGACGCCGCATTCTGGCGCAGGGCCTGGACCGCGACAGAACCCATGAAAATCGCCGAACATGCCGACCATGACGCCCAGCCAGCTGAGATAGTCGGTCAGGCGGTCGGCTTCGGCCGAGAAAAGCTGCGATTCCTGGATTTTTTCCGACAGCGCGGCGCGCTCGGCGCTGGCGATTTCCGCCAGCTTGCCCCTCAGCCTGGTGCCGACGTCGGGTCAGTCGTCCTGGCCCAGCGAAATCGAATAATAATAGCGAAGCCCATAATCCTTCTGGCGGCCCTGGATGTAACGAGCGACGCCGCTGAACTGCTGGCCGCGCTCATTGAACAGCTGCCTGAGCTCCTCGACGCGCCGCCGCTGGTCGGGATCGTCCGATACCGATCGCTCCAGCTGGGAGATTTGCTGCTCGGCCAGCCGCCATTGGGCATAGTAGCGGCTGCCGCTGGTCTTGAGCGTCCTCGTCCAGCGCGTAGCGCCCGACCGCCGCCTCGGCGCGGGCGATGCTGGCATCCGCGGTACGGGTCAGCAGGGTCACGTCATAGGCATGGCGCTCGGCCTGCAACGCCTCGTCGCGCGCCGTGTTGGTCATGGCCACCAGAACGACCATGCCGAGCAGCACCAGCGTGGCGACAAGTGCGATCGCCGCCGCGCCGCCGCGTCGCCAGTCGAACCGTTGGTCTTCCCCCGGCGTCATGGCGTCAGTCTAACCGCCCGATTCGCATGAGCGAAACCCCTATTAGGGTTCGGTCCCTTAGCCAATGCAGCCGGTGGCTCGGCCCGCCGCGTCGAACATGCCCAGGATCTCGTCGACCTGTTCGCCCGAATGCTCGGCGCACAGCGAGCAGCGGAGCAGCGTCATGTTGGCCGGGGTCGCCGGCGGGCGGGCAAGGTTGACGTAGAGACCTTCGTTGAGAAGCGCCTCCCACATCGCCGCACCGCGCTCCAGATCAGGCATGATCACCGCGATGATCGCCGACTGCGGCTCCTCGGTGCCGAGGGTGAAGCCGAGCGCCTTCAAGCCGGCGTGCAGCTTCTGGCTGTTTTCCCACAGATGATCGCGCTTGGCCTTGCCGTGCATCAGCTTGCGGATCGAGGTCGCGGCGGTGGCGACGACGCTCGGCGGAAGCGAGGCGGTGAAGACATAGGGGCGGCAGACCAGCCGCAGGATCTCGAACTTGGGATGGTTGGAGACGCAGAAGCCGCCGACCGTGCCGACCGACTTGGAGAAGGTGCCGATGATGAAATCGACGTCGTCGATCACGCCCTGGGCCTCGGCCACGCCGCGGCCGTTCTCGCCGATGAAGCCCATCGAGTGAGCTTCGTCGACCAGCACCATCGCGCCATGCGGCCTTCGAGACCGCGACCATCTCCTTCAACGGTGCGATGTCGCCGAGCATCGAATAGACGCCTTCCAGGACCACCAGCTCGCCGGCCCCCTCGGGGAGGCGCTTCAGCCGCTTTTCCAGCGCGTCGACGTCATTGTGGCGGAAGGGAACGATCTGGGCGTTGCCGAGCGCGCAGCCGTCGTAGATGGACGCATGGCTGTCGATGTCGAGGATGATGTAGTCATCCTTGCCGGCGAGCGTCGAAATGATGCCGAGGTTCGCCTGGTAGCCGGTCGAAAAGACCATGGCATGGTCCATGGCGTAGAAGTCCTTGAGCGCCTCTTCGACCGCCTTGTGGCCGACATAGGTGCCGTTGAGGACTCGGCTGCCGGTGGTGCCGGAACCGAACTCGTCGAGCGCCTCCTTGCCCGCCGCAATCACGTCGGGATCGAAGGTCATGCCCATATAGTTATAGGTGCCGAGCAGGATCGTCTTGCGGCCGTTGCAGATGGCGACGGTCGGCGAGACGACTTCCTCCATCACAAGGTTGAACGGGTCGGTGACGCCCGGTCGACAGCAATTGCTCGCGCGTGTTCGATCAGCGGATCGAATTTGGAGAAGAGGTCGCTCAACTCAAGCTGCCTGCAGCTTGTCGACCGCGTCGACCAGCTGGCCGACATTCTCGATCTCGGCCTGCTGGTTCATGGTGATGAGGATGTCGAATTCGTCTTCGACGTTGGCGACGAAGTCGAGCACCGTCAGGCTGTCCCACTCGAGATCCTGGGCGAAGCGGGTCGCGTCGGTGACCTCGATGCCCTTCTTGTTGAACGGCTCGATCAGGGCCTTCACCCTGGCGTCGGTATCGGCTCGGTCGGTCATGTCAAGGCGTCCTAGTGATGAGGCCGCGCTTTCGCAATCGAATGGGGCGCAAAGAGGGCGGGGGCTTGCCTTCGATGGATAACCGGAGTGTCCATGGCTTCCGCCACGCAGGGGGTATTTCGATGAGTGAGAAAAAGCTGGGCCCGGGCGATCCCGACTATGAGTCTTCCCGAAAGAAGTGCACAACCTCCTGGTCGCTGCCAATACGACCAATATCACCTTGTCGGGCATGGCCGATACCAAGGCTTCGATCCTGATGGGTGCGAGCTTCGTGGTCTTTTCCATCTCGATCGGCGATATCGCCGAAGGCAGGGCAAGCCTGCCGATCCTCGTGCTGACTACCTTCTCATTCGTCGCGACGGTGTTCGGCGTGCTGACGGTCCGGCCCAACCGGATGCCTGTCAGCAAGGTTCCGATCCCGGCAGACAAGATCAACATCCTGTATTTCGGCAGCTACACCAACGCCAACCGCGACGAATATGTCGAGGAAATGATCAAGGTTCTGTCCTCGGAAGAGGAGACCTATCGCCGGCTGACCGCCGATCTTTACGACCATGGCAAGGTGCTGCGCGACGACAAGTTCAGCTGGCTCTACTGGAGTTTCACGATGTTCCTGGTCGGCATGTTGGTCACGGCCATCGCCGTCGTCCTCGACCTGACCAGTGTCGTTAAATTCTAAAGCCAGCCCTCCGCGCGGTACCAGCGGGCGGTTTCGGCGAGGCCTTGATCGGTGTCGACCGCCGGGCGCCACAGCGATTCCGGTACACCGCGCGAAGGTTCGACCGTCCAGTCGGGATGGCAGAAATAGGACGCGCGGTCGGCGGTCAGCTTGGCTTTGTCGCGGCGGACGAGCCCGTCGATCCGCGCACCGAGCAGCAGGATCGATTGCGGCATCGACAGGGTCATCACGCGGCGTCCCAGCGCACGGCCCAGCGCCTGGCCGAACTCACCGTGGCTCCAGCCGCCGTGCCGACCATCGTCGGGTTCGATCAGCAGCGGTTCGGAATAGGGAGGAACTGTAAGCGCCAGCAACAGCCGTACCAGGTCGCCGACATGAATGACTGAAAGGCGGCCCGTCGGGGGCAGCAGGACGAGGCCGCGCGCGGCCATTTTGAACAGCTCGAGCGTTTCGCGGTCGCCGGGGCCATAGACCGCGGGCGGGCGGACGATCGCGGAGGGGAGGGGAGATTGCTCCACCAATGCCTCGGACCGAGCTTTGCTGGCGCCGTACATCGACAGCTTGGGTTCGCGGGCGGCGAGCGAGCTGACATGGACGAAGCGGCCGACGGCGGCTCTTTCGGCAGCAGCGAGCATGTTGGCGGTGCCGCCGACATTGCCCGCCTCGAAGCCCGCCGCATCGCGGACGTTGAGCACGCCGGCAACGTGGATAATTGCGTCAACGCCCTGGACTAATTGCTCTAGGCTGTCGGGCCGATCGAGCGAACCGCCGACCCAGGTTACATTTTCGCGGTCCGGCTGCGGGCGACGGGTCAGGGCTTGAACCTGATGTCCCTCCCGAACCGCAAGGTCGAGCAGATGTCCGCCGACAAAGCCGGTCGCGCCGGTAATCGCCAGTTTCACAGGGGCGACCACTCGATCGGTTCGCCTGGCCCGGCGTCTTCAACCTTGCTCGCACCGAGCCGGTCCAGCAGTGCGTCGAGCACCGGCTCGATGCCGATGCTCCCGGCGGCGCTAAGCGGATACACTTTCCGTCCGCTGGCTTCCGACAGCTCCAACGAGAGGGCATCGGTCAGCTCCTCGTCAAGCGTGTCGATCTTGTTCAGACCCAGCACTACCGGCTTGTCTGCCAGTCCGGCGCCGTAGGCGTCGAGCTCCTCGCGGACAACGCGATAGCTGGTGGCGACGTCTTCGTCATTGGCGTCGACCAGATGCAGCAGCACCTGGCAGCGCTCGATATGGCCGAGGAATCGATCGCCCACGCCCGCCCCTTCGGCGGCGCCTTCGATCAGCCCGGGGATGTCCGCCACGACGAATTCCCGGCCCTTGTGGCTGACCACGCCAAGTTGCGGGCGGAGCGTGGTGAAGGCATAGGCGCCGACCTTGGCCTGGGCGTTGCTGACCGCGTTGATGAAGGTCGACTTGCCGGCATTGGGCAGGCCGACCAGGCCGACATCCGCAAGGAGCTTCAGTCGCAGCCAGACATACATTTCCTCGCTCGGCCAGCCGGTGCCGTGCTGGCGCGGGGCGCGATTGGTCGAGGTCTTGTAGCTGGCGTTGCCGCGGCCGCCGTCGCCGCCCTTGAGGAAAGTGACGCGCTGGCCCTCCTTCGTCAGGTCGGCAAGCAGTGTTCGATCCTCATCGTCGGCAAGGACCTGGGTTCCTACCGGCACCTTGATCACCAGGTCGTCACCACCCGCGCCGGTCCGGTTCGAGCCCGCTCCCCCTTGCCGCGCGGGGCGCGGAAATGCTGGGTGTAGCGAAAATCGATGAGCGTATTGAGGCCGGGGACGGCTTCGAAAACGATGTCGCCGCCCTTGCCGCCGTCGCCGCCATCGGGTCCGCCGAACTCGACGAACTTTTCGCGCCGGAAACTGACAGCGCCGGGGCCGCCCGCGCCGGAGCGAATGAAGATCTTGGCCTGGTCGAGGAAATGCATGTCGGGGCCATTAGCGACAAATGTGGCGAAAGGGCAGCGTCAGGCTGCTCCTTCCTGTCGCGCAGCGAAGGGAGGGAGGCAGCCTTCCCGCAATCAGGCTCGTCCCGGGGCTCGATCTCTCACCCATTGCGAGAATACCCACTTCTCGCCCAGAGTTGGCGGGCATCCCGCATGTTGTGATTTTGGGTCCGGCCTTCCAGCCGCATCGACATTGCCAAACACCAATGCGTCACCGGTTCCGCCGCGATGGTCGATCCGAAGGCGCGGGAAACTTGTCTGGCCACCCTCGAAGCTCTCGTTGAGATAGATGAGGACGGTTGCCACTCGTTGGCCATTACGCGCGATTTCCTCGCGCAGCGCCTGCGGGTCGAGGAAATCGCAGTGCAACACAAATTCCTGCCCGACGCCGTAATGCAGCACTTGCGACATCTCGAGACAGGCCATGGGCGCGCCGATTTGATTCGCGATACGGTGCCGGATCATCTCGACGACCACGTCCGCATTGGCAAAACTGAACGGTGCAAACTGATTGGTGCGGCCGGGATCAACTCCCGTAGGATTATTATAGACGGGCGCCCGTTCGAGCCGTGGCGTGGCGGCGGCGATGAGCCAATGGCATTCGGCGGCGCTCGCGAAATCGGGTACGGCATGGACGATAGGGCTCGCCGAAAGGATTCGGCCCGGGGCAGCGGCCGGGCCTAGACGCTGAGCGATGGGAATTCGCGCCCGAAGCCCGGCCCAATCGCCTGGCGGCAGTTCGGAGGCGGCCGGCTCATATCGATTGTCGGCAAGCAGGATCAACTGCCGAGCCGCGGATTGCGAGCCGCGCTCGGCGGCGATTGCCAGCGATTCGAGCGCTTTGTTCCAATTGGGCGCCTGGCCCACTCCCCTGCATTCGAGGAGCGCCCTTCGCTCGATGGCTTCCGCATAGCCCGCCTCTGCGGCTGCATCGATCAGTCTCTGCGGCCGTTTCCCAGTCCGGGGACAGGGTGTTGCCGGCGAGCATGGCCATGCCTGTTCGAAACTGGGTTTCGGCGTCTGCGGCGGCCATGGCGGTCATCCGAAGCTAAAGTCCGAATCGCAGCTTAGCTGAACCACGGGAGCGCAGTGTTCGTCCAGCGGCCAAGGCAAGAAGGAACGGCATGGTCACGCCGGCAAAATTTCACGATCGACCGCGATTGGCAATGTCCGGTTCCTACCCCTTAAGGCATCCGCCGCAGGCGGTCACGGGCACCAGTGGATGTCGATCGGCTGCTCGGCCTCGGCGAGTACCCGACCGATCGGCAGTTTGCTCGAATGCCCATCTGCGATCGCACCCTCGAGCAGCTCGCGCTTTTCCTGGCCGCGGATGGTGATCAGCATGGTGCGCGCCGACAGGATCGCCGCGCGGGTCAGCGTCACTCGGGGGACCGGCGCATCCTGGGGCAGCGGATCGGGCAGCACTCCGACCGCGCGCCGTGCCTTGGGAGCGTTGAGCGCATCGTCGAGATCGGGGCCGGCGAAGATCGACGCGGTATGCCCGTCGCTGCCCATGCCGAGCCAGACGAGGTCGGGCGGCCAGGGCAGGTCCTGCAAGTCGCGCGTCGGCGGAATTGCCCGCCAGCTTGTGGTCGGCAATGTCGCCGGTGATCGGAACGACCCTGCGCGCCGATGGGCAGGAACGTCTTGGCCAGAGCGCGGACGTTGCTCAAATCGTTGTCCATCGGCACCAGCCGCTCGTCGCCGGGGATGATCGTCACCCGCTTCCACGGCAGGTGGGCCTCGGCCAGCTTGGCATAGACCGGCTTGGGCGTTTCACCGCCCGGAAAGGCTAGCAGCGCTGCATTGCGCGCCTCGACCGCGCTCTCGACAATGAACCCGATGTCGCCGGCGACGGCGTCCGCCATCTCGTCGACGCTGTCATATTCCCACCACTCGGCTTCGATCATTTCGGGCTCCCGTTTTGCGCCGAGGCCATTGCCGCAACCGCTCCGAAAAGGCCAGCGTTCAGCGGCGGTCGCGCCCAACGTCGCGTTGGATATAGCCGTACCAAGCGGCAACGGGCCGACCAGTGGCGTCGGTGGCCGGCCGGAAAACGGCTCGTTCCTCGACCAGCTTGCAGGTCCATTGATCGATCGCCGGAATTCCAATCGAGCGGTTGATCTTGCAGTCGGTCGCCCGGCCATTGGGCAAGACGCGCACGGCAATGAACACCGCACCTCCCCTTGGCCAGAAGCGCGCTACCTCATCCGGATAATCGCGGTTGGTGATGCCGCGGACGACCGCGGGCCGGGTCGCGACCCCGCCGGAGCCGCCCCCGCCGGTACCGCTGCCCGATCCGCCGCTGCCTGTGCCCGTCCCGACACCGCCGGCACCAGTCCCCGGTCCGACGACATTCGATGCGCCCTGCGTGCGTTCACTGCCTGTATTTGGTGTCTGCGTGACCGGCATGGGTTGGGGGATGGGAAGCTGGATCGGCGGTTTTGGCGCTACCACCTGGGTCGCCCGGCTCCGGATATTTTCGGCGGACGCGGCGCCTTCCTCCTCCTTCGGCGCATCCTCCTGAGGCGCCGGGATTTGCTCCACGACCACTTCCTCGGGCGGCGGAGGCTCGATCACGTCGAAAATCTCGACCACCTCCTGCGGCAGCTGCTCGCGCAGCGGCGGCGACAGGTTGATCAGCGCGAAGGCCAGCGCCACGTGGATCGCCACCACCATCGTAATGGTCGCGGCGCGGTCGCGGGGCGTGAGTTGCGGCTGATACATGGGCTACCAACGTCGCGGCATTCGCCTAGGTTTCGTTACGTTTCCGCCGCAGATCCGCCAGGCCGGCCGCGGCTCGGGCATGAGCGGCAATCGCGGCGAGATTGGTTTCGCCGATGGGGACTATCCAGCTTCCGCCCACGCACAGCACTGAAGGATGGGCAAGCCACAACGGCGCGCTGTCGACGACGAATGCCGCCGGTTGGGCAGAAGCGGACATCGCCAAACGGGGCGGCGAGCGCCTTCAGCGCCGATAGCCCACCCGCCGCTTCGGCGGGAAAGAATTTGAAGTGGTCGAGTCCGAGATCGAGCCCGCGCATGATGTCGCCGGCGGTGGCGACGCCGGGAAGATAGGGCACGCCGCTCGCGATCGCCGCGCGACCGAGGGGCTCGGTCAGGCCCGGTGAGACGATGAATTTGGCTCCTGCTTCGATCGCATCGCCCAACAGCCTCTCGTTAAGCACCGTGCCGGCCCCGACCAGGGCGCCCTCGACCTCGGCCATCTTCCGTATCGCCGCGAGTGCCCCTGGCGTGCGCAATGTGACCTCGATCACCGGTAGGCCAGACTCGACCAGCGTCTCGGCCAGCGCGGTCGGGTCGAGCACTCCTTCGATCACCAGCACCGGGATGACCGGCGCCATCCTCATGATCGCGTCGATGGTCATGCAAACTCCTTGGCGAAGGCGGCGGCGGCTCCGTAGAGACCGGGCTGCGGATGGCTGAGCAGCTTGACTGGGATAGCCTCCATTCTCCCCTCGAACCGGCCTTTGGCGATGAACCGGTCGGCAAAGCCGCTGGTGGCGAAGCGGTCCTTGAGTCGATGCCCAAGCCCGCCGGCGATGACCACGGCATTGGCGCCATGTGCCAGCGCAAGGTCTCCCGCAATTGCTCCCAGCGACAGGAAGAAACGGTCAAGCGCGGCAACAGCCAGTAGATCTGTTCCCGCCAATGCCGCCGCCCAGATCGCCTTGTCATCCGGATGTAGCGCCGCCCTGTCTTCGATCGCAGCGATGGCGTTATAGAGGTTCACCAGCCCCATTCCGCAGGCGATGCGCTCAACCGAAACCCGGCGGAAATTGCGGCGCAGGATAGTCAGGATTTCATCCTCCAACTCGTCGAGCGGAGCGAAATCGATGTGGCCACCCTCGGTTTCGATCACATGATAGCCGCCAGCCACCTTCAAGAGCTGAGCGACACCCAGTCCGGTGCCAGGGCCAACGATACTGGTGACTCCCTCCTTGGGAAGTGCTCCTTCAGGGCCGCAAACATGCATGAACTGCTCATCGCCGAACTGCGCGATTGCATGAGCGACGGCGCCAAAGTCGTTGACGATCTTATATTGGGTAACGCCGAGCCATTCTGCCATCAGCGCAGGGTCGGATGACCCACGGATTGTTGGTCAGCTTGAGCGCCTCGCCGCCGACAGTTCCGGCAAAGGCCATGCCCAGCGCGTCGGGCAAGGCCGTCCCCAATATGCGCCCAAACTCCTGCCAGGCCGCCTGGAAACTGACATGATCGGCGGTCTTGAGGGTGACCGGCTCGCCGAGCGAGACCACTCGCCCGTCCTCCACTTCGGCCAGTGCGAAACGGGCATGGGTGCCGCCGACGTCCGCGGCCGCGATCACTCGGCTCAAAGAATCGGCTCCATCGCGTGGAGCATCGCCGAGGCTCCATGCTCGGCATTGTCGGCCGTCGCTCGCATGAAAGCGAACAGCTCCCGGCCGGTGCCTACAGGCGGAGGCGGCGGTGCGACCGCTTCCCGGCCGTCGAGATCGACGTCGACCACTTCAAGCAATCCACGCGGGCCGCACAGTCGCACAATATCGCCGTCGCGAAGCTTGCCCAGCGGGCCGCCATTCAGCGCCTCCGGGCAGGCATGGATCGCGGCCGGCACCTTGCCGCTCGCCCCCGACATACGGCCGTCTGTCACCAGCGCGACCCTAAATCCTTTGTCCTGCAGCACACCAAGCATCGGTGTAAGCTTGTGTAGCTCGGGCATGCCGTTGGCGCGTGGGCCCTGGAAGCGCACGACGACCACGACATCGCGGTTGAGCTCGTCCGCCTGAAAGGCGGCCAGAGCTTCATTCTGGTCTGAGAAGACCCGCGCCGGGGCCTCGATCGTCCAGTGTTCAGGCACGACCGCGCTGGTCTTGAAAATGGCGCGACCGAGATTGCCTCGGACCAGGCGCATCCCGCCGTCGGCGAGGAAGGGATCGCTGGCCGGCCGAAGCATCTCCGGATTTCGGGTCTCCTTGATCTCCTCCCACACCAGCTGGTCGCCCTCAAGCTTGGGATTGCCGGCATAAGCTGCAAATTCGGCGGCTCCGGCTGTCAGCACGTCATCGTGGAGCAGTCCGGCGTCGAGCAGCGTTCGGGTCGTGAACGCCATGCCGCCGGCATGATGGAAGTCGTTCACGTCGCCCGAGCCATTGGGGTAAATGCGCGCCAATAGCGGCACCGCCGCCGACAGCTCGTTGAGATCCTGCCAGTCGATGATGATCCCCGCCGCCCGGGCGATCGCGGGAAGATGGATCGCGTGGTTGGTCGATCCGCCGGTCGCGAGCAGCCCGACCGCCGCGTTGACGATCGCCCGTTCGCCAACAACCTGGCCCAGCGGCCGCGCCTTGTTGCGCGCCAGCTCCGAGAGCCGGTGCACCGCGGCGCGGGTCAATGCCTGTCGCAGCGGCGTGCCGGGATTGACGAAGGCTGCCCCGGGGATGTGGAGCCCCATCAGCTCCATCATCATCTGGTTGGAATTGGCCGTGCCATAGAAAGTGCAGGTGCCGGCGCCATGATAGCTGGCGGCTTCTGCAGCGAGCAATTCCTCCTTGCCGACCTTGCCTTCCGCGAAAAGCTGGCGGACCCGCTGTTTCTCCTTGTTGGCGAGGCCCGACGGCATTGGGCCTCCGGGCACCAGCAGCGCCGGCAAATGCCCGAAGCGAAGCGCACCGATCAGCAGTCCGGGAACGATCTTGTCGCAAATGCCGAGCATCGCGACTCCGTCGAACATGCCGTGGCTGAGCGCGACCGCGGTCGACAGAGCGATGGTGTCGCGGCTGAACAGCGACAGGTCCATGCCCGGCTGGCCCTGGGTCACCCCATCGCACATCGCCGGTGTCCCGCCCGCGACTTGGCAAGTCGCGCCGGCTTCGCGGGCGAAGATCTTCATCTGCTCCGGATAGCGGCCATAGGGCTGATGTGCCGACAGCATGTCGTTGTAGGCGGTGACGATGGCGAGGTTGGGGCCGCTCAAACGGCGGATCGAATCCTTGTCTTCCCCGGCGGCGGCGAAACCATGAGCGAAGTTGCCGCAGCTCAGCCGCGGCCGGCTGATGCCGCGCTCCGCTTCGGCGGCCATCAGGTCGAGATAGCGTTTGCGCGAAGGCCTGGACCGCTCGATGATCCGGTCGGTGACGGCTGCGATCCGCTGGTCGAGCCTAGTCATGCCAATGAACTCCATCCCTTTCGGTCAGCGCGATCGCGGCCGAGGGACCCCAGCTTCCCGCGCCATAGGGTTTGGGCGTCAAGTCCAGCCTCATCCCAGGCGGCGCGGACCTGGTCGATCCACTGCCACTGCGCCTCCACTTCGTCGCGGCGCACGAACAAGGTGGGGTCGCCATCGATCAAATCCAGCAACAGCCGTTCATAGGCGATGCGACGGCGCGCATCGGCGAAGGCGTTGGCCAGTCCCACGTCGAGCGGCACTTCGCGCAGTCTGATGCCCTCCCGGTCGAGACCCGGTGTCTTGGCCATCACCAACAGCCGGATATTCTCTTCCGGCTGGATCGAGATGACGAGCTTGTTCGGCTGCGTCCTCGCCCCGCGCGCGGCGAAAATCGAATGGGGCACGCATTTGAACTGGATGAAGATCTCGGTCTTCCGCTCGGCCATGCGTTTGCCGGTGCGAAGATAGAAGGGCACGCCGGCCCAGCGCCAGTTGTCCAGATGCGCCTTCAACGCGACGAAGGTTTCGGTCGGCGACTTATTGCCCAGCTCTTCGGCATAGGCCGTGACCGGCTGACCGCCGACAGCACCGGATCCATATTGGCCGGTGACAACATGTTCCGGGACTTCGTCGGCGGTGATTGGGCGAAGCGATCGGAGGACCTTGACCTTTTCGTCGCGAACCGAGGTCGCGTCGAAGTCCGACGGAGGCTCCATCGCCACCAGCGCGACCAGCTGCAGCATATGGTTCTGGACCATGTCGCGGAGTGCACCAGCGCTGTCGTAATAGCCGCCCCGATCTTCCAGTCCGACGGTTTCGGCGACCGTGATCTGGACATGGTCGATATGGGCCGAGTTCCACAGCGGTTCGAACGTAGAATTTGCAAAGCGCAGTGCCAGCAGGTTCTGGACGGTCTCCTTGCCCAGATAATGGTCGATGCGGAAGGTGCGCTCCTCCGGGAAGGCGGCCACGACCGCATCGTTGATCTCGCGGCTCGATTCCAGGTCATTGCCGAGCGGCTTTTCAAGGGCCAGGCGGACTCGCGGTCCGCACAGCCCCGCACGGTTCAACCCGTCGATTGTCTGTTTGAACAGCGACGGCGCGGTCGATAGGAAAATGGCAAGCCCGTTGTCAGGGTCGACCTTCTCCGCGAGCCGGGCGAAGCCGTCGGGCTTGGTCGCGTCCAAGGGCACATAGGTCAGCCGCCGGGAGAAGACCAAGGCCGTCTTCGGATCGTAGAAATTGTGAGGGACATGTTCCTTCAAGGCCTCGATCGCACTCGCCCGGTAGTGCGCGTCGTCGAGTTCGCTCCGCGCAGTGCAGACGATCCGAAACTCATCGGGCAGCAAGCCATCCGCATGAAGTCCATAAAGCGACGGCAGCAGCATGCGGTGCGCGAGGTCCCCGGTCGCGCCGAACAGCAGCAGGGTCGAAACCTTGTCGGGAGTCATCCTGTCTTCCTAGCCGCGGACTCGGTCGCAACCTAGCGCGCCGCGAAGCGAATAGCGAAGCCCCTGCCGGGAACCGGGCACAGGATGAATGATGTCGGCTTTCGGCCTGCCGCTCCCTGTGACCGGGCCAAGGGACTACGGTGCCACTCCGTTGCTCCGGCGCGTCGAGACTGTAGCGCCAAGTACCAGCGGTAACTTCAAGAGTGCCGTCGCGTAGCGAAGAGGGTTGCGGGATGATCGGTCAGGCGTGCTGCCATACCGAATTGCCGTTCAATCTGAACAGCCACCCGCAACCCGACTTTCGTCCTGGAGGCTTGCCTTAAATCACGAAGAAGTTGGCTGCGCTGAGGTCCAGGCCGGGCTGGAGATGCGCGAAGACGACCCCAGCTCCGGGCCCGTTTCCGTCAGCATCATAGGACAGATTGCCTGTATTGCGGTCGTAGATGATGAAATCGTTGGAATCGTTGGCTTTTGCACCCGCGCCATCTTCGAGATTGGTGCTCCAGATTTTTCGCGGGCTGCTCAACGAGCCTGATCCCAGCTTCGTGAAGATGGCGTTGTCCAGGTAGAAGACATCCTCCCGCGAATTGAAATCCAGGATTTCGTCGATGCTGCCATCGAACGGGGTGTCGAATACAAATTTGTCCTTGCCTGCGCCGCCGGTCAGCCGGTCGCTGCCGCCATTTCCGTAGATGAAATCGGCGCCTGCGCCACCTTGGATCCAATCCACGTCGACAGTGCCGCGGAGCGTGTCGTTGCCGCTTGTGCCGTCGAGGACCTTAGCCACCGGTACCGGTACCGGTACCGGCTCGGGCTCGGGCTCGGGCTCGGGCTCCGAGGGGACAGGTGGAATCGGGGTCGGACCAGTTCCTGAGATGGGCGGCAGGGGAGTGACGTCGGCGTACGGCGTGCCGTCGTGGTTGTTCAACCATGCCGCTTCTACCTGTTCCCAATAGTCGCGTGCTGCCTGGCCCTCCAGGATGATGAAACCCGCAGGCGGCTTCGGGTAGCTCGACGGAAGCGGCGTATCCGACAGGTTAAGGAAGACATTGCCGTGCAATTCAACAACGTTTTCCCAGGCCAGCTTGAGGCGGGCGAGGCCATTGTGGCTCACGTCCTCGATCGCGATCACCGAGTTGATGATGCGGATGTCGGGAGTCGTCCCCGGCGCGGCGGTGTCCGTCTTGAACGGCGACCCGTGCGACATCTCGCCATTGACGAGATAGCTCTCCATACGAATGAATACGTTCTGGAGCGTGACCGTGTTCGCCGACCCGTCCACATGGTCGCCATTGCCCAGGCTGATGCCGGCAAAGACTCCGTCGAACAGGCTGTCCCGGATCGTACCACTCAGCACTTCGTCATTCTCGACGGCATCGTCGCGGTTGTTCGAGATGTGGACGTCGTTGATCAGGAAGTTGTCGGAGCCCTGCTGGATCCGAATGGCGTCCCAGGCCTTGTCAATGCGCCAGCTGTCGATGGTGACGCCGGGCGCAAATTCGACCCTGACGGCCGCAGAGTTGTTGTAGGTATACGCCCAATCGGACGTCTGCGGCACTTCGCCCCAGACGGTGCCACCTTTGATCGTCAGGCCATATCCGGCGTTGTAGACGATGAAAGCATATTTGTTGATGACGCCCGAACCCTCCAGGTACGACGTGTCGGCGTCAGGATATTGGTTGGCGCTGTTCGACACGATCCACGACGCTCCGGTGGCATCGATCGTCGTGTTGGCGGCTAACCCATCAACGGTTGAAGTATTATATCCGTAATTTCCAGTTAATTTAATGTAATTAATGCCGGTGACTTTAATATAGCTCATGTTCTCACCCCTCAGGCGGCGAGCGAGCGTCTAAGACGTCGCAGGACCTGAGCTTGCTCGCTGATTGTAAATATTTGCTTACTTGATAGCTGGACAGCTGGATTGTCGGTTCGGACGAACCTATAGGAATGATAGGGCGCACTTATCTCGCGCTGACTTGGTGTAACTATTGCGGGAACTGCAGCGTTTGCAAATGCCGGTTCACCGCCTTTACGCCAGGATGGTTGAGTTCGCGGCCAAGATGAATTTCTTGGCGGTAAGGTGTGCCCTGTGCCCGCGCCGATCATGCGCCAGAGCGATTGCGCCCATTGGCCCGCAGAAATTCCAATGTTTCTGCAGGGAACTGTACGGAGGTTCCTAATCTACGTTAGTTGCCTTCGTTAAAACGTTAATTTATAGTTAAAATGCGACTCGGGTCATTTGGTCCACAGCCCACGGGCTGAACGGGTGATCGGAGCCACCAATTGGAGGATTCTCCTCCAAGGATGGGCATCGGCACTTGTCGGTGGCCGAGATGCGAAAGGTTCGTGACGGCAGGGTTTTGGCCCTGACGTCACCCAATCGCTGCGCTCGGAGTTAGCTCCGGCGTGGCGCTGGAGTGCATGAGTATGGAGCGTTCCACCGCGTATGACACCGGCGAACTGGCCGGCAATGAGATCCATGCTTCGGTGGAACATAGCCTCGCATCCGCGGCATCTCCTTCATTCCTTTTAGGGCCCGCGGCTCCCGTAGATGTCCACGTTAGCGCGTCATTGTTGCAGCCGCGTGTCAGCACCGGCCCGAGCACATCCGTTCGCCTGCTTGATGTGATTCTCGCATCGTTGATGCTCGTACTGCTGTTGCCGTTGATGGTGGTTTGTTCGGCCGTTGTTCGCTTGAGCGGACCGGGACCGTTGCTCTTCCGCCAGACGAGGATCGGGCGGAACGGGCTGCAATTCACATGTTTCAAATTCAGAACGATGGTCACGTGCGCCGAAGCGACAATTGAGGAAGTCCTAAGCGAGAGTGACGGGCTACGCGAGGAATGGGCGGCGTGCCAGAAGATGCATTGCGACCCGCGCATTACTCGTGCCGGACGGTTCATGCGGCGCTACTCGCTGGACGAACTACCGCAGCTTTTTAACGTCCTGAGGGGCGATATGAGCATCGTCGGCCCCCGGCCGATCGTTGCCGAGGAGATCCACAGATACGGTGCTCATTTCTCCGATTACTGCAGCATCAATCCGGGTCTGACGGGTCTGTGGCAGGTGAGCGGATTCCATGCACTGCCTTACTCTGATCGAGTTCGCCTAGACGCCCGATACGCTGCATCCAAGTCGTTACGGCTCGATCTCCTGATCCTTTGGAAGACCATACCAATCGTTCTGCTCGGACGGAACGAATGAGGTCGCTGATGAGCAGCCGCCAACCAGGGAGGTCGCGTATGACCCAGTTCATCCTCATGGCCCTTCTGCTTTTCGCGTCGTTGACAAGACCAGCAATGGTTCAAGCGAGGGAGCCCGCCGGCCAACCGACAATTGTCGCACCGGGGATTGATCTGCAAGCGCCCCGGGCGGGCGCAACCATCACACCTCTCGATCGACTGCAGGTAACCGTATTTCGCGAACCCGAACTGTCCGTCGAGGATGTTCTCGTCGATGAAAGCGGACGCGTGCTTCTGCCTCTGGTCGGGCCAATCACTGCTGCCGGCAAGTCGACTGAGGCACTGGCCACGGAAATTACCGGAAAACTCCGGCAATATATCAGGCAGCCCCAAGTCGCGGTGTCAGTAAAGCTGGCTGCCAGCCGACAAGTCACGGTAGCCGGCTCCGTGGTACAACCCGGCGTCTATCCCATGGAAGGACGGACAACTCTACTCCAGGCCGTGGCGCTGGCGCAGGGCCCGTCGCAGGTTGCTTCGCTCGATCACACGCTCATCTTTCGAACCATCAACGGAGAGCGGACCGCCGCGCGTTTCGACCTTGATGCAATTGCTCGCGGAAAGGATGCGGATCCAGAGGTCCTGCCGGGAGACACGATCGCGATTGGAAGCTCCAAATTCAAGACAGCGTGGAGAGACCTCGTCGTTACCATGCGCTCTTTCAATATCTTTGCCCTGGTTCCCTGATCAGTGAGCTTCGTCGCCTTCGGAGAGTGAAATGAACAACCTTGTTCCCGCGTCCGCAGCGAGCTTGAATGCTCTGGAGCTTGCCCAAGCTCCAAGGCAGTCTCTCGGTTCGACGCATCTCGAGCAGGTGGGGGCGGTTGTTTATCGTCAAAGGCGCCTGGCCATTTTGGTCTTTGCGGCTGTGATGCTGATCGGAATATTGCTCACTTTCACTGCGGATCCTCGGTACACAGCGACCGCTTCCGTTCAACTTGAACAGCAAACTCCACGAGTAATCGCCGATCCCGATCTGGATCCGCAGTTGAGTTTGCAGGATTCCGACCGGTTCCTTCAAACGCAACTCGATCTCGTCCGCAGTCGCAGTCTGGCCGAAGCGGTGGCCAACAAATTGCGGATCGCAAGCTCGCCGGCGATCAAGCAAGGATTGGGCGTACCGGAAGCATCCGCATCCGAACAGCGGGAACAGGCGATTGCACTGTTGCAGGATAACGTCCAGGCCGAGCTCGGTCTCAACACTCGATTGGCCCAAATTCTCTACACTAGCTTCGACCCGAAGGTGTCGGCACTTGTGGCCAATGCTTACGCCGATGCGCTCGCCGCCGAGAATCTCAACACCAAAGTGTCCACTGCGGACAAGGCGAAGCATTATCTGATTGGGCAGCTGCAGACGGCGAAGGGCCGGCTCGAGAATTCTGAGCGCCGCATGTTGACATACGCTCGGACGGCCGACCTGACGGCAACTATTGCCGCGCAGGTGAACAACGGCGAGCAGCTTGGTTCGCTTCGCGCCCAACAGGCTCAGATGATGAATAATGCGCTGAGCGAGGCCACCGCGAGGCGCATCGATGCGCAGCAGCAATGGGCCCAGGTAAGCGGAACGCCGGCGCTCCAATTGCCCGACGTCCAGAATAATGGTGCCGTCCAGGAGCTCGCTTCCCAGAAAGCTCTGCTCGAGGCCAAGCTTCAGGAAGATCGCCAGCGGTACACCGAAGACTATCCGACCGTTCGTGAGACTGCCGCCCGGATCCAGCAGCTTGACGGCACGATCGCGACGCTGGCGGGAAACATCAAGTCTTCATTCCGGGGCAGATATCAGGCTGCGTCGCAACAGGAAGCGCAACTTCGGGGCACGGCGAACGCATTGCGCGGCTCTGCCATGGCGGAGCAGGAACGCAGTGTTGGGTTCAACACTCTGCAACGCGAAGTTGAAACGAACAAAGCCTTTTATGACGGGCTGTTGCAGAGGTACAAGCAAGTTGCCGCGGCGTCAGGCGCACCTTCCGCCAATGTAACGGTCATCGATAGGGCAGCGCCCCCGATTAACCCTAGCTCACCGAATATTCCGAGGAATCTTGCGCTGGCTGCAATGTCCGGTTTGATCCTCGCGCTCCTTGTCGGTTCGGCGAGGGAGAGCATGCATCAATTCGTCCGCTCGCCCGAGGAGATCGAACAGACGTTCAATCTTCCGGCACTCGGGGCCGTTCCAGTCCAGCCCGGCCTGACAGCGACCGATTTTCGACTGGCGCACCGGACATCCGCGGAAGCGGAGGCTTATCATTCCATTGCCGTCGCTTTGGAAGAGGCCGCCGGCGGCGTGCTTCCCAAGACGCTGTTGATCACCAGCAGCGGTCCGTCCGAGGGAAAATCGACAACTTCCGTGGGAATTGCGCGAAGCTTGACCAATATGGGACGCCGCGTCCTGCTCATCGACGGGGATCTACGCCATCCGTCAGTCAGAGAGTTTGTCGGTCCAGATGACAAGCCCGGATTTTCGGAATTGCTCACCGGCACCGCTTCGCCGAAAGACACCATTCAGCATAATCAGGAATATGAGTTCGACGTCATCTCGGCGGGGAGAATGCTCTCTAATCCCGTCGGACTCCTTGCCAAGCCCTACACACAGGAACTGCTGCAAAAACTGTCTGCCCAATATGACATGATTATCATCGACGGACCACCGATCATGGGGCTTGCCGACGCGGTGCTTCTTGCCCGCAGTGTAGAGTCGGTGTTGGTTGTCGTGGAAGCAAATCGCGTTCACCGAAGCCAGTTCGAAATCGCCATCTCAAGGTTGCCCGGAAGCGGGATCATCGGAACGGTCGTTACCAAGTTCAATCCCAGATCCGCGGGCGTTCGGTACGGTGGCACAGACTATTACTCCTACTAGCAGACATCCGGCCTTGCCCGGCTCAACGCTATTGGGCCGGCGCAAATTCAACTTTACGCGCGCCGGCGCACGTCCCGAGCCAGGAGAAGGTACCTACGGCGGGTGGGAGCGAATTCTGGCATTGTCCGTCTTCGCGTCGCTTGTGGCCTTTTACGTTGCGCTGTCTTCGCTGAAGTTGGCCGGAGTTCCGTTGCGCGGCTTGTTAGCATTGGCTGTGTTGGCCTTGCTTCTGATAGCGCGTCCTTCGGTTGCGGAAACAGCACTTCGACGATACCTGCCGCTCATTGGGCTGGCGGCCGGCTTGGCCTTGCTCGGGCTGTTCGTCAGCGTGGTGAATCGCACCGCACCAGACATCATCATCAAAACGCTTCTGGAAGTTCATTTCCAAACTGCGGTCCTCATGTTCGTTGCAGCGATTCTGGCGGAGATCTGCGGCGCTCGCCTTTGCATGTGGGCGATCGTGGCGGTTGTTTGCGGCAGCGCCTTCTTCGCCCTTCTGCAAATGCTGAATGTCGACATTGCGTGGGATATCCGGTCGTCGTTGGGACCTCTTCCGAGAGAGGAACTGAGGCCGTCCATGGTCGATAGGCGTCCCACTGGCCTTTCCTTCTCGCCCATCCAGCTGTCCACCCAGCTATGCCTGGCCTTTGCAGCCTTTGCGGCCGTGCGTCATGCGGTGCGGCTTCGAACTGTTGGGGCTAACTCGGCCGATCCGGCGGTCATCCTTGCACTGATTGTCTTGTTCGCCGGCTCCGTCGCAGCGGCTACCCGGTCCCCAATTCTGGGCGGCATCATTTTCCTAATGGCGTACGTCATATTCCGCCGGCAGATTTGGCTGGCCGTCGTCGTCGCCGTGGGCGCTATACTGATCTACTTGGCGTGGCCGCTGTTGTTGAGTTTCGTTGAGAGCGAAGCGCCACGCGTTTTGCGGGCCGACGACAAATCCGCAGCAGCACGAACCGTATTCGCCTATTACGGGTTCCGCCTCTTCTTCGACAATCCGGTTGGCTACGGGTTCGGTTTTCTGCCGTCAGAGCTATGGGCCCCCTATTGGCCGGATCTTTACATGATGCGCGGGTCCAGGGGCACTCAGGAGAACATGCTGCACAACTATGTGTTGAGCATGATAAACATCTATGGTGTCGGGCTTCTGATCGTCGCGCCGCTGGCGGTCAAACTGCTTGTTCGCACCTTCCCTTATTGCATCTTCTTCATTCCCTATGGCGTGCACATCCTGTTCCACAATTCGGGCCCATTCTACAGCGACACGATCATTTGGTTTGTGATTGCTGCCATCGGGGCGGCTACTGCCCAGAACAGCGATCGGAACCCGTTCAACAAACCAAATTCGGGGCGTTCATAGCGCGTGAAAACCAGAAAACGGATTCTCATCCTGGACGGACAAACGAGCCAGGCGCTGGCATGCGTGCGGTCGCTGGGCAGGGCAGGCTACGAGGTTAGCGTCGCGAGCCATCAGCGCATGTCTTTGAGTGCTTGGTCCCGGTATTGCGCAAGTGCATTTCACCTGAAAGGTCAGACTGTCGAAGCATTCGCGGCTTTGCGAGCGTGGGCCATAAGCAGAGGCATCACGATCGTACTACCCATGACAGAACGCTCTTGCGTGTTGTGCAATGCAGACAGACCCGCATGGGAGAACGCTGGAATTATTCTTGGTTGTGCGCCGGATGAAACGTTACGACTGGCCTTCAATAAGGCGATTACAATAGAGCGCGCTCTTGCATTAGGGGTGAATGTACCCAGGACATTAATTCCCGAGTCCATTGATGACGCAAATTCGGCCATTCATCAAATAAGCTTCCCCTGTGTAATAAAGCCACGGTGGAGTAACGAATGGGACGGCGAGAGGTTCTTTCCGACACAGAGTCCTATCTATGCAAAAGACAGCGACCAATTGCGCCAACTGCTATCGTCCCATGACAAAGGCGCAAGCTGGCCTCTGTTGCAATCGTTCGTTCCGGGTCGGGGAAAAGGTGTCTTTGTTCTTTGCAACCGTGGAAAAGTTGTTGCCTGGTTCGCGCATGAACGTCTGCGCGACACTCGGCCTACGGGTTCAAGCAGCAGCCTTCGACGATCGGTACCTCTCGACAAGCGTCTCAGGGAACCGGCCCAGAAGCTCCTTGCCGATTTCAAGTGGCATGGACCGGCCATGGTTGAGTTCAGAGATGACGGGATCAATCCTCCATCTCTCATGGAAGTGAACGGTAGATTTTGGGGTTCGCTTCAGCTCGCAATTGATTTAGGCGTGAATTTTCCGGCCCTGTGGGTGTCGATTTTAAAAGGTGATGCTGTCGAGCCCGTCAGCGATTTCAAAGCGGGGCAAACTCTTCGCTGGTTTTACGGCGATCTAAAGCGCCTGTTTTTCATCATGCGCGGAGCCCCGACGGGTTACACCGGCGATTTCCCTTCACTTCTCCAGGGACTCAAGGAAGTGTTCGGGCGACAACCGGCAGGAACCCGGCAGGAAGTGCTTCGCGGAGATGACCCGCTTCCGGCGCTAGGCGAACTGATTGGCGGCGTCAGGGACCTGGTCCGCTGGCAAGACGGCACCGAGCCGGCGAAGCCGGTCGCGGCACCAGTGTCGAAACTGAACCCGGCAAGAAGCCCATCAATCGAAGTCTCGAAAAGTCATGGCAGGCCGAGTGCGGTTCTCATTCGAGAAGCTACGCGCGAAGAGATAGAGGGCTGGGACGACCTGGTCATGCAGTTCGACAATTACCGAGTCTCGCACAAGGTCACCTGGATGCATTCACTTCAATCCACGGTGAGGGGGCAGCCGCTGTTCCTCGTCTACGAACGGGCCAACCGGATTGTCGGCTGCATCCCCGGGTTTCTCACGAACATCGGACCATTGCGGCTTTTTGGCTCACCATTGCAGGGGTGGCAGACAGTAAGCATGGGACCGGCGTTTGATATTGATGCCGTCTCCACGGACGAGTTGGTCGCACCCCTCATCGAATTCCTGGGGACTCGATACGGCGTGCATCATATCGAGATCATCAGCAGCGAACTGGACCAGCAGGTTATGAAGGACCTCCGGTTCAAGAACGAACCTCTCCCCACATATCGCGCTCCACTCTTCCCCGCCGATCAGGACCGATCAATGCGAACGATGAAGGACAGTGCGCGGCGCAACGTCCGTCGTGGGATCAAGTTGGGCCTGGAAGTGAAGTTCGAAGAGGACGAGACCTTCGTGGACGAGCACTATGACCAATTGCGAGAAGTGTTCGCACGCGGCGGTGCCAGCCTGCCGTTCGGCAAAAATCGAGCGCTGGATTTCTTCCGCCACATGAAAGCCAGCGGAAATCTGATTGCGGTTTCCGTTTACCTGCCGAACAACGGTCCCAGTATCGCCACCGGCATGTTCACGATCGAAGGGCGCGAGCTGCTGCTGTGGATGTGGACGCACCGTACCGAATACCGATGGTACAGGCCAACGGAGCTGATGACCTGGAGCGTGATGAAAAGGGCGATGGACCTTGGGTGCGACACGTTCGATTTCATGGGCCGCGGTAATTTCAAAGCGAAGTTTGGTGCGGGACTCGAATATACGAAGCATCGCTGGTCCTGGAGCCGTTACGAGTGGTTGGCGATCGGCAGGACATTGGCGATACGCGCTTACAAGTCGCAGCAGGCCGTTCGTGGAAAACTTATCCGCCGAACACTGCTCCATGATTACACGATCCAGAACTCGAGAGGCCACCAGGAACTGAACTGAAAGAAACGGGGGGTAGTTCTATGTCATCCAACAATGCTCTGCCTCGTATCCTGGTTCTCGATGCCCACAGCAACCCGGCGCTGGCGTGCGTCAGGTCCCTTGGGCGAGCCGGCTACTACGTCTTGACCGCCAGTCCGGTGCGCCTCCCGCTGGCATGGTGGTCCCGTCATTGCCGGGGAAACTTCCGATACGAGGGTCCGACCCTCCCCGCCTTCCGGCAGATCCGGGAATGGGCCCGGAAGCAGGATGTTTCGATCGTTCTGCCGGTCTCGGAAGAGTCCTGCGCGCTCTGCAACATGGAACGCGAAGCCTGGGAAGCAGACGGCATGATCCTCGGCTGTGCGCCCGCGGACATACTCGCAAATGCCTTCGACAAGGAATTGACCGTGAAAGCGGCACAGCAGTGCGGTCTACGCACGCCGGCCACTGAGTACCCCGACTCGCTGGAGCAGGCCGTCGAGGCGGGTGAACGCCTGGGGTATCCATGCGTCGTGAAGCCGCGATTCAGCCAGTATTGGGACGGGACAAGGTTTCGGCCAAGCCAGGTGCGGAGCGCCGCCGATACTGATGGATTGCGCGAGGCGGTGAATGAGGCAAGGGCACAGGGCAGCTGGCCACTGATCCAGCAATTCGTACCCGGCCATGGGGCAGGCGTCTTTACGCTTTACAACTCCGGCCGGCCGGTGGCGTGGTTCGCGCAGGAAAGCATCCGCAGCGTCAGGCCCATGGCCTCGCCCAACTGCCTCCGGCGGTCAGTGCCCATAGACCCGAAGCTGCGCGATCAGGCCGAGCGACTTCTCACCAGCTTCGTCTGGCATGGCCCCGCCATGGTAGAGCTCAGGACGGATTCCACTGGCGATCCGTGGCTCATGGAGGTGAACGGCCGGTTCTGGGTATCGCTGCAACTGGCCGTGTCCGCCGGCGTCGATTTCCCCCGCTTGTGGGTGGAGGCACTGCGCGGTCTGCCAGTGAGCGGTCCGGCCAAATATGACGAGGTGGTTCTCCGCTGGCTCTGGGGCGACGTCAAGCGTTTCCTTGGCGTAGTCATGTCCGGTCCCCCCGCCGGCTATGTCGGCCCTTACCCGACGGCGCGTCAGGCTGTGCGGGACCTGCTCGGGGGGCAGCCTGACGGCACCATCCTGGAAATGTGGCAGCCGGACGACCGGTGGCCCGCCGTGGGCGAATGGACCCAGGCGCTGAGCCAGGCGATTGGCTTTCTCGCGCGTAAGGTCCCCGGCTCCCGGGCAAGAGACGCAGCGCCGCTCGAGCACCAGAAGGCCTGAGGCAGAGCGCTCATCATGCCCTCTAATAATATTCGTGTCCTGATGGTGACTTCGGAATGGCCCGAACCTGGCGTTAACGTCACTTCGCACTTCATCAAACGGCAGGCCGATTTTCTTTCTGCGGCAGGAGTTGAAGTTACTGTCTTTCCGTTCAAGGGACGCAAGAACCCGTTCAGCTATTTCAAAAATTGGGTGCGTCTCCAGGCCAGGTTGGGCCGCGATCGATATGACCTGGTTCACGCCCAGTTCGGCCAAAGCGCATTGCTGGCGTTGCCGAAGCGGCTGCCACTAGTGGTCACTTTCCGCGGAAGTGATTTGCTCGGCACGGTAAGCGACAAGACCCGGCGCCATCGCAAAATTGGTGCCCTTCACCAGTATTTGAGCCGCATGGTTGCGGCCCACGCAGATGCCGTCATCGTGGTGGCCGAGCACATGAAGGGACAACTTCCTTCTTCGATCACTTCACATGTCATCCCTTCTGGAATCGACCTGCAACTCTTCCGGCCAACGGAAAAGCAGATCGCTCGCCGTCATTTAAGCTTGCCCGAAGATGAGAGGCTGGTTCTGTTCGTTGGGCGTACAAACCATGGCCGCAAACGGGGCTGGCTTGCGGAGCAGGCGATGGAAGTCTTGAACCAGTCGCTGCCGGCAAGGCTGGTCGTTGCCTGGCGCGTTCCGCATACCGACATTCCGCTCTACATGAGTGCCTGCGATGTGCTCGTTTTCACCTCGATGCAGGAAGGTTCGCCGAACGTAGTGAAGGAGGCGTTGGCCTGTAATCTTCCGATCGTTTCGGTGCCGGTCGGCGACGTGGAGTCGAGACTGAATGGTGTCGAAGGTTGTGAGCTTTGCAACAACGACGATCCCGAGAACATTGCTGCCGCGCTCAACCGCGTGCTGGTAAGGGGCGGCCGGACCAACGGTCGGGAAACGGTGCTCGCGCTCGACGAAAACGTCACCACCGAGCAGGTAATCAACATTTATCGGACGGTCTTGGCCCGTGCATAGGCCAGCCCCAATGTCCGTTTGCTTTCCGCAAAACAGAGTCGACTTTCGGCCGAAAAGAGAACAATCTTCGAGGCTTACGACTGCCATGCATCCAGTAGGATGCTAGACGAACTCGCGGGAGATGAAGGTTGGCGAAGTTAGACGAGTTGAAACCGCCGATCATCCTTTTCGGCAACTTCCGATCAGGCACGACGATGCTGCAAAAGATCATCGCGTCCCATCCTTCGGTGGTTCCTCTGTACGAACCGGTCGGAATCTGGCTCTACGCCGATCCCAGGCGAGAACATGACGAATTCGATGAGGCAGACGCAACCGATCGCGTGAAGAAGTACATCCGAGGCTGGTTCCTGAAATATCAGCGAGAGAATGGAAACAGGATCATCGTCGAGAAGACGCCCCACAATATCCTGAAGATTCCCTACATTCGCGCCATCTTTCCCGAGGCGCACTTCATCTACATCGTTCGCAACCCCCTGTCGTTCGTGAGCTCCGTTGAACTGAAGTGGCAGCGTCCGGTCGGAACACGGCGGATAAAGGCGCGCCTGAAAAAAACGCCGTTCACACAGTGGCATCTTTATGTCGGCAGGCTTTTGAAACAGCAGTGGACAAGCCGCGTTCTGAAACGAAAATATCTGCCTATCTGGGGGCCTCGGTACCGGGGTATCCAGCAAGATCTCAAGGAAAAGGATCTGCTGACCGTCATCGCCCGGCAATGGGCCCGTGCCTCCTTCAAGGCCGAGCGGGACCTCGCCGAATTCGAGCCCGGACAGGTGCTGAAACTCAGGTACGAGGAATTCGTGGACGATCCGTTGTCGGGGCTCGAACGGATTTGCGCGCATTGCGGATTGGAGATGACCGATGAATTGGCTCGGCAGGTGCAAGACATGGTCAAAACGGATCGCAAGAACAAATGGCAGCGCTTCGAAACGAACGACCTGGCCCGGATTATGCCCGAGCTTTTGAGTGAAATGCAGCGCGCAGGCTACACTGTTCCAGACGAGTTTATTGAAGCTCGGGAGGTGGCTTAGAACTGCTTTCTTCCAGCGGTACGGCACCGCGCCCATTCTGTCGCAACAACCTGGCCGTCGAGAATGCAAGCTGCAGGAAAATCAGCAACGCGCAAATGATCGCTGCAATGGCCGCGCCTTGTGCGCCGATCCGCGGCAAAAGGACCAGCAGCAACAGCCCATAAACCACGGCAGCAATGAGCTTGGATCGCAAGATCATCCAGGTTCGACCATGCGCGTTCTGGACCGGTTCGAACGAAAAGCCCGCAAGGTCGATCGCCGTCGCGATCGAAAGCAGGAACAGGAAGGGATAGGCGAATTCGAATTCTTTCCCTGCAATGATTCGCAGGATCAATTCGCCTGCGAAGCCGGTGACCAGCACCAACAGCAACGCCAATGCCGAGGAGATAACCGTAATCCGCGTAACCACTTTGCGGAGCTGTGCATGGTCGTCGTCGGCAACCAGCCGCGCCAACTCCGGATAGACGGCAAGGGCGATTGGTTGGATCGGGCGCACGATGCCCTCCGATAGGCGTCGCGCCAACCGGAAAGCCCCGGCCTCCGCCGCTCCGGCGAACGCTCCGACCGCCAAGGTGCCGAGCTGAATCCAGAATAGGCTGACCGAGTTTGAAGCGTTCGTCTGCAGCATGAAGCGCCAAATGCGGTCATTCTCTGCGACGGCTGTTCGGAAGGCGCTGCGGCCGAATGCCAGCCGCGCGCCGTTTACCACCACGGCTGCGGCCCATTTCGCGAGACCTTGTGCCGCTGCCGCAGCCACCCATACGACCAGGAACCCGACGACGCCGCCGCCCGATACCCAGACGGCAACGGCGCCGGCCAGGCGCATCAGGGGGCCGACGGCTTCGGCGTAGGCCGAAAGGTCGAAGCGATCGAACAACCTCAGAATCCCTGAAGGCGTGCTGCCGGTGGTCAGCAACAGGACGGCCGCAAACACGGCTACGGTCAGCTGATCTTGTTGGGACCAGTCGAACAAGGGTGCGATCAGTGGAACACCTGCGACCGCGATCAGCGCCCCGGTCAGCGCGCTGCCGAAGTCGAGCGTTGCGGCAAACCCGAACAGCCGTTCGATCCGATCCGACCGCTTGGCGGCCAGGTGCAGCGCTCCATACCGAACGATGCCCTTCCACGACTGGAACTGGACCAGATTGGCAAGCAATTGCGCGTAGGTGAGGATAAGCGCGAACGCTCCGAACTTTTCAGGGCCGAGGGCGCGTGCGGCAATTGCAAGGTAGGCGACGCTGACTACCGAATTGAAGCCGCGCGATGCGAAAATCCAGCCGGTATTGCGCGCCAATCGCCCGAAGACCGAGCGCCCCTTCACGGGACCCTGTCCTACTTTCTCCGCGTCACTGGGCACGGAGCGGCCCGGCGCCTGTTCGACAATCCGTACTTCGCAATACAGATGACCTCATGCGACCGGCCATGGGGGCGGGGCGGCGATTCTGGCCGACAGGTCTCTGGACGAGGGGAATATGTGGTTCGCAACTTCCGCGACGACCGGGCAGCTTATCCCTCCGGAATAGTAGCACCCGATGCACCAATAAGAGCCGCCCCGATGCGATCCTATGGATGCTCCGGCGACGTTGACCACATGCCGGCCATCAAGCCACACATCGAGCTCTCCTTCCGTCGCGTGGAGTAACACTCGGTAGACGAGATTGTGTGCGCCGTCGAAGGAGACAGGCCCCATCCAGCGTTTGTTATTCTGGTCGTCGAACTCCCCGCGCGTCGTGACGAGAAAGCGGCCTTCCCGAGTCCGCCGGAACGCCACCGCGGGCGATCCGCCGAATTTTCCCATGTGAATTTGGCCGTGCACTCCACCCCAGCCTCGCGCCATGCCTGCGGGATCCGACCAGCGATGGTGGTTGAATGACATTGCGCCCCAAAGCGGAGTGCCGTTCGGCAATCTGTTCCTTGTGCAGTGGAGTTCGCTACGACGCTTGTTCGGCCCATCTTTTTCGGCGCGATCGCGGGGGGTTGGTCTTATTTCGAACCTGGCAATGTCCTCGCCATGCCGGAAACAATGATCCATCCCGGCATTCCAAGTCGAGCCCATGTCCGCGCTCCACCGATAACCGTCCCAGTCAATTCGCTTGGGCGTGTATCCATCGACGAGGCTGGAGCGGTAGGCGGACGACCTCGCTGACTTGTCCAGACTATTGCGGGCAATCAAGATCGAGGCCAGCGAAACCAGTGGCACCCCCAATCCGGCGATGCATGCGTCACGTCTGCTAAGCGGCACTCAACTCTCCATTTCACTCAACTCGTCGCGGCGGCTCGCCTGCGAGCCCAGCTATACAGGAAGTGACCACAAGGGTCATCCGCTACGCTTGTGGGCTATGGCAAGCTCCTGCATTACCGCCCGCACGTCGGGAGCATTGGATTCGATCGGCAGAGATGCGTCGAGGGTCTCGACCCTGAGACCCGCCAGCCGCGCGGCGTCGGCAAGCCTGTGCGGCAATTGTGCGGTTTCCGACAATTGCCGGCGCAATGCCGCCTCGCCCAGCCGATCGAGGCGGCTCTTGCCCTCATTTCTGCTTCGAACTCGGTCGAACGCGTGCTGCGGCTCGATCTCGAGAAAAATTATCCGCGTGCTCACTCCGCGATACAGGCAGCCGATGAGCGGCGCCAGTTGTCGAGGATCGGGCTTCACCCTGCCCGCAGAATAGAAGATTGACCACAAATCCTGCAGACATCCCTCCTCCAAAAGCAACTGGCCGCCTTGCGCCCGGATCCAATGGCTCTTGATCAAGAGTCGGAAAAGACGGGAAAGGCTGTCGCCCCGGAAGAGTCGCGCCCGTAGCGCGAGCTGAATTGCGTGAGCCAGGCAAGCGCCATCCAGCATTGCTCGTGCCAGGAACAATGCCTTGCTGACATGCGGCAGCTGTTGCCAGGCGGACCCGAGACTGGCCCTGGTGCGCAGTTCCGAGCCTGCCGCAGCAGCTCGCGCGAGAGTTGACTTTCCCGCGCCAGGCTGCCCGACCAGCTCAATCAGCAACGGTGGATCGATATCAATCGCGCCCAAGCTCCTCGCCTGATTGGAAGTAACCCGAATTGATCGCCGGCGGGAAGACAATGGTCACGCTTCGATTTCGCAAGTGGCTGATCAGACGAAAATCCACGCCAAGGCGGCAAGCAGCACAGCCCAGCAGATGACCCCGAGCAGGAAGATCATCCGGAGTCGTGCGGCATATGAAGTGCGGTCGGCGTCGCTATACATCGGGTTTTCGGAGTCAGTGTAACCGACGTCCCCGATAGTCTCCCGAAGCGGATTCGGTTCCTCAAAATTGTCGACCATCGGGATGTCGGCTGGGCCCTTAAGTCGTATTTTCCATGGGAGAGGCCACTGAAACATACCACAGTCACTCCGCCGAATCATCAACCAGGCTGGTGCGTAGGAACATCCTTTGCCGTTGTACCCCGTTCCCACGTCCTGGCGTAGATAAATGCTGTCACCACAACGCCATGTGTGGCAGTCTTACTGCAATCGACGTTAATTAGTGGTGTGCAGATTGACGGCCACAGTCATCCTTGCCGGTGTTTCCGCCCTTTGCTGGCTATTGTATTTTTATCCGTATTTCCTCTACCCGCTTGCGCTTCGGCTTTTGAGTAGACGACCGGTGAGCGCCGCTCCCGTCGATCTCTCGGCCACCCTTCTTTTCTGCGCCTACAATGAGATTGATTGCCTGCCTCGCAAGATCGAGAACCTGCGCGATCTCAGTCGCAACAGCCCGAATTTGCAAATCCTTGCCTATGACGACGGTTCCACCGACGGCACATTTGAGCTGCTGACGAGCGTTCCTGATCTTCTCACCACAATTCGTGGCCCAGGCAGAATGGGAAAGGCGGCGGGCATGAAGAAGCTTGCCCAACTGGCCCGCGGCGACATTCTTCTATTTACCGACGCGGATGTTGTGATTGCGTCCGATGCGGTCGACCGGCTGCTGCCTTATTACGGAGACCCGGAAGTGGGCGGAGTTTGTTGCTCCGTCAAAATGCTGAACGACCCGCGCAGCGTCACGAGTAATACCGGCTCGCTCTATTGGGCATGGGACGACAAGATACAGCGCCTCGAGTCCGAAACTGGAAATGTCATGGGGGCGTCGGGCGCCATGTTCAGTGTCCGACGCGAGTTATACCCCGAATTTCCAGACACGGTTCAAGATGACTTCACTGTGTCGATGAGCGTGATGTTCCAGGGACAGCGCTTAATCAAGGCGACGGATGTGGTCGCCTGCACGAATAGCGTCAGCGAGTTTGGCGAGGAGCTGCGCCGCAAGGTCCGAATTGGCGCGCGCGCATACCACACCCACTGCTTCCTCCGGCCGCAGCTCAAGATGATGTCGCCGCGCGACCGTTTCAAATATGTGTCGCACAAAATGCTTCGCTGGTTCGGCGGGCTGTTTGTTGCGCTTGGGCTCCTGTTCGGGCTGGCCGCTGTTGCAACCCTGTCGATGCCAGCCGCCGGACTGCTATTGTTATTGGCTTTGGTCATCGCTGCGATCTCGGTTCAGGTGAAGCAAGGTTACCTCGGGAAGGCGGGGCAGATCGGCTTGGCGACCTTTGCGACGCAATTCGGTGTTTTGCAGGGAATGCGGGGACGCACCATGGCCACCTGGGCGCGAGTTAATACTAGCTGATGGTGCCGGACACCTCACTTGGAGAGGGCGCTGATGAGGAGCCGTTTGAAGTCGCGGCTGAACTGGTCCGCCGGCTGCAAGAGGCAGATGTCCGTTACGGCCTTTACAAGAATATCGGATGCCTGCGCCCGGCGCTTACCGGGGGTCACGATCTGGATCTGATCGTCGCTTCTGCCGACCTGGCACGCTTTCGAACCATCCTTGTGGAACTGCATGCCCTGCGCGGGCTGTGCAATCGCTTTTCCAGCGACGCCGGGCCTGGTCGCGAGGATTGGTTCGTGCCGGATTTTTCACGTGCGGACTATCTTCACCTCGATGTCCGCACCGAGGTGTTCGCCAGTCTGAAATTCAAGAAAAATCAGCCGGTGCTGCGATACGAGGATGTGCGCGATTGGCAGACCGCGGCGCCTCCATTTCCGCCGATACCTCTTGTCTCGTCCGAGGAAGCGAGCGCGGATCGCTGTGTTGAGATCGTCGGCTGAAGGGTCTCTCCGCTCGGGTGAGGCGTGGATACGCCGGCTGGCCTTCGTCGGTGCCCGCAAATTCACTCGCTTCAGCCCTGCACTATCCGCCGCGAAGCGGCGAATTGAGCCGGGCGGCGCCATCTTCGCGCTTGTCGGGCCGGACGGCGTCGGCAAGTCATCTCAGGCACAACGAGTGGCGAGCCTGTTCCAGCGTAAACTAAGATGCACCGCGGTCTATCTCGGGTCCGGCGAAGGAGGGTGGGAGCTTCGCCGCTTCGTCAAGCGGTGGTATCATTCCAGGAAGGGCCTGCACCGGGATCGCCCCGGGACGACGAACAGTCAGCGAGGGCCGAACCAGTTGGGCACGACTGGATCACTGGCTAAAGCGCTTTCAGGTATGGCGGCTGCCCTTGAGCGCTACGTCACCCTCACCTTGGCACGAATGCTTTCGCATCTCGGAGCAATCGTGATCAGCGATCGCTGGCCGCAAAATCTCCAGCCCGGACTTTTCGATGGCCCGTCTCGCGCCGTGCCGAATGGATCGCCCCTCATCCGCTTCCTCGCCTCGATAGAACGCGCATTCTATCGCAGGATGGCAAGGCACGAACCGGACCTCACAATTCATATGCTTATCGACTTCGAGACGTCGCGCGCCCGAAAGCCCGGCGACCGCGAACCGGCGGACTTCGAACAGCGCCTGTCGCTCATGCGTGAGATGCGCGCTCGCAATCCCAACGTAAGAACTCGTCGATGCACGAGAAAGCCTCGAAGAGGTCACACGAGAATTATTCCGATGGTGCTGGCTTGCGCTTTGGGTTCGCTCGCGTGGAACGGCGGCGCTGGATGACCAGTGCGACGTTACGACAACCGCCGACCCCCGCTATCCGCGGACGGTGGCCGGACGCTTCGGGAGCCCAAGCGCATGACTTAATGAACCGAAGGCGCCCATAGCATTTACAATTGGGTCTGGAGGAAAATTAAACTAAATGTTAACGTAAGATAATGACCTGAAACGATAGGGATGCTCCGCTCCAAGTGATCGTGGTTGAGTACCGGAAGTAGGCGCGATGTTGATAACGTTGTCTGGGTTGGATGGAGCGGGCAAGTCGACCCTGGCCGAGGCCTTAAGAGCTAGTCTCGAAAAGGGCGGAACACCGGCCGTGATCTTCCACATGAACAAGGATGTCGGACTTTACGCATACGTCCGGAACGTTCGCGATACGATCAAAGGGCTGGTTGCGCCGGGCTCGGGCTCAGCTTCTTCTACCATCCCCCAATCCGGTTCTCCGCAGCAATCAGGCCGGGCCAAAGGAGCGCTGCTGGAATTACGAAGACGGATCATATGGAACAAGCCACTTCGGCGATGGGTCGATGTTGGCGACCTCATCATGTTTCATGCCTATCGATTGTATATCGAGAAAATCCGCAGACGTGTGCTGATCATGGATCGCTATTTCTATGATCGCCTGGCCGATCAGGCGGACGGCCGACGCTGGAAGTATCTCAGATGGTTTGCGCGGATCACCCCAGTTCCCGATGTGGCAGTGCTGGTCGAAGTCAGCCCTGAGGAAGCGTTTGAGCGCAAAGGCGAATATTCCATCGAGTTCGATGACTTTTCGGAGTGCCAATTACCGAGAGATTTTCAGTTGGATTCCGGCGTCGGTGGCACTTTCGAATGACGAACTTGATGTAGCGGTCGATACGCTGGAACGCATCGTTGCCCGCCGGATGGACGCCGCGCGACCACGGAGTTTGGCGGCGGAAAGCTGATGCTCTCGCGCACTCAACTCAAACGAGCAATCAAGGGCGGGGCTGGCCTGGCTGCAGTCGCCGCGAGCGCGCTCGTTCGCCGCACCACCGCAACTACCGGCTGCATTCTCGCCTATCATCGCGTCGTTGATCTTGGCTTCGTCGACCCGAACCATGATGACTGGAATGTCCCGCCGGCCGTTTTCGAGCGTCACCTGGTCGCGCTGATGGCTTGTGCGGAAATCGTGCCGCTCGCCGAGCTTCTTTCACGCTGCCGGAATGCGCCGGAGAACGGTCGCCCCTTGGTCGCGCTGACGTTTGACGACGGCTATGCCAATTTCCATTCGCAAGTCCTTCCATTGCTGAAGCGCCATCAGGTCCCGGCAACAGTGTTCGTCGTGACCAGCCTGATAGGCAGCGATCGGCCTCCGCCGTTCGACGCCTGGTCCATGAAGCATGGCGATCACCTCGATCCCGAGGCGTGGCGGCCGATGAGCTGGGACGAACTGGAAGAGTGCGCCGCATCGGGGCTAGTGTCGATCGGCGGGCATTCCCATGAACATTTGAAGGCCACGAACCTTACTTCGGATGAACTGTCGGCGGAGGCCCACCGCTCAAGGCAGATTCTGCTGTCCAGGCTCGTGGACGTCCGGTGCTATGCCTACCCATATGGATCGAGCCGATTGGGGTTTGTTCCGGATAGCTACGTCAGCGCCGTCGCCGAAGCGGGCTATGATGTTGCCGTAACGTATGACCTGGGCCGGGTAACGGCTGAGACCGACCCACTTCGTATGCCGCGTATCGAGGCACATGGCGTCGATGGCGAAGCGATCATCCGGGCGAAGGTTCTTGGTACTCTCGCTCCTTACAGGCTGACCGATCGCCTTCGGCAGGCCCAGCGCTCCGCGTGAGCGCGATGAATATGTCTTCCTTCACGCTCCAACTGACCTCCGATTTGGACCATTCAGCTGCTAGCGGACGCAAGGCATGAGCTCCGCATTGAAGGTATTGATGGTCACCACCAATTGGCCGGCGCCAGGAGGTCCCCGGACGAGCCATTTCATCAAACGTCAGGCCGACTTCCTCAAGGCGGCGGGAATTGACGTTGAGGTCTTTCATTTCCAGGCGCAGAAGAACTTGCTGAGATATGTGAAAGCGTGGCTGGCCGTACGCCGAAAGCTTCGTTCCGGGCGCTATGATTTGATTTACGCGCAATTTGGGCACAGCGGGATTATGGCGTTGCCGAAGCGCGTACCATATGTCGTAACCCTTCGGGGAGCGACATCCTGGGCACGATTTCGACCGAAACGGAAAATATACGGCCGCGGGAAGGGTCAACCAGCGCGTTTCTCAAATCGTCGCCGCCAAGGCGAACGCGGTTATCCTGGTTTCAGAGCATATGCAGGAGCAATTGCCCGCGATCAAAACCTGCCACATCATACCGTCGGGAATTGATTTTGACCTGTTTCGCTGCGTTCCCGGCGACGATGCTCGCCGTCAGTTGGGCTTGCCGGCTGACGAGCGGCTGGTGCTTTTTGTTGGGAACCCGGAGCAGGCGCGAAAGCGGTACCGACTTGCCAGGGAATCGGTAGATATCCTCAACCAGCGCTTCCCGGCCCGGCTCGTCGTCGCCTGGGGCGTTCCGCATACGCATGTACCAATCTACATGGCGGCCTGTGATGCACTTGTGTTCACGTCAATGCAGGAAGGGTCCCCAAACGTCGTGAAGGAAGCGCTCGCGTGCAACCTTCCGGTGGTATCCGTTGCGGTCGGAGACGTCGAACAGCGGATCGGCGGGGTCGAAGGGTGCGAGTTGTGCACCGACGATAGCCCGGAAGCGATCGCCTCTGCCCTGGAGCGCGTTCTGCGCAGGCGCAAGCGCGTGAAAGGGCGCAGGTCGGTCGAGCATTTGAGCGAGAATGCGATCACCCAGCAGGTAATCGCCGTTTATCGGTCCGCCCTCTCGGGCTCGGGCGCCGCCCGATGAACGTGGCGGCCAGTGAACGAACGATTGCCAGCGACGTCCGGATCATAGATTTCAACATTCACGACCTGGCCGGCATACGGCTTTTGAACCCATCCATCAGCGACGTTCAATTGGTCGAAGCACATTTGGGACTCACGCCAGCCCAATTCCCCGGTAAACCGGCTCTGACCATCAGGTTTGTGGACAAGCTTCCGGCCAGCGAGCCATTGCGCTTCCTGGGACGCGACGACGTCGGCTTTACCAGCGACTCCTTCACGTTGCTGCGTGGCCGCAATCTGGCCCGGGCACGAACCCAGTTGGCGATGGAGAAAATCGGCAAATCATGTGAGCTTACCTGCGAGACCGGACTCGCCGCGATCCCGTTGCTGAGGCAGTTGCTGAACGTGATCCTGCTGGCCCGGGGCGTCGTCCCGGTCCATGCTGCGGCGTTCCGCTATCACGGCCGTGGGGTCCTGATCACCGGCTGGTCTCACGGCAGCAAGACGGGGACCTTGCTGGCCTTTATGGCAGCGGGCGCAAGCTTCATCGGGGACGAGTGGATCTACCTCAGCGCAGACCGCGATCGGATGTACGGCTTGCCTGACCATCTAGAGGCGCGACCCTGGTACCTCCGCGAACTTCCGGACTATCAGAGGCATGTCAGCGCCATCGATCGCTTCCGGACGGGCCTGGCGGATCGCCTTGCACACCTGCTCGGCCCCCTGGTGCCGCGAAGCGAACAGCGCAATTCCTTGATGAGCAAGGTGATTCGTCATGCTCACCAGGCGCTGGTCGATCAGCAGTCCATTGTCCTTCGACCTAAATCCTTGTTCGGCGCGGATTTCGTGTCTGCTCGAGTTACACCTTGATTTGGCGATCGTAGCCGTGAGTTACGAGTCGCCGGAAATTCAGGTGAATGCCACGCCCTTGGATCAGGTCGCCTGCCAGATGGCGGCGTCGTTTCTTCACGAGCAGGCCAGCCTTCTGTCCTGCTATCACAAGCATCTTTTTGCATTCCCGGGCCGTCGCAATGCGTTGCTAGACCAAGTCGAACTTATCTATCGTCGACTTGCGGTCGAGGCTCTCGAACAAAAGCCCACTTACACAATGCTTCATCCCTATCCCGTGAGCGTTGATGCGCTTCGAAAAGCCGTCCAGCCGCTGATCGCTCCGCAATAAGCCTTAGTGGATAGTTTCGGGAAACGTGGCGGTGCTGTCAGACTAACTTGCACAATTCTCCGATTGGCATAACTCGGTCTTTGATGCGCGACCTTACCGCATGAGCTGCTGCCACTCGGCCAGTGCGGCCGAGCGGCGAAGCTGTCTGGCCATCTCAGCTCCTGTCGTTCGAGATTGCTACGTATCGAGGTTCGTTGATGGAAACGCGAAGTTGGAAAAGGCCTCGGCCGCCGTGCCTAAAACCATCCCGGCCGCAACGTCAGACATGTAGTGGGCAGATCGCGGAATCTGGGCGGCGGCGATGACGCCGGCTGCCGCCAAGACCGTTGTGCGATGCTCCGGATATTCCCGAGAATAAGCACAGGGCGATTTTACGCAGATTGGTCTTGGTTGCCATATGCGCATAACCCGGCGGAATTTGGATTTGTGCCGAAAGCTAAGTCGTTGAAATCACTAACATAAGTTAGAAGAAATGTCTGGGCCCACTGACACCGAGCGAACGTTTGGGTGGGACTTCTTGCCTTAGTTCGGAGCCACCCCAATGTTCATGCACAACAAGCGCCTTCAATATACTGTTCGGGTTGCCGAGCCCAATCCGGCTCTTGCGTCCTTGCTGCTTGAGCAGTTCGGCGGGCCAGACGGAGAATTAGCCGCAGCCATGCGCTATTTTACGCAGGGGATCGGTGAAGCCGATGCAGGGCGCAAAGATCTGCTGCTCGACATCGCCACTGAGGAATTGAGCCATTTGGAAGTAATCGGCTCCATAGTTGCCATGCTTAACAAGGGCGTGAAGGCTCAGCTTTCGGAAGCCGCATTGGAAGAAGCCGAGCTTTATTTGGCTATCAACTCCGGCGGAAACAGCCACACTGAGTCCATCCTCTATGGCGGCGGCCCCGCACTTACCAACTCGTCCGGCGTGCCATGGACGGCCGCCTATGTAGACACCAAAGGCGATCCCGCTTTTGCAATCTGCGGGTCGAACATAGCGGCTGAAGCCGGGCGAAAGTCGTATACGAACGGCTTATCAACATCACAGACGATCCCGGGATCAAGGAAGCCCTGGGCTTTCGTTATGACCCGCGAAATCGCGCACCAGAAGTCGTTCGAGAAGGCGCTTTACGCGATTGAAGACAACTTCCCGTCCGGCAAGCTTCCCGGGATCGAACGCTACGCTAACGTTTATGTAAATGCGTCTCAGGGCGAGGGTGACATGGACGGTTCGTGGAACTCTGGCGAGCAGTGGCAGAGGATTGACGACCTCGAGGATGCAATGCCCATGGACGAGGGTGATGGGCGCGCTTCGGTCAGCCTGGACAAGGGAAGCAAGGCGGTAGCCGATAAGCTCGCAATGCGGACGGCCTCCGACCCGGCGGTTGACCCAGCGACTGGAGCAGATCTTGGAGCCGGTCCAGGGGCGGGCCTCATAACTGGCGACGATAAGGGCGGCGCGAAAGACATCAAGGACGCGGCCGCGATGGCAGAGGCAATCTGAGCGACTTGTCTAGTCCGAGAAGCTTCGCCTGCGGAAGGCTGACAGACGGAAGGAACTGCAATGCCGCCATGTCTGAAACGGAAACGTCGATTTTATCGAAAACCATCACCTACTTAGGTGATCCATCTCTCGATCGGCTTCGGCGTGGCATATTTGTTCACAGGATCAATCCTGATTGCCGGCGGCATCGCGCTGGTTGAGCCGATGGTCAATGCGGTTGCCTTCTTCTTCCATGAAAGGGTCTGGAGGCGGGCGTTGGCTCTGGTCTGAACAAAGCCCGCGGCAGGCCCGGTTCCTTTATGAACGCAGGTACCTCTCATGTTCTTTTTTCAGGTAGCGCATCTCGCCGTTCACCTTCACGTACATCTCGTCGAGGTGCCAGCGCCACTGGCGGAAGCCGCGCATGCTGCTGACCCGCTGCCGGCGGATGTCGCCGGCGAACATCGGGCCGAACCGGTTCCACCAGTAGCGTACCGTCTCATGGCGATGTCGATCCCGCGCTCGGCCAGCAGGTCTTCGACGTTCCTGAGGCTCAGCGGGTATTTCACATACAGCATCACCGCCAGGCGGATCACCTCGGGTGAGGTCTTGAAGTAGCGGAACGGGTTCGAGGGGCGCTTGGTCATGCGAGGCGACTAGAGGCCTGCCATTACCCGTTTCCTAATTTAGTCTGACAGAGCCCTCGTCTGGGTAAGCTGCCTGAAGTCGAACATTGGGTCGACCGCGGAAAGGGGGGTGATGTGCAAAGAGTTGCATAAGGGTCATCGGCTGGAGGTCGAGGATGGGACTGGGACCGTAATCTTGGTTATCCCGCTTCCCGACGCTCATATTGATTATGCGACTGAAAAAAGGCAACTTTTTGTTTATGAGACGGTTAATACACTATCACCGGCCACCCTTTTGAGCGCCAGTGCTGAGAGACATTGCGCTCCCGCTCAGAGAGGACGCCGCGATGCATGCGCTGATAATCGAAGATGAAGCACTCCTAGCGGTTACTATTGAAGACGCTCTTCGTGGCTGTGGCTTCACCTCATTCGACATTGCTGCCACCAGCGAAGAAGCGATCGCGGCCGCTGGACGCAAATGTCCCGATTTGATCAGCGCCGACGTAGAGCTTAAGCCGGGGAGCGGCATAGACGCAGTTAAGGCGATTTGTTGCGGGCCGATGATCCCCGTCATCTTCATCACTGGGAGCCCAGATGCTGTGAGGCGAAGGATGCCTCGACACCCGCTCGTTCCGAAACCCTTTACCGCCGCCGATATTAAGGGGGCTGTCCGACGTGCCTTGTCAAATCGCAGGGCATCGAACGGGGCGAGCAGAACCAATTTGGCGTCGACACTAAACGCGTCGACGAGTTTGTGACCAAAGGACGTCCACTACCGTTTTGCGATGATTGTATCGCCTCGGCCCTGGCTTTCAGCTCATCCACGCGAAGTCCACTTCCATAACCGAAGCGCTGGAGTCCACGGGTGGCTTCGATCGGGGCCCGGACCTGTGTTCAGAGTGCCAAGAACCGAAAATGGTAATCCGGCGACTATAGGGGAGCGTGCATCGTTCTGCTGGATGGTCGCTTGGGATGCATTTGCGGACATTCAATGCCCTCCGGCCCGCGTCGTCCCTTGTCCCACTAACGAATAGTTTCGTCGCCCCGCACCTCCACGTTGGCCGCGACGATCCGGAGGCACTGTAATGCTAACATTACTAATTGCCCTTGGAGCGGCCGCGCCGACGGCCATCGATGCTGAGCGCGCTTTTGCCGCGACGCACAGAGGAAAGGTCAGTGGACGGCGTCCCGCGCCTACGCTGACCCGGACGCGGTAATGTTCACGCCGCAGGCATTTGGGCGCGCGAGTTCCTCGCAAGGCAGAAAGGATCCGCAGGCAGCGCTGCATTGGTCACCGAACGCCAGTTACGTGTCGTGCGACGGCCGCATGGCGGTTAACACCGGTCCATGGAAAAGCGCCGATGGCCTACAAAGCGGCTTTTTTACTACCGTGTGGGCGCAGGAAAAGGGCCGGTGGCACTGGATTTCCGATGGCAGACACACGCTTAATAGGCCGCTTGCCACGCGCAAGACGCCGCTCGTGCGCAAGGGTTCATGTAAGGGCCGTGCACCCGGTCCGCCATTGATGGCCCCACCAACGACGAAGCGGGGGCCTGGGGGCATTGCACCTGACGACTTCGGCCGGGGGCATTCGGAAGATCGCACGCTCGGATGGGAGTGGAGGGTCGGACCGAAGGGCGTGCGGCAATTTCGAACCTTCCTGTGGACGGGCCGGGGTTACACGGTCGCACTCGAACAAACTGTCGGGGGCAAGTGAGCGATCATGGCGCCACCGGGTCAGAAGCGGGCGCTGTCGGGTCGCCGAGTTTGACTGAAACGGCGGTCGTTCGCGAAGCACTGTCCCCGCTGTATTTCACGGCCCATGAAGCAAAACAGGTTACGAAACGCGTCTGGCTAATGTGGGGGTTTCATAACCTTTCGCTACTCGCGGCTGGCGTAGCATTCTTTGCCTTTCTGGCTATTACGCCGCTTCTAGGCGCCTTAGTGTTTGCCTACGGCTTGGTTGCAGACGTCTCGACAGTGCAACGGCAAATTACTTCGATCACGAGCATCATCCCCCCAGACGCTGCTACTATTCTTGAAAGCCAGTTGTTGCAGGTGGTCACGACGAGCCCTACCGTCGCCGGCATCGGCCTCGTCGTCAGCATGGCTTTTTCGCTGTATGGCGGAATGTATGCGGCTCACGGATTGATCGCCGCGCTCAACGTGATCAACTCCGAGCTTGAGACGCGCGGCATCTTCGCTCTTACGAGTTCGAGCGTTTGTGCTCACACTCGCCGCAATAATGATCGGTCTCACTGGTCTTATCAGCGGCGGAGTCTTTGCCTGGCTGACCAACCTTGCCTCGCCCTGGTTCGGAATGACAGCCAGCGCCGTTAAAGCTATCGCTTGGGTTGCGGCCTTCATCCTGGGGACAACGGGATTTGCACTTTTAATGCGCTACGGTCCTGACAGACGGCCAGCGAAATGGCGTTGGCTGACACCTGGGGCGGTGATCGCCACGCTGCTTTGGATGCTAACTTCGTTCGGCTTCAGCCTGTATGTCGCTTACGTCAGCAATTACAGCGCGACCTATGGATCGTTGTCGGCCGTGGTAGTCTTTCTGATGTGGTTATATCTGTCGGCTTATGGCGCGCTACTCGGTGCATTGATCAATGCCGAGCTTGAGCGCCAGACCGCAGCCGATTCCACAGAGGGACCAGATCGGGCGCTCGGCGACCGAGGAGCAGTGGTGGCCGATACGGTAGTCACCGCGGCACTCACCGAAGCCTATGTTCAGAAGCGCAAGCGCCGGCGGGCCGACTATCTTGCACGCAAATCGCTGACAGTGGGAGATTGCGACTAACGCAAGTGCTTCCGCTCAAACAAGGAGGTTCCAAGTGCGACATGCGAGGGGGCTTTACCGCTCTACCAAGGGGTCGACGTCCGAGGATTCATGGCGTTTGATCTATGAGAACGGACCTTTGTTCGTTCGCCATGTGTGGGCACACGCTGACGTTCCACGCACCGGCGATGGCAACAACGGCAGCCAAAACGAGGGCAATAACCTTTGTATTTCTGTGACTTAGCGTTGGAGCGCCCTAAATGAAAGGTCGTTACCCAGCTCGTGGGTTGCCGCAGCGGAACTTGGAGTGTCTAGCCGTGACTTATGCGGACGCTTGTTCTCGCCGCGTGGTCGTCCATAACGCTCCTTACGTCGGCAGCGATCGCACTCCCTGCGGATGCGCAGACCACGATCAAATTCGCTGCGTTCGGGGACATCGGCAACACCTCAGATTCTGCCGCGGTTGCCAAGATGACCAGGAATTGGGGGCGCCGAGTTCATCCTGATGCTTGGCGACCTCTGCTATGGTTCGCAGCCACTCGCCACTCAGATCAACGCCAACTACAGCGCCGAGAAATCCGCCGGGAAGCTCTGGCCCGTGCTCGGCAATCACGAATATACTGATGCCTGCGGAGGCGGACACAACGCGTCAGGTTATCGCACTTATTTTAGCCTGCCCAACAACGAACGTTACTACGAGTTCAAGCGCGGACCGGTCCACTTCTTCGCGCTGAACAGCTATAAGGATCCGGACGGTGTGAGCGCCACCTCCCAACAGGCAATTTGGCTCAAGGGCAAGCTCGCGGCTTCGACATCGCCTTGGCAGGTGGTGGTCGTCCACCACCCGCCATATAGCTCTGGCGCTGCCCACGGATCCACGATCTACATGCAGTGGCCATTCGAGGCATGGGGGGCGGACGCTGTTCTTTCCGCCCACGATCACGACTACGAACGCATCCTGAAGGATGTGAATGGCGATGGGGTGAAAATTCCCTATTTCGTCAGCGGGCTTGGAGGAAGATCGCGTAGATCATTCGACACGCCTGTCGCGGGCAGTGTGAAACGATATAGAGACGGCTTCGGCGCGCTATTCGTCACAGCCACTTCGACTTCAATGAAGTTCGAGTTCCGCAAAACAGGCGGCACCCTGATCGACAGCTATTCAAGAACCAAAGACACCACGCGGTCGCCGTTCGAGTTTAGGACACCGCCTAAAGACTAGCCAACAGCCGGGGCTGACGCTCGGGAGTTGCACGCTTAGTTCCGTTAAAACCGCTCTATACCCAGGGAGTGGCAGCAGACCTTAAACCTATTCTGATACCGCACTCCGCCGAACAGTCCAGCTACAAGTCACAGCGGATTTAAGGCTCGTTTCCACGCCTTTTCATGGAAAAAGAATGCTACCGCATTGACCAGGGGCTCTACCAGCGCGATCCCGCCCGCAATTAGAAATGATCCCGTGAATAAATAGGCGACGCCAAATCCGATCGAAAGATGGATGACCAAATAGGTCATCGTCTTTGATCGTCCGTGAGGTGCTGTCGAGACCGGTTCCACCAGTAGCGGATCGTCTCGTGTGCGATGTCGATTCCGCGCTCGGCGAGCAGGTCTTCGACGTTCCTCAGGCTCAGCGGGTACTTCACATACAGCATCACCGCCAGGCGGATGATCTCGGGCGAGGTTTTGAAGTAGCGGACGGGTTCGCGGGACGCTTGGTCATGCTAGGCGACTAGCGGCCTGCCCATTACCCGTTTCCTAATTTTAGTCTGACAGGGCCCAATTAGGCCGGTGCCGAATTTTATTCTGGCAATACCATCGAGAGCGTTGGGAGTGAGGTTCGGCCTCACTCCCACTCGACATTCCCGTGGCTCCGATGCTGATGCCCGCCAGCGGGTCGCTTTTGGCGGCAATGGGTGGAAAAGCGACATTGCAAGCCGCGGACCTTGAAGGTGTCGCCGGTTAAGCGCAAAGTTAACAGCTTAACAGGCGGGACAGATGGGATGGCGCGAGTCTTTCTCAGCTATGCGCACGATGACGCAGAGAATGCCCAAAAGCTGGCACGCGCGCTGGAAGAGGCAGGGCACGAGGTCTGGTGGGATTTCCACCTGCACGGCGGCTCTCGATTCAGCAACGAGATCGACCGCGCGCTAAAGAATGCCCAAGTTGTCGTGGTGATCTGGACTCCTGCCTCGGTGACGTCAGCGTGGGTGCAAGACGAAGCGGCGGAAGGGAGAGATCTCAGGGCGACTCCTGCCGGTCGTGCTCGACGACACTAAGCCACCGCTGGGCTTCCGGCAGTTCCAATGCGTCGACCTCGCGGAATGGAACTCCGGGGGGCGGGGCGCGTCGCTCCAGAATCTCATTTCGGCCATCGCGAAGACAGCCGGTGAGGAACAGGGCGATGGTCAGGCGACGGGCCGGGCCGAAATCGGCGCCGCCTCTGCCGTCGATCTCAGTCTGCGTCTTGCCGTTCGTGAACATCAGCGATGATGCTGAGCAGGAATATTTCAGCGACGGGATCACTGAGGATATCATCACCGATCTTTCGAAAGTCTCCTCGCTGGAGGTGGTTGCTCGAAACACCGCTTTCACGTTCAAGGGCAAGGCATTCGACGTCAAGGAAGTCGCGCGGACGCTGGACGTCAGCCATGTGGTGGAAGGGAGCGTGCGCAAGGCCGGGAGCCGGGTCCGGATCAGCGCGCAGCTGATCGCTGGAGACACTGGCCGCCACCTGTGGGCCGAGCGGTACGATCGTGACTTGACGGACATATTTGCGATCCAGGACGAAATATCCCACGCGATCGTCGAAGCGCTGCAGTTGAAGCTGCTTCCGGAAGAAAAGATGGCAATAGAAGAACGCGGCACTTCGAATGCCGAAGCTTACAGGATTTACTTGATGGCACGGCAGCAGTGGGTCCGCGGGTTCACCGGTGACGTCAAGCGCGACGAAGCGATCGTGCGTATTTGCCAGCAAGTCGTCCGGCTCGATCAAAACTATGCCCAGGCATGGGCGCTGATGGCGCTCGCCCAGGCGGAATTGCGATTTTGGCACGGGAGAGAGGAAGATGCATTGCTCCCTGCCGAGCGCGCTCTTTCCATCAATTCGCAGCTACCCGAAGCCCTATGCGTGAAAGCCCATTATCTAGAAGATGAGGGTCACGAGGCGGAGGCGATCTCGTTGATCGACACGGCGCTGCGCCTCGGTCCCGAATCTTGGGAAGTCAATCGCGAAGCAGCACGGATGCTGTACCGCCAAGGCCGTACTGCCGAAGCGATCCCTTATTTCGAGAAGGCCGTCGGCCTCATGAATTCGGATTTCCACAATCCGGTGATGCTGATCAGTTGTTACGCCGCGATCGGCAACGCGGAAGCCGCAAATCGCGCGGCGAGACTGACCCTGGAGCGTGCGGAACGAGCGCTTGCTCAAGACCCCACGAATGGGCCCGCGATCGCCAACGGGGCCTTTGCCCTGGCGACGCTTGGAGAAGCGGATCGAGCGAGGGAGTGGATCGAACGAGGCCTGCTCCTTGACCCTGACAATCAATACATGCGGTACAATGTGGCGTGCCTGCTTGCGTCTCAGCTCAGGGATGATCACGCCGCCATGGATGTTCTGGAGCCGTTTTTTGAACAGATTAGGACTGCTTCACAGCTCAAGCATGTGGAAGCCGATCCCGACCTCGAGCGGCTCCGGGACCAGAGGCGCTTCCAGGCAATGCTCGCTGCAACCAAGCAGCGCTTGGGAGTTGCTACAGACAGTGAAGAAGTCGGCGAGGTGTCGAGAGCGGAGGTTGGGTGACGCCCGTTTTTGGGGGTAAAGCGGACATTCGGCCAATGACCGAAATGGGTCGAAACCGGACATTAGCCTATCCGTGAGCGCCTGCTGGTATCATGATCACCACAGTCGCAAACAGCGTCACGCACCCCGCGATGGCTCCGGCCGCGCCTCCGGCCAACGCGCTTGCCAGCAGACTGTGTTGCCCGCGCCGAGCCATGATGATTATTGCCGCCGCCGCGACCACTCCGACACAAGTCGGAAAAACGTAGATCATATCCATAGGTCGGTCGGCCTAGCACAGATCCTCAAGTCGCCAAGCGTTACCAATTGGGTCGTTTGTGGCAGGAATGGGTGGAAAGCGGACATTCGGATACAACCGCGATATGGTCGTCCATCGGCCCTATCGGCGCATCCAGACTTGCCGTTAACGCCGTCCATCCGGGAGGCGTCATGCGCAGATTTCGGGACGACTTGCTGGATTGGGCGACTGACGAGGGAGCCGTCAGCAAATCCGTCCCCTCGCTTCTCGACGGCTATTGCCGTTTCCTTTGCCGACAAGGCTTCGCCATCAGGCGGTGCAATCTGGCGACCGAAACAATTCATCCCCTGATGCACAACACGCGTCATGTCTGGTTCGACCGGACGACCGATCCGGGCCCGCTCAATCCCGACGTGGTCGTCGCGCGGCGCCAATATGACTTCGGCGGGTCACTGATCGATGAGGTCTATTTCAACTCGGGAAGCCAAAGGAATCCCCAATTTCTGGCTTCGCCATTTTTCGTGATCGAGGAAGCTGGCGAACTTCATGCGGCGATCCATGCAAAGGGCGAGCCCCAGCGGTTTCCGGTCTTTGAGGATCTCGCGGCGCTGGGCTGCTGTGATTATTATGGGGCGGTTCTGCGGAATTTTTCGGGGATGTTGCAAAAGATCGGCTTGGCGACCGACCGCGCGGGCGGCTTCGGCGATGGAGAAGCTGAGCGAGCTTAAGGAAAGCCTGCGTCTGCTGACTTTGTTGCTCAACACGGTCATTGAGTTCAACACCAAGAATACGCTGGCCCGAGTATATCTGGGCCAGGATCCGGGACAGCGCGTCTGCGCGGGAATGATACACCGCGGCGAAGTCGTGTCGATCGACGCGGCAGTCTGGTTTTCCGATCTTCGCGACTTCACCGCATCAGGTGAAGCGCTGCCGCCTGAAAAGGTAATCGAGCGGCTCAACGCCTATTTCGAGATCATGGTTAGCGCGATCCACGAAGCCGGAGGCGAGGTATTGAAATATATCGGTGATGCGGTGCTGGCGATCTTTCCCGTGTCGAACGAGCGCGGGGCCAAGGAAGTATGCATGGCGGCCGCAGCGGCATTGCATGACGCGGAGAAACGGCTGGCATCGCTCAATGAAGATGCAGCGGCGCAAGGCGAACCTGAGTTTGCCCATGGTGTCGGGCTGCACTTCGGTACCGCAAGCTATGGCAACATCGGCGGGAGCGAGCGGCTCGACTTTACCGTTATTGGCCGGGCCGTGAACATTGCCTCCCGTATCGAATCCCAATGCAGGCCACTGGGCGCATCGGCGCTGTGCAGCCGGGAGTTCGCCGAGCTGGCCGCTATTTCTTCCCGGGCGCTTGGCAGGTTCGACCTCAAGGGAGTTGCCGGGCAAGTCGAAATTCACACCATCGAACTGACTGAGCTTCGAACCTGAATGTCCGTTATGGGTGGAAAGCGGACATTCAGCGACCGGCGGAAAGCACTTCGGCAGCACTTGCGAGGGTTTCCGAAACTGGGACACTTACCCGAGCAGGCGCCAGTTCATCCGTGGGTAGGATCCGATTTCGCGACCCAGTGCGCCCGTCATCAACGTCAAGCGTTCTACGGTTCGTGCGTTGATCAATGGACCCGCATCCAAATAGCGAAACGGCGTACCTTCGGTGAGGTCGAGAAGCTCGGCCTTGGCCAGCGGATCATCGCCCACGACCAACACGTCGCTCGGGCCATCCTCGAAGTGAGGATCATCAAAGACCGCCCAGAAGACATTCTTGAAAGCGCCAACGATCCGCGCTTCGGGAAAGCGCTTGGCAAGCTCTTCGGCCCCGCTGCTGTCCCAAGGCGTGATGTAGTCGCTGTAATCCTCGTTGAAGGGGTTGCTGATGTCGACCAACAGCTTGCCCTTGAGCTTTTCCGGTGGGCTTCGAGGATTTCAAACAAGCCGTCGCGGATAAAAATTGCCGGCAAAATCGCAGGTGCATTCAAAGCTTCGCAGTAGGTGCCAGGCACGATGCGATCGCTTGCCAATTCCCGGGCTACTTGCGCCGCGCGATCGGGATCGCGAGAACTCAGCATCACGTTCCTGCCGGCGCTCGCTAACATCCTGGCCAGTCGCGTGCCCATGCGGCCAGTACCCAAGACGGCAATATCGATTTGCATCACAATTCTCCATAAGACGCTGGCGTCATTTCGCCGATACGTTCCTTATGGCAGCTAGGGAGAATATCCCTCTCTATCTAACGAAAGAAGCTTGAACCTTAATAAGTAGAGCTTATTGAAAGCATACATTCCGAAGACGTACGGACGGTTGCGGTTGAGCATGAACTGCGCTCTTAAATGGTGTATGTTTAGCAGATTGACGCTCGAGCCAGATGGCAGCTTTGGGTGGAAAGCGGACACTAGCGGAAGACTGGCCCCGCCTCAGGCCCGCCCCTCCCTTCGCCCGCACCTTACGGCCCTCGCACTGCCAAATATTGGCCGCCGTTGCCGCTGCTGACCGACTGATACCATTCCCCGTTGCAGTGATAGTAGCTGGCGCCGTTCTCGATCAGTTTCATGCATCCGCTTGGGATCGAGCTGTAGGTGTTACCAATGGCATAGGGCTTCCGGGGCTCCGGCACCGGCGCTACGGGAGCCGCCGGAGGAGCGACAGCTTGCTTTGCATCTGTCTCAGGCTCGACGGTTTGGATGACTTCCTCTCGACAATGATGACGTCCCGGACGCGGTCGCGGGGGACGGGAGGCGTGATCCGGGGGCCGCCACCGACCGGGCCTGCTGCGCATCGGCTTCGGCCGTCGCGATGATCGGCAACGCGGACATGGCCGCGCTGATCGCCAGCAGATGAAGCCCTTTCATCTCGAATCGCCCGAGCGAGACAATTCCATAAGGCAGACGATGAGCGGCTTGGCACTTTTATACAATCGGGTGGAAGCACCGAGTAGCCGAAGCGCTTTCTTTATGTCTGCTTTCGGGTGGAAGGCGGACAACCTCCCCCTTGTTTAGCGGGAGCGCGACGCACGTATCTCAGTCACCGGTGTGCTAAAGGCTCGACCCGGCGATGATACGATTTTAGCGTTGTTTCGGTAGAGACACAAATGGTTGCGGCGGCGGGGGTGGTGGCTCACAAAGGCAAGGCTAGAGGCATGGGATCATGGACCAGTGTTTCGTGAGATCTACTCGCATTCGAAGAAGTTCGGGGATCAGCCGATTAGTGAGTTGATAAAGGCGTACGTGGCGGAGAGGATCAACTCTCGAACTCAAGGTACCGAAGTGGCTCCCCATGTAGGGGGAATCAGGGACATCTTCTGGCCAGCTAACAACTGAGAAAAGATTCCCTGAAATTGCATCAATCAAGATGCTCTAGGAAATTTCGGTACCGAAAGCAAAAAGTTCGAAATCCAATTCTCTGTTTTCGAAAAAACAGAGAAAATTCAGAGGGGTGCGTGGCGGAGAGGGTGGGATTCGA
>CAWANX010000007.1:0-406162 GCA_963783535.1 uncultured Alphaproteobacteria bacterium
GCCTTTAGGCCGGGCCCTTTTCCTTGGGCGTTGACGGGTCGGCGCCCCACTCGCTCCAGCTTCCGTCGTAGAGCCTGGCAGCCCGGCCGCCGAGCCGGTGCGCGGCGAAAATCAGCGAATTGGCGGTGACGCCCGATCCGCAGCTGGCGATGAATGGCCCTTCCGGATCGATGTGAAGGTCGGCGAAGGCCCGGCGCAATTCCTCCTCCGACTTGAAGGTGCCGTCCTCGCGATAAAGGGACGCGAAGGGCAGGTTCTTCGATCCCGGGATATGACCCACGCCAACTCCAGGGCGCGGATCGGCCTCGGTACCTTCAAACCGAGCTTTGCCGCGCGCATCGAGGATCGGCACGCCGGTGCCGTCGAGGATCGCCTGTTTGCTGACCACTTCGCCCCCGCGCTCAGAAGCGTTGAAGTGCGCTTTTCGCGGCTGCGCCTCGCCGCGCTCGACCGGCCGGCCCTCGGCGCGCCATTTCTGCAAACCGCCGTCGAGGATCGCCACCCGCTCCGCCCCGAAATGCCGGAACATGAACCAGCCGCGCGCGGCGGTTCTGAGCGGGCTGCCGTCGTAAACGATGATCCGGTCATCGCGACCGACCCCCAATTCGCTCCATCGCCGCGCCGAAGTCCGCGGCCGACGGAAGCATGTGCGGCACGGGGTTGGACCGGTCGGCAACCTCGGTTGATGTCGAGAAAGCGCGCGCCGGGAATATGGGCATCGCGGAATTCGGCGACGGGATCGCGGCCGTCAGTGGGGAGGAAGGCGCTGGCGTCGACGACGGCAATGTCGGGTTCGCCGAGATTGCGCTCCAGCCATTGTGTTGAAACCAGCTCGTCCATCGCCTCTTCCTGTCATTGCGGGCGACGCGAAGCAATCCATGGATTGCCGCGTCACCGCCTTCGCCGGCGTCCTCGCAATGACGACCGTTCATTGCTAGGAGGCGCCGCCATGAGCACCAAGCATCTTGGCCAGACAAGCGCGCTGCCCTGCCTCGCCCGAAGGAGCGGAGCTCGACTATGTGCCCAACCCGCGCGCCGGGAGCGCTGTACCTGGTCCGCTTCGCCGCGCCGGAGTTCACGTCGCTCTGCCCGGTAACCGGCCAGCCCGACTTCGCGCATCTGGTGATCGATTATGCGCCCGGCGAGACGATCGTCGAGTCCAAGAGCCTCAAGCTGTTTCTCGGCAGCTTCCGCAACCATTGCGGCTTTCACGAGGACGTGACTGTCGGCATCGGCCAGCGGCTGGTCGAGGAAATGAAGCCGCAATGGCTGCGCATCGGCGGCTATTGGTATCCGCGCGGCGGAATGCCGATCGACGTCTTCTGGCAATCGGGCGAACCGCCCGAGGATTGTGGCTGCCCGATCAGGGCGTCGCCGCCTATCGCGGCAGGGGCTGACACCCTGCGCATCGCGGTCCTCGGCGCCGGATCGATCGGCTGCTTCGTCGGTGGCGCCTGGCAGGCGGCCGGCCTGACCGTACAGTTCATCGGCCGCGAGGGCTTCGGCGCGAAATCGGCAAGCACGGCCTGACGGTCAGCGATTATGACGGCTGGCAAGTCAGGCTTCCGCCCGACGAGGTGCGAATACAGCAGCGATCCGGTCGCCCTGGGCCAGGCCGACGCCGTCGCGCTCTGCGTCAAAAGCGGCGCGACCGCCGATGCGGCGAGGCAGATCGCCGAACATGCCCGCGACGGCGCGCCGGTGATCAGCTTCCAGAACGGCGTCAGCAATTTCGACGTGCTCGAAAGCGAGCTGCGCCAACGCTTACAAACTGATCCGGGGAATGGTGCCGTTCAACGTCGCCTATCTGGGCGACGGCCGATTCCACAAGGGCGTCGCGGGCGAGCTGTGGGCCGAGGACGGCCCGAAACGCGTGCGCTTGCCGAGCGCGATCGGGCCAGTCGCCCGCCGCGCTTCGACTGTCGGACGACATGCTTGGCGTCGCCTGGGGCAAGCTGCTCATCAACCTCAACAATGCGGTCAACGCCTTGTCCGGCCGGACGCTGCTCGAGCAGCTGCGCGAGCGCGAGTATCGCCGCGTCTTCGCGGCCTCGATGCGCGAGGGGCTGCGCCTGCTGAGCAAGGCGGGCATCGGCCGGCGCAAGGTCGGGCCGCTGGCGCCCAGGCTGCTCCCGTGGGTGATCGGCGCGCCCAACTGGCTGTTCAACAACGCTGTTCCTGCAAGGCGTGGAAGATCGACGCCAAGGCGCGCTCGTCGATGGCCGACGACCTGGCCGCGGGCCGCAAGACCGAGATCGACTATCATCAACGGCGAGTTGGTCGCGCCTGGCCGAGCGGCTCGGCGCCGACGCGCCGGTCAATCGCAGGATCGTCGAGCTGATCCGCAAGGCCGAGGCCGGCGCCCCGCCCTGGCCGCCCGCCGCGCCTTCGGCGCGCGGTGCTAGGCCGCTGACGGCGTCGGCCGCCTCGCGGCGGGTCCGGAAGTACAGGAACGCGATGGCGGCGGAGAAGAGCAGGATGCCCGAGCGGCACCGCCCACGGATATTCGTCCGACCACCGCCAGCACCCCGGCGGCATCTTCGCTGCCCGCCCGCTCGGCGGCAGCGACCAGGCCGGCATAGAGCACGCCCATCAGGCTTTCGCCGACGATCAGCCCGGTCGCCATCAGCGTCCCGATTCGCTCGGCGAAGTCAGGGTTGGCCTGCGCGCGCGGCCCAGCGATTGTAGAACTAGCCGAGCAGCGCCCCGACCGGGATCAGCAGGGTCAGATCCATCGGCAGATAGATGCCCATGCCGACCGCGAGCGGCGGCAGGCTGTATTTGGCGGTTCGCTCGCACAAGCACCTCGTCGGCGATGATCGCCGCCAACCCCGATCGCCGCGCCGATGCCGATCAAGCTCCAGTCGATGCTGCCGCCAAGCACGCCTTGGGCGAGCGCGCTGATCAGCGCCGCCTGCGGCGCGGCCAGCGCGTCTGGCGCCGGCGCCCGGCGCGCCCTGGAAGCCGAAGGCGTTGTTCAGTAGGTCGAGGATCGGCGGGATGACCAGCGCGCCGAAGATCACGCCGAAGCACCAGCGCCACCTGCTGCCGCCACGGCGTCGCGCCGACCAGCTGGCCGGTCTTCAGGTCCTGGAGATTGTCGTTGGAGATGGTGGCGATGCCGAAGATGATCGCGGTCACGAACAGGGCGAAGGCGACCAGCGGCTCTGGGTCGCCGTCCTCGCCTCCGACCGCTGCCGAACAGCGCCGGCGAGGATCAGCGAGATGCCGAGAACGGACAAGGATGCCGACGCCCGAAACCGGGCTGTTCGAGGCGCCGATCAGGCCGGCCATGTAGCCGGAGACCGAGGCGATCACGACGCCGGCGCCGAGGATGTAGAGCAGCGACAGGCCGATGCGTGCAGCGCCGGCGCGCCGGCGATCGGCCCGCTATCGGCGAAGGCCGATAGCAGCAGTGCGATCGGGATCATCGAGGCGAGGATCGTCCCGGCGACGATGGTGATCGGCAGGTCGCGCTCGGTCAGCGGCAGGCTCTCGCCCTGCCCGGCCGCCGCGCACGGTTGGCGGCGATCGCGCCCTTGAGCCCTTTCATGATCGGGCCGATGATCTTGAGCAGCGTCCAGATGGCGGCAACGCCGATCGTGCCGGCGCCGATGAAGCGGACCTGCTGCGGAACACGGTCGTGCTGACGATCTGCGTCGACGTCGCGCGCCCGGCGGCACGCCGGCGCTGGCCGGTTAGCCATGGCAGCAGCCAGGCGCGGGCGATCATCAGGCCGACGATCATCGCGATCCCGACCGCCATGCCGACCAGGTGGCCGACGCCGATCAGCGCCATCGACAGGCTGGCCGAAACGCCGGTCGCGCCGGCGCCGACGCGAAAGCTGCGCTCCGCCGCCTCGCGCGACGAGGCGGGTCTTGGCGAGGATGAAATAGCCGGCCGAACGACCGAGGCTGGAGATGACGATGGCGACCAGGCCGCGGCGGTTCTCTTCGGCCCCGCCGACGCCCGCGCCGACCTTCAGCACTTCGGCCGCCGCGACGCCTTCGGGAAAGGGTAGGTCGCTGCCGGTGACCAGCGCGCGGCGCAGCGGCACCGAATACATCACGCCCAGGATGCCGCCGATGCGCGATGACCGCGACGCTCAGCCAATAGGGAAAGCCGGTCCACCAGCCGACCATGATCAGGCCGGGCAGGACGAAGATGATCGCGCTGAGCGTCCCCGCCGCCGAGGCGATGGTCTGGACGATGTTGTTCTCCTGGATCGTGGCGTCGCGGAAGAAGCCTTGAGGATGGCCATGGAAATGACCGCCGCGGGGATCGAGGTGGCAAAGGTGATGCCGATGCTTGAGGCCGAGATAGACGTTGGCGGCGGTGAACAGGAGGGTGATCAAGCGCGCCCAGGATAATGCCTCGGATCGTCAGTTCGGCGATGGGCGTCAAACGGCCGGTGGCGGCTGCATGCGGCGGTGGTCGCCATCAGGCTTCTCCTGTCTATTTCTTTTCGGCCGGCGTCGGCAGTTGCTCTAACTCGAACCGGATTACAGTGTCGTACCGTTTGAGCAACAACCGCTCCCCATCCAGCGACAACGGCTCGGACACGAAGTTGCGCTCATTGTAGGCGCCCTCCATTCGAGTTGCCGTCAGGTAGACCGTCCGGCCGTCGAACGACCAGCTTCCCTCGGCGGCTTCCGACACGGCGCCATAATCGAGCTGATATTGGAACCTGCCATCGTCATCGAGCTGCAAGGCCGCCCCAATCTCCATCTGGTTGGATCGGTAGAAGCCGGTGACGAGCGGCGGTTCGCTCATGGCCAGCGCGAAGGCAGCGAGGATCATGGCCAGCCTTTTTCCAAATATCGGGTTGCGAAGGCGCAGTGCAGCGCCACGCCCCGGGGCAATACCGATTCATCGATCACCATCGCCGGATTGTGGAGCGGCGCGCGGCTCGCCGCGTCCTCGTCCCTTGGCGCGACGCCAAGAAATGCCATCGCTCCGGGCACCTTCTCGAGCACATAGGAGAAATCCTCGCCGCCCATGTTCGAGGCGGGCAGTTCAACGAACGCCTCACCGGCAATGTCGCGCACCAGCGCAACCGCGCGCTGGTCGTTGATGGTCGGCGGATAGCCTTGCTCGATCGCCACCTCGGCGACGCAGCCGTGGGCCGCGGCGACATGGTTGCAAATACGCTCGAACGCTTCACGGCCGCGCTGCCGTGCTTCGGGCGACAGCGTCCGCAGCGTGCCGAGCAACTCGACCGAATCGGGCAGCACGTTGTGCGTGGTGCCGGCCATGATCCTGGTGATCGACAGGACGATCGGGTCGGTTACCGGCGTCCTGCGGGCGACCTCAGATTGGAGTGCGAGGATGATCTCTGCCGCGACGGGGATCGGGTCGCGGGCGTCATGCGGCATCGCGGCATGGCCGCCCCGGCCGACGATCCGGGCCTTGAGCGTGTCGGTCGACGCGAGCATCGCCCCGGCGCGGCAGGCAATCGCGCCATGCGGCAACGTCGGCCAGATGTGGAGTGCGAACGCCGCGTCGGGCAACGGATCGCCCAGCAATCCCTCCTCGATCATGATCCGCGCGCCGTAGTGCGCCTTCCTCGCCCGGCTGAAACATGAAGAGGATACGGCCCGCGAACTCGTCACGCCGTTGCGAAAGAATTCGCGCTGCGCTCGCCAGCATCGCCGAATGGCTGTCATGGCCGCAGGCATGCATCCGGCCGGGCTGGCGGCTGGAAAAATCGAGCCCCGTCGCCTCCTCGATCGGCAACGCATCCATGTCGCCGCGCAAAAGAACCGTCCGGCCCGGCCGGGCACCGTCCAATATGGCGATGAAGCCGCTGCAGTTGGCGCTGAGGCGAAGCTTGAGCGGCAGGCCCGCCAGCGATTCTTCCAGCTTGCTTCGAGTTTGCGGGCAGTCGAGCCCCAACTCGGGCTCTGAATGGATCGCCCGGCGAAGCGCAAGCAATTCGTCGCGCCCCGCTTCGGCGGCCGCGACCCAATCGAAATGCCCGGCGAGGCTCATGGCGGCAACCTAGCCGCGCAATCGCCATGCCTCAACGCGCTATTGCGGCGCGCTGAGGTCGCGATAGCGCTCCTCGCTGGTCAGCCGGTAATCGTCGACGTCGCGCTGAGCGTTGGCCAGCGCAGAAGCGCGCTTGTTTCCCATGGCGACGTCATATTTCACCAGGGCGTCAGTCAGCGCCTGAGCTTCGGACGGGCATGCCGCCTTCACCGCCGCCGAGTAGGCTTCGGCCGCGACCTTGGACCTCATCTGATTGGATTCGAACGATTTCAGGCAAGTCGCAAACGCCCGCCGCGGAGCGTCAATTGTCGCCGGATTGGGCGCCGCCAGCGCGAACGCCATCACAAACGTGATCATACCCGTCCCCTCTACGGACATATCATCGTTTGGGTAGAATGACTTATCCTAACGGAAAATCAATGGGGTCAGGCGATTTGGACTCCCGGCGGGACAGGCGAGCTATGGCGTCGCATCACTTGCCAACTGTTTCCCTCACGAACCCAGACGTCGGTCAGCAGCACCCGCTCGTCGATCAGCTGGCCGAGGTAGCGCACCTGCCACTGCGCATCGACCGTGGCGACGATGACGTTTTCGAGCGCGACACATTCGGTCACGCGCACCTCCAGGCTGGCGATGTCCATCCGCTTCAGGGCATCGATCCATTGCGCGAGGTTGACCGCGACCGATCCGGTTGAGCGGATGCCGACCAGCTTGAATTGCGGGTGGATCAGCCGGCGCAGCGTGTCCTCGTCCTTGGCGATCAGCGCGTCGCGCCATTCGCGCTCAAGGTCGCGAACGTCGAGGCAGGGCGATTCAGCGGCCACGGAGCAGTCCTCCGAAGATGCCGCGCAACAGCGAATTGCCGAGCTGGCGGCCAACCGAAGAGGCGATCGAGCGCCCCGCCGATTGCATCATCTTGTCAGCCATGCTCGGCTTGGCGGCTTCACGGGCGAGGCGGGCTTCTTCGCGTTCAAGCTCGCGCCGCCGTTGAGTCTCCAGCCGCTCGGCTTCGCGCTGTGCCTTGGCGGCCTCGCGCTCTGCTGCAACGCGCTGGCGGGCCGCCTCCTTGTCGGCGATGGCCCGCTCCCGGGCGGCCTCCGCGGCGGCTTTCTCTGTCTCGGTCTGGGCCCTGGCGGCGGCGGCGGCGGCGGCGGCCTCCTCGCCTTTGGCCTTCAGGATTTCCTCGGCGCTGTCGCGGTCGAGCAGAGCGTCATATTTGGCGCCGATGACGTCGGTCTGGACCAGGATCGCCCGCTCCTGCGCGGTTAGCGATCCGACCCGCGAGCGCGGCGGCTTGATCAGCGTCCGCTCGACCGGTGACGGCGCGCCGTCGGGAAGCAGTAGCGACACCAGAGCTTCGCCAATCTTGAGCTCGGTTATCGCGCTGGCGACGTCGATTTCCGGATTGGGGCGGAACGTGTCGGCCGCCGATTTCACCGCCTGCTGATCGCGGGGAGTGAAGGCATTGAGCTTGTGCTGCACCCGGTTGCCGAGCTGTCCGGCGATCTTGTCGGGAATGTCGATCGGGTTCTGCGTGATGAAATAGACGCCAACTCCTTTCGACCGGATCAGCCGTACCACCTGCTCGACCTTTTCCTGGAGCGCAGGGGGCGCATCTTCGAACAGCAGATGCGCCTCGTCGAAGAAGAAGGCGAGCTTGGGCTTGTCGGCATCCCCGATCTCCGGAAGCAACTCGAACAGCTCGCTCAGCAGCCACAGCAGGAAGGTCGAATAAAGCCGCGGGCTGGCCATCAGCTTGTCGGCGGCGAGGATGTTGATGACACCCTTGCCGGCATCATCGAGCTTCAGGAAAGTCCTCGAGGTCGAGCGCCGGTTCCCCGAAGAAATGATCGCCGCCCTGCGCGCGAAGCTGGAGCAGCGAGCGCTGGATCGCGCCGACGCTCATCTTCGCCACATTGCCATATTCGAGGGTCAGCTCGTCCGCCCGCTCTCCGATGTGAACCAGCATCGCCTGCAAATCGTCGAGGTCGAGGAGCATCAGCCCCTCCTTGTCGGCGACGTGGAAGGCGATTGTCAGAACGCCTTCTTGAACCTCGTTGAGGCTCATCAGCCGCGCCAGCAGCAGCGGGCCCATTTCGCTGACGGTGGTTCGGACCGGATGCCCTTGTTCCCCGAACAAGTCCCAGAACTGGACCGGATATCCCTGATACGACCAGTCGGAATAGCCGATCTCGGCGGCGCGCGCGGCAAAAGCCTCGTGCGGTTTCGCGGTCGCAGCGCCGGGCATCGCCAGGCCGGCGATATCTCCCTTCACATCGGCAACAAAGGTCGGGACGCCCGCCTCGGACAATCCCTCGACGATCCCCTGCAACGTCACCGTCTTGCCGGTGCCGGTCGCCCCAGCGATCAGCCCGTGACGGTTGGCGCGTTTCAACTCAAGCTGTTGCGGCTTCGCCCCACCGGCGCCCGCGCCAATGTAGATGCTGGTTGGTGGTTGGGTTGCCATCGGGTCGCGTCACTCCATCGGCTTCAGGCGGGCGAACCTAAGCCGAAGGAGTGTCGGCAACAAGACAGCGATTAACGGCTGGTGATATCGACCCCGACGAACGCCTCTGGCGCCTGCCCGCGCCTCACCAGCAGCAGCACGCTGCTCCGTCCCGCGCGGCGTGCGGCGTCGACCGAAGCAAGCACCTGTTGCGGTGTCGTGACAGCCTGCCGGTTGACGGAAACGATCACGTCGCCGCGCCGCATGCCCTTCTCGGCCGCGTCGCTGCCCGGATCGATCGACGTAACGACAACGCCGCGCACATCGGCGGGCAGGTTCAGCGCGCGGACGATCTGGGGATTGAGCGGTTGCAGCGAGAGGCCAAGGGCGGTTCCGGGAGCCACCGGCGTTTCCTCGCCAAGTGCCTGGCCCTCGTCGCCACCACCGCCCTGGCGCGCCAGCTCCTCCTCGGTCGGGCGCTGGCCGACCTGGACCTGCAGCGTCTGGCGGCGCCCGTCGCGAATGATCTCGACCGGCACGCGCGTTCCGACCGAAGTATTGGCGATGATGTAGCTGACCGTCTCCTCGGGCGTGACTTCGCGGCCGTTGACCCTGACGATTACGTCGCCCTGCTGGACGCCGGCCCTTGCGGCCGGTTCGCCCGGGACCACTGAACGTACCAGCTCACCGCGGTCCTTGGGCAGGCCGAGGCTCTCGGCGATGCTTTCCTCGAGCGGCTGAAGCCCGACGCCGAGATAGCCGCGCGACGGCCGCTGGCCGCGGCGAAGCAAATCGATGACCGGCTTGGCCGCTTCGGCCGGGATCGCGAGGCCGATGCCGACGCTGGCGCCGGTTGGCGAGATCAAAGCGGAATTTATGCCGATGACATTGCCGGCCATGTCGAACATCGGGCCACCCGAGTTGCCCATATTGATGCTGGCATCGGTCTGGATGTAGCGGTCATATGCGCCTTGACCGGTGATGCCGCGGTGCAGCGCTGAAATGATGCCCGCCGTGACGGTGCCGCCAAGTCCATAGGGATTGCCGATCGCGACTACCCAATCGCCCACTCGCGCGCGGGTCGAATCGCCGAAATTGACATAGGGCAGGTTGGACCCCTCGATCTTCAGCAACGCCAGGTCGGAGGTGGAATCGCGGCCGATCACCCGCGCCGGAAACTCCCTGCGGTCCGACAGGGTGATGGTGATGGTGTCGACCGTCCCGGTGCCGTTGGCGCCCTGGATCAGGTGATTGTTGGTGACGACATAGCCGTCAGGGGAAATGATGAAGCCCGAGCCCAGCGAGCCGGCTTCGCGCGTCTGCGGCGATTCCTGGCCAGGCTGGCCCTGCTCCTGGCCTTGCCCCTGCGGAACCTGGCCACCGAAACGGCGAAAGAATTCCTCGAACGGATCGACCTGCCGCCGTACCGGAACGCGTTGCTTAGTCGAGATATTGACCACTGCCGGGGCAAGCCGCGCGGCGAGGTCGGCAAATGAGGTTGGCGCGCCTGCTCGCGGCACGATCGCCGCCGGCTCGTTCTGCGCCACTTGCGCTCCGGCCTGGCCGGTCGCGACCGAAAAAGCGGTACCTCCCAGAAGCAGGGCCATCGCGACCCCATAGGCGTAGCGCACGGGTCGAAACTCCTTCGTCGAACTCATTCCTTATTCCTCGCTTGGCTTTCGCGATGCGCAGGCGACGCTATGCCAAACGCCTGAACGCGAATTGAACAGGGCTGGCTCCTATCGTCCAGTAAATTCCTTCAGATACTCGTTATTCGGCGACAGGATGATGTTGGTCTGCGCGGGTTTGCTGCCGTTGACGCCGAGGAACGTCGTTTCATAGCTCTGCATGGCCCGGTAGAAGGCGTAGAATTCGGGATCCTTGCCGAATGCCGCGGCATACGTTCGCGCGGCCTCGGCGTCGGCTTCGGCCCGGACGATCTGGGCGCGCTTGAGCCCTTCCGCCTCGATTGATCGCGCCTCCTGCTGACGCGCGGTGCGCATCCGGTCGTATGCCGACTGAAGGGGCGTGCCGTCGGGCAAGTCGGCCTTCTTGATCCGGACGTCGATAATCTCGGCGCCATATTGGCGGGCAACCCGATCCAGCCCGTTGCGGATATTGCCCATCACGCCTTCGCGTTCGGGTGAAAGCAGCGAAGCGAACGGGCGCTTGCCCAGCTCGTTCCTGAGCTGGGAGCCGAGGATTGGCGCCAGGGAACGCTCGAACTGGTCGGTCGACCGCGCGCGGATATACATGCGCAAAGGATCGATCACCCGGTAGCGGGCGAAGGCGTCGACCTCGAGCCTCAGCTGGTCGGTCGACAGCACCTGCTGCTTGTCCATATCGATATTGCGCACGCGCTTGTCGATCCAGTCGATCCGCTCGACGAACGGAATACGGATGGCAAGACCGGCGCCGGCTCCGCCGATAACGTCCTCGGGCTTGTAGCGGTTGACGATTCGTATCGGCTTGCCGAAGCGGGTGATGATCCCCTGCCTGGTTTCCGGCACGATCGCTACGCTGCTCAGCAACATGATCAGCACCAGGAACGCGATCAGGGAAGCGGCGACCGGATGGCGGCGAATGATGTCGGTCATTGGCCGGCTCCCCGGGGCGTGGTTCGCTTGATTTCGTTGAGCGGAAGATAGGGCGTCACGCCCGGCGTTTCGACGATCGTCTTGTCGACGTTGTGCAGGACCCGCTCCATTGTTTCGTAATACATGCGGCGCCGGGTCACGCCCGGGGCCAGCTTGTACTGCTCATAGACTTTTTCGAAGGCGGTCGCGTCGCCCTGTGCCTTCTGACGCAGCTGCAGCGCATAGGCATTGGCCTGGTTGATGTAGCTCTGCGCCTTTTGCTGCGCCGCGTTGACCTCCTTGAAGGCGTCGTTGACCGCCGCCGGCGGATCGGCCTGGCGGATCGCCACGCCTTGAATCACCACGCCGGCCTCATATGCGTCGAGCGCCTGCTGCATTTCCTCCTGTACGCGCGCTTCGATGAAGCCGCGCTTGACGCCCATCGCCTCCTGCAGCGTGACTTGCGCGACCACCTGGCGCATCGAGCTTTCGGCGACCTGGCGGATGGTGTCCTCAGGCTCGGCCAGCTCGTAAAGGAAGCGTTCCGGGTCACGGATCAGCCAACGCGCCTGGTAAGCGATATCGATGATGTTCTGGTCCCCGGTCAGCATCAGCGTCTCTTCGGACGCCGATCCAAGGTCGATACTTCGGATTTCCTCGACATTCACCTTCTGGACCCGGTCGATCGGCGCCGGCAGCGTCAGGCTGATACCCGGGGAGATGGTGTGGCTGTAGCGGCCGAAGCGGGTGACCACTCCACGCTCCTCCGGAGCGATGCGATGCATGGTGGTGAACAGCAACCAGATCGCTGCAATCGCGATCCCCGCCCAAAGGAACAGCGAGCCGTTGGGCAGGCCGCCGAAGCCAAGTCCTCCGCCCGGTCCGCCGCCACCAAAGCGGCCGCGGCTCTTCCTTAGAAAATCGTCGAGTGAGGTGACGGAAGACCGATTGCCGCCGCTCCCGCGCTTGGGCGGTTCGCCCCACGGCCCGGCCGGCTCGTCACTTGATGGCGGCTCTTGGCCGCCGCCCGCGCCCGGGGGAGAACCCCAAGGACCCTTGTTGTCACTCAAAAGAGCGCGTCCGCGCGCTCCCCACCCGGAGAAAATTGCCATGGCCCCATAATAGGAGGGGTTTCGCCGAAAAACAGTGCCGCCCGTCGAAAAGGCGATCGGACCCTGCTTCAGCAGGTTGGAAGCATCGTGACGATCCCGACGCTTCCAACCTACTGAAGCAGGGTCTAAGGGCGCAGCCGATGATAACCGACGAACCGCTGATTGCGCTTGATGAGCTGCCCGATGCCGGCCGGATCCGGTCGCGCAGGCTGGTCGGAGACATCGCGACGATCGTCGCCGACGCATCCGGCCTAAGTGACGCCGAGCGCACGGTCCTGGAAGCCCGATTGAGGGAGGGGGCGCTGACGCTGCCCGGTGTCCGCGAGGCGCGGGTCGCGCTGACTGCGTCCAAGCCGGGACGGACCTTTATCGCGATCGGGTCGGGCAAAGGAGGCGTTGGCAAGTCGACGCTCGCCGCCAACCTCGCGATCGCGCTGGCGCGAATGGGGAAGAAGGTCGGCATCGTCGACGCGGACATTTATGGCCCTTCTCAACCGACCCTGCTCGGAACGACCGAAAAGCCGCACGCCGAGAATGACAAGCTCATCCCCGTGGACGCCCAGGGGGTGAAGCTGTTGTCGGTTGGGCAGCTTGTGTCGCCTGGCCAGGCGCTGGCCTGGCGTGGGCCGATGGCGTCCGGTGCGCTGACTCAGCTGATCGAAGGCGACTGGGGCGATACCGAGATCATCCTCGTCGACCTGCCGCCGGGCACTGGCGACGTGCAACTTTCATTGGTCCAGAAGTCGCGGCCCGCGGGCGCGGTGATCGTGTCCACCCCGCAGGACCTCTCACTGATCGACGCGACCCGGGCGATCGACCTGTTCGGCAAGACCAGCGTGCCGGTGCTCGGCATCATCGAAAATATGGCCGGCTATCTGTGCCCGCACTGCGGCGAAAGCAGCGACCCGTTCGGCCAGGGCGGGGCAGAGGCATCGGCCAAGCAGTTGGGGGTGCCGTTCCTAGGCCGCCTGCCGCTTTCCACCAGCCTTCGGGAAGCGTCGGACGCCGGAACTCCGCCGGCCGCCCAGGATGGCGCCGCTGCAGATGCCTTCGCCGCGATCGCCCGCCGGATGCTTGCTGAGCTGGAGAAAGTCGGCGGCTGAAGCATTGTGCGAGCAGGAGGACAGTAATCAATGCCCCTAACCCGCGATGAAGACATCCTCGAGCTGCTCGCCAACGCCCGCACTATCGCCATGGTCGGCGCGTCCGACCGCCCCGACCGGCCATCCCACCGGGTGATGAAGTTCCTTCAGGATCAGGGCTATCGCGTGATCCCGGTCAATCCACAGATCACCGGGGAGCATGTCCATGGCGAATATGTCTGGCGCGAACTCGCCCAGATCGGCGAACCGATCGACATTGTCGACATATTCCGCCGGCCGGCAGCGGCGGGGGAAGCCGTCGATCAGGCGATCGCGATCGGCGCCAAGGCGGTGTGGATGCAGATCGGAGTCATCAATGAAGAAGCCGCCGCCCGCGCCGAGGCGGCCGGACCTGAAGGTCGTCATGGACCGTTGCCCCAAGATCGAGATTCCGCGGCTCGGCTTGGATCGGGTCAAGGTGGAATAGTCCGGTCAATCCAGTCGCTTGACTCGAAAGTAAATGAAGCAGAGCCTTCCAGCCGCGCATCGGCATGGAGGGTCGGGATGGCCGTGCGCAGGGGGATGTCACCGGCCGAGGGGCAGGCCATGAATAAGATAATGTTGCGTGTCGCGTTACTTTCCTGCGCGGCCCTTGTTGCGGGACCGGTGCTCGCCAACCATAGCTGGGGCAGCTACCATTGGGGACGCACCAGCAACCCGCTAAAGCTGCGTGTCGTCGATGCAGTCTCATCACAATGGGACGGTCATCTCGATACTGCCATCGGGGACTGGAATGCTTCCACGGTGATGGACCTGACCGAGGAAGCCGGGTCGGGCGTCAACACCAAGAAATGCACCGCGATGACCGGCAAGGTGCTGGTTTGTAATGCCGCTTATGGCCAGCGCGGCTGGCTGGGCATCGCCACCATCTGGGCGAGCGGCAACCACATCACCAAAGCTACGACCAAGCTCAACGACAGCTATCATAACTTTCCGCCCTACAACTCGGGCGCATGGCGGGCATTGGTCACCTGCCAGGAAGTAGGCCATGATTTTGGCCTGGGCCATCAGGACGAGAATTTCGGTAATCAGAACCTCGACACCTGCATGGACTACACCAACAATCCCACAAGCAACCAGCATCCCAACGATCATGACTTCGACATGCTGGAGACAATTTACGCGCACCTCGATTCGGTTAGTACGTCAGCGACGCAGGCTACCAACTTCGGCATACGCGTGCCCGGTCAAGCGCCGGTTGCTCCGCCGGGACTGAACGAGGAGGCCGGGGACAGTCCGGCCGAGTGGGGACGCCCAATTCATCGGGACGGCAAGGGCCGGCCCGACATTTACGTGCAGGACCTTGGCGGGGGGAGGAAGAAGATCACCCACGTCTTTTGGGCGATCGGCGAGGGGCCGGACGGCAAGCACCATGATGAGCATTAGTGGCGGCGCCTAGGCGCTCGCCACCGTCATTTCCGGCACCAGCAAGGTCGGGCTGTCGACGCCGCGGCGGAAACGGAGGTCGCTCGCCGGCTCAAGCGTGGCGAACATCTGCTTGAGGTTCGAGGCGATGGTGATCTCAGCCACCGCCGGGCCGATCTGGCCATTGGTGATGAGGAAGCCCGCCGCGCCGCGTGAATAGTCGCCGGTGACGCCGTTGACGCCCTGGCCGATCAGCTCGGTCACCAGGATGCCTTCGCCGATGTCTGCGATCATCTCTTCCCGGCTTCGCGCGCCTGCCGCGAAATAAAGGTTCGCCGGGCCCGCAGCCGGGCTGCCCGAGACTCCGCGGACGGCATGGCCGGTGGGCTGGGTGCCAAGCTGGCGCGCGGCGGCGCTGTCGGCGATCCATGTCCTGAGCAGCCCGTCGCTGACCAGCTCCATCGCCTTCACCGGCAAGCCTTCGCCGTCGAACGCCCGGCTGCGCAGTCCCCGCTGGCGCAGGGGATCGTCATGGATGGTGACGCCGGGCGCAAAGACCTGCGTTTCCAGCGCATCGAGCAGGAAGCTGGCCTGCCGGGCAATCGCCGAACCGCTGATCGCGGCGACGAAGTGGCCGAGCAAAGTGGTTGCAACGCGAGGGTCGAACAGCACCGGCATCTTGCCGGCTTTGATGCTGACCGGATTGAGGCGCGAGACGGCGCGGGTGGCAGCCCTGGCGCCGAGTTCATCGGGCGATTCCAGGTCGTCGAGATAACGCGCCGAATGCCAGGCATGGTCGCGCTGCATTGCCGAACCTTCGCCGGCGACGACGCTGGCCGAATTGCTGTAGCCGGTGGCGCGGGTCGATCCGGAAAAGCCATGGCTGGTGGCGATGGCGAAGATCGAGGCCGAGGCGGAGGCTCCCGCCCCGTTGCTATTGGTGACGCCGTGGATCGCGCGGGCGGCGTCTTCGGCGGTCAGCGCGCGCTGCTTGAGCTCGGCCGGATCGGGATCGCCGCCATCATCGAGATCGAGGTCGGCTGGCGTGCCCCGGAACAGCAGCTCATCCGGGGCGAGGCCGGCATATTGGTCTTCGGGTGCCTCTCGAGCCATCGCCAGCGCCCGTTCGACCAGCGTCGCCAATGCATCCGGCGAGAGGTCGGACGACGAGATGGTTGCGTTGCGCCGCCCGACGAACAGGCGAAGGCCGATTTCCTCTCCCTCGCTGCGATGGACGTCTTCAAGCGCGCCCAGGCGCACGCTTACGCCCTGCGAGCGCTCCCCGACATAGGCGGCGTCGGCGGCATCGGCCCCGGCTTTTCGAGCAAGTTCGACGAGCGAGACGGCCTTGTCGCGGGCGGCGGCGGGTTCGAGCATGGCGCTGCGCCTAAGCGTTCAATCGACCGACGACAAGCCGACCGCAAGGAAGCCGAGGAACAGCAGCAAGCCGGTGAAGCGATTTGAGCGAAACAGCGCCAGCGCGCCGGCGCCATCATTCGGATCGGTCTTCGCCACTTGGTGGCCAAGGTGGAACGCGGCGGGAATCAGCGCGAGCAGCGCAACCCAGTCGGGCCTGATGACCCAGATCGCCGAAGCCCAGCCAATCAGGGCCAGGACGTAGCAAACGCCAACTCCGAGTTGAGCGTGCTTGCCAAGTGCCCGTGCACTCGACTTCACCCCCACCAGCGCGTCGTCCTCGATATCCTGGATGGCGTAGAGCGTGTCGTAACCGATCACCCAGAAAATGCTGCCCACCCAGAGCAGCAGAGCGGGCAGCTCGAATTCGCCGGTCACCGCCGGCCAGCCGACCAGAGCACCCCAGCTGAACACCAACCCGAGCCACGCCTGCGGCCACCAGGTGATGCGCTTCATGAAGGGGTAAGCGGCGACGGGAGCAAGACTTAGCAGCGCCACGATTTGCGCCGTCCGGTTCAGTTGCAACAAAACGATAAGGCCGATCAGGCACAAGCCGATGGTGAGCGCCCACGCCGCTTTCAGCGACACCCTTCCGGACGCCAGCGGCCTGAGCCGCGTCCGCTCGACCCGGGAATCGAGATCGCGGTCGACGATGTCGTTGTAGGCGCAACCCGCGGACCGCATCGCGAAGGCGCCGAGCAAAAACCAGCCCAACAGCCACCACTGACCCTGCACCCCGGCCAGCGCCACGCTCCACGCGCACGGCCAATAGAGCAGCCAGGTACCGATAGGGCGATCGAGCCGCATCAGTGAGGCATAGGGACGAAGCGCCGTCGGAAGGGTGCCGATCAGTCCCGTCCGTTCGCTATCGGGAACGAGATCCGTCGCCATCAGGCCGCCATTCGTTCAATTTCGTCGACCCAGTTGACCAGCGCGGCCAACGAAGGGAGCTCGCGGAACCGAGGGTGATCGGTCGGCGGCGGGCGCTGTTCATGGCTCCAGGCGAGCGGCTGCGGGATGTAGGCCGCCCATGCCCCCGCCTCGAGCGCGGGATAGACGTCCGAGCGCATCGAATCGCCGGCCATGACCGCACGGCCTGCCGGCACATCGAACCGATCGAAAATGCGCGCGAAGGTGGCGGGCTGTTTGTCGCTGACGATCTCAATCCCGGAAAAGCGATCGCCCAGGCCCGACGCGGCGAGCTTGGCTTCCTGGTGAAACAGGTCGCCCTTGGTCACCAGGACCAGCCGTGCGCGATCTGCCAGTGCCTCCAGCGTCTCCTCAATCCCCTCGAGCAGCTCGACCGGATGGGCATGGAGCGCCCGCCCGGCGTCGAGAATCTGACGAATGACCGACGCCGGGACGTCGTCGCCGCCCAGCTCCAGCGCGGTCTCGATCATCGACAAGGTGAAGGCCTTGGCGCCATATCCGTAGAGCCGAAGGTTGCGCACTTCGCAGGCCTGCAGCGCCGAGTGGGCGACGCCGGCATCCGCGAACGGCTCAAGCATCGCAACCAGCGCGTCCTCGGTCGCCTGGAAGTGACGCATATTGTGCCACAGCGTGTCGTCGGCATCGAGGCAGATGAGGTCGATCGGCATGGGCGCGGCCTAGCATCGGTGAAGCGACAAGGCGATAAGCGTCGCAATGGAGATTCGACCCGAACGAGCCGCAGACGAAGGCGCAATCGCGGAACTCATCAGCGAGGCTTTCGCCGGCGCTGGGCACAGCGATGGGACCGAGGCCGCAATCGTCGACCGGCTGCGCGAGGCAGGAGCCTTGCGGATCTCCCTGGTTGCCGTCGTGGATGGCAAGGTTGCCGGCCATGTCGCCTTTTCGCCGGTGACGATTGACGGCCAGCACCGCGGTTGGTTCGGGCTGGGGCCGGTCGCCGTGACGCCGAACCGCCAGCGATCAGGCGTTGGCGTGGCGCTCATCTGCAAGGGGCTGGAGCAATTGCAGGAGCAAGGCGCGTATGGCTGTGTCGTCGTCGGCGAGCCGACCTATTATGGGCGCTTCGGCTTCGCCGCGGACCAATGTCTCACCTACCCCGGCCTGCCACCCTTATTCTTCCAGGCGCTGGCCTTCTCCGGCGACATGCCGGCGGGGACGGTCGCCTACCATCCGGCCTTCGGCTAGGCACCGTCCATGCCCGCCACCCCAGCCTGGCCGCCCCGAAGCCTGTCGCGCCTCTTCGTCGGAACTCCCTTGGGCGCCGGCGCCCGGGTTGAGCTCGATGCAGCCCAGGCCAATTATCTCGGCAATGTCATGCGGCTGAAGCAGGGTGATCGGCTGCTGCTGTTCGACGGCTACTCGGGCGAGTGGCTGGCGGAGATCGCCGAAGCTGGGAAGAAGCGGATGACGCTGACCGTCGTCGAACCCACCCGGCCGCAGGAGGAGGTCCCCGACCTGTGGCTGGCGTTCGCTCCGGTCAAGAAGGGGCGGGTCGACTGGCTGGTCGAAAAAGCGGTCGAGCTGGGCGTCGCTCGGCTTCAGCCGGTGGTCACGCAGCGGACCATCGTGGACAAATTGAACCTCGAACGGATGCGCGCGCATATCGTCGAGGCGGCCGAGCAATGCGGCCGAACCGCGCTGGCCGAGATCGACGAGCCGGTGAAACTCGACGCATTTCTCAAATCGCGCGATCCGGCCCGCACCGTCTACTTCGCGGATGAGACTGGGGGAGAGCCCGCAGCAAGGGCGTTCCAACCTGGTCCGGCGCTGATCCTGACCGGTCCCGAGGGCGGCTTCACGCCCGACGAGGCGGCCGCCATACGCGGCGCTCAAAATGCCGTGGCCATCAGCCTCGGACCGCGCATTCTCCGCGCTGAGACGGCGGCGCTTGCGGCGGTCGCTGCTTGGATGACCGCCGCCGGAGACTGGCGCTAGTTTCAATGCGCCACCACATTCGCGTTGACGCGGGCCATGCCGCGATTACGGGGACTTCATGACCACGCGTACCGACCTTTCGGCGAGCCCGCTGATCGAGAGCCGTGACGATCTTCTCTCGGTGTTCGCCCGGCGGAGAGAAGCCGCGGGAAGATTGGCGCATCGGCACCGAGCATGAGAAATTCGTCTATCGCTTGAGCGACCATGGTGCGCCGTCCTGGGACGAGCCCGGCGGCATTCGCGACCTGCTGCTTGGGCTGACCGAATTTGGCTGGCGGCCGGTCGAGGAGGGCGGGAAGATCATCGCGCTCTCGGGACCTGACGGCAATGTCAGCCTGGAGCCCGCCGGCCAGTTCGAGCTGTCGGGGGCGCCGCTTCACAATCTTCATGAAAGCTGCGCCGAAAGCGGCCGCCATCTGCAGCAGGTGAAAGCGGTCGGCGATCGGCTCGGGCTCGGCTTCCTCGGCCTTGGGATGTGGCCTGACAAGCGCCGCGAAGACCTGCCGATCATGCCCAAGGGCCGCTACGAGATCATGCTCCGCCACATGCCGCGCGTCGGCACGCTCGGGCTCGACATGATGCTCCGAACCTGTACCATACAGGTGAATCTGGATTACGAATCCGAAGCCGACATGGTGAAGAAATTTCGTGTCGGCCTGGCTCTTCAGCCGGTCGCCACCGCACTGTTCGCCAACTCGCCGTTCACCGAAGGCAAGCCCAATGGCTTCAAGAGCTTCCGCAGCCATATCTGGGAAGACACCGATCCGCGCGCGGACCGGCATGCTGCCGTTCGTGTTCGAGGACGGCTTCGGCTACGATCGCTACTGCGACTATGCGCTTGATGTGCCGATGTATTTCGTGTTCCGCGACGGGCGCTACATCGACGTGGCGGGCCAGAGCTTTCGCGACTTTCTCGATGGCAGGCTCCCTGCCCTGCCCGGCGAGAAACCGACGCTGGCCGACTGGACCGATCACCTCTCGACCGCCTTCCCCGAAGTGCGCCTCAAAAGCTTCCTCGAAATGCGCGGTGCCGACGGCGGGCGCTGGGGCCGCATCTGCGCACTTCCCGCGCTATGGGTCGGCCTGCTCTATTCCGGAACCGCGCTCGAGGCCGCCTGGGACCGCGTCAAGCATTGGACGATCGAGGAGCGAGAGGCGCTGCGCCATGCGGTTCCTCGCCAGGCGCTCGATGCGCCGGTGCCGGGCGGAGGCACGGTCCACGACCTCGCCCGCGAAGTCCTCGATATCGCCACCGCCGGGCTTTCCGAGCGCGCCGAAATCAACGCGGCGGGCGACAATGAAAGCGGCTTCCTCGACCCGCTCCGCGACGTCGTCGCCAGCGGCAAGACCTTCGCCGACCGCCTCCTCGATCGTTACCATGGCGACTGGAACGGCGACGTTTCGCCACGTCTACCAGGACTACAGCTTCTAGCTCGCCGAGCCATCGAAGAGTCATTCCATTGCAACAATGATCGTGAAATCTTCACGCTGGGGAACCGTGCGCGTTGACTCACCGGGCCCTGCGGGTAGAGGCCCGCAAGCATCGGGGCGGGGCACGGGAGAAGGCCACGTCCGCTGGCCTTTTTCAGAAAGCTCATTCGATGCGCCGCACCACCCAGACTTCGATGCTTGCGCTGGCGACCGCCTGCGCATTTGCGATGACCGCCGCGCCGGCATTTGCCCAGGTGACCGGCGACACCGATACGCCGGCGGCGGACGCCGTCCAGCCAGTGCCGAGCCTGCGGAAGGCGTCGCCGACATCGTCGTCACAGCGCAACGGCGCAGCGAAAACCTGCAGGACATCCCGCTGTCGGTCGCGACCATCCCCGACGAGACGCTGGCGGCGATCAGTTCCGGCGGCGCCGACATTCGCGGCCTGTCCGGCCGGGTCCCCAGCCTCAACATCGAAAGCTCGTTCGGCCGCACCTTCCCGCGCTTCTACATCCGCGGCCTCGGCAACACCGACTTCGACCTGAACGCGTCGCAGCCGGTCAGCCTGGTCTATGACGACGTCGTGCTGGAAAACCCGATCCTGAAGGGCTTCCCGGCGTTCGACGTCGACCGCATCGAAGTGCTGCGCGGGCCGCAGGGCACGCTGTTCGGCCGCAACACGCCGGCCGGCATCGTCAAGTTCGACACGGTCAGGCCGGGCCGGAAGGCCGCAACTATGCGCGGGTCAGCTACGGCACCTACGGCACGATCAACGCCGAGGGCGCGGTCGGCGTGTCGACCAGCGACGAGTTCGCGGTTCGCCTGTCGGGCCTTTGGCAGCACCGCAACGACTGGATCGACAATCTCGACGAACCGGGCGACAACGACCTCGAGGGCTATGACGACATCGCCCTGCGCGGCCAGATCAAGTTGAAGCCGACCGAAGAGCTGACGCTGCGCCTGATCGGCCAGTATCGCGATCTGGACGGCGACGCGCGCATCTTCCGCGCCAATTCGTTCGTGACGTGGCAGCAACGAGCTGGTCGGCGCCGACGGCGGCGATTTCGAGCGCGACGAGGTCCGTGCCGACGGCCTCAATTTCCAGGAGCTCAACACCCAGAACGTCGGCGCGGCACGATCGAATATGATTTCGGCCCCGTGACCCTCTATTCGGTCACCAGCTACTGGCACGGCAAGCTCGAAAGCCGCGGCGATATCGACGGCGGCTTCGGCTGCACCGACGTATTCTGTGCTACCGGGCGGCAGGAGCCAGGCTTGATCCCGTTCACGGCACAGAGCCAGGACAATGTCCCGAGCCTCGACCAGTTCACCCAGGAAGTCCGCGATCGCGTCGAACAATAGCGGCGGCCTCGGCTACCAGGCCGGCATCTTCTATTTCGACGAAGACCTCGACATCGAAAGCTTCGATTTCGGCAGCCCGACCGATCGACCACGCCGGATGCCGTCGTCAGAGCAGCGCCAGGACTCCAAGGCCGTCGGCATCTTCGGGTCGGTCAATTACAAGTTCGACAATGGCCTGACCCTGCAGGCCGGCGCGCGCTGGAACCATGACAAGAAAAAGCTGGTGGCGGGCCGCCCGATCGACGACCGCCCGGCCTTCCTCGGCCTGGAGGCCCGATCGCCGTCACAACGACCAAGGTCAAGGACAGCGTTCTCACCTGGGACTTGAGCGCGATCCAGGAGCTGAACCAGGACGTCAACGTCTACGCTCGCATCGCCAAGGGCTATCGCGCCCCCGCGATCCAGGGCCGCATCCTGTTCGACCCGCGAGGTCACCACCGCCGACAGCGAGCATACGCATATCCTATCGAAGCCGGCATCAAGACAGTCGCTGCTCGACCGCAGGCTGCGCTTCAATCTCACCGGCTATTACTTCAAGACCAAGGACCTGCAGCTGTCGGCGGTGGGCGGCACCACTAACGCCAACTTGCTGCTCAACGCCGACGCGGTGAAAGGCTATGGCTTCGAAGCGGAGCTGGAAGCGCGCCCCGTCGCGCGGCCTGACCCTGACCAGCGGCGTCAGCTACAATCACACCAAGATCGACGACGATGACCTGACGGTCTCCGGCTGTGGCGCGGTACGCGTCGACACCTTCTCGAATTTGTCGCCGTGCACGCTCCTCGATCCGATGTCGTTCCGGCGGCGCCCTTCCGTCGGCGCGCGTCTACATCGACGGCAATGCGCTGCCGCAGGCACCGAAGTGGACCGTCAATTTCACCGCCGGCTACGAGCATCCGGTCGGCCCGGGCTCGGTCTATGTCTTCACCGACTGGTACCATCGCTCGAAGGTCCAGTTCTTCCTCTATGAATCGGTCGAGTTCAGCGACGACCAAGCTGCTCGAGGGCGGCCTTCGCATCGGCTACAAGACCGACCGGTTCGACGTCGCCGGCTTCGTCCGCAACATCACCAACGACGAAAGCGCGGTCAGCGGCATCGACTTCAACAACCTCACCGCGATGGTCAACGAGCCGCGCATCTGGGGCGTCGAGGTCGGCGTGAAGTTCTGATTTCGGTCGCCACCCCGGGCTGATCCGGGTCCGCCTTTCTTTCTTCGCGCAAAGAAGTAGGAAGGCAGACCCCGGATCAAGTCCGGGGTGACGGAGAAGAAATGACCGAACGCCGCACTCTCTATCCCGCAATCGAGCCTTATTCGACCGGGATGCTCGACGTCGGCGACGGCCATAGCCTCTATTGGGAACGATGCGGCACGCCGGGCGCCAAGCCGGCGGTGTTCCTCCACGGCGGGCCGGGCGCCGGCATCAGCGACAACCATCGCCGCCAGTTCCATCCCGACAAATATGACCTGCTTCTGTTCGACCAGCGCGGCTGCCGGCAAATCGACTCCGCACGCCAATCTCGACGCCAACACCACCTGGCAACTGGTCGACGATATCGAGCGGCTGCGGACCATGTGCGGCGTCGACAAATGGATGGTGTTCGGCGGCAGCTGGGGCTCGACCCTCAGCCTTGCCTACGCCCAGGCTCATCCGGAGCGAGTCATCCGAGCTGGTTTTGCGGGGCATCTTCCTGTTCGGCCAGACCGAACTCGACTGGCTGTACAACTATGGCGCGTCGGAGCTGTATCCCGAAGGATGGGACGAATTCCTGGCTCCGGTCGCGCAGGATGAGCGGGGGGACCTGATCGGCGCCTACCGCCGGCGGTTGACCTGCGACGATCCGGAGACCCAGCTCCGCGCCGCCAAGGCATGGAGCAAGTGGGAAGGTCTCACCGTCACCCTCCTCCCCGACCCCGAAATGCTGGCCGAATTCACCGAGGACCACCACGCGATCGCCATCGCGAGGATCGAGAACCATTATATGCTGCACAAGGGCTGGCTGGAGGAAGGCCAGTTGCTGAAAGGCGCCGAAAGGCTTCGCGGCATTCCCGGGGTCATCGTGCAGGGCCGCCACGATTGCTGCACCCCGCCCCGCGCCGCCTGGGAGCTGAAACGGGCATGGCCCGAAGTCGAGCTCAACATCGTCCCCGACGGCGGGCACCTGTACAATGAGCCGGGAATTCTCGACGGCCTGATCCGCGCCACCGACCGCTTCGCCGGAGTATAGCTACTCGCCAGGCCGATACTGCCGCTCGACGTGCCCCTTGAGCTCGTCGGGATAAAAATAGACCGGCCGAAGCGCACCGGCGGCATAACGCGCCGCTTGATCGTTGAAATGGGGCGAGGCGGGATTGCCGCTTTCTCCTCCGGCGCTGATCGCCACCGCACGAACCCGCGGCCCGAACTCGACCACCGCGACGAAGCTGTTTCCACTGGTCCCATACCAGCGCTTCGAACCGTTTCGCGGCCCCGCGCCAAATGAGGCAAGCGAGCCGTAGTTACCGCTCGCGAACGGCACCGATATGCTCGGCGCATCGTCGCTGAACGGATGCTCGATCGCCGGCGAGATGCGTTGGAAGCGGTTGACCTCGCCCCACGGCAACCTCCATTTTCCGAACTGACGCTGAAGCCGCGCCACGGAATCGACCAATGCCTCGAGTTTCTGGCCGGCACTGGTGTCTCGGCCAAGCCGCATCATGCTGATGTTGCGCGGTTCGCCGGCGGGCGGGGCCAGCGCCTTGAACAAGGCATCCGCCCAAAACGTCGCCAGCGTCTGCGCCTCGGACTTCGCGTCCCAGCGGAAATCCCATTGCCGCAACAGGCCTAATCGGACCCGCCAGTGAGTTCACGGCGCGGATCGGATTTCGGCAGGGCCTCAAAGGCAGCGACCAGCTGCGGGATGAGTGACGCAAAGGCGGGCTGATGGCTGTCATAGGCGGCAGCCTGCAGGCTTTCCAGGTTCCAACCTTTGCTTCCCGTCAACAATTGCAGGGCGTGAATGCCCCGGTAATTCTCGCCGAACATGTCCATGTAGCGCGGATAATTCTCCTGCTTCGGGCTGAATGCGCCAGCTGATCGGTAGGGCCAGGTGTTGGTATTCTGGACCCAGCCGTTGGGTGGGCTGATCACGTTCGGCAGTTCGGCCATGGAATGAAGGCTGCCCCAATCGGTCGCCGGATCGCTGCCGTCGACCGGCTTGGTGTAATCGAACCTGTTGCTGCGCCTCGGCACGAATTGCGGATGGAGATAGGCGATCCGGCCACCGGCATCGGCGAAGATCGTGTTGTTGGAACTGTTCGCCTGAAGCCGCGCAATATTGAGGAATGCCGCAAGATCGGGCGCCTTGGTGCGAAGGAAACTTTGCTGCAGGGCCTGGACCGGCCGGTCCATCATTGCGAATGCGAGCCACCGGCCATTGTCCGATCGCACGATCGGGCCACGATGGGTGCGCCAGGTTGTGAAGCTGCGCGCGGACAGCTGCCCGCCCGGCATGCGGTAACGGATGGTGATCGGCCGCGCCGTCATCGGACGCCACACCGTGCCGAACCGATAGCTGGGCTGCCTGGCCAGCTTCACCTCGACCGCAAATTCGTCGACGCTGTCGACACCGCTCGAGGTGTGCATCCAGCCGGCCCTGGGATTGAAGCCCTGGTAGATGAAGAATTGTCCCCAGGTCGCGGCGCCATAGGCGTTCAACCCTTCCGCGCTCGTCACCTGCTGTTCGGAGCGGAAGAAGAAGCTGGTGTGGGGGTTGATCAGCAGCAGCGACTTTCCGTCCCGAGTCAGCGCCGGAGCGATGGCGATGCCGTTGGATCCACGCGGCTCATTGGCTTCGCATCGTCATGCTGACCGTTTCAGCATTTGCGGCGACCGTACTGGCGTGGCGATAGAAGTGCTCAGCTCCTTCAAGTCGATCCGTTCGATGTCGCCTCCGATGCTGCCTTCGGTGAAAGAAAGCGCCATCCACGGCTCGAAGCGGGTGAGGACCCGCGGCTTCACTCCCGGATGGGTGGCGAGATAATAGTTCAGCCCCGCCGACCAGGCCTTCATCAGTTTCTTCAGCCATTCGGGGCTGGCCGCATAACTGGCCTTGAGCTCCGGCTCGCTGACATAGAGCCTGGCGCGCAAATCCTGCCAAATGGCCTTCTCCCCCTCCGCTTCGGCAGTGCGCCCGAGCGCGGTCAGATAATTGGCTTCAATTCGCGGAAAATCATCCTCGGCCTGGGCATAGATCATGCCGAACACCGCGTCCGCGTCGGTCGGCCCGTCGACATGGGCGATTCCGAAATCGTCACGGGTGATCGTCACGCGCGACGCCTGGTCGCGCCATTGGGCGATCTCGGGCGGCGCTGCGGCGATTAGGAAAAGGGCGAGTGAGAGGACAAGTAGTCGCATGCCCGAAAGGCTAACCCCTCAGCCGGCAAGCGCAACTATCCGCATTGGGTGGAAAGCGGACATCCCCATCTTCGTCATTCCCGCTTTTGCGGGAATGACGAAAGGAAGCGAACACCTTCACGCTAATGGCAGGAATGGGTGGAAAGCGGACGCTAGCGTCCGGACGCGACAGCATCCTCGCCGGCCGCAGCCAGCCCGAGCCGCTGCTTCGCCGATGCCAGCATATTCTGGAAGCGAGGATCGTCGCGGATTAAATCGAGGTCCGGATCGGCCTCCAGGTGCCGGATTCGCGTCCCGCTGGTTACGGTTTCGAAGAAGGGGTCCAGCGCATCTATGGCATCAGCGGCATCGCCGATGAGGGCGAGGTGACAGGCAACATTGTACCGCATGTTGAGGTTGTCCGGATCGAGCAGCAGCGCGCGTTCGATCCATTCGCGAGCCCTGACATCTTCCCCCAGGACACTAAGGCAGTTTGCCCCGCCCGCCAGGGCCGAACCGTTGGTGGGGTCCTGGGCTATCGCGCGTTCCGCTCGCTCACTCGCAGTTCGAGCTGCCTTGCGCATGTTGGCGTCCTCGCCAAAGGCCTGGTAGCAGGTAACCAGCATCATCGGACTATTCCAGTCCGTGTCCACCAGCGATGCGGCCTTTTCGAAAAAGGGAATCGCTTCACGGACGCCGCCGTGGCGGAACAGCATCCGCGCAACGGTACGGTTCACGTCCCAGGATTCGGGATCGAGCTTTAGCCCCGTCCGGACTTGCCTTTCAGCCTCTTCAGCGCGGCCGTCCTCCTCCAGGTAGCGCGCCTTGACGCAATGAGCCTCCGCTAATGCGGGATTGATCTCTAGCGCTCGCTCGGCAGCTGGAACCGCATCTTCGTCACGCCCGTGCAAGAAGCGAAGTTCCAGTTGGGCCAGGGCCATTAGCGCCCAGGCCTGTGCATAATCAGGATCAAGCAATGTGGCCTGTTGGCAGAGCCGAACGATCGCTTCCTCTCGACGTGGATTGCCCTGCGCACCGGCGATCCACTGCTGCCGAGCCATCAGGTAAACGTTGTACGCGTTGACGTTGTTGGTGCCGCGACTTTCGATCGCCGTTTTTTCCTTGGGAAGCAGCTTGACTTGCAAGGCCTCAACGATTGCTTTGGATATTTCGTCCTGAATTTCGAAAATATCCGTGAGATCGCGATCGAAACGGGTCGCCCAGACGTGATCTCCAGCGGCCGCGTCGATCAGCTGCGCGGTGATGCGGACGCGGTTCCCGGCTTTGCGCACGCTGCCCTCGAGCACATGGCTGACGCCGAGAGCTTTCGCTATCTCCTTCACGTCATGCGACTGGCCCTTGAAGGTGAAGGCGGTATTCCGGGCGACGACCGACAAGGCCGACACATTTGAAAGGTCGGTGATAATGTCTTCAGTGATGCCGTCGCTGAAATATTCCTGCTCGGGCTCCCCGCTCATATTGACGAAGGGTAACACGCAAATCGATATTTTTCGCTGCGCCGGGGCAGCTGGTTCCGTACCGCTCGCCTTCTGACCATGCGGTTCCGATCCGCAGGTGCTGCCGATCGCGTCGAGCAACTCTCCGAGTGCCGTTTGACGCCCTTTGGCGTCCGACAGGTCCAGCTGGAGCGTATGAAACTGGCGAAATCCCAGCGGCGGCTTCGCCGAGCCGAGCGCGACGGGAATGAGGCGGCCGGAATCGCGCCCTTCGGCCGCCTCGTCCTGGACCCAGGCAGAACTGACGGAGGCGTCCGACCACAGGACCACGACGACTTCCGCATCCTTGAGCGCCTGATCGATTTCCTCGGCAAAGCGTGACCCGCCATGCAGGTGGCGGTCCCACCAGACTTCGTGGCCCGCTTCGGATATCCCCTCCGCGAGTTGCCTGGCCGCATCGACGTCGTCTCGAGCATAGCTGAGAAAAATCCGGGACACGGCCCCTCCGGCTTAGATGGCGCTCTTCTACGCTGATCGAGTATATCAAGCGCAAGCGTAAACGGAAATTTAATGCCGGGATAGGGACTGCCATGCAGCAATGGAGACCTGGTCGAACAGCCGGTCTGAATGAGTCGAAGCCAGACGCTGGGCTAACGGCAGGTTTGGGTCGAAAGCTGCCACTATGACACTGCCATTCCGGCGCTAGAGGCACCAATGGGTCGAAAGCTGCCATTGGCAATGCTTAGCTTGCCGGGTCGTACCCGAATTCGCGGAGCTCTTGCGAGCAACGACAGGCTCTTGCGATCTTCGCTGCCCAACAAACGGCATCGTCCCGCGTCGGCAATTCCAGGATTGTGAACCCGCCGTTCAGTGAGCTTCCGGGATAAAGATCATCTGAGATCAGTCCATCAGCCGATATCAACACCGGGGCGACCTGCTCATCGATCCCTCCGCCAAATACGTAGACCCCAGCCGACTTTGCTTCTTCGATGACGGCATGGGAGTCGGCTACGACAATGGGAAACTCCTCGTCGGAAACGACCATGGCTTCGCTGGGAAATGAAATGAGATACTTGGTCATTCAGCGATCCTCGAACCAGGCGGCACCGTAGCATGGCGAACGCCGCAGCCTACCAACAAGACCAAGGTCCGCAATGGATCGAAAGCGGACATTACCGGATCTGTCGAATTCTGCTGTCCTACAGCGGCTTGATTATGTCACCGTTCGCGGGTCCCCGAGTTGTTGGGGCGCGGCTCTTTCCCATGTTGCATCAATGATTTGGCGGTTGGTGAAACCTTCGCTGCCGCACTCAAGGGCGACGCATCTGTTACCCTCGCCGGGCCTCTGCCCCTCGGCGAAAATCCGGACAGGGTTACAAAGTTGGTGAAGTTTGTGACCCCCCATTTGAACCCCTGAGGGTAACGGGGTCGATCAGGCTTTGGGCAGCTTCTGCTTCGCCTTGCCCCAGCCGGCGAGCAGCTTCGATGCGGCGCGTTCGATCAGCACGTCGGCATCGCGGATGGTGAAGGCGTTGCCGCCCTGATACTCGTCGAGCTCCTCCCAGGCGATCGGCGCGGCGACCGGGGCGCCTTCGCGGGCGCGGGCCGAATAAGGCATGATCGCGGTCGCGCCGCGCTGGTTGCGCAGCCAGTCGAGGAAGATGCGGCCCTTGCGCTGGGCCTTGCGGATGTTGGCGGTGAACCGCTCCGGCTCGGCCTCGGCGATCGCCCGGCTGAAGCGCTCGGCGAAGCTCTTGACCGTGGGCCAGTCGGCCTTGACGCGTCGAGCGGGCACGACGACATGGATGCCCTTGCCGCCGGTGAGCAGCGGGAAAGCTGACCAGGCCCAGATCGGCGAGCAGCGCGCGCAGCCGCACCGCCGCCGATCCTTCACCTTGCCGAAATCGAGCCCGACGTCGGGATCGAGGTCGAACACCAGCCGGTCGGGCTTTTCGAGCTTGCTCGACGCGGCTGCCCCAGCCGTGGAATTCGATCGTCCCCATCTGCGACGCAGGCGAGCAGCCCGCGCGACATCGTCGACATAGAGATAGTCCTCGACCTCGCCGTCCTTCTCCTTGATCGGGACATGCTTGACGTGCTCGCCCATCGCGCCGCTGTCATGCTTCTGGAAGAAGCAATGCTTGGCGCGTCCCTGCGGGCAGCGGATCAGGCTGATCGGGCGGCTTGCGCCGTATCGACCATCATCAGCGCTTCGACCGCGGCATAATAATCGGCGAGATGGCCTCTTGGTCAGATTGTCGCCCGGGATAGATCACCCGGTCGGGGTTGCTGATCTTGATGCCGAAGCTCGTCGGCGGTCGCGCGGCGGCCTTCTTCTTGGCCGACTCTGGGCAGATGCTCGGGCATTTCGCGGACCACCTCCCTGGCCGGCTTGTCTTCGCGCAGCCCGATGAAGCTCGGGTGGCGAAGGATGCCGTCGCTGCGTGAATTCGGTGAAGGCGATCTCGGCGACCAGCTTGGGCTTGAGCCAGTGCGACGCCGCGCCGGGCGGCGCGCGGCACGTCGAGCGGCGGCTCGTCGACCTCCAGCGGGCGCATCCGCTCGCATCAGGTCATCGATCATCTTGGTGTCGAAGCCGGTCCCGACCTTGCCGGCATAGGTCAGCTTGCGCCTTCGCGCACGGCGAGGCAGCAGCGAGCGGAAGCCGCGGCGCTTGTCGCTGTCCGCCAGCCGACGATGACGAATTCCTGCCGCTGGATGCATTTGACCTTGAGCCAGTTGCGGCTGCGCGCGCCGCGATAGGGCGCGCCGGCCTTCTTCGAGATGATCCCCTCGCCGCCTTCCTTGCAGATGGCGTCGAACAGGGCCTCGCCCTTGCCGACGACATGGTCGCCATAGAGGATCGGCGGGCTGGCCGTCTTGAGCAGCGCCGCCAGCCGCTCCTTGCGCTCGATATTGGGCAGCTTGCGGATGTCCTCGCCCTGATCGACCAGCAGGTCGAAGGCGTAGAAGGCGAGGTCGGCGCCTTGCCGCCCTTGAGCGTCGCCTGGAGCAGCTGGAAGCTCGGCTTGCCATTGTCGTCGAGCGCCACCGCTTCGCCGTCGATCAGGCAGCCGGCCGGGAGCTCGGCCGCGGCCCTGACGATGCCGCGGAACTTGTCGCTCCAGTCATTGCCGTTGCGGGTCAAGGCGGTGGCCGCCCCGCCGCCGGTCGCGAGCAGCAGCCGATAGCCGTCATATTTATACTCGTGCAGCCAGTCCGATGCCGGTCGGCACAGCGTCGACCAGGGTCGCCAGCTGCGGACGTTGGAACGGCGGCGGGCCGACGCCTGCCTTGCTTCTTGGCCCGGCCGCCCTTCTGCCCGCCGCGGTTCGACTGCCATACGTCGGTTCCCGCCGCGATCTCGGCCATCGTCCGGCCGGTGGTGACGCTGGTCACGCATTCCTCGACCAGCGCTTCGCCCTCGCTCCGGCTTGGCGAAATCGTCGGTCGACCTTCTTCAGCATCCAGGGCTCGGCCTTCTCGCCCGGCTTGGGCCTTGAGGCGGAACATCACCCATTCGCCCTTCATCCGCTCGCCTTCGAGGGTGAAGTGGAGGTGGCCTTCCTCGATCGTCTTCGCGGGATCCTTGCCCGGCTCGGGAATCCAGCGTCCGCGGTCCCACAGCATCACCGTGCCGCCGCCATATTCGCCCTTGGGGATGGTGCCTTCGAAGTGCCGTAGTCGAGCGGATGATCCTCGGTCCGCACCGCCAGGCGGTTGTCGTCCGGGGTCGAGGCTCGGCCCTTGGGCACCGCCCAGCTTTTCAGCACGCCGTCGAGCTCGAGCCGGAAATCCCAGTGCAGCCGCGAGGCGTCGTGCTTCTGGACGACGAAGCTGTCGCCCTTGCCCTTCAGCTTGCGGCCCTTGCGGCTCCTTCGGTCTTCGAGAAGTCGCGCTTGCGATTATAGGTCGCGATGTCGAGCTTGCGGCCCGCCATGGCTTACGCCCGCTTGCGCGCCGAGGCCGCTTCGGAGCGGCTTCGTCGGGCGCCGCGCGCTGGCTTGGCCGCGGCCTTCCGCGCAGCCGGCTTCTTCGCCGCCGCTTGCTTGTCGTCGCCGAGGCTCTTCTTCAGCGCCGCCATCAGGTCGATGACGTTGGAGCCCTTGGGCGGCGTCGCATCGGCGTCGGGGTCCTGGATGACCTTCTCGCCCTTCTTCTTCTGCTTCTCGGCGATCAGGTCCTTCAGCGCATCGACGTAGCGGTTGTGGAACTCCTGGCGTCGAAGTCGCCGCTCTTCTTCTCGATCAGCGTTGTCGGCGAGGTCGAGCAGGTCCGGGTCGGGCTTGGCGTCGCCGATGTCGCGGAAATAGCTGTCGCCTTGTTGACCTCGTCGGCGTAGCGCAGCGTCTCCAGCAGCATGCCGCGGCCGCACGGCTTCAGGCTGACGACATATTCCTGGCCGCGCATCGCCAGCTGGCCGATGCCGACCTTCTGCGCTCCGCTTGAGCGCGTCGCGCAGCACGACGAACGCTTCCTCGGCGAGATCGTCGGCCGGGACGACATAATAAGGCTTGTCGAAATAGATGGGGTCGATGTCGCCGAGGTCGACGAACTGGATCAGGTCGAGCGTCTTGCGGCTCTCCAGCTTGACGCTTCTCGATCTCCTCCGGGTCGAGCAGGACGTAATGGCCCTTCGAGACCTCATAGCCCTTGACGATCTCGTCGCGGTCGACCGGGCCGATGCCGGGCACGACCTTTTCATATTTGATGCGCTTGCCGGACGGCTCGTGGACCTGGTGGAAGGCGATCGATTGCGCCGCTCTTGGTCGCCGAATAGATTTCGACCGGGATCGACACCAGCGCCAGCCGGATCTGCCCTCGCCAAATCGGCCGCGCCGCCATTCAATCGTCTCCCTATCGCGTTCGGCGACGATTCAATCGTCGCCGCGCGGAGAGTCGTTCCGTCGCCAGCGGTTGACGCGCCGCTGCGCCCAATGGCAATGGCATTCGCCCATGCGGACGGGCGGGTGTAGCTCAATGGTAGAGCAGAAGCCTTCCAAGCTTACGACGAGGGTTCGATTCCCTTCACCCGCTCCATTTCTCGCCAGTCCCGGGGACTGACGAGAATTGGAGCGCCCGAGCGCAGCGAGGGGCGACAAGCCCTGTCCCCAGCGTTGACAGCAGGAACTTACGGCCGCCAATGGCGCGCCTGCCACGCACCTGGAGAGGTGGCCGAGTGGTTAAAGGCAGCAGACTGTAAATCTGCCCGCGCTAAGCCGTACGCTGGTTCGAATCCAGCCCTCTCCACCAGCACGGAATAGGCCGTTTTCTGCCGGTTCCTAGAGACTTGCGCCGCCTCAGCCGCCAATCGGGGCCTTTCCAAATTACATTCGCGAATTTCGTTGGTTTATCGCCATTTCCCATCTGTTCCCCGCGCCTCCGTGATACACGGGCGATACATGATGAGACAGAATTTGGGCCTCACCCCCGTATAATCTGATTCAGCTGAGCTCCCGCTCTTTGCTAATGTCCCCTTTCGACCCATTCCGGTCATTAGCCGTCCGAGGCCGTATGGACTCGATGCGAGCGGTCAAGCGTGCCGGCCATCGAGCGATTTCCCCTGCGCGATGGCGCCGCGACACAGGCCCGCTTGGAAGACCGCGCATCCTCCGGGAAGATCGTCATGACAAGCGAAGAGTGACGCTTGCCAAAACGACGATTGCCGTGAGACATTCCGGCGGCGTGCTTCAACGGCAAACTACCGTTATCGAAAGTGAAGGTGCGGAAACCCGGCGCCAACTGGTATAGTAATACGCACCAGAGCAGCAAATCGGGCTTCAAAGCTGATATCGAGGGGGCGTCTCATGATGATCTCAATATTCGATAGCGCATTTAACGCCTTCAAATCTCCGAAAATCGCGAACCACCCAGACCGTGGTCTGCGAAGAGCGCGGGTGGAGCGGCGGGGCGCCGGGCTGTTGTCTATCGCCCTGCTCGCCGCAGTCTTGCATCCGGGCCCGCTTACGCGGCCGAGAACGATGCGGTGAGGGTATGGAATGAAAGGGCCATAGTCGCGCTCGTCAACGGCAATGCCGCCAGCACGCCAGGCGTCATGTTTCCGCCTCCGGTCGCGTTCATACATCTTGGGATCGTCCAGGGCGCGGTCTACGACGCCGTCAACGCCATCAAGGGCGGGCACGACCCCTACCTGAAAGGACTGAAGGCGGCGACCAGCGCGTCCAAGGGCGCGGCGGCTGCGACAGCGGCGCATCATGTCCTGATCGGGCTCGTCGACCAGGCGCCGGCGACCGGGAGCGACCGCGAGGTCAAGACCGCGATCAAAGCCCGCCTCGATGACGAGTACGACAGCTCGCTGGCTGAGATCCCGGGAGGCCAGGCAAAGGCCAAGGGTATCGGAGTCGGAGCCGCGGCTGCGGCGGCGATGCTGGCCAATCGGGCCGGTGACGGCCGCTTCGGCGCGGGCGGTTTTCGGCCCGTCGGGTCGGACCCGGTGAATGGCGCCCTGTCGGCCCGGGCTTCGGTAACGATCCGAACGGATGGGTCCGCAACGTGCGGCCGTTCGCTCTGCCGCGATCGGAATATTTTCACTCGCCCGTGCCGTTCGCCTTGACAAGCGCCCAATATGCGGCCGAGTTCAATGAGGTGAAGGCGTGGGCGCGCCAACGGAGCTACGCGGACGGCAGATCAGACCGCGCTGGCGAACTGGTCGGTCCCGAACCCGGCTCCCATACTGTACGCGGCGGATGCGCCAGGTGGCGGCCTCGAAGGGCCTGACAATCTCTGAACAAGCGCGGTTCCACGCCATGACCAGCATGTCCGGGGCGGACAGCCTGATCAATTGCTGGGCGGAAAAAGACCACCATGGCTTCTGGCGCCCGACGACGGCGATCCATCTCGCCGACACCGACGGCAACCTGACACCGAGCCCGATGGCGGCTGGACCTCACTCGGGACGGTGCCGCCGTACTCGGATGAACCGTCAGGCGCCAACTGCGTGTATAGCGGGGTGATGAACAGCGCGAAGGCGTTTTTCGGCAGCGACGCGGCGAAATTCGATATCTAAAGAGTGGCGACGCGGCCCTACAGCAGTTTCACCGCTGTCATCCCCGACATGATCGAGGCGCGGATGTTCCTCGGCATCCACTTCCGCAGGGCCGATGTAAGCGGCGCCGAACTCGGGCGAAGGGTTGCGGAATACGTCGATGCGAACTTCTTCAACTGCCGCCCGCCTGGCCAGTGCAAGCAGGAAGGACGCGAGTAACGCCGGCGCAGACGCTCGGCTTTCGGGAGGTGTCAGCCTAATGCGAACCGGTCATATGGCGATTGGTCTCGCGGCCGTCGTTAGTGTGGTCCCCGCTTCATTTGCTCAGGATTCGCGAGTTCTGGATCATTGCAAGCCCGCGGGGACCGGGATTGAAGCAGAAGAACGGCAGACGCATCGAGGCCCGGGAGCAATACGGGCGTCTTTGTTGCTGTACCGATTGGCAGGGTCTGCGTGGGTCCTAGGTCGTGGACGGCGAGCCCAGTTATGTACGCCGGATAACAGCCAAGGAGGGCATGGCAATCGTGGAAGTTTCCACAACGCCCTTCATGCCCGATTTGGCTCCGGCGAAGAACTCCGGGGTCATCGGTAGACCGGATCAGCCGGCGGGTTGGTAGGCTCAACGAATTCCTTACCATGCAGCGACTGAAAATGGCAGGGTTCTCGCTGCGATTGGCGTCGCATTCGTTCTGCCGCTTCTGATTAGCCTTCTTGGCTACTACCTCGTGGGTTAGAGAGCGCGCCAGTTCCAGATATGGCGGGCAGCCTCGTCTGTTGGGCCATGTATGCATTTGTGCCGCTACTTGCACTTCGGTTCGCGCTCACCTGGTCAATCAAGAAAGACCGTGCACGACAATAAGCTCGTGTCTACTTTTCCACCCATTCCGGCCATGGCAGAAACCGACCCAAAGCTGCCATTAGATCAGCAGTCGTTCGCCGACCGCCGCTGATAATCTCGTATTGATACCATCAGGACCGAATGCCACCCGTATGATCGGGCCAGCGTCCGTCCAGAAGCACCCGATAGAAATGCTCTTCTCCTCTTTTCAGCTGGAACCTGCCTTCGTCGACTGAGGCGACCATTGGTACTGCCAAAACCATCCCCACTTTCGCTTGCTCGTAGCGAAACGGCAGGACTTCGGGGCCTTCTGCAATCTGAACACCGGCCCGCTTAAGGCTCAAGGCAGGCGCATACCAACGCCACGTAACATCCTAGCACGGGAGCCGGATCTACGACGCTCGGTGCGTCGAAGTCGGTGCATCTGCTTAGGAGCAACGCGAAAAGCCAGATAGGACGGTTGTTTGTTCATTATCGCGAAGCCTAGGAGCGACACGGCAATCGTCAATGTCCGCTTTCCACCCATTCCTGCCATGGCAGAAACCGCCAAAGCTGCCATTAGGCTGGCGGTCGGCCAGTCTCCTTGAATGGCGCATCATTGAAATCTGCCCGCGCCCCTTGGCCACAGGCTCCGTCGCGGCATGGGTAGTTTTGGTCAATGACGTCCCTCAACCGCTCCGCATCTTGGCAGTTGGCGTCGCCGGGGTCGAAAATAAGGAATGGCAACGGGTCCACGGTGGCAGTTTTCTGGATGTAGTTTGCTAGTGTTTTTTCGTCGGTGGGGACGCCATTCCAAAGGCTTTGGCCACCTTTCAGGGTGATGACATTGGCAATGAAGTGAACCGGCTGTCCGCTGTCCGGCGTTGCCCACCCTCGAAGCACCGAAGGACATGACGCGGCAACGTTGGTGCTACACCCCGATGTAGTGAGCAGTGCTGCGGTTACGGCGGAAATGGCGGTTCGCATGGCAGAAATGTTTGGCCGGTTGATGACCGCCGTGCAATGGCACTTTCCACCCAAAGCTGCCATTAGGAATGTCGCCGGGGGCGGGGGAGGTGTAAAGTTCGGAGCCTTGGGAAGCCGGACACCGACCGCGCCCCGTCGAAGAAACAAATCCTCCGTTTTGCTCAATCGGCTTCGCTCTTTTCGCAATCCCGGACGGCGGCCCGGCGGTCGGACGGGCAAGGCGGAACGCGGCCTTGGGAGCCAATACCGCCGAGCGCGTCGTTACCGTTAATGGCAGGAATGGGTGGAAAGCGGACATTAGCAAGCTAACGCGAGCAACGTCGCCCGTGCTATGACGACAAGCAACCAGAGGAGGGGCCAATGACGAAAATGCTATTGCTACTTTCTGTAACCGCCTTGCTGCTGCCCGCGTGCCAGGCAAGAGAGAACCCTGCAAACGACGGCGCCGAAGTGAATAGTGCCGCCGCCGTCGACACTGCCGGGGATGAGCAGGCAATCCGCGCGCATGTGGATCGTTGGCTACAGCTCGTAAAAGCCAAGGATGCCTCCAGGCATTGCGGAAATCTACGCTGAGGACGGCGCGGTGATGCCACCCAACGCGCCAATCGGCAAAGGACGCGCGGCGATCCAGCAAACTTGGGCATCGATGATGCGTACCCCCGGGCTTCGATCTGACTTTCAATCCGGAGAAGATCGTTATTTCGTCGTCTGGCGATATGGCTCTCGATAGGGGGACCTATACTCTTACGGTTGCGCCCGCGGGCACGACGCAGACCGACACCGGCAAATACGTAGTTCTCTGGAGCAAGATCGGCGGCGATTGGAAGGCAGTTGCGGACATTTTCAACAGTAATCTGCCAGCCAACGGAGGTTAGGCTAGGTGTCCGTTGTGGGTCGATTGCTGACGCTGAGCTAATGGCAGCCTTGGGTCGATTGTGGCCGGAATAGGTAGAAAGCGGACGTTGGGCGGGCCGTGTGGTCGAGCTCAGCTTTAAGCAGTGCGATTTCTTATTCTACGGAGCGCGTCGGGAGGCCCTGCGCCCTGCAGAATTGATAGGTTCGGATCCCAGCACGGCCTCGCGGCGCGGCGTCCAGCGGCGGAACCATCTCGACGTGAGCGATATGGTCGATCATCTGGCCTTGTAGCGCCATGAAGGCCGTGCGGCCGCGCAGTTCCTTGAGAGTTTCGAGCAGGGAGAAACGCACCATGGGGGCAAGCGGCAATGGCTCGCCAAGCGCGAGAAGCCGCTGTCTCGGCCGTTCCAGCTGCGGTTTTCGGCCCATTGCTGGGCAGCCATGCAACGGCATTCCAGCCGTTGGGCGGCTTGAGCTTCAATAGACGGAACATCCTTCCTCTTCCCCGGCTAGGAGGACAAACCTAGTCGATTAGGGAATGCCCGCAATGGATCGGTTTCTGCCATGCAGGAATGGGTGGAAGGCGACGTTACTTTAAGAGCCGCTGCCTCCGCAGTGCTAGTCCGGTTGGACATTCCATATATTATTTAGCGACAGACTATCTAACCAGCAAAGGGCATGATTGCTGAAGAAGTCACCGTCGTTCTGGCCGAGCCAATTTGTGACAGTGCCGTCAGAATGCCGCCACAGTAGGTCGTCGCGGCAATCGCCCGTGTAATCCCCCGTCGCGACGACCTCCCACTCCGTGGGGAGCAGGTAGCCAACTACCGGATTCCAGGCGAAGCGCCCCCCTTCGTCCGTCAACCATTCTGAAAGCGCGCCGGCCTCGTTGCGCCACATCAGGTCATCACGCCCGTTGCCATTGAAATCACCGATTCCGACTAGCTGCCAATTCAAAGGGAGTTCCTGACCCCCGTTCGGGTTCCACGCAAAGCTTCCGTCGGGCTGCGTGAGCCATTGAGACAGCGCGCCTGACTCGTTTCGCCAGAGAATATCGTCCTGCCCATCGCCGTCGAAATCTCCGACGCCCGCCAATTGCCAGTTCAGTGACAGATGCTGGGCCGGGGCTGCGTCCAGGCGAACTGAAAGTCTGTGGTCGCCGTCCACTGGGAAAGTTCGCCTGATTTGTTGCGCCAAAGAATGTCATCTTTCCCGTCACCATCGAAATCGCCTAGACCAGCTAAATCCCAGTCGAGCGTCGGTGAGTAGTAGATCTCGCTCACGTCCAATGTCAGATAGCTAACGAAACGGTAGAAGTTGGGATCGTCGTAATGAGGGGTCCGCGTCATGTGAAAAGTGCGGCTCGAATCCATCATCAGCAAGTCGCTGTGCCCGTCACCGTTGAAATCACCAATTCCGACAACCGTTCCAACTGCCTGATAATCAACAATGCCACTCTGGAAGTTAGCGTTGGGCAGAGCCAGCATGTTCAACAGAACCGGGTAATTCGCCTGCCAATCCGTAGCAGCCAAAAGAAAGTCGTCTCGACCGTCGCCATTGAAATCGGATCGCGGCATATGAAGCCCTCCTGCGCGCGGAACATCACAAATGCCTTTTGTGTTTCATAGAGTCAGGAAGTGCGCGCCGTAGTTGTTTGATAGCAGCCTAAGGCGTTGAGCCAAAATGATCATTTCCTGATCAAACACATCGAGCCGCCGCTCGGAATTTCTGCCGGCGGTGGTCCAGTCAGCCGAGTGCCGCCACCATAAGGGTTTGCCCAAGTGGAGACAGCTGCGGCGGGACCGAGCCCTGCCAATGCGATGGCTGCGGCGGGCGGCCAAGGCCGGCCTGGATCGGCTGGCTGCGAGGAGCGGGGAACTCGAAGTATTTTTGATATCGAATCGGGCGCACCACCAATGATTTCTAATGGCAGCTTTAAGTCGACGGCAGACATTAGGAAATGCGGCCTGCGAAGCTCGCCAATGTTACGATTTATGAACAGCGAAGGTTGGCGCTGGTGGCCGCGGAAGGCTGTTTGAGTAGGAACAGCCGCTTTAGGATTTGATCCTCGGTCAGCGGTCCCGCTCGCCCGTCGTCGCCCCAGCCATAGGCTGCCGGTCCTAGAGGCAGGCGCGACCTCAGCCGCTAATCGCGCCTCTGGCGTTCGTTTGCCGATCGCCACAATGGCCGTCATCAATGCAGTGAAATGAAATAAGGGTATCCCCCGATTGTGGCCTGCCCCGACTGAGGCAAAACGGCGCAATGAGCTTGTCGGCACTGACTATTGCGATGGCCGTCGCCACTGCTCCGGTGCCCAGCGGGGCAGCGCCGGTTGGCGAGTCCGCGGCAAAACCCGCTGAAGTGCTTCCGCCGGTTGTACCGGGCCAATCGACAGAACCGCCCCAGTCGACGGAATTTGCGCAGTCGACCGATTTGGCTCAGTCAACCGATCCGCCTTCACCGGTGCAACCTGAACGCCAGCCTCCGGCCCCCGCCGCGGGATTGGGTGAGATAGTCGTCACCGGTCGTCGAGCGAGTCCTGACGACCCGCTCGAGGAGATCAATGCCACATCGTTCGAAGTCACTCAGACGGTCGACAAGGCAATCGTTGCCCCGGTCGCGTTCGCCTACAAGGAGATCCTTCCCCGCCCGATCCGCAGCGGTCTGCGCAACTTCCTCCATAATCTCGGCGAACCCATCGTTTTCCTGAACTTCCTGTTGCAGCTTAATCCAGGCAGGGCGGCCGAGACGTTCGGACGCTTCGCAATCAACACGATGCTTGGCATTGCCGGGGTGGTTGATGTCGCGAAACGAAAGCCTTTCAACCTGCCCTATCGCCGCAATGGCTTCGCTAATACGATGGGCTATTATGGCGTGAAGCCGGGTCCCTATTTCTACCTGCCTCTTGTCGGCTCGACGACCCTGCGCGATTTCATCGGCAACCGGTTGGATCAGCTGATTCTGCCTTCGGCACTGGGAAGGTTGATCGCCAGGCCGAAATTCGTCATTCCGATCGCGATACTCAGCGAACTCGACCACCGCATCGAGTTCGACGACGAGTTGAGCAAGATTCGGGCGACGCGGGATCCATATGTCGCCCAGCGAACTCATTATTTGCGGAAGCGCCAAGCCGAAATCGATGCGCTCCGTGGCGTGCCGGCGCCGACATCTGGTAGTCCCCCGCCGGCGCCGACATCGTCCGTCAGCGGGGCAATGGACGATGGTGCGCCCGTTAAGTGACGACTCGGAGGTTGGCGACTTGAGGTTACGATCGCCTCCCCGCGAGTTGTCCGTCGAGGGCCGATATTTCGCACGGAGCCAATCGGGGTAAGTTGACGGTTCAGCTACTCTGCCGCCTGCGTACCCTGAACTCAAAGGAAAGGCTGCACATGACCGAAGTCCGCCGGGAACCGATCCTTCGCGTCATGCCTGGGCCCAGCGACATCAATGCCAATGGCCACATTTTCGGCGGCTGGGTCTTGAGCCAAATGGACTTGGCGGCGGGCATTGTCGCTCGGCTCCACTCTGGGGGCGCGGTTGCAACGATCGCGATTGATCGAATGGAATTCATTGCACCCATCCACCTGCGTGATCTCATCTCGGTCTATGCGGAGGTTGAAAGCGTCGGCCGCACGTCAATGAAAGTCCGGATCGAGGTTATGGCTTGGCGCAACAGCGGCGCAATTCGGGTCAAGGTAACCGAAGGCCTTTTCACCTTTGTCGCTATTGACGATCAGGCCCGGCCACGGCCCGTTGCCGGAACCGATAATTGATGGCCCGAAACGATTAGGACTAGGGATTCCACCCGATATCGTTCCCGTCTCTACCGGCATAAGGCGATATCCGGCAGCAGGCCCCTTCAAAGCAGCGATCGTTAGGGGTGGACTTGCTGAAGATGCGGGGCGACCGGCCCGCGCCGTGAGTGACACTGATGATGCTGTTCCATGGGTAGGGCCTCGACATCAGGAGTGTCATGTCAGGTTCTAAGACAGGCCGCGACGGGGCCCCGGGGAGTAAATGAGTGGCGGCTGAAACCAAGATCGATCCAATGCACCAGTTCCAGATCGATCCCATTTACGGGTCGCTGGCCGATGGCAGCCCGTTCGTGTTCACCAACAGCGCCTTGTGGATGCTCATCGTGCTTGGCGCGATCTGGGCGTTTATGCTCGGTGGACTGAAGCGCGAATTGGTGCCCGGACGCTGGCAAGCTGCGGTCGAAGGCTTTACCGGATTCATCGTCTCGATGCTCGACACCAATATCGGGCCGGAGGGGCGCAAGTACGTCCCTTGGGTGTTCACCGTTTTCATCTTCATCCTGTTCGCCAATTTGATGGGCCTGGTGCCGTTCGGGATCATTCCGGGCGTTCATCCCTTCACCGTAACCAGCCAATTCACCGTGACCGGCGTCATGGCGATCATCAGCTTTGGAATCGTACTGATCGTCGGCTTTTGGAAACACGGCTTGCATTTCTTTTCATTGTTCGTGCCCAAGGGCACGCCGCTAATCCTCAAGTTTTTGATCGTGCCGATCGAGTTCGTCTCATTTCTGGTTCGCCCGTTCAGCCTCGCGCTGCGACTGTTCGTAGCGATGATCGCCGGTCACATCCTCATCGAAGTGTTCGGCAATTTTATCGTGCAGGGACTCAACGCGGGAGGCGTGATGGGGCCGATGATCAGCCTACTGTCGTTCGTCTTCATCGTGGGAGTGATCGTGCTCGAGCTGCTGGTATGCGCGATCCAAGCCTATGTCTTTGCCCTTCTCACGTCGCTGTACATCAACGACGCGGTCAACCTTCACTAGCAGGTTAAAGATTTCGATGGCCCATGGCTGACACCGCCACCCACGCCGGGACGGAAGTTCCCCAGGAGCTCCACGCCCCGCCCGCATTCTACGGGATTACCCCGACCATGTTCGTCGCGCTGGCGCTGATCATGGTGTACGCCTTGCTCATCCGCAAGAAAGTCCCGGCGGCAATCGCCAAGGCACTCGAACTCCAAGATCGCTGCGATCCGCGAAGAGCTGGACGAGGCCGCTGCGCTGCGCAAGGAAGCCGAGGCGCTCAAAGCCGAGTATCATGCAAAAGGCCTTTCCGCCGAAGCCGAGGCCGCGGCAATAATCGAGCGTGCGCACGCTGAAGCCGACACGATCTTCGCCAACGCCAAGACCGACGCAGAGGCTTTGGTCGAACGTCGCACCAGGATGGCTGAGGAGAAGATCGCCGCTGAAGAACGCTCCGCCATCGCCCAATTGCGTGCATCCGCCACCAACGCGGCAATCCTGGCTGCGGCTAATCTAATCGCCGAGCACAACGACGCGGCGAACGATGCCAGGTTGGTTGACAGCGCGATCGCCGAACTGGGCGAGAGAGGCTGACGCCCGCTTCATCGCCGACGATTATTGCTTGAGCTGACCGCCCGTGCGGTGACGCCAAGGGGCGCAATGTGCGCGCGACATCCATGGCCTGGCGGCCTGGATCGCCAGGCATATCCCGGTTCGTGAGCTTATTTTTCCTGGATGATCATTTTGGAATGCATCAGGTATTTCCCCGATTACTGCAGTGCCCAATCTAATAGATGCATGCGCTTGATTGAGCTGTTTTGGCAACTCACAGCCAAATTGGAGCGGATCATGCACAAGCGCTCTTTTGCGGTAGCCACGATTTTAATTGCGTCGCCTGCCTGGTCTGCCGGAGGGGTTTCCTACCAAGATGAGCCGGCCGCCGGCTCACCCACCGCCGGCGCGCAGGAACGCGACAGCATGATGCGGGAAATCCAGGAACTCAAATCCCGCATTTCCGTGCTCGAGGCCAACCAGAAGGCCGCGCCGCCGCCAATTCAATATACTCCGGCCGGACCTTCGCGCCCGAAGGACCATAATCTGGAGGTTTACGGTTTCGCTCAGCTCGACGCGATCCAGGACTTCAAGCGCGTCAATCCCGATTGGGACGCGACTCTGCGCCCGTCCCGCATCCCGACGGAAAAAGGCCAGTTCGGGGGCAACGGTCAATCGATCTTCAGCGTACGCCAGTCACGCTTGGGCACGAAGGCGACCGGCATGCTTGCTGGCAAGCCTTACGAAGCGAAATTTGAATTCGACCTATATGGCACGGGCGTCGATGCGGGACAGACCACATTCCGACTTCGCCACGCTTATGCCAGCTGGGGTCCGTTCCTCGCCGGTCAGACCAACAGCCTGTTCATGGACGGCGACATCTTCCCCAACGTGATCGATTATTGGGGCCCGATCGGGATGGTCTTCGTCCGCACGCCGCAGATCCGCTGGACATTCCTCAATAGCGGTGGCTGGACCGCGGCCGTCGCGCTCGAGAATCCCAGCGACGATATCGATCCGGGCAACATTCGCCTGATCGACGAGAATGTCGCCGCAAATATCCAAGGGAATGAGGAAGTGCCCGATCTCACGGCCGCGGTCCGCTACGGCGGCGACTGGGGCCATGTTCGCCTCGCCGGCATGCTGCGCAGGGTAGGATATGATACGAAGGGAACAGAAGACAATGAGCCCGACGGCAAGGAAACGGGCTGGGGAATCAATGCCACGACCGCGATCAAGCTCGGCATGGCCACGCCGCGACTAGGGGTCGTCTATGGTCGGGGTATCGCAACCTACATGAACGATGGCGGGATGGACCTGGCGCCTGCCGTGTCAACGATATTAGCACCTCCCAACATCATCCTCGTTCCCCGCGCCGAGGCCATAAAGCTGCTGGGTGTTTCCGCTTATGTGGACTTGCAATGGTCGAAGAACTGGAGCTCGGCGATCGGCTACAGCTTCACCAAAGTCGACAACACCAACTTCCAGGATCCGACCGCATTCCGCAAAGGCGAATATGCTTCCGGGAACCTGCTATGGACACCCGCGGAAAACATCCTGACAGGCGCCGAACTGCTCTGGGGCAAGCGCACGGACAACGATGGCGACACAGGCACCGACCTGCGCCTGCAATATACCTTCAAATGGTCGTTCTCGAGCAAGAACATCTGGGATGTCGTCGATGAAATCGGGGACTGAGATGGCCGGGACGTCCGAACCATGTCCCGGAGATCTCACCTCGATAATGAGCGGCGGGCAGCATGATTGACTGGCTGATCACGACGCTGCGGCAATATCCCGAGCTGGCGATCTTCGTCGCACTCGTCATCGGGTTTTGGCTGGGGCCGAAGAAGCTCGGCGGCTTCAACTTGGGAAATGTCACCGCGACATTGCTCGCGGCGGTTGCGATCGGGCAGCTCGGCATCGCTATTCCGGGTCCGATCAAATCGACCTTCTTCATGCTGTTCCTGTTTGCGGTGGGCTATGGCGTGGGCCCTCAATTCTTCGCCGGGCTAGGCAAGGATGGGCCCAAGCAAATCCTGTTTTCGGTGATTATTCTCATACTGTGCCTGCTGGCGCCATTTGCCTGCGCGCTGATCGCCGGAACTCGACACCGGCTACGCGGCCGGCATGTACGCCGGCTCGCAAACCACTTCGGCGGCGATCGGCGTTGCGTCCGACCAAATCAGCCGGCTCGGGGTTTCCGCGGCGCAGACCAAGGCTTGGACCGACGCGATTCCGATCGGCTATGCGGTCACTTATATTTTCGGCACGATTGGCTCGGCCATCATCCTGGCGCAGCTCGGACCCAAGATGATCGGCGTCGATCTGGCCAAGTCATGCGCGGAATATGAAGCCGCGATGGGCGGCGTTGCGGGACACGATGCCGGCGTGTTTTCCGCCTATCTCAAAGTAGCGGTCCGCGCCTACCAGATTGCTCCGGGCGAATTGACCGGCAGGCCGGTGGGCGAACTGTTCCCAGGCATGCGCATTTTTGTCGAGCGCGTGCGCCGGAACGGCGAGATCTTCGAAGCCGATTCGTCGACGATTCTGGAGGCGGGCGACGTCGTCGCCATATCGGGCCCGCGCGCTCACCTCGTCGAGCGGGTCGAGAGCGTGTGCGCCGAAGTCGACGATCGCGGCTTGCTCGAATTCGATGTCGAAAAAGTCGATGTCTTTGTCCGCAGCAAGCAGTTTTCGGGGCTCACGCTGCGCCAACTGGCCGACGCACCCGAAGCCCGCGGGATATATCTCAGCAAGATCACCCGAAATCTTGTCGACTTGCCGATCCTGCCCGAATCCGAGGTTTTGCGCGGCGACATCGTGACGGTCGCCGGCAGCCGGTCGCACGTCAACGCGTTTGTCAAAGCCGTCGGCTACGCCGATCGCCCGGTCGAAGCTACCGACCTGATGGTGGTTGCCGCCGGGATTGTCGTCGGCGGTCTGATCGGCGCGCTCAGCGTCCGGATCGGTGGAATACCGATCGGTCTATCGACATCGGGCGGCGCACTGCTCGCTGGGTTGCTGTTGGGCTATCTCCGCGCGGTCCACCCGACGTTCGGCAATATCCCCGGTCCCGCATTGTGGCTTCTCAATACGCTTGGGCTAAACGTCTTCATCGCCGTGGTTGGCATTAACGCCGCCCCAGGGTTCGTGGCCGGTTTGCAGCAGGTCGGAGTCAGCCTGTTCCTGTGGGGTGCGGTCGCGACGTCCGTCCCGTTGATCGTCGCCGTGCTGCTTGGCCATTATGCTTTCAAATTCCACCCCGCCATCCTGTTCGGAGTGTGCGCGGGCGTGCGGACCACCACCGCGGCGCTGGGGATGATTCAGGAGACGGCGAAAAGCAAGGTGCCGGCCCTAGGCTATGGCCTGCCCTACGCGGTTGGCCAGATGCTTTTGACGATTTTCGGCCTGGTCATTGTGCTGATGATGAGCGGGTCCTGAGGCGCCTCGAACCGAACCTCAGAGATTTGGAGACTGTCATGGACGTACTGACACTGAAGCAATACGAGGCGCTGAGCCCATTTGAAATCAAGGATTTCCTGGCAAAGGCCGCGCTTAAGACCACCTCCGCATCGGCGCTGACCTATATCAATGCCGGGCGCGGCAATCCGAATTGGATCGCGACCGAGCCGCGCGAGGCGTTCTTCACACTGGGCCACTTCGCGCTCAACGAAAGCAAGCGTGTGATGGACCTTCCGCCGGGTATTGGCGGCATGCCGAAGGCGCCGGGGATCGCTGCGCGCTTTGAGGCATGGCTGGCGGCGAACGGATCGTTGCCAGGGGTGCGCTTCCTTGCCGCGATGCTGCCCTGGACCGTTGAGCATTTCGGGTTCGAGCCGGACGCTTTTGTCCATGAGTTGATCAATTCGATCATCGGCGACAATTACCCGGTGCCCGATCGAATGCTGGTACATAATGAACAAGTCGTGCGCGAATATCTTCAATGGGCGATGTGCGGCGAACCCAAGCCGGAGGGCAAGTACAACATCTACGCGGTGGAAGGTGGCACGGCGGCGATGTGCTACATCTTCAAGTCGCTCAAATCGAACCGTCTACTCAATGCCGGCGATACTATCGCGCTCGGCGTGCCGATCTTTACGCCATATCTCGAAATGCCGCATCTTGAGGATTACGCCCTCAATATTGTCGAGATTCGCGCTCCCCAGGAGAACCGCTTCCAGTTCACCGACGAGGAGCTCGACAAGCTGCTCGACCCGAAGATCAAGGCATTCTTCGTGTGCAATCCGGGCAATCCCAGCGCGATGGCACTGTCCGACGACGTGATCGCAAAAATCGGCCAGATTCTCGACAAGCGTCCGGACCTGATCCTGCTGACCGATGATGTTTACGGCACCTTTGTCCCGAATTTCCACGGACTGCTCGGGGCATTTCCGAAGAACACCATCGGCGTCTATTCATACAGCAAGTATTTCGGCTGCACCGGTTGGCGGCTCGGGACCATCGCGGTGCACGAGAACAATGTCTTCGACGAGCTGATCGCCGCGCTGCCCGAGGCGACCCTGAAGGTCATCGACGCCCGCTATCACGCGCTGACTCTGGAGCCGCGCAAACTGGCATTCATCGACCGGATCGTCGCCGATAGCCGCGACGTAGCGCTCAACCATACCGCCGGGCTGTCGTTGCCACAGCAGGTGATGATGATGCTGTTTTCCATCGCCGAGCTGATGGACGCCCGCAAGGACTACCAGCGCGGTTGCATCGGCATCGTCAAGAAGCGGGTCGAGGCAACCATCGAAGGGCTCGGCATCCACGTCGGCGAGAATGAGCATTTCGACTATTATTACGGTCTGGTCGACCTTGAGTTCTGGATGCGCAAATACCTCGACAACGACGTCGTGGAATGGGTGAAGAATAACGTTCACCCGCTGGATCCGGTGTTCAGACTGGCCAATGACCATGGCATCGTGCTGCTCAACGGTGGGGGCTTCGAGGCGCCGGCCTGGTCGGTGCGCGTGTCCTTCGCGAACCTGCCAGACCATGTCTACGACGACATCGGCCGCGCAATCCGCGCGGTAGCAGCCGAATATGTCGCGGCATTCGAAGCCAGCAAGACCAAACAGCCCATGCAACCGACGGTTTAAGGGAGCGAGGATCATGAAGCGCAACTTTCTCATTGCAGCCGCGATACTGCTCGCAAGTACCGGCGGTTTCGCGCAAACCGAGCAGGGGACGACCCGCGTCACCGTGCTGGCCACGGGCGGCACGATCGCCGGAGCACAGGCTCCGTCGGGCGGCTATGGCTACAAATCCGGGTCGTTCGACATCAAGCAATTGATCTCAGCGGTCCCGAATCTCGATAAACTGGCGGTCATCACCGGCGAGCAGGTTGTCAATATCGGCAGCCAGGACATGAACGACGAGGTCTGGCTCAAGCTCGCCAGGCGTTTGGGCGAGGTCGTCAATTCACCCGACACCGACGCGGTATTGATCACCCACGGCACAGATACGCTTGAGGAAACCAGCTATTTTCTTAACCTGGTGACCAAGACGACCAAGCCGATCGTCATGGTCGGATCGATGCGCCCGGCCACCGCAATCAGCGCCGATGGGCCGAGCAACCTGTATAACGGTATCGCGGTCGCAATCAGCCCCGCCGCCAAGGGACGCGGCGTAATGACCGTGCTCAACGACCAGGTCGATTATGCTCGAAACGTGGTGAAGATGAACACCACCGATGTGCAGACGTTCAGGAGCGTCAATCGTGGCCCGGCCGCCCTCACCAACACCGGCGCCATCACTTGGTTCGCCATGCCGGATAAGCGGCAAGGCATGACCAGTGAATTCAGCATCGACGGTCTCAAATCTTTGCCGCGCGTCGACATCATCTACGCCAACGCCGGCATGAACCCCGACTTGATCGATGCGGCGGTCAAGATGGGCGCCAAGGGCCTGGTGATCGCTGGTGTGGGCGATGGCAATATGACGGGTCCCGCGCTTGAACGCGTCACTGCCGCGGCCAAGGCCGGCGTTGTCGTCGTCCGCAGCACGCGGCTTCCGTCGGGCATTGTCTATCGCAACAACGAAGTTAACGACGACAAGCTCGGCCTCGTCGCGTCGGGCGAGCTCAATCCGCCCAAGTCACGCGTGTTGCTGATGCTGGCTCTGACCAAGACCCGTGATGTCGCGAGGATCCAGCAGATGTTTTACGAATATTGACGCGGTGGCGAGGAAAGAGCGGGAGGCAGCTTGATGCTTCGTGGTTGGTCGCAGTGTTGCAGGAACGACCAGCGATAATCTCTCCAGGTCGGGCGACGAGCCGATAAACCTCAGGAGACGGACATGTCCGACAGACAGAATGCCGAAGCGACGAATCATCAGAAATTCCACCAATTGGTCGCAAGGGCGCAAGCGTTTCCACCGGCTCGCACGGCAATCGCGCATGCGTGCGACAAGGCCGCAATCGAGAGTGCGGTTGAAGCCCGTCGCCTTAAGCTGATGGAGCCCATCCTTGTCGGGCCGGAATCAAAAATTCGAGAAGCGGCCGCGGGATTTTCAATCGATGGCATGGAGATAGTCGACTCAGATCACAGCCATGACTCGGCGGCTAAAGCGGTTGCGCTGGTCCGGGAAGGCCGGGCGGAAATGCTGATGAAGGGAAGCCTGCACACCGACGAATTGATGGGGGCGGTCGTTGCCCGTGAAACCGGACTCCGGACCGCGCGGCGGATTAGCCACAGCTTCATCATGGACGTTCCGGACCATGAAGATGCGCTGATCATTTCGGACGCCGCTGTAAACATTGCGCCTTCACTCGCGGTGAAGGTCGACATCGTTCAGAACGCGATCGACCTTGCCCATGCACTTGGCGTTGATGATGTCCGTGTCGCCATCCTCAGCGCGATGGAGACCGTCAATCCGGATGTCCCTTCGACGCTCGAGGCCGCGGCGCTTTGCAAGATGGCCGACCGCGGACAGATCGTCGGCGCCGTGCTCGATGGTCCGCTCGCACTGGACAACGCAATCAGCCCCGAAGCCGCCGTCATCAAGAAAATTTCTTCGCCAGTCGCCGGCCGGGCGAATGTGCTTATCGTGCCCGACCTGGAGGCTGGAAACATGCTGGCGAAAAGCTTGTCTTTCCTGGCTGGTGCAGACGCCGCGGGAATCGTCATGGGCGCCCGCGTTCCGATCATCCTGACCAGCCGGGCCGACGCCCTGCTCACCAGGTTGGCATCCTGCGCCATTGCGCTCCTCGTAACTGCTTCACGCCGCAAAGATCCCGCTGCGGCCATTCCATAGGGGAAGGCGCATGTCTGCATGTATTGCGGTCCTCAACGCGGGATCATCGAGCATCAAGTTCGCCCTCTACAGCGAAGGCGCACAACAGCCGGCAACCTATCGAGGACAGGTCGAAGGGATTGGCAATGCCCCGCGCTTGACGGTCAAGGATGCTTCCGGACAGCTGATCGCCGAGGAGGAATGGTCGAAAGGCGGTCTGGATCATCGGCAAGCGACGAGTGCAATCTTCGAGCGCTCGACCGAGCTCCTAAACGGCAAGCCGGTCTCGGCGATTGGGCACAGAGTGGTTCATGGCGGCACGGATTTCTCGAGACCCACGCGGGTCGACGAACAGGTAATGAGTGCCTTGCGCAAGCTGTCTCCCCTTGCGCCCCTGCACCAGCCGCATAACCTCGCGGCCATCGACGCGGTTACGGCACTGGCGCCCCACATGCCGCAGGTCGTCTGCTTCGATACGGCATTCCACCGAAACCAGCCCGAGCTGGCCCAGATATTTGCCATCCCCCGCCATCTCACCGAGGCGGGCGTCAGGCGTTATGGATTTCACGGCCTGTCGTACGAATATATCGCCCAGCGGCTGACCGAGAAGGCTCCGGAGATCGCGATGGGGCGAGTGCTGGTCGCCCATCTCGGCAATGGCGCCAGTCTTTGTGCCCTGCGGAACGGGCGCAGTGTCGCGACAACGATGGGTTTCACCGCCGTCGACGGACTGATGATGGGGACGCGCTGCGGCAGCATCGACCCAGGAGTCCTTCTCTATCTGATGGACGAGCACGGCCTGGATGCCAGGGCAATCGAAGACCTGATCTACAAGAAATCCGGCCTCCTCGGGGTATCCGGGATCTCCTCCGACATGCGAACGCTGCTCGCCTCCGACGACCCTGCCGCCGCCGAGGCGATCGACCTGTTCATATACCGCATTGTCCGGGAAATCGGCTCGCTGGCCGCCGCAATGGAAGGGCTCGACGGCCTCGTCTTCACCGGCGGCATTGGGGAGCGCTCCGACGGCCGTCCAGACAGCTGTATCCGAAGGCTGCAGCTGGCTCGGCGTCAAGATTGGCGACAGCGATGGCGGTGTGGCCGAACGGCGAATCGACGTCCCCGAAAGCAAGGTCGCGGTATGGATAATGCCGACGGACGAAGAGGGGATGATGGCGCGGCATACGTCTGACGTGGTCGGCCTTTGAGGCGCAACGTGCGGAAGGCGCCCTCTTCTGCCGGATGAGGTAAATTCCTCGGCGTTCCTAGGCAATTCACCTGATGTCGCCACCGAATACCGGGGAGTAGTCCCCTAGGTATACGCGTCCTTGCGTTCGGAGCCGAAGCAAACGCGGGGCCGTACTTCCGCCGCAGGTAGCGCGTGCAGCGCCTCCACGGGCGAACTTGGAGGGAGCAGGCAAGATGGACACCCAGAATCTGACGGCAACTGACGCTTCAGTCCCGGAACTCGATTTCTCCGAGCCGCCGGCCGGCTCCGACCGCCGCGCGTTCATGATGCGCAGCGCGATGGTGATGGCGATCGTCGCCGCTCGGCGGCCACGCGTCAATCCGCTGTTCGCGCAAGTACCGGCCGACGCCGCCGCTTCGAGGGCAAGCCGATCGATCCGAACCTGCAACGTCGTGAAGAAATCCAAGGGTCCGGTGATGACCCTGGTCGACGAGTTCTACAAGGTCGGCCCCGGACCGTCCTCGTCACACACGATCGGCCCGATGCGGATCACCTACGATTTCTACCAGCGGGCGATCCAAGCTGCCGGCCGACGCAACTCGCCCAGGCGACCGCGCTCAAGGTTCATCTGTTCGGCAGCCTCAGCGCGACCGGCAAGGGCCATGGCACGGAGCGCGCGGCGCTGGCCGGGTCTTATCGGCACATGAGCCGGCGACGATCGACCCGGTTGCCGTCCTCGACGAGATGGCGGCCGAGCCGGACAAGGTCTTCCCGGTCAAGCTTGGGACCAAGACGATCAACGCCTCGCTGAAGGACATCATCTACGACGCGCCCAAGGGCGACTTCCACGCACGCCAACACCATGACTGCCAAGCTGATGGCCGGCGACAAGGTGCTGCTCGAGCAGGAATATTATTCGGTCGGCGGCGGCTTCATCGAATGGAAGGGCTACGCGCCGCCCAAGAAGAACCCGCCCAAATATCCCTATGCAACGATGGCGGAGGTGCTCGCCTACACGAAGCGCGACAATATCTCGCTCGCCCAGCTCGCGATGGCCAACGAGACTGGCGATTTCGGGCCGCAGACAAGGCGGAGATCAACGCCTTCCTCGACAAGATCATCGGCGCGATGCGCGCGACGGTGAAGACCGGCCTGGACGCGCCGCACGTCGACCTTGCCCGGGCCGATCAAGCTCAAGACCAAGGCGGGCGACGTCTACAGGAACGCGATGGCCGAGCAGCTGCCGGCCCGGCGAGGCCATCGGCATGGTCTCCGCCGCTGCGCTCGCCGGATCGGAGGAAAATGCGCGCGGCCACCTGGTCATCACCGCGCCCGACCGGCGGCTCGGCCGGGGTCATGCCCGCGGTCATCTATTCGCTCGGACCCGAAGGCGCGAAGAATGTCCGACCAGAAGCTGCGCGAAGGCCTGCTTGCCGCCGCGGTGGTCGGCTATCTCTGCAAGCACAACGCGACCCTGTCGGCGGCCGAAGGCGGCTGCCAGGCCGAGATCGGCGTCGCCTCGGCGATGGGCGGCGCAGCGATCGCGCAGGCCCATGACGCACCCGCCGCAGGTCGTCGGCCAATGCCGCGGAAGCGCGGCGCTCGAGCATCATCTCGGCATGACCTGCGATCCGGTCGCGGGCTTCGTCCAGATCCCTGCATCGAGCGCTGCGCGTTCGGCGCGGTCAAGGCCTGGACCGGCTATCTCATCGCCAAGAACGAGATCCCGGCCAACCGGCGCGTCGATTTCGACTCACGGTGATCACGGCTCTGGCCCATGACCGCCAAGGAGATGAACTCGAAGTATAAGGAGACGTCCGAAGGCGGCCTCGCCGTCTCCCTGACGCTCTGCTGACTGCGACGTGAACGGGCCGGGACAGCGGTCGGGAGTGACGTCGGCGGTCATCGCCGCCTGGCTCCTGACCGCTGTCTTCTATTTCTACCAATATTCGATGCGCTCGGCGCCAGCCGTGATGGTGCCGGAGCTGTCGACGGCCTTCGGCTTGAGCGCGGTCGGCGTCGCCTCGCTGGTCGGCCTATTCTATTACGCTTACGCGCCGTTCAGCCTGGTCGCGGGCGTCGCTATGGACCAGATTGGGCCGCGCAAGGTGGTCCCGATCGGCGCGGCGAGCGTGGCCATCGGCGCAATGCTCTTTTCGACCGCCGATCCGACTTTGGGCAGCATCGGCCGGTTCATGCAGGGCGCAGGCGGCGTCTTCGCGCTGATCGGCGCGGTCTATCTCGTGACGACCTACATGCCGGCGTCGCGCGCCGCGACCCTGATCGGCGTAACGCAGATGTTCGGCATGGCGGGCGGCTCGGCCGGCCAGTTCGTCGTCGGGCCGCTCATAACATCAGGCGTGCCGTGGGACCAGTTCTGGCTGGTCATGGGGGTGATCGGCATCCCCATCGCATTGCTGCTTTACATGCTGATCCCGAAACGGGATCCAAATTCCGGGCAAGCGCGGCCGCGAGGAGGGCTCGGCCCTGCCATGCGCGCGATGGGATCGGTGTTCGTCAATCCGCAGTCGATCCTTTGCGGACTGATCGCCGGCCTGATCTTCATCCCGACCACTATCTTCGACATGGTGTGGGGCGTTCGCTTTCTGCAGGAAGCGCATGACGTGCCCTATTCGGTCGCGGTGCTGCGCTCGGCTTCGGTGCCGTTCGGCTGGATCATCGGCTGCCCGCTGCTCGGCTGGCTGACCGACCGGATCGGCCGCCGCAAGCCGGTCATCATCGGCGCCTGCCTGGTGCTGCTCGCCTGCCTCGCGCTCATCCTGTACGCGCCGCCCGGCCTGTTCCCGCCGTACAGCCTCGGCCTGCTTACCGGCATCGCGTCGGGCGCAGCGATGATCCCCTACACGGTCATCAAGGAAGCCAACCGGCCCGAGCACAGCGGCACGGCGACCGGCGTCATCAACTTCATCAATTTCTCGCTGACGGCGGTGCTCGGCCCGATCTTCGCGAGCCGGCTGATCGCGGCGAGCGGCGGCGGCGAGCGTGATGTCGCGCACTACCAGGCCACGTTCATGCCGCTGCTTTACGGCGTCGTGCTGGCGATCCTGCTGACGCTTCTGCTGCGGGAAACCGGCCCGAAAGCGCGCGGGGAAAACGACCCGCGGACCCCTGGAGTCGCAACAGCCTGAACCCCAAGACGGAGATTTTCCAATGTCCACGACGGTTCTCGAGCCCAAGGCCAAGCCGAAAGGCGGCAATCGCGCAGACTTCGAGCCAGGCCTGTGGACCAAGGAGATCAACGTCCGCGACTTCATCCAGCAGAACTACACGCCCTATTATGGCGACGAGGCGTTCCTCGCCGGCCCGACCAAGCGCACCACGGCGATCTGGAAGAAGCTGACCGACCTGTTCGTCGAGGAGCGCAAGAAGGGCGTGCTCGACGTCTCGCAGATCCCGAGCTCGATCACCGCGCACGACGCCGGCTACATCGACAAGGACAATGAGGTCATCGTCGGCCTGCAGACCGAGGCGCCGCTGAAGCGGGCGATCATGCCCAACGGCGGCTTGAAGATGGTGACCAACGGCCTCAAGGCGTACGGCTTCAAGCCCGACCCGCAGGTCGTCGAGATCTTCACCAAATATCGCAAGACCCACAATGCCGGAGTGTTCGACGCCTACACCGCCGACGTCCGCCGCTGCCGCAGCTGGCACGTCCTGACCGGCCTGCCCGACGCCTATGGCCGCGGGCGGATCATCGGCGACTATCGCCGGGTCGCGCTCTACGGCGTCGACCGGCTGATCGAGCGCAAGAAGGACGAGAAGGCGGCGCTCGACCTCGAATGGTCGACCGACGAGATCATCCGCGACCGCGAGGAACTGAGCGAACAGATCCGCTCGCTCGGCGAGCTCAAGGAAATGGCGGCCAAATACGGCTTCGACATTTCCGGACCGGCGACCACCGCGCAGGAAGCCGTGCAGTGGCTCTATTTCGGCTACCTCGCCGGCGTGAAGGAGCAGAACGGCGCGGCCATGTCGCTGGGCCGCGTCTCGACCTTCCTCGACATCTATTTCGAGCGCGACCTCGAAGCCGGGCTGATGACCGAGGAACAGGCGCAGGAAATCATCGACGATTTCGTCATCAAGCTGCGCATCGTCCGTTTCCTGCGCACGCCCGAATATGACGATCTGTTCGCCGGCGACCCGACCTGGGTGACCGAAGTCCATCGGCGGCATGGGCGACGACGGCCGGCCGCTGGTGACCAAGACCAGCTTCCGCTTCCTGCAGACGCTCTACAATCTCGGCCCCGCGCCCGAGCCCAACCTCACCATCTGGTATTCGCCGCAGCTGCCCGAAGGCTTCCGCCGCTTCACTGCAAAGGTCGCGATCGACACCAGCTCGATCCAGTTCGAGAGCGACGAGATCATGCGCCAGGCCTGGGGCGACGACGGCGCCATCGCCTGCTGCGTCTCGCCGATGCAAATCGGCAAGCAGATGCAGTTCTTCGGCGCGCGCGCGAACCTCGCCAAGACCCTGCTCTACGCGATCAACGGCGGCCGCGACGAGATTTCCGGCAAGCAGGTCGCGCCGGCGACCGAGCCGGTGCAGGGCGACTATCTCGACTTCGACGACGTCCTCGACCGGTTCGAGAAGACGATGGACTGGCTTGCGGGCGTCTACGTCACCGCGATGAACGTCATCCACTACATGCACGACAAATATGCCTACGAACGGCTCGAAATGGCGCTGCACGACTATGCGCCGCTTCGGACCATGGCGTTCGGCATCGCCGGCATGTCGGTGGTCGCCGACAGCCTGTCGGCGATCAAATATGCCAGGGTGAAGGTGAAGCGAGACGAGACCGGGCTCATCACCGATTACGAGACCGAGGGCGAATTCCCGATGTTCGGCAACAACGACAACCGGGTCGACTATCATGGCCGTCGTGGCTGGTCAGCACGTTCATGAGCAAGCTGCGCAAATATCCGACCTATCGCAACGCGCTGCACACCCAGTCGGTGCTGACGATCACGTCGAACGTCGTCTACGGCAAGGCGACCGGCAACACGCCCGATGGACGCCGACAGGGCGAGCCGTTCGCTCCGGGCGCCAATCCGATGCACGGCCGCGACAGCCACGGCATCCAGGCCTCGGCGGCTTCGGTGGCGAAAATCCCGTATCGCGACGCCGCGGACGGCATCTCGCTGACGACGACGCTGGTGCCGAGCGGCCTCGGCCGCACCGAGGAGGACCGGATCACCAACCTGACGTCGATCCTCGACCGCTTCTTCGGGGTCGACCGGCTATCACATGAACATCAACGTCCTGAACCGCGAGACGCTGATCGACGCGATGGACCATCCCGAGAAATACCCGAGCCTGACGATCAGGGTGTCCGGCTATGCGGTCAATTTCGTCCGGCTGACCCGCGAGCAGCAGATGGACGTCATCAACCGCACGTTCCACGGAGAGTAGGAATGGAGACCCAGACCCGGCCGGCCAAGGTCTCGCTTGAGGCCAAGTCGCCCTTCGAGATGCGGGTCCATCTCGGCGAGGACGTACCCGAGACGGATGTCCGCTCAGCGCTCGAAGACCGGCGATATGGGCTTCCTGCACAGCTTCACCACCGGCTCGGCGGTCGACGGGCCCGGCATCCGCCTCGTCGCCTGGACAACGGCCTGCATGTTCCGCTGCCAATATTGCCACAATCCCGACACCTGGACGCTGGCCAACGGCATCCCGGTTACGCTCGACCAGGCGATCGAGGAAGTTCGCAAATATGCGAACGGCCTGAAGGCGATGGGCGGCGGCTTCACTCTGTCTGGAGGCGAGCCGCTGATGCAGGCCCGCTTTGCGGCTCGCCTGTTCGCGGCAATTCATGACATGGGCGTCCACACCGCGATCGAGACAAACGGCTATTTCGGCGATCATTTGTCCGACGATGAGATTAAGACCATCGATCTCGTCATCCTCGACATGAAGGCTTTCTCCGTAGAGCAGCACGAGGAGGTGACGGGCGGGAGAGACAATCAGGAGGTGCTCGCGTTCGCCCGCCGCCTTGGCGAGCTGAAGCGGCCGATGTGGCTGCGCTATGTGCTGGTTCCCGGTCTCACCGACATCACCGAGGAAATGGAGGCGCTGGCGCAATTCGGCGCATCGCTCGGCGTCGTCGAACGCGTCGAGATCCTGCCCTTCCATCAGATGGGCAAGTACAAGTGGGAGCGGCTTGGGCTTGAATATAAGCTTTCGGCGACCGAGCCGCCCTCCAATGAGCTGATCGCTGCGGCAGTGGCCATTTTCAGGAATGCGGGACTCGTTGCGGATTGAAGGCCTTACCCAGGAAGGAACGGTCGGGATTTTCACAGAGAACCAGGTTCAGGAGTATTGTTATGCTAGACACGCTACTACCTTCAGCAGGTGATTTTGCGAAGAAGATCGCGCTGGCTGAGGCCGAGGAAGCCGCGAAGGAATCGAGAGCTCGGCATCAGGCCGAAGCGGAAAAAAAGGCCTTGTTGGATCAATTGCAGAAACCGTCGGGGGTCTCCGATGAAGAAGCGATCCAGCGAGCCGTCAAGATGATCGAAGGCGCGGCACGCAACCTGAAGACGGAGGTGCAAGTCCATCGATTCCCGAACGTGCTCTGCACAGACAACGGGCGCGCAATAAATCAGATGGAGCCGGGCTGGTCAGAAACACTGACCGGTGTCCCCAAAGAAATCTATGAGCTGTGGGACCGGCACTTTCGCGAAAAGGGGTACAAGCTCAGAGTCGAGATTATCGACTTTCCCAATGGCATGCCGGGCGATGTCGCGATGACACTCGTCTGGGCGCAGACTTGATGTCTGATCGACTTTGGCAGGTCAAATTACAGTGATCTTGAGTTGATGGCAGGGAGAGGGCGACACAATCGCTTTGCATCCATCCCAATCGGTAGATTCCCTGATGTTCAGACGGAACCCATTGGCATAGCTGAGGCGGCATCCGATAAGGAGTAATGCTATGGAAGTCCGCAGAAATTTCGCGGTAATTGCCGCTGCCCTCATGGTCACGACGTCCGCCCTGGCAGAGCAGGTAAAGACCGAAGCGGTCATTGTATCGATCACCGGTAATACTATCGATGCCCGCACCGTGAATGGGCCACTGACCATCATGTTGACGCCGTCCACGAAGATTACCCAAACGAGCGGCATTGCCAAAAGAGAGGCGCGCCCCGTCAAAAGCCTGATTCCAGGCCTGATTATCACGGTTGATGGCGACCAGCAGGGACAAACGGTTTCAGCGGAGGACATCCGCTTTAAGGAGCGCGACTGGCGCACTGCGGTTGCCACCAAGGCCGGTACAGTCGAGCAATTCTCCGAGCTTCGGCAGGCGATAATCGACGGCAATGAGTATGTGATCCGCGACGAGGCGACGGTCTATTTTCCGTCGGGTAGTGCCGTGGTTGGCGCTTCCTATAAGCAGAAACTCCAGGCGCTTGCTCAGAAAGCGGCCTCTTTCGGCAATTATCGCATCTCGATCCTTGGTTTCGCCGACCCCCGTGGTAACGCTGCGGCGAACGAGCGTTTGAGCCAGAAGCGCGCAGCGGCCGTCAGCAACTATTTGCGGCAGACCGGGTCAATTCAGCCGGGGCGCGTCTTGTCACCGTCGGCGATGGGCGAGGGCACGGCAGCGCCTGGTGAGGCCGCCCCGACAAGCAACGACGAGGCGCGCCGAGTAGTAGTGCGGGTGGTCACGGCCAAATCCCAGCTGACCCAGTAGGAGCCCTGGAACGACCGGGCTATGTCCGGTTTCAACAAGTCGGCTCGCTTCAGGGTCCATGGAGGCTGACCAATAAGGGCCAGGAAGCGGCTCACGCCGACCGCGTCTGACGTTCGGCGATACATGGCTGCTCCTTTTTGGCGCAACACTGCAAAGGCGCAGCAAACCGTAAATTTGCCGGGCTTCGCCCCACGCTGGTTCGAATCCAGCCCTGTTCACCAGCCCTTACGCATAAGATTGCATCCGATATGGAGCAATTGCGCCAACATGCTTGTCCCATCGTTAGTCATCAAGGTTTGAGGATTTTCGCGCTTTCGAGTAGACAAGCGCGGGTAAACGCGTTCTCGCATCGTTCCATGCTCGGAAGGAATTATGCAAGTCATGACATCTGATCGGCCGGAGGCGGCAGCGAATGGGACCGATCCCCGACTCGCCAATCGCTCGGCTGAGCCCGGGGCAGGTCGAGGTTCTGCTGCTGGTCGATCGCCATCACAATAGCAAGGAAATCGCCGCCCGTCTGGGAATCAGCCCTCACACCGTGGACCAGCGGATCCGCGGCGCGCTCGACAAGCTGGGAGTGGAGCGCCGGGGCGAGGCGGCACGCATAGTCGGCGAGGCAGTTTCGCCCGAAGACCCGATATATCAGCGTTTGATACATCAATCGCCGCACATCGACGCCGACGCGCCGAACCGACACCAACAGGGTGCGGTTGGCACTCAGATTCGGCACGCTGACCGTGCAGGGGAGGCCAGTTCTCCCGGCTCATCCGAGCAGAGTTCGGTTGGATTTGGCCCTCCCCTGCAGATGCCGTTCGCAACGAGGAGCCATCCCAGCAATGAGATGAGCGTCGGCCTCCGGCTGCTCTGGATTGTCCTGATCGCGATGGGCGCGACATTTTCGGCGGGTATGTACCTCGCCGGATCTGGAAAGCCTCTCCAGGATGATCGGCAGCTGATCCGCTCGCTCCACATACTGCATTGCTGACCATGGCCCTGCGCGGGGTTACCCGCGTCTAGGGGAGAAGAGTCATGCGCAAACAACTGATCGAAGTTCGCCGCCTTCGACGTCGCCAATCAGGTCCGCGCCGTCGAGGATGCGATCGAAGAGGCGCTCGCCGAAATTGCCGAGCTCCAGGGCCGGATGGTCCGGGCGCGAGCCACGATCGGCGTGCCACAGCAACCGGCCACGAGGCGTTCGAGCAGCTTGCCGAACGCACCTGCAAAGCCTGGTAAGGCGCGCGGCGGGATGGCCCATTGCCACATCGACGCTGAAGGAAACGACGCAACACGTGCCCGGCCTTCGCACGGTCGGCTTCGGCGATATGCAGGAATGCCCGCCGCAGCACGGTCGCGCCGACCTTCGCGTGGTCGCGTAGGCCATAGAAGGATTGACCGGACCGCGCCTGCCGTGGTCCGGACTTCCCCATGTTCGGGCCCTTCGATCTTTGCGCCGCTTCTCATAGCCGTCTGCGTCTACGCATGGTGGCGTGGGGGGTCCGACGAGCGAATGGTCGCGGCGACGTGCCTTGCTGGCACGGCCGCCACCTGATTGCCATCTCGCCACTCCACCAACGCTATGCGGGGATCGAGGAGGGCCTGATGCTGGTCGACCTCGGTGTGCTGGCCGGATTCATCGCGGTCGCGCTTCGGTCGGAGCGCTTCTGGCCGCTGTGGATCGCCGGCCTTCAGCTGACGACGTCGATCGGCCACATGCTCAAGGGCGTCGACCAGGACCTGCTCCCCCGAGCCTATGGCGCAGCACTTCAGTTCTGGAGCTATCCGATCCTGCTCATCCTTGCGGTAGGCACTTATCGCAGCCACCAGCGCATGCGGCGTTCGGCGGCCTAGCGCGCGTGCCAAGCGGCCGATTAAGGGTCGGCGCCGTGGCCAGACCCGATGCCCTTGCCCTCGCCATCCTCGACGCCATCGAGGAGCCTGCGCTGATCGTCGGCAAGGCAAGGTGAAGGCCGCCAACCAGGCGGCCCAGCAGATGATCGGCGGCGAGTCGCTGGGCCGCGACATGCGAATTGCGATCCGCCATCCGCTGGCACTCGACACGATCCTCGCCGGGCCGGCAAGGCGGACGTCGAATTGGTCGGGATCGGTTCGGCGGATCGGCCCTGGCAACCTCAGCGTCCGCCCACTCGCGGAGGAGCGGTACTGGTCCGGCTGGCCGATCGCTCGGCACTCTGCGGCAGCCGAGCGGATGCGAACCGATTTCGTCGCCAATGCCAGTCACGAGCTGCGGACCCCCCTGGCGACGATCATTGGCTACGCCGAAACGCTTGGCCGAAGAAGGTCCGGACGACGAAGCGATGCGAAGCCGGTTCGGCGCGACCATCGAGGCCGAAGCCCGGCGCATGCTTCGCATCGTCGAGGATCTGATGAGCCTGTCACGCATCGAGGCGGACCGCTATCGCGCGCCCGACGAGACTGGTCGACCTGGGCGAGGTGGCGCGCATCGCGATCGAACATGCAAGGCCGCTGCGTCGATCGCCGCGGCTGCAAGGTAGAGGCCAGGATCGAGCACGGGCATCCCGCCGGTGCCCGGCGATTTCGGCCAACTTCTCCAGCTCGCCGACAATCTCATCGGCAACGCGCTCCGTTACGGCTGCAACGAAAAATCCTGCGCGATCGAAGTCACGGTGCGGGCCGACGGCGGCGGGCGAATATTGCTGACCGTCAACGATCAGTGGCGACGGAATCGCGCCGGAACATCTGCCGCGCCTGACCGAGCGATTCTATCGGGTCGATTCGGCGCGCAGCCGAGAATCCGGCGGGACCGGCCTCGGCCTCGCCATCGTCAAACATATCGTCGAGCGGCATCGCGGCACGCTCGACATCCGATCTGCGCCGGGGCAGCGGCACGGAGGTCAGCGTCACCCTGCCAGTCCGCTGACATCCCGGCCACTGTCATCAAACTGTAACAGCAACCGTCACAGGGACGCGACGAACCGGCGCTAGAGCCGCACTCGTGTCGGCCTGACCGACCCATAGGGAGTTTGACGATGAAGAAGATGCTTGTTGCGCTGCCGCTGGTGGCGCTGGTCGCAGCTTGCGGCAGCGGCGGATCGGGCGGCGGCAAGCGCTGACCCAGACTGAAGGTCGTCGGTTCGTCGACCGTCTATCCTTTCACTACCGCGGTGGCCGAGGAATTCCAGCGCGCCAACCCGGGCATCAGCGTGATCGTCGAATCGACCGGCACCGGCGCTGGCATCAAGCTGTTCTGCGGCGGCGTCGGCGGCCAGACTCCCGGACATGGTCAATGCGTCGCGCCCGATGAAGGCCAGCGAATATGCCGATTGCGCCAAGGCCGGCGCCAAGCAACGTCATCGAAGTTCCGATCGGTATCGACGGGCTGACGCTGATCCAGGCAAAGGATCAGCCGCCGCTCAACCTGACCGTCGCCCAAATCTACAAGGCGCTTGCCGCCAACCCGTTCGGCAAGGCCGCAACACCGCGCAGACCTGGAAGGACGTCGATCCGTCGCTTCCGGCGACCAAGATCCGCGTCCTCGGCCCGCCGCCGACGTCCGGGCACTCGCGACAGCCTGGCCGAGCTGATCCTCGACAAGGGTTGCGAATACCGACGCGGCGATGAAGGCGCTGAAGAAGAGCGACGAGCGACAAGCACAAGGAAATCTGCACCAAGATCCGCGAGGACGGCGCTTTTGTCGAGGCAGGCGAGAACGACAATCTGCTGGTCCAGAAGGTCTCGGCCGATCCGGGCGCACTCGGCGTGCTCGGCTACAGCTTCCTCGAGGAAAATGCCGACCGGGTGACGCCAGTCTCAATCGCCGGCATCGCGCCGACCGAGGCGACGATCAGCAACCTGACCTATCCGGGCAGCCGCAAGCTCTACGTCTATGTGAAGGGCGAGCATATCGCGGCCAAGCCGGCGATCAAGCAATTCATCGAGCGCCTATGCCAAGGCGTGGGGCAAGGGCGGCACACTGGCGAAGCGTGGCTTGGTTCCGATCGGCCGACGCCGATGCGGCCGCGGCCGCGACGCCCAGGCGACGGCTCTGAAGCCGCTCGACCCGGCAACCTGAAGTAAGCGAGGGCGACGGGCGCCATGACGCTCAGCATAGCGCTCGTCGCGGTCCTGGTGATCGCCGTCGCTGCCGGACTGTTCGCCCGCCATCGGGCAAAGGGTCTGCGCAGCAGCGGCGCGCGCCTCAACAGCCTGCCCAACTATCACGCCTTCTACGTCGGGCTTTGGGCTGCCTTGCCCGCTCTGTTGTTCCTGGCGGTCTGGGCGCCTGATCCAGACGGGTCTGGTCGATCAGACGGTGCTTGCCTCGCCTGCCGGTCAGCAGCTGCCCGACTTCGATATGGCGCGCGACACGATCCTCACGGAGGCGCGCGAAATTGCGACCGGCGCGCGCGAGGTCGGCTTCAATCCGGAATCCGCCGAACTCGCGCCAATCTATGCCGAGGCGAGCGCGAAATATGCGGCCATCGGCGGCGGCATCGCGATCCTGATTGCAATGATCGGCGGGTTCCTCGCGCTGCGCCGAATTGGGGTCGATTTTCGTGCCAGGAGCGGCGTCGAGCGCTGGATGCTGGGCTTGCTCCTCGGAGCCTCGCTCATCGCCATCTTGACGACCCTCGGGATCGTTCTGTCGCTACTGTTCGAAAGCCTGCGCTTCTTCAATCTGGTCAGCCCGACCGAATTCCTGTTCGGAACGACCTGGAGTCCGCAAACGGCGATCCGCGCCGACCAGGCCGGCTCCTCGGGCGCCTTTGGATCGATTCCGCTATTCTGGGGCACCGCCTTCATCGGCGCGATCATCGCCATGATCGTCGCCATCCCGCTCGGGCTGATGTGTGCCATATTCCTGACCCAATATGCCCCACATGCAGCTGCGGGCCTGGCTCAAGCCGATCCTTGAGATCCTGGCCGGCGTTCCGACCGTCGTTTACGGATATTTCGCGGCGCTGACGGTGGCCCCCCTCGTGCGCGACTTCGGCATCGCGATCGGAATCAGTTCCGCCTCAAGCGAAAGCGCCCTCGCCGCCGGCCTGGTCATGGGCATCATGATCATTCCGTTCGTCAGCTCGATGGCCGACGACAGTATCGCCGCGGTTCCCCAGGCCATGCGCGACGGCAGCCTTGCGCTCGGCGCAACCCGATCGGAAACAATCAAGAAGGTGCTGCTCCCCGCCGCCCTGCCGGGCGTGGTCGGCGGCGTGTTGCTGGCGGTCAGCCGCGCGATCGGCGAAACGATGATCGTGGTGATGGCCGCGGGTCTTGCAGCCAACATGACCGTCAATCCGTTCGAAAGCGTCACCACCGTCACTACCCAGATCGTCCAGCTGCTGACCGGCGACCAGGAATTCGATAGCGCAAAGACGCTCGCTGCATTCGCGCTCGGCCTGCTGCTGTTCCTCATCACCTTGGTGCTCAATCTCATCGCGCTGAGCGTGGTGCGCAAATATCGGGAAGCTTATGAATAGCACCGCTGCCACCCGCTGGACCGATGGTTCGATGCGGAAACGCGTGGCTGCGCGCTACGCGGCCGAGCGTCGATTCCGCTTTTATGGCCTGGCCGCGGTAAGCCTTTCGGTGGCATTCCTCGCCTTCCTCCTGATCACAATGGTGTGGAAGGGCGCCGGAGGATTCGTCAGCACCGAGGCCAGGCTGGCAATCGACTTTCCCCGATCCGACCTGATGCTCGAAGAAGCCACACTACGCGGGCCGCAGGCCGCTGAGACCGTTGCCTCAGCGGGCCTCGAGGGCGTTCTCGAGCAAGCCGCGGTTCAGCAGTTCGGCGAAGGCGCCGGAGAATTGTTCGGCGGGGCCAGCTCACGGTCCCTCGGCCGTCAGCTGATCGAGGATCCCGGCCTTCTCAGCCGCAAGAGCGAGTTGTGGGTTCCGGTTTCATCCAAGGCGGATGTCGCGGCAAAGGGCGACGGCGACCCCGCGATCGAGGCACTGGTGGCCAAGGCCGAGACGCGCAAGGTCTTCAACGCCGGCTTCCTCCGCTCATCGGACGCCACCGACGCCTCGGAAGTGGGCATCTGGGGAGCGCTCAAGGGCAGCTTCCTGACGATATTGGTAACGATGGCGCTGGCCTTCCCGATCGGCGTTTTTTCGGCGCTTTACCTTGAGGAATTCGCCCCCCGTAACCGCTGGACCGACTTGATCGAGGTATCGATCAACAACCTTGCCGCAGTGCCCTCGATCATCTTCGGCCTGCTCGGCCTCGCCGTGTTCCTGAACTTCATGCACTTGCCGCGCTCGGCCCCCTTGGTCGGCGGACTGACGCTGGCGCTGATGACCATGCCGGTGATCGTCATTGCCGGCCGTAATGCGATCACCTCCGTGCCTCCTTCGATCCGCGACGCAGCGCTGGGCGTCGGCGCGTCGAAGATGCAGGTCGTATTTCATCATGTCCTGCCGCTGGCGCTTCCCGGCATCCTCACCGGCACGATCATCGGCATGGCACGCGCGCTCGGTGAGACCGCGCCGTTGCTGATGATCGGCATGCGCGCATTCATCGCCTCGCCGCCACAAGGCATCACCGAACCGTCGAGCGTGCTACCGGTGCAGATCTTCCTGTGGTCCGACGAGGTCGACCGCGGCTTCGTCGAAAAGACCAGCGCGGCGATCATCGTGCTGCTGGTCTTCATGCTGCTGATGAACGGGCTCGCTATCTATCTTCGCAACAAATTCGAACGCCGCTGGTAGGCAGAATGAATATGATCGACACCATCGTTCCAACCCCCACCGACACCGTCGAGCCGGCAACCGACGAGCGTGCTCCAAAAATGAGTGCGCGCGACGTCCATGTTTTTTACAGCGGGAAGGAAGCCTTGAAAGGTGTCGGCATCGACATCCACGACGATCGGGTCACGGCCTTCATCGGTCCGTCGGGTTGCGGCAAGTCGACTTTCCTGCGCTGCCTGAACCGGATGAACGACACGATCCCCGGAGCAAAGGTAACGGGCGAAATCGAGCTCGACGGCCAGGACATATACGACACGAAGATGGACGTAGTGCAGCTTCGTGCCCGTGTCGGAATGGTATTCCAGAAGCCGAACCCCTTCCCCAAGTCCATCTATGAGAATGTCGCCTATGGCCCCCGCATCCACGGGCTTGCCGCAGGCAAGGCGGAGCTGGATGCGATCGTCGAGAAGTCGCTGAAGCGCGCCGGACTGTGGGAAGAGGCGAAGGACCGGCTGCAGGAGAGCGGCACGGCTCTGTCGGGCGGCCAGCAGCAGCGCCTGTGCATCGCCCGCGCCATCGCGGTCGATCCGGAAGTGATCCTGATGGATGAGCCCTGCTCGGCGCTCGACCCGATCGCCACCGCCAAGATCGAGGAGCTGATCCACGAACTTCGCGGCCGTTATGCGATTGCGATCGTAACCCACAATATGCAGCAGGCCGCTCGAGTGTCGCAGCGAACCGCATTTTTCCACCTTGGCGAGCTGATCGAGTATGGCCGGACCAAGGATATCTTCACCAATCCGCGCGAGCAGCGGACCCAGGACTATATTACCGGCCGCTACGGCTGATCGGAGACAGGGCAATGGCGACCACCAGCGGACATACGCTCAAGGCGTTCGACGAGGATCTCGACCGGCTGCGCGCGCTCATCAGCCAGATGGGCGGGATGGCCGAGCATGGCATCCGCGAGTCGCTTCGCTGCCTCGTCCAGCACGATCTCGACGGCGCGGCGAAGATCGTCGAGGACGACCAGAAACTCGATGCGCTTGAGATCGAGACGGAGAAGCGGGCCGTCCAGCTGATCGCGCTTCGCGCGCCGATGGCTGCCGATCTGCGCGACGTTGTCGCAGCAATGAAAATTTCAGGCGTGGTCGAGCGGATCGGCGACTATGCCAAGAATATCGCCAAGCGCGTGCCGCTCATCGAGATCGTCCGCGCACATCGAGCCGCTGTCGCTGCTGCCGGAAATGGGCCGGATGGCGACCGAAATGGTCCATGATGTGTTGAACGCTTTCGTCGAGCGCGACGCGGAGGCGGCGGTACGGGTGTGCGAGCGCGACAAGGCGGTCGACGACTTCTACAATTCGATCTTCCGCACGCTCCTCACCTACATGATGGAAAATCCGCAACAATATCGGCCAGTCGGCGCACCTGCTGTTCATCGCCAAGAACGTCGAGCGGGTCGGCGACCATGCCACCAACATCGCCGAGATGGTCTATTATGCCGCGACCGGCAAGCATATGGCCGACCGACCGCGAGGCGAAGATCACTGGCGGATATGAGCTCATGAACGCGATGCTCCCCAAGCGCCTGTTGCTGGTCGAGGATGACCGCGCGCTGGCCGAACTGGTCTCCTTCCATTTCGACCGGGCCGGCTATGCGGTCACCCGCACCGGCGACGGCGAGGAAGCCCTGATCCTGGCCGAGGAAATGAAGCCCGACCTGGTGCTGCTCGACTGGATGATCGAGGGCATCAGCGGGATCGAGGTCTGCCGCCGCCTTCGCCGCCGCCAGGGCACCGCCAATGTGCCGATCATCATGCTCACCGCGCGCGGCGAGGAAGATGACCGGATCCGCGGCCTCGAGACCGGCGCCGACGATTATATGACCAAGCCGTTCAGCCCCAAGGAGCTGGTCGCTCGTGCCGGCGCCGTGCTTCGCCGGGTCCGCCCCGCGCTGGCCGCCGAAGCGCTATCCTATGCCGGGCTGGAGATGGACCTGGTCGCACACAGGGTGCGCCGCGACGGCCAGCCGGTCCAGCTCGGCCCGACCGAATATCGCCTGCTGCGCCATTTCCTCGAAAATCCCGGCCGCGTTTTCTCGCGCCAGCAATTGCTTGAGACCGTCTGGCCGCACAGCGAGGACATCGAGCTGCGCACCGTCGACGTCCACATCCGCCGCCTCCGCCTGGCAATTGGCGAGCCGGACCTGATCCGCACGGTTCGCAGCGCCGGCTATGCGCTCGATGCCGAAGGGCTTGCCTGAGCCTTTGTACCGACGCATGGCCTAGTCCATGGCACGCAAGAACAAGGGCAAGGGCGGCGGCAATCCCAATCGTCCTCGATTCTGGGGCAAGCATGCGGTCGCGGCGGCGCTCGACAATCCCGATCGCGAGTGCTGAAAGCCTGGTCGACGGCGGAAGCCGCAGCGTTCATGAACTTTCCGAAGGAGCTGCCGGTGGTCAGGGCCGAAGGCCCCGACCTTGGCCGAATGGTACCGCACGATGCGCCTCACCAGGGGGTGGTGATCGAGGTCGAGCCGCTGGAGGATATCTGGCTCGCCGACCTCCTTGCCGAGGCCCCTGAGCGGGCCGTCCTGCTGGTCCTCGACCAGGTCACCGATCCGCATAACGTCGGCGCCATCCTGCGTTCGGCTGCTGCGTTCGGCGCGATCGGAATCGTCACCCAGGATCGCCATGCGCCGCCCGAAAGCGGGGCGCTGGCAAAGGCAGCGTCGGGCGCGCTTGAGCGCGTTCCCTGGGCGAGGGTGGTCAACCTTGCCCGGGCGCTGGAGGAGATCGCCGAGGCCGGCTTCTGGCGGATCGGCCTGGCCGGCGAAGCGACCACCGATTTGAAGGACGCGCTTGGGCCCGCAGCGGGTGGCGCTGGTGCTGGGCGCCGAGGGACCTGGAATGCGCCAGAACACCCGCGAACATTGCGATGCCTTGGCACGGCTGCCGATCACCGACGAGGTCGAAAGCCTCAATGTCTCGAACGCGGCCGCGGTCGCACTTTACGCGGCGAGCGTCGCCTGATGGTCCGGACCACCCAGTCGTTGCATGCAAGCCTCGATGCGCTGGCCAAACGGGAAAAGGCTTTCGCCAAGGTGCTCAAAGCCCATGGTAAGCCCGAGCCTCGCCTGAGCGAGCCCGGCGTCGAAACCCTGCTGCGCACCATCGTCGGACAGCAGGTCAGCGTCCACGCGGCACGGTCGATGTGGAATAAGCTGATCGCCCGGCTCGGCCAGCCGGTCGATCTCCACAGAATTGCTCGACTCGAGCGACGAGGAGCTGCGCGAGGCCGGGCTGTCCCGGCAGAAGGCGGGCTATGCGCGCAGTCTCGCCGGCCTGGTGTTGTCGGGCGAGCTCGATCTCGCCCACTTGCCGGCCGACGATGAGGAAGCCATCGCCCAGCTGGTCAAGATCAAGGGCATCGGCCGCTGGTCCGCGGAAATCTACTTGCTGTTCGCCGAGGGCCGCGGAGACGTCTGGCCTGCGGGCGACCTCGCCGTGCAGATCGAGATTGGCAAGCTGCTCGGCCTGGAGGAGCGGCCGTCGGAGAAGCAGTTGCGCGAGCTGGCCGAAGCCTGGCGGCCTCATCGCGGCGCCGCCGCCGTGCTCGCCTGGCACAGCTATAACGCGCCCCCGCTCAGCTAGCCGGGAGCTGGCCGGAGGAACCGCGCCGCCCTGGAGCTAGCGGGTCAACCCCATGCTGTGCGGCCGTGCGCTGAGGCCACGGAAAATTCGCGGACCGAGGTCCAGCCGGAAGGGCGCCAGCTTCTCATCCTCATCGCTGCCGCGGCCAACCAGGAAGCTAGCAGACGCCTGACCCTCACCCGAGCCGGTGCGGAACAAGATGTTGAACGCAACCAGCGGCACGAACAGTTGGCGCCCGTCGACCTCGAAACTGTGAAGCTGATCGATCGGGAGCCGAACGGCGCTTTTCAACGCAATCTTGCCGAGAGGGGCGATTGCAGCCATTCGGTCGCCGCTCGCCTGCGGCTGCTGAAAGAAGGCAGCGATCTCCTGGTCCTGGCCCGCGTGCGCCGGGACCAGCTTGGCCTCGACCAGCACATCGCGCGCAGGTGCCGAGCCGCTGTTGGTGAGGATGACGTCGAACTGCAGCAGCACTTCCCGTTCGGTGACGACGGCCCGGTCGGGCTGGAACAACACGTTGAGCTCCGGCTTCAGCCGGGTCGCCACGATCAGGCCGTCTCCCGCCGGGGCGGGCTTGGCTGGCTTGGGCGGAACGGGGTCGGGACGCGGCGCCGGTTGTGCGCGCGGTGGAACAGGATCGGGGCGGGGCCGAGCTGGCGGAAATTGCACCGGCTCGACATCGGCATCCGGAACCAATCCCGCAAAGGCCATCCGGCCGGGATCGCCGTAACGCTGACGGGCGCTCCGGCGGCTCCAGGCTATGAAGGCACCGCCTCCAAGCAAGGCGATCAGCGCCGCGATCCACGGCCAGGACATCAGTCCGCCATCGGTGCCGAGCGGATCGGCGGCGGGTGGATCACCGTCATAGGAAGGCTGCGGGGCGGCATCGGTGGTCACGTCGAGCGGAACGGAGGGCGTCACCGAATTCGGCTCTGACCGACGGATCCGCGGAAACTGGCGAGCCGCGCGGAGTCGCGCTCGTGATCGGAGAGCGATTAACCTGGCGACCCGCTGCCGCCTCGCCGCTGGGCGGAGCAGGAGCAGCGGCGACATCCGGGCGATGCCGAACCTGCCCGCGGCTGGATTGGAACTGGCGCGGCAGGCTGGGCCTGCGTGGCCGCGGGGCGTTCGGCCGGCCGCGTGACGGTTCCCTGCAGGTTGAAATTCTGAAGCTGCGCCGGACCGACGACGTCAGCCGACGGGGCGGGAGCAGCGGTGACGTCGACCGGCACGTCGCTGTTCTGGGCAAACGCCGACGAACCCATGACGAGCAACAATAGAGCGGAAACGCCGCTCAGAGCCTTGATATTCATGCGGCGCAATGCCGTCATTCTTCCCCGCCCTGCTGGTGCTGGATTTGTCCGCGCCCGCCCGCCCCTGCGGCGCCCGCGTCACGCCGCTATTGGCGCGCAAATCGCTGCAGCACAAGGCTTTACCGAATTAGCGCGCGTCGACCAGCACCAATTCCGCGTCGGCTTCCGCTTCGATGGTGATACGGTCTTCGCCGGTGATGGCGACTCCATCGCGGGCGCTCGCCTCGACGCCGTTGATTCGAACCTTGGCCGAGGGGACGAGGTAAAGGTGGCGCGCCGGGTCGGCGTCATAGGAAAGGCTCTTTCCGGCATTGAGAGTCGCTCCGAGGACCTTTGCGTCGGCGTGGATGGTCAGTGCGCCGTCATTCGGATCGCCGCTAGCGAGCAGTTGGAAGTTGCCTTCGCGAGCTTCCTTGGGGAAAGGCATCATGCCCCATGCCGGCGCGACGCCCGGCCGGTCGGTCTCGACCCAGATCTGGAACAGGGTCGTCTCCTCGTCCTCCAGATTATATTCGGCGTGGGTGACGCCGTTGCCGGCGCTCATCACCTGCACGTCGCCGGCGCCGGTGCGGCCCTTGTTGCCCAGCGAATCCTGATGAGTGATCGCGCCTGCGCGGACATAGGTGATGATCTCCATGTCGCGGTGCGGGTGCGGCGGAAAGCCGGAGCGGGCGGCGATCCGATCGTCGTTCCAGACGCGGATCGCACCCCAACTCATGCGGGCCGGGTCATGATAGTTGGCGAAGCTGAAATGGTGGCGGGCGTCGAGCCAGCCATGATTGGCGTGGCCGAGCGAGGCGAAGGGGCGGATGTCGATCATGACGAAGGAGATGGCACCGCGGCGCAATTGCTTTCAAGTGTCAGGAATGTAACCGCAGATCGCGAGCGTAATTGGGCGGCCTTTTCAGCATAATGCGCTGCCGAAAGGCGGAGCATGGCGACTTGTTGGTCGGTCAGCGTCCTGACCGCCCGCGCCGGCGATCCGACGATCAGGCTGCAGGGCTCGAACAGCTTGCCTTCAGTTACCAGTGCCCCGGCGCCCACGATGCATTGTGAGCCGATCACCGCGCCGTTGAGGATGCGGGCACCCATGCCAATCAGCGCCTCATCTTCGACGGTGCAGCCGTGGAGGATCGCCTGATGCCCGACCGTGACCCGGTCGCCGATCGTCAGCGGCGCGCCCGGATCCGAATGACCGATTGCGCCGTCCTGGAAATTGGTCTCCTCGCCCAGCAGGATCGGCGTATTGTCGGCGCGGATGACGGCGCCGAACCAGACGCTTGCGCGAGGGCCGAGGCGGACATCGCCGATCAGGTCCGCCGACGGCGCGACCCAGGCTGTCGGATCGATCAAGGGCGATAACTCGCCAAGGCTGTGGAGAGGCATTCGCAAAGGCTAATCGGTTATGGCGCAGTCGTCGATCAGCCACTTCGCAATATCATGTCCCGAACGGATGCGGACCGCCGAATAGGTTGATATTTTTTTCCGGCTCGGCTCTCCCTTTGGCGTGACTTAATTTATTCTGGTCATCGACGAAGGGACGACGTCGACGAGGGCGATGCTGTTCAAGCCCGACGGCCACCCCGTAGGCTTAGCCGCGCAGCCGATCACCCAGCATTATCCCGCGCCCGGCCAGGTCGAGCATGACGCCGCCGAAATCTGGTCGAGGACCCTGGCGGTCGCTCGGGAAATGGTTGAGGAGGCGGGCGGAGCCGCAAATATCGCGGCGATCGGCATCACCAACCAGCGGGAAACCGTCGTCGCCTGGGACTGCGCGGACGGTGAACCCATCGGCAATGCGCTGGTCTGGCAGGACCGGCGCACGTCCGACCGATGTGCGGAACTCAGGTCCGCGGGCCATGAGGCCATGATCCAGTCGAAAACCGGCCTGCTGCTCGACCCTTATTTCAGCGCCACCAAGATGGAGTGGATGCTGGCCAATCGGCCCGAAGTTGGCGCCGCAGCGGATCGACTGGCCTTTGGAACAATCGACAGCTGGCTGATCTGGAAACTCACCGGCGGCGCGGTTCATGCTAGCGACGCTACCAATGCCAGCCGGACGATGCTGATGGCACTGGATGGCCGCGGCTGGGACGAGCAGCTGTGCGACTTGTTCGGCATCGACCCCGCAACGCTGCCGAACATCGTCGATTGCGCCGGCCCGATCGGCCAGACCGATCCTGCGCTTTTCGGTCGTGCCATTCCCATTTGCGGTGTCGCCGGCGACCAACAGGCTGCAACCATCGGGCAGGGTTGCCTCCAGCCTGGGCACACCAAGGCAACCTTCGGAACCGGTGCCTTCGTCCTGACCAACAGTGGCGGGCGCCCGCTCCATTCGTCCAATCGCCTACTTACGACCGTCCTCTGCCAGATCGGCGGCGATCGGACCTACGCCCTTGAAGGAAGCATATTCGTCGCAGGCAGCTTGATGCAGTGGCTGCGCGATTCGGCTGGGCTTCTCGTCAGCGCTGCAGAGAGCGAGGATCTGGCCCGTTCGGTCCCCGACAGCGGTGGAGTTTACATGGTCCCGGCGTTATCCGGGCTAGGGGCGCCGCATTGGCGGCCCGAGGCGCGCGGCCTGATCCGCGGAATCAGCTTCGCCACGACACGCGCCCACATCGTCCGCGCGGCGCTGGAAGCGCAGGCCCACCAGATCCATGACCTGATGACGGCATTCGAGGCCGACGGCGTTCGCTGGGAGCGGTTGCGGATCGACGGCGGAATGGTCGCCAACAACTGGTTGGCCCAGGACTTGGCCGACATGCTCGATCTGCCGGTCGAGCGGCCCGGCTTCGTCGAGACCACCGCGCTTGGAGCGGCCATGCTGGCGGCAGTCGGTGCGGGCATTCATGCCGATCTACAGAGTGCGGCCGCCGCGATGGACAGCGGGGTGACGCATTTTAGAGCGGCAATGACCGTCGAGGATCGGGCGCGAAGGCTCGACGGGTGGCGAGAGACGTTGAAGCTGGTGTGAGCCGTAAGGCTCGGGTGTCTCCCGTAGCGTCTGCGCGATGGTGCCAGGAGAGGACTTGAGTTTCCCTCGGGAAAACGCCCCCCGCGGCGAAAAATGCCCCCAAGTGTGCCCCCAAATTCAATGCGGTGCGGACGCATTACACCTTAGTAAAAATGTCACGTGTCCGAAGATGGCCGTTTGCGGACTGTCCGCTTTCGGGTTGGCGAGGCGCTATTCCTGCCGTTTCGTTCAGCATGACGGCGGATGACTGCAATCCGACCCATTCCTGCCGTCTGGCGTTGCCAAATTTTTGCTGCTTAACGGCCTCGGATCGAGGATAATGGTAAGGCCGATTGAATGAAGTTTTTCAGCCTTGGCTCGACGCGGGGGCGCGGCTGCCCCCGATGAGAAGGTCGATCAACTTTTTGATGGCTTCGACAAGCTCACCGTCAGTTCGATCGACAATCGCCGTGTTCGCCATCATGCCGACTGCAAAAATCCTCAGGATCTCGGCCGCTTGTGAGACCTCTGCGCTCGAGGGCTTGCCAGCCCTGGAACAAGCCGCTGAAGGCTCATCGCAATGGATCGATCGAGCTCCTGCAAATTCTGTTGGAAGGTCGAACGAAGCTCCGGATGGGATAAGCTGTAGGTCCAGGCTTCCAATTCAAACCTGGAGGCCGAAACGTCCCCTTCTTGCTGAAACGGCATGATGCGATTGATCAGCTCATCCACCGTTTCGGTCTGCGTAGCGCTTCGGATTTGTTCGCCCTGCTCGCGTGCAATGGCAAGAATCAGATCGTCCTTGGATTCGAAATATCCGTAGAAGTTGCCCTTGCTCACGCCGGCTTCGGCACAAATTTGATCCACCGATACGTTGATCCCGTCGCGATTGAAGGCGCAGTGAGCAGCATTCAATATCTGCATGCGGCGCTTTGCCGCCGTCTCGGGGCGAATTTTCGGCATCTCCCTATGTTTAGGGGGCGACAACGCTCCATGCAATCCGGCGATTGACAAAATGACTGATTAGTTCATTTTGCGCCCGATTGGGGAGGGATTACATGCAGAAGCCAACCATTTCGTCGGTGACGAAATTCATGGGACGTTCGATCCTGCTGGGATCCATGGCAGCTTCGGCGGCGATTGCGCAGGACGCGCCAGCGCCCACCGATGAGGAAAACGCCGATATCGTGGTGACAGCCACAAAAAGGGCGGAACCGGTTCGCGACATTTCAGCTTCGGTGACAGCATTCGACGAGGCATCGCTCGAGAACATCGGTGCTCGCAGCTTTGCGGATTATCTGACGCGGACGCCCGGCGTTGTCTTCAACCAGACGGTACCCGGCAACTCCACGGCCATTATTCGCGGCGTGGCTACCACGACCGGGATTGCGCAGGCCCAAGGCACGACGGGCTATTTCATCAACGACGTTCCCATGACCGAACCGTTCTATTCCGGCGGAATACCGGATCTCGACACGTTCGATGTCGATAATATCGCGGTTCTGCGTGGCCCACAGGGCACGCTGTTCGGATCTGCTTCCCTCGGCGGTGCAATCAACTACCAGGCCCGCCGGCCCGACCTCAATTCAGTAGACGTGCACGTTCGCGGCACTCTTGAGACGGTGGCTCATGGCGACGAAGGCTACTCCGCCAATGCGATGGTCAATGTCCCCATCGTGGACAATGTGTTGGCAGTGCGGGGAGTGCTCAGCCATCGCAGCATTGCCGGATTTGTCGACAACATCGGAACCGAAGACGACAATTCAAATCGGACCACGATCAACGGCGGGCGAATCCAGGTCACGCTGAAGCCGGCAGATGGCACGGACCTGAATTATCTTTTCCTGCGCCAGGTTGAAGAAACGCGTGATGCCGGGGGCGTCGAGCCTGAACTAGGCACCTTTGAAAAGAGCACGCTAATCGCGGAGCCCTTCCGCTACGAAACCAACATTCACAATCTCAGGCTCGATCAGGACGTGGGTTTTGCGACACTCATCGCAACTGCCACCCATCGGAAAAAGGAATTCTCGGGTACGCAGGATTTTTCCACCTTCGCCGGTGGTGCCTTGTTGGCGTTCGCGCCAATCGCATTTCTTGAGCCCGGAACGATCAAAGGCGACTCATTCGAAGTGCGTCTCGCGTCACCGGCGGGAGAGCGGTTCGAGTATATTGTTGGCCTGTTCCACGATCGAACGTCTGAAAAGGTCAGCAATGTGCTCGATGCCCCTGCTGCGGCCGGCGTCTTCGGCTCTTCCGTGCTGCTGGAAGCGCTGGTCGACATCGATGCAAAAGAAAGTGCGGTGTTCGGCGAAGGCAGTTTCCGGGTCTCGGATGCGTTCAAGATCACAGCCGGCGGACGGTTGTTCCATACTGAACTGGACTCCACCACCACCACCGGGGCTGGACCATTCACCGGTCCAGTAACAACCGTCGAACAGGGCGGTTCAAGCGAGACCGGCTTCTCTCCCAAGGTCGCGCTGACCTGGACGCCGAACGATGATGTGATGGTCTATGGCCTTGCATCGAAGGGCTTCCGGTTTGGCGGACCCAACATTGCCAACGACCCAGTATTTTAAATTCCGAGCCAGTTCGATTCCGACTCTCTCTGGAACTATGAGATCGGAACCCGCCTTACCCTGGACGATGGCCGACTTCTCCTGGACGGCACAGTCTACTGGGTGAATTGGTCGGACATCCAAGTCACGCAGAGAAGCCCAAGCGGGTTCACCTATACCGCAAATGCCGGCAAGGCTCGGAACCGGGGCTTTGAGGCCGGCCTGACCTGGCGCCCGGTCCGCGATCTCACAGTCCAAAGCTCTCTCACTTATCTCGATGGTGAATTGAGGCGCGATTTCGTTTCCGGCGCCGTCGTCATCCCCGACGGGAACCACGCTTCCTGGGGCTTCCAAATGGCAGACTGCGACTTCCATTTCCTACAATGCCCGCCAGACCAAGTATCAGCCGCTTGTTCTCTGCTGAGCCATCGCTACGTCTCAGAGGCGCCCGGCGAACTCACTCCGTCGCCTCAGACGCAGGGCGGATATAATCTGTTTCGATGCGCGAGCTGGTGCGACGCTTGGCCATTTCGAGGCCACTTTGTTCCTTGAAAACATCGGGGACGTTCGTGGCATTTCGCAAGCCACATCGGGTCTCGTGCGTGGGCCGATCGACTATTACGTCCGGCCGCGCACTTTCGGCCTGACGCTGGACTATCGCCTGTAATGAGAAGCGCCGTGTTCGCCGCGTTCGCGGCATTGCTTTTCGCTGCGCCAGCATTCGCCAAGGATTCCGCCTGCACGCCGACAGCGATCGGCGCCGACAGTTACTGCCAACTGAAGTCCGTCCGTCTCCACTACATCGATCATGGGGGCCAGGGTCCGGTCGTGATCCTGTTGGCGGGCTTGGGGAGTTCCGCGCATGCCTTCGATGAGTTCGGACCTCTGCTGCGGCAGGGTCACCGTGTCATCGCCGTAACGCGTCGCGGCTATGGCCAATCCAGCGATGCCTCGAATGCTGACTATTCGAACGGGGCGTTGGTCGGCGACCTGCTTGAGCTCATGGATCACCTCGGCATTCAGCGAGCCTCGTTCGTTGGCCACAGCCTTGCTGGCGGTGAGCTTGCGACGCTTGGTGCAAAGCATCCTGAGCACGTCGATCGCTTGGTCTATATCGACGCCGCCTATGATCGTTCGGAAGTGCCATCGTTGATGGCTGCCCTGCCTCCGTCTGCTTCGCCTTCGCCAACCGCGCTCGCCACCGTCGCTTCATTTGCCGAATGGCGTCAGCAGGCGCTCGGTGTTCGCAGCAAAGCGGTCATCGCTGATGTAGCAGCAACCATGCAGCAGGGTCCCAAGAGCGTTGCTCCGAGGACGGATCAGAAAACGGCCGGTGCGGCATTGGCCGGCGATATTGCCGCCAAGGCTAAATGGGAGGACATCACAGCCCCCTCACTTGCCTTCTACTCGTCCAAGGATGTGGCAGAGCAGGTTCCACCCGAGGCAACTCCCGCGCAGCGGCAGGCGTTCATCGATTACTCAGTAAGGGCATTGCGGCCGTGGATGCTTCGCCAGCAAGCCGAATTCCTGTCACGTCGGCAATGCGGTGCGGCTGTGGAAGTGCCGCGCAGCACGCATCATCTGTTTCTCGAGCGTCCGACATGGTTGGCTGAGAATATCCTGGCGTTTCTTGCCAGCCCCAAGCCCTGTGAAAGCGTTTTCAAGACGGTTGAGCCGGCGCACTAGCCGCTGCCTTTCGAGTGGCAGCTTTCCACCGCAATCAGTCATATCGCGGGCCGTCGAATTAAACTGGCTGACGGCCTCGATCTGGCCGATAGCTGCCTGTCCAATGTAGGTCGGGTTGCTGATCAAAGCCGACGTTCGTTCATGATTGCTGTGGGGGTTGGTTCCGACCTAACTCGGACATCTCCCGGCGGTTGCTCTGGTGTGTGGAACATGGAACAACGCTGAGGCTGTCAACAGGGCGCGCTTGAGGGGAGATCAGGCCATGTTTCGATTGACTCTTGGACTTGGGCTGCTGCTGTCCGCAGCCATAATGCCGGTGCCCTCTTTGGCCGCCTCTCCGGCACCCGCCTACGGGCAGCTTGTCCAGCTGTTCGCCGATTGGCGCGCGTCCAACCAGCCGGCGATGGTCGGTGGCGTGGCCGATTATTCGTCCGCGGCCATGGCCGCCAAGGCTGCGCGGCTCCCCGAATTCCGCGCCCGCCTGGCGGCGATCGATACGAGCGGCTGGAGCGTCGTCGAGCGCAACGACAAGCGACTCATCGACGCCGAGATGAACGGTCTCGACTTCTATTTCAGGGTGCTGAAACCCTGGGAACGCGACCCGGGCTTTTACCTCACCGTCTTCCCCGACATGAGCGACGTGCCCGCGCATGAGGGGACTTATGCCGAGCCGGTCACAGACCTGTTCCGGTACCGCTGGCCGCTCAGCGCCGCCGACCAGACCAAGCTTGCGAGCCAGCTGGAAACCGTCGCGCCGCTGCTTGCACAAGCGAAGGTCAATCTTGCACCCAGCACAGCGCGGGACCTGTGGACCTATGGGTGGCAGGGCTTTCTCGACCAGGCCGAAGCCCTGGCCAATCTGGAAAAGGGCACGCTTGTCCTGCGCGACCTCGACGGGTTTCGGACCGTGTCGCTCAAAGGCGCACCGCCGCGCCTCGTCGCAGCAGTCGCCTCGGCCCGCAAGGCCACGAGCGACTTTGCCGCCTGGGTCAAGGCCGAGGCACCCAAGCGCAGCGGACCGTCGGGCGTGGGCAAGGACAATTACGACTGGTGGTTGAAGAACGTCCTGCTCAACCCGTACAGCTTCGACGAGCAGGTGGTGATCCTCCAGCGCGAACTGGACCGCAGCCTCTCATCGTTGCGCCTCGAGGAAGTGCGCAACCGCAAGCTCCCGGCCACTGCCGAAGTCAGCGATCCAGTGGCCTACCGCCGCCTCGCGGAACAGCGGACGGAGCGGTTGTGGCGCTTCATGGTCGACGCCGGCTTCTTCGCCGACACGCCGCATTCGCGCGCGGCGCTGGTCACGCAAACGGTAGATTACACGCCGCCCGGCAAGCGCAACTTCTTCACGCAAATTAACGCGCTCGATCCGACCCCGTTGATGACCCACTTCGTCCACTGGATCGAGCTCGCGCGCCTCAAGCACCAACCGCATCAAAGTCCGATCCGCCGGACGGCGCCGCTGTTCAACATCTACGCCGACCGGTCGGAAGGGTTCGCCACGGCGATGGAAGAATTGCTGATGCAGGCCGGGTTGTACGACGGAATTCCCCGCGGCCGCGAACTGGTGTGGATCATGCTCGCCAATCGTGCCGCGCGCGGGCTCGCCTCCTTGCGGGTCCAGGCCAATGAGATTGGCCTCGACGAAGCCGGCAAGTTCCACGCTTCCTGGACCCCGCGCGGCTTTTCCGATCCGACCAGCCACCTGGTCGGTTTCGAGCAGCTGCTTTACCTGCGCCAGCCGGGCTACGGGCCGAGCTACATCGTCGGCAAGGCGCATCTCGACCGGCTGCTTGGCGAGGCCTCCCACCGCGCAGAGCTCGCCACCAGCCCTTACTCCAACCGTGAGGTATTCGAGGCCATCTACGCGTCAGGGATCGTGCCGTGGTCCCTCGTCGAGGACGAAATGGCCGCGGGAGCGCCGGCGCTATAGGCTGCCGCCATGGCGGGGTGCTTCTGGTCGTCGGTGGCCACTGAGAGGGCAAGCGAACCGCACCTGAGGCCAGGCCATGACGCGTGTTGGCCGTTAGCGGACCGTCTGCTCCCGGCAGAAAACGGCCCAAAGCAGACACTCCAATTTTCGATCAGTTGGACGCGGCTCCCTGCACGCTTTGCGGCACACTCGCTTTAACTACCGGCAATTCGATGAAGCTCGACTGCTGCGGCGCGAAATAACGCGCTGCGTCGCTGCGCGATAATCCTCCGGCCGGGCCTTGGCGATATTATCGACGAAAGTCTGCGGATTGCGGTCGTAGAGCGGAAACCAGGACGATTGCACCTGCACCATCAGCCGATGCCCTCGCTGAAACGTGTGGTTGGCCTGCGGCAGCCGGACCCGATATTGCGCGACCTCGCCCGGCACCGCAGCTTTGGGCTGCTCGCGGCTCTCGCGATAGCGTCCACGCAAGATGTCGCCTGAGACCATCAGCTGATAGCCGCCGAGTACGGGATTGGACCGCACTTCCGGCGGGTATACATCGATCAGCTTGACGACCCAGTCGGAGTCAGTGCCCGTCGTCGAGGCAAACAGATTGGCCGCCACCGCACCACTGATCGTCAGGGGCTCTGTCAGGGGATCACTCACAAAAGTCAGGACGTCCGGGCGGTCCGAAAACGGCCGCTGATCATCGACCAGCCAATTGCTCCAACTCGAATCCGGATTGTACATCGCGAGGTTCGGTCGCACCCGGTACGGTACCGGCTTGCTCGGGTCCGACACATATTGCGCGTAGCTCGCGCCCGAACTGTTCGGCGCTTGGAAGGACAGGCTTCCAGCTGGGGCCAGATACATTCGCTGCACGGCAACATGGCCGTCGGCTGGCCAGCTGCGATAAGTTCGCCACTCTTTCGAACCGCTATCGAATGCGATCACCGGCGGCGTCGGCCGGGCCGGCGAAATGCCCTTCAAATGCTGATCCCAGAACGGAAGAAGCACCTTCTCGCGGAACCAGAGGCTAGTGTTGGCATCCCACTTCAGCGCGCCGGTCGATGAACCGTCGCCTTGTGACTGGCCGTGGTTCCACGGACCGACGGCAAGAAAGACCATGTCGTTGTTGCGGTCCTGCGCTTCCAGCGCCTCATACGCCGCGATGCCACCGAAATTGTCTTCTTGGTCGAACAGACCGTGGACCAGCAACACGGGTAGCTTCGGATCGGTCTTCGCGAGCATGTTCTGCACGGCCTGGCCCTGCCAGAACGCATTGTAAGTCGGGTTGTCGACGATCTTCCGCCAGGTCGGCAGCTGATCGGCCTTGTACCGGCGCGCAACCCCGTCGGCCGACCCTGCGGAGAGATAGGCCTCGTACATGTCGCGATAGCCGAACGGCGGGCTGTACTGGCTGCTCTTGTCCGAGCCCATCTGGTAGATCCACTCGAACATCGTCTGGCGAAGCGCGCCATTGTGGTAGAAGTCGTCTCCGACCCATCCGTCCACCATCGGGTACATCGGCACTGCCGCCTTCAGCGCCGGATGCGGGTCAAGAATGCCCATCAAGGTGAGCCAGCCAGGATAAGACACGCCCGTGAGTCCGACGCGCCCGTTGTTGCCGGGCACGTTCTTAATGAGCCAGTCGATCGTGTCGTAGGTGTCGGTCGTCTGGTCGACCTTCCGCTTGTTGAGAGGCCCCCGGACAGGGAGAGTCATCACATAGTCGCCTTGGGACCCGTAGCGGCCGCGAACATCCTGGTAGACGCGTATATAGCCCGCATTCAGCAGGGACTCGTCCGCCGCCGGCAGGACCATCGCGGCATTGGGGCTCGGCGACTGCGTCGTCGGTTTGTCGGCGCCATAGGGCGTACGCGTGAGAATGATCGGCGCGGGTTTGGCGCCATTCCTGGGAATGACGATGACGGTGTGAAGCTTGACCCCGTCGCGCATTGGTATCTCGACGACCCTGCGCTCATGGTCGAACGCGTCAGTAACCGGCGAGAAGGTCTTGGGATTTCGCTCTGGGCGGAAGCGGGTGCAGGAAAAGCCAGAACCAGGCCGACGACGCACGCCAGCCGACTTGAGACGCCGCAAAACCATATAGCTCTCCCCGTTTCGACCGAGCGTAACGGGCCCGTCGGAGGGTGACAACCAAGGGGCGTTGCGGCGTAAGTGCTTCCCCAACTCAAACCCCGCGAGACTGAATTGGCCTCAATCGGCCCGACTTGGCCGAGAACAGACTGACTGCTTATGGGAGGGACCGACCAATTGCTGACATAAGCTCACGACGTCACGAGGGCCCCAGCCATCTCAGCGACTGCCGTCGAAGTCGATAGCAAACACTCATCTAAAAACTTGCGGGTACATGAACGATGCAACTAGCAACCGGGCCCATCGTTATTGGATAACTGGAATTTATTATTAAGCCGACATGGCGTGGGCACTGGTTTTCTCTGGTCATCTTTCACAGCCGCGTCACTCCCAACGCAAGGATTAGTATTTATGCAAAAGTTCATATTGCTCGCGGGCGCTGCAATGCTCGCCGCCACTTCCCCCGCAATCGGAGATCCGGGAAAGGGTCAGGGGAATAATAAACACGCTACGATGAAGCACGGCAATGGTCACAAAGCCGGTAAGGCCACACATGGCCTGGTGACAAGCGATCGTTTTGGACGGCTCTACGCATTCGATGCGCGTGGCAGCTGTCCTCCGGGGCTCGCAAAAAAGAACAATGGCTGCCTGCCACCGGGACAGACGAAGAAAAGCTACAACGTCGGGCAGCGCTACAATCGCAACTTCGGCAACGCCTGGACCTACAACCAGATTCCAACTTATCTGCGCTCGCAGTACAGCTTCGACCAGTCTGATCGCTACTATTACAACAACGGCTATCTCTACCAGGTCGACCCCAAGACCATGCTGGTACAGCAGGCCATTAGCGCCCTGCTCCGCTAGCGGCGTTTTGTAGTCACGCCTCTTAGAGCCGCGCGGCAATCCATGCCGCGCGGCTCTTTTAGTTCCCTCACAGGCGAGGGATCCCGCAGGTCCAAGCGAGGCGCGACAAGGTCCGCTTTCCGCCCACCCTGGCCATTACAATCGGGGTGGCTCGAACTGGCCGAAAGCGGACGGTCTTCACACGCCAGAAATCCACCCATTCCGGACCAACTCAGAATCTGCCAAGCTCCAAACAAACGTGCGAAGTAAATTATATTGCCGTTGATGCACCATACGCAAATCGCTTGATGCTGCACGTCATGGCGGCCTTTGCTGAGCACGAGCGGACGCTTAGTCGCCGGGACGATCGGCGGTATTTTGCTTTGGCCGGTCGTCGTGACGCACTTGGACTCGCAGTCCTCATTCCTCTGGCGTCATTTGGCAGGCGGCGTGTGGCGGTGGAGCAATCTTAGGATGCGCACAATCGGCGCGACCTAGTGTGGATAATTCGGATTGTCCGGGTTGCGTCGCTAATGTCTGCTTTCCACCCAAAGCGGACATTACTGGAACCCGATTTTCTATATGATCGGGGACTCCGGCTGCATCTCCCAGTTGGTCGGCATCTGATAGGCGGCGTTGGGGTTCCAGGCGAAGGTGCCATCGGCCTGGGCCAGCCACTCGGACATCGCGCCAACCTCGTTGCGCCACATGATGTCGTCGCGGCCGTCGCCGTTGAAGTCGCCGGTCGTCGCAACTTCCCAGTTGGACGGCAGCTGATAGGCGGCGTTGGGATTCCAGGCGAACGTGCCGTCGGCCTGAGCGAGCCACTCGGACATCGCGCCCACCTCGTTGCGCCACAATATGTCGTCGCGGCCGTCGCCGTTGAAGTCGCCGGTCGCGGCGACTTCCCAGTTGGCCGGCAGTTGGTAGGCGGCGTTGGGATTCCAGGCGAAGGTGCCGCCGCTCTGGCCGAGCCACTCGGACATGGCGCCGGCCTCGTTGCGCCACAATATGTCGTCGCGGCCGTCGCCGTTGAAATCGCCAACCCCCGCGACCTGCCAATTGGTGCCCAATGTATATTGGGCGTCGGGGTTGGCGATGAACGACCCATTGGCCTGGCCGAGCCATTCGGTGATCGTCCCCGCTTCGGTCCGCCAGATCATGTCGTCGCGGCCGTCGGCGTTGAAGTCGCCGATGCCCTGCAAGTGCCAATCGGGCTGCATCGCTTCTGGCAAGATCGGGTTCCAGGCGAAATTGCCATCGGGCTGGGCGAGCCATTGCATGTGGTTGCCATTGTCGTGTTCCCACAAGATATCGTCGCGCCCGTCGCCGTTGAAGTCGCCGAAACCGATGATTTTCCAGCTGGTGTCGAGCTGGTAGGCGGCATTGGGGTTATAGGCGAAAGTCCCGCCGGGCTGCGCCAGCCACTCGGCGAGATGGCCGGTGTCGTTGCGCCACAATATGTCGCTCCGCCCGTCGCCGTTGAAGTCGTTGCGGGCGTCATTGACCGTCAGCTGGACGCCGCCGCCGGCCGCCGTGGTTGCCTGAAGTCGGCCAGTGAAACCGGTCAGGGTCAGCGATCCACCGGAGTAAGTCAGGGTCGAACCGCTCAGTGAATAGCTGAAGCCGGCGAGGCTGGCGTTGCTGATGACGATGCTGTCGCCGGCGCCGAAGTCCGTGATCGTGTCGCCGTTGAGCCCGGCAGCCGTGTCGCGGAACGTGTCGGCCCCAGAGCCGCCGGTCAGAATGTCGGCACCGGCGTTACCGGTGAGAACGTTGCTGGTAGTGTTGCCAATGATCGTATCGGATCCGAATCCTCCGATCGCATTCTCGACGATCGTGCCGCGAGCAATTGATAGATTTCCCACGCCGCTGTTGACGTTAGAGAAAGTCTCCGGGTTCAGATTGATCAGCTGACCCCAGTTGACGTTCGAATAATCGAGCGTGTCAATTCCGCCGTGGTCAAAAATCGTCAGGGCTACGGAACCGCTGACCGTAGCGTCCCAAACACCGCCGGCGTTCGAATTGTAGCCGTAGACGGTGTTTCCTGTGCGCGTGGTCGTCGCCAGACCGTAAAGGGTTTGCATGGCCACGATGTCCGCCTGCATCGGCGTCCCGGCACGATAGTTTGAGAAATGTTGCGTCGCGAAGTAGTAATTCTCGCTCATGTCGAAGTACGACATGACGGATGTTGCCACGCTGTCGTTCGCGAAGATCGCATCACCCGCATAGCTGGCGGATAAATTGTAATTGCCTGGATGTCCGAGACCCAACGCATGCCCGACTTCGTGCACATAGGTTTCGAAACCGTAGCTGCCGGGTAGGGAACCATAGGTCGTGATCCACCCGCTGGGAATGTGAATGACAGCCGAAGTCATGATTCCGTTCGACCAATTGGTATCGGCATATGCGCCGGCGCCAGGCCCATTATCGAAAACGATCTGGCCTCCGCTACTTACCTCCTGGAATTGAACCCCGATAATGTCGGCCCACAAACCGAGCGCAGTCCTGGCAACGGCCTGCTCGGCCGAACTAAGCGTGTTGATATTGACGGTGATCGTCCCGCCCTGCGTGACATTCCAGCGATGAACATCCCCGTCCCAGTAGCCACCGGTCAGCTGGCTCGCGATCTGATCGTTGGTCCCCACGGGCGGCAGCTGGACCTGGAGTTGGACGCCGCCGCCGGCTGCCGCGCTGGCGACGATCCTGCCCGGCAGCTCCGAATTGATGTTAAGCGTTCCGCCAGAATAGGTCAGAACATTTCCGGACAATTGGAACGCAAAGGAGCTTAGATTTGCATCGGTGATGATGATCTTGTCACCCACGCTGAAACCGACAATCGTGTCGCCGTTCAAACCGGCCGCAGTATCGAGAAAGGTGTCATCGCCGCTGTTGTCGACAATGGTGTCCTGCCCCAGGCCGCCAGTTAGTAAGTCGTTACCGCTGCCGCCATTGATGCCGTCATTGCCTCCTCCGCCCCGGAGCAAATCATTGCCATCGTCGCCGAAGATCTCGTCGTAGGCATTGCCGCCGTAGATCGCATCATTTCCGACACCGCCCATCGCTTCCGCGCCGTCGTTGCCGATATGAATAGTATCGTCGCCCGCTTCGCCACGAAGCCGGTCGGTCGATGGAACGATGTTTGGATTGAAGCCAACGCCACCGTAGATTACGTCGTTGCCATCCCCGCCATAAATGCTGTCGACACCAGAGCTTCCCGTCAAAACGTCGTTGCCGCCCCAGCCATCCAGGGTAATTCCAACGACACTCTCAACGGCGCCGGCGATGACCACGTCGTCGAATTGCGTGAGGGACAGGCCCGTGACATATTCTATGCCTGCCAGGGTTGCGCCAGCGATGGTCAGAGTTCCACCGTTGGTGAGTGTGCGAAAGTCTGCCGTAATGCCCGCGTTCGCTCCGGCATAACATGATAGGTATAATTGATCGGTGCCGATGCCACCGTCGACGGAATCGCCATAGCCGGCACTGATTATGTCGTTGCCGATTCCGCCAAGAATCTGTATCAATTTTGCCAGCATCATCATAGCCAACCAGGTGATCGTCACCGTCACCGCCATCCAGGTAATCTACGCCGTCGCCGCCATCGATCTGGTCTGCACCAGCACCGCCTTGGATTGTGTCGTTAGCGCCGCCGCCGTGGATTATATCATTTCCCAGTCCCCCATTGATGGTGTCAGCGCCATCGCCGTTGCCGCTGACCCAGTCATCGCCATAAATGGTATCGGCGCCATCGCCGCCCTCAAGATCATCATTGCCATTTTGGCCATAGATCGAGTCGTTGCCGCTCCCGCCGTCGAGTTGATCATTGCCATCGTGACCAGAGACCCCATCATTGCCTTCACCGGCGTAGACAACGTCGTCGCCGCGCCCGGCGCCAAGGGAATTGTCGCCGCCACCACTCGAAATCGTGTCATTTCCATCACCGGTCCAGATCTGGTCATCCCCGCTACCGGTCGTGATTATGTCGTTGCAGGGGCCCGATTGGATCAAAAATCTCTCGAGGTTCGCGAAGCTGCCCGAATTGCTGGTGATGCTAGCGCCATTGACCACGAAGCTTATCGCGGTGCTCACACCTGACCAGTTGAATTGGAGGATGTCGTGCCCTGCCCCCCCGTCGACGCTGACGTTCGGGTTGGGAGCCGAGGTCAGCGAAATGGAGTCATCTCCATCGCCAGCAGCAATGGTTCCACCGCTTAGTCCGGACTCGATGGCGTCGCTGCCCGCTCCCGTGCTGACGGTGTCCACGCCCGTACCAGTATAGACTATATCGTCCCCGCTGCCGGTCGTGATTATGTCATTGCCGGAGCCAGCATTGATATAGAATGTCTCGAAGTTCGTGAATGTCCCGAAGCTGCTGGTGATGTTCGTGCCGCTGACCACGAAACTCATCCCGGTTGTCAGCTTGGACCAATTAAATGCAAGCAGGTCCAAGCCTGCTCCGCCATTCATGACTGCGGTCAATGCCGAAGAATTGGGACCGATTTGCAGCCTGAAACGATCGTCGCTCGCCGTTCCATGAATCTCAATATTTTCGATGTTGAAGACATACAGTGGCGAGAACGGCGAGAACCGAATGTCGAGGTTGAAATAACCTGCATCGAATTCGTCAGAGGCATCGATCGTGATCGGACTGGTATTATCTATTTGGACCAAGAGGCCATCGTTGCCGCCGAGCGCGTTGACGGTCGTTCCTGGCTGCCAAGGGGCACTGAAAATGATCGTGTCGTCGCTATTCGTTGCGTCGACCGTGCCGGTTGGATTGGTATACGTCGGCATTCAATTCCCCCGCATTGATCCATTCGGATCGCAATGCTGACCCGAAAACACTTCCGAGGACTGTCAGGCAGGCGATGCTCGGGCGAGGCGCAGCGGCGCTCACGCGATCATGGCTAGACTGAAAGGACCCCGAAGCTGAACCTTGCGCTTACGACCGAGCATCCGTGACACGCAGGGCGTAGAATTACCGCCGAAAATTCAGATCGCAATGAGATATTGGATCACGCGGGAGTTTGTCTCAAATCAAAAAATGTCAGGTGCCTGGACGTGCCAGCAGGTGTCGACCTGCAAGGCCGATTTTCGGCAGGATGTTCACGAATCGTTCTGGCTGACGTATCTCGGCTGAATGGGCCGCCCCACAGCCGAACAACTTACCACGATGGCCTTGGCGGCGTTGGAAGAGGCTGCCGCCTACTGCCGCCATGAAGAGCAACCGCAGACGCGGGAATTGCCGTAGTCCTGGCCTATCTGGCTTATATTTCCCCCTCGACTGAACGCCGCCACTTCGACGAATTTTGGCGAGCGCTAAGGCTTGAGTGCAGAGTAAGCGGTATCTGCTTCTCCAAGCTTGGTGCCGCGACATGCCCCCGATTATGCCCCCATTTTCGTTGCGATGCCGGGACACATCAGGACGCAATTAGCAGCACTGAAGCCTAGTTTTTAGCAGATTTCAGGTATTTTGTCACACACCTGGTGACAAGCAGAAACAGGCAAATGGTGCCCAGGAGAGGACTCGAACCTCCACGCCCTTGCGAGCGCCAGCACCTGAAGCTGGTGCGTCTACCAATTCCGCCACCTGGGCACAGGAGCTTCGTCTGTCTGGTAGGCGGCGGCGCTTAGAGGGCGGCGGCTGTGTCAACCGCCCGACGCGCCCGGTCTAGCTTGCCCGCGACATATTCGAGCAGGTCGCCGGGCTGGCAATCGAGCCGCTCGCAAATCGCCTCGAGCGTGGCGAAGCGCATGCCCTTGACCTTGCCCGACTTGAGCAGCGACAGATTGGCTTCGGTGATGCCGATGTCGGCGGCGAGCTCCTTCGAGCGGACCTTGCGCAGCGCCAGCATGACGTCGAGGCGGACGACGATCGCCATCAGACGATTTCCTGCAGCTCGGCGTCGATCGCGCGCGGCCTCGCTCGAGCATCCGCGCGAGCAGGAACAGGAACAGCGGCCGGCGAGCATCAACATGATGTCGCGAAGATCGATCAGGATCGCGATCCGCTGCGCTCGCCGCCGCCGCGATCGGCCAGGCGCGGCAGCGGCGGGCCGGCGATGCCGACGACCGCCGACAGCAACAGCCAGAAGGCGAAGCCGCGAAAGGCGCCGGTCACGCCGGGCGCGAACAAATCGCCCGCGGCGAGCCGCCCGAGCATCTGCGGATCAGCCGAAACAAGGCGACCACGAAGAACAGCGGCCGAGATGTCGGTCGACCAGCTGGCGACCGACCGGCCGCTGACATGCGTGCGGCTAACGACCCGGATCGCCGATCCGACGTCGAGCCCGAACCGCGCGAGCGAGGTAAGGCGCGACCATCAGCAGTAAAGCGATCGCGACCCAGCCGGACGAATCCGCGCCGTTTCAGCGAAGAGATTTCGCTGCATCTTGACATTCATTATCGTATTGCGATAATTGATTGATCATTGTCAGCACGATTTGGAGGCTAACAAGATGAAATCGCATCAGTGAATCGCATCGCGGCATTGTGTTGATCGCCGCCGCCGGACTGCGCGCCGCACGGCCGCCGTCCCCGCAGATCGCCACTCCGCCAGGACGTGCGGTTGCGCGACCAGCCAGCGGTCGTCCCGTTCGACCTGTTCCGCGGCAACCGCATCGTCGTCGCCGGGTCGATCAACGGCGTCGACCAGCCATGCTGCTCGATACCGGGGCGGGCGTGACCACGCTCGACACGCGCCTTTGCGCGCAAGATCGGCCTGACCGGCGGGCCAGAAGATCGACGCCCAGGGCGCCGGCGGAGAGCAGTCGAGGCCGAGCTGTACCGGACGTCACCATCGAGGTCGGCAACTGAAGCTCGACGGATGCGACCGTGGTCGATCATGGACCTGCGCTCGGTCGCACGAGGCGATCGGCCGCCCGATGCAGGTCGTGCTCGGCCGCGAACTGTTCGATCAACCGCGTCGTCGGCAATCGATTTCGAGCCAGCAGCGAACTGACGCCTGTCGCCGGCCCGAGAGTTTCAGCCCCGGCCGGCGGCGACAGCAGGTCACGCTGGGCCGGACGGCACGGCTCCACTACCGTCCCGGTTTCGTCGGCGGGCTGCCCCCGGTCGACTGCCGCGCTCGACCTCGGCAATGGCGGCGCGCTCAGTCCTTGCCGAAGAACTATTGGGAGGCCAGCGCCCGAGCTCGCCGCCTGCCCTATCGCGGTCAGACTCAGCCGGCGGCGTCGGCGGGATGCACGGCGTACGCCTGGTACCGTGCCCAGGGTCGAGCTTCGGCGGCCGACTTCGCCAGCGTGCCGGCCACCTTGAGCGAGCAGCGACAACGGCTGCGCGGAACGGGTCGAATGTCGGCATCGGGCTGCTCAAGCAATTCAAGGTGACGCTCGATCTCGGCCGCGACCGGCTCTAGCTGCAGCGCAACGCGCGAGCCGGCCGCACTTCGCGCGCGATCGCTCGGGCCTGCGCACCGAACTCGAGGGCGAACGGTTGAACGTGCTACGTCTCGCCCGGACGGCCGGCGGCCACGGCGGGCCTGAAAAAGGGCGACAAACTGGTCGCGGTCAGCGGCAGCGGTCGGACCCGGCTATTTCCAACGGGCCGCCAGCGGCTGGGACGCGGCGCGCCGGCGGGCGAGACGGTGAAGCTCGAGCCAGCCGACGGAGCAGTCGACGGTGACACTCGCCAACTATTACTGAGCCGGTCCGACCGCGCTTGCCAGCGCGGGCCGCTTGGCCCAAGGACGGCGCCAATTCGAAGCGCAGCCGGAAGGACCGAGATCCATGATGAACTCCGGCACCCGCCACTCATCACCGTTTTCGGCGGCGGCGGCTTCATCGGCCGCTATGTCTGCGAAGCACTGCTGAAGGCCGGCGCCCGGATGCGGGTCGCCGAACGCGCATCCGCGCCGCGCCTGGTTCCTCCAGCCGCTTGGCTCGGTCGGCCAGTTCTCGGCGGTCGCCGCCGACCTGCAGCGCCGACGACGATCGCCGCCGCGGTCGAAGGCGCCGACGCGGTCATCAACCTGGTCGGCATTTTCAACGGCAATCTTGATCGGGTCCACGTCGAAGGCGCCGGCAAGCTTGCGGCGGCGGCCAAGCGGCCGGCGCCAGCGCCTTCGTCCACATCAGCGCGATCGGCGCCGATCCGCAGATCGGCCGTCCGACTATGGCCGGACCAAGGGCGCAGGGCGAGCAGGCGGTGCGCGCCGCCTTCCCCAAAGCGACGATCATCCGGCCGAGCGTGGTGTTCGGGCCCGAGGACGATTTCACCAACCGCTTCGCCGCCTGGCGCGCTTCCCGTTGCTGCCGGTGATCGCGCCCAAGACCCGCTTCCAGCCGGTCTATGTTCGCGACCTCGGCGCGGGCGATCGCCGCTGCCGCGCTCGATCCCGGCCCCACGGCGGCAAGACCTATGAGCTCGGCCGGACCCGAGGTGATGACGATGCGCGAGCTCAACGCGCGATCGCAGCGCTGGCCGGCCAGTCGCCCGATACTCGTCGACATGCCCGATTTCGCTGGCGACATGATGTCGCGCTTCGGCTTCCTGCCCGGCGCGCCGCTGACCCGCGACCAGTGGCTGATGCTGCAGAAGCGACAATGTCGCCGAGCGGCAAGCAACCGGGCTTCAAGGCGTTCGGGATCACCCCGACCCCGCTGGCGCGCGGTCGCGCCGCGAATGGCTCGAGCCGGTTCCGCAAGGGCGGCCGCTTCGCGGCCGCCGAACACCGTCGGCCGCGCTAGCCAGCGTGCCGATCCTCCTGCTGGTCATCATCCTCGGCATCGTCGAGGGCGTCACCGAATATCTGCCGGTTTCCTCGACCGGCCATCTGATCCTCGCGACCGAACTGCTCGGCTTCAACGCCGACCAATGGGCGCTGTTCAACATCGCCATCCAGCCCGGCGCGATCCTCGCCATCCTGGTGCTTTACTGGCGGACCTTCCGCGACGTGCTGATCGGCCTGTTCGGAGGCGCGAGCCGTCCGCCTTCGCCTTCGTCCGCAACTTGCTGGTCGCCTTCATGCCGGCGGTCGTGATCGGCCTGGCGATCGGCGATTACATCGAGCTGCTGCTCGGCAATGCGATGGTCGTCGCCTGGTGCGCTGATCCTCGGCGGCGTTGCGATCCTGCTCGATCGAATGGTGGGCCAAGCCGACCGATTGCGGCGGAGTCGCCAACGTCACGCTTCGGGCATTCGGTCGGCATCGGCCTGGTCCAATGCCTGGCGATGATCCCGGGCGTCAGCCGGTCCGGCGCGACCATCCTCGGCGCCATGGCGATGGGGGTCGACCGCAAGACCGCCGCGGAGTTCAGCTTTTTCCTCGCCGTCCCGACCCTGACCGGCGCGACCGCGCTGCAGCTGTACAAGCATGGCGCGACGATGGAGCCTGGCATGGGCGGCTGGATCCTGCTCGGCAGCCTGGTGTCAGCTTCGTGGTCGCGGTGGTGGTGGTGAAGGCGTTCGTCGCGATCATCCGCGTTACGGCTTCGCGCCCTTCGCCTGGTACCGGATCGTCGCCGGGCTCGGTGGCGCTGGTCTGGCTGGCGGCGCGCTGAGCGCTCAACCGTTGACGCACAAAGCAATAATCGCCATCCTGAGGCGACTTGCGGAGATTTAGTCATGCGTGCCCTGCTGCTGTATTGCCCTCGCCGCTGATGCTGGTCCACCGCGCCCGCACGCCGCGCCGGCGCGATCGCCAGATCCCGCCCGAACTGCAGCGACCCGGCGATGGCCGACAAGCTTGGCCGCGCATGGCGGGCATCCTGACAAAAGGCGCTGATGGAATGCCGATCGGCGAGCTGGAAGCAGCGTTCGAGGGGCGCGACGCCGACCGCGGCCGACAAGCGCAAGCGGGTGCGTCGACGCAACGTCGGACCCGAGGGCGAGCGCAAGTCGACGCCGAAGTCGCGGCGTCGGGCCCGCAGATGCAGGGCGATGCAGAAGGCGCTGGTCTCATCGCCTTCCCGCGATCATGGGTGCGCTTCGAGGGCGTCGAGAAGGAGCTCGAGCGGGCAGCCGCCAACATTCCCGACCCGACTTACCCGAAGCGGTAAATATTTGCGGGATGCGCGGTGGACTGACATCGCCGCCCTCGCTAAAGCTGGCCGCAAGCATGTGGCAGCTGTTCCAATTTCCCCTTTGTCCATTTTCCCGCAAGGTCCGCCTCGTCCTCGGTGAGAAAGGGCGTGGCGCATGAGCTGGTGCGCGAAAATCCATGGGAGCGGCGCGACGAGTTCATCGACTTGAACCCCGCCGGCGAAACCCCGGTGCTGGTCGATTCGACCGCGGGGATCGTGCTGATCGGAAGCCAGCCGATCGTCGAATATTTCGAAGAGACGGTCGACAAGATGCCGATGATCCACGGCAATGCGGTCGCCCGCGCCGAAATCCGGCGGCTGACCGAATGGTTCGACGAGAAGTTGTTCCGCGAAGTGGTCGAGCCGCTGATGCATGAGCGGATGAGCAAGCGGCTGGTCAGCCGCGAAAGCCCCGACACGCGAGTGCTGCGCGAGGCGATGCGGATCGCCAACGGCCATCTCGACTATCTCGATTATCTGCTCGACCACCGCCGCTGGGTCGCCGGCGCCGGGCCTCAGCCTCGCCGACTTCACCGCCGCGGCGCATCTGAGCGTGATCGATTATCTCGGCGCGCTCGACTGGCGCGGGCACAAGCAGACCAAGGACTGGTATGCCGTCATGAAGTCGCGCCCCGCTTTCCGGCCGTTGTTGGGTGAGCGGATGGAAGTGATCGTCCCGCCCGCGCACTACGACAAAGTCGACTTCTAGTGCCGGCAAACTTCACAAATCGCTTTTCTTGGCTTCACGGGAGTGTCCCGGCTGCCTGGAATTAACCATTATTTTCCGATTGTCGCCCAGCTGCCCGGTAAGGCGCGGCCGGGACCGAACTCGACGCGACTCCATCGCCACCATATAACCCTCTGTCTGGTGCAAGATTTTTCTCGGGGGCGGGGCGATGAATTTCCCACTTTTCAACTTCGGGCCGCGCGATCTGGCGATCGACCTCGGCACCGCGAACACTGTCGTCTATCTGCGCGACCGCGGCGTCGTCATCCAGGAGCCGTCGGTGGTCGCGCTCGAATATGGCAATGGCCCGCCCAAGGTCCACGCGGTGGGCGAGGATGCCAAGCTGATGCTCGGCAAGACGCCGGCCAACATTCGGACCATCCGCCCATTGCGCAACGGGGTGATCGCCGACCTCGAGGTCGCCGAGCAGATGATCAAGCATTTCATGACCAAGGCGCTCGGCGGGCGCGGTCGTTTCGGCGGCAAGATCGAGGTGGTGATGTGCGTGCCGTCGGGATCGACCAACGTCGAGCGCCGCGCGATCCGCGACGCCGCGTCCAACGCCGGCGCGAGCGAGGTGCGGCTGATCGAGGAGCCGATGGCGGCCGCGATCGGCGCCGGAATGCCGGTCGCCGATCCGATCGGATCGATGGTCGTCGACATCGGCGGCGGGACAACCGAGGTCGGCGTGATCTCGCTCCAGGGCCTGGCCTACAGCCGTCGGACCGGGTCGGCGGCGACAAGATGGACGAGGCGATCATGTCCTACGTCCGCCGCACCCATAACCTCCAGATCGGCGAGGCGACCGCCGAGCGGATCAAGAAGGAGATCGGCATCGCCCGCGTGCCCGTGGACGGGCGCGGCCTGGTGATCGGCGTCAAAGGCCTCCACGTCGAGAAGGGCGTCCCGCGCGAGATCGAGCTGACCCAGGCCGAGATCGCGCGGGCGGCTGAGCGAGCCGGTGGCGCGGATCGTCCATGCGGTGCGCGAGGCGCTGGAGCATACCCAGCCGGAAATCGCCGCCGACATCATCGACGCCGGCATCACCATGACCGGCGGCGGCTCGCTGCTGCGCGAGATCGACGCGGTGCTGGCCGACGAGACCGGCCTTCCGGTCCGCGTCGCCGACAACCCCCTGCAATGCGTCGCGCTCGGCGCCGGGATGACGCTGGAGGATCGGATTTACCGGGGAGCGCTGCAGCCCGCTTAGCGCAATTCGTCATTGCGAGGAGCCGAAGGCGACGCGGCAATCCGGACTGGATTGCTTCGCTCCGCTCGCAATGACGGCGTAGGACCGACGGAGAGGATTTACTCCACGCCGCTACCTTCTAAATGCATCATAGGTTGCAAAGCCCATTCGACCGGCGATGTAGAAGACGAGGGCCACTACTGAAGCTGTCAAAGGCACGATCACCTCCGTGCCTCCCCACATTGAGCCGGCCACGCCGATGATTGCGCCAATCAACGCTCGTCACCAACATCAGGATAATTCGTCGGTTAGGACTCACCGCTCAACCCGCCCACTTGGCTGCGACCAAATAGTTGAGCTTCAGATCCTCGCTCAAATGCAGTCCGCGGGTCGGGCTGATGGCGATGCCTTCGAAGTCGATGCACTCCAGCCCCGCTCTCGCCAACAGGCCGCGCATGGTGTCGGGGTCGATGAACTGGTCGAAGTCATGGGTGCCCTTCGGAATCTGCCCGAACCCTTCTGCCAGCGTGATGGTCAGTAGTTTCGACCAGGCGGTCTTGTTGGGGGTGGAGAGGATCAAAAGGCCATTCGGCGCGAGCCGCGCGGCGAGACTCATCGACGAACGCCTGCGGGTCGGCGACATGCTCGATCACCTCCATCGCGGTGATCAGGTCGAAATGGCCTTCGATCGCCTCAACACCCATGGCGCGATAATCGATGTGGAGCCCCTGCCCCACCGCATGAATTTTGGCGACCTCGATCAGCTCGGGCGCGGCATCGACCGCGGTCACTTGCGCGCCCAGCCGCGCCAGCGGCTCGGCCAGCAGCCCTGCCCCACAGCCTACGTCGAGCGCGCGACTTGCCCTCCAGCGGCCGAAACCCATGCTCGTCGAGCCCGAAATGCTGGTCGACCATGTCGCGGATGTAGGCGAGGCGCACCGGATTGAGCTTGTGCAGCATCGCCGATGCGCCGTTCGGGTCCCACCAATCGGCAGCCAGCCCGCCGAAATGCTGCGCCTCACGATCCACGATGCTTGTCTTCGCCATACGCCTCTCCCTAACAGGGCGCGGCACGCTGTCCCAAGAGGAAAATCCGCCGATCCATGCCCCGCATCGTCATGAAATTCGGCGGAACCTCGATGGCCGGGATCGAGCGCATCCGTTCGGTCGCATCGCGCGTCAAGCGCGAGGCCGAGGCGGGCAATGAGGTGCTGGTGGTCGTCTCCGCCATGGCCGGGGAGACCGACCGTCTGGTCCAGCTATGCAGGGAAGCCTCGGCCCTCGCCGATCCGCAGGAATATGACGTGGTCGTCGCCAGCGGCGAGCAGGTCACCTCCGGCCTCCTCGCCATGACCCTCCAGAACATGGGCGTAAAGGCGCGCAGCTTCATGGGCTGGCAGCTGGTCCGCGCCTCGGGAGTGCACGGCAATGCGCGGGTCGAAGCGGTCGAGGGCGCGCTGCTCGACGAGGCGTTGCGGGACGGCACGGTGGCGGTCATCCCAGGCTTCCAGGGGGTGAGCGAGGAGGGCCGCGTGACGACGCTGGGCCGCGGCGGATCGGACACGTCGGCAGTCGCGATCGCCGCCGGGATCAAGGCCCACCGCTGCGACATCTACACTGACGTCGACGGGGTCTACACCACCGACCCCAGGATCGTACCGCGGGCGCGCAAGCTCACGAAAATCACGTTCGAGGAAATGCTCGAGCTGGCCGGGGTCGGCGCCAAGGTGCTGCAAGTGCGCTCGGTCGGGCTTGCCATGCGCGCCAACCTGCCGCTGAGGGTGCTGACCGCGTTCGACGATTTGCCGGGGACCGAGATCGTCCCCGAACTTGGGGAACATGATATGGAACGAAACGCCATCGCCGGCATCGCCGCCGATCGCAACGAGGCACGGATCACGCTGACCCGGATCGACGACAAGCCCGGCACCGTCGCTGCGGTGATGGGCCCGCTGGCGGAGGCGGGGATCCAGGTCGACATGATCGTTCACGCCGCGACGCCCAGCGCAGGATCGAGCGACCTCACTTTCACCGTTCCCCGCGCGAGCCTGGCCCAGGCGGTAAGCGCGATCGAAAAGAATCGCGCAACCATCGGCGGCGGCGAGCTGCTTACCGACGATGCGGTCGCCAAGGTCTCGATCGTCGGCGTCGGCATCCGCTCCAACCCGGAACTGGCGGCAAAAATGTTCGCCACGCTCGCCGAGCGCGGCATCAACCTGCTCGCGGTCAGCGCGAGCGAAATCAAGGTCAGCGTGCTGGTCGCCGAGGACGAGATGGAGCTTGCCGTCCGCATGCTCCACACCGCCTTTCGGCCTCGATGCGGCCCCGCCCCAGGGAGAAAGCAGACATGAGCGGTGAAGGTCTGATCGCGGAGCCTCGCGCGGTTCACGGCGACGCGGGCATGCTCCGCCTCAAGGAACTGATGGCACGCGGGACGGAGTTCCTCGGCACCGAATGGGCGATCATGGGCGGGGCGATGAGCTGGATCAGCGAGCGCCATCTGGTCTCGGCAATCTCCAATGCGGGCGGGTTCGGCGTGATCGCCTGCGGGGCGATGCCGCCCGAGCTGCTCGATCAGGAGATTGCAGCGACCAAGGCACTCGCCAGCAAGCCGTTCGGCGTGAACCTCATCACCATGCACCCGCAACTCGATGAACTGATCGACGTCTGCTCCAAGCATGAGGTGACGCATGTCGTGCTGGCCGGCGGGCTTCCTCCCGGCGGGGCAATCGATCGGATAAAGAGCAATGGCGCGAAACTGATCGTCTTCACGCCGGCCTTGGCGTTAGCCAAGAAGCTGATGCGCTCGGGCGCCGACGCGCTGGTGATCGAGGGGATGGAGGCCGGCGGCCACATCGGCCCGGTGTCGACCAGCGTGCTGGCCCAGGAAATCTTGCCCCATGTCGCGTCGGAAATCCCCGTGTTCGTGGCCGGCGGGATCGGCCGCGGAGAGGCGATCGCCGCCTATCTGGAAATGGGCGCGGTCGGGGTACAGCTCGGCACGCGCTTCGTGTGCGCACACGAATGCATAGCTCATCCCAATTTCAAGAAAGCCTTCCTGCGCGCCTCGGCCCGCGACGCCATCCCCTCGGTCCAGATCGACCCGCGCCTTCCGGTTATCCCGGTCCGGGCGCTCAAGAACCGCGAGATGGAGAATTTCGCCGCCAAGCAGCGCGAAGTGGCGCAAAAGCTTGACGAAGGGGCGATCGAAATGGCCGAGGCCCAGCTGCAGATCGAGCATTATTGGGCGGGGGCCCTCCGCCGCGCGGTGATCGACGGCGATGTCGAGAGCGGCTCGGTAATGGCGGGCCAGTCGGTCGGCATGGTCAAGCGCGAGGAGCCGGTTGCAGAGATCATCGCCGAGTTGGTCGACGAAGCCGCCGCCGCACTGGGGTCGCGCGGCTAGACCGATTGCGCTTGCTGGCCTCCCACCGCGTAGGCCAGCGGATAGAAAAATCGCTCCTCGGGTTCATCCGTACCACGAGCCTGAGCAGCAGGACGTTCGCTTCTTCCCGATACTGATTTAGAGTTGACGGCGCTTGGAATGCCGCGGGTTTCCCTGCTAGCGCATGGGCCATGCCGCTGAACGCGATCGCCTCCGCACGTGAGATACTGACAGGCCTCCATGATGTCATGGCCAAGCGCGGCTCGGCGCAGGCCAAGCTCGACCGGGTCGTCGATCTGATTGCCGAGGCGATGGAGAGCGAGGTCTGTTCGATCTATTTGCTGCGCGACAAGGCGCTCGAATTGTCGGCGACCCATGGCCTGCGCAAGGAAGCGGTGCATGTGACGCGCCTGGCGCTCGGCGAGGGCCTGGTCGGTACGATTGCCGAGGAAGGCCGCATCCTGAACCTCGACGAGGCGGCCAATCACCCGGCCTTCGCTTATCGGCCCGAAACTGGGGAAGAGAGTTTCCACAGCTTCGCGGGCGTGCCCATCATCCGCCGCGAGCAGGTGATCGGCGTGCTGGCTGTGCAGCATGCGGAACCCCGCCGTTATGACGACGTCGAGATCGAGGCGCTTCAGACAGTCGCCATGGTGCTGTCGGAAATGATCGCCAGCGCCCGGCTGGTCGATGGCGCCCGGGCGGCGCGGCGAGACGCTGGGATGCAGCGGATGGTCGGGCTGAAACTGGTCGCCGGAATGGCCAAGGGGATTGCCGTTTTCCACCAGCCGCGCGTCGTCGTCGAGCATACGGTCGCCGAGGACACGGAGGCCGAGCGGACCCGCGTCTATGCCGCCTTCCGCCGCATGCGGGAGCAGATCGACAATATGACTCGCGAAGCCGAGTTCGGTACCGCCGGCGAGCATAACGAGATCCTCGAGACCTATAAGATGTTCGCCTATGACGAAGGTTGGTCGCGGAGGATCAACGAGGCGATCGACAGCGGCCTTACCGCCGAGGCCGCAATCGAGCGGGTTCAGCAGCGCACCCGCGCCCGGATGCGCGAGATCGACGACCCGATCCTCAAGGAGCGGATGCACGATCTGGAGGATCTGTCGAACCGGCTCATGCGCATCGTATCCGGACGAATGGGCACCGCGGCCCAGACCGGTTTGTCCAAGGACGCGATCCTAATAGCGAAAAATTTGGGACCGGCCGAGTTGCTCGAATATGACCGGCGGCGGCTCAAGGGCGTGGTGCTCGAAGAAGGCTCGCTGACTGCCCATATGACCATCGTGGCGAGGGCCATGGGAGTCCCCGTGATCGGCCGCGTCGCCGACGTCCGTCATATCGCCAATGAGGGCGACCCAATCCTGGTCGACGGCGACACCGGCGCTGTCACGGTCCGCCCCAACCGACCGCTGATGAATGCCTTCGACCAGCGTATGTCGGTGAGCCAGAAGCGGCGGGCCGAATTTGCCGCAATCCGCAACCTGCCGGCCGAGACCAGGGACGGCGAGCGGGTGACGTTGATGGTCAACGCCGGCCTGGCCGAGGATGCGGCGATGCTGGAAGTGACTGGCGCCGACGGTATCGGATTGTTCCGGACCGAATTCCAGTTTCTGATCGCCGCCACCCTGCCCGGCCGCGAAAGCCAGCTTAGGCTCTACAAAAGCGTGCTCGACGCGGCGGGCGACAAGCCGGTCATCTTCCGCACCGTCGACATCGGCGGCGACAAGGCGCTGCCGTACCTTAGCGACGAAAAGGACGAGAGCGAGAATCCGGCGATGGGCTGGCGGGCGCTGCGCCTCAGCCTCGAGCGCAAGGCGCTGATGAAGGCGCAGGCGCGCGCGTTGATCGAAGCCTCCGCCGGCAAGGTGCTTCGCGTCATGTTCCCGATGGTCAGCGAGCCGTGGGAATATGAGGAGGCGCGCGCGCTGTTCGAGGAGCAGATCGCATGGACCAAGACCGCCAAGCGGGCAATGCCCAAACAGGTTGAGTTTGGCGCGATGCTGGAAGTCCCAAGCCTCGCCGAAATGCTCGACATATTGCTGCCGCGGGTAGATTTCCTCTCGATCGGCACCAACGACCTCACCCAGTTCCTGTTCGCTGCCGACCGGGCCGACCCGCGTCTGGCCGAGCGCTATGACTGGCTCAGCCCCGCTATCCTCCGCTTCCTCCGCCGGGTCTCCGACCAGGCCAAGGCGGCGGGAATCCCGGTTCGCGTCTGCGGAGAGATGGCCGGCCGTCCGCTCGAGGCCCTGGCCCTGATCGGCATCGGCATCGACAGTTTCTCGATCACTCCCGCGGCGGTCGGTCCGGTCAAGGCGATGGTCCGGTCGATCGACGCCGCAGCGGTCCGGTCACGAGTTCGAGACGCTGCTTGCCAAGCCCCCCGCAAACATGCGCAAGTCACTCGGCGACTGGGCGAAACGTCACGGCGTGGCGATTGGCTGACAGGGCGGCGAAGATCGGTTGACAGCGGCCCACCGGCTCCCGACAACGAGTGCAATTTCAAGCTGATGGATGCGGGGGAGAGCGAATGGACGAGACCGAACCGGACGACGTCGTGACGGTCGGACAGCGCCTCAGGGAAGCACGCGAAGCCAAGGGTCTATCGGTGGAGGATATCGCCGCTCAGACCCGGATTCCAACTCGCCATCTTACCAGCCTGGAAGAGAGCGATTGGGACAAGCTCCCCGCAGCCACCTATTCGATCGGGTTCGCCAAGAATTACGCCGGCGCGATTGGCCTCGACCGCAATGAAATCGGCGACCAGTTGCGGGCCGAAATGGGGGGTACGCGGCTGCCCGTCGCGGGTCCTGAAGTCTATGAAGCCGTCGACCCGGCGCGAACCATGCCGAAGGGATTGGTGATCGGCGCGCTGGGCCTACTAGTCGTGGTGGTGCTGGCGCTGAGCTGGCTCAGCAACCGGTCGATGCAAGCTGACCAGCCGGTGGCGGAGGCTACCGAGGAAAGCCCGCCGATCGCGCAATCAGCCGATCCCGTCGCCACATCCGCTCCCGATCCCGTTCCCCCAGGGGCTGTCGTCATCTCGGCCACCGAGCCGGTCTGGGTCGAAATCAAGGACGGCGGCTCCCTGTTGAAACAGGGTGAGATGGCGCCCGGTGAAACTTTCAACGTGCCAGCGACCGCCGCAGCACCCGTGCTGACCACCGGCAAGCCTGAAGCACTGCGCATTTCAGTAGGCACCGCCCAGGCGCCGTCAATCGGTCCGGCGGGAAAGAAAGTGTCCAACGTCAGTCTGAAGCCCGCCGACCTCATGCGTCCCCCGGCCACGATAGCACCGACCGCAACAACAAGGCCGGTGGCAAGCGAGGTCCGGCCTTCGCCCCGCCCCGCACTTCGCCAGTCTACAACGTCGAAGCCACCGGCAACCAGCCGGCTCCACGGAGCCGTCCGCCGAAATCAACGCCGCCGACGCGGCAACCGTCCAGTGATTCAGCGACGCGACAGCCATGATCGGTCAGTCTCGCCCTGCAACGCCCTGTAATTCGAGGATCAACATGCGTTTCCGTGCCTTGCTTCCATTCGCTGCCCTCGCCGTCTTCTCGCTAACCCCTGCCTCTGCCCAACGGCGCCCGCCGACCCCGGAGCAGCGGATCGACCGGCTCGAGAAACAGGTCCGCCAGGTGCAGAGGCAGGTCTTCCCCAAGGGCCAGCCGGCAGACACGGCCGGATTCAGTGACGATCCCGCCGCTACCCAGGGGTCGGTCAACAACCTCAACGGCCGCCTCGATGCGGTCGAGCGGCAACTGGCCGATATCGTCCGCCAGGCCGAGGAAAATGGAAATCGCGTCGGAGTCATGGAGACCGAGCTTGCCCGGCTTCGCGCCGATCAGGATCGCCGCCTGCGCGCGCTTGAAACCAGCGCCCCCACGGCAACGGAGACCGAGCCGGCCAGCGAAGAGACCGAAGCCCCGCCTCCAGCCCCACAGCCAAAAGTCGAGTCTTCCAGGCCGGAAGCCAGGCCCGCCGCACTGACGTCGACGGGAAACATCGATGTGGACGGGGAAGCGGCCTACGATCAGGGCTTTCAGCTGTGGAACAGCGGCAAATATGACGCAGCAATCACCTCGCTTCGGGCAATGGCCAAGAAATACCCCGATCATCGCCGGGTGAGCTGGGCCCACAACCTCATCGGCCGGTCGCTGCTCGACAAGGGCCAGCCACGCGCGGCGGCCGAGGCACTCCTCGCCAATTATCGCCGCGACCCCAAGGGCGAGCGCGCCCAGGACAGCCTGTTCTACCTCGGCCAGGCGCTGGTGAAGCTCGGCCAGCCGAGCCAGGCATGCAAGGCCTACGCGGAACTTGAGGACGTCTACGGCGGACAGGTCCGCGCACCGCTCAAAGCCGCCCTGCCCGGCGCCAAGGCCGAGGCGAAGTGCAGCTGATCCAATGATCCCGGCAGCCGAAGCAATCGAGCGCTTCGCTGCCGATCTTGATGCGTTGGTGCCAGCCGGAACACCGATCGGCATCGCCGTTTCCGGCGGCCCCGACAGCCTCGCGCTGCTGTTGCTCGGCGCGGCGACACGGCCAGGATTGGTTGAAGCGGCGACGGTCGACCATGGCCTTCGCGCGCAGAGTGCCGAGGAAGCCGCAATGGTCGCCGCCTTGTGCGACAAGCTAAACGTCCCGCATCGCACCTTGCCTGCCGACTGGAGCGAGCCGCCCATGAGCAATGTGCAGGCCGAGGCGCGTGCCTTGCGCTATCGCCTGCTCAATGACTGGGCGATCGAGCGGGGCCTTTCCGCGATCGCCACCGCCCACCACGCCGACGACCAGGCGGAGACGCTGCTGATGCGGCTGGCGCGCGGTGCAGGGGTCGGCGGCCTGGGCGGCACCAAGGCTCGGCGAGCCTTGTCGGAGGAGATCATGCTGGTTCGCCCACTGCTCGGCTGGCGCAAGGCGGAGCTGATCGAACTGGTCGCCAATGCCGGCCTCGAGCCGGTCGACGATCCGACGAACCGTGATCCCCGACACGACCGCTCGCGGATCCGAAAGTGGCTTGAATGATCCGATTGGGCCGACCCCGCGCGATTGGCGACAAGCGCCTCGGCATTGCGCGACGCCGATGAGGCGCTCGATTGGGCGCTTGCGCCGCTGCTCGGCTCGCGCATCCGCGAGGATGATGGCGCACTGATCATCGAGCCATTCGACCTTCCGCGCGAGTTCAAGCGCAGGCTCCTGCTGGCCGCTTTTGCCCAACTCGGTGCGCCGGCGCCGCGTGGCCCGGATCTCATTCGGGCGATGGTTGCGCTGGAGGCGGGAGACGCAGTCACCCTGTCGGGCCTCAAGCTGGAAGGTGGGGCAATGTGGAAGCTTTCTCAGGCGCCACCGAGAAGGATCTAAACCGACCATCCATCTCGGCTCCGTAACATATGGAACTTTGCCCTCGGCCGCGCGCTAGGTCAGCAGAGCGGGCGTTGGAAGAGGTCGATGGCCCGCTTAATTGTTGCGTTGCCGCTTGCGCTCCTGTCGGTTCCAGCGTGGAGTCAGACCGCCCCGATCATCGACAATCCGAATTCGACGCCTTCGAATTCGCCGGAGTACGGCTTCACGATGCCGACGGTGCCTAAACCCGAGTCCTCCGAACGCCGTCCCTTTGCGGCAACCGAAATCGGACCGAACGCAACCTTCGGCCTCGGCATGTTCGGGCTCAAGCAAGAGCGTTTCGGCATAGCGCCTACAACCGTCAGGGAAGTGAATTCGCCGCGCACCCGCCGGCCCGCGCTGGGCTTATCCTTCAAATTCTGATTTCGCCGCGGCGCAAACTGGCGCCCCCTCATCGTCATTCCATTGTTATTAAGGTGAATGCGCCTATTTTAGCGGGCGTATCAGAAGGAAGTTTACGTGGACGAAAAGCGCAACGAGAAGAAGCCCGGCAACCCCTGGACCAAGTCGCTGCTGATCTGGGTGGCGGTGCTGTTCGGCCTGGTGCTGTTCGTCCGGGCCTTTGATACCAGCAGCGCCGCGCAAGGCGAACCGCTCGCTTATTCGGAGTTCGTCCAGCAGATCGACGAAGGCAATATCCAGTCGGCGACCATCGCCACCTCCTCGATCGGCAACGTTACGGTCAGCGGCAAGATGACCGACGGGAAGCCGTTCCGGACGACCGCCCCGCCCAATGCCAATGTCGCGGACCGGATGATCGCCAAGGGAGTCAACGTCGCGGTCAAGGCCGAGGAGCAATCGAGCGTCTGGCTCATCCTGCTCTATCAGTCGCTGCCGTTCCTGCTGATCCTCGGAATCAGCTTCTTCGTGATGCGCCAGATGCAGAAAAACGCCGGCGGCGGGGCGATGGGCTTTGGCAAGAGCCGCGCCCGGATGCTGACCGAAAAGCAGGGCCGGGTAACCTTCGCCGATGTCGCCGGCATCGACGAAGCACGCGAAGAGCTTCAGGAAATCGTCGAATATCTGAAGGATCCCGGCAAATTCGCCCGGCTTGGCGGCAAGATTCCCAAGGGCGCGCTGCTGGTCGGCTCGCCCGGCACCGGCAAGACCCTCCTCGCGCGAGCCATCGCAGGAGAGGCTGGCGTACCCTTCTTCACCATCTCCGGCTCCGATTTCGTCGAGATGTTCGTCGGCGTCGGCGCCAGCCGCGTCCGCGACATGTTCGAGCAAGCGAAGAAATCGGCACCCTGCATCCTGTTCATCGACGAGATCGACGCCGTCGGTCGCCATCGCGGCGCCGGCCTCGGCAACGGCAACGACGAGCGCGAGCAGACGCTCAACCAGCTGCTGGTCGAGATGGACGGCTTCGAGGCCAATGAAGGCATCATCATCATCGCCGCGACCAACCGGCCGGATGTGCTCGACCCGGCGCTGCTTCGCCCGGGCCGCTTCGACCGTCAGGTGATCGTCCCGCGCCCCGATATCGACGGACGCGAGCAGATCCTTGCCGTCCACATGAAGAAAGTGCCGCTTGCGCCGGATGTCGACCCACGGGTGATCGCGCGTGGAACGCCGGGCTTCTCGGGCGCCGACCTAGCCAACCTCGTCAACGAGGCAGCTCTGCTCGCCGCTCGCAAGGGCAAGCGGCTCGTCGCAATGGGAGAGTTCGAGGAGGCCAAGGACAAGGTCATGATGGGTACCGAGCGCCGCTCGATGGTCATGACCGAGGACGAGAAGAGGATGACCGCCTATCACGAGGCCGGCCACGCCATCGTCGCGCTTCATGAAGAGGCATCCGATCCGATCCACAAGGCGACCATCATCCCGCGCGGTCGCGCGCTGGGGATGGTCATGCGCCTGCCTGAACGCGACAATTACAGCTATCATCGCGACAAGATGTACGCGAACCTCGCCGTTTCGATGGGCGGACGTGTCGCCGAGGAAGTGGTGTTCGGCTACGACAAGGTCAGCTCCGGCGCCTCATCGGACATCAGCTATGCGACGGGTCTCGCCCGCGACATGGTCACCCGCTGGGGTATGTCCGACGCGCTCGGGCCGCTTCAATATGCCGAAGCCGACGAGGAAGTCTTCCTCGGCTACTCCGTAAATCGTCAGAAGAATATGTCGAACGAGACGGCACAGGCGATCGACAAGGAAATCCGCCGCATCGTCGAGGCCGGCTACGAACGTGCCAAGCATCTGCTCAAGGATCATCGCGACGAGCTGGAGACGCTCGCCCAGGCATTGCTCGAATATGAGACGCTGAGCGGCGACGAGATCAAGACGCTGCTCGCCGGTGGTTCGATCGATCGCGGCTCGGCTTCCAGGCCATCGCTACCGACGGCTGGATCGTCCATCCCCAAGGCGCGGCGGCCAAAACCAGGCCTTGGCGGCGCGGCGCCTGCGGGGGCCTAGTCGAACGTTCCCATGCCGACCATCCCGGCCGAGAACAAGTTGATGACGATCACGGCAAACAACACCAGCAGAAGCGTACGCCAAAGGGCGCTGCGCCCGGCTTAGCGAATAGGCGCCCTTCAGTTGCCGGTACATGTGGAAGGGTGGAATTAGCCACAGCAGCCCGGCCAGTCCGGTCAGACCGGCAGCGCCGAATATCGGACCGGCGACGACCAGCAGGCTCATGAAGCATAGCGAGTAAGTGACGAAGATGGTGTGATCATATAGCCGGAAACGACGGCTGAACGGAAATAGGAGCCATACGAATGGCACCGATAATGGGATGATCAGCCAGCTGAACTTATAGGCGTTGGTCTTGAGTTTATAGCCCACCAGTTCGGGATTTTTCGCGGCCTTGCTGATTCCATCGCCAATCCAGCCAGGCAAATTTGGCAGCTCGATGGTAGTCCTCGTAAAGTCCCCGCTTTGGACGGCCTCCATGGTTTTGATCTCGTTCCGAAGCTCGCCGATCGCATCGTCGAGCCGCGCGGTTGGCTGGCCGGCCTTCTGCGCCGCGTCGCGCTGCGCCTGCAGCCTGGTCAGCTTCTGCTGATCAAGCCTTATTTCCCCCTGGATACCAAGCTTTGCCTCCTGCGGAAGTTCGCCCCCGCCGCCGAAAATGCTGACCGCCGCGAACATCAGGAACACCGAGAAAAGGAATAGCGCGATCGGCGACACGAACCGCGCCCGTTCACCTTCAATATATCGGCGGGTCAGCTCGCCCGGCCTCCACACCAGCAATGGCAGGGTATTCCAGACCTTGCCTTCGAAATGCAGCACGCCGTGGAGCAAGTCGTGGAAGAAGGCGGTCAGCGTCCGATGGACATGGGCATGCTGGCCGCAAGCGTGGCAGAAATCGCCCGCCAGGAGGGTGCCGCAGTTAAGGCAATTGCGCTCATGAGTGTGGCCGTCGGCGCCGAACTCGCCCGCGTTCGGCTCAACCGCACGCCCGATCATCGCACCGGTAACAGCATCGCCGACTGCTTCGAACTCGCCCATTCCTCACCCCCTCGCCCCTTCATAGGCGCTCGCGGTGGCGCGGGTCGAGGGGGGATGCTAGCCAACCCCCATGGCGCGGCGCATCGGTCTTCTCGGCGGTAGCTTCAATCCGGCGCACCGCGCCCATCGCCGGACGAGCCTGGCGGCGATGGAGGCGCTTGGCCTGGATGAAGTGTGGTGGTTGGTATCCCCAGGCAATCCGCTGAAACCGGACAAAGGCATGGCGCCCTATGCCGCCCGCCTCGCCTCGGCCCGGCTCAAGGCGCGGCGGAGCCGCATTCGCGTCAGCGATTTCGAGGCTCGCGCCGGGACGCGCTACACTGTCGACACGCTCGCCGCCCTCAAGCGGCGCTGGCCCCGGCATCGCTTCATCTGGCTGATGGGCGAGGATACTGTGGCGCAATTCCACCAATGGAAGGACTGGCGAGACCTGGCGCGCATGGTGCCGATTGCGGTCATGTCGCGGCCCGGCTATGATGACGATGCCCGCGCGGCGCGCGCGATGGGCTGGCTGCGGCGCTTCGTCCGCCCCGCACGCCAGGCAAGGAATTGGACGGATTGGAGTGCTCCGGCGATTATTTTCCTTCGCCTGCCGCCCGACCCAACTTCCGCCACCCGCTTGCGCGCATCAAATCCCGACTGGCACCGCCGCTTCATGGTGAAGCCGAGGCGCGCCAGTCGTCCCTAAGAGGAGTTAATTTGGCCGACCCTGCTAATGCGCCTGTCGCTCCGACCGTGCCGGTCGACGTCGAGGCGCTGCACAGCCTTGTCATGCAGTCGTTGGACGATGACCAGGCGGTTGAGGTGGTTACCATCCCTCTCGCCGGAAAATCCTCGATCGCCGACCATATGGTGATCGCGTCCGGCCGCTCGTCGCGCCAGGTGGCGTCGATGGCCAACAAGCTCGCCGAAAAGATCAAGAAGGATTTCGGCCGCATCGTCCGGATCGAGGGGCTTCCGGTCGCCGACTGGGTGCTGATCGATGCCGACGACGTGATCGTCCATCTTTTTCGTCCAGAAGTACGAAGTTTTTACAATTTGGAACGAATGTGGGCTTTCGGCGATGACGCCGGTGTGAGCGCAACTTCACGCGGGTGAGCCCTATGCGTCTGATTGCATTCTACCTGTGGCTGCTGGCCTTTGCCACGCAACCCGCCGCCGCGGCCGCGCCGCCGACCCTCTGGGGCCTCGAGCAACAGCTGTCGTCGCTTGTCGCCGGGAAATCGACGGACGTCGGCATTGCGGCGCTCGATCTCACGAGCGGCAAGACCGTCAGCATCAACGGAGACCGGTCATTCCCGATGGCAAGCACGATGAAAATCGCGGTTGCCGCTGCCTATCTACAGCAGGTCGATCACGGACGGCGCTCGCTCGACGACCGGATTGCCGGCCAGTCCGCACAGCGATTGGTCGAACGCATGCTGATCAACAGCGATAATGCCGCGACTGATATTTTGATTCGGAACCTGGGGGGACCGCGTGCGATCCAGGAATGGGTCCATTGGCATGGTTTCAGCAACATGCGGGTCGACCGAACTATCGCACAGCTGCTGCGTTCACCGCGCGATCTGTGGGACTCGCGGGATTCCGCTACGCCGTTGGCAATGGTCGAACTGCTGCGCCGGATCGACGGCGGCAAGGTGCTGCAACCGGGGTCACGCGCTTATTTGCTGAGCACCATGGGCCGGTGCATGACCGGCAGGAACCGGATGCGTGCCCTGCTTCCGGCCGGAACGCGCGTTGAGCACAAGACCGGCACCTTGTCGGGGCTCACAAGCGACGTCGGCTTCATTACGCTTCCCGACGGACGGCGGGTTGCGGTGGCGGTGTTCGCTCGCGGCGGCAGCGACCGGCCGAATACCATCGCCCAGGCGGCGAGGGCGATTTACGATGGGTTTGTCGCCGAGTGGCGCACGCCCTTCACCGGCGTGCTCCGCGCCGCCAATTAGCGCGGAATGCTGCTGCACATCATCGCCAGAGGCAAGATCGGCCGTTCTCCAGAAGCTGACCTGACCGACCGCTACCTCAAGCGCATCGCCTGGCCAACCAAGGTCACAGAGCTGCCCGACCGGGGAGGGCAATTCCCCGATGCGGCAGCCAACGCCATCACCGTCCTGCTCGACGAGCGCGGCAAGTCCCTGTCATCCATGGATTTAGCCAAAAAGCTTGAAGGCTGGCGAAACACCGGGCGGCGCGAAGTACGTTTCCTGATCGGCGCCGCTGACGGGCATGACGAGGCGCTTCGCGACCGGGCCGACCTTATCCTGTCGTTCGGTCCGGCAACCTGGCCCCACATGCTCGCCAGGGCGATGTTGGCCGAGCAATTGTTCAGGGCGACTAGCATCCTTGCCAATCATCCCTACCATCGCGAAGGATGATGCGCCGGATCGCTGCCCTTGCCTCTACTCGCCGCGCCAACACTGCTCGCCGCGGCCAGCGCGCCCGTGGCTCCCGCGGGGGAATCCGCCAACACGACGCTTGCGAGAGCTCGAAGCGAGGCAGTGGCTGCGACTACAAGACTGAGGGACTTGGAAGCAGCGGCAGCCAGGGCCGGTGACGAGGCCGCTAAGCTTCGGGCCGAACGGGCCGTCGCAGCCGCCGCCATCGAGGAGGCCGAGGCCAAAATCAGCCAATCCGACGCAAATTTACGCCTCGCTCAGGCTCGAGTGGCCTTGACCGAACAGCGGCTGGCGACCCGCCGCGCCCCGTTGGCCGCCTTGCTCGCGGGTCTGGCGACGATGGGCCGCCAGCCGCCCCTGCTGGCCCTCGCCGACCATGGTTCGGTCGATGAGATCGTGCGGGTCAAGGCGCTGCTCGACACGACCATGCCGGTGATCGAACAGCGAAGCGCCCTGCTCAAGGACGAGTTGGCGGAGCGGCGACGGCTTGCAACGTCGGCGGACGCGGCCCGGGACGAACTCGCTAGCAGCCGGGAAGAGCTTGCCCACCGCCAGCAACGGTTCGCCGAGCTGGAGGACAGGGCCGCGCGGCGAGCGTCTGTCCTATCCGGGAAGGCGTTCGGCGCCGGCGACCGTGTGCTGGCCAGCAGTGAGCGTCTGGAATCGGCCGCCAGCGAAGCAGCGGCGCATCGGACTGCGCAGGCTGCCGCCGGCGCGCTCGCAAGGCTCGATTTTGCCCCAGCCCGGCCGATGCGCGGGAACTCGGCGCTCCCGCCGAGCGATTTTGCCTATAGCCTGCCGGTTTCGGTGCGCCTGGTCGACGGCCTGGGGTCGGTCAACCGCGCCGGAATCGTCTCGCGCGGATTGCGTTTCGACACGCCGCGCAGGGCCGATGTGATTGTTCCCGCCGACGGAAAGATCGTCTTCGCAGCCCCGTATCGCGGGCAGGATGGCCTGGTCATCATCGACCACGGCAAGGGATGGACCAGCCTGCTCCTTGGGGTGGCAAGCGATCGACCGAAGGGAACCAAGGTCCGCCGGGGCGAGTTTCTGGGCCGCGCACTGGGCCCAATCGGGGTGGAATTGCGGCGAGACGGGCGGCCGATTTCGCCCGCCTTCATCGCAGCTTCATCTGTTCCGCTGTCAAATGGCGGCAACAACCGCTAATCTATGACGCGACGCACTGACAGGAATTCATGATGCAACGCCTTGCCAAGCTTCTCCCGCCCCTCGCCCTTGTCGGCGCGCTGGCGATGGTCCCCCTGGCGACGACCGCGATGGCCGCTGCCGAAACCGACACGCAGAAGGAGCTGGAGACCTTCTTCAGCGTGTTCGAGCGGGTCCGCGCCAATTATGTCGACAAGGTAGACGACCATACGCTGATCAAGGGGGCGATCGACGGCATGCTGTCCGCGCTCGATCCCCATTCTAGCTATGCCGAGGCATCCGACTTCACCCAGCTCAAGACCACCACCGAGGGCAATTATGGCGGTCTCGGCCTCACCGTTTCTACCGAGGATGGAGCGGTCAAGGTCATTGCACCGACCGAGGACACGCCGGCCGACCGCGCCGGGATCAAAGCCGGCGACTACATCACCCACATCGACGGTGAGTTCCTCTATGGCTTCACGCTCGACGAGGCGGTCGAGAAGATGCGCGGCAAGCCCGGCACGTCGATAAAGCTGACCATCGTCCGCCCGGGCCGCGACAAGCCATTTGATGTTGCAATCACCCGCGAGCGCATCGAGCTCAAGCCGGTCAAGTGGGAGGTGAAGGAGAACGTCGGGATCATCAACGTCAACGGCTTCTCGGCCCAGACCGGAGCGTTGACCCGCGAAGCGCTGGTCGGAATCGACAAGGCTACCGGCGGCAAGGCGCTTGGCTATATCGTCGACCTTCGGTCCAACCCAGGCGGCCTGCTCGATCAGGCGATCGAGGTCAGCGACGCCTTCCTCGAGCAGGGCGAGATCGTGTCCGAGCGCGGCCGCGAGGCTGGAGACATCGAGCGCTTCTATGCCAAGCCGGGCGACCTGGCGAAGGGCAGGCCAGTCATCGTGCTGGTCGACGCCGGCTCTGCCTCGGCGGCGGAAATCGTCGCCGGCGCGCTGCAGGATCATCGCCGCGCGATCGTCATGGGGGAGCGCAGTTTCGGCAAGGGATCGGTGCAAAGTGTGATCCAGACCGGGCCGCAGTCGGCGCTCCGCCTGACCACCGCACGCTACTACACGCCTTCGGGCAAATCGGTGCAGGCTGGCGGGATCGATCCCGACATCGCCGTGCCGCAGCTCAGCGACGAGGATTACAAGTCGCGGCCGAAGCTGCGCGAGGCTGACCTCCGCCGCCACCTGGTCAGCCAGGCGAAGATCAAGGACGAGGTGCTGGAAGATGACAGCACGCCCGATCCCCGCTTCCTCATGACCGCCGCCGACCTCAAGAAGAAGGGTGTCGAGGATTACCAGCTCGATTACGCGCTGAAGACCCTCAAGCGTCTTGGTCCGCCGCCCGTTCAGATCGCCAAGAAGACGGCCTCGCGCTGATGCTTGCACCGCCGGAGCCGAAAGGCGCGGCGCGCCTCAAGCAGGCGCGCCTACTGGCCTTGCTGGTTCCGGGCGCATTGCTGGGGGGCGCCTTGCTCTCCCAATATGCCGGCGGGCTCTACCCGTGCGAGATGTGCTACTGGCAGCGATGGCCGCACGCCGTCGCGATCCTGCTGGCGATCGGCGCTTTGGTCTCTCCCATCAGCTCACCGCGAATCCGGCCGTTGGTGCTGGCGGCCGCGCTGGCGATCGCGGTCTCTGGCGCGATCGGCGTGTTCCACGCCGGAGTCGAGCTTGGGTATTGGGAGGGCATTACCCAGTGCACCGCGACCGGCGCCGTCACCCTGCAGGACATATTGAACGTCCCGCTGGTCCGCTGCGACCAGGTGCAATGGTCGCTGCTGGGCATTTCGATGGCCGGCTGGAACGCCATCCTTTCCCTCTGCGGCGCAGCGCTGATCGCATCGCTCGCAGGGCGCCGGGCATGATGAGCGCCTGGCGCCCCGGCGACAAGCGGCCGGACCGGGAATCGATGCTGCGCGTCAACCAGGCCGGCGAATATGGCGCGGCGCGAATCTATGCCGGCCAGCTGGCCGTGCTCGGCCGAAGCTCTCCGGCAGCCCACCAGATCGCCCGGATGGCGGCACAGGAACAGCGTCATCTCGACCGGTTCGACGCGCTGATGGCTGAGCGTCGGGTCCGGCCGACCGCGCTCCAGCCGCTATGGAAGGCCGCAGGCTTCGCTCTCGGCGCCGCGACTGCCCTCATCAGTGAAAAGGCGGCGATGGCCTGCACCGACGCGGTTGAGACCGAGATCGACCGCCACTATTCGGAGCAGCTCGCCGAGCTGGGCGACGAAGACCCTGAGCTCGCGGCCGACATCGCCGATTTTCAGGCCGAGGAGCTGGAGCATCGCGCGACCGCGCGTGCGCATGGCGCAGAGGAAACCATCGGCTATCCGCTCCTGACTGCCGCAATTCGCGCCGGCTGCCGGGTAGCAATCGAATTGTCGAAACGCATATGACGGGAACCGGGACGGCAATTCGACCGCTTATTCCCTTGCGAAGGAAGCCTGTGACCATGTCGAAACTGCCGTATCTTACCCTTTCCGCAGCGGGCATTGCAGCAACCCTGGCGGGGTTGGCGGCCCCGGCTCCGGCGCTTGCCCAAAGCGGCAGGATCAGCGAAATCATCGTTTACGGCACCGACCCCTGCCCCCGCTCAACCGACGATGAGGTGGTCGTCTGCGCCCGCAAGCCGGAAGCCGAACGCTATCGAATTCCCGAGCGCTACCGGCAGGGCGGCTCGCGCCAGTCGCGCAAATCCTGGGCCAACCGCGCCATCGCGTTCGAAACCTATGGCCGGACCGGCATCAACAGCTGTTCTCCGGTCGGCCCGGCCGGCTTCACCGGCTGCACCCAGCAGTTGATCAATCAGGCGGTCAAGGAGCGTCAGGAAGAGATCGAGGGCGCAACTCCTCCCGAAGAGTGAGGTTAATCGTCCCCGAGCTTGCCTCGGGGAGGTGGCGCGCCGAAGGCGTGACGGAGGGGCCCCTCCACGATACCGCTCCGCGCCATGTCCCCTCCGATCAAGCTCAGGGAGGATCGGCTAACTCCGCGCCTTCTCTTCCTCGATCCAGGCGTTGATCTGCGCTTCGAGCGTATCCAGCGGAACCGCCCCCCGTCCCAACACCGCATCGTGGAACCGCCTGAGGTCGAACTTGGCGCCCAACTGGCCCTCGGCCCGAGCGCGCAGCTCCTCGATCTTCAGCTGGCCGATCTTGTAGGCCAGCGCCTGGCCGGGATTGGAGATGTAGCGGTTGACCTCCGCGTCGATATTGGCGTCGGTCAGTGTCGTATTGTCCTTCATGAAGGCAACCGCCCGATCCTTGGTCCAACCCTTCGAATGGATTCCGGTGTCAACCACCAGCCGCGCTGCTCGCCACATCTGGTAGCCAAGCCGGCCCATTTCCTTCTGCGGCGTGTCGTAAAGCCCAAGGTCGATCCCGAGCCGCTCGGAGTAAAGGCCCCAGCCTTCGACGAAGACGGTGAAGAAGGTCGTATATTTGCGCCACGCGGGCATCTCCAGCTCCTGCTGGAGAGCGATTTGCATATGGTGCCCGGGCACCGCCTCATGGACGGACAGCACCGGAATCTCCCACAAAGGCCGCTGATCGAGCTTGGTAGTATTGACGAGGTAGAAGCCGGCCAGGCCTGCATCGGGGCTGCCGGGCTGATAGCGCGCAGTGGTGTCGCCCGGCGCGGTTGCCGCGGCCATCGGCCGGATACCGTAGGGTAACCGCGGCAGGCGGGTGAACAGCGAGGGCATCTTGCCGTCAATGGTCTTGGTGATGACCGCGGTCTCCCTGAGCAGAGCCTCGGGCGTGGAGACGAAGAATTTCGGGTTGGTTCGCATGTCGGCGATCATTGCCTCGCGGCTGGCGAACCCCGCCTTGCGCGCCACTTCAACCATGTCGGCGCGGATCTTGGCGACCTCCTTCAGCCCGATCTGATGGATCTCGTCGGGCGTCAGCGCGGTCGTGGTGAAGTTGCGGACGAGATAGGCGTAATAATCCTTCCCCTGGGGCGTCGAGGCAATGCCGATGTCCTTGCGGCACTGGGCTGCCAGCCGTGCATCGTAGAGGCGTCCGAAGGTTTCATAGGAGGGGTTTAAGCGGTCGCGGATCAAGCCAGCCGCCTCAGCCTTGAGGACGTTCCATTGCGACTCGGTTATGTACGATGGCTTCGGACCCGCGAACGGCAGGTAGAAACGCGACTGCGCGGGGTCAGCGGCGATCGATCCGCGGATTGTGGCGGGAAAGCCGGCCAGCGTGACGCAAGGCTGAGTGTAGCCCTCGCGAGCCGCCTTGACGCTGATCTCGCCATAGGCCTCCATTCGCTGGGGCACGAGCGCGATCCGCTTCAGATAGTTCTGATAGTCCGCCAGCGTCCGGAACGGCTGGTTCTCGGCAATGCCGGCGAGGAAATCGTGATAGCTGCCTAGCGTCGAATAAAGCATCTGCCGATGGCCGAAGCGGTTGGCCTCAATCGAATTTTCGAGCGTGCGTTTGAGGATCAGGTAATTGGCTTGCTCGGCGGGCGACAGCGAGGCGACCGGGATGGCGTTGAGGCGTCCAAGGAACGCAGCCGCTTCCGCGGCCTGCCGGTCCATCTCGGCAAGGCTGAGGACGTCAAGCTCGGCGTCATAGCTGCTAACCCCGGCACCGCTCGCCAGGGTCGGCGAGTTGCGCAGCGTCGCCGCCCAATATTGATCCTGAAGAGCCTGGAAATCCTCGGCCGGTCCGGCCAGGGCCGGGGCAGCGAGAGCAAGCATGGCAGCGGCAAGCAGCTTGTGGCGAACCTTCATGGACTGAATCCCCCTTCTCGCGGTCAACCTAAGCTGCGCGATGCCCACCGCAACCTGACTTTCGACGAAGGGCGGTCTGTAACCTTGGTCCGCGCTCGAACGAACTGATAAAGGGCAGATGAGGAGATTCCCATGACTCCAACGGTAAAGTTCGGCGCCGCCATTGCCGTCGCGGCTGCGGCAATCGGATTGCCGGCGCTGGTCAACAGCCGCCAGTCGAATGCCGAAGCATCGAACCGCGTGCCGCCAGCCCAGGTGACCGAGCCTGCCCGCGCCGGCCGTGAGGTCGCGGTGCTGGCCGGTGGCTGTTTCTGGGGCGTCGAAGGCGTCTATGAACATGTGAAGGGTGTGATCGACGTCCGCTCCGGCTATGCGGGCGGCAAATCCTCGGCGGCCGACTATGCGAGCGTATCGAGCGGCAAATCGGGCAAGGCCGAAGCAGTACGGATCGTCTTCGATCCTAAAAAAATCGGCTACTCGGAGCTGCTTCGCATTTTCTTTTCGGTCGCCCACGATCCAACCGAGGTGAACCGCCAGGGCCCCGACGTCGGACCGCAATATCGAACGGCGATCTTTCCTCAATCAGCAGCGCAGGCTCGGGTCGCAAGGGCCTATATCGGGCAATTGGGCAAGGCGCGTGTATTCAGCAGCCCAATCGCGACCCGCATCGAGCAAGGGCCGTTTGTCGAGGCCGAACCCTATCACCAGGATTTCATGCGCCGAAACCCGGCGCACCCCTATATCGTTATCCACGACAGGCCGAAGCTGGCGGCGTTGAAGCGCCAGTTCCCGGCCCAGTGGAAGGGTTGATGCCCGGCAACATCGCGACCGCATGGAAGGAATTGAAAGCGGAGGCGGACGTTTGCACCCGCTGCAACCTTTACAAATGCGCTACGCAGACGGTGTTCGGCGAAGGACCCCTTGATTCCCTCATCCTGTTTGTCGGCGAGCAACCGGGCGACCAGGAGGATCTAGCCGGTCGGCCCTTCGTGGGTCCTGCGGCGCCTTGTTCAACGCGTCGCTGGAAGAGGCGGGGATCGATCGGGCGCGGACATATGTCACCAACGCGGTCAAGCATTTCAAATTCGTCCAGCGCGGCAAGCGACGGCTGCACAGCAAACCCGACGGCGGCGAGATCAAGGCATGCCGCTGGTGGCTGGAACAGGAACTCGATCTGATCCGGCCGCCGTTGACGGTCGCTCTTGGCGCGACGGCGGCACGATCTCTGTTCGGCAAGATCGTGACCATCGGCAAGCTTCGTGGCGAACCGCAGAGGCTGGCCGACGGCAGCGAGTGCTGGGTGACGACTCACCCGAGTGCGCTCCTCCGAATGCCCGACGAGCGGGCACGACGCGAGGGTCGGCAGCTATTCGTCGCCGACCTCAAGCGAATTCGAAAGCGCGCTGAGCAGCTGGCGGAATAGTTCCCCGGCGAAGGCCGGGGTCCAGGCCCGGCGATAGCCGGGTTCCAGGAATTCAGGCGGAAAGGCCACGAGATCCAATGCCACAGGCATATTGCTCGCAGTGGGGAAGCCCGCTGGGCTCCTGGACCCCGGCCTTCGCCGGGGTACTGCTCAGAAGCTGAGCCGAACCGCCGCCTTGACGTTCGTCGGGGCGCCCGGCGCGATATTATTGTCGCTGTGGGCATTCGGGAAATAGTCGGCGCCGAAGATGTTCTCCACGTTGACCTGCGCCTCTATGTCCTTGGTGACCTGGTAGAAGATCGCTGCGTCGACGCGCGCGTAGCCGTCCAGCTTCACGGCATTGCTGATCGACGCGTAGGACTTCGATCGAGCCACCACGCCGAGGCCGGCGCTTAGCTGCCTGGTGAAATCGTAGCGGCTCCACAGCGAGAAGCTGTGTCGGGGCACCAGCGGCACTTCGCGACCCTCGGGAGCTGCGGTGGTCGTCTCTGTGATCTCCGCCTTCTGCCAGGCATAACCCGCCGAGATCTGCCAGTCGTCGCTGATGCTGCGTTCGAGGCCCAGCTCAATTCCCTTGCTGCGCTGCTCTCCGGTGAGGACGGTCAATTGGGGATTGGCCGGGTCGGTGGCGCGCGTGTTGGTGCGATCGAGCCGGTAGATGGCGACCGTGGCGAGCAGGCCTTCGACCGGCTCCCACTTGGCGCCGAGCTCATAATTATCGAACCGTTCGGGCTTTAGCGATTCGGTCGTTATGGTCAGCCCGCTGAACTGGTCGCCCGACTGCGGCAAATAGGAGCGGGAATAGCTTGCGTACAGCGACAGGTTGGGCATCGGCTTGAAGATCAGGCCGAGGCGCGGCGACCAGAGATTGTCGGTGCGGCCAAACTCGTCGCCATTGTTGAGGTTGGTGATGTCGAGCTCGAAACGATCGAACCGCAATCCGGCGACAATCTCGAACATCGGCGAGATGCGGACCTGATCCTGGATGTAGACTGCCGCGATGTTTGCCTTGCCCCTGACGAAGTTGGTTGCGGTGCAACCTGCTGCCGAAACGCTGGGGCGGCAGGCGCCGCCGGTGTTGAATGGAAAGAACACCACGTCCGCATCGACCGTCGGGTCAGACAGTGGGACCGTGAGCGATCCGGCGTCATTTGGCTGGAAGAACCCGTTCAGACGGCGCTGGCGGCTCTTCTGCTGGCCGAGCTCGAAACCGACCAGGATCGTCTGGTCTATCCCGCCCAGGCGGTTCTCCCAGATCAGGTCGGTCTGGCTGATCAGGTTCCGGCGATCGGTCGTATCGTTGTAAGCCGATAGCGCGACCGTGCCGCCGCCATTGGCCGCGCCGTTCGGGAAGACGTTCTGGTAGAATTTGTCATAATCGCCGAACATCGTCCGGTTCTTGAGGGTCAGACCTTCGCTGAACTGATGCTCGATCGCGAAGCTCAAGAGGTGGACGTCGGCCTTGGCATAGCTTTTGTCAGGATCGCCGAAGAAGGTCTTGTCAAAGCCATCGAGAGGCTCGTCGACGGTTAGCGGATTGCCATCGGTTACCGACGGAACGCCGCGATCGGTGGTGCGGCGGTCGTGGAGATATTCATAGCTGAGGTCGATCCGCGTATCCTCCCCAGCCATGATGCCGACCGTCGGGTTGATACCGTAGCGCTTGAGATCGACATGATGGCGGTAGCTGTCGCCATTCTCATACATGCCGTTGACGCGCAGTCCGACATTTCCGGCAAGGGGCTGGTCGACGTCACCGGTCAGCCGAAAGCCGCCATAGCTGTCGATCGCCGCGATCAGCTGCCGATAGGTGCCGAGGCTGGAGCGCTTGGTCACCCGGTTGACGATTCCGCCGCCGCCGCCGCGGCCGAATATCATCGCGTTGGGCCCCTTCAGCACCTCGACCCGGTCGACATTGTAGAAGTCGCGGAAATACTGAACGTCGTCGCGGAGGCCATTGACGAAGAAGTCGGCGGTCGTGTTGTTCCCGCGCAGCGTGATCTGGTCGCGGTTGGCTTCGCCGGTGCCGGGCGTGGCGCCGGGGACGAAGTAGAGCAGGTCGGCGATCGAGCGGAGCTGCTGGTCCTCGATCTGACTCTCGGACACGACGGTCAGCGCTTGAGGGATATCCTTGATATCGGTGTTGGTGCGGGTCGCGGTGCTGGTCGACTTGACCCCATATTCCTCGCGCTGGCCGGTGACGACGATGGTCTCGCCCTGCTCCGATGCCTCCGTGCCGACCTCGGCAGCATGGACCGGACTGGCCAGCATGGTGGTGGCAAGCAGCAGCACGGACAGGGCGCGAAACATTTGATTTCCCCTTTGAACCGATATCGGTATTGGGGAGCGCCTAGCGTTACTGATAGTCATTCGCAATAGCGAATCTATGCCGAAACGATCTTTCAGCGGCGCTCGAGGATCAGCGGCAAGCCACCGGCGGGTCGAAGGGTGACCATCCCTGCGGCCCGCACGTGATGGCCGGCATCGACGAACCGCCATTGGCCCAGCCAATGGGCAAGGATGGTGAGCGCTTCGGCGGTCGCGAATTGCGCACCGACGCAGGTGCGCGGGCCAGCGCCGAACGGCAGATACTGGAAGCGGTGCCGCCCGCTCTTCTCCGCGAACCGATCGATGTCGAACGCATCGGGATCGTCCCACAGCCTGGCGTGCCGGTGAAGCAGCCATGGCCAGATCGAGACGATGTCGCCCGGCTCGACTTCGACATCGCCAAGCCGGTCGTGTCCGACCGCCTGCCGATCGAACCGCGGCACCGGTGGATAGAGGCGAAGCAACTCGCTCAGGAACAAGCGAAGCCTGGGCACTCGATCGGCAACGTCATCTTCGGCCCCTTCAGCGAGTGCGGACCGTGCTTCCTCGGCCACCTGTTCCTGCAACTCAGGCTGGGCGGCGAGCAGGAAGAGGGTCCAGGTCAGCGCATTGGCGGTGGTCTCATGACCCGCGAGATAGAAGGTCGCGGCATTGTCGACGGCCAGCGCCCGGGCCTGCTCGGGCGGGAAGCGCTCGCGGAGCGCATCGATCATGCCGCTAAGGAAATCGCCGCTCATCCGCCCGCTCCAGCGGTCGTCGACTACGTCCGTCAGCGTCTTGCGGAGGAATATCTGGCCGCGCTTCCCGGCACGTCCCTTAGGAGTGATTGGAAATTGCGGCAGGCGCAGCAGGGCCAGCATCCTGGCCTCTGAGAAGCCTTCGATCGCCGCCGCGATATGCCGCATCGCTTGTTCGGAGGTCAGCCGCGGATCCCCGCCGAACAGGGCGAGCGCGATCACTGTCATGGTCGTTAGAGTCGCCTCCGCGGCCATGTCGCGGCGCTCGCCATCGATCCATCCGGACATTGCCCCATGCGCCGCCTGGACGAACATTCCCCGTTGCGCCTCGACCGCCGCGGGAGAGAAGCTGGCGGCGACAATCCGCCTTTGCTCGCGCCACAGCTCGCGGTCGGAGGTCAGCAGGCCCTCGCCGATGATCGGATCGAGCAGCTGCTTGACGATGTCCGGCTTCACATAATTGGCGGCGTTGTCGAGCAGCACATGCTCGACCATGTCGGGGTCGAGCAGGACATGGACCTGGAAGCCGAGAATGTTGCGTTTGAGGTGATCGGTCTCGAACGCGAATTGCGACCAGCCATAGACCGCCGTCCGCGCCCGCTCCCCGAAGAACCCGCGCCAGCTCGCCACCGGCCTCGGCCGGCGGGGCGGATGCGGCGGGACGAACAATCTGGTCACTCCGCCGCTAATAGCTCCTCCGCACCACCGAGGTCGACCGAGACCAATCGGCTGACGCCGCGCTCGATCATCGTCACGCCGTAGAGGCGGTGCATTCGGGCCATCGTCACGGCATTGTGGGTGACGATCAGGTAGCGAGTGTCGGTCTCCCCGCTCATCCGGTCGAGCAGGTCGCAGAAGCGGTCGACATTGGCGTCGTCCAAAGGCGCATCAACCTCGTCGAGCACGCAGATCGGCGCGGGATTGGTCAGGAACAGGGCAAAAATCAGCGCTACCGCGGTCAGCGCCTGCTCGCCGCCGGACAGCAAGGTCAGCGCGCTGAGCCGCTTGCCCGGCGGCTGCGCCATGATCTCCAGCCCCGCCTCGAGCGGATCGTCGCTTTCGACCAGCTCGAGATGCGCCTGGCCGCCGTCGAACAAAGTGGTGAACAGGCTGCGGAAATGGCGATCGACCTTCTCGAACGCGTCCAGCAGCCGCACCCGCCCTTCGCGGTTCAGACTGCCGATGGACCCGCGCAAGCGGAGGATCGCCTGGGCCAGTTCCTCCTTCTCGGCGACATTGGTCTCGCGGCTGGTATCGAGTTCGGCCAGCTCCTGCTCGGCGACCAGGTTGACCGGCCCGATCCGCTCGCGATCGGCGGTCAGCCGGTCGAGCGTTTCCTTTTCGACCTCCGGGTCACCGAGATTGTCCGCGTCGAACCCCAGCCGTTCGGGCAGCAGCGGCGGCGGGCATTCGAACCGCTCTCCGCACACCCGAGCATATTCCATTCGACGGGCAATCTGGGCGTCGGCGCGGGCCGCTGCTCCGGCCCGACCTTCGCGCGCAGCGGCGAAAGCCTCGCCGGCCTCGGCCAGCGCGCGACCCGCGACGGCGACCGCTTCCTGTGCCTGGCGTTCGGCATCGGCAGTCTTCGAAATTTCCGCTTCGCTCTCGCCGGCTGCCTTTTCCAGCCGTTCGATGTCGGCGGCATGACGGACGGGCTCGCCGGCCAGTTCCTCCTGCTCCTCCTCCATCGCCATCGCCCGGGCAGCTGTTTCCGCGAGCCGTTGCTCGGCCTGCAGTCCGCGCGTGCGCCATTCGCCGGATTCGCGTCCGGCGGCGGCGTGACGTTCGCGGTCGGCGGCCGTCTCGCGCGCCCGCGTCGCAGAACGGGCGCGGCAATCGGCGACCGCCTCTCCTGCTTCCATCGCCTGGGCTCGCGCCGCCTCGACTTCGGCTTGCAATGTGTCTGGATCGGGCAGCGCTGCGAGGCCCTGTCGGGCCACCTCGACCGCGCCCTCAGCCGCCTCGGCCAGCGGCGCGAGATCGGCCCTGCGTTCCTCGAGCGCGGCGCGCTGCGCATCGAGGCGCTCGAGCGCCGCCACCGCCGAGTCCCCGGCTCGCGCCGCATCCCGCCCGGCGCGCTCCGCGTTGGCCGCAGCAGCCCGCGCTGCTTCGGCTTCCTTGCGATTGGTATCGACGGCGGTCGCCGCAGAATCGCGCGCCGCTTCGGCCTTGCCGACTGCCTGCTCCAGGGCGGGCAATTGCCGGTCGATCTCAGCCAGCCGGTTGGCGCGGAGTAGCCGCTCGGCCGCCGCCGCGCCCCCGCCGACGCTGACGAACCCGTCCCAGCGCCGCATCACGCCATCGCGAGTCACCAGCCGCTGACCGACGGCAAGCACCTGGCCCCGGTCCTCGTCAGCGACGCCGACCTGCGCCAGCCTGCGACGAAGCGCTGCCGGCGCCTGGACATGGTCAAGCAGCCGTTCCAGCCCGGCCGCCAGTGGCGGGTCGCCCGCCTGGGGCTCGCTGCCCTGCCAGCGCCGCGGCCCGTCGCCGCCAAGACTTCCTTCAATGTCCTCACCCAGCGCGGCAGCGAGCGCCCGTTCGTAGCCGGGCGCCGCCGTCAATTCCGCCAGTGCAGCGCCGCCGCCGTGATCGAGCGCCCGTGCCAGCGCATCACGCTCGGCTTTCGCGGCGCTGAGCGCTGCCCGCGCCGCCGCCAGACGGCTTTCTGAACTCATCGCGGGCTGTCGCCGCCTCCGCGCGCTGCTGCTCGGCGCGGGCGAGCGAAGCCTCGGCTTCGGCCAGCTCGTGCGCTGCTGCTTCGGCGGCGCGGCGCGCATCGTCGATCGCGGTCCGCTGCTCGTTCCCTTCGCCGATCGACGCGAGTTGTTGCGTAAGGCGGTCGTTTTCCGCAGTGACCCGCGCCGCCTGAGCCTGCGCCGCTTCCACCGCCGCCTCGGCAACTCGCCGCTCGGCGCGCATCGCTGCCTCACGGGCCAGTACGCCGGCCAGTGCCGCCTCGGCGTCGCGCGATACCGCTTCGGCTGCGGTCAGCTCGGAAGCAATTCGGGCAGCAATGGTCTCGGCATCGGCGAGCCTTTCCTCGATCGCCCGCCGTTCCTGCTCGAGCGTTTCGACCGCACGCGCCGCGTCGGCCTTGAGCGCTACTTCGCGCGCGGTTTCGGCCGACAATGCCTGGGATTGCCGCTCCAGTTCCGCCAGCCGCCGGACGACCGTGTCGCGCTTGGCCCGCGCGGTCGCCAGCTCATGCGCCAGCGTCCGGCCCGCATCGCGCGCCGCCACCGCCGCATCCCGCCGTTCGGCCAAGGCGGCGGCCGCATGCTCTTGAAGGGATTGTGCAGTGTGGACTTCCTGTTGCAGCCGGCCAACCTCGACTTCGGCCGCCTTCGCCTCCTCCGCCGCCTCGGCCGCCGCATGGTCGGCTTCTGCCCAGCGAGCAAAGACCAGCTTGCCCTCGGCCAGTCGTATCTTGTCGGTCAGCGCCCGGTAACGTTCTGCCGCGCGGGCCTGCCGCCGAAGCGCCGAGGCCCGCGCCTCCTGCTCGGTCAGCAATTCGTCGAGCCGCTGAAGATTGGCCTCGGTCGCTCGCAGCTTCTGCTCGGCATCCTTGCGCCGGGCGTGGAGGCCCGAGATTCCGGCTGCTTCCTCAAGCATCATCCGCCGCTCGACCGGCTTGGCGGCGATCACCGCGCCGATCCGCCCCTGGCTGACCAGCGCGGGCGAATGGGCGCCGGTCGCCGCGTCGGCGAACAGCAAGGACACGTCCTTCTGCCGGACATCGCGGCCGTCAATGCGATAGGCTGAGCCCGCGCCGCGCTCGATCCGCCGAGTGACTTCGCTCTCCCCCTCGGCCCCGTCGTCGCTTTCGCTCACCGTCCGCTCGATCAGCAGCGAAACTTCGGCGAAGTCGCGCGCCGGCCGGGTCGCGGTGCCGGCAAAAATGACGTCCTCCATCCCGCCGCCGCGCAGCGATTTGGGCGATCCTTCGCCCATAACCCAGCGGATCGCTTCGAGCAGGTTGGACTTGCCGCAGCCGTTGGGACCGACGACCCCCGTCAGCCCCGGCTCGATGCGCAGCTCGGCGGGCTCGACGAAGCTTTTGAAGCCGCTGAGTTTCAGGCGGCGGAAGCGCAAAGGACGAGCCCCCTAATTCCCATTTTAGCTGGCGAGAGCTTCCTTGATCCTGGGCTCCAGCGCACCCCAGGTGGCGGCCTGCTCGACCAGTGCATTATTGATCAGGAAGGCAGGCGTTCCCGGAATATTATAGGCTCCGGCATCGGTGTTCATCTGCACCAGCTGGTTCACCTCGGCCTCGTTGGCCAGGCACTGTTCCGCCTTGGCCCGCGGTACGCCGCGCATCGATGCGTATTGCTTGAGCCCGCCCAGGTCGGCGATCGTCGAGAACTGCTGCGCGGGGGGCATGGTCTGAAGCGCCTGCATCTGGGCAGGGTCAGCGGCTTGGATCTTGCCAATCCAATCCTTCTGGTCGGTGAACAGGTTGCGGGTCAGGCCGAAGAAGCTCGCCTCGCCCCCGCAGCGAGCGAGCAGGGTCGCGGTCATGTCGAACGGGTCGCGGACGAAGTTGCGGAATTCCCAGCTAACCAGGCCCTTCTTCACATAATTGTCGACCAGCGCCTTGCCGCCTTGATGCTCGAACTCGGCGCAGTGCGGACAGGTCAACGATCCGAATTCAACCAGCTTCACCTTGGCATTGGGATTGCCCATCAGGAAGCCGCCTTCCGGCGTCTTGGTGACGACCGTCGACCAGTCGCCATTGTTGGGCGCAGGCACCGCTGCGGCAGTGACTTCCGGGGCGGTCGTTGTCTCACTACCTTTTTCGGCATTGCACGCCGCGCTCGACAGGATTGCGGCCGAGGCCAGCATCAGTTTGACGGTCTTCATTCATTTGCTCCGGATCACGGGAATGGTGGTGGTGGAAATATCGTCGACTGCCGGAACGCCGCGTGAACCGGCCAGTTTCGACGCCAGGGATTCAAGGCAGGCGCGAAGTTCGGGATCGGCGATCTGGCGCAGGCCCTCGCCAAGCTCCCTGGGGACCGGCGCGGCCGCCGGCCGCTGCAGCTTTGGCTCGGCTCTGCTTGCCCGTCCCTGGCGAAAGGCAACCTTGTCGATCGCTTCATAGCCGAAAAAGCGATTGACCCGCTCGATGATCATCGGCGCCAGATGCTGGATCAGCGGGGCATGGGCGCCCTCGACGCTGAGGGTCAGCGTGCCGCCGGCCTTCTTGCCGCCCGGGAAACGGATCGATTCGGGGGTCGAAACCCTGGCGTAGCGCTCGCCGACGATCTCTCCCCAGCGACTGACCACCGCGCCCTGGACGAATCCGAACCGCTTGAAGGTCAGCCCAGCGACGTCGCCGACGAGGTCGCCTGCCGAGCGGGCATAGCCGCGGCGCGGAGCATCTTTGCCGGATTCGGAACGCGGGGACTTCGCCATCGGCTTCGACCATGCCATAGCGATTTCATGCCCGCCAGTGCTGCGAAGCAGCTATCTCGACAACAACTCTCTGCCGAGCGACTGCTTGACCATTATGATCTGAACGCCAGGTCCCTGCCATGGCGGAGCCCGCCCGACAGTCCGCCGCCCGATCCTTATGTCGTCTGGCTTAGCGAGGTGATGCTGCAGCAAACCACGGTCGCCACCGTGAAGCCGCGATTTCGCCGCTTCCTTCGTCGCTGGCCGACCATCGAGGCGCTCGCCGCCGCCCCTGACGAGGAAGTGCTGCACGAATGGGCCGGCCTTGGCTATTATGCCCGGGCGCGAAACCTGATCGCCTGTGCCCGAACCGTGGCGGCACTTGGCGAATTTCCACGGACGGAGATCGAACTCCGGAAATTGCCGGGGCTCGGCGAATATACCGCAGCCGCCATCGCGGCGATCGCCTTCGGCGAGCGGGCGGTGGTCATCGACACCAATGTGGCCCGGGTCATTGCCCGCTACCATGGCGTCGCTCGGACTCTGCGTGACGCCCGCGACGAAATCCGGGGCCTGACCGATGCAATGACGCCCGGGGATCGACCAGGCGACTTTGCCCAAGCGATGATGGACCTTGGCGCGACGATCTGCCGCTCGAGGAATCCCGATTGCGGCCACTGTCCTTTGTCAAATGGCTGCCACGCCTACGCGAGCGGCGACCCCGAGGCTTTTCCCGCTGCCAAGCTGAAGCGCAAGCGGCCCTACCTCTACGGCCTCGCCTGGTGGATCGAACGCGATGGCTCGGTCTGGCTGGTGCGGCGCCCCGCCAAGGGCATGCTCGGCGGGATGGCAGCGCTGCCCGGTCCGGAGTGGAGCGACGAACCGCCGGGCGTTCCGGCGCTTGCCGCAATCACTCACGGCTTCACCCATTTCACGCTCGACCTCCACATCGCTGCCGCTGACGATCCCATTGGCCAAGGCTGGTGGCAGCCGATCGATCGTCTCGGCGAAGCGGGGCTCCCTACCCTTTACGTCAAGGCGACCGAGGCCTTGCGTGCACGAAAGGACGCCCTTGCCGCCTGACCCGTTTTTCTGTGGCGATGGACTCGACCGCGCTGATCATCTGCGCGCCGACCCGGTGGCGATCAGGGCTCTGCTCTGCGACGCAGAGGCACGCGAACTCGTCTGGGACAACGGCGCTCCGGCGATTGACGAGCAGGGCAAGCTGCGTTGGGGCCCGGTCATCGGTGATCCGCCATTGTTCCTCGGCTTCGCCGGCCGCCGCCCACGCTTCTCATCGCTGCCCGATGCCGCCGTCGCCATCGACGCGCGCGCCCATTTCCAGCTGCTGTCGCTGCTCGACGCTGTCGACGCGCCGACTTTCGCTGCTGCGCTCAGCCTCGCCAACTGGCATCGCCGTCATGGCCATTGTTCGGTTTGCGGAACCATGACCGGGCCCAACCGAGGTGGCTGGTCGCGCAAGTGCGGCAGTTGCAACGCCGAGCATTATCCCCGCGTCGATCCGGTGGTGATCATGCTTGCCGAGCATGACGGCCGCCTGCTGCTCGGCCGCCAGCCGCATTATCCGCCGGGCCGCTATTCGGCGCTCGCCGGGTTCGTCGAGCCGGGGGAATCGATCGAGGCCGCGGTCGCCCGCGAGCTCGGGGAGGAAGCCGGCATTGTCGTTACCAATGTCCGCTATCTGTGCAGCCAGCCCTGGCCGTTTCCCTCGTCGCTGATGATCGGCGCTCATGCCGACGCGCAAAGCGAATCGCTGACCATCGACATGAATGAGCTCGACGACGGTCGCTGGTTTAGCCGCGAAGAGGTAATCGCGGCGCTGGACGGCGATGCCGCCGCGCCCTTTCTGCCGCCGCCGCGCTCGGCAATCGCGCGGACCTTGCTGGAACGATGGGTCGACGGCTTGAAGTAAGGGGGAGTGGGCCTTAAAGGGCACGACCAAATCCAACCAAAATCGGCTCGGCCGCACGGGGTTTCATGAACGATCGCAACAACACCATCGCTGGCTGGGTCCTGTTCGCCGGAATCGTCGCGCTGGGCGCCTCGATCGTTTCGAGCGAGGTTTTCAACAGTCACCGGCCCGAGACCATGGGTTACCCGATCGAGGGAGTCGAAGTTGAGGGCGAAGGCGGGGAGGCCGAGCAGCCGATCGCATTCTACCTGGCCAGCGCCGACGCGGCCAAGGGCGAGACGGTGTTCAAGAAGTGCGCCGCCTGCCACAATGCCGATCCGGGCGGCGCCAACGCTCTGGGCCCGGCGCTGTTCGGCACGATGGGCAAGCCGCTCGCCGGTCATCCGGGCTTTGCCTATTCCGATGCGCTGAAGGGCGTCGGCGGCACCTGGGATTGGGACAAGATGTCCGCCTGGCTGGCCAACCCGAAGAAGTTCGCGCCGGGCACCAAGATGACCTTCGCAGGTCTCGGCAATCCGCAGGATCGCGCCGACCTGATGTTGTGGCTGAACAGCAAAGGCGGCTCGCTGACCGTCCCGCCGCCGCCGGCCGCGGACGTGGCCGCGGCGGGCGACAAGGCGGCCGCCGAAGCCGACGATGCCGGCGCCGCAGAAGGCCGCGAATGAGCCGGTGCTCAACGAGGCGCAGGCGGCCAAGGGCGGCCGGACGCTTCAGGGCGAGGCTGCCCCTGGCGAGGCCGCCAAGCCGGCGCAGTAAGGATGTAGGCGGTGGTAAGCTCCAAGGCCGCCACCGTCGCCGACTATCTCGCGGAACTCCCGCTCGGCCGCCGCTCGGAGATCGAGGCGGTGCGCGACCTCATTAACCAGGCACTGCCCAGCGGCTATGTCGAGCGGATGAACTGGGGCATGATCACCTGGGAGGTCCCGCTAGGGATGAGCGGGCCGACCTACAACGGCCAGCCGCTCGCCTATGCCGCACTGGCCGCGCAGAAGAACGCCAACAGCCTTTATCTCAACTGCGTCTATGCCAGCCAGGAACGGACCGAGCGGCTGAAGGACGCCGCGGCGGCGGCGCACAAGAAGCTCGACATGGGCAAGAGCTGCATTCGCTTCAAACGCGCCGAGCAGCTGCCGTTGGACGTCATTCGCGAAGAGGTCGCATCGACCAAGCCGGAGGAATTCGTCGCGATCTACCGGGCGGCGCGGGCGCGCTAGCAGACTTCGTAGTGGCGGCAGACGGCGTCCCACGCCTCTTCCGCCGTTTCGACCCAGGTGATGAGGTCGAGGTCGTGGGGGGAGATCACGCCCTTCTTCGGCTAGTCCGTGGAAAGTCGACCACTCGCTCCCAGAATTCCCGTCCGAAAAGCAGGATCGGCAATGGCCGGACCTTGCCGGTCTGGATCAGGGTCAACAACTCGAACATTTCGTCGAACGTGCCGAACCCACCGGGGAAAACGGCGACAGCCCGCGCGCGCAGCAGGAAGTGCATCTTCCTCAGCGCGAAATAATGGAATTGGAAGCTCAGGTCCGGCGTGACGAAATTGTTGGGCAGTTGTTCGTGCGGAAGCACGATGTTCAGCCCGATCGATTCCGCCCCGACGTCCTGCGCCCCACGGTTGGCTGCCTCCATGAACGACGGCCCGCCGCCCGAGCAGACGACGAAATGGCGCTTGCCATCCTCGTCGACCGGGAACTGGCTGACGCTGGCCGCAAGCTTGCGCGCCTCGTCATAATATCGGGATTTGGCGATCAACCGCTCGGCGACCTTCCGGTCCCAATCGGTCCGCGCCGCTTCGAGCAAGGCTTTGGCCTTTGACGGCTCCGGAACTCGTGCCGAGCCATAGAAGACGAAGGTGGACGCGATGTTCGCCTCGTTCATCAGCAATTCGGGCTTGAGCAGCTCGAGCTGGAATCGCACCGGGCGCAAATCGCCGCGCAGCAGGAATTCGGTGTCCTGAAAGGCCAGCTTGTAAGCCGCGCTCTCGGTCTGCGGCGATGACGGCACATGTTTGGCGGCCCGCGCGTCGGTGCTGGCTTCGGCGAAAATGCGTTTGGGTGGTTTGGGATCGGTCATAAGCGTGGAGCGGCTTAGCTGCCTGCCGCCGATCCGCAAAGCCTCAAGCCGACGCAAATTCCTATCGACCACCGCAAGACCATCGCACGCCTTCCTGGCTCCAGGGAGAGGCTAGACAAACTGTTCGCCGAAGAAAGGGCGCTTGGACGAAGGGCGCCGTCTCGCCTTTAGTAAACCCGCGCCTTGGGTTTGATGTAGTCGATGTCGTCGGTCAGCGTGTAAGTGTGGACCGGGCGGTAATCGATCTTCACGCCGCCGCCCTGCCCGCCCCAGCCGTCGAACCAGGCGATGGTGTGCTTCATCCAATTCTGGTCGTCGCGCTCGGGGAAGTCCTCGTGCATGTGCGCTCCGCGGCTTTCCTTGCGGTTGGCGGCGCAATGCATCGTGACCACCGCTTGCCCTAGCATATTATCGAGCTCGAGCGTCTCGACGAGGTCGCTGTTCCAGATCAGGCTTCGGTCCGAGACACGGACGTCGGCCATCTTCGCGTAGACCGCGTCGATCTTGGCCTGACCCTCGGCCAGCGTCCGCTCGGTGCGGAACACCGCGCAGTCGGCCTGCATCGTGCGCTGCATTTCAAGCCGGATTTCCGCCGTCGGGGTACTTCCACCGGCATCGCGAAACTTGTCGAGCCGCTCGAGCGCCAGCGCGCCACAGTCCTTGGCCAGCTGCGGCTGGGCAGCGCCGGGCTTGATCACCTCTGCCAGCCTCAGGCCCGCGGCCCGGCCAAATACCACCAGGTCGATCAGGCTGTTCGATCCCAAACGATTGGCGCCGTGAACCGAAACACAAGCTGCCTCGCCCACCGCGAACAGGCCGGGGACGACGCTGTCGGGCTCGCCGTCCTTCAGCGTGACGACCTCACCATGATAGTTGGTCGGGATGCCGCCCATATTATAGTGGACGGTCGGCACGACAGGGATCGGCTGGCGGGTGAGGTCGATGCCCGCGAAAACCTTCGCCGTCTCGGTGATTCCGGGTAACCGCTCATGCAGGATCTTCGGATCGAGATGATCCAGGTGAAGATAGATATGATCCTTGTGATCGCCGACCCCTCGGCCTTCCCGGATCTCCATTGCCATCGAGCGCGACACGACGTCGCGACTGGCGAGATCCTTGGCCGACGGCGCGTAGCGCTCCATGAAGCGCTCACCTTCGCTGTTGGTGAGGTAGCCGCCCTCGCCGCGTGCGCCTTCGGTGATCAACACGCCGACGCCATAGACGCCGGTCGGATGGAACTGGACGAATTCCATGTCCTGCAGCGGCAGGCCGGCGCGCAGCACCATGGCATTGCCGTCGCCGGTGCAGGTGTGGGCCCCGGTGCAGGAGAAATAGGTCCGCCCGTAGCCGCCCGTCGCCAGTACAACCGCCTGGGCGCGGAACCGGTGGATTGAGCCGTCGTCTAGGCACAGCGCGATCAGGCCGCGGCACGCGCCGTCCTCCATGATCAGGTCGAGAGCGAAATATTCGATGAAAAAGTCGGCGTCATACTTCAGGCTCTGCTGGTAGAGCGTGTGGAGCATGGCGTGCCCAGTGCGGTCGGCGGCGGCGCAGGTCCGCTGCGCAGCGGGCCCCTCGCCCATGTTCTGGGTCATTCCGCCGAACGCGCGCTGGTAGATCTTGCCCTCCGCAGTGCGGCTGAACGGCAGGCCGGCATGCTCCAGCTCGTAAACGGCCGCCGGCGCCTCGCGGCACAGATATTCGATCGCGTCCTGGTCGCCGAGCCAATCGGAGCCCTTCACGGTATCGTACATGTGCCAGGTCCAGTGGTCGGGCCCCATGTTGCCAAGCGAAGCGGCGATGCCGCCCTGCGCGGCGACGGTGTGGCTACGGGTCGGGAAAACCTTGGTAACGCAGGCGGTCTTCAGCCCCTTTTCCGCCGCGCCCATTGTCGCCCGAAGGCCCGACCCGCCGGCGCCGACCACGACGACATCATAGACATGGTCGATAATCTTGTAGGCGGTCATGCAGCGGCGGCTCCGAACACGATCTTGGCAAGCGCGAACAGGGCAATTGCGGCACCTGCTATGGCCGCCATGTTGAGCGCAAAATGGACTCCGATGCGGTTGCCCTCGTCATGGACATAATCGTCGACCGCGACCTTGAGCCCGCCGAGACCGTGCTTGAACGCGGTGACGACGAGCAGGGTCATCGGGATCGCGCCCCACGCCGAGCCGAGCCATTCACGGAGCGTGCCGTAATCGAGCACCGGGAGCATGATGATGGAAAAGATCAGCCACAGCGACAGCAGCACGAGGGCCACGCTGGTGAACCGCTCCTCCAACCAATGATGACCGCCTTCGCCCGAAGCCCCCAGCCCGCGGACCTTCGCGAGCGGCGTTGCGCTTTCAGCCCGGCTCATCTGCCAACTCCAATCAGGAAATACCAGGTGAGCGCGGTCGCGAACAGCGAACCGACCAGCGTCATCACCGCCCAGAAACGGTTGATCCGAAGCTCGTAACCAGCGCCCGTGTCCAGAACGAGGTGGCGGAGGCCCGAGAAGAAGTGCTGCCAGAAGGCCCAGGTCAGCCCGGCGAGGACGATCATGCCGATCGGGTGACCGGCCTGAGCGGTGAAGCGGGCATAGGCTTGCTCTCCGCCGGCCAGGGCAATCAGCCACCAGGCCAGAAACGCCAGTCCAACCACTGTCAGCGCACCGCCGGTCACGCGGTGAAGGATCGAGACCAGCATGCCCGGCCCCCATTTCCAGATCGTCAGATGCGGCGACAAAGGTCGCTCTTGGGTGGTGTTCATGGGTCCTCGAACCGCTGTTGGGAAAGGCTGTGCACCCCTAGGCAGCATCGGCGCGGCTGGCAAGTTCAGGTGCGAGAGCTAACCGGCCCTTAACCATTGCCCGGCATAGCGGACCTCAAGGCGAATTCTTGCGGTGAGGTTCAAGGTCCAATGGCGAATGTGGTGCAGGGAACGTCGAACGGCGAATATGATCTGGCGCGGAGCCTTCGCCTGTACGACACCAGCGGCGACCTTCCCGAGCGCGCTCGTGAACTGTGGAACGCAATTTCCGCCGACGGAATCGAAATGGCGCGAGAATTCTGGCGCCGCTACGCCAGGTCGCCCGAGGTGAGCGACCAGTTCGATGATACCAAGATCGAGCAGCTGGCTGAGCGGATCGTTCCATTCATTGCCGGCAAGTTCGAGCGGATCGACCAGGTCGATTGGACGCAACAGGCGCGCGGCTATGTCGAAAAGGCGCTGAGCAGCGGCCTGACGCTTTCGACCCTGCTGGTCGGGGTCAATGCCGAGACCGAGGCCGCTTACGCCGCACTCCGTGGAAAGGTCGCCGAGGAAGAGCAACGAGTTCGCTTCGCCCGCACATTGTCGGAAATCCAGGCCATCGAAATCGACTGCTTCATCCATCACGCGATCACCATTACTCGCAAGGAAAGCGAGCTGGCTCAGTCGCGCCAGGCCGGAGCATTCAACGGCCGGGTGATGAGTGTCGTCCAGGATTGCACCAAGGAGAGCGAGCAGCTCCGCTCGCAGGCAGTCGAAACCAGTGCCGCCGCCCGCGGCATGCTGGGCAAGACCAGCGAGGTTGCCGCGGCGGCCGAGCAGTCGGCGATTGCGATGCGCGAGGCAGCGCAGACCGCGGCGGGCCTGATCCGCGCCATCGAGGACGCCCGGACCGAGGTCGAGGTCGCCTCAGGTGTCGCGACCCGCGCCGGCGGACAGGCCGAGAAAGCGGTCGAAGGTCAGTCGCAGGCGCTGTCGAACCATGTCGAAGCGATCGAATCGATCCTCGGCCTGATCCGCGACATCGCCGGCCAGACCAATTTGCTCGCCTTGAACGCGACCATCGAAGCTGCCCGCGCAGGCGATGCCGGCCGGGGCTTCGCGGTCGTCGCCCAGGAAGTGAAGAGCCTCGCCGCCCAGACCGCCCGGGCGACCGACGACATCACCAACAAGATCACCGCCATCCAGCAGGCGACCAGGCAGACGGTCGAAGCCAATGGTTCGATCAGCGCCACGGTCGAGGAGGTCCAGACGTCGGCCGACCGCATCCGCCAGGCGATGGAGCTTCAGGCGCAGACGGTGACGATGATCACCGCCGCGGTCGACGAAACCGCCTTGGCCGCCAACTCCATGTCCTCGACCATCGCCGCGATCCGCTCCGACACCGAACAGGTCGCCAAGGACATCGACAGCGTGGAGCAGGGCTTCGGCCGCTTCTCGACGCGCATTGCCGACTTCCGCTCCGCCACCAACGAATTTGTTTCAACCTTCGCCGCCTAACCGGGAGGGCTCAGCCCCATGACCGCGTCGCAGCCATTGACGGACGACCAGGTGAACAACCGACTTGAAGCCTATAACAAGGGCGGTGCGCTCGAACGCGACATCCGCGCCCTGTGGACGCACGCCGGCGAGATCATCGAATCCGAGGTGCGCGGGCAATTCGGCGACGAGGCCGCCGCGAAGACCCGCCATCATTATACCTCGCCGGTCAATTCCGAATGGATTCAGAGCGTCGCCGAATATGGCCGCCGCCTGTACCGCGACAAAAGCTCGGTCCCGGCCTATATCGTCACGCGCGACCAGCTGATCAGCGCGATCATCGGACGCCTGTTCGAAAATTTCGCCGCGGAGCCTGAAACGCTGCTCGGGATTGCGTGACCTCGCTGCAGCGGCTTACCGCTTACGAAACCGACATCATCCTCGCCCAGGTGGCCTTGCTCGAAGCCAATGAAGCCGCCGAATCGCGCGGCCGCGAAAGCGGCGAATTCGAGCGCCGCGTGGCCGATCTGGTTCGGCTGAGCGGCGACCAATCGACCCAACTGACCGAGCGCACCCGCGCCACCGCCTCCTCGGCCCGCGGCATGCTGGGCAAGACCAGCGAGGTTGCCGCGGCGGCCGAGCAGTCGGCGATTGCGATGCGCGAGGCAGCGCAGACTGCGGCGGGGCTGATCCGCGCCATCGAGGATGCCCGGACCGAGGTTGAGGTCGCCTCAGGCGTCGCGACCCGCGCCGGAGGACAGGCCGAGAAAGCGGTCGAGGTATCGCAGGCGCTGTCGAACCATGTCGAAGCGATCAAATCGATCCTCGGCCTGATCCGCGACATCGCCGGCCAGACCAATTTGCTCGCCTTGAACGCGACCATCGAAGCGGCCCGCGCAGGCGATGCCGGCCGGGGCTTCGCGGTCGTCGCCCAGGAAGTGAAGAGCCTCGCCGCCCAGACCGCCCGGGCGACCGACGACATCACCAACAAGATCACCGCCATCCAGCAGGCGACCAGGCAGACGGTCGAAGCCAATGGTTCGATCAGCGCCACGGTCGAAGAGGTCCAGACGTCGGCCGACCGCATCCGCCAGGCGATGGAGCTTCAGGCGCAGACGGTGACGATGATCACCGCCGCGGTCGACGAAACCGCCTTGGCCGCCGAACTCCATGTCCTCGACCATCGCCGCGATCCGCTCCGACACCGAACAGGTCGCCAAGGACATCGACGAGGTGGAAACCGGCTTCGGCAAATTCACCGACCAGATTGCCGACTTCACTCGCAAGACCAAGGAATTCGTCGCGCATCTCGCGGCTTAAGCGTCATTGCGAGGAGCTGAAGGCGACGCGGCAATCCGGCGAGAACAAGAAGACTGGATTGCTTCGCTACGCTCGCAATGACAGAGCGAGGGGATGAACATTCTCCTCACCGGAGCGAGCCGGGGCATCGGCGCCGCCACCTATGACCTCCTGCGCTCCACCGGACACCAGGTTGCCGGTCACTCCACGAGCGGCGGGGATCAACTGATCGCCGGCAACCTCGCCGACCCCTCCTCTGCGAACACCATCTGGCAGGCCGCGCTTGACCAGCTCGGCGGCCGGATCGACGTGCTGGTCAACAATGCCGGCATCTACGAAGGCGTCGCCGACGACGCCTCGGATGACGAGTGGCACGGAGCCTGGGCACGGACGCTGACCATCAATTTGCAGGCTGCCGCCGATCTGTGCCGCCAAGCCGTCGGCCATTTCCGCGAACAGGGCGGCGGCCGGATCGTCAATGTCGCCAGCCGCGCCGCCTTTCGCGGCGACAGCCCGAACCACTGGCATTATGCCGCGTCCAAGTCGGCGCTGATCGGCCTGACCAGGACCATCGCCCGCGGCTATGCTGGAGAAGGAATCCTCGCGTTTGCCGTCGCGCCCGGCTTCACCGTATCGGAAATGACCGAGGAATATCTGCAGGGCCGAGGCGGGGCAGCGATCGTCGCCGACATCCCGCTCGGTCGGGTGACCAGCACCGCCGAGGTGGCCGAAGCGATCCGCTGGCTCGCCATCGACGCCCCGGCCGCCTCGACCGGGTCGGTGATCGATTTGAACGGAGCCAGCTATGTTCGCTAGCCTCCTGGCCGCCGCGATTGCAGCGAGCGCGGCCCAGACTCCAATCGTCAGCATCCCGCTCGGCAAGAAGCCGCGCCAGATCGAACGGCCAATACATCCGATCGAGGAATGGGGACCGAAATGGGCCGCGACGTGCGGCGATTCCACCGACTGGGACCAGCCTGCTCCGCCTGTTCGAATCCACGGCAACACCTATCTGGTCGGCACCTGCGGCATCAGCGCAATTCTGGTGACCGGCAGCGAGGGCCATGTCCTGATCGACGCAGGGACCGAAAAGGGCGCGGAGGTGGTCGCGGAGAATATCCGCCAGCTCGGCTTCCGCCTCGGCGACATCAAATATTTGCTGATCAGCCATGAGCATTTCGACCATGTCGGCGGTATCGCCCGGCTGCAGCAGCTGACCGGCGCAACGCTGGTCGCATCCGCGCCGGCGGAAAAGGTGCTCAACACGGGCGTACCCAGCACCGACGATCCCCAGGCCGGAATGCACAAGCCTTTTCCGGCCGCATCGGTCGGGCGGGTGATCGCCGACGGTGGAGAAGTCCGTCTCCACGACATGAGCCTGACCGCCATGACAACGCCCGGCCATACCCCCGGCGCGCTGAGCTGGCGCTGGGAAAGCTGCGACGGCGGGGTTTGCCGGACGATGGTCTATGCCGACAGCCTGTCGGCGGTCAGCCGCGACGATTACCGCTTTTCGGACCATCCGGACTATGTGGCTGCTTATCGCGCCTCGATCGCCAAAGTGGCCGCCAGCCGCTGCGAAATCCTGCTGACGCCCCACCCCTCGGCAAGCGCGATGAAGGAGCGGATGACCGGAAAGCAGCCCCTGTTCGACCTCGCCGGCTGCCGCAACTACGCCGCCAGCCTCACCAAGCGGCTCGACGAGCGGCTGGCGAAGGAAGTTGAATAGTGAGCTGGCGCGTCACCCTGCACTGCACCCGCGCCGAGGCCGAGGCGCTCCCGGAGTCCTCGGATCTGTTCGCCTTTGCTGACGAACCGCCGGTGATCGTCGCCGACGAACCCGATCCCCATGCCCCCGATGACTGGCGCATCCACGCCTACTTCCCCGACCAGCCAACGACCCAGGAGCTGGTGCTGCTCCGCCGCCTCGCCAGCGGCAGCGAGCCGGAGGTCGAGCATCTTGAGGACACCGCCGACTGGGTGACCATGAGCCAGTCCGGACTCGGTCCGATCCGCGCCGGGCGCTTCTTCGTCCACACGCCAATGCACTATGCCGATCGGCCGCCTGGCGCGATCAGCTTCGAGATCGACGCCGGCCTCGCCTTCGGCACCGGCCAGCATGCGACCACAGCCGGCTGCCTTGTCGCGCTCGACAGATTGGAGCGCGAGGGCAAGCGTTTCGCCAACATCGCCGACATCGGCACCGGTACCGGCCTGCTCGCTTTCGCGGCGATGGCGCTGTGGCCCGAGGCGAAGGCGATCGCTACGGACATCGATCAGATCGCCGTCGATGTCAGTCGGGAGAATGCCTCGATCAACGGAGTCGGGCTCGGCCATGGTCCGGGCGAGCTGTTGCTCGCGGTGGCCGACGGGATGGACCACCCGTTGATTGCCGCCCGCGCCCCGTTCGATCTTCTGATCGCCAACATCCTCGCCGGCCCCCTGATCGAGCTGGCCCCGGCCTTCGCCAAGAGCGTCGCGCCCGGCGCCAGCGTGGTCCTCGCCGGCCTGCTCGACACTCAGGCGGATGCCGTCATTGCCGCTTATGAGGCAGAGGGGATGAAGCTTTCCGAACGAGGCGAAGGCGAGTGGCGCGTGCTGGTTCTGGAAGCCAGGGCCTAGCGCTGGTTTGGCCTGCGCCAAAGCTGCAGCGAGCGAATTGCGGCGGGCACTTGCGCGTCTTCCTCCGGCCTCGACATGACTCGCTCCACCATCCGCCAGCTGCGCCGGATGCCGCCCTTTCGCCAAAGGTCGGTGACCCAAACCCGCCCCGACCAGTCGTGGCCATCGATGCTCGCCTCCAGATCTAGCTGCGTCGCGAACACGGACACCGGGCCAAGGTTGCGCGCGTAGAGGTCACCGAAGCGATAGGATCGGCAGGTAAAGCGGCTGCCGGACGCGTCAAGCCAGCTCTTGGCATCGAGCAGGACGGATGGCTTTGACCCGATCACCAGCCGGAAGTTTCGCGACGTAAGCCCTTTTAGCGTGCGAACGTCGCCGCCGACCCACGCCCGCATCCAGCGGTTTTCCAAGGTTTCGATAATGGGAAGAATGTCGGCCATGTGCGAGCCGGCAGTACTGGCGGCGGACCAAGATGCAAGAGGCGTGGATGCGGTATAGCCCGGCTTCTGGAGCTCCTATCCCGCCAGGTGCCGTCCATCAGTTCGTGGCGCGGTTCTTCCGCATGATAGCGAGGATGATGAGCCGGAAGGCGCCCAGCCGGATCAGGTAGATCGAGCTTTGATCCTCGGTCGTGAAATTGGCGAGGGCGAGGATCGCCTGGAGCTAAGCGCAGGAAGAATATCCCGGAAAGAGCGAAACCGAAGGCCACTGCGCCGGAAAGGAATTCGTACAGAGTCGAAGGGGCAAGCTTGACGGCTTAAGACTTCGATTATGCGCTAGGCTTCAGCCACAATCTCGGCCCATTCGGCTTCTCCGATCACTCGAATGCCGAACTCCTCCGCCTTCTTGAGCTTTGACCCCGCGCCCGGACCTGCGACGACCAGGTCGGTCTTGGCGCTGACCGAGCCGGCGGCACGCGCACCAAGCCGCTCGGCCTGGGCCTTGGCCTCGTCGCGGCTCATCGTTTCCAGGCTGCCGGTGAAGACGATGGTCTTGCCGGTCCATTCGGTCGCGCGCGCGGTCGAGACGAAGGCGGCGGGCCTGGCCAGCGCCAGCAGTTCGGCCAACTCCTCGCGGTTGTGCGGCTCGTGGAAGAAATCGACGATGGCCTCAGCGACGATCCCGCCGACGCCCTCGACCGCGGATAGCTCGGGAATCGCGGCCTCGCTCCTGGCGACCCGCTCCAGCTCCTCGACCGACCCGAACGCCTTCATCAGATCCTTCGCCGTCACCGAGCCAACGTGGCGGATGCCCAGGCCGAACAGGAAGCGCGCCGGGTCGAAACCAACCCGGGCGTCGATCGCGGCGAAGAGATTGTCGACCGACTTCTCCTTCCAGCCCTCGCGGCCGATTAGCTCGTTGCGGTGCGCCTTGAGGCGGAAAATATCGGCCGGGCCGGTCAGCCAGCCCAGCTCGACGAACTCGACGATGCTCTTCTCGCCGAGCCCGTCGATGTCCATCGCCCCGCGGGACACGAAATGCTTCAGCCGCTCGATCCGCTGCGCCGGGCAGATCAGCCCGCCGGTGCAACGCACATCGACCTCGCCCTCCTCGGCGACTGCTTCGGAATTGCACATCGGGCAATGGTCGGGGAATATATAGGGTTCGCGCTTCTCGTCGCGGGTCAAATTCTCGACCACCTGCGGGATGACGTCGCCGGCGCGCTGGATCCGCACCCGGTCGCCGACGCGCAGGCCCAGCCGGGCGATCTCGTCGCGGTTGTGGAGGGTGACGTTGGCGACCATTACCCCGCCGACCCCGACCGGCTTCAGCCGCCCGACCGGGGTCAGCTTGCCGGTGCGGCCGACCTGGATGTCGATCGCCTCCAGCGTGGTCTCGGCTTTTTCCGCCGGAAATTTGTGTGCGAGCCCCCAGCGCGGCGCGCGGCCGACCTGGCCGAGCCGCTCCTGCCAGTCGAGCCGCCCGACCTTATAAACCACCCCGTCAATGTCGTAGGGCAGGTCGGCGCGGACCTTCTCGATCGCGGCATAATGGGCCAGCGCCTCCTCGACCGTCTCGCACCGCTTGAGCAAATCGCTGACCGGGATGCCAAACGATTCGATCTTCTTCATCGCCAAAAGCTGCAGCATCCCGAGCGGCTCGCTGACCTCGCCCCAGCCATGCGCGAGAAATCGCAGCGGCCGCGACGCGGTCACGGCAGGGTCCTTCTGGCGAAGCGAGCCAGCCGCGGCGTTGCGTGGATTGGCGAAGATCTTGCCGCCCGCCGCCTCCTGCCGCTCATTCAAGGCGGCGAAGTCGGCCTTCGACATATAGACCTCGCCACGCACCTCGAGGACGTCGGGCGCGCCCGTGATGGCCTGCGGAATGTCGCGGATCGTCCGCGCATTGGCAGTGACATCTTCCCCGACCGTCCCGTCGCCGCGCGTCGCCGCCAGCACGAGCTGGCCATGCTCGTAGCGAAGCGAGCAGGACAGGCCGTCGATCTTGGGCTCCGCCGTGATCGCCACCGGTTCGCTTTGGGGGAGGTTCAGGAAGCGCCGAACGCGCGCGACGAACTCACGCACCTCGTCCGCGCCGAACGCATTTTCCAGGCTGAGCATCGGCCGGGCGTGAGGGACCTTGGCCAAGGATGATGTCGGCGCCGCTCCCAATCGCCTAGACGGCGAATCCGCCCGCACGAGATGCGGAAACTGCGCCTCAAGCTCGCGATTCTCGCGGACCAGCGCGTCATAGTCCGAGTCCGAAATCTCCGGCGCATCCTGGTCGTGATAGAGCTTGTCGTGATGCGCGATCACCCTGGCCAGGCGCATCAGCCGGTTGGCGGCTTCCGCTTCCTTCATTCCATCCCCGCCAGCAGCTCGGCTATCCTCGCCACGCTATTCATGTTCCGCGCTGTCCCCTGTTTCACCGCGGGCAATTTCAGCTTCGTTTTGCCGATGCCTTCGCCATAGCTCACATAGATGAGGCGCGGCCCGAGAGCCATGCGCTCGCCGGCCACGTCGCGCGCTTCCGCGAGCATCGCTTGTGCGGGCTTTTCATCGATGAAATGGGCCATCACCCGGCTGGGCTTGTCGTCGGTGAACGGGTTTTGCTCCAGCGCTTCCGCCATCTCACCGTCCGAACGGACGTATACCGGCACAGGCTTGCCGAAATGCTCCGCCACCCTGGCCGCCAGCCGCTTCTTTACCGTGGCCTCCGCCAATTTGCTCGTGAACAGCAGATTGCCGCTGTTGATGAAGGTCCGGACATCCTCAAAGCCGCAGGCCTCGCCCATTGCCTTCAATTCTTCCTTTGGCAGCTTGCCGGTTCCCGAAACATTCACTGCGCGGATCATCGCGACATAGGCGGTCATCGCCCGCTCAGAAGTCGACGCTGGAGGGCGGCGGCTGCTTGTCGAACGCATGGTCCGAATAGGGCCCGTCCCGCGCGACCCAGTGCAGGAACAGATGCGCCGACCAGCGATTGGGGTTTGGCGTCGTCCGCCCATGATGATGATGAACGCCCTGGTAAAGCACGGCGTCCCCGACCTCCATCGGAATGGCGGTCCGCGGCTCGTCCGGCGCGAATGCGTCGTCCACCCGGGCGTAAGGTTCGCTGATGAGAAGGCTCGATACTTCCAGCGGCCACGCCACGCCGTCGCTATAACCGAGGGTCAGCGAAAGGCTGTGCTCGCATGACGGGCGGTCGCCGTGGACCCGGCAGATGTCGCCCTTCCGATATAGGCGGAAGTAGGCGTAAGTCGGCAGCAGGCTTTCGCCCGTCAGTTGCTCGATCGCCGGCGTCATGCCCCACAGGAAGCTGGTGAACATCGGATAATGGTGCCCGTAAAGCTCGGGCGCCTTTGACCTGAGCAAAGGACCCTCCTGCTCGATGCTCGACAGGCTGATGCCCTGCCGCGAGAGGTCGACCTTAAGCCGCGCCAGTACGGCCGTGCACACTTGTTGGGGCAGGAAATCCCGCAAATGCGCATAGCCGTCACGGTGATAATTTGGTTCAGCCATTCCCGGGATTCTCGAACAGCTCGGCCAGGAGCAACTGCAGGCTGGCCCAGCTGCGTCTCGCCGCGGCTTCGTTATATTCAACTCCCTTGATGCCGATCTGGCTGGCATTGGGGTTGGTGAAGCCATGCGCCACATGGCCATAAGCGTGGATCTGCCAGTCGGCGCTGGCCTCAGTCAGCTCCTTGCCCAGCGCTACCACTGCTTCGGGCGGGGCCATCGGGTCGTCCCAGCCATGGAAGGCGACGACCTTGGCCTTGATCGGCTGCGGCGGCAGCCCGCACGGGTCGAGCAGGCCGTGAAACGCGGCTACGCCCGCAACGTCGACGCCCGACCGTGCGACGTCGAGTGCGCACTGCCCGCCGAAGCAATAACCGATCACCGCGACCTTGCTGCTATCCACCTCTGCCTGTTCCCGCACGGCGGCGAGCACGGCAAGCAGCCGATCCCGCAACGCGGCCCGGTCCTCGCGCAATCTGGTCATCGCCGCGAACGCCTCGTCGCGGTCGACCACAGGGGTGAAGCGCTTGCCGAACAGGTCGGCGACGACCGAATTATAGCCCAGCGCCGCCAGCCGCTCGGCAAAGCCGATCTCCAGTGGCGACACCCCCATCACCGTGGGAATGATCAGCACCGTCGGCCTGGTAGCGCCGCTTCCATCATGGACCAGCACATGGTCCAGCGTCTGGCCATCGATGCCATGTTTGACGGATCGTTGCTCGCTCATGCTGCCTCCAAAAGGCCCTCTCTCTGCAGGGGAGAGGGATTCGTCATGCTGCCTCCAGTAGCCGCGCCGCCTGGGCGCGGGCTTCGTCGGTGATTGCGGAGCCTGAGAGCATCCGCGCGATCTCCTCGCGCCGCTCGTCGGCGCTCAGCTTGCGAACATGGGTGCGGGTGACCCCGGCTTCATGCGCCTTTTCGATACGATAATGGTGCGCGGCGCGCGCCGCCACTTGCGGGCTGTGGGTCACCACCAGCAACTGCGATTTCTCCGCCAGTCGAGCCAGCCGCTCGCCGATCGCGCTCGCCACGGCGCCGCCGACACCGCGGTCGATCTCGTCGAAGATCATCGTCGCTGCGTCCCCCGCCTCGGCCAGCGCCACCTTCAAGGCCAGGATGAACCGCGACAATTCGCCGCCCGAGGCGATGCGGGTCAGCGGTCCGAACGGAGCGCCGGGATTGGTCGAAACCTCGAACTCGACCCGGTCGATCCCCGCCGCGCCCGGCTCGGCTTCGGCCAGGGCCGTGCGGAATTTGGCCGAGTCCAGTTTGAGTGGGGCCAGCTCGGCCGCGACCGCAACATCGAGCTTGGCCGCCGCCATCAGTCGCCTGGCCCTCAGCGCGAGCGCAGCTTCGTCAAAGCGCGTCCTGGCCTCGGCCAATTTCGCCACCAGCGCGGCGATCCGCTCGCCCCCGGCTTCGATCAGGGTCAGCTTCGCGGTCAGTTGCTCGCCCAATTCGGCAAGCGCGTCAGGCTCGACCCGATGCTTTCGGGCCAGCCCCCGAATATCGAACAGCCGCGCCTCGACCGCCTCCAGCCGCGCCGGGTCGAACGCCATCGCCTCGGCCGCGCGGGCGATCCGGTCCTCGGCCTCGCTTGCCTCGATCAGCGCGCGGTCGAGGCTGGCCAGCGCTTCCGCCAGCAGCGGATGATCCGCCGCGCCACGTTCGATCCGCCGCGCCGCGGTGCGCAGCTGGGCCAGCGCGCCCTCCGACCCGCCTAGCAATTCGTCGAGGCCGGTCAGTGCTTCCCCGGCCTTGGCGCCCGCTTGCATCGCCGCCCGTTCCTCGGCCAGTCGCGTCTCTTCGCCCGGTTCCGGCGCAAGCGCGATGATTTCCTTTGCGGCATGTTCCAGCCATTCGCGGTCGAGTTCGGCCGCTTTGGCCGCCTCTCGCGCCTCGGCAAGCTCATCGGAAAGCCGCTCCACCTCCGCCCATGTCTCAGCAGCAGGCCGCGCATCGATCTTTCCGAACAGGTCGAGCAATGCCCGGTGTCCGCGCGGGTTGAGCAGGCCGCGGTCGTCATGCTGCCCGTGGATCTCGACCAGGCCGTTCGCGATGTCGCGCAGGATGGACGCGGAAACCCCCGCCCCGCCGGCGAAGGCCCGGCTGCCGCCGTCGGCCTTGAGCGTGCGCCGGACCAGCAAGGGCTCGCCTCGCTCGGGCTCGATGCCCTGCGCGGCGAGCAGCGCGAAGGCGGGATGACCGGCGGGAAGCTCAAACTCGGCCGCGACTACGGCCTGCGTTTCGCCGGCACGAACCAATCCGGTATCCGCGCGAGTACCCAGTGCCAGGCCCAGACCGTCGAGCAGGATCGACTTGCCCGCTCCGGTTTCGCCCGTAAGGACGCCAAGCCCTGGCTCAAACTCAAGCTCGAGCCGATCGATCAGCACCACATCGCGGATCGACAGCTGCCTCAGCATTCGAGGGCCGCCGCCTTCCTGACTCAGCTTTGCGGCGCGGCCTGGGGCACGTGCCGCTGGATAAGATTGTAGCTGCGTTGATACCACTTGCTGCCGGGATAGTTGGCACCGAGCACTGCTGCCGCCTTTTGCGCTTCCTGGGGCAGGCCGAGATTCAAATAAGTCTCGACCAGCCGCTCCAGCGCCTCGGGCGTGTGGCTCGTGGTCTGATATTTGTCGATCACCACCCGAAACCGCGTCGAAGCGGCCAGCCAATTGCCCGAGCGCTGATAGAATCGGCCCACCTCCATCTCCTTGCCGGCGAGATGGTCGTTGATCAGGTCGAGCTTCAGCCGGGCATCGGCCGCATAGCGGCTCTGGGGATAGCGGCGGATCAGCTCGTTGAAGCTGTCCGATGCCTGCTGGGTGATCTTCTGGTCGCGCGTCACATCCTCGATCTGCTGATAATAGCTCATTGCGATGAGGTAGTTGGCGTAAGGCGCGTCCTTGTTGCCCGGATGGATGGTCAGGAACCGCTGCGCAGAGCTCACCGCGTCGGGATATTTCTGCGCCATGTAATAGGAGAAGGCGCTCATCAGCTGCGCGCGGCGCGCCCAGACCGAATAGGGGTGCTGCCGCTCGACCTCGTCGAAGAATTTGGCCGCTTCCTCATATTCGCCCCGGTCGAGCCGAAGCTTCGCCTGGCTGTAGAGCGTGTTGACGTCCCGCGCGACATAGGCGGTATCGCCCTTGACCTTGTTACGGGCGCAGCCGGAGGCCGGAAGCAGAATGACGGGCAGCAACAACAGTGCCGCGATACGGGTCTTGTTCACCATGAAGCTTTCCTAGCGCGGGCTTTAGAGAAGGCCAAGCGGGCTTTCGCGCCGATGAACGGCTAGGCGGGGTTTGCCACCGTTTCATCGTCGTCTCTCTCGGTGCGCAGAAAGCTGTCGGGCTTTAGACCCATCCAAACCAGCGCCGGCGCGGATATATAGATCGACGAATAAGTGCCGATGAACGTGCCGAGCAGAATGGCGATGGTCAGGCCGAACAGCACGTCGGGGCCGAGCGCCAGCAACACCGCCAGCGCGAACATGATCGCCAGCGACGTGACGATCGTCCTCGACAGCGTCTCGTTCAACGAGAAGTTGATCAGCGAGACAATCTCCATCTTGCGATATTTGCGCAGATTTTCGCGGATGCGGTCGTAAATGACGACCGTGTCGTTGAGTGAATAGCCGACCAGCGCCAGGAAGGCGGCGACGATATTGAGGTCGACCTGGAGTTGCGTCAGGGCAAAGAAACCCAGCACCATCGCCACGTCGTGGAACAACGTCAGAAGCGCCCCCACGCCAAATTGCCATTCGAAACGGAACCAGATGTAAATGGCGATGCCCAGCATGGCGAAGGCGATCGCCAGGGCGCCGTCCCACGCCAGTTCGGCGCTCACCTTCCCCGATACCGATTCGCCCGCGGTTACCCTCACGCCAGGATAATCCTTGATGAGCATGCCGCGGACCACGGTCACCACCTGATTCGCGGCAGAGTCCGGCCCTGGAGGCTTGGGCAGGCGAATCTGGTAGGTTCTGGCGTCACCGAATTCCTGGATGCTCGCCTCGCCGACTTCAAGGCTGGCGACCCGGCCGCGCAGGTCCTCGATGCTGACCGCCTGGGCGAAGGTCGCGCGAACCACCTGGCCCCCGACAAAATCGATTCCCAGGTTAAGCCCGCGATAGGCGGTGAGAGCCAGGCTCCCAACGGTCAGCAAAAGCGACAGGATCAAGGCGACTTTGCGCCAGCCCATGAAGTCGATGTTGGTATTGTCGGGAACCAGCTTGAGGAGCTTCATCTTCACATTCCCGTCAAATATTGATCGCGCGCGGGCGCTTGGACTTGACCCAGAGCGAGACCAGCATCCGCGTGAAATTGACCGCGGTGAACACCGAGGTGACGATGCCGATCAACAGCACCACCGCGAAGCCGCGGATCGGACCGGAGCCGAAATACATCATCAGCGCGGCGGCGATGGTGTTGGTGATGTTGGCGTCGAAAATCGCGGTCGAGGCTTCCTTGTAACCCGTTTCCAGGGCGTCGAGCACCTTTCGCCCTCGCCTGAGCTCCTCGCGGATGCGTTCGTTGATCAGCACGTTGGCGTCGACCGCTGCGCCGATCGTCAGCACGAAGCCGGCAATGCCGGGCAGGGTCAGCGTGGCGTTGAAAACCGCCATGATGCCAAGGATCATCAGCGCGTTGATGAGCAGCGCCATCGACGCATAGACGCCGAACCGGCCGTAGGTGATTACCATCAGCCCGATCACCGCCAGCGTGGCGAAGATCGAGGCGATGGTGCCGGCCTCGATCGAATCCTTGCCGAGCTCGGCGCTGACCGTCCGTTCCTCGATGACATTGAGCTTCACCGGCAACTTGCCAGAAGCGAGGCTGACCGCCAGCTGATTGGCGGTTTCCACCGTGAAATTGCCGCTGATCTGCGCCCGGCCGCCAAGGATCGGTTCGTTGATGTTGGGTGCCGAGAGCACCTTGTCGTCAAGGATGATCGCGAACGGCTTGCCGACATTCTCCTGCGTCACGCGCCCGAAACGCCGTGCGCCGGCGGCGTTGAAGGTGATATCGACGACCGCGCGGCCGTCCGCCGGGTCGAAGGCCTGCTTGGCATCGACCAGTTGCTCGCCGGAGACCATGACGCGCCGCTGCACGGCGATCGCGCCGGTACCATCGGCCATTGGCAGCACCTGACTGCCCGGGGGGGCCCGGCCCGCCGCGACTTGCGCCGGGTCGGCGTCCAAGTCGACCAACTTGAACTCCAGCCGGGCAGTCTGGCCGATCAGTTGCTTCAGCGCCTCGGGATCCTCGACGCCGGGAACCTGGACAAATATTCGCCGCTCGCCCTGATTGATGACCGTGATTTCCTTGGTCCCACCCGGATCGATTCGCCGCCGGACCACGTCACGCGCGACGGTCAGCGAATTCTTGAGGGCGGTCTTCGCGCCCGCCTCGGTCGGGGTCAGGACGATTCGATTCCCGTCGACGGTGCTGACCTCCCAGTCGCGGACTCCGGTGAGGCCGACCGGCTGGGTCAGCGTGCGCATCCGCTCGAACGCGGAATCGAGCTGGGTTGGATCACGAACGACGAAGCTGAGCCGACCGCCTGAGATCGACACGTCGCCGATGGCAATTCGCGGCTCGCCGCGGCGAAGTTCGGTCGTGACCTGTTCTTCCATCACCTGGAGCCGCTGCTTGGCGGCATCGCCGATATCGGCTTCAAGCAGCAACTGGCTGCCGCCGGCAATGTCGAGGCCGAGATTGATTCGCGCGCTTGGCGCCCAATCCGGCCAGCGCTCGACCTGATCCTTGGGAAGCATGCTGGGAATCGCCAGCAGGATGCCGGCGAAGATCGTCAGGCTGACCAGCCAGACCTTCCAGCGGGGGAAATCGAACATCTGGCGCGGCCTCAGTCGTTGGCCGGCTTGGCAGCCGTAGGATCGATCACCTGGCTCAAGGTCGACTTGACCACCTGGACCCGAACGCCCTGCGCCAGCTCGACCTCCACTTCGGTATCACCGACCTTGGTGACCTTGCCGATGAGGCCGCCGCCGGTAATCACCCGGTCGCCCTTCTTCACCGCGGCAACCTGTGCCTGATGCTCTTTCATCCGCTTCTGTTGCGGACGGATCAGCAGGAACCAGAAGATGACGAAGATGAGGACCAGCGGGATCGTCTGGACGAAGAAGCTGGCACCGGCCGAAGGAGCGGCGGCGGCGAGGAGCGAAGGGGTGGTCATGGCTTGAGAAATTCTCTTCTTCGAAGGAGCGCCAGGGGAGCCCATGCGCAGGAAGTGGCGCGCCGCCTATCACGGTGCGGCCTGCCTTGCCAAGCGATGCTGGCGGCACTAGATGCGCCGCTCTCGCGTCCATCCGGGCGCGATCGGTCGGGGCGTAGCGCAGCCTGGTAGCGCATCACACTGGGGGTGTGGGGGTCGCTGGTTCGAATCCAGTCGCCCCGACCAGCTTCAAAAAGGGCCAGCGTGGGTCGCTGGCCTTTTTTGCTTCTCCGATCGATTTCGAGTGATGACAGCCGCGGCGCGATAGCTACGTTCAACTCATGCCCCGTCGCCGTCGCCGCAGAAAATTTGGCTGGCCCGCCCGAATCGCGATTGCGATCCTGGCGGTCCCGCTTCTCTATGTCCTTGCCGCGCTGATCGGTGGCCTCATCCCGGTCAATGCCGATTGGCAGGAGCCCGACGAGGGCGTCACCATCTACCTTGCCAACAATGGCGTTCACGTCGACCTCGTCATGCCGGCCAATCATCAGGGCCTCGACTGGCGGCCGCTGCTGCCCAAGTCCGACATGGCCGACGTTCCGGCGGACGCCCGCTGGATCGCGTTCGGCGCGGGCGAGCGGCGGGTCTATCTCGAAACGCCGACGCTGGGGCGACCTTTCGATCAAGACCGCGGCGATCGCGCTGACCGGCGGCGAGCGGGTGATGCATGTCGAATGGGTCCGCGACCCGGCCTATGCCGCGCGCGCGATCCGCCTGACGCCCGAGGAGTATCGCCGGCTGTGGGCCTCGATCCGCGCCGGCTTCGAGCTCGACCGGGACGGCAAGCCCGTGCGCATCGACCATCCCGGCTACGGCCGGCGCGACGCCTTCTACCGTGGCGCCGGAAGGCAAACGCCATCCACACCTGCAACCAATGGGCCGCCAGCCGCCTCCGGCTCGCCGGCGTCAGGGCGCCGCTCTGGTCGCCATTCGTTCAGGGACTGGTGTGCGCTATTACCGACCCGGCGGATCAGAGCACGTAGCGGCTGAGATCGGCATTCCTGGCGATCCCCGCCAGCTGTCCCTCGACGAACGCGGCGTCGATCACCAGCGTTTCGCCGCTCCGCTCCTCGGCGGTGAAGCTGATGTCCTCGACCAGCTTCTCCATCACCGTCTGCAGCCGCCGCGCGCCGATATTCTCGAGCGCCTCATTCACCTCCGCCGCGATCCGCGCCAGCGCGGCGATGCCGTCTTCGGTGAAGTCGATCGTCACGTCCTCGGTCGCCAGCAGCGCGCGATATTGCTCGGTCAGGCTGGCGCGCGTCGCCGACAGGATGCGGACGAAATCCTCCTCGGTCAGCGCCTTCAGCTCGACCCGGATCGGCAGTCGGCCCTGAAGCTCGGGCAGCAGGTCGGCGGGCTTGGCGACATGGAAGGCGCCCGAGGCGATGAACAGTATATGGTCGGTCTTGATCGGCCCATATTTGGTCGCGACCGTCGTTCCCTCGATCAGCGGCAGCAGGTCGCGCTGGACGCCTTCGCGGCTGACCGATCCGCCGCGCACGTCGCTGACCGCGATCTTGTCGATCTCGTCGAGGAAGACGATGCCGTTGGCTTCGGCATCGGCCAGCGCGACGCGAGTGACATCGTCCTGGTCGACGCGCTTGTCGGCCTCCTCCTCGACCAGCTTGGCGAAGGCGTCGCGGACCTTGAGCTTGCGCCGCTTCTTGGGCGGGCCGCCCATCGCCTTCGACATCATCTCGCCAAGGTTGATCATTCCGACGCCGCCGCTGCCGGGGATTTCGAACGGCATAGCGGGCGCTTCGGCGACCTCGATCTCGACCTCGGCGTCGTCGAGGCTGCCATCGGCGAAACGCTGGCGGAAACTCGGCGCGGGTCGCTTCGGACGAACCCTTGCCGGTCAGCGCATCGAGCAGCCGGTCCATCGCCGCGCCTTCCGATGCCTCGCGCACCTTCTCGCGCCGCCGCTCGCGCTCCAGCCGCACCGCCTCCTCGACCAGGTCGCGGGCGATCTGCTCGACGTCGCGGCCGACATAGCCGACCTCGGTGAACTTGGTCGCCTCGACCTTGACGAACGGCGCGTCGGCGAGCTTCGCCAGGCGCCGGCTGATCTCGGTCTTGCCGCACCGGTCGGCCCGATCATCAAGATGTTCTTCGGCGTCACTTCCTCGCGCAGCTCGGGCTTGAGCCGCTGCCGCCGCCAGCGATTGCGAAGCGCGACCGCGACCGCCTTCTTCGCGTCATTCTGGCCGACGATATGCTCGTCGAGCGCGGCGACGATCGCCTTGGGGGTGAGGGCATCCTTCAGCGGGACTTGCGTGGCCGAGCCTGTCAGGAGGTTTCGTAGTTCATGCTCGAAGCTACATGGAGGCGCGACCGCGTAGTTCAAGCGGTGCAGCGAAAGCCCGCGAACAGCTGACGGTGCGATTCAACGATGCGCTCGATCGCAGTCGGCTCGGGAACCGTGTACCATTCTCCGCGCTCAAAGGTGCCGCCGAGCAGGATGCCGTCGGGCCGCGGGAACATGTAGCCGGCGTCACCGGTAAAGGCATAATGGATCTCCGGTTGGGGGAGCAGGACCGCCAACTGGCCACGCACCGGAACGAGCTCCTCATCGCCGAACAGGTCACGTGAACCCAGGCCCGTGCAATTGAATAACAATCTTTCGGGCAGCGCGGCCATTTCGCCCCGGCCGGCAAACCGGCGCACCTCGACCCGGCCGCCAGCCAATCGGACATCCTCGAGCAGGCGGGCAGGAAGCGGCCGGTCTCGACATAAAGTGTGTCGTAGCGGGAGAGATTTCGACTGGAAAAGGGTGGTCGGTAGACGCAAGGCGCCGCCACGCCGCGGGGAAAGTCGGGATCACTCGATCTTCGGCGCGCGCCCGACGTTTCATTGTAGGTTGGCAGCCAGCGGACCCCATAGTCCTCACCGACCATGATCTGGAACCGGCGCCAGCTGTAGTCAGCCGCTGCCCGGAATTGCTGCCGCCAGGCCGGCGTGACCGCGTTGTCGCGGAAATGGCCGAAGGGATTCCATTGCCCGCCGGCGATGTTGGAAGTCGTATCGGGTGGCAGGGCGGCGGCATAGATGGTGACTGGAAACCCGGCTTCCTGGACCAGTCTGGCAGTCGTCAACCCCATAATTCCGGAGCCGATCACCGCGACCGGACCACTGTGCCCCGGCAGGCCGAGGTCGGCCGCAAGCTTCGAGCTTCCCCAGCTGAGCGTGATCCCCGCGCCGCCATGACCGTAGTTGTGGACCAGCCTTTTGTCGCCGAGCGGTTCGGCCCGAACGACGAAGCCGGACGCACGGTAGGGCCTCAGACCCGCGACGGTCCGGATCACTCGCCCGGCATCGACCTTGACGGGCGGCAGCGGAGAGCAATCGACCAGCCGCGCCGGGCGCGTGCCGACCGTCGCGCAACCGGAAAGCAGGGCCGCGGATCCGGCGGCAACAAAGCTACGGCGGTCGAAATCGAGAGGCACGCCCGGGAGCCTAGCGGCTCAGCGGGCAGCTTCAATCGTTTCGATCGTCAGACGGTCGTTGGTGAAGACGCAGACTTCAGAGGCGATCTGCATCGCCCGCCGGGCCAGCAGCTCCGGATCCGCCTCATATTCGTCAAGCGCCTTGGCCGCGGCCAGCGCGTAATTCCCGCCCGAGCCGATCGCCGCGATCCCGCCCTCGGGCTCGAGCACGTCGCCATTGCCGGTCAGGATCAGCATCACCTCCTTGTCGGCGACGATCATCATCGCTTCCAGGTTGCGGAGATATTTGTCGGTCCGCCAGTCCTTGGCCAGCTCGACCGCGGCGCGGAGCAGCTGGCCGCGATGCGTCTCCAGCTTTTTCTCCAGCCGCTCGAACAGGGTGAAGGCGTCGGCGGTCGCTCCGGCGAAACCGCCGATCACCTCGCCGTCGGCGCCGAGGCGGCGGACCTTCTTGGCATTGGGCTTGATGACCGTGTTGCCAAGGCTGACCTGCCCGTCGCCGGCAATGACGGTCTTGCCGTCCTTCTTCACACCCAGGATTGTCGTTCCGTGCCAGCTATCCAATGACCCGCTCCTTCGACGCCCATGTGGGAAAGCGGTCGGGGCTCGACAAGCTCAGGGTCGGCGGCGAAAGGCGCGAGTGCCATCGCGCAGGTGCGCCAGAAGCGAGCGGCGGGTCATTTGTTCGAACATCATGTCCGGGCTTTCGGGGTCGAGCAGCTCGGCATCGGCGACGAACTTGGCGGCTCCCTTCGGAGTTTCGAACTCAAGCAGGCGCAACGTCCTGCCGTCTCCCTTCAGCTCCTCGATCGTCGAAACCAGCGAGCCTGTACGACGGAATAGCCTCCCCGACTTCTTCCGGCTCGACACCCAGATGTTCGGCCATCAGCCGAGTCCTGAGCGCGGCAATGGTCGTCGTTGCCGCTACCGGTTGCATCCAGCGCCAGGTCGCATTCGCTATCGAGGCCGAGCGAACGATTGTTCATGTTCGCCGACCCGACTTTCAGCAGCTCGTCGTCGACGATCAGCACCTTGGCGTGGACGTAGATGTCGTCACCGCCCTTGGTCACCGGCGTATAGATGCGGAAACGATCGTCAGGGTCGGAATTGCCGATCACCTCGCCAAGTCGCACGCGGGTTGCGTCCATCGCTACCTGCTCAAGCCAGCCGTCCGCGCGGACCGGGTTGACCAGCACGAATTCGAACTTGTCGTCGTCCATGATCCGCGAGCGGACGGCCGCGGCGATCCGCGGCGAGGCGAAATACTGGTTTTCGGCGTAAATAAAGCGCCGTGCGCGACCGATCATGTCGAGGAACAGGGCCTCGATCTCACGCACCTCCTGATAGTTGCGAAAGCAGGGGCTGGTCCGGGCGACCGCCAGCTCGACGTCGCGGAAATGGGGTTCGAGTCCGTCTGGCCACAATGCGCCGTCGCGCCGCGTCGCCAACAGGGTCTCGCCGGTGGCGCGCTTCCATCTTTCGCGCGCTAGTTCGCCGAGGGCGGTGGCGAGCTCGCCCTGGACGGCCATGGTCGCGTCGTGCCAGGGGCCGTAGGGTTTGCCGTTGGGCCGCACGCGGTCAGGGTCGCCATCCTCGTGCGCCGGCCTGTCCCAGCGATCGCCCGTCATGTCGATCCCGCCGCAGATCGCGAAGCTGTCGTCGATGACCACGATCTTCTGGTGATGGCTGCAGCCCGCCGGATGCATTCCGTCGAATTTGAACTGGATGTTCTTCTGCCAGCGCCAGCCGCGCGACCCACAGGATCGCCGAGCCGCGGAACAGCGTCTTGATCGCCCCGAAATCCCACTTGAGGATCCGGATATCCAGTTCCGGGCTGGTCTTGGCGAGGTCGAGCAGGAAGGAGCCGAGGGTCTCTTCCTCATTGCCGGATTCGGTTCGGTCGAGCTTGATCCGCGGGTCGAAGTCCCAGCCGATGATCAGGATTCGATGACGGGCCTCGCGCATCGCCTGGCGCACGACCCGGTAATAATCGCAGGCGTCGACAATCACCGCCGCCCGCTCGGCGCGTTCCAGCCGCCAGCAATTCTTCCCCGGTTTGAATATCCCCATGCCCGCTACAAGGACCAGGCTTCGGGTTCGTTCCGCAAGCCCTAGCGCTCGATCCCCTTGACCTTGCCCCAGGTCCGCGCCGCGGTGTAACCGAGATAGCCGGTGCCGAAGAGGGCGTAGAGTTCCTCCGGAAGGCCGCGCAGATAGGACGGTCATGCCGTTGCCGATGCCCACCGCCAGCGTCGGGTCGGCGGCGGCGATCAGGCCCATCGGGATCGCCCACAGGATCAGCGTGTACATGACATAGAGAAAGCTCGGCCGGGCGCGGCTGGTCCATGGATCGGGCGACTGTGCCTCGGCGATGATCGCCTGCATCTGCACGCCGATCGCATTCATCTCCTGGTCGCCCTGAAGCTTGATCAGCTCGAGCTTGGCGCGGTCGCGCGCCTGGGGGTCGGGAATGATCTTGTCGAGCAGCTTCGAATCGGCCCGACGATGGCTTCGATAATGGCCATGGGGTTCTCCCTGTAGTCCAAAAATCAGACGCTAGCCGGGTCAGGATTTTCTGATCCGGCCTGCCAATCCGGTTCGCCAGCCAGCCGTAAAGGAACGCCTCATTGGCTGGCCGCTTCTCGGCGAGGCGGAGGTAGCGTTCGCCTTGAAGCGCCTCGAGCGCGCGGAGCAGCACAACCTCGCCGCCACGTCGCCCCCGCAGCGTCGAGGAAGGCATCGAGGGCCGCCAGCGTCGCCGGCCCGACCCGACCGTCGGGAATCAGGTCGGGAAAGTCCTTGCCGCCCCGATTGAGCGCGGTCAGCGCTCGCTGGAGGAAGGTGGTGGCAACTGCCGGGCCCATGTTGACTCCGGTATCGAACAGCTCGGCGGCGACCCGCGGGCAGCGCTCGGCGACCTGGTCGAACCGCGGCCGCAGCCAGTAGAGCCGGCGGTAGATGGCCGCGGCCTCGTCGCGCGGCAGCTCGGCCATCGCCCCGCCATAGCCATGGGCCCTGGCCACCGCGTCTGTGATACCGAACCGCGTCGGCCCGCCGCGATCGGCGGGATGGTTCACATAGCCCCCTTCGCGTTCGATCAACTCGTCGATCAGATCGTCTATTTCCATCGCCCGCTCCTCTGGTTCATTCGAGTCGGGCGATGATTACCTATTTGGTTATTTGTAGGACAGCCCGGAACGGAGGGAGACAGCGAACTGCATCAACTGTCCTGGCCTGGACGGCAATGAGCGATTGATAAGGATCATGCGGGTCGAACAGCCAATTCGGGAATTGGAATGATGCTGACCCGCCATTAGGGCCTGTCCGTTCCCGACCCATTTCCGGATATTCACTCTGTCTCGCCGCTGTCGGCAAATGGCCGCCCGGCCGTGGAGCCGTCACTCGTCGATCGAGATCACATATCTGACCTCATCGCTCTTGAAGCCGATGAGCGAGGGGCATTTGGCATTCGGCAACACCGCGACATCGTATAGTTCGCGCACGATCCCGTCGATCCGTACCCAGCCCACCATTTCGCCTCGTTCGAGATCGACGACGGCAAGACCACAGCGGGCTGAGGTGTCGCGCTCTTTCAGGGCCGCATCGAGCGGTAGCCCGGAGAACGTCCCGTTCTCGCGCGCTAGCGAAAGTCCTATGACCGCAAAATTACCGATGAAGGCCAGGCCGCGCGCATAGCCAGGACAAAATGCAATCGGCTCAAACCGGCCCGACGGAAGATCGACAAACCCGAACTCGCCCGTCCCGGAATTGAGAAGCCACAGGCGGCCATCTCGAAGGCGCGGTGAATGCGGCATCGACAGGCCGTCGACGACAACCTCCTGGCTCTTGACGTCGATGACGATGCCCCCGCCGACCCTTCGGTCGCGCCAGCCGTCGGCAACGTCCGAGCGTGACACGGCCGTCACGTAGCGTAGCTCGCCGTTTTCCAACGCCATTCCGTTCAGATGGCAACGGTCTTCGGCGGCGAGCCGGGAAATGAAGGAGGGTTTCCACAGCGGTTTGAAGCTGTGGCTGTCGCTGACGGTCGCGATGCATGAGAACAAGGTATTGACGAACAGCGGCCGTCCATCGGCTCCGAAGCCGACGTCGTGCGCATCGACATCGCCCGTCACCCATCCCGCGTGCGGCGCATAAACCGCATCGGGGCCGTCGGCGCTGGCCTGGCCTTCGGGAATGACGTTGTCGAAACGGTGAATCTGGTACTGCGTCGCTAGCGCCAGCGCCCGGCCGTCGTCGCTGACCGCAAGTCCCATGCTGCGCGCGAAGGTTCGCTCGAAAATGGACAGGCCGCCGTTCGGTTTCACGCCAAGCAGGAAGGTTTTGCCGGCTTGATAGGTCGTGAAGGCGATAGTGGCGTACGCGTCCGCCAACCATTTTGGAAAATTGCGGGAAGACGTGAGACCGAATTTCTCGTTGGGCGGTTTGTCTGCAGCCAAGTCTGCGTCCTTTAAAGGCTGCCCGATGCTCAGATGTTCTACGATATAACACAAGGACCAATCTGGCGAATTGCTTCGCCATCAACAAAAAATCATGTTAATTAACAGCGACTCCATGGGGGGAGGATTCCCATGCCCACCGTCATCGACCTCGGGGAGCTAGGCTCGCGGGGCTTCGTCATCCAGGGTGACGTTGCTGGCAATGACGCGGCAGGTGGCAGCGTCTCCGCAGCGGGCGACGTCAATGGCGACGGCTTCGATGATTTCATTATCGGCGATTATTGGAATGACTCCGGCGGCGATGCGGCAGGCGCTGCTTATGTGATCTTCGGCAAGGCTGAGGGTCTCGGCTCGTTCGACCTCACCAACCTCCAGCCGTCCCAGGGCTTCAAGATCCAGGGCGACGAAGCCGGCGACTATGCGGGGAGGTCGGTATCGGCCGCCGGCGATGTCAATGGCGACGGCTTTGACGATATCATCATCGGAGCGTCTTATTACGGATTTTATGCGAGCACTGCCCACGCCTATGTAATCTTCGGCAAGGCAAGCGGCTTCGGAACGATCGATCTGACTGGTCTCGCTGCTTCCAGCGGGTTCGTCATAACCAATCAGATTGCCGCATTCAGCACCTTCAGCGTCGCGGGAGCGGGGGACGTCAACGGCGATGGCTTCGACGACGTCATTATTGGTTCATCCTACGACAATGGCACGGAGGGCGCGGCTTATGTGATTTTCGGCAAGGCCAGCGGCTTCGGCCCGATCGATCTTGCCACTCTTTCGGCCACCGCCGGGTTCGAAATCATTGGCGATGCCGCCGACGACCAGGCCGGGCACAGTGTCGCCGGGGCGGGAGACGTCAACGGCGACGGTTTCGACGATCTTATCATCGGCGCGCCGCCAGGCTTTTATGGCCTCGGCTCCGGGGCCGAAGCCTATGTCATCTTCGGCAAGGCAACGCTCACCACGATCGATCTGACCAATCTGACATCAACAGACGGTTTCCGCATCCAGGGGGATAGCGAGGGCCAGTGGGCGGGAGCGGCCGTCGCCGGGGCGGGTGACGTCAATGGCGATGGCTTTGACGACATCATCGTCGCCTCCAAGTACGGGAGCATGGGCGGCCATCTGGGCGGCCAAGTCTTTGTGATCTTCGGCAAAGCCAGCGGCTTCGGCACGGTCGATCTCGCGAACCTCGGTACCGCCGGCTTCATCATCCAGGGGGATGCAGTTGGCGATCATGCCGGTTGGAGTATCTCCGCCGCCGGCGACGTCAATGGCGACGGTTTCGACGACCTCATCCTTGGCGCGCCCTATGGCGACAATGCCGCCAACAATGCGGGCGAAGCCTATGTGATTTTCGGCAAGGCAAGCGGCTTCGGCACCATCGATCTCACCAACTTGGGCCCTGCCGACGGCTTTATCATCGAAGGGGATGCCGCAAACGCGCGTGTCGGCATGAGTGTCGCGGGGGCCGGGGACATCGACGGTGACGGCTTTGCTGATCTGCTGGTCGGCAACCCGCTCGCTTTCAACGGCGTCAACGACGCCGGCAGGGTCTATGTCATATTCGGAGACGGCATCGAAGTCCCTAACGACGTCCCCAACGACTTCAACGGCGACGGCCGCAGTGACATATTGTGGCGCAACGAAACCGGCGCGATGTCTCAGTGGCTCGGCCAGGCCGGCGGGACGTTCGCCTACAATGCCAACGCTGCCTATTCGCTTCCGCCCAATTGGGAAGCTGCCGCGACTGGTGATTTCAACGGCGACGGCCGCGACGACATCATCTGGCGCAACGAGGCTGGGGCGATGTCGCAATGGCTCGGCCAGAGCGACGGCAACTTCGCCTACAATCCCAGCGCCGCCTATCAGCTGCCGACCAACTGGGAAGTCGCGGCGGCCGGCGACTTCAACGGCGACGGCCGCGACGACATCATCTGGCGCAATGAGGCCGGAGCGCTTTCCGAATGGCTCGGTCAGGTCGGCGGCACCTTCGCTTACAACCCCAGTGCCGCTTACCAGTTGCCGACCAACTGGGGGGTTGCCGCGAGGGGCGACTTCAACGGCGACGGCCGCGATGACATCATCTGGCGGAATGAGCTTGGCGCCATGTCCGAGTGGCTCGGCCAGGCCCAAGGCACCTTCGCCTACAACCCGAATGCCGCCTACCAGCTTTCGACAAACTGGGAAGTCGCCGCGAAGGGCGACTTCAACGGCGACGGCCGCGACGATATCCTGTGGCGCAACGAGACTGGCGCGATGTCGCAATGGCTCGGCCAGGACTGATGGCACCTTCGCCTACAACGCCAGCGCCGCTTACCAGCTGCCGACCAACTGGGAAGTTGCGACGACCGGCGACTTCAACGGCGACAGGCGCGACGACATCATCTGGCGCAACGAGGCTGGGGCAATGTCGCAATGGCTCGGTCAGGCCGACGGCACCTTCGCTTACAACGCCAACGCCGCCTACCAGCTGCCGACCAACTGGCAGGCACAGCCGGATAGTTTCGTTATTTAACCCCAGAGTCCGCTTTGCAATCCAAGACAGACATAGGAGTGGCCCGCTCCGAGGGGCTCGAACCCCCAACCTCCGGGTTCGAAGCCCGGCGCTCTATCCAGTTGAGCTAGGAGCGGTTGAGATTGGCCCTTACGGACGACTCCCGTCACTTTCCACCCAAAAGCGGACAGTCGCGGTCGAGTGGCCGCTAATCCAGGCCTGCTCGTCGAAGCACCCGGAACGCGTGCGCAGGGCAAGCCATTATCGAGCTGCAAGGAGGACCCGTAATGGCTTCCGTCCGATACATTGTGACCGACGTCGACCGCTCACTTGCGTTCTATCGCGATAAACTCGAGTTCACGGTAGAGATGCACAACCCTGGCAAGTTCGCGGCGCTAAATCACCGCGATCTCACGCTTTACCTAAGTGCTCCCGGTGCGGGAAGTGGAGGCACTGCCGGCGGTAATCCGGAGCCTGGCGGATGGAACCGGTTCATGTTCATTACCGACGACATCGACACGCTCATTCGACGCCTGTCCGAGGCCGGAGCCGACTTTAAGGGAGAAATCAGCGAGGCCGGAGCCGGTCGCGCCCGGCTGCTGAGGATCCCTGCGGAAATCTCATCGAACTATTTGAGTTCAAGAAGTAGGGACCGCCGACATTGCGGCAGGAGCCGCCGCTGTTAAGCTGCTCCCATGTTTCGTAGCTTATCCCTCGCGGTTGCCGCCTTCGCCCTTACTCCCACACCCGCCCTGGCCAGGCTCTCGCCAGCCGAAACCCGCATGATGCAGGTCGTCGATGCCGAGCAGCAACGGACGCTCGCCATGCTCGAGAAATGGGTCAACCAGAACAGCGGCTCGCTGAACCTGGGGGGCGTGACGAGGGTCGGCGAGATGTTGCGAGCCGAGCTGGAACCGCTCGGGTTCCAGGTCCAGTGGATCGATATGCGCGCAGCCGGACGTGCCGGTCACATCGTCGCCACCCACAAGGGCAACGGCCGGGGCAAGCGGCTGCTGCTGATCGGCCATCTCGACACGGTGTTCGAGCCGGACAGCCCGTTCCAGCGCTGGGAACGGCGGGGCAACGACGGCATCGGACCGGGCGCCGAGGACGACAAGGGCGGCATGGCGGTGATGATCGCCGCGCTGCGCTCCATGCAGGCCGCGGGGACGCTGAAGGACGCCGACATCGAGGTCGTCCTGACCGGGGACGAGGAAGACAGCGGCAGCCCGATCGAGATCGCCCGTCGCGACTTGATTGCGGCCGGCAAGCGTGCCGACGTTGCGCTGGACTTCGAGGGGCTGAGCCAGGAAGACGGCAAGGATATGGGCTCGATCGCCCGTCGCAGCTCCGGCAGCTGGACGGTGACCGTTACCGCCATGCCCGGCCATTCGAGCGGAATCTTCTCGGCCGAGGCCGGCACTGGCGCCGTCTATGAGCTGGCGCGAATCATCGACACGTTCCGCCGCGAGCTACCCGAAGACAAGCTGACCTTTAACGTCGGCCTGATCGGCGGAGGCCAGAGCGCCGAGCTCGACGCGGGGCAGATTCGGCTTTCCGCGACCGGCAAGACCAATATCATCCCCGCGATCGCCGTGGCCCGCGGCGACCTTCGCGCTCTGACCCGGGATCAGATCGACCGAACCCAGGCCAGGATGCGCGCCATCGTCGCCAAGCCCCTGCCCGGGGCCACGGCCCGCATCGAGTTCGGCACCGACGGCTATCCGCCGATGGCGCCGACGCCCGGCAACGCGGCGCTGCTCGCCAGGCTCAATCGAGTGAATGCCGACCTCGGCCTTCCGCCAATGGAACCGATCGATCCACTCAAACGCGGTGCGGCCGACATCAGCTTCGTCGCCACCGACGTCGACGGCATCAACGGGCTTGGTCCGGCCGGCAAGGGTTCCCATGCCCCCGGCGAAAGCGTCGACATCGCCTCGATCTGGCGGCAGGCCAAGCGCGCTGCCATCCTGATGAGCCGTCTAAGCCGCGAAAAACGCTAACCATTCCCCTGTCGCGCACCGGGCACCCGGGAACCCGGCGCCGCCGTTTCCCGTTTGTGATCCGACGATATGGGAAGGACCCAGGATGACCAAGCGCGAATTGATCGACACCGGCAGCGACAAACGCTTCGTCCGCCGCGACGATGAGGGCCAGTTCAGTGAGTCCGACGATGTCGGCCAGTCACTGGCGAGCGACCAACGCCGCGAAAGCGACACCAAACCAAAGCGCGGCGAAGGCGACAAGGGTGACCGCTAACTCCGCGGTCCGCCGCGGATGAGCAATGCCGATGAAATGCGGGAGGCCGCGGTCGCCCAGGAGCATGGCTGGCTATACCGAGCGGGTGCCCGCGTTTCCGAATGGGTGTCCGATCTTTCCGCTCATCCTTTCGCCCAGATGGGCGTCATCCTGTTTTGCGTCTGTTGGTTTGCCCTTGGGCTGGCAACCGACCTGCTGACCGCCGCGCTGTCGATCATGGCCATCACGCTCAGCCAGATGGTGCTCAACCGCCAGAATGTCCGCGAAGCCGAAGCCCATCGCCGCGACGTCGCGATGCATGCCAAGCTGGATGAACTGGTGATCGCTTCCCGCCGTGCCCATAATGAAATGGCCGGGATCGAAGACCTGCCCCAGGAAGTCATCGAGGAAATCAAGCAAGAGAATCTGGACAAGCTGGCAGAGGCCAGCGACGAGCCGGACGAAGTGCATCGGCGGATGCCCGTCCCGCCTGCCGCCGAATAGCGCCGAGCCGCCACCCCGATACAGGCCATGCGCGATGCTGACATTTCTGTCACTTGCTTCGCCGAATCAGCCATGCATTACTGCCGGGCAACGGCCGCGCGTTCCGATGCGGCTCCGGGGAGGAAATTCCATGACCAGAAGCCGCCTGATTGCCGCGTCGCTGCTTGCTGCCAGCGCGCTAAGCCGTTGCCGACGCCGGCCCACGCCCAGCGGGTCGAACGGATCGTTGCCTTCGGCGACAGCTTGGCCGACACCGGCAATGCGCTTCAGCTGCTCCTCTCCAGCCCCGCGGTGGATCCAGCGTTAAAAGCGCAGCTCCAGGCGCTTTACCCGACCGGCCGATTTTCGGGCGGGACCAACTATATCGACACTTTGTCGCAGATCCTCGATGCGCCGGCCCTCAGCTACGCCGTCGGCGGCGCGCAGACCGGTCCACTGAACCAATTTACCGGACTTCCAGGCTTTACCCAGGAGACCGCCATTTTCCTGTCGGGAACGACTCCTCCGGGCACGATCTTCCCGACCAACAGCGGCTTTCAGGAAGGCGATTTGCTGGCGCTGTCGATCGGGATCAATGACGGGCGCGCTTTCTATCAGGCCAATCCGGCGGGTACCACGGCGCAGGCTCAAGCCGCGGCTTTGACGTCGGTCGCCAATGCGGCCAACAACCTCAACCTGCTGGTGGGCGCCGGCGCGCCGACCATCAGTTATGTCGCGCTTAACGCCGGCCTCACGCCCGACGTCCTGGCCAATCCGACCGCGCAGGCTCTCGGCAACGCCTTCTCGACCACTTTCAACTCCGCCTTCCAGACGACACTCGCCGGCTATGCCGCCAACGGTGTAATCGTCCATTATCTCGACGGCCAGGCCGTGCTCGCCAATGTTGCCGCCAATCCTGGCGCGTTCGGAATCTCGAACCTTAATTGCCCAGCGGCGCCGACGCCGACCTGCATCATCAACGCCGCGGGCTATCTGTTCTACGCCGACGGAATCCACCCCACTTCGGACGGGATGCGCATCATCGCCCATTATGTCGCCACGCAGCTCGAGGCGCCGCTGGTGCTGCAGGGCGCAAGCGACATGAGCCTCGATGTCGCCCGCCAGTTCGGTCGGACCCTGACCAGCCGCATGGACACCGGCGCTCCGCGCGACGGCGACATGCCGGAGGGGTTCAACTTCTTCCTGGTCGGCGACGGCTACACCCGCAAGCTGGACGCCGGTCACCGCAACGAAGCCTATCGATCGAGCGGTGTCGGCGCGACCGCCGGGGTCGAATATGGCTTCGGCTCCGGGATCGCCGGCCTCGCCGTCAACTATACCAGGCCCAAGATCAATTTCGGCAATGATGCGGCCGATAACGAAGGCCATTCAATTCAGCTCGGTGGCTATGGGGGCTTCGGCATCGCCGGCGGGTTCATCCAGGGCTATGCCGGCTATGGCTGGGACAAGCACGACATCGAGCGCACCGGCGTGGTCGAGCATATGGAAGGCGACCCCAAGGGCAATCATTTCATCGCCGGCGCCAAGGCCGGCTATCTGATGCCTGTCGGCAGCGTACGGGTCGGCCCCGTGGTGGGCCTCGATTATGCCAAGGCCAAGGTCGACGGCTACACCGAGGAGGGCGACGCGGCCCTGACGCTCGATGTCGAACTCGCTGAGCTACAGCTCGCTCCGCGGCAGCCTGGGCCTGGAGGTCCGCGGCGATTTCGAGGGCGGCGGGGTTCAGCTACGTCCGTTCGCCGCGGCGGTGGTCGAGAAGGATTTCACCGGCGACGAACGGACCATCCGCTTCGCCCAGACCTCCGCGCCGACGATCGTCAACAGCTTCGCGCTCGAGGACGCCTCGAAGAAGGCCTATGGCCGCTTCTCGGGCGGCTTCAGCGCGGCCATTTTGTCCAACGTCAATCTCGACGTGGCGGCATCGGCGACGGTCGGCAAGGACCAGGGCAACGAGACTTCGGCCCAGGTCGGGTTCCGGATCGGCTTCTAAGGATCAAGGGGCGACGCCCGCTTGACGCCGCTTCAGCCTGCCAGGCACTCCCTCAGCACCCGGCGCGGGATTTCGCCCGTCGGGACAACCAGCGAGGGGAGGCCGCTGACCGAGACATTGACCGGACCTTGCCCGGCGAACGTCTCGGCCACGTCACGAGCGATGTCGCCCGGAGCGATCACCGCGCGCCATTGCCCGCTCGTGCCACTGGGATCGGACACGCCGGCGATCGGAACCGATGCGGCCTGGCCGTTGCCGGTGAAGCTCAACGTTCCCTTGCCGCCCGCCGTCGGCGGCAGGTAGCGTACGAAGATCAGCTCGCTTTGACCTTCGCGCTGGCGTTGGCACTGGATCGAAAAGGCCGGAGTCCCGGGCGGACCGAACAAAGCGGTTCGGTCGGCCTCGCGTATGCTCCATGTCAGCCCGCCGCTCGCCGGCGGCAATGCGGCCTGCTGCGCGGCCTCCGCCGCGGCGGCATTGGCCGGGGCGGCAAGGCCGGTGGCCGACGCATCGCCGATCAGATGGCCGGGCGGCGCAACCGCGTCGTCGTCGACCGGATCGGTCTTGGCGCAAGCTGCCAACGAGAGCAGCGCGAGGAACGGGACAAGTGCAAATCGTCTCAACATGTTCGCCCCAACGCAGGATGGGCGACTGGGTTCAGTGATTGACAGCCGCCGGCAAATCGCGGCTGATGCGGCTGGCCGGCACGGTGAAGAACGCCTGAGGAGCCTGCGTTGATGTCCCTGGGCGGCGAGCAAGCCGGTTTTGGAGGGGGAATTCATCATGGATGACGTACAAACCGCGAAAGCGCCGATCCACCTGTGGATCGTCGGTGTGTTGGCGCTGCTGTGGAACGGCTTTGGTGTTACGACTATCTGATGACGCGCATGCGCAACCTGGATTATTTCCGGAGCATGGCGCCCGACGTCGATCCCGAACGCGATGCTGGCCTGGGTCGACGCATTCCCGATCTATGCGCAGTTCGGCTGGGGGCTGGGCGTGTGGATGGGCCTGATCGGCTCGGTCCTGCTGCTGATGCGCCACCGCTGGGCGGTGCCGGCCTTGGGCCTGTCGTTGCTCGGCGCGGTGCTTGGGCTCGGCTACCAGATCTTCCTGGCGCCCCCGCCGCCGCCGCCGATGGATGAGGGCGCCATGGCGATGATGCCGTGGGTCATCATCATCATTGCGGCCGCGCTCTATTATTACGCGCATGTCCAGCGGAAGAAGGGCGTGCTGCGCTAGACTTGCAGCACAGGTTCATAAAGGCGGTCTCCAGCCGGGCCGCCGTCAGGCGGCGGGCGGAGGTTCGGACCGTTACGACGCGTCGTGGAAGATGACGCCGAGCGTGAAGCGTTCGCCCGAGCGCAGCCGGCTGACGCCGTGGCGCATGTTGACGCGATGCCAGCCGCGGCTGCCCTTCACCGGACGTTCGCGCACCGGGAAGATCACCGCGTCGCCCTGCTCCAGCGGCACGACTTCGGGCCGCGACTGCATCCGCGGGCGTTGCTCGGTCAGCACGAACTCGCCGCCGGTAAAATCCGCCGCTCGGGCGCGAGAGCAGGATCGCAACCTGCAGCGGGAAAACATGCTCGCCGTAGAGATCCTGGTGGAGCGCGTTCCAGTCTCCGGCGCCATAGCGCAGCAGCAAGGGGGTCGGCCGCACCTGCCCCGCTAGACGGCAGCGCTCGAGATAAGCGGCGTGCTCTGCGGGATAGCGGGTTTCCGAGCCCAGCAATTCCGCCCAGCGATTGGCAATCCCGGCGAGCGGGACATAGAGCTCGGTCCGCAGCGCCGCGATCGGATCGGGAGCGGATAATCGAAATAGCGATACACGCCGCGCCCATATCCGTGCCGCGCCATGTTCACTTCGCTTCGAAAGCGTGCGCGATCGTCCCACAGCCCGCGCATCGCCGCGCAGCTCGGTTTCATCCAGAAGCCCCGGCAGCAGCGCGCAGCCATGCTCGTCGAGCTCCGCGGCCTTTGCCGCCCAGTCGATTGAAGCAATGGTCATGGCGCTCGCTTGGACTGGTACGCCCGGACGCGCATCCCGCCGCTTGCGCTGGAACTACCGTCCAGACTTGCGGGCTCTGCGTCAGCCTGAGCAGGGCGATCAGGACCGCTGGAGCCGACTCCTCCATCATCTCCGCCAGGCTCTGGAAGGCGATGTCGTAAATGTCTTCGGGTTCCAGCCCGTGATTGTCCCAATTTGGAGTTACTCGAGACGATCCGGCCGGTATCCAAATCATAGTGATAGTCGAGCATTTCGACCGGCGATCGGCAGGAAGCTCGCCGGATATTCGACCGTTCTGCAATAATCCGGCCCGCGTCGGCGGAAGTCTTCGAATTTAGCCCAATCACCTCAGTCGGGTTCAACCCCGTAAAGCCGGGGGACGCCGGCTGGGAACGCTCGCGCGTTCGGCGATCCTCGTCAGCAGCTCGTCGGTCATTTCATTCATCGCTGGAGAATGCTTTGTGCAATGATGGCGCGGCTACCGAATTAATAAGGGCAATGGCTCGTTGACGAACGGCTAGCGCCGCCCGCCGAACCGCGTTCTCGATGTCTTCCCAAATCGCATCTTGCGCGTCCCGGGCTTGCCCTCGTTCGAGTGCCCCACCCTCGGCGCCACGCTTTGGGGATGCGGGATGCCGAGGTCGTCTTCCTCCAGCCGGCGGATCTCGTCGCGGAGGCGGCGCGGCTTCCTCGAACTCAAGGTCCGCGGCCGCCTTGCGCATCCGCTCCTCGAGTTCGCCGATGTAGGCTTTGAGGTTATGGCCGACGAGGTGCGGTCGCTCCTCGTCGCCGGTTTCGACCAGAACGCCGTCGCGCAGCGTCACGTCGCTCATGATGTCGTTGATGTGGCTCTTGATCGATTTCCGGCGTGATGCCGTGCGCCTCGTTGTAGGCGAGCTGCTTTTCGCGCCGCCGGTCGGTTTCGCCCAGCGCCCGCTCCATCGATCCGGTCACCCGGTCGGCGTAGAGGATCACCCGTCCGTCGATGTTGCGCGCGGCGCGGCCGATGGTCTGGATCAGTGAGGTTTCGGAGCGCAGGAAGCCTTCCTTGTCGGCATCGAGGATCGCGACCAGTCCGCATTCGGGAATGTCGAGCCCCTCGCGCAGCAGGTTGATCCCGACCAGCACGTCATAGACGCCAAGGCGGAGGTCGCGGATCAGCTCGATGCGTTCCAATGTCTCGACGTCCGAATGCATGTAGCGCACTCGAAGTCCCGCCTCGTGCAGATATTCGGTGAGGTCCTCGGCCATCCGCTTGGTGAGCGTGGTGACCAACGTCCGATAGCCTTTGCGCGCCGTCTCCTTGGCTTCGTGGACGAGGTCGTCGACCTGGTCCTCGACCGGCTTGATCTCGACCGGCGGGTCGATCAGCCCGGTCGGGCGAATGACCTGCTCGCTGAAGACCCCGCCCGTCTCGTTCACCTCCCACGGCCCCGGAGTTGCCGAGACGAACACCGACTGCGGCCGCATCGCGTCCCATTCGTTGAAGCGCAGCGGGCGGTTGTCGATGCAGCTCGGCAGGCGGAAGCCATATTCGGCCAGCGTGATTTTCCGCCGGTGATCGCCGCGCGCCATCGCCCCGATCTGCGGCACCGTCTGGTGGCTTTCGTCGATGAACAGCAGCGCATTGTCCGGCAGATATTCGAACAAGGTCGGCGGCGGCTCGCCCGGCAGCCGGCCGGTGAGGAAGCCGCGAGTAATTCTCGATGCCGGCGCAGCTTCCGGTCGCGGCGATCATCTCCAGGTCGAAATTGGTCCGCTGTTCCAATCGCTGCAGCCTCCAGCAGCCGGCCTTCCGCCTGCAATTCCTTCAGCCGTTCGGCAAGCTCGTGGCGGATCGCCTCCATCGCCTGCTTCAGCGTCGGGCCCGGCGTCACATAGTGCGAATTGGCGTAGACGCGGACGTGATCGATGCTGGCGGTCTTCTTGCCGGTCAGCGGGTCGAATTCGGTAATTTCCTCAATCTCGTCGCCGAAGAAACTGATCCGCCAGGCGCTGTCCTCATAGTGCGACGGGAATATTTCCAGGCTGTCGCCTCGCACCCGGAAATTGCCGCGGGCGAAGGACTGGTCGTTGCGCCGGTACTGCAGCGCGACCAGCTTGCGGATGATCTCGCGCTGGTCGACGCTCTGGCCCTTCTTCAGGTCGAAGATCATCGCCGAATAGGTTTCGACCGAGCCGATGCCGTAAAGGCAGGAAACCGACGCGACGATGATCACATCGTCGCGCTCCAGCAGCGAGCGCGTCGCCGAGTGGCGCATCCGGTCGATCGCCTCGTTCACCGAGCTTTCCTTCTCGATATAGGTGTCGGACCGCGGGACGTAGGCCTCGGGCTGGTAATAGTCGTAGTAGCTGACGAAATATTCGACCGCATTGTCGGGAAACAGCCGCTTGAACTCGCCGTAGAGCTGGGCCGCGAGGATCTTGTTGGGCGCAATCACCAGTGCCGGCCGCTGCGTGATCTCGATCACCTTGGCCATGGTGAAGGTCTTGCCGGAGCCGGTAACCCCCAGCAACACCTGGCTCGCCTCGCCATTGCCGGAGATGCCCTCGATCAGCTCCTCGATCGCGGTCGGCTGGTCGCCGGCGGGTTCGTAATCGGACTTGAGCACGAATGGCCGCCCGCTTTCCGCCTTCTCCGGCCGCGCCGGGCGGTGCGGTGTGAAGCTCTCACCGGTCTCCGGCTCGGCCAGCGAAGTGCGGATCTGGATCGCCATGTCGGCGTATATGGGGGCGTCGAGACCGCCGGGCAAATGTGTCAGTTTCGGGAGGGCCGACGCTGCGAAGCCCTGAAGGATTCAATTCGTCTTTTTTTTAACAAGTTAACAACGCTTCGTCGCTCGATAGCCCGCAATTCACCTTTAACTTGTTGCGGCCCAGCCCCATCCTAATACTCAACCCCTTCCAATCGGGCGAAAGCTAAATCGACCTAATCGCAGCTTTCGAACGGTCTCAGTCGGGGCGGGGGGAACGTCCCAAAAATGAAAGCTTCCAGTCCGGCGGCAATTGCCGCCGGCGTGCTGGATAAAGACGTCCCAAGAGAATTGGGCGAGGGCGGGCGGATATTTGCGTCCAGCTCGCGGGACGTCGTGTTTAGAGCGGGAATTACATGGCTTATATTACGTTAAATGGTGACTACGGCTATAAAGATTACTGGGTTAGGGACGCATCAGGCACGACTTTCAATGCAACGAACGCGGATTGGCATGTCTCTGCCGATGACACCGCGCCGGCGATCAATATCTACGACTCCAACGGCATCGTCATCCATGGCGGAGAGATCTGGGGCCATGTCTCCCAGACCGCGGAGTGGACAAGCATCTACAACCACATGGCTACCGGTTTCCGGATCAGCAACAGCCCCAATACGACGATCCGCAACGTCCACATCGACGGGACATGGGACGGCATCCGCTTCGTTCCCGACGATTCCCTGAACGTCTCGAACGGCAACTCGAACAATTGGCTGGTCGAGGACGTGTACATGCACAACATCCGGGACGACGCGATCGAGAACGACTTTGCTGCCACCGGCACCCTGCGCGACAGCCTGCTCGACGGTGTGTTCAGCGCCTTCGGCACGGTCAACGACCAGTCGGCCCACGGCGTCCTGACCGTCGACGACAGCATCATCATCTTGAAGAACTACCTCAAGGACGGCGAGATGAACTCATGGCTCGCCGTTCAAGTTCAACACCACCAACCCGGAGAACAACCCGGACCTGAAGATCGTCAACACCATCATCGCGATCCAGGATGTGACGCACAACGGCTTCTCGCGGCTGAGCGAGGCGTGGGACAACCTCACCGAGTTGTCGGGCAACTATTATCTGAACCTGTCCGACACGCCGTTCCCGTCCAACTATCCGTTGCCGCCCAAGGGCTTCACCATCCTCCAGGGCCAGGCAGCCCGCGACTTCTTGGCAACAGAAAAGGCCAAGTGGCTGGCGGAGCACGGTGAAGCGCAGGCCCCGCTGCCAACGCCGACGCCGACGCCGACGCCGGCTCCGGAGCCGGAGCCATCCTATCGCGCCGGCGACTTCAATGGCGACGGCCGCGACGATGTGCTGCTGCGCCATGACAACGGCACCGTCACCGAGTGGCTGGGCAAGTCGAACGGCGGGTTTTCCAGCAATCACGCCGTTGCCTCCTATGGGCTGGATGTCAGGTGGCAGGTCGCGGGCACTGGCGACTTCAACGGCGACGGGCGCGACGATGTGCTGTTGCGCCACGACAACGGCACCGTCACCGACTGGCTCGGCCAGGCCAACGGCGGCTTTGTCAGCAACCATGGCAATGCAAGCTATGCGCTTCCGGCCGGCTGGGGCGTGGCCATCACCGGCGACTTCAACGGCGACGGCCGCGACGACGTGCTGCTGCGTCATGACAACGGCACCGTCACCAACTGGCTGGGCAAGGCCAACGGCGGCTTTGTCAGCAATCATGCGGTTGCCAACTATCCCCTCGACAATGGCTGGCACATCGAGGGCGTCGGCGACTTCAACGGCGACGGCCGCGACGATGTGCTCTTGCGCCACGACAACGGCACCGTCACCGACTGGCTGGGCCAGGCCAATGGCGGCTTTGTCAGCAACCATGCCAAAGCGAACTATGCGCTTCCGGCCGGCTGGGACGTGGTCAGCAGCGGCGACTTCAACGGCGACGGCCGCGACGACGTGCTGCTGCGCCATGACAACGGCACGGTCACCAACTGGCTGGGCCAGGCCAACGGCGGCTTTGTCAGCAACCATGCGGTCGCCAACTATCCCCTCGACGATGCGTGGCACATCGCGAGCGTCGGCGACTTCAACGGCGACGGCCGCGACGATGTGCTGCTGCGCCACGACAACGGCACCGTCACCGACTGGCTCGGCCAGGCCAACGGCGGCTTTGTCAGCAACCATGGCGCCGCGATCTACCCGCTCGACACGGCCTGGCACGTGCAGCTGGACGATCTCTGGATGTGAAGGCGGCGCGGCTCCAAGCCACGTCGATGCAAGGCGGAATGTGCCAAGGTCAGGTGTCGCCCTCGCCACCTGGCCTTGGTCATTCGAAAGAGTTTAAAAATGGCAATGGCCGGCAACTCATCCGAATATTAGCGGATGCGTGAAGTGCGCCATGCGCACGACGCATCGGCCGGTAGCCATCAGGCGGATCGACCAGTAAATTTGCGTTGGCACCGATTACAGGTAACAATCGGTCGATCGATTGCCGCGAAAGGCGATGAATGGATTATACCCTGGATTGTCGGGACGATGCGGTCATTGTCTCCGTCCGGGGCCGGGTCGACGAGTCCAGCTGGACCGCATTCGGCGCCGGGCTGAGCCAGGCCATCGAACAGGCCCGGCAGGCCAGGCTGGAACAGGTAGTCATCGACCTCACCGAACTGGATTACATGTCGTCGCGCGGCCTTCGGGCGCTGACTGTCGCGAAGCGCCAGGGCGAGGAAGCCGGAGTCATGCTGTCGCTCGCTTCACCCAATGACGTGATGCGAGAGATTCTGGCGATCAGCCGCTACGATAAATTGTTCATCATCACCGACACGATCGAGTCAGCGCGTTAGCCTTTCCACGACGGCCAAGGGGGCGAGATCCAAATGCTCGTGCGTTTCTGGGGTACTCGCGGATCGCTCCCCGTTGCGCCGACAGCGGAAGCCATCCGGCGCAAAATCGCCAACGCGTTGCTCGCGGCCGATGGACGGCGGTTCGAGGATTACGCCGAGGCAAATCGCTTCGTCGAGAGTGAGCTGAGCTTCGCCGCCGGTGGCCACTATGGCGGCGCAAGCCCCTGCGTCGAGCTGGAAGCCGGGGACGGGTCCTATTTCATCTGTGACATGGGCAGCGGACTAAGATCCTTCGGGCTGAATTCGATGGGGCGCAACTCGGCGGGACACAAGAAGACCTACAATTTCTTCCTGTCCCATTTGCACTGGGACCATATCATGGGCTTCCCATTCTTTGCGCCCGCCTTCGATCCCGGCGCAATCGTCCGCATTCATGCCGCGCACCCCGATGCCGAACAGGCGCTGCGCCGCCAGCAGGAGGAGATTTCCTTCCCGGTGCCGTTCGACTGGCTGCGCGCCGACATACAGTTCGTGCAGATGGACCCCGGCGAACGCTATGAAATCGACGGTGTCGAGGTGGAAACCAAGCTGCAGGCTCATTCGCACGCCAGCTATGGCTACCGCTTCACCGACGCTGACAAGCGCACCGTCGTCTACAGCACCGACAGTGAACATAAGCTGGAAAATATGGCGGCTGAGGCCGCCTTCATCGACTTTTTCCGGGAGGCCGATCTCGTCATTTGCGACACCATGTACTCACTCGCCGAAAGCGTTTCGATGAAGGAGGACTGGGGGCATAGCAGCAACCTGGTCGCGGTCGACTTGTGCCATGAGGCAATGGCCAGGAAACTGGCATTGTTCCACCATGAGCCGACCTACGACGACGAAGACATCCAACGGATGCATGAAGAAACCATCCGCTACGAAGAGCTGACCCGCCAGGGTTCACCGCTGGAAGTGATCTGTTCCTATGACGGACTCGAAGTCCGCGTCTGACCGCCGCTGGCTGCCGCGCCGGGTCCTGTGGACCTGGCTGGGAATGACGTTGATCGCGGTCCTGGTCACCATCGCGCTCGGGGAGCGCATGCGGCGCGGAGTGTTCGACAGCTGGCAGTCGGCCGAACCGCGCGACCTTTCGGCAACCGACGTTCGGGTCGTCCTGATCGACAACCGCAGCATCGAGGCGGTCGGTCCCTGGCCTTGGCCACGCTATTATCTTGCCCGGCTGACCGAGGAGCTTGCGGCGCGGCAGGCCAAGGTCATCGCCTTCGACATATTATTCTCGGAACATGACGGCGTCCGGCCGGACACGTTCGTCTCGCTCTATCCCGAATTGAGGCCCGGCACGGCCGCGGAGATCGAGGCGCTCGAGCCGATGGACCAATTGTTCGGAAAGGTGATCGCCGCCGCGCCCGTGGTCCTCGCTCATGCCGGCGTTGCCGATGCTCCGGACGGTCAACCGCCGATGGCCGGCGCGCCGATCGAGGGTAGGCTGCCGCGAACGCTCGACAGCTGGCCGGCGGAACTTGCCGCGATTCCTGAGCTGGACGAGGTCGCGCTTGGCCACGGCCTGGCCAATGCACGGCCTGACAGCGACGGCGTTCTCCGCAGCATTCCGCTGATCATGACACGCGGGCGGAAAGCCCCGGCCTAGCTTTTCTCTGGAAGTCGCTCGCCACCAGGTCGACGGCGGATCGGTTGCCGTGGATGGTTCCGGAATGCACCTGTCGGGCCGGCGAATTCCCATCGACCGGAAGGGTCGCATGCGCTTGCATTTCGGATCCTTTCCGGCCGGCAAAACCATCTCCGCCGTCGACATTCTCGGCAACGCCAAATGGCTCGGGGCGGACGCATTCGCCGGAAAGCCGGTGCTGATCGGCCTTTCCGCGGACGGCACGTCGGACATCGCCGCGACGCCGCTCGCAGCCGAGGAATTTGGTCCGCTGGTGCAGGCTCAAGCGGTTGACGCGATACTGCACGGAGGCTGGCTGGATCGGCCCGCCTGGGCAGGCTCTGCGGAATGGGCGGCGGCGGCGCTGCTTGCCTTGCTCGCCCTGGCGAACTCGTTTTTCGGCAGACGTTATCAAATCTTTCTCGCCGCCATTTTTCTCGCGGTGCCGCTCTCCAGCTGGCTCGCCTTCTCGAAGGCGGCCCTTCTGCTCGATCCCGCACGGCCATTGCTGGTCGGAGGCGGCGCGGTCGCCGGGGTCGCAATGGGATTGTTCGCCCTGGCGAGGAGCGAACGGGAGCGGCTGCGCGATACCCTGGTCCAGGAACGGATCGCCACCGCCGAAACCGAAGGGGAGCTGCACGCCGCCCGAGCCATCCAGCTCGCCATGGTGCCTCCGCGCTCCCGCTTGAGGAGCCTCGATCCTCGGGTCGACATCGATGCCTTGCTCGAGCCCGCCAGGTCGGTCGGAGGGGACTTCTATGATGCCATGAAGATCGCGGATGATCGCTTCGGCTTCGCCATCGCCGACGTCACGGGCAAGGGCGTTCCGGCGGCCTTGTTCATGGCGATGTCGAAGGCCCTGACCAGCGTCGCCCTGTCGCGGATGGATGCCGATCCCGCCGCCATGGCACAAGCAATCAATGCCGAGCTCCTGAAGGACAATAGCGAGGTGATGAGCGTCACCATGATCCTCGGAATTCTTGACCTGAAGACGGGCGAGGCTCGGATCGTCTGCGCGGGCCATGAAGACCCGTTGCTGCTCACCGCCGACGGAGTTGTTACCCGAATGCGCCTGGAGGGCGGTCCCCCCTTCTGCATCACCGAATTTCCATATCCCCTGGAGACGATAGTATTGCGGCCGGGCGAGACGCTCGTCCTTGTGACCGACGGAGTGACCGAAGCCCAGAATGCGCAGGGTGCGCTGTTCGGCCGCGATCCGATCCTGTCGGGATATGCAACCAAGTCCCTCGGCGCGGTCGAAATCTGCGAAGCAATTCGCGACCAGGTTCGCGGCTTTGAGGCGGGGACCGAAGCCACCGACGATCTCACGGTCATGGCGGTCCGCTATCTTGGCTAACGGACGTTGATCTCGACGCGGCGGTTGGCCGCGTTGCTGATATTGTCCATGGTCGGCACTTTCAGCTCGCGCTCCCCGCGGCCGACCGCCGACATGATCGAACGGTCGAGGCCTTGCGACGCCAGCCAGTTCAACACTTCCCCCGCCCGCTGCATCGACAGCCGGTCGTTATCTTCTTCCCCGCCCACCGTGTCGGTATGGCCGATGACTTCGACATCGGGTCCGGAGCGCGCCGCGATTTCGGCCTTGAGCGCCGTCAGCTCCGCCAACGACTGGGGCGTCAACGTCACCGTTCCAAGCTCGAAATAAAGGATGAAGCTGCGGGCCGGCGGGGGAAGGCCCGTCAACAACTCGGCCTCCTGCTTTTTCAGGCCATCGCGGCCTAACGGCCTGGCGACCGGCGTTCCGGCGCCAAGCTTGGTACGGCTGTTGCCCGCGGCAATGACCGCCTGGGATGGCGAGCCTCCGGCTTCAAGGACTGCGACCGACCCCTGCCCCCCGTCCTCGTCGGGCAGCAGGACCAGCGATGGGGTCGCGCAGCCGCCAACCAGCAGCGCGGTCGTCGCTGCAAGGCCCGCGCGAATCATTTCGGAACGTCGACGATGAACCTGGTGCCACGCACGCCGAGCAGGCTGTTGGGCGTGCGGACCCTCATGGCGTCGCGGTTCGACTTGGCGATCTTGCCCGAGACGACGGCCAATGAGCCGCGGTCGACCTGGGTGACGAACGACCCCTTCTGCCGAGTGCGATCATATTGGAACTCGCTCACCGAGACCCTGCTGTTGGGCCCGACGGCGAACCGCGTATTGTCGATGAAGGTGACGCTTATCCGGCCGTCCTTGCCGGTGACCAGCCTGTCGCCGGCCATCAACTTCAGGCCCGGCGAGGCCGTCAGCCGCTGGGTGCTTCGTTCTATCGAGGCGACGCCGCTGCTTTGCTTGATGCGGGCAATTTCGGCCGGGGCGGGCGCGGTCGCCAGCAAGGCGACCAATCCTATTCCCAGGGACGGACGAAACATAAGCGGACCTCCCAACCGTTTCGGGAACGTGACATAGCGAATCCGATAAGTCGGAGCGAATCCAATTCGAATTCCGTCACCTGCGTGCTCAGCGGGCGGAATGCGGTCGGCGAAGCGGCGCGAGCGGCACGATCATTCGGCGAGGCGCTCCGGCTGATCGACGACGAATGTGCGCGCCTTTGCGTGGTCATCGAGGAATTGATCGCCAACCTCCACGACCATGGCGGGCTGACGGACAAGGACAAGGTCGAGCTGACCTTCGCCAACGAACCCGCCGGCGTCCGTATCGTCATCGCCGATCGCGGGAGACCGTTTGATCCGTGGTCGGCGCTGCCCCAATCCAGTCATCCCGAACGCGGCGGCGGCGCCGGCATCGACCTCGTCCGCGCATGGGCGCAATTCGTCGATTATAGCGTTACCGCTGACGGCAACCGGTTGGAACTCCTGCTGCCGCGCCGCCAATAAATGATTGGCGGGCGCGCCCGCTCAGACCGACTTCAGCAGGGGCGCCTGCCTATTCGGCTGTTCGATTTGTAGCAGGTTCGCGACTGCAACGGCGAGATCCGATTCCCGGAACGGCTTGGCGAGGCGAGGCATTCCCGCGGCCTCGCCCTTCGCCAAATTGGCGTATCCGGTGAGCAACAGCGCCGGCAGCCGCGGCTGGCGGCGTCGTATCTCGTCAATCAGGTCGCTGCCCCTGATCCCGGGCATCAGATAGTCGGTCACCAGCAGGTCGATCTCCTGCCCGGCCGAGAACTGGTCGAGCGCCGCCGCGCCGCTGCTTGCCTCGATGACCGTATGACCCATTTCGCGGAGCATTTCCGCGGTCGCCGCTCTTACCAGGTCCTCGTCATCAACCAGCAATATCGTAGCGCGCCGCGGCTGGGTCGGCAGCCTGTCATCCCGGTTCTTCAGCTCTTCGGCGGAACCATCGGCGACCGGCAGCCATAGTTCGGCGGTCGTTCCCTTGCCGACCTTGCTATGGATTTTGAGCGCACCACCCGATTGCGCGGCGAGGCCGTGGACCATCGACAAGCCGAGGCCAGTTCCTTCGCCCTGCCCCTTCGTCGTGAAGAAGGGCTCGATCGCGCGGCTCAAAGTCGCCTCGTCCATGCCGACCCCGGTGTCGGACACGCCCAGGCGGATGTATCGCCCCGGAACGAGGCCTTCGTTCCTCTCCGCCCCGACTTGCGCCTCGTCGAGCACAAGGCGGATATGTCCTCCGCCGCCCATGGCGTCCCGGGCGTTTACCGCCAGGTTAAGCAGTGCCAGTTCAAGCTGGGCCGGATCGACCCGTGCCGGGGGCAATTGGGGCTTCGTTTCCACATGCACGGTAATGTGGGGCCCGATTGTCCGTTGCATCAGGTCGTGCATTCCTTCGACCAGTCGCTTTACGTCGACCGTCCGCGCTTCAAGATGTTGGCGCCGGGCAAAGGAAAGCAGCCGCTGGACGAGGGTCGTGGCCCGCTCGGCCGCCTGCATGGCGCCGGATATGAGCCGGTTGGAACGTGCGTCCAATTCATGCTGTCGGCGCAGCATGTCGAGTGCGCCGACGATCGGCGTGAGCAGATTGTTGAAATCATGTGCGACCCCGCCGGTCAGTTGGCCGAGCGTTTCGAGCTTGGCCATTTCGTGGACCCGGGCGGTTGCCTCGGCCAGTCGCTGCTGGTCGTGCAGTCGGTCGGTGACATCATAAGCGAACTGATAAGCCCCAACCTGCTTCCCGTCCGGATCGTGAAGCACGTTGAATTTCGTTTCGTAGAAACGCCGGCCGCGGGTCGGGTGGTCTGACTCCACGATATCGGAAACGGCTTCGCCGTCGAGCGCGCGTTGCCAAAGCGACCGCGCCTTTTCCTGCATTTCGGGACGATCGGCGAGCAGGGCCAGCTTGTTGTCGCCCACCGATGGGCGCTTCCCCAAAAGGCCTTCAATTTCGTCCTTCGCCGACTTGTTGATGGCCAGGATGTTGAAGTCATGGTCGATGACCTGGACGATCGCATCGGTGCCCTCGACCAGGTCGGCGAGCAGCTTTCGTTCGGCCAATAAATCGGCAATCCGCTGTTCGAGCGTGGCGTTCAGCTGTTGAAGCTGGATCTCGGCCTGGCGGCGCGCGGTGACGTCCTGGAACAATACGGCGACCTGGCGGCGCTCGGGTGGCTCAAGCCGGAAGGCGGCGAGTTCCAGATAGCGACCGGTTGCTCTCAACTCGCGTTCGAATCGAACGGATTTCCCGCTTTCCAGCACCTGGCCGTAGAGGGCGACCCAATCGTCCGCTTCGTCCGGCACCATGTCCCGAACGCGCTGGCCGACAACGTTGGGGATGCCGGCATGGCGTTCATATGCGTCATTGGCCTCAACATGGATGTAATCGCTCAACGGCCCGTTGGGGCCGTCGAGGAATTCGATGATGCAGAAGCCTTCGTCCATCGTGCTGAACAAGGCGCGGTATTTGGCCTCGCTCTGCCGCAGTCGTCCTTCGCTGAGTTCCAGCGCAGCGACATGTCTTTCCGAATCATATTGCCGGCGCCGGCCCCGTAATGCGGACTGGGCAAGGCTGACCAGGGTGGTCGGATGGAACGGGCGCTCGAGAAAGGTGACGTTGCCGAGAACATCCAGATATCGACCGGCGGCCGGATTGCGTTCCAGGCCGCCGCCACGCTGCGTCAGCAGGACAAAGGGAAAGTCCGACCATTCGGGCTGGGTGGCGATCCAATCGGCAAGCGGGCGAAGATCCGCTCCGGCCAACGCCTCCTCGGTCACAACTGCAAAACCCGCCCCTCTTTCGAGATGGGCGACCAGTTCGCCGATATCCGGGACGATCGACCCTTTAATGCCCGCCTCGGCAAGCATCGCCCGCGCCACCAGGGAGTCGCGGCCTTGCGGCGCGAGGATGAGGGCCACTTCCGAAAGTCGAGAGCTCACTTCGGGGGAGGATCCAGCAGATTTTTAGGTTCGTCGATCAATTCGGGCACACCGCGAAGCACGCCCTGGAATCCTATCAACGGGTCGCCAAGCGTGATCCCGCGCAAATCGATCCGATATTCGCGGATCGTGTCTTCATGCGCGCCGGTTCGCTTCTTGATCACCGAGATCGCGCGGCGAACCCGCCCGAGCGCTTCAAAATAGCGCAACAGAATGACTGTATCGGCAAGATAGGTGACGTCCACCGGTGCCTTCATGTCACCGACCAACCCGTGCTGGGCAACGGTAAGGAAGGTCGAGGCGCCCTGGCGATTCAGATATTGCAGCAATTCGTGCATGTGCAGGATCAGTGCCTGCTCCTCCGGCATCGCCGCCTGATAACCGTTGAGGCTGTCGACGACGACGGTTTGCACATTATGCACCTCGACGCAGTGCCGGACCCGTTCGGACAACTCGCCGGGCGTTAGCTCCGCGGCGTCGATCTGCTCGATATACAACTGCTCCGCGTCGATCATCGCCTGCAGGTCGATGCCAAGGCCCTTGGCCCGTTCGAAAAGCAGTCCCAACTCCTCGTCGAACACGAACATCGCCGCCCGCTCGCCGCGCTTCACGGCGCTGGCAATGAACGTCAGCGCGAGCAGCGACTTGCCCGTGCCGGCCGGTCCCAGGATAAGCACGCTGGACCCGCGCTCGACCCCTCCCCCCAATAGCGCGTTGAGCTCGGTCGTCTCGGTCGCCAGCACTTCGCGCCTGAAGTCCTTGCGGTGCTCTGCGGCTACCAGGCGGGGGAATACGCGCACGCCGCCGGTGTCGATGATGAAGTCATGATAGCCGCCGCGGTATCGCTGGCCACGGTATTTGACCACCCGCAGCCTGCGTCGTTCGGGGCCATATTCGGGCGACAGTTCTTCCAGCCGGATCACGCCATGCGCCACGCTGTGCATCGTGCTGTCATTCGATTCCGTCGTTAGATCGTCCAGCATCAGCACCGTCGCATGGCTGCGCGCGAAATAATGCTTGAGTGCGAGGATTTGCCGGCGATAGCGGAGTGAGGATTGAGCGAGCAGCCGAATTTCGGACAGGCTGTCAAGGACCACTCGCTGCGGTTTGATCTTTTCGAACGATTGGAAAATCCGCCTCGTCGTCTCGCCAAGCTCCAGGTCGGACGAATAAAGCAGGCTTTGCTGCTGCTCGTCGTCGAGCAGGCTTTCGGGCGGAACAAGTTCGAAGATGTCGATGCCGTCCAACGACCATCCATGCGAGGTCGCGCCGGCCCGAAGCTCATCCTCGGTTTCCGACAGGGTGATGTACAATGACCGCTCGCCCGCGGCGGCGCCGGCCATCAGATATTGTGTCCCGATGGTCGTCTTGCCCGTGCCGGGCATGCCTTCCAGCAGATAGAGGCGGCCACGCGCCAGCCCTCCTTTGGTAATGTCGTCCAGCCCGACCACGCCAAGGTCGGCCTTCTCCGTCAACTCGGTCACTCGATGCTCCAAATCATATTTTGGCAGGATCAAACGCAGCGTGCCCCATTACGATCCCGAATCAATTGCGCTGGAACTCAATCGCCAATTGCATTGCCGCGCTGCCGCCATATGGTGGCGACCGGCCTTGCGCCCGCCGGCGCGGCGGTATTGGGGAAGCGCGGTGATGAAGATGCAGGTTGAGGCCAGAGGCGTCGGCGATTGCGACGGGACGCAAGCCGCCGACGTCGCCAACTGATCAATTAAGGGGGGACGAGATGGGGATGATCAAATTGATTTCGGTCGCCGGGCTGGCGATGCTGGTCGCGGCATGCGGGGAAAAGCCGGCGCCAGTCGAAAAGGCGGCCGCCAAGCTCAGCCCGGGCCTGTACGAAGTGAGCTATAACGTGACCACGCTCGCCTCGACCGACAATACGACCCCGGCGACCGGGCTCAAGCAGGGCGACAAGGGCGTGATCAAGGCGTGCGTCGCCGCCGATGGCCAACCGGCGCCCGAGTTGCTCGGCGAGGAAGGCGACAAGTGCGAGATCAAGAACAGCTATATCCGCAACGGACGGATGAGCGCCCAGATGAGCTGCAGGCGCGAAGGGCTGAGCGGCGAGGCGATGCCGGCGATGATGGGCAGCTTCACCGCCGACGGCTTTGAAGGCGACATCACAACCCTGACCTATTTCGTCGAGGACGGCGACTACCGCCTGGTCCGCGAGGTCAGCGCCAAGCGGGTTGGCGAGTGTCCGCCGGAAACCAAGGAGGCGCCGGCGGCATAGTCTTTTCAATCGTCACCCTGAACTTGATTCAGGGTCCATGTCTCCGCCCACTCGGTGGATCGAGGATGGAGGCTGAAACAAGTTCAGCATGACGGAAAAAGGGGAAACGGAATGACTAGATTGATCAGTCATGCGCTCGCTGGCCTGGCACTCCTTTGTTCGGCCCCCGCGCTCGCCGATGCCGAGCTCAAGCCGGCGGTGAAGGCTGATTACGACAAATACCTCCGCCCCCTGTTCGTCCATTTCCATCGTTATCCCGAGCTGTCTTACGTCGAAAACGAGACCGCGAAACGGATGGCCGCCGAGCTTCGAAAGGCGGGCGCGGAGGTCACGACGGGCGTCGGCGGCACCGGCGTGGTCGGTGTCATGCGCAACGGCGCGGGGCCGACATTGCTGCTGCGCGCCGACATGGATGGACTACCGGTCAAGGAAACGTCCGGCCTGGCCTATGCATCGACCGTCACGCAAAAGGGTCATGACGGCCAGATCTATCCGGTAATGCACGCCTGCGGCCACGATACGCATATCACCGCCCTGGTCGGAACGGCGCGGCGGCTGGCGGCGATGAAGGACCGCTGGAAGGGCACGATCCTGTTTGTCGTCCAGCCGGCGGAGGAACGGATCGGTGGCGCTCGGGCGATGGTCAAGGACGGGCTCTACACCCGCTTTCCCAAGCCGGAATATGCGCTCGCCTTCCATGTCGATGCGGACACGCCGACGGGCAAGATGGTGGTCGCGCCCGGCCTGCTTTACTCGTCCGCGGACACGGTCGACATTATCGTCCACGGAGTGGGCGCGCACGGCGCCGCGCCTCATCGCGGCAAGGATCCGATCGTCATGGGCGCCGAGCTGGTCATGGCGCTGCAGACCCTGGTCAGCCGCGAAATCTCGCCGCTGACGCCCGGCGTCGTGACGGTGGGGGCATTCAACTCGGGCCTCAAGCACAACATCATTTCCGACAAGGCTCATTTGCAGCTTACCGTTCGCTCCAACGAGCGGGCCGTCCGCGACCAGCTGATCGCCGGCATCCAACGCATCGCGGCCAACGTCGGCCGATTGAACGGCATGCCGGAAGACAAGCTGCCGACCGTGATCGTGTCGGAAGAGCGCGCCCCGCCGACCTATAACGATATCGGTCTTGCCGAGCGCGTCGGGTCGGCCTTCCGCCGCGAATTCGGCGATGGAGTGCTCGTGCCCTATGTGCAGACCGACATGGGCGCGGAGGATTTTCCGGCGTTCGTCGAACCGGAAACGGGCGTGAAAGGCCTCTATTTCATGGTCGGCGGAACTCCGCAGGCGGCTTTCGATGCCGCCAAGGCCGGCGGACCGCCGGTGCCGTCGCACCACTCGCCGCTGTTCAAGATCGACCCGGAGCCATCGATCACGCTCGGCACCGAAGCGATGGTGACGGCGACTCTCGAATTGCTCAAACCCTCAACTCGCGAGGCAGCAAGATGATCGGATATGTTACCCTGGGCAGCGACAATATGCCGCGCGCCCGCGCCTTCTACGACGTATTGCTCGGTACAATCGGCGCCAGGCGGATCATGGAATTCGGCGACGACCTGGGCGGCTTCACCATGTGGGGTACCGGGTTCGACAAGCCGGGCCTGGCGGTCACCAATCCCTACAACAAGCAACCCGCGGTCGCCGGCAATGGGAATATGACCGCGATCGCCATGGACCGCCGCGACAAGGTCGATGCGCTTTACGCCAAGGCGCTCGAACTCGGAGGAACCTGCGAGGGCCCGCCGGGCCTGCGCGGCGACGAAGGTCCGCAGGCCTTTTACGGCGCCTATTTCCGCGACCTTGACGGCAACAAGCTCGCCGCCTTTTGCATCGGACCCGCGCGCTGATCGTTGCGCTTCCCCATGGAAGCCGCAATCCTCATCAACCGGAACAAGGGCGATCCAGACGATGTCGCCGCCGCGCTTGAGGGTGCCGGCCTATCCGCCTCGATCGATGCGGTCGAAGGCGGCGCCATCGAACGGCGGGCGCGCGAAGCGCTCGAACGAGGCGCAAAGCTGGTGGTTGTTGGAGGGGGCGACGGCAGCGTCGGCGCCGCCGCCCGGGCGGTTGCGGAGAGCGAGGCCATCCTCGGCATCCTGCCAATGGGCACGCTCAACCATTTCGCCCGCGATCTGGGCCTGCCCTTCAAGCTCGACCAGGCCGCTGCGGTCATCGCCGGCGGACAGCCGCGCGCCGTCGACGTCGCCGAGGTCAACGGCCGCATTTTCGTCAACAACGCCGCCATCGGTCTTTATCCACTGATGATCCTTGACCGGGAATCGCAGCAGGAGCGGCTTGGCCGGTCGAAGCGGCTGGCGATGCTGGTTGCCTCACTCCGCACCCTGATCCGCTTTCATCACCAGCGCCTGACGCTCAGCAGCGACGGCGGGGAGGCGCGAGTCGATACGCCGCTGCTGTTCGTCGGCAATAACGACTATCGGCTTGCCATTCCCGGCGCCGGCCGGCGCGAGCGACTGGACGGTGGCCGGTTGAGCCTGTTCGTCCTTCGCAAGAAGCATGTGCCGGGGTTCCTCGCCGCGGTCGCCCGCGCCCTCGTCGGCCTGGCGCGCGAGAACGACATGGTGAGGACCGATGAGGTCGAGCGGTTGCGGGTGGACGGCTGCCGGTCGAGCATAAAGCTCGCTCTCGACGGCGAACCGGTCGAGCTGCAGCCACCGCTCGAATTCCGCATTCGGCCCAAGGCGTTGAAAGTGATGGTGCCGAAATGAAGGCGCTTGCCGCTTTGGCGTTGCCCCTGCTCGGCTGCGCAACGATCAGCGCACCCGTGCCCCAATCTCCGGCGCGCGCTGCAATTGCCTTCGATGCACTCGGCGAACGGGGGGTCAGCGTCGAAGGCATGGCCGATCATGCTGCCGGCCGGATGGTGACGCCCGACGATCCGGTGCGGATCGCCTCGATCAGCAAATTGGTCGTCGCCATCGGCGTGATGCGGCTGGTCGAGCAGGGCAAGCTCGACCTCGACGCCGATGTTTCCACCTATCTCGGCTGGCGGCTGCGCAACCCGGCCTTTCCCGACCGGCCGTTGAAGCTCCGGCAATTGCTGTCGCACACCAGCTCGGTCCGCGATCATGACGACCAATATGCCATTCCCCTGGGCGGGTCGCTTCGGGCAGTGATCGCTGAATCCGAAAGCTGGGATCCGGCGCACGCCCCCGGCACCGGGCATTTCGCTTACGCAAACCTCAATTTCCCGATCGTCGCCAGCGTCATGGAGATGGCCACCGGCGAGCGTTTCGACCACTTGATGAAGCGGCTGGTGATCGGCCCGATGAACCTTGACGCCTGCTTCAACTGGCCGGGTTGCAGCGACGCCGCCATCGCCCGCGCGGTCGTTCTGACGCAGGACGGCAAGCCGATCCGCGACGACCTCGGCGGCAAACCCCCTCCCTGCCCCGTGTATGTCCGCGACGGCGAGGCTTGTGACCTCAATCGCTGGAAGCTCGGAGACAATGGCGCGCTCTTCTCGCCGCAGGGAGGCCTGCGAATCTCCGCTCGCGACCTCGCCCGCGTCGGCCGGATGCTGCTGAACGACGGCTCCATCGATGGCGTGCAAATCCTCTCGCGCCACGTCGGTCGACGCAATGCTGGCGCCGGCCTGGCGGTTCGACGGCTCCAACGGATCCCGCGATGGAGAGAGCGAGACAATCTGCGCCTACGGCCTTGCCGTCCACCTGCTGGCAAGCGGCGCGCCCGGCTGCGCGGACGACCCGGAAGGCGGCGGCCGCTCCTGGCTTGGCCATTCGGGCGACGCTTATGGCCTGCGCTCAGGCTTATGGATCGACCGAGAGCGCGACGTCGGCATCGCCTATTTCGTCAGCGGTCTCCCGGAAAACCCGCCCCGCGGCCGAAGCGCTTTCCGCAAGGAGGAAGAGAGAGCTTTTCAGCGAGCGGTGAAACTGATTGGCCGCTGAAGCATAATCCGACCCGTTTTCTCCCAAGGTCAGTTCTTCGCTCGAATGTCCATCGGCGGCCGAGAGCACGGCAGTTCTACAGGGAGTAATCCGGCTGCATCTCCCAGTTGGCCGGCATCTGATAGGCGGCGTTGGGGTTCCAGGCGAAGGTGCCGTCGGCCTGGGCCAGCCACTCGGACATCGCGCCAACCTCGTTGCGCCACATGATGTCGTCGCGGCCGTCGCCGTTGAAGTCGCCGGTCGTCGCAACTTCCCAGTTGGACGGCAGCTGATAGGCGGCGTTGGGATTCCAGGCGAAGGTGCCATCGGCCTGAGCGAGCCACTCGGACATCGCGCCCACCTCGTTGCGCCACAATATGTCGTCGCGGCCGTCGCCGTTGAAGTCGCCGGTCGCGGCGGCTTCCCAGTTGGCCGGCAGCTGGTAGGCGGCGTTGGGATTCCAGGCGAAGGTGCCGCCGCTCTGGCCGAGCCACTCGGACATGGCGCCGGCCTCGTTGCGCCACAATATGTCGTCGCGGCCGTCGCCGTTGAAATCGCCAACTCCGGCGACCTGCCAGTCGGTGCTCAACGAATATTGGGCGTCCGGGTTGGACATGAACGAGCCATCGGCATGGCCAAGCCATTCTGTCAGATGCGTCCCCCAGCTTCGGTCCGCCAGATCATGTCGTCGCGGCCGTCACCGTTGAAGTCGGCGATGCCAATGCAGGTGCCAGCCGGGCTGCATCGCTTCTGGCAAGATCGGGTTCCAGGCGAAATTGCCGTCGGGCTGGGCAAGCCATTGCATGTGGTTGCCATTGTCGTGTTGCCACAGGATGTCGTCGCGCGCCGTCACCGTTGAAGTCGCCGAAACCGATGATTTGCCAGCTGGTGTCGAGCTGGTAGGCGGCATTGGGATTATAAGCGAAAGTCCCGCCGGGCTGCGCCAGCCACTCGGCGAGATGGCCGGTGTCGTTGCGCCACAATATGTCACTGCGCCCGTCGCCGTTGAAGTCGTTGCGGGGGTCGACAGGAACGCCGGCGGCCAGGCTTAGCTCGATGTCACCTTCAGCCGTCGTTCGGGCCACCAGCGTTCCGGTAGGAAGGGTGCCAAATGTCAGCGACCCACCTGCAAAGGTCAAAGTCGACCCGCTCAACGAAAAGCTGAAGGAGCCTGGATCGACGAAAGCACCGTTGAAGATGATCTTATCCCCCGGGCCGAAATCGGTGATCACGTCCCCGTTCATGTAGGACGGGAAATAATCGCGGAATATGTCGGCGCCCGGCCCGCCGGTCAGTACGTCGACGCCCGGCCCGCCTTCGATCACGTCGGCGCCCCCGCCGCCCTCGATCCTGTCGTCTCCCGGGTCGCCAAGAAGCAAATCGGCTTCGTCACCCCCTATCAGCACGTCGTTATAGTAGGTGCCCCAGATGCTCTCGATACCGGTCAGCGTGTCGAACCCATGCCCGGTGTTCTGCGGACCGCTGATGGCGAGCGATACCGTGACCCCCACGGTTACGCCGGCAAACATCGCCACGTCGAAGCCGTCGCCGCCGTCGAGAACATCGTTTCCGAGACCGCCCAGCAGTTCGTCGCTTCCGCCGCCGCCGAACAGCATGTCGTCGCCGTCCGCGCCCCAGAAGCGCTGATCGCCGGCGTTGCCGATCATCCGATCATTGAAGCTGCTGCCCGAGATATATTCGATGTTGTACAGCGTATCGACGCCAACGAACGCAGCATCGTTCGGCTCGAGCGACCGTACCTGGCCGGAGGATAAATTCAGGTCGACGACGATCCCCGCGAAGGCCGAAAAGTAACTCAGGCTATCGAAGCCGGTGCCGCCATCGTAGTAATCGTCCCCCGCCGACCCAAAGATGAGGTCGCGGCCGGCGCCGGCATAGACAATGTCATTGCCGGGGTCGTCATAGATCGTGTCACCGCCCGTCCCGCCATAGATGATGTCGTTGCCGGGCCCGGCATTGATCCAGTCGTCCTGATATTCATCGCTGCCATCGCCGGCATAGATCGTGTCGTCGCCATCCAGCGCGTAGATATATTCCCGCTCGCTGGTGCCATTGATCGTGTCATTGCCAAACGTGCCGTAAATATCGGGCATTGGTTACTCCGCTAACCTCCGGGCAGTAGCCAATGCTGCATTACGCCACGAACAGATTGGCAAAACATAAAGCAATGCCAACAACATGCAACGTGTTCGCCATATCAAATGCACCTCGTCAAGCGAATCCCGCCGGTGAGGATATTGCCTTCAACGGGCTTCAACAGACCCTCGCTCCCGCGGACGAGTTCGGCGGTTTGGTCACGTCTCGTACCCGATTGGACTGCCGTATGCCTGCAATGAGTGCATCACGGACATGTCCGTGATGCACGACAGTTCTACAGGGAGTAATCCGGCTGGAGGTGCCAATTGGTCGGCAGCTGGTAGGCGGCGTTGGGGTTCCAGACGAAGGAGCCGTCGGTCTGAGCGAGCCATTCGGACATCGCGCCGACGTCGTTGCGCCATAAGATGTCGTCGCGCCCGTCGCCGTTGAAGTCGCCGGCCATCGCCAACTCCCATTCGGTGCCGAGCTGATAGGCGGCATTGGGGTTCCAGGCGAAGGTGCCGTCGGCCTGGGCCAGCCACTCGGACAGCGCGCCGACCTCGTTGCGCCACATGATGTCGTCGCGGCCATCGCCGTTGAAGTCGCCGGTCGCGGCAGCTTCCCAGTTGGTCGAGATCTGGTGGGCGGCGTTGGGGTTCCAGGCGAAGGAGCCGTCGGCCTGGGCCAGCCACTCGGACAGCGCGCCAACGTCGTTGCGCCACAATATGTCGTCGCGGCCGTCGCCGTTGAAGTCGCCGACTCCGGCGACCTCCCAGTCGGTGCTCAGCGATTGCTGGGCGGCCGGGTTGGCAATAAACGAGCCGTTGTCCTGGCCCAGCCATTGCGTCAGTGTTCCTGCCTCCGTGCGCCACAACATGTCGTCGTGGCCGTCGCCGTTGAAGTCAGCGATGCCGATGAAATGCCAATCGGGTAGGCAGCGAGTGCGGCTCCATCGGGTTCCAGGCAAAAGTACCGTCGGCCTGGGCGAGCCATTCCATGACGTCACCATTGTCGTGCTGCCACAGGATATCGTCGCGTCCGTCACCGTTGAAGTCGCCGAAGCCGAGGACGTTCCAACTGATATCGACTTGATAGGCCGCATTGGAATTATAAGCGAAGGTACCATCCCCTTGGGCGAGCCACTGGGACAGCGCGCCGGCCTCGTTGCGCCACAAAATGTCGCTGCGGCCGTCGCCGTTGAAGTCGTTGCGGGCATCGTTCGTCGGCCCCACCGCCGTCAACTGCACTCCGCCTCCTGCTGCGGCCGAAGCCTGCAGCTGGCCGGTGAAACCGCCAAGCGTCAGCGTGCCGCCGGTGAAGGTCAGCGTGGAGCCCGATAGCGAATGGGCAAAGCCGGCAAGGCTCGCATTGCTGATCACGATTTTGTCGCCAGCAGCAAAGTCGGTGATCGTGTCACCGCTAAGCTCGGTGGCGCTACCAATGAAACCGTCGGCACCAGCACCACCAGTCAAAATATCGATCCCGGCCCCGCCATAAAGCTGGTCTGAGCCCAGCCCACCGCGCAACGTGTCGTCGCCGTCACCGCCGATGAGGGTGTCATTGCCGGCGCCACCTTCGAGGATATCGTTGCCGCCTGCCCAATCCGGGTTGGCGAGGAACGTCGGTGCGGCGTCGGAATCGAGGTCGAACGTGCCGTCGCCCGCCAGCGTGTCGTTGCCGTCGCCGCCAATCAGCGTGTCATCGCCCTCGGCACCCGCGAGGATGTTGTCATTGGCATCGCCGGTCAACTCGTCGGCGCCCCACGAGCCGCCGAGATTTTCCATGCTGGTGAGGGTCCAGTTGCCGATGCCGGTCGCCTGCGCGGCGCCCTGCAGCGCCAGCGACACGGTGATGCCGTCGGCGGTGTAGGCCGGCTCGAAGGCCAGATCGAGAACCTCGATCGTGTCGACACCGGTCCCTCCGTCGGCGGTCTTGTCGCCAAGCCCGACCGTGAAATAGTCGTTGCCGCCATTGCCCGACAGGATGTCGGTGCCGTTGAACGTCCAGAACCAGTTCGCTGCCTCGTTGCCGGTCAGCGTGTCGTTGCCATAGTTGGCCGTGATGTGCTCGATGCCGACGAAGGTGTCGGTGCCCATCGAGCCGGTGTTCTGCGCTGTGGTGATGCGCAGGTCGATCGTGACCCCAGGACCGAAAGAGGTGAACATGCTGACCCGGTCGTTGCCTTCGCCACCGTCATAGAGGTCGTTACCGAACGGACCGTTGTCGCCCGAACTCTCGCTCAGAAAGTCGTGGCCGGCCCCGCCATAAAGCTGGTCTGAGCCCAGCCCACCGCGCAACGTGTCGTTGCCGTCACCGCCGGTCAGGCTGTCATCGCCAGCGCCACCCTCGAGGATATCGTTGCCGCTTGCGCCGCTCATCGTATCGTTGCCGGCATAGCCCAGGAGGACATCGCTGCCGGCGCTGCCGGTGACCTGGTCGGTCCCTGACAATAAGGTCTGGAACAATTGCGAGATATCATCGGTCTGAACGAAACCCGTGAACTGCTCGACGGTCATCGATATGCCCGAGAAGCTGAACAGCGACGATGCGTTCAGCGAATAGGCGGCGCCTGTGATCGTCCCGGTTGTCGGGAAGCCATCAACATAGCCTGCGAACGTGCCGGTCAGGGTCAGTTGCTCTGTCGTATCGCCGTCAACATAACTGATCGTGAACGTCGTACTTGTCGCAGTGATTACTTCCCCAAATTCGAACAGTTCGGCAATCGATCCATTGTCAATGAATTCTGCCATGTCAAATTCGGCATCTGCGACAAAAAAAGCCATTATTTCCCCCTGACTGAACTTCCGTAATGGAAGTCGTTACCCCAAATGGTTGCGTGATATGAGCGCCAATTCCAGCATTAGCGAGCCTAGGTAAGAATTATATTAGGGCCGCCATTGGAACTCGTCGAAGCAAGCCATTTTAGCTGCTTGATGAATATTTTAAAGGGGTCGGTCATAACCCCGTACCGTCGAACATGACCAAGCGATACTCCACAAGCGCGCCACATATTTCATGTGCCGCTCTCTCCAAGTCAAATTCCTAGCGACGGAATATTGGGCCGTCAAACAGGTATAGTTAGCAAAAGTTTAGTGAATGGCTCGGGCGAGCAAAGTTCATCATCAAACCTTTGGGGATCGCGGTTGGTTCGCAGGACCGAAGTGATCGTGACCATCGCTTACCGGCGCTCAGGGACATGGACGAGGCAGGCCAGCGATCATCGGCCTTCTGCAAGCCTAAACTCTGCAGAGGCCGCGCCGACACTGCGTCGGTGCGACCGGCCGGCACTGACTTGCCTTGCGGAGAGATGGTTGAGAGAGGCCGCGTGGCCCCGCGGCCACAGCGCCCTTACGGGCCTCAAAATTTTCACCTTCCGTTAATTTTGGACTTGCGTCCGAACCCGGTTTGACCACAATATGTGGTTTAGCGACGGGGGTCATGCTCAACTGGTTGTGGTTGGGACGGAAGATGCTTATCTTCCGTGAGGGCCCGGCTGTGCCCTGTGGATATCGGGGACACGAGCCACAAAATGCCCCGCGGCGCTTGAATATAGGCTAGGCTCGGCGCCATGGCACCGAGTCGAACAGAAACAGAACAAGCCGTCGCAGAACGGCCAGTAGCACGGGGAAAAGAGATGGATTTTGCGACCTCGAGCGATGTCAGTGCGGACGATGTCTCGGTTACCGAGTCCAGGCGCACCAGCAAGACGATCGATAGCCGTGCATTTGACGTCGTGACCGACGTTTCGCGCGACGCGCTCCTGACCGAATTCGGCAAGGAGACGCTCAGGGACCGCTACCTGCTGCCCGGCGAATCCTATCAGGATTTGTTCGCCCGGGTCGCGTCGGCCTACGCCGACGACCAGGGGCACGCGCAGCGTGTCTACGACTATATCTCCAGGCTGTGGTTCATGCCGGCGACGCCCGTCCTCAGCAACGGCGGCACCGGCCGCGGCCTGCCGATCAGCTGCTATCTCAACAGCGTCGACGACAGCCTCGACGGCATCGTCAACACCTGGAACGAGAATGTCTGGCTCGCTTCCAAGGGCGGCGGGATCGGCACCTACTGGGGCGCGGTGCGCGGCATTGGTGAGCCGGTCGGGTTGAACGGCAAGACCAGCGGGATCATCCCGTTCGTCCGGGTGATGGACAGCCTGACGCTGGCGATCAGCCAGGGCTCGCTCCGCCGCGGTTCGGCCGCCTGCTACCTCGACATCTCGCACCCGGAGATCGAAGAGTTCCTCGAGATTCGCAAGCCGTCGGGCGACTTCAACCGCAAGGCCTTGAACCTCCACCATGGCGTGCTGGTCACCGACGAATTCATGGAGGCGGTCCGCAACGGCGACGAGTTCCTGCTGCGCAGCCCCAAGGACGGGTCGGAGCGCGGCAAGGTCGACGCCCGCTCCTTGTTCCAGAAGCTGGTCGAGACCCGCCTCGCGACCGGCGAGCCCTACATCATCTTCATCGACAAGGTGAACCGGTCGATGCCCAAGCATCACCGCGACCTCGGCCTCAAGGTTTCGACCTCCAACCTGTGCAGCGAGATCACGCTGCCGACCGGCCGCGACCATTTGGGCGCCGAGCGCACCGCGGTCTGCTGCCTGTCGTCCCTGAGCCTCGAAACCTGGGACGAGTGGAACGGCGACAAGCAGTTCATCGAGGACGTCATGCGCTTCCTCGACAATGTGCTGAGCGATTACATCGCCCGCGCCCCGGACGAGATGGCCCGCGCCAAATATAGCGCCGAGCGCGAGCGCTCGGTCGGCCTCGGCGTGATGGGCTTCCACAGCTTCCTCCAGGCCCGCGGCCTGCCGTTCGAGGGCGCCATGGCCAAGTCGTGGAACTTGCGCATCTTCAAGCATATCCGCGCCCAGGTCGACGAGGCCTCGATGATGCTGGCGCAGGAGCGCGGCCCCTGCCCCGACGCGGCCGACATGGGCGTGATGGAGCGCTTTTCGTGCAAGATGGCGATCGCGCCGACCGCGTCGATCAGCATCATCGCCGGCGGCACCTCGGCCTGCATCGAGCCGATCCCGGCCAACATCTACACCCACAAGACGCTGTCGGGGTCGTTCTCGATCAAGAACCCGTATCTCGAGAAGCTGCTGACCGAGAAATCGAAGAACAGCGACCAGGTGTGGAACACGATCCTCGAGCGCGGCGGCTCGGTCCAGCACCTCGACTTCCTCACGACCGAGGAAAAGGACGTCTACAAGACCAGCTTCGAGATCGACCAGCGCTGGCTGCTCGAGCTCGCCGCCGACCGCACGCCGTTCATCGACCAGGCGCAGTCGCTGAACCTGTTCATCCCGGCCGACGTCGACAAATGGGACCTGATGATGCTCCACTTCCGCGCCTGGGAACTGGGCATCAAGTCGCTCTATTACCTCCGCTCGAAATCGGTCCAGCGGGCCGGGTTCGCCGGCGGGGTCGAGGCCGACAACACGCCCGAACTCAGGGAAATCCAGGTCGGCCCGACCACCGATTACGACGAGTGCCTGGCGTGTCAATGATGTGCGGGCGGGAGCGCTGACGCCATGTACCTGGCCCATCCCGTCACGCTCGGCGCCGGAGTCGTGTTCCTCGTCGCCGGCATCCTGCTCTACCGCCGCCGCGGCCGCGAGGATTCGAAGCATGGCAGCCAGGGCGCCGTCATCCTGCTGTTCGTCGGCGCGATCATGGCGATCCACGGGCTCGGCCTGCTCGAATATCGCCCGATGAGGATCGACTGATGCGCGATCTCAACATCCTCTATGTCGCGATCGGCGCCGTCTCGCTGCTGCTCGGCCTCGGCGTGCTGGTCACCGCGATCCGCGGCGCGCCCGGCACCGACCCGAAAAGCACCGCGATGCTGATCGGCGGAATGATGATCACCGCGTTCGGCCTGCTGATGGCCGGCTTCGCCATCGCTTATTCCAGCGTGGAGGCTCCGCAATGAAGCGCACGCTCATCCTCGTCGCCCTGACGCTCGCGCTCGGCGCCTGCATCGCGACCGAGGTGCCGAACGCGATTCAGCCCGCCGCCCCCGGCTTCTGGCTCGGCGTCTGGCATGGCTTCATCTTCCCGGTGACGTTCATCTTTTCGCTCTTCACCGACAAGGTCGCGATCTATTCCGTGCCCAACAACGGCAACTGGTACGACGCCGGCTATTTCATCGGCATCGTCTTCCTCGGCGTCGGCGCCCGCAACTCGAGGAGGCGCTGAGCAATGGCACCGTGGATCGCCATCGCCATCGTCGCCGGAACCACCGGCCTGGTCGTCTATCTGGCGACGCGCCGCACGGGACCCAAGGTCACCACCATCACCCGCACCACCCATTCCGACGATCCGGAGAAGTAGCATGCCCCTCCTCGAAGCCCGCAAGCAGTACAAGCCGTTCGAATACCCCTGGGCGTTCGACATGTGGAAGCGTCAGCAGCAGATCCACTGGATGCCGGAGGAAGTGCCGCTGGGCGAGGATTGCCGCGACTGGGCGCAGAAGCTGTCCGACCATGAGCGCAACCTGCTGACGCAGATCTTCCGCTTCTTCACCCAGGCCGATGTCGAGGTGCAGGATTGCTACCACGAAAAATACGGCCGGGTGTTCAAGCCGACCGAGATCAAGATGATGCTCGCCGCCTTCTCCAACATGGAGACGGTGCACATCGCCGCTTACTCGCACCTGCTCGACACGATCGGCATGCCCGAAAGCGAATATGGCATGTTCCTTCAGTATAAGGAGATGAAGGACAAGCACGACTATCTGGCGACCTTCGGCGTCGACACCGACGAGGACATCGCCAAGACGCTGGCCATGTTCGGCGGCTTCACCGAGGGGCTGCAGCTGTTCGCCAGCTTCGCCATGCTGATGAACTTCCCGCGCTTCAACAAGATGAAGGGCATGGGGCAGATCGTCAGCTGGTCGGTCCGCGACGAGAGCCTCCATTGCGAAGGCATCATCAAGCTGTTCCACGCCTTCGTGAAGGAGCGGGACTGCTACACCAAGTCGGTCAAGGACGACATCATGGACGTCTGCTTCAAGACCGTCCGGCTGGAGGATGCGTTCATCGACCTGGCGTTCGAGCATGGCCCGGTCGAGGGCATGACCGCCGACGATATCAAGGCCTACATCCGCTACATCGCCGACTGGCGCCTGGGGCAGCTCCACCTCCAGCCGATCTTCCGCGTCAAGGAGCACCCGCTCCCCTGGCTCGCGCCTTTGCTCAACGGCGTCGAGCACGCCAACTTCTTCGAAACCCGCGCGACCGAATATTCCAAGGCCGCGACCCGCGGGAACTGGGGCGAGGTGTGGGACAACTTCGACCGGCGCCAGAATGCCAAGGCGGCGAACGATGCGCCGGATGGCGAGGGTGACGGCGAGGATATGTTCTCGCGGGCTGGGGTTGCGGCGGAATGAATGATGAAGTCCTGCCTTTTCTCAAATGGGCCGGTGGGAAAAGGTGGGCCGTCGAAAGGCTAAAGGCAAAGCTGCCTGATCACTTCGAACGTTATATCGAGCCGTTCCTAGGAGGCGGAGCGTTTTCTTTTTTCGCCTTCAGCCCTCCCCGGCCATCTTGAGTGACCTGAATGCGCGCCTGATTGCCGCATACACCGCTATCCGAGATGATTGGGAAGCTGGAGCCATTTGCCAGGAATGTAGCCAGCGAAGGTGACCGGATAACGTTCTGGTCTATCTTCGTGTCTGGTCAGTTGGCGCTGTTTGTAATTGGAACTGCTGCACGCATTTCCCTGATGTGCTTGAGAAAGGGACTTCCGGAGGGTGCGCGGGTTTTATTCGGTACGCTTAGTCTCTTGATGTTGGGGTTCGTTACTTGGTTGATTGGCGTTGATCCAAAATTTACGCACGCTCCCGAAACGTTTGTGGGCCCGACTTCCGGCTATTTATTCGTAGTAGCTCAAGCGATCTCGATTTTTGTGATTGCACTCTCAAAAATGGATCCAATCGACGCGCCGACGGTCGCTAGTTCGCAGGCGCAATCGTTGACTGACCGATTGGAAGCATCAAACCCAGTCGGGAAGGCGGATGGAAGTCCGTTTAACAATCGGATCAAAAGACTTGGATCTGCGACGCCGGGACGCGCTGGAGAGGAAACATTTTCGCAGGCGCTCGTCGTGGAGGCCATACTGCGCCACATCGTGCGCAATCGCGTGCAACTGATCGAAGACCGGGATCGTGGCGTAAGAGGTAAGTCTTGGCCGTCAATCTCGCCCGATGAAGCTAGGCAATTAGTGCTGCGGCCATTTTTTCTCGGTAAAGACGATCTCGGGATGGCCCAATTCTCTGGAATTATTTTGGCGCCGTACAAGACAAGTGGCCAAGGGCTTGGGCCGCTCCCGGACGCGGTGACATACTTGGTCGAACCAATGGCTTCCGCGCGTTGATGCGGCTCTTCAAGGACGTCTACAATCACGTTGCCACGCCCGGTGAAATGGTCGAACGCGCTACTTTTGCAGCTGTCTTCGCAAGGAGCGAAATGCAGGACGGAGAATTTACGACGTCAACATACGCCCCTGGCACAAGCGGCGAGAGCGCTCTTTATGCCGATTTAAGAAGATCACTTGGCTTGGCCGGCTAGGATCACGCTGAGAGCGCGCTAATCGGTCGAGCAGGACGCCGAAGCGCCCCACCATGTTACCGCCAATAATCCTGCCGCTCGCGACCGTCGAAACCGGCCTGAAGTGAGGCAGCATTTCTTGAAAGCTGTGGCCTGAGCCGCACGGGCATGGGTCGTTGCGGCCGAGCTTTTCGAATCAGTTCCTTCTCGCCGCCGCGCATCAGCACCAGGGCCGCCGCCCACCCCGATACCAGCGCGCCAGCCCATCATCGACCAGCGTATCGCCGACCGACTCCCCATCGACCCTCACGATCCTGAGCTTGCGGCCGTAGCTGTCCTCGTCCCGGTCGATCGGTGCCAGGGTCACCTCGCCTGAATTGACCAGCTGAATCAGCCGCTGCGTGGCGCGGTCGCCCAGCGACTTTTCATCGGCACATTTCGGTTCGTGCGTTTCCGGCGCGTCGATGTCCGCGATGCGGATTTTCACGCCCTTCAAATAGAGGGTGTCGCCGTCCACCACGCAATTATAGCCGCCGCCGACATGGCAAAAACCGAAGTGGGCGCGGACGCCACCTTCATGGGATACACCATTTTTGGCACTGCCAAACCAACTAGGCCCAACCCCAACGACCAATCCGACAAAGATCGCGCCCAGCCACAGAAACGAGAAGCGAAACCAGTCGGTTTTGTGCCGCGCCTCCGGCCAGAAGCGCAACGGATCGCTGCGTCGATCACCATTAATAATTTGGAAGCGCACTCGCTTTGGCATCGCTTACGCTTAGGCGAGGGGCGAACCCTGATGCTAGAAAAAAGCCCCTGCCGATGAGCGCTGACTGCGCCCCTTCGCACTCGCTCGCGATTACGGTGCGCGATTACGGTGACAGTTTACTCACCGAAACTCACCTTAGATGAGCGTTCAGCCAATCGCCGCACCTGTCAGCAGGGCGGAAATCAGCATGGCGGCGAACACAAGTTCACGCTGTCGCCGCACCCGATCCATGCGGCCGACGAAACCGGGCCTAACAAACTCATCCAGCCCACCTAGGCGCTTCCCGCGCCGCCGCATGGGCATGACCCGCTTCCTACTCCGCATAGACCGCTCGCTTCGGTGCCAATCCAAGCATCTGGGGTTATGGCCAGGAAATTGCATAGTAAATAATCCTGCCGATCCGTCTTGATTGCGTTCACCGTCTGTTCCTAGTTGGGTCATGGTTGGCGCCCTGCCCGATTCCCTTCAGGAGCTGATGCACCTCGGCGGTTCGGTGCGGGTGAAATGCCGGAAATGCGGGCGCGAGGCTCGCTTCGGCGTGTTCGACCTGTCCCGCTGGTTCCGCTCCCGCGGCAAGCGTGACGACTGGAAGACCATCCGCCGCAAGTTCGTCTGCAAGGGATGGGACGGCGAAGGCTGCGGCAGCCGCGACGTAGAGGTGACCTATGAGCTTGATGCTCCAATGCCTCCGCCCCAGCCCCCCATGCCCAGAGGCGATTGCCCCGACGGCATCGATCCCGACGCCTGGGCGACGGCCGATGAAAGGGAACGCAAGCGCCTGATGCGCCAGTTGCGCGGCTGACAGAAAATCCTGCCCTATTGCTGCAGATGCGCCCGACATTCGGAAACGGCCCTGCTTGGGTCCATCTTGGACAAGTCACCCAGCCACTGATAAACGTAACGCCGCCAAATTGATCTTGCTGAGCGGAGGTTCTTCATGCGTCAGCGTCTCGTCGGCATCCTTGCCACCTCGACTTTGATTGCGATCGGCGGCGCGGCCTATGCGCTCCAGGCGCCCAATTACCGTAACCTTCCTGGACCGGTCACCGGCAGCTACGCCGACGGGATCAAGGGCAGCTTCCGCTTTCAGGCGGTGGTCGCGCCCGACGGAATCCCGTCGCCGCCGAGCGGCGGGGCATGTCTTGTCTTCCGCGCCAAGGACCTTGGCTTCAAGGAAATGGCGAAGAAGCGCTGCTCGTCAGATTCCCAATGCTCGACACCCGGTGAGAATATATATGCATATTGCCATCAGCCGACCAACAAATGCTGGTCGAGACCGAACCCGGCGACAGCCCCGGGATCCGATACAGCTTTATGCCGGCGGCGGGTAACTGGGCCCGTCGGGTTCGATCTTGAAATCTCGGCGACGCCGGCAGCGATTTCGACTCCCAGCTGGAAAATCAGGGAAAATGCCAAAGCGCGCACATTGTCCTGCCTCAACGGCCTTCCGACCGGAGGATGTGCCGGCGGGGGCAACCCCTATAAATATGAATGGGGCAAATCGAAGCAGCTCTAGTCATCGTCCCGAGGACAGTTCAAAAATAATCCTGTCCTACAGAAACCCATTTGGCTCATATTGACCCAACTCGGCCCCTGCACGCCGGTCCGGCTCTTTCACTCCGTCGATATACGCGCTGAGCGGTCAGGCATGCCGGGCAGGAGCCTGCCCTGAACTTGTTTCAGGAGCCTGCCCTGAACTTGTTTCAGGGTTACAAAGTTGGTGAAGTTTATGACCCCCCATTTGAGGGGCCATCACTCGGCCGAACGGCATGGAGGGGCGCCGCATTGGGCGCCCCTCCCGCCAGTTTAGTAGGTGGTGGCCATCCGCGGCTGCGACGCGTTGTGGCCGCCGTTCCGCAGGAGGATCTCGCGCGCGGTGTCGGGCGACACGCCGCCCTCGCTGACATCGGCCGATACGAAGATGCCGCCTTCATTGATGCGGCCCTCATAATATTCGGCATCGTCATCGCTCACGCCATGATCCTTGAGGAAACCGGTCAGGCCTCCGACCAGCGCCCCGGCGCCGGCTCCGATAGCAGCCGCGCCTGGAATGGCCGAACTTGCGATTGCGCCTGCCGCGACGAGCGGCCCGACACCGGGGATTGCAAGGGCGGCTACGCCGAGAAGGGCGCCGATCCCGGCGCCGGCCAACGCTCCACTGGCGGTATCGCCGGCGGCATCGTCGTCAACAACTTCGCCCGTTCCATCGCTGACCGTCGTGCGGTCCTCGTCGCGTCCGATGATGGAAAGCCGGCCGGTGTCCACTCCGGCGCTGCGCAGTTCCCGGACCGCTGCTTCGGCTTCCGACCGATCGTCGAAGACTGCCGAGATGATTTGCTTCGTCATACTGTTACTCCCGAGGTACGAGCCCGCCCCGCCACTGCATAGCGAAGCACGTCCCGCTGCGTTCCTGCCGGTCCAAAAATTTGCATTGGATTTGAGTTTGATAGCAGCCACAGGGCGACGGGGCGATCAGCCTGGTTGCTTCCCCCGACGGGCCTTTTCGGAAATTCTTTGGCCCCGCGCCTTGAGCGAGCCGTAGAGCAGCCGTTCGGAGGTTTCGTCCGCTGCATCCGGGGTCATTCGAACGTCGACAGAATCCGGCCCCTTGACGCTTACAACGCCCTCCTTGGCGCTCACGTCGCTGGGTTCATCGTAGATTTCCTCATCGGACATGGCGGCAATAGCGTCTCAGTCCGCCCCCGGTTCCGCGCCTCACCCCTGGACCCGCAAGATCTTCTCCATCTTTTTCCCCCTGGCCAGTTCGTCGATCAGCTTGTCGAGGTAGCGGATCTCCCGCATCAGCGGGTCGTCGATCTCCTCGACCCGCACGCCGCAGATGACGCCCTTGATCAGGTCCCGTGCGGGGTTCAGCGCGGGGGCATCCCCGTAGAAATGCTCGAGGTCGGTCCGATCGTCCATCACTCGCCTCCAGCTGCTCCCGCGAATAGCCGGTCAGCCAGAGGATGATCTCGTCGACCTCCGCTTTCGTGCGCCCCTTCTTCTCGGCCTTGGCGACATAGTGCGGATAGACGCTGGCGAAGCTCATTTTGCGGACACGTTCGGCGGTCATGGCCGAAGTTTGTCATTGCGGGCGGAGCGAAGCAATCCGGCGCAACGCCTTCCCGGTCGCTTCCGGTCGTATGCGGGCTGGGCCGCCGCGCCGGCCGGCACCGCCGGCCGCTTGCCCGCCTGCCATCCGGCCCAGCTGGTCGCCGCGCCGATGGCGAAGCCGGTCATCACCACGGCCGCGCTCGGCACGTTGCCGATCGTCACCAGCAGCGCCTTCCAGCACCGCATTGTCGCTCATCAGGCCCATGGTCAGCATCTGCGCGACGATGAAGCCGCCGGCGACCAGGAACGGGCTCGGCCTTGTCGCGGAACCGGAACCAGAGCGACGGCGATGATGACCAGCTCGAGCCGCCATCGCCCATTCGATCGACGGGATGATCCGGTCGAAATCCTCCGGCCCGCGGATGGTGAGGCCGGGGACGACCATGGTCATCAGCCGGCTGAACGGCAATTCGAACAGGATCAGCGGCGTCGCCAGCATGTAGCCGGAGTGGACCCACACCTTCCGCCGGTATTTGAGCGCCCGGTAATAGAGGGCGACATAAGCGGCGATGGCCAGCGCCAGGCCGATCAGGAACTGTGCCGCCGAACATCTGCCGCGACACGGTCCGTCGCCGGTGACAAGCCCTTGCCGGTCAAGTCGATGATCGCGGCCAGGCCGCCGATCAGGAAGGGGAACAGCAGCAGGCTCGACTTGCCGACCGCGCGGTGGAGCGGCAGCTGGCCTGTGATGCACGGTCCAGCTTTGCGCCAGCGACCATCATCACCCAGATGCTGGCGGCGACGCCGTGGGCGTGGAACTGCCACGGGCACGCTGCCCCATTCGGCGAAATAGCTCGGCCAGAAGCCCGCGACGATCACCGCGATCACGGCGAGAACGTAATAAGGCGCGTTGCGATACGGCATGGAAGCCCCCTTCCGCTGTTCGGCGGGCATATCATAAAAAGCGGCACGCGAGACCAACGCTTGCCCGGCGCAGCGAGGAAGAGCGCCGGTGGTCGGCCGGCGCTCTCCCAGTCGTTCCAGCCGGGCGCTGCCGTTGCGCGGCGCGCCTGCTCCTGGATTACTTCCTGTAGACCTGTTCCTGCAGCAGCATGTTGCCGCCGAGATGGCGATACTTCGCCCGTGCGCCGCTTTCCGCATCCCCCTGCCGGGCACTGGACTGCAGATGTGCGTTGGTTTCCTTGGCCCGTGCCTCGTCTTCGGCGGGGGTCGTCGGGCGGTCCGCGATCGTTACCAGGTACAGATCGGGTTCGCCCGCACGCTTGTTGACGTTCGCAAGGATGTAGGACGCCTTGATCCAGCCCTTGGATTTCTGGAAATCGATCGATTTGCGGTAAAGGCCGGCAAGATGGTCGGCATAGTCGGCGAAGTGGCCGTCATCGATCGTGATTTCGGCGACCGTCCAATAGTCTCCGCCCTTTACGGGGAAGTCCTGGGCCGCTGCCGGAAACGCGAACAGCATCGTGACCGCGCCGAGCGCGGCGATCATGGTCTTGCGCATTTGATTGCCTCCCTTGTCGCGCAAGCATCAGTGCCTTCGCGATTGGGGCGGCGTCGCCAGATCGGCGGTAGCGCCGGAAAGTGCGGCGTCGACCCCGGTGCGGGACCTACGCCCATTAATGGAGGACTCCTAACGCAAATTTAACACCGATCCCGCCCGATCGGCTCACACATGCACGGTGTATTGCCGGGGGGACCAGCCGGAGTAGCTGCTGAACGCGAGAATGATGACGAAGATGGCAAGCGCGAACGTCACGATGCCGATGACCACCGTCCGTGTATCGCGCTCGTTGCGGTCGCGGATGACAAGCTCCTTGACGACCGGAGGCGGATCGCGGCGGATTTTCGATACGCCGCACGTCAGGCTGCGCCAGGTTGACGGATTTTTTTCCGGTTTGGAGCGGACTGGCCATGGCGCGTATGTTAGCGGCAAGCGGTTACCGTGCGGTTAGCGCCGGGCGACACCCTCTTCGACCGGCTCGCGCGGTCCGGCAATCTGGTAGAGAAGCGCCCCCACGGCGAGGCAGGCCACCGCGACCAGCACCAGCCCGGCCGTGGCGCCGTCGGGCCACGCCTTCCTTGGCGACGGCGCATAGGCGTCCGCCCACAACCGGCGATCGCTCTCGCCATCGGGTTTCCAAGGCCTGCTCACCCGCGGGCGTATATCCCGGACTGGTAACCAGCAGGTTATCGTCCTTTAATCGGCGCAAACGGCGCAAACGGCGCATCGCGGGGAGAGACCATGACCGACGATCGGATTGCAGGCCTCCATGCCGGCGGCATGGAGGAACCGCTGATGCAGATCGGCGCCGTGATCGACGAAATGTACGCGATGATCCCGGCCCGGCCGGCCCGCGCGACTGGTGGCGCCAGGCCAACTGCTTCCTCCCCGAAGCGCGCCAGATGCGAACCTGCGTCGACTCGGACGGCCGGCCGGGGATGACCGATCGATGGGTCTCGACGATTATGCCGCCGACACCACTCCCTTCTTCGCCGCCAACCCATTCTACGAGATCGAGATCGGCCGCCGGATCGACCTGTTCGGCAACATCGCCCATGTCTGGAGCGCCTACGAGGCGCGCACTTCGCCCGACGACGCGGACGTCGAGCGCCGCGGCATCAACTCGATCCAGCTGTTCCGCCATCCCGAGCTGGGCTGGCGGATCATTCGCATGATCTGGGACAATGAGCGCTGAGGCACCGAGCCTAGGTGGAGCGAATGCGAAACGGCGAGAATTTGCTTCGCGCCAGGCCTGACGCTTGTTACGCTCACCCGATAGCTGAGGGGGAGTAAGCCCATGCCTGATGTCGAAGCCGCCAAGGCCCGCCTCGAAGCCCAGCTTGCCGAGCTTGAAGCGCGGAAGGCGCGGATTGCCGAAGACCTGGCCGAACCGCTCCATCCCAATTCCTCCGAGCAGGCGATCGAGATGGAAGATGACGCCTCGCTGGAGGGCCAGGGCGCGCTGGTGACGCGCGAGATCGCGTCGGTGAAGCGAGCGCTCGCGCGGATCGAGGATGGAAACTACGGCGAATGCATCCGCTGCGGCGAGGACATCGGCCCCGCACGGCTCGAAGCCCGGCCTGAAGCGGCGCTGTGCATCGATTGCGCCCGCGCGGCGGAGTGAGGGACCGCTGACCGCCCTGGCTGCGCGCCGATGCAACGACCTTCGCGCTCCTGCGTTTGTGCCGCGTCCGAAACGGACGTTTTGAAGGAGTAAGCGACATGCGAAATCTGTTGCTTGCCGCAGCGGCGCTGCTTGCGGTCGCCGCCGTAGCCCCCGCCCCGGCGGAAGCGCAGCGTAGGGACAGCTCGGGCTTTTCCGGCGGATCCGGCAAGTCATTCGGTGACGATTTCCGATTCGACCGGCGCGACGGCGACCGCCGCGACCGGCGCCGCCGCAACGCCGACGGCGACATCTTCATCGGCGAATGGCCGCAACAGGGCGATACGGCCTGGCGTGCGGATGGCTTCAACGACTGGTGGCACGACAATCCGTCGCGCGCCTTCCCCCGCTGGGTCCAGAGCGGGAAATGCGAGCGGATGTGGTGGAGCGGCGGCGGCTGGAGATGTTAGTCGCCTAGCTGGGTGATGACGAAGGCATAGGCCTCAGCCACTTCGTGGAGCGAATTCCAGCGGCCCGATTTGCCGCCATGGCCCGCGCCCATGTTGGTTTTGAGGAGCAGCAGATTGTCGTCGGTCTTGGTCGCCCGGAGCTTGGCCGCCCACTTGGCCGGTTCCCAGTAGGTGACTCGCGGATCGGTCAGGCCGCCGGTGATCAGCATCGCCGGATAGGGTTTGGCCTCGACATTGTCGTAGGGGCTGTAGCTCCTGATCAGCTCGAACGCCTCGGGGTCGGTGATCGGGTTGCCCCATTCGGTCCATTCGCCCGGGGTCAGCGGCAGCGTGTCGTCGAGCATGGTGTTCAAGACATCGACGAACGGCACGTCGGCGACCACCGCGCCGTAAAGCTCGGGCGCCTGGTTGACGACCGCGCCCATCAGCTCGCCGCCGGCTGAACGACCTTGGGCCGCGACTCGACCCGGCCTTGCATAGCCCTCGGCGATAAGGCCCCTGGTCACGTCCACGAAGTCGTTGAAGGCGTTGTTGCGCGCCTTCAACTTGCCATCGAGAAACCATTGGTAGCCGAGGTCGTCGCCGCCGCGGATATGGGCGATAGCGAAGGCGAAGCCGCGGTCGACGAGGCTGAGGCGGCTGGTCGAGAAGCTCGGCGGGATGGCGTAACCGTAGGCGCCGTAGCCGTAGACGAACAACTTGCCCGATCCGTCCTTTTTGCTGTCCTTGCGGCGGAGGACCGAGACCGGGACCTGCTTTCCGTCGCGGGCAGCTATCATCAGCCTTTCGGTGACATACTGACTGGGATCATAGCCCGAAGGGATTTCCTGGACCTTGCGGACTTCAAGCCGGTCATCGGCCGGATGATAGTCGTAGACCGTCTGGGGAGTGACCATCGATGAATAGGCCAGCCGGTAGGAGGCCGGAGCAAATTCGGGGTTGCCGGTGAAGCTGGCGCTGTAGCTCGCTTCGGCGAAAGGGATCCGCTCCTGCTCGCCGGTCTTGTAGTCGCGCAACAGCAGCTGATCGAGCCCGTCGACCCGGCTGGCGATCAGCAAATGGTCGCGGTGGGAAGTGACGCCGCGCAAATAATTCCGGTCGCTGCCGGCGACGACTTCGGTCCATTCGCCCGGGCTTCCCGGGATCGGCCGATGCGATGCGGAAATTGACGTGATTGTCGTTGGTCAAAATCCACAACTTCCCGTGCGCCGCGTCGACCGAATATTGCGTGTCGACCTTGCGCGCGCGGATCAGCGCCAGCGGTGCAGTTGGGTTGTTTGCCGGCACCATCCGCACTTCGTTCGTGCTGTTGTTGCCGGTCGAAATGAAGATGAGGCTGTTGTCGGTCGAGCGGTCGACCCCGACCGAAAAGGCGATGTCGTCCTTCTCTTCGTAGAGCGTCACCGCCCTGGCGGGATCGTCGCCGATGCGGTGGTAGCGGGCGCGATAGCTGCGCCACTGGTCGTTGACCTCGGTGAACACCAGCCCTTTTGAATCGCTGGTCCATACCGGATCGCCGATGCCGACTTCGGTCACCGTTTCGATGTCCTTGCCGGTGGCAAGATCGCGGATGACCAGCTTGAACCGTTCCGACCCGTCGTCGTCGACCAGCCGCGCCAGCTGCTTGCCGTTGGGGCTGACCGCGAAGGCGCCGAGCAGGAAGTAGTCCTTGCCCTCGGCTTCCTTATTCTCGCTGTAGATCAGCGTTTCGGGTCCGCCAGAAGCAGGTTTGCGATACCAGTCGCGATATTGAGTGCCTTCCTTGAATGCCGCCCAGTAAAGCCAGTCGCCGTCTTTCAAGGGGACCGAGCTGTCATCCTCCTTGATGCGGCCCTTCATCTCCTTGAACAGGGTTTCAACCAGCGGCTCGTGCGGCTTCATCGCCGCCTCGAAATAGGCGTTCTCGGCCTTCAGATAGTCGAGCACATCCTTATCATCGACCGTCGGGTAGCTCTGGTCCTTCAGCCAATGCCAGGGATCCTCGACGCGGATACCGTGCCGCTCATAGCTGTAGGGACGCTGTTCGGCGCTCGGCGGAGCTGGAAGGACGGTCGCTTTGTTCATGGTCGCTTTCTGGGCAGGTGATGATTGAGCGGTGAAGATGGTGGCGGCGAACAGCGCCGCAAACGCGATGGATTTCATAACGCGCAAAGAAGCAGAGCCTGGCCCGTCGCGTCCAGCGCAAAACGGCGTTAGGGAGAAAGCAATTCATCCGTTCGATCGAAGAAGGTGCCCATGTCCTCCTACGCCGACCGCCTCGCCGCCCTCCGCCAGCAGCTCAAGGAAGACCGCCTCGACGGCTTCGTCGTGCCGCTGACCGACGAGCATATGAGCGAATATATCGGCAGCTATGCCCAGCGGCTGGCGTGGTTGACCGGATTCCAGGGCTCGGCTGGATCGGCGGTGGTGCTGCCCGAGGAAGCGGCCATTTTCACCGACGGACGCTACACCATCCAGGTCCGCCAGCAGGTCAGCCCGACCGAATGGAAATATGAATCGGTGCCTGAAACGAGCGCCGCCCTATGGCTGAAGGAGCATGCGCCGAAGGGAGCGCGGATCGGCTATGATCCGTGGCTGCACACCGCCGACTGGGTGAAGCAGGCCACCGCCCAGCTGGCGGCCAAGGGCGCCCAGCTGGTCGCGGTCAAGCGCAACCCGATCGACGCGGTATGGGCCGACAGGCCCGAGCCGTCGAAGGCACGTTTGATCGTCCAGCCCGAGGAACTGGCCGGGCAGTCCTCCGCCGAGAAGCGCCATGACATGGCCGACTGGATGGCCAAGGAGGACGCCGACGCGGCGGTACTGGCGGCGCTCAATTCGATCGCCTGGACCTTCAATGTCCGCGGCGCCGACGTCACCCACACGCCAGTCGCGCTGGCTTATGCGGTGGTCCATTCGGACGGCACCGCCGACCTGTTCGTCGAAGGTGAGAAGGTCGGGGACGACGTCCGCTCGCATCTCGGCAACGGCGTCCGCCTGCATGAGCGCGATCAGTTCGAGACCTATCTTCGGTCGTTGTCGGACAAGCTGGTCGCGGTGGATCCCGAACGCTCGGTAGCCGCGATTTCCCAGGCGCTGGAGGAAGGCGGCGCTCGAATCCTCAGCCGTCGCGACCCGGCGGTGCTGCCCAAGGCAATAAAGAACAAGGTCGAGATCGCGGGACATCAGGCGGCGCAGGCGCGCGACGGCGCGGCGGTTTCGCAGTTCCTGAAGTGGGTCGAGGATGAGGCACCGAAAGGCGGGCTCGATGAGATGATCGCGGCCGATAAGCTGCTCGGCCTCCGCCACGAACATGGGGACCTTCGCGACCTTAGTTTTGATACTATTTCCGCCTTCGGACCCAACGGCGCGCTGCCGCATTATAAGGGCACAGCGGCATCCAACCTGCCGTTCACACAAGGCACGCTCTACCTGGTGGATTCGGGCGGCCAGTATCAGGACGGCACCACCGACATCACCCGTACCGTGCCGATCGGCGAGCCGACCGCGGAGATGATCGACCGCTTCACCCGCGTGCTCAAGGGCCATATCGCCATCGCCACTGCGCTGTTCCCCAAGGGGACTCGCGGTTCGCAGCTCGACAGCTTTGCTCGCCGTCCGCTGTGGGAGGCGGGATGCGACTATGCCCATGGCACCGGTCATGGCGTTGGCGCTTTCCTCGCGGTCCATGAAGGGCCGCAACGTATCTCGCCGGTCGGGAGCTCGCAGTCCGGAGGTGACGAGCCGTTGCAGGCCGGGATGATCCTGTCGAACGAGCCCGGCTATTATAAGCCTGGCGAGTACGGCATCCGCATCGAGAATCTGGTGCTGGTTGTCGCGAAGGAAGTGGCCGGCGCGGAGAAGGAGATGCTCGGGTTCGACACGCTGACGTTCGTGCCGATCGAGCAGCGGCTGATCGACGTCGCGATGCTGGCGGATCGCGAGCTCGAATGGCTCAATGATTATCACGCAGAAGTGCTGGCCAAGATCGGCCCGCAGCTTGAGGGGGAGGACAAGGCATGGCTCGAAAGGCAATGCGCGCCGCTAAGCCGTTAGCCTGGGTGGCGCTCGGCTGGACGCTTGGCGCGCTCTATATTCTTGGGCCGAGGGTGGCGCTCAATCGCGGGCTCGACAACGGCTATTCGCTGGCCGGCTGGGTCGGGTCCTTCTTCGGATGAGCTTGCCGGGCCTGCTCCTTGCGGCGTTTGAGATTCTCGCGCAGCGCCGCCGCGAGCCGCTCAGCTTTGTCGTCGTCGGCCTTGCCCATGACACGACGGCTAATATTCCGGCGGCCTCCCGGCAAGCGGGTTGACGGTTGGGCGGGGGTCGGCCATAGGCCCGCCGTCCTTCAGACATGCTGCCGTAGCTCAGTGGTAGAGCGCATCCTTGGTAAGGCTGAGGTCGTGAGTTCAATCCTCACCGGCAGCACCATTTCCTGACATTGACGTATCGGCCCGCCCCCGCCATGCGGGCGGCGATGCGCTTCTTCTCCGACAATGCGGCCGCGGCTTGTCCGCAAGTGCTGGAGGCGCTGGCCGCGGCCAACCGCGTCGATACCGCTTATGATGGCGATGCATGGTCGCAGAAGCTCGACGGCGCATTTTCTGACCTGTTTGGGAAGCCGGTACGCGCCCTGTGGGTGACGACCGGCACCGCGGCCAATTGTCTTGGCCTCGCCGCGATCTGCCCTCCCCACGGCGCGATCCTGTGTCATGAGGTGGCCCATATCGAAGTCGACGAGGCGGGCGCTCCCGGCTTCTTCACCCATGGCGCAAAGCTGACCTTGCTGTCCGGCCGCGGCGCCAAGGTCACGCCGGAAACGGTTGAGGAAGCGTGCGACCGGGTTCGCGACGATGTTCACCAGGTCCAGCCGGCCGCCCTGTCGATCACCAACGCGACCGAATATGGCCTGTGCTACCAGCCCGACGAAGTCGCGGCGCTGAGCGAAATCGCGAAGCGGCGCGGACTCGGGTTCCACATGGACGGCGCGCGGTTCGCCAATGCCATCGCTTTCACCGGCGCCGAACCGGCCGAAATGACATGGAAAGCCGGTGTCGACGTGATGTCGTTCGGCTTCGTCAAGAATGGCGGGATGAGCGCCGAGGCCCTGATCTTCTTCGATCCGGCCAAGGCCGAAGCCGTTCCCCGGCTGAGGAAGCGCGCGGGGCATCTGCTGTCCAAGGGCCGCTATCTCGCCGCCCAAATCCTGGCGCTGCTGGAGGATGACCTGTGGCTCGCCAATGCCCGCTCCGCCAACGCGGCCGCCGCGAGGTTGGCGACGGCGGCAGATGACCGGCTGGTCTATCCGGTCGAGGCCAACGAGCTGTTCGTCCGAATGACCGCCGAAGAGGCTGCGGCGATCCGCGGACAAGGATTCGATTTCTACGATTGGGCGCCGGACGAGGTGCGGCTGGTGACCAGCTGGGACCAGGACATGGACGCTGTCGCCCGGCTTGCCGCCGCGATCGAGGCGCTGTGAAGGACGGGGTCAGGATCGACGCGTCGATCATCGTCCCATTCATTATTTTCACGACGGTCTGGGGATCGACCTGGATCGTGATCCGCGACCAGCTCGGATCGGTGCCGCCGCAATGGTCGGTTGCCTACCGGTTCATGATCGCTGCCGTCGCCATGGCCATGCTCGCCAAGTGGAAAGGGCAGTCGCTGAAGCTCGACCGGGGCGGGCTGTTCGCCGCCTGCGTCCTTGGCGTCACCCAGTTCAGCGTCAATTTCAACAGCGTCTATCTCGCCGAACAATTCATCACCTCGGGGGTGGTCGCGACCGTGTTCGCGCTGCTGCTGATCCCCAACAGCTTGCTCGCCTGGGCCTTCCTCGGCCAGAAACCGGACCGGCGCTTCCTGATGGCCGGACTGGTCGCGGTCGCCGGCGTCGCCCTGCTGTTCGTGCACGAGATCCGTGCCAGTCCTGCGAGCCCGGGTGAAATCGCCGTCGGCCTCGCTCTGACCCTCCTTGGCCTGCTCGGTGCGTCGGCGGCCAATGTCTATCAGGCGGGCGAGGAGGCGGTCCGCCACCCCTTGCTCGCATTGCTGGCCTGGTCGATGGCTATCGGCGCTTGCCTGGACGCCATGCTCGCCTTCACCGTTGCAGGACCCCCGGTCGTTGAAGCTCGCCTCGGCTACTGGGCGGGGGTCCTTTATCTTGCGCTGTTCGGCTCGGTGCTCTGTTTCGCACTTTACTTTCCGGTCGTGCGCAAGATCGGTCCGGGCAAGGCAGCTTACTCGAGCGTGATGGTGCCGATCATCGCGATGAGCCTGTCCACGTTGTTCGAAGGCTATCGCTGGACGCCGCTGGCGGCGGCCGGCGGGGCGCTTGCGCTCGGCGGGATGCTGCTCGCCCTCGCCGGTCGCCGGCGGCCTCTTCCAGCCGCGGCACCCGACGCGGGTTGACCTATTTCGCGGGTGGCGGCGTCATGATGATGACGCGGCGCTGCTCGGGTGGAAGTTCGGCGATGTGTCTGGCCTTCCATTCCATTGCCATGCGAACTCGCGTCCGGCCCGACGGATGATCGAAGAACACCGCTTCCTCCCAGGGCGCAGGCTCAATCTTGCGATATTCGCTCAGCTGCATTGCGGTCATGGCGAAGCCGTCCGGCTCTCGGGCCGCTTCCAGCCCGAACGCATCGGCCTCGCTTTCATTATGACGAATAACGCTGTTGAAGATGAGGCCGCCCGGAACCGAGAGAAGTGCCAGAACGGCCCAGAACACCGGCGCCGATGCGGGATCGGCGACATCGCGAACGCCCCAACGCTCGCCGTAGCGCGCCAGAAGGCGCGGTACGGCCCAATAGGCGACGGCGAAGGCGGCGAGCGCCATCAGGGACAGGTAAAGGACGAGCTTCTGGATGTGGTACAGCTTGTAGTGCGCCATTTCATGGCCCATCACCGCCTTGATCCCGGCCAGGTTCGATCTGTTGAGCAAATTGTCGTTCAGCGCGATGCGGATGGTCGGTCCGAGGCCTGCCACGTTCGCTGAGATGCGCTTCGATTGCTTCGACGCATCGACGACATAGACATTGTCAGCCGGAATGCCCTGTTCGTGGGCGATCCGCAGGATCTCCGACCGCACCGGTCCAGCCGCCAGCGGCGTATATTTGTTGAGCAGCGGCTCGATGAAGATCGGCGCCAGCATGATCAGGATCGTCGCCAGCGCAGCGAAGGCGGCAGTGCCCCACAGCCACCACCGCTTGGGGCTGTTGCGGATCACCGCGTAGATGATCGCGAAGAAAATGGCGCCCGTGACGAGTCCGACACCCAGTGTGATGCCCCATTCCTTGAACCAATCGAGGAAATTCTGGTTCGACAGGGCATATTGATGTTCGCGGAACGAAGGCGACGTAGATGGTCCATGGAAGTGTCAGCAGCGCGCCGACGATGGTGAAGGGCAAGGCATAAAGCGCCGGCTGCAACCAGCGATGCCTGGTGACCCGCTGCGCCCAACGGCTCCATGCCGACGACCAGCCCAAACGCAGCATGATCCAGTAAGCCAGGGTCGATATCAGGGCGCCCCATAGGGGCAGCCAATAGCCGCCTTCGAAATAAGCATCGGACTTGGCCCGCGCCGCTCCCTGCAGCGTATCGAGATAGGCTCGTGTCGCCGCGTCCACGTCAAAGCCGTGCACCGCGCTCGCTGCAGCCAGCAAAAGTGGGCTCGACATGCTATTCCTCCCCTGTTGCGGCGAGACTAGCGAACCATGCGCCGGTTGCACAGCGCATCGCTTGTGAGCGCGCCTGACGCCGCCTAAGTCCTGCCAATGTCCGACGTTCTCGACCATCCCGAAGCTCCCACCACTCCGGAGCATGCCGTTATCTACCGGAAGGATTACCGGCCGCCTGACTGGCTGGTTCCCGAAGTTGCGCTCGATTTCGATCTCGATCCCGATCGCACGCGCGTCCGTTCCAGGTTGGCGGTGAAACGGAACGGCGAGCACGACCGGCCGCTGCGGCTCGCACATGGCGGGTTGAAGCCGCTTAAGGTGCAAGTCGACGGCGGCGAGGCGCGCTGGACGATAAATGCCGGCGCGCTGGTCATCGAGCTCCCGGGGAATGAAGCCACGATCGATACGGAAGTGGAGATTGCGCCGGCCGCCAACAGTAGGCTGATGGGCCTTTACGGCTCCGGAGGTCTGCTCTGCACCCAGTGCGAAAGCGAAGGCTTCCGCCGCATTACTTTCCATCCTGATCGGCCCGACGTGTTGTCGCGCTATCGGGTGCGGATGAGCGCCGACAAGGCCAGCTTTCCGATCCTGCTCGCAAACGGCAATCTCGTCGCCAGCGGGGAAGGCGACGGCGCCCATTGGGCCGAATGGGAGGATCCGTTCCCCAAGCCCAGCTACTTGTTCGCGATGGTTGCGGGCGACCTTTCGGCCAATCGCGACCGCTTCACGACCATGAGCGGCCGCGAGGTCGAACTGGCCATTTGGGTGCGCGAAAAGGATCTGCCCAAGACCCGCCACGCCATGGAGAGCCTCAAGGCCGCCATGCGATGGGACGAGGAGGTTTATGGCCGCGAGTATGACCTCGACCTGTTCAATATCGTGGCGGTCGACGATTTCAACTTCGGCGCGATGGAGAACAAAGGCCTCAACATCTTCAACTCGCGCTACATTCTGGCGGACGAAGACACCGCGACCGACATCGATTTCGACAATATTGCCGGGGTCGTCGCGCACGAATATTTCCACAATTGGTCGGGTGACCGGGTCACCTGCCGCGACTGGTTCCAGCTTTCGCTGAAGGAGGGCTTCACGGTTTTCCGCGACCAGGGCTTTTCGGCAGACATGGGATCGAAAGCGGTCAAACGGATCGAGGACGTCCGACTGCTCCGAGCCGCGCAATTTCCCGAGGATTCGGGGCCGCTGGCGCACCCTGTCCGTCCGGAAAGCTATATCGAGATCACTAACTTCTACACCGCAACCGTGTACAACAAGGGCGCGGAAGTCATTCGCATGATGCGGACGATGCTTGGCAATGAGGCGTTCCGCAACGGCAGCGATCTCTACTTCGAGCGGCACGATGGCCAGGCGGTGACCTGCGAGGATTTCATCCGCGCGATGGAGGATGCGAGCGGGATCGACCTCAGTCAATTCCGCCTGTGGTACAGCCAGGCAGGTACGCCACAGGTCAAGGCGCGCATCGAACATGACGCGGCATCGGCGACGGCGACGCTGCATTTGTCGCAGACCATCCGCGATACGCCTGGCCAATCTGGCAAGTCGCCGATGGTGCTGCCGTTGAAGACCGCGCTGATTGGGGCGGACAGTGGTGCCCGGCTGGGCGAGGAACAGCTGATCCTGCTTGAAGAGCCGACGGCTAGCGTAACGTTCGAAGGGGTGACCGAGCGTCCGCTACTGTCGATCAACCGCGACTTCTCCGCTCCGGTCCTGCTCGAGGTCGAGCGAAAGGCGGGCGAACTCGAGCGGCTGGCGGAAGTCGATGACAATTCGTTCGCTCGCTACGAGGCTCTCCAGGAATTGATGCTGCATGCCCTCCTCGGCGGGGCACGGGGCGGGGCAATCGATCCGGCGCCGGTCATCGCTGCAATGCGCGGTACGCTTCTCTCCAACTCACTCGACCCTGCATTCAAGGGCGAGGCGCTGTCGCTGCCGACCGAAAGCCTGATTGGCGACCGGATGGAGCTGGTCGAGCCCGACGCCATCCATCTCAGCCGAGAAGCGCTTCGGCGTGCGGTTGGACGTGCGCTGTCCGACGAACTGACCGTGGCCCAGACCATGGGTGCGCCAGGGACGGATTTGTCGCCCCAAGCCAAGGGTGTTCGCCGGCTGAAATCGGTTGCGCTGTCGTTGTTGGCGGCGGGCGATCCAGTTCGCGGCGCGCAGTTGGCCAAGGCGCGCTTCGATGGCGCAGACAATATGACCGACCGGCAAGGTGCACTAGCCGTGCTGGCCGGCGTCGATGGGCCTGAACGGGATGCCGCTTTCGTCGAATTTTACGAACGGTATCGCGAGGACAGCCTGGTGCTCGACAAATGGTTTGCACTACAGGCCGCGGCTCAACGGCCCGATACGGTGGACGTGGTCGAGGCGCTGGCCAACCATCCGGCATTCAGCGCCCGCAATCCCAATCGCTGGCGCGCCCTGGTCAGCAATTTCGCCGCCAACCAGTGGGCATTTCATCACGCCTCGGGCCGCGGCTACCGCTTTGTCACCGACATGATCCTGGAGGTCGACCGGATCAATCCGCAGGTCGCGGCGAGGCAGGTACCGTCGATCGGCCGCTGGCGCCGGTTGGAGCCCAAGAGAGCGGGGCTGATGCGCGCCGAGCTGGAGCGGATCGTAAAGACGCCCGGCCTCAGCAAGGATGTGTTCGAGCAGGCAAGCAAGAGTCTGGCGTAAGCGCTACCCTCCGTTCGTCCTGAGCGAAGTCGAAGGGCGATGGCAATACGGTCGTGCCGGCGCCTTTCGACGACGGCCTTCGGCCTCCGCTCAGGACGAACGGACTGAGCTTCAGCCACCCACCCAGGTGGCGACCTCGGCGGCAACCCGATTGGCCGCCGCGTTTAGCGCAGGTCCAACCGTCCGCGCAGTGCCATCTGCGGGCTCACGCGCCTCGAAGCGGCGAGTTTCGACGCGGGTGCCGCCGACGGTCGACAGGGCACCATCATAGCGCACGATCACCGCCCCTTCCTGCGTGTCATAGCCAAAGCGGCTGAGGGTCCCGGTTAGATGCAGTCCCGGATCGAGCGCCGACTGTCGCGGGTCGAGCACCACCCGACCGGTGGTCCGGATGACGGTTTCCTGCACCAGGTCCTGGAACAGCCGATCGGGGCTTTCAACCCACTGCACGTCCTTGATGTAGGCAATGGCGGTCGGGCCGACGAGCGCCGGGACGCGCGTCGTCGCCAGTTCCTTGGGTATCACAGGCACGTCGATCGTAATCGCATCCCCCGGCGCGGCAGCACGGTTGACGGTGGCCGGCGCGGGCGCCGAGCTGGTCAGCGTCAACAGCGTCGGCGGGACTTTCTTGCCGCCGAAGCAGGAAGCGAGCGACAAAGCGCCCAGCGCGACGAGGGACAGGCGGGTAATGCGCATTATTTCGTCTTTCCGGGCTTGTAGTCGGGGAGCTTTTCGGGGCCGAGCACGCCCATCGCGCCGTCATTGTTCAACCGGTCGCTGAACTGTCGTAGCGAATCCGACAGATCGCGCAGATCGCGGACCAGTCGGTTGGCCTCGGGCAAGGTCGACTTGGAGAAATTCTGGATGCCTGGCCGGGCATCGGCAATCACCGCATCGAGATTGTCGGCGGTGCGCTGCAGCGACGCGATCGCCTTGCGCAAATCCTCTGCTGCGGGCTTGCCCTGCTCATTGACCAGTTGGGTGGTGCTGTCGGCAAGGATGCCCACCCGTTGGGCAGCGATGCCGGCGTTGCGCGAAGCAATGCGCGCATCGGCGATGGCATCGGCCAGGTCGGGCGCGCGTTCCGCCAGCACTCTCGTCGTCTTGTCGACATTCTCGAGGATGTCCGAAATCGAATTCTGGTTCTTGTCGGACAGAAGCTCGGTGAGCCGCTCGGTCAGGCGCTGGATGCGATCGATCAGCTCCGGCGCCGAATTGAGCAGCGCGCCAAGACCGCCAGAACTCGCCGGAATGACCGGGCAACCCTGCGGCCCGACTTGCACCAACGGCTGCCCGCCCTTGACCGCGCCCTCGAGCGCGATCTCGCTGACGCCAGTGAAGCCTACGCCCTTGACCTGCGCGGTGGTGCCCTGAAGCACCGGCGTCTCGGCGTCGAGCGTAACCCGCACCCAGACGAACTCGGGCCGATCGGGCAACAGGCTGATCTTGTCGATCTGGCCCACCGGGACGCCCTGGAAATTGACCGACGATCCCTTGTTGAGCCCCTCGACGCCTTGGGCGAAGTAGATATCGAAGCATTTGGTGGTCTTGTTCGACAGGCCAGCCAGCCACACGATGAATACCAGCAGGCCCGCGAGCAACGCCAGAGTCACGGCACCGACTAGGACATGGTTCGAACGCGTTTCCATCGGCCTCTATTGCCCCTTCAACCCGGCGGAGGCCGCGCGTCCGCGGGGCCCGTTAAAATATTCTTGAATCCAAGGATGGTCCAAGGCGAGCAATTCTTCAATCGTTCCGACCGCCACGACCTTCTGGTCGGCAAGCACGGCCACCCGGTCGCAGATCGCCCACAGCGTGTCGAGATCGTGGGTGATGAGGAAAACGGTCAGTTCGAGCTTTTCCTTCAACCCCTCGATCAACTCGTCGAAGGCGGCGGCCCCGATCGGATCGAGGCCGGCGGTCGGCTCGTCGAGAAACAGCAGCTCCGGATCGAGGGCCAGCGCCCTGGCCAGTCCGGCGCGTTTGCGCATGCCGCCCGATAGTTCGGACGGATATTTCGGCCCCGCGTTGGCCGGAAGGCCGGACATGGCGACCTTGTAGCCGGCGATCTCGTCGAGCAGCGGCACCTTGATGAATGGAAAATATTCGCGGATCGGCACTTCGACGTTTTCGGCGACGGTCAGCGTTGAGAACAACGCGCCGTTCTGGAACAATACGCCCCAGCGCCGGCGAATGTTCTTGGCCTCATCCTCTTCGCGGCCGATCATATTTTCGCCGAGCACCTCGACCTCGCCCGCATCCGGCGTCTGCAGGCCGATGATCGACCGCATCAGCACCGACTTTCCGGTGCCCGAGCCGCCAACCACACCAAGAATCTCGCCGCGCCGAACGTCGAGGTCGAGGCCGTCATGGATAACCTGGTCGCCAAAGCTGTTCTTGAGGCCGCGGATGGTGATGATGACGTCCGGGTCGCTCATAGCCAGCCTAATGAGCTGAAGAAGATCGCGAAGACGGCGTCGAGGATGATGACCAGGAAGATCGCCTGGACCACCGCATTGGTCGTGCGAATTCCGACTTCCTCCGAATTGCCCTCGACCTGCATACCCTGGAAACAACCCGTCAAGGCGATGATGGCGCCAAAGACGGGGGCCTTGATCAGCCCGATCCAGAGATCGCGAGTGGGCACCACCTCCTGAAGCCGCTGAATGTAGGTCAATGGCGGAATGTCTAGCGACACCCAGCAGAAGATGCCCCCTCCCAGGAGCGACATGACCATCGCATAGAAGGCAAGGAGCGGCATCATCACAATTGCCGCTAACATGCGCGGGATCACCAACGCCTCGATCGGCGACACGCCGATCGTGCGCATCGCATCGATTTCCTCAGTGATCTTCATCGTGCCGAGCTGCGCGGCGAAGGCGGAACCCGATCGGCCGGCGACCATGATCGCGGTCATCAGCGTGCCCAGTTCGCGGACCGTGATTCGGCCGATGAGGTTGATCGTATAAACCTCGGCCCCGAATTGCTGGAGCTGCACCGCTCCCTGCTGGCCGATCACGATGCCGATGAGGAAGCTCATCAGCCCGATGATCCCCAAGGCGCGAACTCCGACCAGGTCGAAGCGTTGGATAACGGCATTGACTCGGAAGCGCCTGGGCCGCCGAATGATGGCCGCGAAGCCCAGCAGCACGGCGCCAAGGAATGCTACCAGGCCCACTAATGTGCTGCCGGCATCCGCGACCCACTCGCCCAGTTCGTTGAGCATGCGGAGCGCCCCAGGCGCTTCGTCGGGTCGGACTTGGATGGGATGGTCCGCTTCCGACACCTGGTCCAGCAGGCCGGCGACATCCTCGCTTGCGCCGACCACTTTCGCGCCGCGATCCCTCACCGTGCGATAGATCAGCCAGGCCCCCACCGTGTCCATCTTCTCGACGCCGCTGAGATCGATCGTCAGCGGGTCTGGCAATGCTTCGATTTCGCGCTGGGTCGAGCCCGCGCGGGCAATCGTGATCGATCCAACGCACCGATAGACGTTGGCGTCGGAATTCGGCTCGGCGGTGGTCGACTGGTCCCCCATCCCGACCGACCCTGCGCGAAATCGAAAAGAGCGGCAAGCCCGGGCGCACTTTGCCTCTTTGTTGCCAGAGTTGATGCCCTATAGCGCGAGGACGATGACGAGTGATGCGCCCGCCGCGGCCAAGCCATTGTTCGTAACGGTCGGGGAAAACCCCGCCCGGGCATTCGGCATGGACGCGGCCGAACGGGCACGCGCGCTGGCAATCAAGGCCAAGCTGGACCCGGCCGACCGGGCAATGCCCGGCCGATCTGCCATTTATGCCGACCTCAATTGGGCGTGGGACCCCGAGTGGCTCGTCTCATTGGTCGATACTCCGGGCGGAGTGCTGACGAAGGACGGACATCCGGTGTTGGCTCACGTCCCCGCGGGCGGCGATCCTGCCCCCGTGCTTTCCGCCATGCTGTCAGGGGAGCGTTACCTTGGATCGCTGCAGCACATCGACGCCGACACGGCCGATTTCAGCTACCGCAAGCTGAGAAAGCGCGACCGCCCTTTTGTCATGCGGCTCGATCCGGCCAACCCCGACCCGGTGGAGCGGGCTGCTTATGACGCCAGCTACAAGGGGGTCACCGATGCGCTGACCCTCTATCTATGGCGACGACCGGCGTTTTACCTGACCCGCTGGGCGGCACGTGCAGGCATGACCCCCAACATGGTGACGGCGGTGGGTGCAGCATTATGCGTTGCGGCCTTCTTCCTCTTCTACAACGGCTGGTATTGGACCGGCATCGCGGCCGGCTTCGCCTTCATGGTGCTCGACACGGTCGATGGAAAGCTCGCGCGGTGCACCGGCCAGTCCTCCTACTGGGGCAATATATTCGACCATGGCCTGGACCTGGTTCATCCGCCGTTCTGGTGGTGGGCCTGGGCGGAGGGTTTGCAGGCCTATGGCCGGCCATTCGAGCGGGTTTACGAGCTGCTGATCGTCGGCGCGATCGTGTTCGGCTATGTCGCGCAACGCCTGATCGAGGGCATCTTCGTCCGCCGCTTCGGGATGCACATCCATGTCTGGCGGCAGGTCGACAGCCGCTTCCGGCTGATCACCGCGCGGCGCAACCCGAACATGGTGATCCTCGTGGCCTCGCTCCTGGTCGGCCGGCCCGACCTCGGCATCGAGCTGGTGGCGTTGTGGACCCTGGTGTCGCTGATCTTTCATGCCGTTCGGCTGGCCCAGGCCAATGCCGGTCGCGACCGCGGCCGGCCGGTCATCAGCTGGCTTGCATGATCCCCTGGACGGCGTTGTTGCTCGCCGGATCTCGGCCTGGTGTTGACCCCTTCGCCGAGGCCTACGGAACTGATCTTAAGGCGCTGATCCCCATTGGCGGGGTGCCGATGGTCGCGCGACCGGCCGCCGCCCTCCTTGCCGCGCCGGAAATCGAACGGGTGCGCGTCCTCGCTCAGCGGACGGAGCGCATCGCTGCGGCCTTGCCCGCCGACCCGCGTCTGTCGATCGAAGCATCGGGAGTGACCATCGCCGCGACCCTGGAATCGGTCCTTGCCGACCCGGCGACGCGCTTCCCGCTCCTCGTGACTACCGCGGATCACGCTTTGCTCGATGCGGAGATGATCGCCGATTTTTGCTCCAAGGCGAGCGGCGCGGACCTCGCTATCGGGCTGGCCGAGCGGCGAGCGCTGATGTCCCGCCTTCCCGGGACCAAGCGAACCTGGATCAAATTCCGCGGCGGGGCCTATTCGGGTGCAAACCTGTTCGCCTTTGGAAGCCCCAGGGCTGCACCGGCGGTGGCGCTGTGGCGGTCGGTCGAGCAGGACCGAAAAAAGGGCTGGCGGATGGTTGCGGCACTAGGCCCGGCCATGCTGCTGGGCGCGGTGCTTCGCGTCCGGACTCTCGAACAGACACTCGATTCCGTCGGCAAGCGCCTTGGCCTGACCATTCGCGCGGTCGAACTGGCCAATCCGCTCGCTGCGGTCGACGTCGACAAACCCGCCGATCACGAATTGGTTACGGCGATCCTCGAGGGCCGAGCATGACCGACCTTGCCATTTACGACATGGACCGAACGGTTACCCGGCACGCCACCTACACCCCGTTCCTGCTTCATTGCGCTCTGAGGGGGGCGCCATGGCGGCTGTTGCTGCTGCCGTTGGTGATCCTGTCGATGCTGGCCTACGTCGCCAAGCTGATCGACCGGGGGCGGCTGAAGGAAATCAACCATCGCCTGTTGCTCGGACATGGACGGCATCCGGCCGAATTGAAGCCATTGGTGGTTAGCTTTGCCAAAGCGACGCTAGCCGGCAACGTACGTCCCGGAGCCCGCGCCGCTATCGCCCGCGACAAGGCCGAAGGGCGGCGGGTGGTGATGGCCACCGCCAGCTACCGCTTCTACGCTCGGGAAATCGCCGAGCAGTTGGGCTTTGACGATTGCATCGGCACTAATTCCATCCTCGGCCTCGACGAACGTGTCCACGCCAAGATCGATGGCGAGAATTGCTACGGCCCCGCCAAGCTCCGGATGATAGAGGAGTGGCTGCAAAAGAGTGGATTCGCCCGCGCCCATGTCCGCTTCTATTCGGATCACGCCAGCGACGCGCCGGTGTTCGAATGGTCGGACGAGCCGGTCGCGGTCAATCCGCATGACCGGCTTGCAAAACTGGCCGCAACTCGCGGCTGGCAGGTGGAGGACTGGGGCTAAACCATCGACAGCGCCGCGTCGAAGTCGGCGATCAGATCGTCGGCCTTTTCGACGCCGATCGAGATTCGGACGAGGTTGTCGCTGATGCCGAGTGCCGCCTTGCGCTCGTCGGGGACCGACAAATGAGTCATGGCCGCTGGGGCCGAAGCGAGCGTCTCGGTTCCGCCGAGGCTGACCGCAAGCTTGGCGATCTTGAGCGCGTCAAGGAAGGCAAACGCCTCCCGCTCGCCGCCCTTCAGGTAAAGCGAGAAGGTCGAGCCGGCGCCGGTGCAATGGCGCTTGTAAATGTCGGCCTGGCGCGATCCTTCTTCAAGGAATCCAAGATAGCCGACCGATTCCACCTTGGGATGGTCGCGCAGGAAGGCACAGACCTTTTCGGCACTTTCACCGGCACGGGTCATGCGGAGCTCCAGCGTTTCGAGGCTACGCATCAGCATCCAGGCGGTGTTGGGGTCGCAGATGCCGCCCATGACGTTGCGCATCATCCGCACCTTGTCGAGCAGCGCCCGCTTGCCGACCAGCCCGCCGGCGACGAGGTCGCTGTGGCCGCCGGCATATTTGGTCAGACTGTAGACGCTGATGTCGGCGCCGTCGGCCAGCGGCTTGGCCCACAATGGCCCAAGGAACGTATTATCGATCGCGATCGGCGGAAGCTCGTCGTCGCCGTCAAATGCCGCGGCCCGGGCGGCTGCCACCGCCTCGACGTCCACCAGCACATTGGTCGGGTTGGCCGGGCTTTCGAGATAGATCATGGCGACCCGGCCCTTGGCCTTGGCCCTGGCCATCACTTCGTCCAGTTCCTCCCGGGTCGCACCGGCGGGAAAATCGACATACTGGACCCCGAACTGGGTCAGGATCTTGTTGATGATGGTTTCGGTCGCCGCATAAAGCGGGCCCGAGTGGACAACGACATCGCCCGGCCGGACGAACGTCAGCAGCAGTATCGAGATCGCGGTCATGCCGCTGGAGAAGGTCAGCGCGGAATCCGCCTCCTCCCAAAGCTTCAGCCGGTCTTCCAGAATTTCCTGGTTGGGCGCGTTGAAGCGGCCGTAGACCAGACCCTCGGCCATGCCCCCGCCAGGCCGTTTGCCAGTAATGCCCTCGAAGAAGCGCTTCCCGTCGGCGGCGCGCTCGAACACGAAAGTCGAAGTGAGGAAGATCGGCGGCTTGAGCGAGCCTTCGGACAGAGCCGGGTCAAAGCCATAGCCCATCATCAGCGTGGATGGGTCGAGCTTGTGGTTGCCGATATGGGTCTCGACATCCTTGGGGCGGCGGCTCTCGGTCACTGTGCGTCTCCTTGGCTCGCGGCATTAGCCGCTGGCGATGGAGCGCGCTAGCTGGCGAGCCCAATCAAACTCAGCTGCCGTCCATAAGTCGGTTCGATGCGGTGCGTGGCGCGGCGGTAGCTGAAGAAGCGATCTTCGAGCGCATAAGTGTCGAGCCCGGCCGCCTCGATCCGCTTCACGCCGGCCGCGGCAAGGCGGGCGACGACAAAAGCTTCAAGGTCGAAATGCGGCCTGCCGCCGGGCCCTTCAGCAAGGAAGCGCTCATTGTCGGCATCCTCGGCAAGCATCCGCTCGGCAAAGGCATGATCGACTTCGTAGGAAGCACGCGCGATACACGGACCTACCGCAGCGGCAATCCGGTCCACCCTGGCGCCGAGCGAGATCATGGCGGCAATAGCCTGATCGGTAACCCCGGCCAGCGCTCCGCGCCAGCCAGCATGCGCGGCGGCCACCACTCCGGCCTCAGTATCGGCGAGCAGCACTGGCGCGCAATCGGCGGTGACGATGCCCAGCAACAGCCGCGGCTTGTTAGTCACCAATGCATCGGCCCGGGGCCTCTCCCCATAGGGCGCGGCGGCGTTGACGATCACGGCGGCCGGAGAGTGGATCTGATAGACGCTGGCGAGGGGCGCTTCCGGCAGGATCGCATCGGCCGCCCGACGGCGGTTCGTCTCTATGGACAGCGGATCATCGCCGCTTCCCATGCCGCAGTTGAGCCCGGCAACTGCCCCCGTCGAAACGCCGCCTGCCCTGCCGAAGAATCCATGCGGTACGCCGTCCAATGCCGCCGCGCGGACAATGTCGAGGCTCATAAGGCGAGCCGCATGACGATGTCCTCATCGGCATGGGTCCCGACCATGAAGGCATAAGTTCCCTCGGGCTCGAACCCATGTTTCTCATAGAAGCGACGGGCGCGGTGGTTATCGGTGAATACCGACAGATAGAGATGCTCGGCGCGCCGCTCCCGCGCGCGATCGACCACCCATTCGATCAGCTTCTGGGCGATCCCCTGTCCCTTCATCTCCTCGACCACATAAAGCTGGCGCAACTCTGCGGCCTCGCCCCGCGGCTCAAACGGAAGGTGTGGCGGACCAAGCTTGGCATAGCCGACCATATTGCCACCTTGTTCGGCGACCCTGACCGCGAAGGCCGGGTCGGCGAGTTCCTTCGCCCAGACATCCGAGGAGTGGTTCTGGAGAAAAATTTCCAGATCATTCGGTTGATAGAGATGACCAAAGGTAGCGACGAAGGTAGCGGTGCCCAACGCCGACAGGCTGTCGGCATCGCGAACGGTCGCGTTTCGATAGCTGACATTCATGATTCGAGCCCCGCCACCTCGGGCCAGCTCGGCGACCTCAACGCCATTACCTTGAACAATCGCCCCATCTCTTCCTCATCGCATAGTCGGCGGCGCGCCGCGGCAATGCTATTCGTATCCCCCGGATTCTTGGCCGCCAAGGCCATCGCGCGCGCACCGATGCCGAGCGTTTCAAGCCACGTCCCCTGGCTTGCCACTCGGCTGGCCTGCGCGCCACCGCGACGTGCCGCGTCCGCCAGCGCGGCAAAATCCACATGGGCCGTCAAATCCTGCTCGCCAGGGTGGTCCAGCACGTAGGAAAAGCGGTGGCCGCGCACAGCCTGAAGCGTGTCACCCTGCTCGCCTCCGGCATAGCCATAGTCGATGATGATCGCGACGCCGCCATGGGCCGTCAGGCGCTTGCAGAGTTGCTCGGCCAATTCCTCGCGAGCGGGCGAGTGCTCGACGATCGCTCCGTCGCGGTCGAATGCGAAACCGCCGCCGGCAAGGATGACGTGCCGTTGGCGGCCATCGACCAGTTGCCGAACCGGAAGCGCGTCGAAAAACTCATTGGCGACGAGGAGCAGCGGTGCAGAGGGCAAAGTGCCGATTTCGTCGTGGAAGACGGCGTCGGGCAGTAGTTTCGCCTGCGCATCGCGCAGCGCAGGGCTGGTTTCGACCAGATGCACGGCACCTTCGAACCCCGCGCGGCGAAGGACCCGCAGCGCGTCATTCGCCAGCGTGCCCCGGCCGGGACCGAGCTCGGCATAAACCGCGTCGGCGGGCTTTCCCGAACGGGTCCAAACGTCCGCCAGTGCGGCACCGATCAGCTCTCCGAACATTTGATGGATTTCCGGCGCTGTCGTGAAATCGCCGTCCACGCCGAACGGATCGCGGGTTGCGTAATAATAGGCGTTGCAGGCCTCCATATACGCCTCGACGCTCAGCGGACCCTCGCTCCGGATGCGCTCGGCGAGCGCCCCGGCCAGCGGGGTCATGCGACGCTGGCCGAGCCTACCGTCGGCTCGACCCGCACCCGCCGCTTCTTCGCCGTGGCCATCAGGTAGAGGCCGCCCAGAATCATCGGCAGGGTCAGCCATTGGCCCATGTGCAGGCCGGTCGCCTGGGCGAAGCCGACCAACTGTGAATCCGGCTCGCGGATGAATTCCACACCGAAGCGGAAAATGCCGTAGAAGAAGATGAACGCGCCGACGAGCTTGCCCGGCTGGTAGCGCGCCTCGGTCTTCCAGAACAGGAACCAGAGGATGCCGCCTAGCACCAGGCCCTCCAGCCCGGCCTCGTAAAGCTGGCTGGGGTGACGCGGCGGGCCGAGCAATTTGCCGTACGCGGTGACTTCCTCGAACCGGATCGCCCAGGGAACGCTGGTCTCAGCGCCCCATAGTTCCTGGTTCACGAAATTGGCGAGGCGGCCGAAGAACAGCCCGAACGGGACGCAGCAGGCGACATAATCGTGAATTCGCAGCCAAGGCAGTCCTTCCTTGCGGGCGAGGTACAGGATGCCGAGTGAAGTGCCGAGTACCCCTCCGTGGAAGCTCATCCCACCGTCCCACAGCTTCAAAATGTCGAGCGGATGGTCGAGGTAGAAGGGCAGGTTGTAGAACAGCACATAGCCGAGCCGACCACCGAGGATGATGCCGAGAGCCGAATAAAACACCAAGTCGTCGGCATGGCGGCGGGCCATGGGCGCGCCGGGTTGCTTCAACAGTTTCAGCAAATACCAATAGCCGATGAAGATTCCGGCCAGATAGGCGATGCTGTACCAACGCAGCTGGAACCAGCCGAGTTCGAACAAGGTCGGCTTCAGCCCGAGGTCAGGGAAGGCGATCGCCGTGGAGGCCGCGACGGTCAACGCAATCAAACTCATGGGCTTTCCCTCTTCGTTGCCGCCTCATAGGGTGGGCAAAACAAAACGCCAAGGAGAGACGGATGGCGCTGACCGACCTCGACCGGAAATTTGACGCGGTGATGGCCGCCGTCACCGGCGAAGGCGGGCGGGTCATCCTCGGCCAGGATGAGCAGGGCAGGGCAATAGTCTCCAATTTCCCGGCGACGCTTCCGCTGTTCTTCAAGACGTTTTGCATGCTGAACGCCCAGGTCGAAGCACTGATCGCAGGCGAGGAGCGGCTGACCTTCGCCGAGTTGGACAGGCTATCCGACCGGTTGGCGGTCGGCCTCGTCGCGCGCGGGATAGAAAAGGGCGACCGAGTTGGCATCGCCATGCGCAACTGCCCGTCCTGGGTATTGTCCTACATGGCGGCAATCAAAGCCGGGGCAATCGCAACCTTGCTCAACGGCTGGTGGCAGTCGGAAGAGCTTGAGCATGCGCTCCAGTTGACCGAGCCCAAGCTGATCCTGGCGGACGCCCCGCGGGCGCAGCGCATTGCCGCGACATGCACGGCCTGCGACGTAGCCGTGATCGATATCGAGCGGCCTGTGGAAGAGGCATTCGCTGAGCTGTTGGTTGCGATTTCGGACGATATCACCTTGCCCGAAGTCGCTCCGGATGACGACGCAACTATCCTTTTCACCTCAGGCTCGACCGGCGAGGCCAAGGGGGCCGTATCGACCCATCGTGCCGTGACCACCGGCATCTATGCCTACGCGACCAGCCTGATGGTGCTGCGCGGCATTCTCGAATCCGAAGGCCGGCCACCGCTCAATCCGCTGAAGACATTGGTCGTCGTGCCCTTTTTCCACGTAACCGGCGAAGTGCCGGTGCTGCTCAACAGTTTCGTTATCTCGCGCGGGATGGTGCTGATGCCGAAGTGGGACGCGGGCGAGGCGCTGCGGCTGATCGAGAAAGAGAGAATCACTTATTTCGTCGGCGTGCCGACGATGAGCCTGGAACTGATGAACCATCCGGACCGGGGCAATTACGATCTCAGCACCCTGACCGACATCGCCGCCGGAGGAGCGCCGCGGCCGGTCGCCCATGTCGAGCGGCTGCGCCGATCTTTCCCCGCCGCCCAGCCGGCGCTCGGCTATGGCCTGACCGAAACCAACGCCGTCGGGTGCGGCAATTTCTGGGACAATTATGCCGCCAAGCCGGCCTCGACGGGCCGCGCGCAAGTGCCGTTCGTCGAACTTGCCATCCTCGGCGATGGGGACGCGCATCTCGGCCCCAACCAGCGCGGCGAAATTGCCATCCGCTCGGCCGCAAATATCCGCTGTTACTGGAAGAATGCAGAAGCCACTGAAGCGGCCTTCACCGCTGACAATTATCTCCGGACCGGGGATGTCGGCTACGTCGACGAGGACGGATATTTGTTCATCGTCGACCGCAAGAAGGACATCATCATCCGCGGCGGCGAGAACATCTCCGCGGCCGAGGTCGAAGCTGCGCTCTACGGTTGCGAAGGGATCGCCGAGGCGGCGGTGTTCGGGGTTCCCGATGATCGGCTGGGCGAAATCCCCATTGCAATCCTCCACCGGAGAGAGGGCAGCTCCATCAGCGAGGAGGAGTTGAGCAATTTCCTCGCCGGCCGGCTGGCCGCCTTCAAGGTTCCTGGGCGAATGATCTTTTCCGACGAGCCTTTGCCCCGGCTCGGCACCGGTAAGATCGACCGGGTTGCGCTCAAGCAGCAATACGCCGGCTGAGCCATGCGAAATCCGGGGGTCAGCCGCCGAACCTTGCTCATCGGCGGCGGCGCCGGGATTGGGCTGGTGGTCGCCTTCTTTGCGTGGCCACGGAACGAGGGCAGCCCGCTTCGGCCGGGCCCGCGCGAAGCGGTCCTTGGACCCTATTTTCGGATCGCTACCGATGGCCGAGTGACGTTAGCCGTGCCGCAGGCCGAAGTCGGTCAGGGTATCTGGACCGGCTTGGCGCAAATCGCGGCAGACGAGCTGGGCGCAGCATGGGAGAATGTGGCGGTCGAACCAGCGCCGCACGGAGCCGCCTATGCCAACCGGCTCATCGCCCACGACTATCGGATCGAAACGCGGGTCACCGCTGGGTCGAGCTCGATCCGGGCGTTCGAGCGACCGCTGCGAGAGGCCGCTGCCGCGGCTCGGGCGATGCTCTGCGCCGCCGCTGCCGCACGCTGGGGAGTGAGCGCGGCAGAGTGCGATACAAAGGACGGGTTCGTCATTCACGAAGGCAAGAGGCTGGGTTTTGGCGAGGTTTCGGTCGATGCTGCTGGACGGCGCCCGCCCGAAACGCCGCAGCTGCGGCTTCCAGGTGCTGGGGCGCTGGTCGGCGAATCGCTCCCCCGGCTGGACTTGCCGGCGAAGTCGGACGGCAGCTTGCGCTTCGCTTCGGACGTGCGCCTGCCGGGAATGATCTTCGCTTCGGTTCGAATCGCCCCGCCGGGCGGGCGGCTCCGCGGCTTTTCACGGGCAGGAGCAAAACGGCAGCAGGGACTGATCGACCTGGTTGCCCGGTCCGACTGGATCGCTGCCCTGGGCTCCACATGGTGGGCGGCCGAGAACGCCCTGACCCGCGCCGCCCCTCGCTTCACCGGCGAGCGCCAAGGCGATTTGAGCGCTCATCTGTTCGAAAGCCTGGAAGGCGGCGAGGTGAAGCAGCTGTTCGAGCAGGGCAGCTATGAGGATTCGACGAGAGATTCCCGGCCGCTGTCGGCAACCTACTCGATCGCTGCGACAGCCCACCATTCGCTTGAGGCACCGGCAGCAGTCGCGCGCTTCACAGGCGACCGGCTCGAAGTGTGGGCAGGGACGCAATTGCCGGACCTTGCACGGACCGTCGCAGCCAACGCAGCAGGAGTGGGCGAGCGCGAAGTGACGCTTTATGTCATGCCGGTCGGCGACGGATCGGGCGGCGCCACGGAGGTTGGCCACATCGCCATCGCGGTCGAGCTGGCGAAGCACTCGGGCCGTCCGGTCAGCCTGGCGCTGCCGCCGGCCACTGCGCACAATCATGACGCGGTTCGATCGCCCATGATGGCGCGCCTTGCCGCGCTTCCAGCGCCCGATGGCACCATCGCTGCCTGGAGCGCGCGGATTGCCGGCGCGCCGGGGCTTGAAGCTTCTTTGGCCCGGGCAGGTGGCGAGTTGATTCCAGGCTTCACTCCGAGGGGTGCCACGCCGCCCTATGGCATCGCGGCGATCCGAACCGAGGCGGTTGATAGCGGCCTGCCGATACGCACCGGCTATATGCGCGGCGGCGACGAAGCGATGACGACCTTCGCCACCGAAAGTTTCGTCGACGAGATGGCTCGGGCGCTCGGGGCAGAGCCGCTCGCCTATCGAATCGGCATGCTTGGCGGCGCGCCCCGGCTCGTGCGTGCGATCACCACGGCGGCCGCGATCGGCGGCTGGGACGGAGGCGCACCAGGTAGCAACATGGGCCTCGCCTGCGCCTCGCTTTACGGCTCGCACATCGGCCTCCTCGCCGAAGCCACGATTGGCGCCGACCAAAGGATCAAGGTGTCACGGCTGGTCGCTGCGGTCGACGCGGGGCAAATCATCAATCCCGGACTGGTGCGGCAGCAGATAGAGGGCGGACTGCTCGCAGCGCTCGCCGCCGCCATAGTTCCGGCTCCCGAGTGGATTGCCGGAATGCCGCGCGCCGCACCGATGCGCGGCCGCGGTTTTGAGCGGCTGCATGAAGTGCCCAAGGTCGAGGTCGAAATCATCGGCAGCGGCGAACAGTCGGGCGGCGTCAGTGGCCTCGGCATCGCGGTTCTCGCCCCGGCCGTCGCCAATGCGCTCGCTGCCGGCACCAGCAAACGCTTGCGTAACCTTCCGTTCGACACGATGAGCGCGGCATGACCCCACGTGTTGACGGCGTTGGCGTATTGCTGGTCAACCTCGGAACGCCCGACGCGCCCGAGGCCGCCGCCGTGCGTCGCTACCTCTCCGAATTCCTGTCCGACCCCCGTGTCGTCGAAATCCCCGGTCTGATCTGGCAGCCGATTTTGCGCGGCTTCATCCTTCGCACCCGCCCGGCAAAGTCGGCCGAGGCCTATCGCCAGGTTTGGACCGACGAAGGATCGCCACTCATGGCGATTTCCCGGCGGCAGGCCGCCAGGCTGAGAGAGGGCCTCGGCAACTCCATCTCCGTCCAACTGGAGATGCGCTATGGCGGCTCGATGGAACATGTCCTGTCGAAGATGGTCGACAATGGATACGGGCGCATCCTGGTGGCGCCGCTCTACCCGCAATATTGCGCGGCAACGACCGCGAGCGCGATGGATGCCGTGTTCGACGCTCTGAAATCGATGCGCGCACAGCCGGCGATCCGGGCGCTTCCGCCTTATTATGACGACCCGCTCTACATTGGCGCGCTCCGGTCCAATCTGGAACGGCAATTGGCGGCGCTCGATTTCAGGCCCGACCGGTTGCTGCTCAGCTTTCACGGAATGCCCGAGCGGACCCGGCAGCTCGGCGATCCCTATCATGACCATTGCCAGGCGACGGCGAACCTACTGCGCGCGCAGCTTGACCTCCCGGTGGACGTGGCTTTCCAGTCGCGTTTCGGGCGGGCAAAATGGCTCGAGCCCGCCACCGATGCCACGCTCGCCGCCTATCCCGCGCAAGGCGTGAAGAAGCTCGCCATCGCCGCACCCGGCTTTTCCGCCGACTGCCTCGAAACGCTCGAAGAGCTTGGCATCCGGGGACGAGAACTCCTTCCTGGCAGCCGGTGGTACCCATTTCGCCCGCCTCGACTGCCTCAATGACAGCGATGAAGGGATGGCGATGCTGGAGGCGCTGATCCGGCGCGAACTTGCCGGATGGTGGCCACCGTCCTAACTCAGCCACATAACAAAAATCAGGAGAGAAGTCATGGCGCGAGTGGCGATCGTAACCGGCGGAACCCGTGGGATCGGCGAGGCGATCAGCATCGCCCTCAAGGACAAGGGAATGAAGGTCGCCGCCACCTACGCCGGCAACGACGAGCGAGCGCGTGAGTTTACCGAGCGAACCGGGATCGCCGCTTTCAAATGGGACGTCGCCGACCATGATGCCTGTTTGGCGGGCGTGAAGCAGGTCGAGGCCGAGCTTGGGCCGATCGACGTGCTGGTCAACAATGCCGGCATCACCCGCGACACGACGATGAAGCGGATGGACCACCAGAAGTGGCAAGACGTGATCGACACCAACCTTGGCGGCTGCTTCAACATGGCCAAGGCGGTGTTCGAGGGAATGCAGTCGCGCGGCTATGGACGGATCGTCAATATCGGCTCGATCAACGGCCAGGCCGGCCAATATGGCCAGGTCAATTACGCCGCCGCAAAATCCGGCATCCACGGCTTCACCAAGGCGCTGGCACAGGAGGGCGCGCGCAATAACGTCACCGTCAACGCCATCGCACCCGGTTACATAGACACCGACATGGTCGCCGCCGTGCCCGAAGAAGTGCTAGCCAAGATCGTCGCTCGCATTCCAGTCAACCGCTTGGGCAAGGCCGATGAGATCGCCCGGGGAGTGGCTTTCCTGGTCGACGAGAATGCCGGCTTCGTCACCGGATCGACCCTGTCGATCAACGGCGGCCAGCACATGTACTGATGACGCTCGGCAAGCCCTCAAAGCGATCGGTGACGATTGCCGGGCACGAGACGTCGATCAGCCTCGAGCCAATCTTTTGGCAGGCGCTTGAACAGGCGGCGGTGGCGGAGGGTCTGCCGGTGAACGCGCTGATCGCACGGATCGACGTCGATCGGCTGGACACGCCGGGACGAGCGCCGAACCTGACCTCGGCGATCCGGCAATGGCTGTTCCTACGACTTGGCGGCGGCGAGCAGAGCTGAACGAAACTTTCGCCACCGTCCGGTGCGTGCTGCAGCCAGAGCGACGGCTCGATCAGTTCCAGCTCGATGATCGCCAGGGCACCCGAGGCATCGCGAACCATGTCAACCCGGGCATAGACCGCTTCGGCCGGCGCGGCCGCAAGCGCGGCCTTGGCGAGATCGGTCGCGCCGGGCGGCGGAGCACAGGGCTGTTCGGTGCCTCCGAGGTGCGGCTGGACCCGATAGTCTCCGGCCTTCGGTCGCTTGACGATGGCATGGCTGAAGGCGCCGTCGAACAGCATGATCGAATATTCGCCCTCTTCCGCGACCGAGTGAAGGAAGGGCTGGATCATCATCGCCCGTCCGAGCGAGGCGCGCGGAAGCGGATCATGCGCTTGCAGCAGGTAAGTGCCGTCCGCCGCAGCCGACACGAGCGGCTTGATCACCAGCTCGTTGCCATATTCGGACCTGGCACCGACTAGCGCAGCCTCGTCAAGCGACTCCACGACACGCGTCGGAATAACCGCGATACCCTTCCCACCAAGCTCGGCCAAATAGCGCTTGTCGCTGTTCCAGCGAAGCAAAGGAACCGGGTTCAGGGTCTTCGGTTCCTCGCATTCCAACCGGTCGAGAAGCGCGTGCCAGCGTGGCGGATCGAGATGATAGCCCCAGGCGACGAGAGGCAGAACGAGGTCGAACCCGCTGAGGACAGCAGGCTCGGTCCACGGCCGCGGCTCGACGTCGAAGCCGGCGCGCCGGAGGACCTCGGCCTCGATATCATAGGCCCAATTCCAGGCCTCCGGAAATTCCGGCGCAGGAGTAAGGATTGCCGCTCGCACTAGCGGGAAAGCAGGATTCTGGCCTGGCCGGCGATCTGAGCCAGCATCGGCGCCGACACCGACCCGGCCATCTTGGCCCGGTCCACAAGCGCGCGGAACTGGGCGATTCGTTTGGGGTTAGTGTCGACCCAGCGCTCGACGCTCTGGTCGGGGTCATCGCTTCGGGTGCGGCTGAGGAAATCGATCCGCACTTGCTCAAAATCGCGAATCAGGCCGGCAGCAAGCAGCCGTTCCCAATTGTCCGTCGGCATGAATCGAGAGACCTGCTGCTGCGCCCAGTCGAGCCCCAACACCTCGCCGAGGCGCGTATAGGCGCGGGTCAGCGACAGCTCATCGAGACCCCGGCGGGCGGCCAGTCCGGCAATGCCGAATACACCGTCAAGCTCGTAGAGTTTGACCAGCCTATCGACGATCGCCTTCTCTGCGCCCAGCGCCTCGAGTTCGGAGCGGCGGGCAGCGGCCTCTCCGCGGACCTCGGCGCGAATCAGGCCGGTCGCCTTGGCGGCGACCTTGTCCAGGCCGGGCCGCAGGAGCTCGACGACCTGACTGACGCTGGTTTCGCCGGCCGCGGCACGGATCACGTCGCCGATGTGCGCGCGAATGGTTTTTGCCGCGATCGCGAACAGCGCGATCCGCGATGCTTCGGTGATTTTCGCATCCTCGATCCTGGTCCACAACTTCTTGAGATCGAGCATTCGTTCGGCGACCAGGAAAGCGGTAATCACCTGAGGCAGGCCGACGCCCTCTTCCTCGGTCATGTCGAGCGGCAGGCTCGGGCCCAGCCGGTTGACCAGCCGGTTAGCGACCTTGGTTGCAACGATCTGGTGACGCAACCGATGGGCGCGGATTGCGTCGGCATGCTTTTTCCGCATCGGCTCGGGGAATGCGGCCATCAGCTCGTCTTCCATGGTCGGATCGTCGGCCAGCTTCAGTTCTTCCGCCGAATCCTTGAGATGGATTTTCGACATCGAGAGCACGACCGCCAGCTCGGGCCGGGTCAACCCACGCCCATCGACCCTGCGCCGAAGCAGGACATCGCTGGTGTCGAGACCTTCGACCTTGCGGTCGAGCCGGCCCGCAGCCTCTAGGATTTCAATCGTCCGCACAAAACCTGGAATTCCGGCGGTGCCGCGGGATTCGGCAATCGACAGCGCGAGCGACTGGAGGCGGTTATCTTCGAGCACCAACTCGGAGACTTCGTCGGTCATGCTGGCGAGCAGCTTGTTGCGGTCCGGTTCCCGCAACCGCCCCTGACTTATTTCGCGGTTGAGGGGGATCTTGATGTTGACCTCATTGTCGGAGCAATCGACGCCTGCCGAATTGTCGATGAAGTCGGTGTTGATCCGGCCGCCATGCATGGCGAATTCGATCCGCCCGGCCTGGTTGATCGCCAGATTGGCGCCTTCGCCGATGACCCTTGCGCGGACGTCCTTGGCATCGACGCGCAAAGGATCGTTGATGGGGTCGCCGACTTGCGCATGGGTCTGGTAGCTGGCCTTGATGTAGGTGCCGATGCCGCCGAACCAGATCAGGTCGACCGGCGCCTTGAGGATCGCCGAAATGAGGCTGGTAGGATCGATCGTTTCCATCTCGATACCGAGCGCGGCGCGCGCCTCGGGAGTGAGGTCGATCGATTTTTGACTGCGCGGCACGATCATGCCGCCCTTCGACATCAGCTTGCGATCATAGTCTTCCCAGCTGGAGCGCGGCAGTTCGAACATCCGCATGCGCTCCTTCCAGCTCTTGGCTGGATCGGGATCGGGATCGATGAAGATGTGGCGATGATCGTACGCCGCGACCAGCTTGAGGGCCTTCGACAGCAGCATGCCGTTACCGAACACGTCGCCGGACATGTCCCCGCAGCCGACGACCCGCACTGTCTGCTCCTGAACGTCGATGCCCATTTCGAGGAAGTGACGCTGCACCGAGATCCAGGCGCCCTTGGCGGTGATGCCCATCGCCTTGTGATCGTAACCGTTGGAACCGCCGCTGGCGAAGGCATCGCCCAGCCAGTATCCGCGTTCCAGCGCGAGCGCATTGGCCACGTCGGAGAAGGTCGCCGTGCCCTTGTCGGCGGCGACGACGAAATAGGGATCGTCGCCGTCGTGGATGACGACATCGGCCGGATGCACCACCTTATCCTCGACGATATTGTCGGTGACCGACAGCAATGAGCGGATGAAGACCCGATAGCTTTCGGTGCCCTCGGCGAGCCAGCCGTCGCGGTCGATTGCCGGGTTGGGCAGCTGCTTGGGATAAAAGCCCCCCTTGGCGCCGGTCGGAACGATTACGGCATTCTTGACCAGCTGGGCCTTGATCAGGCCAAGGATTTCGGTACGGAAATCGTCGCGCCGATCGGACCAGCGCAGGCCGCCGCGGGCAATCGGCCCGCCACGCAAATGGATGCCTTCGACCCGCGGACTATATACCCAGATTTCGCGGTAGGGGATCGGGGCTGGCAGGCCGGGCACCTCCCTGCTGTTGATCTTGAACGCCAGCGCCTCATCCGCCGCGGGCGCGAAGGCATTGGTGCGCAGCGTCGCGCCGACCACGGCGCGCATCTGCCGGAGGATACGGTCATCGTCGATGCCGCGAACGTCCTTCAGCGCATTGTCGAAGCGATCGCCGACCTCGGCGATCGCGCTGTCGCGACCGCGAACGGACTTGGGGTCATGGGAAGCGGCGAACAAATCGACCAGCGCCGCGGTCGCTTGGGGAGCTCGCCGCAGTGCCTCGACGACCGTCGCGAGGCTGAACGCGACGCCGGTCTGGCGAAGGTAGCGGAACCAGGCGCGAAGCCAGACGACCGGCCGCTGGTCGAGTCCGGCGAACAGCACAAGCTGGTTGAAGGCATCGTTCTCGGCCTTGCCGCCAAGCACGTCGGCAATCGCCTCTTCGATCACCGCCGCACGTGCCATGATTGCATCGATCGCCGTGCCTGCCGGCAACTCGAGCAGGCAGTCATGGATGTGCGCCAGGGCCTGACCGTGCAACTCGGTCGGAATCTCCTCAAGTACCCGGAACCCGAAATTCTCCAGCACGGGCACCGCTTCCGACAGCGGGATCAGCCCACCGCGGCGATAAATTTTGACCCGCAAACGTTGCGCACCACTAACTGTTTCCCGATACAGCCGAGTGTCGCGCTCGCCGTCGTCGTCCAGCCGGTTAAGCCGGATAATATCCGCCGCAGCCTCGGCGGGGGCGGTACGCGTGCAATAGTCCTGGGGGAAGTCGCCTGCATACGTCAGGGCAAGACGCGTTGCCCGGCCAGCCCCGACCAGCCCGATCAGCGCTTCCTCCACGCTCGGCTCCCAGCCGCGCACCATCGCGTCGAGCTTGCGGTCGAGCATCTTGGCATTCGGCGTGGGATCGTCGGATTCAATGTCGAGCGTATAGCGGATAAGCGCCAGGTCGCCCTCGCCGAGCTCGACCGACCAGCTGGTAACGGGCCGCCCGGCGGCTTCTTCGAGCATATGTCCAATAGCCAGCCGACGCTGAGTATTGAGTTCGTCACGCGGGAGCCAGACGAACGCAAACAAGTGCCCCTTCAGGATGCTGCGCACGAGCAACAGCGCGGGGCGCGGCCGATCGGCGAGCGACATGGCCATCGTAATCAGGTCGCGGCCGCTATCCGGGCTGAGATTGACCAGCAGGTCGCGCGGCACCGAAGCAATCGCGTGCCGTAATGCCTTGCCGCTGTGACCCCTGGGGTCGAAGCCGAACGCCTTGTCGAGTTCCTTGAGCCGCCTGCGTAAAAGCGGCACTTCCTCCGTCGGCTGAATGAGAGCCTGACTGGTCCACAGGCCGGCGTGAACCCCGATGCCGGTGATCTTGCCGCCTTCGCGGATCGGCACGACAATCAGGTCCAGCGGGACGCGGCGATGGACCGTCGATTTGCGCTCGGCCTTGGCGATCAGCGGAACGTCGCCGCCCCTTTCGAAATAGCGGATCGCCCCGACCGAGCCGCCCTTGTCGGTCGGCGCGCCGGGGATCGAGAAGATGCCGAGCGTGCTGGAGGGCTCCTCGCCCGGCCGTTCGACCTGGTAGCCGAGAAGGGTCATCGCCCCGTCGGCGAACCAGTTGAGCAGCGCGCCGCCTTCGGAATCCTCGATCTTGGCGGCATCGTCGCGCATTTGCTGCTGCAATTTGCGCCAGTCGCGAACAGAGGCGCGGACGTCGGTCAGCACGGCCCGCAGCTCATCCACCAGTTCCCGCCGGCCGCGCGCGTCCGCGCGGTCGAGCTCGATGTACATCATCGACTCCCGGCGTTCCTCGCTTTCGCACAGCGGCTCGATCGCGAGCAGCTTGCCCTTGTCGTCGCGATCGACGCAGACCACTGGGTGCAGCAGGCGGTGAATGGTCAGGTGCCGCGCGGCTATCGCATTGGCGATCGAATCGACCAGGAAGGGCATGTCGTCATTGATGATCGCCAACCGCATGCGGCGGCGGCCGGCCTGACCACCGGTCGATTCGAGGCGGATGGCGAGTTCGCCAGGACGGCGCTGGGCAGCAACCTCGGCAATGAAGCGCGCGGCTTCGGCCTGGTCGTCGGCGCCAAATCCTTCGAGCTCGTCGGCCAGGGCGTTTGCCAGCAGCGCTTCCTGCAACCCGTCGATCGTTGCCGCCCTTGGACGCGTCAGTACCGTCATGTCCCGCTATTGCTCCGCATGTCTCGCGATGCGCGGGGGCCTAGTCCCGCGCGCGGCGTTAGGCAACAGCCGGAAAGGAGCGAAGCAGTTAGCGAGCGGCGGCGTTGCGCAAGGCGCGGTCCAGCATCGCGGCATCCGCCACCAGCTCGACCAGTTCGTGAACGCCGTTGGCGTTGCGCCGGGTGAGCACCAGCGCGAATTCCTGGTTGGTCGGAAGCTGGGCGAGCGCCAGCGGCGCTGCGCCGCGAAGCGCGGCCTTGCCCGCCTCGATGCGATCCACGCTCGGCCTGTCGGGGCGGCGCGCATTGCGTTCAGCCGCGACGAGACCTTTCAGCCCACCCTCGGCCTGCTCGACAAAATCCTGGAAGCCGCCAAAGTCGACATTCTCGCGCTCGGCGTAGCTCAGCGCTGCGGCGAATTCGGTCAAACGGGTCTTGTCGTAGTCGACGCCGAAGACGAGCTTGACGATCGGGGTCATCGGCGCGCGCGCCTGCGATGTCACACCGGCATCGTCGAGGATTTCGGCATAATCGTCGGGCACGCGCCTCGCCGCGACGGCAAAGTCATAAGCCATGGCCAGCGCCCGGTAGAGCGCGGCGCGGCTTCGGCCGTCCTGCTGCTTGCAGACCTCGGCGCTCTCGCGCGCTGCCCACAGGCGGTCGGCAAGACCGGCATCGGCATCGAGCGCGATGACCGGTTCCTCCGCTTCGTCATAGGCTTCCGCCGGCGGCTCCGGATCGGCAAGCGGGCCGTCCTCCCAGGTTAGATGCGGTTCGGTCAGGATCGCTTCGGCTTCGGGCTCGGGCTCCGAGCACATCGGCACGACCAGTTCGAGTGCGTCGTCCGAGGCTTCCGCCAGCGGTTCTGGGTCGGCAAGCGGGCCGTCCTCCCACGTTAGATGCGGTTCGGTCGGAATTGCTTCGAGCTCGGGCTCGGGCTCGGGCTCCGAGCACATCGGCGCGCCCAGTTCGATTGCGTCGTCCTCTTCCTCTTCCGCATCTTCCGTTTCCGGCCCGATCGGCGGGAGCGAGGCGCGGATCACCTGCGGTATCTCGGCGGCTTCGCCGACATCCTTCCAGTTGATCACGCCATAGATGAAGTCGATCGTGTCGCCGTCCGAGCTGAACGGCATCAGGATTCCGCGGTAACAGATGTTGCGGCCGCGCTGGTTGACGAACTCGGCCTCGAACCCGACCGGCGCGCGGTTGGCGATAATCTGCATGTAGTGGTCGGTGAGGCGCGACAGCAGCGACCGGCTGGGCACATCGGCGATCGACCTGATGCCGTCATCAAGGCTGCATTCCTCGCGGATCGAGTTGCCGATGTAGGGAGTGGCCGGATTGTCGCTGCCTTCGGTGAAGTCAAGCAACACGGAATGAGGGCCAAAGTCCTGGATATTGCCGGGTTCCAGATCCTCGATGGAAGGATAGTCGCGGCCGTCCAGCAGCGAGCACCAATAATTGTAAGCGCGAACATGCATCCGCCGCTCGTCGGCGCCGATCTCGATCGAGATGTCGGATTGCGGTTCGCTCGCCGCTACCACGGACGCGTCATACTCGTTCGGATGATCGGAATAGCTGTCCACGCGCATATTTCCCGCAAATCTCCGTCTCCCTGCCAGTTTCAACGGAAAGCGTTTCGAAACCGTTAAGCATAATGGGTGAAAGTCGCTTGCTTGGCACAGGGTTGCCCGGCGCGAACCGCCCGTGTAGGGGCGCTTCAGCCGTCAGGCCAAGCCGCTTTAGCTCAGCTGGTAGAGCACATCATTCGTAATGATGGGGTCAGGTGTTCGAGTCACCTAAGCGGCACCACCCTCCAAACATTCGTCGGCCGCAATGGTGATGCGCGCAAGTTCGCCGGGGGCATGGGCCGGAGCTCCCCGCCTGCGCCGGCCGGCTGTCTACTCCCGACGGAGTCGGCGCGGCGCGCGCCTGCTTTCCGGTCAACCGAGCTAATTTTGGCCGCCGCCCCGTCGGGAATTGGGGCAAAAAACGGGGCGGCGGCCTTCGGGCGTTATAAGCCTAGGACGAGGCTTGCCCGAGCTGATAGTCCGACCTTGTCCTCACGCTGTTCTGCGCCGATCTCGCCCGCGACGCGGAAGCCGGCGCTGCCGCCGATGCCACGCAGCCGGCCGACCCAGCCGCTCTTGCGCTGCTCGGGCTCGAGCACGAACGTTTCACCGTCCGCGAACCGGGCACTGGTGTTGCCGAGATTCCCGCCGACGATCTGGCGCCGCCCGGCTTCGAGCTCGAACCGGAAATAGCCCTCGTCGGGCCGCATGGCGCCAAGCTCCAAGCCGGTGATGAACAGCGCGTTGAAGGCCAGCTCGTCGCTCTTGCGCTCATCGACGATCAGGTCGAGCGCAGTCCCACCGCCCTCCTCTTCATAGCCGTCCTCGTTCAGCCGATAATATTCGATCCCAGCCGAGGGACGGATGAAGAAGGAGCCGGCCCAGAGCTCCTGGGAGGCATTTGCGGAGGCGGAGAGCAGCGAGCCGGTCCATTCGCCCTTGATCGTGCGGTCAATCGGCTCGTCGCCGGTTTCCGACCGGAAATAGCGGGTGCCTTCGAAATCGAGGTAGGCGTAGCTGCCCCTCGCGACGACCTGGAAGCCACCTCTCTGCAACCGCCAATGCGCGGCGATCGAATATTGGTTGGCGGAGACATTATTGTCGGTCGCGCGGTCGTTGTCGTCACCCCAAAGGTAGCTGAGCGATGCGCCGAACCTGCCCAGCTTGGTGCTGATCTCTCCGCCTCCGGTGAAGCCCCAGCCGCCGACCTTGTAGCCGGCCGTATCGCCAATGCTCTTCGACGATCCCCAAGCGACCTGGCTGGCCCAATAGGTCATTCCACCATCGTCCTTGTAAGGCGCCTTCGGGTCGCTCAGGAAACGCGCCGAAGTTCGATCGCCCATCGTCACCGCTTCGAAGGCGCCGCCGGCATGCTCGGGCAGCATCTGGCGCAGCGAGCCAATGAATTCGTCCTGGTTGCGGATGCCAAGGAAGCTGTCGCCAATCTCGTCATCATTGCCGAGCGCTTCGTAAATCGCGGCATAAGCGGCGGTTTCAGACTTGTTGAGGCCGAGCTCGGCGGCCGATTTGCGGCTGATGTCGACCGCAATCTGGTTGCCGGTGACGGTCAGCGAGCCCTTGTAAAGGAACGGCAGCAATCGGTGGTCGCCGCGAGATTGCCGGCGCCGGTCAGAGTGCCGGCGTTGATCACGACAAAATTGCCTTCCGCCTGGTCGACGTTGGCGACGCTGAGCTGCAGCTTCGATCCTTCGGCGAAGCTCGCCGTCCCGCTGATGTTGAGCTGCTCGATGCGCCGGCGGTCTTGTCGAGCAATACGCCGATGGTTCCTCCATCGGTCACGGTCAACGACGCGATCGAAGCGGATTTGACGACACCGAATGTTCCCTTCTGGACCGACACCGCGAGACCGCCGGAATTGGTCAGCTGCGCCGGTGAAGAGGAGGTGCCGCCAATCGCCAGCGTGTCGGCGCCGCCACCGAAATCGACCGCGCCGTTGAAAATGCTGAGTTCCCGACGTCGTGATCGTGTCGGCTCCCGCGCCGAAGGTCAGGTTGCCGACGCCGACGGCATCGCCGGACAGCAGGAACCTATTGTTGCCCGCACCGAAGCCGACGTTTCCGGCGAGCTTGCCGTCTGCAATGTCGAGCGTGTCGCTGCCGGTGCCGAACCGGATGTCGCCGATGATCGACGGCGCGGCGAAATTGGCCGCGACGGTGGTCTGCTTGACGGTCGCGCCGGTGGTGTTGGCGCTAAGGTCGATGGCGACGTTGCGATTCGAGGTCGCTGCCGCGCCCGTCGCGGCGATCGCGCCGCTGTTCTCGACCAGCGACAGCGTGCCAGATTTGTCGACGATCGCGACTGCCGTGCCATCGGCCCCGCCGGCCGTGGCCTTGATCTCGCCGCTGTTCGCTAGGATCGGCAGGCTGGCTCCGGCTTCGATTTCGACCGCGGTGGCGACCGACAACGCGGTGATTCCGCTGCTGGCGGGGATCTTGCCAGCGTTGCGAAGCTCGGGCGTCGAGGCGCCGGCATCCCAGGCGGACCGCGGTCGCTGCACGGTCGAGTGACTTGGCCTGGATCGTGCCGCTGACGCCGATGCCGTTGGCGATGGCTACCGTGCCGCCCAATCCGCCGATCTGCAGCGCATTGCCCTCGACGCCGGCATAAACGCCGTCGCCAAGGATGCTGCCGTCGACGATCAGCCCAAATCCGGTACCGGTGCCCTCCGTCGCGCCGATGGTGATCGCGCTGGCGGAACCGATACGCAGGGCGGCGGCGGAACCGTAGGATGCGATGGCGGCGGAGCCCTCCTTTGCGTCCTCGATACCGTCATCATCTTCGTCATTGTCGGTGGTGCTGTTGTCCTTGGGTGGAACGGCAAGGACGATGCCCTTGGCTGACGTCGCCCTCGACCGATACCGCCGGGCCGCCTTGCAGCTTGTCGTCCGCATCGAGCTTCGTTGGGTCGGCCGGCGGTGTCGGATAGCGGTAGCCGGTGGCGACGATCTTGCCCTGTAGCACCATCGCGCCGGCGACGTCTCCGGTCGAGCGGACGGCAATCGCACCCTCGCCCTGCGCGCTGATCTCTCCCGCCAGCCGGAGGTTGCCGGTCACGTCGGACAGCTGCACGCCGACCGAATTGTTGCCAAGGATGGTCGTTTTGCCGTCGTGGGTGAAATTGCCGGCGAGCGGACCGCCGAGGAAGATACCATAGCTGTTGTTTCCCTCGACACTTGATCGTCCCGGTGCTGCCGACCAGGATATTGCCGATGAGCGCGCCATTGGTGCGGATGCCAAGCGGTTGGTGCCGATCGCGAACGGCCCGTCGATGTCGCCGTCATTATCGGAATCGGTCGGCGTGAACGCCTCGTCGACGACGATCTTGCCGCCGAGAGTGATCCCGCTGGTAACGCCGGCGGCAACGTCGACCCCGACCGCGCTCGACACACTGCCGATCTGGATCGTGCCCTGATTGTTCAGCTTGTGATTGCTGTCGATGATGACCCCGCCGGCGGCGGTGCCATTCACGATGCCCGCGGAGGTGATCAAAATGTCGTCCGGCACGCCCGCCTTAACGGTCGAAGTGCGGATCGGCCCGGTAACCGCCGTCGAAATGGTCGTTTCGCGCGGCAAGCGGCGCGGCCAAGGCAGCGAAGCAGGTCGAGGCAAGCAATAGATGGCGCATGTGATGTCCCCATTTTCCCAACGATGACGACGCAATTCCGCCAGTCGGCGGGATCGGCCTTCAGTCGGTCAGACGGAGACGCCTGGCGCTTGCCTTGAATTTTTCCTTAGAAGGCCAGTTCGAAGCCGAGCCGGATCGTCCGCGGCCTCAGTGGGGTTAGCTGGTCGGCGCCGGTCGCGATCGGCGCGCCGAAGGCAAAGCGATTGCCATCCGCATCGGTCAGGTTGGTGACCGTAAGGGACAGTGCCCGCCGCTCGATCCGACAGCCGCAGGATCAGCCCTGAATTCGAGATAGTCGCCCTGCTCTTCGCCGAGGTGCGGGACCGACGCCGAGGCGGGAGCGGCCGACGTAGCGGGCATAGGCATTGGCCTCCAGAGAGCGGCCTCGCGCCGAGCTCGTGGCTCCAATCGATCGCCGCGCGAGTAACCACGCGAGCGATGTTGGGAATGCGCATCGACCCGGTATCGGCCACCGCGACCAGCATGAGGAAGTCGGCGTCCGGCTGTGTGACTTCGCCGTCGTTCCAGGCCACGCCGGCCTCCAGCCGCAGCTCCGGGGTGATTCGGGCGCCGCCGTTGACGGTCGATCGTCCACACCCGGCCATCGCCGATATTCTCGGTTACCGGCAGCCCGACTGGGGTCGAGAAAATCGGCCTGGATATCGTACCAGCGGCTGCGAGTGATGCTGCCCTGCAGATCGAACCGGTCGCGGGCCGGTCGGCCGTAGCGAAAGCCGGCTTCCGCCGTCGCCAGCCGGTCGTTGCGGTACAGGCGAACGGTGTCATTGGCGATCGACAGTCCGCCCGGCCGGAAGCCCTGCTGATAGCGGGCGTAAATGGTGAGACCATCAACCGGCCGGGCAAGCAGTGCAGCGGACGGAAGCAACCTTTGTTCCTTGCGCTCTGTGTCTTCCAGCGGCCAGGCGGTCGAAGGCCAGCGGGCTCAAATGCTCACCCGAGCCGCGCAGGTCGGACAACGGTGTAGCGCGCACCGATCGTGGCTTCGATCCTCGGAGTCAGCTCGAAACCCGACCTCGCCGAACAGGGTCGTCTCGCGCACCCGGTTCTCGACCCCGGAGAGATCGAAGACCGCCCCATCCTGGGCGATCTCGCGAGATACTTCGTAGCGGTGAACGATCGTGCTGAAGCCGGCGAGCCAGCTGTATCCACCGGCCATCGGGCGCCACAGCCGGGTCTCGTTGCTGACCGCGCGTGCCCGGCTATGCTGGCGCAACTGACGGATGTCCCCATTCATCGACGCGTCGAAATTCTCGTCGACATCCTGCCAGCTTGCGCCCGTGGTCGATCGAAAGCGGAGCGTGCCGCTGTCCTTGCGGATGACGAAGCTGGCCAGGGTGAAATCCGAGATCGAATGGCTGCTCGACCAGGCTGCCACGCGAAAGGCCGGGCAAATCCTTGTCGGCATATTGGCTGTCGCTGCCACGGATGCGTTGGCCGATGCCCGACAGATCGACAAACCAGCCAGGGGCGAGCTCGGCCGTCAAAGTCGCTCGGCCGCCGTTGACCTTGACGTCGTTGATGTCGCGTTCGCCAGTAGCGCGGTTGTCGACATAGCCGCCATCGCGCGCATGGTAGCCGACGGCGCGAAGCGCGACATTGCCGCCGAGAGGGGCGTTGATCGTTGCCGAAAGATCATAGCTAGGATCGCCATGCCAGCTGACCGATGCGCCGCTCGCTGCGATGCCTGACAGCTCGCCAAAGATCGGCATATTGGGCTTTAGCAGCACGATGCCGCCGAGCGCTCCCGACCCATAGAGCGTTCCCTGGGGACCCTCGAGCAGCTCGACGGAGTTCATGTCGACCAGCTTCAGGTCCGGGTCAGGCCCGCTGTAGCCGGTTCTCATGTCCCCGAAATATTGGCCAACCGGCGATTGGGTTGGGCCGCTGAAACTGGAATCGGCGATTCCACGGATGAACAGCTTGTTGCGGCCCGCGCCGAGGTGGGTCGAGGAGAATCCAACGGAGCGAGCCTCGATCGCCTCGGTTCCCGCGACGCCCAGCGGCCTGAATTCATCGCCATCGATCCTCGCCCACTGCCCAGGGAAACGCTGGGAGAGCGTGTCGCGCTTGCTGGCAGTGACGACGATGTCCGGTGATGGGGCCTCTTCCGGCGGAGCCGGCGGAGGGACGACTGGGCGGCCCACGGGCTGACGCCTCCGGGCCTCGACCCGATGTGCGGCAGCGACCAACAAATAGGAGCGGTGGCCGATTTTCTGGAGCTTCAGCTGACTAGCGCTCGCCAACCGGCTCAGGGCAGCCTCGGCGTCCATCCGGCCGCGGATGGCGGGGGCCGCGCGCTTGAGCAGGCTGCTGTCACGGACCGCAATGCTGACCCCGGCCTGGCGGCCGATAGCGAACACCGCCTGGCCGACCGTCCCCTTGGGGACATCGATCGACTGGGAGGCGGCGTAGCCGGGGGCAGCGAGGGACAGAAGCGCGGCAAAGGTCGCGCTAGCGGTCAGCGGTCGAATTCCTAGCCCTTTCCTCCCATCACCCAGCCCCGGCCTGATCGCTGCAAGGAAACGCCCAGAAGGGGCTCCAGCGATTTGGGATCGCGCTTCACTTCAGCAACCGACAATGTGCCGCTGAAACGCCGCGCCCTGATAGCGGGGGTCGTCGAAATGTCGAGACCCGTCGACCGGCGGAGGTCGGTCACGACAGTTTCGAGCGATTGATCGGCATAAATCAACTGCCCGCGCGCGAAAGCGCCGACTGATGATGGATCGAACGCAACCGCCTGCAAGACGCTGGCGCCATCGACCGCGACGAGGCGTTTGCCGGGCGATAGCTCCAATTGCGCGCCGTCCGGGTCGGCGACTACCGCACCTTCGCTTACCGTTACGCTGGTTGAATGGCCCTCGCGGGAGACCTCGAACACCGTCCCGACGTCGACCACCGTGAGGTCGCCGGCATGGACCTGGACCGGCCCCCTGCCAGCCTCCCGGAGGCGGAGAAGCAACTGCCCTTGTTCGAGACTGATGGTGCGCCGATCGGAGCCGCTCAGCGACAGCCGCGTGCCCCCATTCAGCACCAATTGATCATGGTCGCCAAGCGCAATCGTCCTCATTTCGCCGGGTGCGGTGGAATATTCGACCGGCATCAGCCGCGGCGCGACAACGGCGGTCGTTAATCCGGCCAGCGCGGCGACACCGGCGGCTATGGCCAGCCCACGGCGCGAACCGCGGCTCGCCGGCAGTTCGCTCCGATCCGCCGGCGCGGTTAGGATCTCGACCGCGGGGCGCAACTGCACCTCGCTGTCCGCCAGCCGATGATAGGCCTCGGCGTTAGCCGGGCTTGCCTCAAGCCACACGGTGAACTCTTCCCACGCGTCGAACTCCGGATCGTTGGTGCGGACGATCCAATCCAATGCGGATTCGCGGGCCCGGTCGGCTTCCTCGGTCATTGCCACCTCATGCCCTTCAAGACGGAGTCGATTGACCTATTCCTCATCGAGCCGCCTCCGAATTTCGTCGAGAAGCCGATAGGCCTGCCGCAAATCGCTCTCGACCGTGCTCGGGCTGACGGCGAATTGCGATGCAATTTCGCGCTGCGTGCGACCCTCGAGGCGGTGCTCGCGGAAAATGGTCAGCGCGCGCGCCGGAAGCTTCTGCAACTCATGTTCGACGGTCGCCAGCCGGCGTTGGGCATCGAGCGCGCGCTCCGGTCCCGGATCGTTCGCGGCCGAATTGCCCAAACGGTCGGCAAGGCCCGACCATTCGTCTTCCCGCCGCCGCCCCTGAACCTCGGCGCGGCGGTAATCGATCATCAAGTTGGTAGCGGCCCGGAACAGATAGTTTCGAGGCGAAGCGATCGGTCCTCCGGGGTAGGACGCCGCTTTAAGCCACAGTTCCTGCAACAGATCCTCGGCCGCGTCCCCCGCCCCATGCGCCCTCAGGTAGCGCAGGAGCGACTCGCGGTTTTCCTCGAACAGCTGCTGAAGGCCCTGATGCTGCATCGCCATGATCAAAACAGCGCGCTTCTAGGGCGACGGATACCAACAAACTAGGCGCGCCGTGAAAGATCTCGGATTGGATGGGAGGGATCGTGCTGGAACAAGCACTTGCTCAGCCGCACACCCGCGACCAACCGCCAGAGTAGCAAGCCGCTGGCGGTTGGTATGGGTCGAAATCGTGCCGTGCCGCTTATCGAGTCGCCACCTGGATTGTGATTGCGGTCGCGGCGATCGATGATCGGCCCGTCATCGCTATGTCCGTGGCCCGCTGGACAGCTTGAGCGATTTGCGGCCTGGCGCCGTCCCATGCACCATCGGCACAACCATAATAGCCGCGATCCTGCAGGCCGGTGCGGTTGTTCTCGAACAGGCAAACGCGCTTCACGGCGCCCGTGACGCGCACGTTCAGCTTCCGCTGGTCGCTGCGCTCTGCAAGGTCGAGATCGGCGTAGGTTACGCGTTCGGTCCTGACATTTTCCGGCTCGCCATAAATGACGACCCGCTGTTCCTGGGCGGCGGAAGCCGACGCCGCGACAAGTAGAGATGCCGTCACCCCTGACAGAACGGCTGCAGTCTTGCGATTGAACCGGGCAAGCATCTCAAGTCTCCCTTTCATCTTCGGTCACGAAGAGGTGAGGGGGAGATGCCTTTAGTGTCAGTCATTTGCACGACGGCTTCGACCGCATGTCGGTTCCATTTCGGCGGGCGCCGTTCGTCGCGCCGAACCGTCGTCCTGCATCGACCAAAAGGCAGGCGGCAATTTTAGCCTGCCCGAGCCGTGATCGACTAGTAACCGCTGTACGCCAGCCGGTTCGCCCGGAGATAGGCCATATGAATCTGCGGCCGCGCGCCGGCCCAGGCTGAGTTGGCGCAGTTCCTATATCCAGAGTTTAAGGTGTCGCGGGGTTGGAAGTCGCAGACTTGGCGCACAGCCCGTCCGACTCGATCATTGAGGACTTCCAGATGGGCAATGTACCGTAAATTGAGGTCGCGATAGGACACAAGTTGCATTCTGGCGCCTTCGGGCAACCCGCGAACTACCACATCATTGTCCTGGGCGGCGGCGGGCGTAGCAACGACAATGAAAGAGGCCGATATCCCCGCCAGAATGGCCCCCTTGGGACGATTGAATTGGGCTAACATCTCGGTTCTCCCTTTTCCTGGATCGTGCAGGGTAGAGGGAAGATCAGCAGCGACTGGCCTAATGCCGACAAGCTGGCCATAGCGGCGGGATGAACGTCGGCATCATTGGCGCAGGGGCGATCGGCGGCTGGGTGGCGGCTCGGCTTTCGCTGGCCGGAAACCCGGTAAACATGCTCGCCCGCGGATCGACGCTGCAGGCGCTGCGCGATGGTCTCTCCATCCGCGAACACAATGCCTCAGAACTGGCCAAGTTCCGCGTTTCCGACAATCCGGAGACGCTCGGCCCCCAGCAACTCTTGATCGTCGCGGTCAAGGCGCCCGCGCTTGGCGGTGTGGCCACGCTCGCCGCACCGATGGTCGGCCCCGACACGCTGATCCTGCCCATGCTCAACGGTGTTCCCTGGTGGTTCCTCGACGGCGAGCCGCTGAAGTCGGTCGATCCGGCTGGCCGGATCGCAGCCGCATTTTCGACGCATCAGCTTATTGGCTGCGTCGTCCATGCCGCCTGCCGCCGCACCGCGCCCAACGCGATCGAGGTCGTCCATGCCGACAAGCTGATTCTTGGCGAGCCTCAGGGTGGAACAAGCGATCGCGTCGCGAAAGTCGCCGCTCTGTTCGAACAGTCGGGGATCCGGACCGAACGGAGCGACAATATCCGCCGGGCGATCTGGTACAAGCTGTGGGGCAATATGACCATGAACCCGCTGTCGGCGCTGACCGGAGCGACGGCCGACAAATTGCTGACCAATGACGGTCTCAAGCCCTTCATCCTTGCCTGCATGGCCGAAGCCGCGGGGGTCGGCTCAGCGATCGGCTGTCCAGATTGAGGAAAGCGGCGAAGACCGAATGGCGGTCACGGCGCGGCTCGGCGCGTTCAAGACGTCGATGCTGCAGGATGTCGAGGCCGGGCGCACGATCGAACTGGAAGCGCTGGTCGGCGCACCGCGAGAAATAGGACGCCGCGTCGGAGTCCCGACGCCCAATATCGACACGCTTTATGCGATCACCCGGCTAATGGCGGAAAGCAGCGACCTGCTCTAACGCGCGGGGACGACGCCCTGGTCGATCGTGCCGAAGATCGGATGATGTCGCTCGTCGCGCATGGTGATCGAGACTTGATCGCCATGCTTCAGGAACCCGGTCTGCGGCTCGCCGCCAAGGATTGTCTCCACCATCCGGACCTCGGCGATGCAACTGTAGCCAAGGCCGCCTTCGGACACTGGACGGCCAGGTCCGCCGTCCGAATCGCGATTGGACACCGTTCCGGAACCGACGATCGTTCCGGCCCCAAGCCTGCGCGTCCGGGCGGCATGGGCGATCAGCGTCCCGAAATCGAATGTCATGTCGTCGCCGGCGTCAGCGCGGCCGAACGGCTGGCCGTTGAGGTCGACTTCAAGCACTCCTTCCAACTTGCCGTCCGACCAGCGAGGCCCAAGCCCATCAGGGGTGACGAATACCGGAGAGATAGCTCGACGCCGGCTTTGACTGGAAGAAACCGAAGCCCTTCGCCAGTTCGCCGGGGATGAGGTTGCGCAGTGAAATGTCGTTGGTCAGCCCGACCAGCCGGACCAGCCCCAGCGCGTCTTCCCTGGACACTCCCTGGGGTACGTCGCCGGTGACGACCACCACCTCGGCTTCAAGATCACAACCCCAACTCTCGTCGGCGAGCGGAATGTCATCGCGGGGACCAAGGAACGCGTCGGACCCGCCTTGATACATCAGCGGGTCGTGCCAGAAGCTGTCGGGCATTTCCGCCCCGCGCGCCTGACGAACCAGCGCGACGTGGTTCACATAAGCCGACCCGTCGGCCCACTGGTATGCGCGCGGCAGTGGCGCGGCGGCGTCGCGCTCATGGAATCGTTCGCGCGGAATGGCGCCATGCCCGAGGTCGGTGGCCAGGTTGCGAAGCAGGGGCTCAAACCGCTCCCAATCGTCCAGTGCGCCCTGGAGCGTCGGGACGATATGACCCGCGTCGGTGTAATAGGCGAGATCGTCCGACACGACGACCAGCCGCCCGTCGCGGCCATGTTTTAGCGAGGCGAGCTTCATGGCAGCTGCGCCTTAGGGAAATCTGCCCAAGCCTGGTCATAATCGATCTGCGCGCGATCGAGCGCAAAGCGGGTCGGCCGATAAGGCCAGCAACTTTCGACCATGAACGCCATCGTCCCTTCGATCTTGACCGGCTTGAGCTCGGCCTCGCTTGCCTTGCGCCAGCTTTCGACGTCGGGTCCATGCCCGCTCATCATGTTGTGGAGGCTAAGGCCGCCTGGGCGAAAGCCTTCCGCCTTGGCATCATAGTCGCCCTGAATCAGGCCCATCGCCTCGCTCATTACATTGCGGTGGAACCAGGGTGGCCGAAACGTGTCCTCGCCGACCATCCAGCGCGGCGGGAAAATAACGAAGTCGGCGTTCGCCCGGCCGGGCGTTTCGCTGGGCGAGGTCAGGACGGTGAAGATCGATGGATCCGGATGGTCGAAGCTGACCGTGCCGATGGCGTTGAACCGCGCCAGTTCATAGCGGCAGGGCGCAACGTTGCCGTGCCACGCGACTACGTCGAGCGGGCTATGGTCGAGCGTGGTGGTCCACAGCGCCCCTTGGTATTTCTGGATGACCTCGCACGGCCGGTCGACATCCTCATAGGCGGCGACCGGGGCCTCGAAGTCGCGGGCATTGGCGAGGCCATTGGAGCCGATCGGCCCAAGTTCAGGAAGGCGAAACGGGGCGCCTTGGTTCTCGGCGACATAACCCCTCGCTTCGCCGTCGAGTTCAACACGGAACTTCATTCCGCGTGGGATCAGGCCGACCCAACCCGGAGCCAGCTCCATCCGGCCGAGCTCCGTAAACAGGCGAAGAGTGCCCGATTGGGGGATGATCAACAATTCGCCATCCGCGTCCACGAACACGCGGTCGGTCATCGACCTGGTCGAGCGGTAGAGATGAATCGCGACGCCAGTCAGTTCGGAGGGGTCGCGATTGCCCATCATCGTCACGAGCCCATCGACGAAATCGCCATCGACGGGCAGGTCGGCGGGCGGATCCCAGCGCAGCCGGTTGGGGGCCACTGACTCGCCCTTTTGGGAGGGCGCGAACAGGCCGGCGCCTTCATAACGGCGATAAGGCGGGTGATCAGCCGTCGGCCGCATCCGATAGAGCCAGCTGCGGCGGTTCTCGTGACGAGGCGCGGTGAAGGCACTGCCCGACAATTGCTCCGCGTACAGGCCAAAGGCCGGCCGCTGCGGGCTATTGCGCCCTCGCGGAAGCGCACCGGGCACCGCTTCGGTTTCGAAATGGCCGCCGAAACCGGTCAGATATTCAAGCTCATTCGACGCATTGCTCACGGCAGCGAAAACCCCCTCGACTTCATCGGTGAAGCGAGGGGGTCGTTACGCGTCTCGTCGGCGTCGCGCAAATCCGGCGTCAGTTGACGTTGACCTCAATCTTGTCGGGGATGGTGATGTCGGTGTCGTCACCGCCGAAGCCGAGCTGGTCGCGGAACAGGAACAACAGCACCAGTACGACGATCACCAGCAGAACGACCGCAAGCACTCCGCCGCTGCCGCCGCCGCCATTGGTATCGACAATGGTCACCCGTTCCTCGGTATCGCGTTCGTCTGCCATGAACTACTCCCTGAATTCCATTTTTGTTGCGAAACGAACGAACGCTCAAGCACCGAGTTCCCAACCATCCATTCCGACTGGCGATGCCAACGGAAGGATGACAATGCGGATATTACGGGGAGCGAGATGCAACCGCGGCAGCGAATGTTCGTTTCGGCCTTGTCATGAAGGAGAATGGCGATGAGCGGGATTGAAAACGTCCGGGAAAATATGGAAGTCATCGGCGCTGATGGTGTCCACCTCGGCACCGTTGACCGGATTGAAGGCGACCGGATCAAGCTGACCAAGGCCGACAGCGGCCAAGGCAGCCATGAGGGTCACCATCATTTCATCTCGCGCGGCCTGATCGCCGACGTCGAAGGAAATCAGGTCCGTCTGTCGGCCAATGCCGACGTGGCAGTGACCTTCGAGGAAGAGGAAAGCGGCGGCTAAGCCCATATTCCAAAGCCACTGGCGCGGTCGGCAAGACTGCGCCAATCTGCGCGAATGAAGCGTAAAGCGTTCCGTCCGGCCCCGCGGCCGCTGTCGTTCAAGCCAAGCCGTCGCGGCATCCGCCGCGCGCTGCTGCTCGTTCCGCTCCTGGCGCTTGTGGGTGCGCTGTTCGATCCCGCGCTGATCGCTCCGTTCGGCCCATTGGCTGCGCGCGAACGGGTAACTGCCACTTTCACCCAATGCGGTCCGGGTCGAGGCGTAGCCTGCGTGATCGACGGCGACACGTTCAAGCTGGGAGATCGTAAGATCCGCATCATCGGGATCGACGCGCCCGAGCTGGCCGAGCCGCGTTGCCCTGGGGAAGCGGCTCTTGCGCGCCGCTCGGCGGACCGGCTGCTTGCGCTGCTCAACCAGGGCCCATTTGAAATGGTCGCTCACCGGCTACATCGGGAGGACCGCCATGGGCGCGATTTGATGGTGATTGAACGAGGCAAGGCTTCGATCGGCCGCCAGCTTATGGATGAAGGTCTTGCCCACCGCTACATCGGCTCCAAGCGGGGCTGGTGCTAGCCCAGTGAGGAGTTGCACTTCACCAGCTCGATGTTAGCGCGAGTTCGCTGAATTCTGGTCGATCTGGATACCAATGGCCCGGGCAAGCGGGCAGCGGCGAATCGCAACCCAGCTTAATGTGGCCCCAGCCAAGATGATGAACCCCGCAATGATCATGGCCGCCAGGATAGGGTCGCCCGGCGACAGCGCCATGTCCAGATTGTGACGAGATTCCTACGGCAAAGGGGGCGCACCAGAGGCTGTTAATGGGACTGCTGCAGCTCGCGGCACGGATAATGATCACGGATGTAGCGATTGAAATGCACACCTTTCGAGAAGGCCGCGCGGAAGTCCTGGACCGCCTGCTGAGGCACGTCCGAATAAAGATAGCGCCGGCCGGTGGTGAACGTCACCTCCAGCTCGCGCCGCTCGGGGCGATAGTCGAACCGGCGAATGACCGTCGAAGGCATGACGCATCAACGCCTGAAAGCTTTTGAAGCTGCGCGCTGCCTGCTAGGCCGCCGCCATGAAGCGCCCCGTCTTCGAGCATCGGATTGTTGCTCCGCCCGAAGCGATCGATGAGCTTGGCCATGTCAACAATGCCGTGTGGGTCCAGTGGATCCAGGAGGTGGCGCTCGCCCACTGGTACAGCGTCGCCGCGCCCGAGCATCAGGACGATTATATCTGGGTCGTCGTCCGGCACGAGATCGATTATCTCCGCGCCGCTTTCGAGGGCGAACTGCTGACCGGCCGGACCTGGGTCGGCGAGGCCCCCAAGGGCGCGCGCTTCGACCGGCACATGGAGTTCGTTGGCGAGGACGGGAAGGTGCGGGTGCGGGCGGTCACGCAATGGGCGATCATCGACAAGGCCAGCGGACGGCCGCTCAGGGTTCCACCCGAGGTCATCGCTCCGTTCCTTTAGCCCGCCGACCCCGGCGACGGTCCACCGGAACGCATGGCTGATTGACGAGAGGCGCAGGGCAGGCGCAGGTTCGCACAATGGCGACAGCCGTCCTCTATGATTATTTTCGCTCGTCGGCGTCCTATCGGGTGCGCATCGCGCTCAACCTGAAGGGTGTCGATTACGAGCACCATCCGGTCAACCTCGCCGAGGGCGAGCAGAAAGACCCGGCCTATCATGAGCTCAACCCCCAGAATTTTGTTCCCATGCTCGAGATCGACGGTCACCGGCTGACCCAGAGCTTGGCAATCATCGTCTATCTCGACCAGAAATTCCCCGATCCGGCGCTGATGCCCGCCGATCCGGTCGCCGGCGCGCATGTCCGCGCACTGGCGATGACGGTTGCCTGCGACATCCACCCGCTCAACAATTTGCGCGTGCTCAAATATTTGCGCGGAACGTTGGAGGTCAGCGAGGACGCGAAGGACGAATGGTACCGCCATTGGGTCGTGGAGGGACTGGCGGCGCTGGAGGAAATGGCGCGGCCGCACGCCGGCGCATTCCTGTTCGGGGATGCGCCGACGATCGCCGATATCTGCCTGGTGCCGCAGCTTTACAACGCTCGCCGTTTCTCGGTGCCGCTGACGGACTATCCTACCCTGCGCCGCGCCGATGAAACGGCCAGCTCTCACGCAGCCTTCGCCGCCGCCCACCCTGACCGCCAGGAGCAATGAGATGAACCGCGTCGACAATATCAATCGCGGCATGGAAGACGTCCGCGCCCTCGCCGAAATCGAAATCCCGGACATGAAAGGCAAGGTCAGCGACGAGGAATGGGCGATCCGTGTCGATCTCGCCGCCGCTTACCGGCTGGTGGCGCATTATGGCTGGGACGACCTCATCTTCACCCACTTGTCGGCACGCATTCCGGGACCCGAGCATCATTTCCTGCTCAACCCCTATCAGTTGATGTTCGAGGAGGTGACGGCCAGTTCGCTGGTCAAGGTCGATGTCAACGGCAATCCGGTCGAGCCGACGCCGTTCATTACCAACCCGGCGGGTTTCACCATCCATTCGGCCGTCCATATGGCGCGCGAGGATGCCCATGCCGTGATGCACCTCCACACCCCCGCTGGACAGGCAGTCAGCGCAAATGAGGAAGGACTCATGCCGCTGACCCAGACCGCGATGCTGGTCCGCGGCAACCTGGCCTTCCACGACTATGAAGGCGTCGCGGTCGACCTCGATGAGCGGGAGCGGATCGTCGCCGATCTGGGCGACAAGGGTGCGATGCTGCTCCGCAACCACGGCACGCTGGCGGTCGGCAGCAACGTGGGCGAATGCTTCGTGAAGCTCTATTTTCTCGAGCGGGCCTGCCAGGCCCAGGTCATGGCGCTTACCGCCGGCGGCAAGGTCAGCAAGCCACCACAGGGCGCCGCCGAGCTTACCGCAGAACAGGGAGCGATTGGCTTGAAGGTTGCCGCCAACCTGCTTGCCTGGCCCGCCCTCAAGCGCAAGGCCTATCGACTGGATCCAGGCTTCGCGACCTGATCGGGCAATTTTTCGATTTCGATCCATAGCGCCCGGCTGAGCGCGACGACCTCGCCGGCCTCGTCATGGATCACGGTCGCGGCATGGTGCTTGCGACCTTCTCGGCTCAATTCCCATCCGGTAATTCGAAGCCGTTCGCCGGGCGTGACCGGCCGCTCGATGCGCGCGGCAATTCTTGCGAGCAGCGCCAGCGGCCGCGGTTCGCAAAGGCCGAAATAGCTCGGGCAATCGAGCACCGCCCACAGATAGCGTTCCTCGATATGGCCGTTCTCTCCCGCCAGTTCCTCGTCGGGAATCCACTCCGCGACAGCCACGTCGCGATGCGGGCTTTCCCCGGGGTAGATGCACAGGCCGTCGCCCGGGCTGCGTTCCGTACCGCAAACGAAACAGCCGGGGATCGGGTGGCCGCCCTCGCCGGGAAAGCTCATCGCGCCGGCCTCCAGTTCATCCTCTGCCGGCGGGCCGGGGAGGGTAAAGTCGAGCGGATCGTCGAGCGGCCGTCCGCGGGCGTAATTGGCCTGAGCGTCGAACAGCATCACTTCGGCATCGTCGCGGCGGCGGTGGAGCGGAACCTCGAGCGGGATCGGTGCCAGCAAGTCGACCTCGGCCGGCCCGTCAATCCATTCGGCGACAAGCCCCGCGACATAGCCGCCATTGCCCGAGGTCGGAGGCCCGCGGAACCGCCGATGGACTTGCACCTCATCCGACTGGCCGGTCATGCGATCAAGCCTAGGCCGCGAGGCCCGCTAGGGCAAATGTGGAGCGATGGGAGAGCGGAAGGATCCTCTGATTTCGACTGTCCTCGGGACAGTGGAAATCAGAGGATGGTCGGGGAGAGAGGATTCGAACCTCCGGCCCCTGCCTCCCGAAGACAGTGCTCTACCAGGCTGAGCTACTCCCCGACCGGGCTCCCGGACGCATGCGTCCGGTGCAGGGCGAGGGCCTCCTAGCGGGCGGCTCCCCGATGCGCAAGCATGTCCTGAGCGGGTCGAAGGACCGAGCCGTCAATGGCCGAGAATTTTCAGCCATTCGTCGTGGCGCACGAACTTCTCGCGAGGGCTTCCCGGCCTCGCCGCGGCGACTTCGGCTGCTTCGATCATGCGCCAGTCGTCGAAGCTGGTGGTCTTCAAGCCGCGATCCGTTAGCAGCGAACCCAGCCCGGCCCCGCCAGCCTTTTCGCCGTCTGATCCCGGCGGCATGGCTGCTGCGACCTGTTCGGCGACTTCATAGCCGTCGGGCCGATTGGTGCCGATCGTGCCGGTCGGACCCCGCCGCGCCCAGCCGACCGCATAGAGACCCTCCGCAATCTTGCCCTGGTTGTTGGCGAACTTGCCCCCGCGCTCGTCATAGGGAACCCCCTCGATCCGCGGCGTCTGATAGCCGATCGAGGTGACGATCAGGCTGGCCGGAACCTCGTAGGTCTCGCCCGTTCCCCTTGCGGCGCCGGTCTCGTCGAGCTCGGTTCGCTCGACGATCAGGCGCTCGGCCCGGCCCTCGCCCTCTATCCGCACCGGCTTCGCAAAAAAATCGAAGACCATCTGCTTGGGCTTTGCGGGATCGGCTCCGGCGGCTGCGAAATCGCGCAGGATGTTGATGGACTTGCGGTGACCGGGCTCCAGCGCCTCGTCGGCTGCGACCGGCGGGAAGTCGGCGATGTCGACCACCGGCGTAGCCGCCTCCAGATGCCCGAGCTCGCCCAGTTCCTTGGGGGTCATGGAAATCTGGTGCGGACCGCGCCGGCCAAGGATGGTGACGGTTTGGAGCGCCGCCCGGTCAAGTGCCTCCAGCGCATGCCCGACAATATCCGAGCCTTCGAACTCATGCGCAATTCTTCGATAGGATGCGTGCGCAGTCCAGCGCGACATTGCCATTGCCGATCACCGCCGCATGGGCGCCGTCGAGCGGCGGGGCGAGGTCGGCGAAATCCGGATGGCCGTTGTACCAGCCGACGAACTCAGCCGAGCCGACGACGCCCGGTAACTCCTCGCCGGGAATGCCGAGCTTGCGGTCATGCGGTGCGCCAATGGCGAGGATCACCGCATCGTAAAGGCCGAGCAGTTCCTCCGTAGAGACGTCTTGCCCAACCATGATGTTACCGATGAAACTCACGCCTTCATTCTCGGCGACATTGTCGTAGCGCTTCGACACCGCCTTCAGCGATTGGTGGTCGGGCGCGACACCGAATCTGATCAGCCCATACGGTACCGGATAACGGTCAAGGATATCGATCCGGGCTTGATCGCCATAGGCCTTGGCCAAGGCCTCGGCCGTGTAAAAACCCGCCGGCCCCGACCCAACTATTGCGAAATGCCGCATGCCGACTCCCCCGCTATTTGGCGGCGAGCCTAGTCGCGCTTGTCCTCAAGCAGCAAGTCGCGGCCCTTGAGCTTCAGCATCAATTCGATCGGCCCGGCGAACAGGGCGAGCATGCCGGGAAGCTGGATTCGGCAGTGGACCTTTGTTTCCTCGACGTCGATCTGCGCTTCGACCGCCTGGCCCATGGCGTGAACGTTGAGTATCAGCCGGTCGCCCGCCCAGGCCGAAATCGACGTGGCTTGCACCGCCCGGGATATGCTCCTGAAGCTTGTGGATGTTGTTCGCGATCCGGCGGCGAGCCTCGTCGCGGCCAAGCTTGTGCGGCAGGTCAACATCGATCGGTCGTTCCATGAGTGGAAAGATGAGGCGGTTATCGTTGCATTTCAACAGCCGGCGCGGTTTGATGGGGAATGATCAACCGGCTCGTCCTGATCCTGCCGATCGTGATCGCTTCCCCCGCGATTGCGCAACCGCGCTGGGATCCGGCGGCTGAATATATCACTGCCGGCCAAGACGAGCCTGGCTATCGTCGCTGGGTCAGCCAGCAGAATTGGCGGCCGGTCTATGTGAAGGCATTTCACGATTATCTGGTGCATTACGGCGTCGGTGGAGTGGCACCGACCTGGCAGCTGCTCAGAACCGCCACCGACTGGCACAAGTGCAGTGCGCAACCGTTCGAGGTGCCGCCAGCTTCCGCCTGGCCCAACATCGTCGCGGCGCTACGCTATGTCGGCACTTATATTATGCCCAGGATCGGATCGGTCGAGGTCGTGTCGGTCTATCGCAACCCCCGCCTCAACGCCTGCGCAGGAGGCGCTGCGGAGAGCATGCATCGCTATCTGGGCGCGGTCGACATGGTGCCGCTGCGCCCGATCAGCCGCGAGGCGCTCATGACCCAACTGTGCCTCATCCATCTTACGAGCGGGGAGCGCAATTATACCGGCCTCGGATTTTACAAAGGGCTGCGCTTCCACATCGATGCCAAGAAATTCCGCGAATGGGGAACCGCGGGAGCCAGGGGCGGTCATGGCTGCGGCGCCGTGCTTGCCGAAGGCGCGGCACCTTTCAACCCCTCCGGGATTCCTTTGCCCGCCACTACCGTGATGCCGGTCGCTACCGATCCGCTGGCCCCGAAGCCCTGAAGTTCCGTCCTCGCCAGTCTACAAGTTTGGTAGCGCGCCAACCTTGTGGTGCGTCGCTAAAACACCACATGGTTTCAAAACCAAGGGATGACCATGGACCTTGAGAAACTGACCGACCGCGCACGTGGCTTCCTCCAGGCGGCCCAGACCATCGCGGTGCGCGAGCATCACCAGCGGATCACGCCCGCCCATTATGCCAAGGCGCTGCTTGACGACGAGCAGGGAATGGCGGTCGGGCTGATCAATGCCGCCGGAGGTGACGGCGCCGTAGCGCGGCGAGAAATTGACGCTCTGGTCGAAAAGCAGCCGTCGGTGACCGGCAGCGGCGCGACCTCCGCACCCGGCATCGACGGCGACCTGCTCCGCTTGCTCGACCAGGCGCAGGAGATTTCAAACAAGGCCGATGACAGCTACGTCACCGTCGAGCGTATCTTGCTCGCAATGGCGCTGGCAAAAGGCACGGACGTCGGTGACGCCTTGGCCAAGGCCGGCCTCACGCCTCAGAAACTCAATGCTGCCATCGACAAGCTCCGCGGCGGGCGGACGGCCGACACGCAAGGTGCCGAAGACCGTTATGACGCCCTCAAGAAATATGCCCGCGACCTGACCGACGCGGCGCGGGAGGGCAAGCTCGACCCGGTCATCGGTCGCGACGAGGAAATCCGCCGCACAATCCAGGTGCTCGCCCGCCGGACCAAGAACAATCCGGTGCTGATCGGCGAGCCCGGCGTCGGCAAGACCGCGATCGTCGAGGGATTAGCGCTGCGCATCGCAAATGGTGACGTCCCCGACGGGCTCAAGGATCGCCGCCTGCTGTCGCTCGACATGGGATCGCTGATCGCCGGTGCCAAATATCGGGGCGAGTTTGAGGAGCGGCTCAAGGGGGTTCTCGACGAGGTGAAGCAAGCCGCCGGCGAGATCATCCTGTTCATCGACGAGATGCACACCCTGGTTGGGGCCGGCAAGAGCGAAGGCGCGATGGACGCGTCCAACCTGATCAAGCCTTCCCTGGCTCGCGGAGAGTTGCATTGCATCGGCGCGACCACGCTCGACGAATATCGCAAGCATGTTGAAAAGGACGCAGCGCTTGAGCGGCGCTTCCAACCGGTGTTTGTCGGTGAGCCGACCGTGCCCGATACCATCTCGATCCTGCGCGGGCTCAAGGAAAAATATGAGTTGCATCACGGCGTTCGGATTACGGACGCCGCATTGGTGGCAGCAGCCACGCTCAGCAATCGCTATATCTCCGACCGCTTCCTGCCCGACAAGGCGATCGACCTGATGGACGAGGCATCATCTCGGCTGCGCATGGAGGTCGAATCCAAGCCCGAGGAGATTGAGAATCTCGACCGTCGGATCATCCAGCTGAAGATCGAACGCGAGGCGCTGAAAAAGGAGAGCGACGTAGCCTCGAAGGACCAACTCAAGACGCTTGAGCAGGAGTTGGCCAATCTTGAGCAGCAGTCATCGGAGCTTACCCAGCGCTGGCAGGCGGAAAAGGAAAAGATCGCCGGCGAAGCGAAGATCAAGGAGCAACTGGATCAGGCCAGGATCGAGCTGGACCAGGCGCAGCGCAGTGGCGATCTCGCCAAGGCAGGCGAGCTGCAATACGGGCGCATCCCCGAACTGGAGAAGCAGCTCGCCGAAGCGGCCACGGCCTCCAAGGGCGCTATGCTGCGCGAGGAAGTCACCGACCAGGACATCGCCGCGGTGGTCAGCCGCTGGACCGGAATCCCGGTCGAGCGGATGATGGAAGGCGAGCGCGAGAAGCTGCTCCACATGGAGGAGGCAATCGGCAAGCGCGTCATCGGCCAGCAGGAGGCGGTCAAGGCCGTTTCGACCGCCGTCCGCCGCGCCCGCGCCGGGCTACAGGATCCCAACCGGCCGCTGGGCTCATTCCTGTTCCTCGGCCCGACCGGGGTCGGCAAGACCGAACTGACCAAGGCGCTTGCCGAATTCCTGTTCGACGACCCGCAGGCGATGGTCCGCATCGACATGTCGGAGTTTATGGAGAAGCATGCGGTCGCGAGGCTGATCGGTGCACCGCCGGGGTATGTCGGTTATGAAGAGGGCGGCGTCCTGACCGAGGCGGTCCGCCGCCGTCCCTACCAGGTGGTCCTGTTCGATGAGGTCGAGAAGGCACACAACGACGTTTTCAACATATTGCTGCAGGTGCTGGACGACGGTCGCCTGACCGATGGTCAGGGGCGAACAGTCGACTTCACGAACACAATCATCATCCTGACCTCAAACCTCGGCAGTCAATATCTCGCTTCGGTCGGTGAGGACGAAGACGTCGAGAAGGTCGAGCCGCAAGTGATGGAGGTGGTTCGGGGCCATTTCCGGCCGGAATTCCTGAATCGGCTCGACGAAATCATCCTCTTCCACCGCCTCGCCCACAAACATATGGGCCCGATCGTCGATATTCAGATCGAGCGACTTCAGAAACTGCTCGAAGACCGCAAGATCCAGATCGAGTTGACCGCGGCCGCGCGCACGTGGCTTGGGCGGGTCGGTTACGATCCCGTCTATGGTGCGCGGCCCCTGAAGCGAGCGGTGCAAAAATATCTGCAGGATCAACTTGCCGAGGAAATCCTGGCCGGACGTGTCCATGACGGGTTGACGGTCAAGGTCGATGAGGGCGATGGCGGACTGGTTCTGACCCCCGTTCGCGAGCTAGGGGAAGCTGCCGAGTAATCCTCAGCAACCCGCCCTCTTCACGCACGGGGAACGCTGACTCTGGTCGATCGCTTCCCGGTCAAGGCGGCGATACTCCTCCCATTCCGCCCTCGTGGCACATACGCGGCGGGTCGCCAGTCGGCTGCCGAGCACCCTTTCAGTTTGGCAGATTCTTTCGTTTGGGTCCTTGGCCGGCCTTTGCCTGGTCTTGCGTCTGGACCGGAGCTGCCAGAGATCCGCTGGCAAGGACGGCCAACATAGTGGCGACTAGCCGCAAGCTCATGATCAATCTCCTTTGTTGCCTACCTCAAAGGACGGAGGGCAACCAAACCCAGGCTTCAGCAACTGGCCCGGCCCGTGCCGCTGGTACGGGTTATCATGCAGGGGGAACGCTGCCCCTGGTCGATCGCTTCCCGGTCCAGGCGCCGCCTCTCGGCCCACTCGGCGCGAGTGGCGCATACCCGTCGCGTGGCCAGACGGCTGCCAACGACCAACTCGGTCTGGCAGACCTTTTCGTTCGGATCAGGGTCGGGCTTGTCTTTGCCCTGCTCGGCCCAGGCAGGAAAGGCAGCAAGGCCGCAACTCAAGGCTGCTAGGGTGAAGGCCTTCCAACGCATAAACAATCTCCTTTTCGGCCTGCTTCGCCAGGCCGATCCGCCCCCCACTCTGACAACCGCAACGCTAGCACGCTGGCGCTCCGGTGTGGGTGTTGACCGTTTGGCACCCCGAGTTCGGGCTCATTTGCGTCTTGTCGATGGATTCCCTGTCGAGCCGGCGTTTCTCTGCCCATTCGGCGCGCGTGGCACAAACTCGCCGCGCGGCCAGTCGGCTTCCGACCACCGTTTGGTTTTCGCAAATCCGTTCATTCGGATCTGCGGCCTTGTTGGCCTCCGCCGAAAGAGGAGCCGAAAGAACCGCACATCCTGCGGCGAAAGCGGCAAGGATCATTCGCAAGCGCATGATCAATCTCCTCCGCGCATGAGCTCTGCTCCGCTTCCTCTCACCAGCCGAGCGACGCAATTGTGCCTCGCCTGAAGGTCGCGGGCGAGATATTTTCGACGAACGTCCCCGATGAAAGGCGTTCGGAGCCGCAAAACGAGCAGATCCGGGGTAAGTCGCTAACCGCGTAATGGTTTGTCGGGCCGTTGGGCCGCCGATGCCTCGAATATGCTGAGGATGATTGCGCGTTCATCCTCGCTGAGATGCGGATTCCAGCAGTCTAGGATCAATACGGCGCGATCCTGCTCGCTTCGATTCCAGGCCTCATGCTCGATCGTATCGTCGAAGGCGAACGCTTCGCCCTCTCGCCATTGGCGCGTTTCGCCGCCGACGCGAAAGCCGCAATCGTCCGGAACGATCAGCGGCAAGTGGATGATCGTCCTGATATTGGTGACGCCGGTGTGTGGCGGGATGGTCTTGCCGGCCTTGAGGATCGAAAAGAAGACAGCAGGTGCTCGCCCCGGAATGCGCGCCAGCGGCAGGGATTCGACCAGTTCGGCCGTTCGCGGCGCCCGGTCGCACACCGCATCGATCCGCTCGCCGTCACGCCATAAGTGCAAGGCGCTCCAATCGGTCGAACGATCAAGGCCGCTCCAAAGATTTTCCGGCGTTCCAGGGGGCATCTCAATATAGGGCGCAAGTCCCGGGTCAGGGCTCGCCAGGATGGTTTCAAGCTCCTCGCGAATGACCGCGCTGGCTGCCTCGAGCCTGGCTAGCCAAGGGAAATGATCGCGGTCGAAGATCTCGTCGGCCGGGAGGAACGGATAGAAAAATCCGTGGCACTGGTTGGTGAAGGTCTTGCGCCGGCCAAGCATCAAATCCACCGCGGCGGACGCTCTTCGGCGATCGCGTTCGCTGGCTGCACCGATAGCGTCTGCGAGGTTGGCGTCGACCGCTTCCGTCAAGGCCTGCTGTCGCTCGGCGACGAAGCATTGAGCCTGGCTGACCATGGCATTGAGCTGCGGCGTTGGGTTGGGAATTTGGGCACACAGGCCCAGAACCATCGTCCACCGATCCGTCGCGGAACCCATCTCCCCGCGCCGTTCATGCAGTTCTGCTAGCCGGATCAGCGCCATGAGGTGCAGCTGATCGATTGCCAGCGCTTGCTCGAGCGCGGCGCGCTCGCCTTCGTCATCGCGCGCCAGGCGCTGGGCCTTGGCCAGGTTCATCCACAGGGCAATCGCCGACGGGTCTGCCGCCGTAGCCATCCGGAAATGCTCGATCGCCGCATGGGCATCGCCTGCTTCAAGCGCTGCCAGGCCCATCGCATTCCGCGCTTGGGGGCTATTTTGATCGCCGCTCAGGGCTTATCGGCCCAGTAACGAAGCAGGTTGGCCTGGACGAGTTGGAGCCGCGAGAAATTCTCCTGCTTCATCTTCAGCCCCTCAAGCGCCGCGACCTCGTTCAGGTCGAACAACAGGTTGCGGCGAAACGGATCCGGGATCTTGCTCTGGATGAAGGTGATCGCCACCAGCCGCTCGCCGCGGTTTACCTTCTCCACCTCGTGGAACGTGTCCGACGGATAGATGATGGCTTCGCCGGCCTGGAGCTTGAAGCTCAACTGGCCGTCACCAAGCCGGACCACCAGCGCCCCGCCGTCATAGCCGTCCGGATCGTTGAGGAAGATAGTGCAGCTCAAATCGCTGCGGATGACCGCATTGCCAAGGTTGATGAAGGCCGCGTCGGCGTGTGCACCATAATACATGCCGGGCTGGTACTTCGTCAGCAACGGCGGAGCGATCTTGTCGGGGAAGGCGAATTCCCTGAATTCCTCGCTGCGCGCAAAGGCCTTCAGCATGATCTGCGCGCTGGCCTGGCTGGCGGCCGGATCGTGCAGCTGCTGGTTGTTCTTGGCCTTGTTGTGCGGATTGGACGCCCGACCGTCGATGAACGTGGTGCTGGCCGCAATCCGCCGACATTCGGCAACTTCGTCAGGGTCAAGCAGCGGCAGTATGCGGTACATTCAAAACTCCCGTTCGGCCCGGTCCATCGCCCGCGCCAGCGCCGGGACCGATTTCGCCGCGCTGGCCAGCGCGCCGACGGCCGCCGCTATGTCGGGACCATGCCGCCGTTCCGCGCCGGCCAAGAGCTCGGCCCTTAGCAAGGGACTATAATCATATTCCAGCGCCTTTGAATAACGGCGCATCAAAGGCCCAGCGACAATTTCGTCGATCCTGCGCCTGGTGACGGCAAAGCCGAAGTAGGCCGCACAGCGCTCGATCGACCCTCCCGTGTCGCTCAGCATCCGGTCGAAATCCGCCCAGAGAATGCGCCGGTCCTGCATTGCTTCCGCAGACGCCTCAAGCGAGGTTAGTTCGCAGGCCCAGGCCAGCGCCGCGCGATGGGCGTCGCTGCAATCGAATCCGGCGAGCTCGATCCCCCGGCTTCGCAAGCGTTCGAGGCGGTTCGAATGCAGGACCGCCAATTCCTTGAGCGAATTTTCGCCGGCCAGGATGGACGCAATATAATTTGCGGGCGTCGCATATAGGAATAGCGCCGTGGCTCCGGGCGCGATGAGCAACGGGGCCGCTTCGGAAACGAAGCTGGTCGCCTTGACCAGCGCGACTTGTGCTGGACCGAAGGTGCGGGACATGAGGCGCCTGAGACCGAGGGCCATTCCGGCCCGATCCTCCACGCCGACGAAGGTCAGGTCGCGCAGACAACGCGGCTCACGGATCGACAAGACGCCATCCAGCTCGCCCAGCAATCGGGAAACCAGTGTCGAGCCCACGTGGCCGATGTGAAAGATCCAGCGGGCATCGTCGCGCTGCAGGTCCGCTGCAGCTTCCATCGCTTCGTCGAGGGCGCAGATGCGGGAGTCGATGGCGACCTGCAGCATGCGATCGTCGAGGAAGCTTGCGGCGCGGTAGGCGAACTCATCGATGCGCACGACACGCATTAGCCGATTGTTGGGGTCAATGGCCTGCGCCAGCCAGCCCGCGTCGTCGGTCCATCGATCAGGCAGCGGCTGAAATTTCATCCGCCGGGCCCTAGCGGATGAGCATACCAGCGGCAAAGGTCAGAGGTTGGGCAACGCAGGTCGGACGTCGGGAAACGCAGCAATCAGTTGCCGGCTATGCCGTTCGCTCGAACCTGGCCCTTCTCGATCGCCTGCCGGTCTTCCAGTTTCCTGATTTCCCATTCAGCAGCGGTCATGCACACGCGCTTCGTCGCCAGCCGCGAGCCGGACACGCCCTGCTTCTCGCAAATCATGCGGTTGGGATCCTTGCTCTCTGCCTTTTTATCCGCGGCAGCGGCCTGCGCGGGGATCACTCCCAGCGCGGCGATCAAAATCAAGCTTCGGCTCAGTTTGGCAAGCATGACAAATCCCTATTCAGCGCAATCATGCGAAACACATGCGGACTGGCCGCGCGAGTCAATAAAAATTCGATAGATGGGGTGAATCTAGCTCGGCGGTGCAACGTCGAATGCAACCGTCATCCGCTCCCCTTCTGCGAAGGGAAGCGTCCCATGCCACATCGTCGAAGGGAAGAGGACGAGCTGACCCACCTTGGGCTTGATCTTTCGCCACGGCGGCAGGTCGATCCGGAGGAGCTCGTCCGGTTCGCCAAGGGTGAGCCAGCCCGCGTCGTCCGGCTCATCCTTTCTGGTGGGCGGCAGCGCAATATATAATGCGGAGCTGATCCAGCCGAGCGGATGAACATGATTTGAGTGGCGGCCCCCCGAACGAAGGCGGACTGACCAGCTTCCGGAAAAGCGCACGCGCCGGTCGCGGCGGTGGCGGAGCATCGGGTGGCTGGAGTCAGGCGGGGGCAGCTGCGCAACATGCCTTTCAACTGCCGTCACAATAGCCTTGCGCACATTTCGAATGACCGGATCAATCCGGCTGAACAGCGGCCCGTCGGTCTGGGTACCACCGCGAACCGATTGGTCCAGATATTCTCCCCTGGCGACGTGCAAGGCCCGTAAGGTCGGCGCAAGGGTTCGGAGTGGCGGGAGCAATTCGGTGATGTCCGCCACGCTCACCAGGCGCGCATCGCCTTCCAGCCACTCCGAGCGGGGGTCGCCCGCCAGGCGCCAGGCAGTGCTCGCGTAAGCCCAGAGCTCAGCGCTACCGTCCCTCTTCAATTCCCGGTCGATCAGTGGGAGAGCGGCCTCCACGGCACCAACGCGCATCAGGTGTCTTATGCGCCATTTGCCGAGCGCCGTGTCGGCCATGGCCGGAACGGTGCCAAACAGGGCGGGCGGATAGGTTTCATTGTCGAATTCGGCCGCATGGATTCCCTTGTAGATCGCGAACTCCGGCGAACCGACACCGGCGGCTTCGGCGCGATCAAGAATGCCTTCCAGCGTGTCATACGCCCCACGGCGCAATTGAACGTTGAGCAGCGTCTCCCAGAGAGGAACCGCGTTCGGCAGTCGTTCAAGCGCTCGTTCGAGCGACATCGTCGCCTCGTCGGCGCGGCCCATCGTCGCTCGCAATTGGGCAAGGTGCTCATGACCGGCAAGCCACATCGGCGAACCCTCGAGCGCCGCCTCGAGCTCGGCCGCACCCAGATCCCCCTGGCCCGCCGCGGCCCTCGCTGCCGCCAACCCGATGACCAGAGCTCCGTTTCGAGGCGCGAGGGCGCGAGCGCGCTCGTATAGCGGCCGTGCGTCTATCCCCGCTTCCATCGCCACCCGGGCCTGGCCGTGCGCGATACTGACGTCGGATGGATCGAGACGCGCCGCCTCGGCGAGCGACTTTAAAGCCTGCTCATGCTCGTCGATCGAGCGCTCCAGCAAACCCTTCCATTGCCACAGACGGGCGGTCTGGCTCTTTTCCACCGCGCGTTCGATCAGGGGCAGCGCCCGATCTTCCTCCCCTTCCTTGATCGCGATCTCGGCCAGCTCTTCCAGCGCGGCCACATCGAATGGCCGTGAAGCGGCGGATATGAGTGTGGTCTCAAAGGTCACAGCGCGTTGTCGACTCCGCCCTCGCAGGCAATCACCCGGCGAACCGCCTCACGCTCTATTTCGCTCAGTCCGGGGTGCCAGGCGTCGAAGATGAACACGACGCGCAACTGTTCGGACGGGTTAGCTGCCTCATGTTCGATCGTGTCGTCGAATACCAGCGCCTCGCCCCGTCGCCAATGACGAGTCTCCGCGCCGACCCGGAACCAGCAGCCTTCGGGCACCACCAGCGGCAGGTGGCAAACCAGCCGGCTGTTGTTGACCCCGACGTGCGGCGGGATGGTCGTATGGGGTGCGAGCAGCGAAAACATGGCGTTGGGCCCAGCGCCGGGAATATCGGGTTGAGGCAGGCGAGCCATCAGCGCCATCGCATTGGGACAATGGCGCGCATTGGCCTCGACCGTCTCGCCATTCCTGATCAGGTGGATCGCGGTCCAGTCGCGGTTCTGATTGAGGTCCCGCCACTGAGCCATCGCCTCATGCTCAGGATACTGGATATAAGGCACCAGTTCGGCCCGCTCGGCGGCCATGACCGCTTCCAGATCGGCCGCCAGCGCATCGGTCGCCGCCTCGACCTCCGCTAGCCATGGATGGTCGGAGCGCGGGTGAAACTCCCGCTCGACCAGCCCGGGAAAGGCGAAATGGGTCGGCTCGCTGTGGTAGGGGCGGGTTTTGCGCAGAACGTTCGATCGAAAGCGCGAAATGCGGGCAGCCTCGTCCTCATCCGCTCCGGCCATCGCACCTGCAGTGGCCGCCTCCAGTCTCCCATCACGCTTGGCGACCCATTCGTCACGAAGAAGTTCGCCCCTGGTCAGCGCGTCGATCAGTTGCGGCGGCAGTTCGCCCGGCGGACGCTGCGCGAGGGCACGCGCCCATGCTTCGCCCGAGCCGGCGGGATCGAGCTTCTCGAACAATATTGCCCGCATGGTCAGCGCCATGAAGTCCAGCTCGGCCAGGGCGAGCGCCCGGTTGACCGCGTCGAGCGCCTTGGCCGGCTGCCCCGCCGCGCGGCGCAGTGCGGCGAGCTTCAACCACAGCTCGGCCTGCTCCGGGTCATTTTCGCCTGCCTGCTCGAGCAGGCCAATTGCGCGCGGCAGGTCCCCCGACGCCGCGGCACGATCAGCCTCGACGATCAGCTCGATCATTTTCGACCGCCGTCCGCAGGTATCTGGGTCGGGTCTTCCAGCGAGTATCCGAATTTCTCGACCCAAGGCCGAAGAACGGGGAAGATCGGCTCGAGATGCTTGCGATAATTCCACCAGCGTCCCGCCGAGCGCGTGTAGATGGGTTCGACGACTTGGGCATAGCTGGCGGTCTTGATCCTGCCGCGGCCCAATGCCGTAGCCCGATGATCGAGCACCGCATCGTGCCAGTCCAGCCCGAGGAATTCGAACAAAGCCCGCAGTTCGCGGTCCTGGTCGGCGACAACGTTTTCATAGACCACGGCATGGGTCGGAGTGGGCATTAACTCCTGCACACGTTCGAAATAGCTGAAGCTGATATCGTACAGCTCCGCGGCGGTATCGAGCCGGACGAAGTTGGCCATCCCGTCATTCATCCGGAAATTGGTGACGTAGCAACTCAGCACCACGTCGCACGGGTGCCGCAAGGCTAGAATGAACTTTGCGTCCGGAAACAACCGCCGAATGAAGGGCACGGCGTTGATGGCCAAGGGGTTCTTGTCGACCAGCAGATTTCCCGGGGCCAGCTGTATTCTCGGAGGCTGCGGTCGCGAAATATGCGTCCCGCGCCGCCTGTATGCGCTCATCGGTTGCGGCCGGGACGTTCTCATAGTTGCGAAAATAGTTCGAACGCCTTGTGAAGCGTCGGCTCTTCTTCCAAGACCTCGATCGATGGATGCCCCATCAGCATGGTGTCGAGCAATGTCGTTCCGGAGCGCGGAAAGCCGAACAGAAAGACCGGTGCTGGCGCGAAGTCCTTTTGCGTCTCGGGCCTCCAGCGGTTTACCCATTCCTCCGTCGTGCGCCTCGTGGCGTGCGCGAAGTACGTTTCCGGTAGGTTCGCCGCACGCTCTTCATGCGCCGGGCTCGAGATCGCCCATCAACTCATTCATTTGCCGGAAGGCTTTGAACGCTTCGTCATAGCGCCCGACACCTTCGAGAAGCTGGCCGATGAGGTGCGCCCGGCGGGCGGTTCCAAATCGTCGGCGGGACCTGCTCCATCGCCGCGAGGCCCTCGGCAAAGCGCTTGGCCCGCCGATGGTCGAATGCTCGGATGAAATTCAAGGCGTCTGGTCCAACGCCTCGTTCCTCCGCCTCGCGGCACCAGCGCCGCGAGGTCTGCGGTCCGGTTCGTCAGGTCGAAGCAGACTCGCGAGGCCAAGATGAGCGAGCGCATTGTCGGGATCGAGCTCCAGCACGCGCCGATAGGCGGCCTCGGCTGCACTCGAGTTGAGCATGGAGTGAAAGATGGCTCGCCTGCCCGAGAAGGAGCGAGACATCGTCCGGCGCGCGTTCGACTGGCGCTTCGATGGCCTCCAGCGCTTCCTCGTTCGCGGCCACAATTTTTTCAACAGCCCGTGCAGTTCCCGGCAGGGTTGCGGATCGTCCGGGAAGTCCGAGGCCATTTGCCGTAATTCCGCTTCCGCCTCCCCCAGTCACCGAAGTGTAACAGTGCGGTGCGCGAGGTTGAGCCGGATTGGCGCTGAGTTGGGCGCCAGTTCGCCGCCTCCGCAAAGCCTGAACAGCTGCCATCAAAATCGTCCCGCGCCGCGACGGGCATTACCAAGGTTGTTCCAGCTCTCGCAGTCGGCCGGGTCCGACGATCAACGACCTCCTCATAGTCGCCTGGATGGAAGCTTGATAATCGCCGTCATTTGCGCGAGAAACCCGCGCAACCTCAGCAGACGACGGGTCGGATCGGCACGTGCCAGTTCCGACGGTCAGCAAGTCCAGAGCCTCTTCGTGGCGGCCGAGCGCGATCAGCGCGTTGGTAAGGTTGATGCGCAACGACTCGGATCGGCCGGGACGCGCATCATGAGCGATGCGCAAATGGCCGATCCCGCACATCGAGCTGGCCGGACGGCACCGAAGCATTCCCAACATGGCATTGAGCGCAGTGACGTCGCCGCCTTGCGGCCAAGCGCGCGCTCGCCGATCGGGCAGGCTTCCGTCCAACTTTCCACGGCGGCGTCGCCAATGGCCTGCCGGATGGTCTGTGCAGTCATTCGATCGTCGAACGGCCGTGTTGCCATGGGCGGCTTCTAACCGCGCAATCGCGTCAAAAGGACCAGTAGGTCGGCATTGGACAGCAATGAAAAAAGGCGGCGGATCCGAAGGTCCGCCGCCCAGCTTTGAAGACGAAGTGACTATTTTAGAAGTTGAGGGTCACACCTGCGTAGAAGTAGCGGCCGAGCGCGTCCCAGGTGCCCGGATAGGTGTTGCCGTTACACGGACCTGCCGGGCAGAGGTTCGATCCGCTGCGGTTGGCGTTGCCGCCGGTAACCAGCGGCGGATCATTGTCGAAGAGGTTGTTGACGCCCAGGCGCAAATTATAGTGGTCGCCGAACGTGAACGTCGTGGCGAAGTCGAAATAGTTGTGCGACTTGATCCTCAGGCCCGGATCGAAGTTGAAGCGCCCTGCAACGTTGGGATGCTCGCTCGAGAGTCTCGGCCTTGACCTTGCCGACATGCCGCCATTGCAGCGAGAAGCCAATGCCGTTCGGCATTTCAGGGTCCGGCGCGACTTGTGCCGCCACTTCGGCATCGGGGCCGAGCTGGCAACAGTGAAGCCGCGAGCAGATCGGGCCATAGAGACCGGCGCAATCGTACATGCCGCCCGGTCAGGCCGTTATTGACCTTATACTTGCCGAGACAAGTGCCGTTGAAGCTGGTCGACAGAGTGCCGATACTGCCGAGCCGGTGGCTGAATAGCGACAGCTGATGTCCCAGCCGCTGGTCTTGATCGTGCCGGAGTTGTTCGGCGTGTCGATGACGAAACCGCCCGGGTGAGCCAGATCGAGCCGGCCGGGTCACGGATGATCAGCGCGCAGGCCGGCGAAACCGTGGTGGCCGGTCGTGAACTGGATACAGGCTCGCCACGATCGCATCGGCGCCGAAGCCCTGGATCGCGTCCTTCACGCCGATGTTGAACCAATCGACCGTAAGAGCAAAGCGCGGAAGGAAGCCGCGGCTGCAGGACGACGCCAAGCGTCTTGGTCGTTGCCTTTTCCGGGTTCAGGTTCGGGTTGCCGCCAAGCAGGCCGTTATACTGGCCTGCCGGGTTCGCGGTCGGGCTCTGGCCGACTGACGAGACCCTGCGCGAGACAGCCGAAGTCGGTCGGCCGTGATGTCGGCCGGCGCATGGATCGGTCGGTCCCGTCGAGGCCGACGAACTGCGGCGCGAACAGCTCCTGGATGTTCGGTGCGCGCGACCGCCCGGTTGTAAGGCCGCCGGAAGCGGACATCGCGGATCGGGCGCGAACTCGGCACCGAAACCTTGTAGGTGTCGGTGTCGTACTTGCGGCCGTTGCTCAGCTGTACTCAGGACTTGCGGTAGCCCAGCGTCAAGCGTCAGATCCTCGATGAAGATCGTCCTGGACGATCGGGATTTGCGCTTCGCGCGAAGATATTCCATCACGCGTGAAATTGCCGTTGACCGGAAGCGTCGGCGCACCCTGGCCGGCGAGGTCGCCCGTCTGGAACGACTGGTCCGGGTTCAGGATCAGCTTTTCCTTGCGGTATTCGAAGCCCGACGTTGACGCCAACGCCGTCGTCGGCCCACGGAGTCTGAATGCCATATTCGCCGAGCTGGCCGGTGAAGTTGACGTTGGCGACTTGGGTAGACGTGTGGCCCTGGATGACGCCGAAGACGTTCAGATAGTTGATCGATCCAGGCGACGGAGAAGCGCCGAACGCATCATAGGGGACGGCAGTTCGGGTCCGTTCCGTCAATGACCGAACGGCAAACCACCTCTCCTTCCGTCGGGCTGCCGACGCGCGGGTCGATCACGGCATCGAGCGCACGATTGAGCCGGGAGACCGAGAACTCGTTCTTGTAGACCAGGTCATAGTTGATCCGGCCATACTGATAATAGGCGTCGTACGACCAGACCTCGTCCAGGTCGCCCTTTGTGCCCAGCACTGCCGCGGAAGCTGGTGTGCCGCAGGTCGGCGATACGCGGGCCGCCTTCGGTGTTGCGGCGAAGCAGCTGGAAGAAGCCACGGTTGTAATCGGCGCCGCCCGGGACCGTGTTCGGCGAAGTGGGGATGGTGCCTGGTCCCGGATCACCACTAACCGACGCAAGCGGGAAGTTGCCCGACGAAGCCGTTGATGAGATTGTTCCGGCGATGCCGCAGACGTTGTCGAACTGCGCCGGCGACAGCAGCGGATTGTCGCAGTTGATCGTCAACGTATTGCCGAAGTCGCCCGACGGCGCGATCTGCGCCAGCGTCCGGTCGTCCATGAACATGAATTCAAGGTACGGCTTGATCGCCGGGGTGATTTCATAATTGGCGAAGACGCCACCGGTATAGCGTTCGTCCGGCCGCTGGAAATAGTTGAGCGGCGCGAAGTTGTAGAGGTTCTGCGAGAATGGAGTGACGTTCCCGGCCCCAATGCCGGCGACGGTCGAGGTGAAACCCGCCGGGCCCGGCTGATCCGCGAAGATCACCGCCGTACCCGGGTTGGCGGTCGCCGAGCCACCGCAGCGGGGGTTCGGATCAGTGCCCGGCGCAACGGCACCGCCAGCAGCGTTCTGCAGAACGCAGGCGCTGTAGTCGCGACGGCCCTGAAGGACCGGCTTGACTTTGCGATAGCCGAAATAGGCCACTGCGTGTCCGCGGTCATCGTCGAAGCTGCTGCCGATGGAAACCGTGCCGTCGAATGCACCACCGTCGACAACGCTACCCGACGGCGCAGTGAATCCGCGCGCATCGAGGATGTCTTTGACGTTGAGACCATTGGCGACCGAACGGATTGCCATTGTTATGCTGGTAGAAGCTGTATTGGCCGTCAAACCGGATGCCGCTGAACGTGTCGTCCATGATGAAGTTGACGACGCCCGCAACCGCGTCCGCGCCGTACACCGACGAGGCGCCGCCGGTGAGAACTTCGGCGCGCTTGATCAGCGAGGATGGGATGAAGTTGATATCGGGAGCCTGGGTCGTGCTGTTCGGGCTACCCGGAACCATGCGGCGGCCGTTGATCAGGGCCAGGGTGCGCTTCGAACCGAGGTAGCGAAGATCGACTTCCGCGGTGCCGGTGGCGCCGTTGGAAACGCCCGATGCCTGCGAAGCGCCGACCGACGGCAGCGAGTTCAGCAGATCTTCGACGCGGGTCGTCCCCGACAGCTTGAGGTCCTGGTTGCTGACAACCGTAACCGGCGCCGCTGATTTCAGGTTGGCCGACGGAATACGGGTGCCGGTGACGACGATGTCACGTGCGCCGTCTTCCGGAGGCGTAGCGGCGGTTGCCGGCTGTGTCGCCTCGGCGGGGTCTTGTGCCTCGACCGGGCCAGAAGGCTGCGCGGCGCCAGGATCGACCGGCGTTTCCTGCGCGAAAGCGGGAGTGGCGAGCATGCCGGCACTGACCATCAAGGTCGTGGCAAGCAGCCGCTGGCGAAAATCGAGCTTCATAAAGTCTTCCCCTTACGGGCCGCGACGTTACGCGGCCATGCATGTGCAACAGTGAGACACTGCCGAACTGCCCGGTTGAATAGGGGAAAGCGACAAACCAACGCAACGCAGGGCGACCGCCGTTTGTCGAGTTGTCGACGCTCTGTAGTCTTTCTGCAACAGTCCTCTGCTTGTCCGAGCCGCCACGCCCGGCCTAAGGTGATCGCACTCAAGGTGACGGAGATGGACATGCGGGCGTGGGCGATGGTCGGTGTGAGCATAATGGGAGCGGCGATCTTGTTCGCGCCGCCAGGTGTCGCGGCGAAGCAACCGGAAGCTGGCCCTCCCCCGCCTCAGGTCAACGCCTTGCTTGCGTGCCAGCGCGTGACCGACAGCGCCGAACGATTGGCATGCTACGACAAGGCCGCGGCAGGCATCGGCGAAGCGGTCGCCCGGAAGGACATTGTCGTTTACGACCGGGAATCGGTGCGAAAGACCAAGCGCGGGCTGTTCGGCTTTTCGATCCCCAACCTCGGCATCTTTGGCGAGGACGACAATGAGGTGGAGATCAAGCAGGTCGACGGAGAGATTGCGTCGACCGCGTTCAACGCCGACGGCGGCTACATTTTCCGGCTCGCGGATGGCAGCCGTTGGTCGCAAATAGACGGAAAGCCGATCGCCCTTGCACCGGAAAATGGGGACAAGGTGGTGATCAAGAAAGGCGCGCTTGGGAGCTATATTTTGAGCGTCGCCAGGCAGCCTGGCGTCAAGGTCAAACGGGTCAACTAACCTCAGATATTTCCGGCCCGACGCTCGGCCTCCAGGCTTGCCGCGGCGTCGGCATAAGCCTCCTGGCGCGCGACCGACCAATAGCGCAGTTCGTCCAGCGGAATGACCGCCCCGGTGATAGCGCATCGGACATGGTCGCCGGCCGCGAGCAGCCGGAAGGTGCCGTCCAGATAGTGAATCTTCGCCTCGCGACTGCTACCCATCAACATGCTTCATTCCTCGGAATCGAACAGCCCCGGCTGGCCGGGCGGATAGGACGAAGAGCCCTTTCGCTCAACCCGCTTGACCGGGCGGAACGGAACCGGCCCCATCCCATCCCCAATATGGGCAGCCACCCGGCCATCTGCAAAGTGAAGGTCGACCGCCCCGGCCGCGCGCGCGTCGGCGGCATGCACGAGCGTCTTGCCCGAGCGGTCCGTGACCCGGACGAAGCCGCGCTGAAGCGGTCGTTCGGGATGCGCCAGCTCGGCCAGCCGCCACAGCGCCGCCAATCTCTCCCGCCCCCGCGCGACCCGCTCGCTGAGCAGGCGCGCCTGAAGTCGAGGCGCCACCGCGGCGAGGTCGGCACGGGCATGGGCAGTACGCTGGATCAACGCACGCGGCAGCCGCTCGCTCGCGTCGTCGATGCGTTGAGCGAATGGCGCAAATAAATTGCCCGCCTCGGGCCAGCGGCCGCTAACTTGCTCCAGCCGCTCCGCCGCGCGCGAGGCGGTGCGGGTGACGCAGGCCGACTGACGATGGTCGAGCTCGTTCAGCAAGGCAGCCAGCTCCGAGCGCACAGGCACAGCCATCTCCGCCGCCGCCGTTGGAGTGGGCGCGCGCCGGTCGGAAGCAAAGTCGATCAATGTCGTATCGGTTTCATGCCCGACCGCCGAGATCAGCGGGATCGGCGAGGTAGCGGCGGCCCGTACGACTTCCTCCTCGTTGAACGCCCACAAATCCTCGATCGACCCGCCGCCGCGCGCGACGATGAGCAGGTCCGGCCGTGGCACCGGTCCGCCGGGCTGGATCGCGCCAAAGCCGCGGATTGCCTCGGCAACCTTTTCCGCCGCGCCCTCGCCCTGGACCGGTACGGGCCAGACGATGACATGGGTCGGGCAGCGGTCCTCAAGCCGATGCAGGATGTCGCGGATGACGGCGCCGGTCGGCGAGGTGACCACGCCGATTACTCGGGGAAGGAACGGCAGCTTGCGCTTCTTCGCCTCGTCGAACAGCCCTTCGGCGGCGAGCGCCCGGCGCCGCTTGTCGAGCAGCGCCATCAGCGCACCCTCGCCCGCCAGCTCCATCCGGCTGACGACGATCTGATACTTGGATCGGCCAGGATAGGTGGTGAGCTTGCCGGTGGCGACGACCTCGGCTCCATCCTCCGGCCGGAAGGCAAGGCCGGCTGCCTGCCCTTTCCAGACTACAGCGTCGATGCAGGCGGCTTCATCCTTGAGGGTGAAATAGCAATGACCCGAAGCGTGGCGTTTCCATCCCGAAATTTCCCCGCGCACCCGCACCAGGCCGAATGCCGTCTCGACCGTCCGCTTCAAGCGCGCCCGACAATTCGCTGACCGACAGCGGCGGCGAATTGTCGCCGCCCTTCTGCTCGGCTAGTAGGCCAGTGGCATCGAGATCGTCGGGGAGAGGCATGAACATCCTGCTGCTTGGGTCGGGCGGGCGCGAAGATGCGCTGGCATGGCGGCTTAGGCAATCGCCAAGCTGCGACGCGCTGATCGCCGCGCCGGGAAATCCCGGGATTGCGCGCTGGGCGAATTGCGTCGCGATCGACCCGTGCGATCCAGCCGCCGTGGTGTCGCTCGCCAGGGAGCGCGACATCGACCTGATAGTCGTCGGGCCCGAGGCGCCGCTGGTAGCGGGGGTCGCCGACGCCGCGCGTGCCGCCGGCATTGCGACTTTCGGGCCAAGTGCCGCCGCAGCTCAACTGGAAGGCTCCAAGGGCTTTACCAAGGATCTGTGCGCCCGAGCCGGAATTCCAACCGCCGCCTATGTTCGTGTGGAAACAGAAGCCGAAGCGCTCGCCGCCCTCGATCGCTTTTCAATTCCTGTCGTGATCAAGGCCGATGGCCTTGCTGCGGGCAAGGGCGTTACCGTTGCAATGACCCGCGTTGAAGCAGAGGCTGCGATTCGCGCCGCAGGCGATGGACCGATGGTCATCGAGGAATTTCTTGAAGGGCGAAGAGGCGAGCCTGTTCGCCTTGGTCGATGGCAGCACGGGCCATCGCGATCGCTTCGGCACAGGACCATAAGCGCGTCGGCGACGGCGACACCGGCCCCAACACCGGCGGAATGGGCGCCTATTCCCCCGCCCCGGTTTTGACTGGGGCGCTGGAAGCGCGTGCCATGCGCGAAATTGTCGAGCCGACGGCGCTTGCCATGGCCGAGGCGGGAACGCCTTTCAGCGGCGTGCTTTACGCCGGATTGATGCTGACATCCGACGGCCCCAAGCTGATCGAATATAATGTCCGCTTCGGCGATCCAGAATGCGAGGCGATCATGCCGCGGATCGAGGGTGATTTCGCGGCGCTGCTACACGCAGTGGCGACCGGGGCCCCGTTCCAAGCTGCCAGCTTATCGAGCGACACGACCATGACCGTCATCGTGGCGGCGAACGGATATCCCGGAACGCCTGCCAAAGGTGGGGCGATCCGCAAACTCGAGGCAGCAGAGGCGGTGCCGGGCGTCAACGTGTTCCACGCGGGAACAACTCAGAAGGACGGTCACCTCATCGCCAATGGGGGGCGGGTGCTCGCCGTGACGGCCAGGGGCCGATCGCTGGGCGAGGCCCGCGAGCGCGCTTATCGGGCGGTCGCTGAGATCGACTTCGCCGACGGCTTCCATCGCAGCGACATCGGTTGGCGCGAATTGGAGCGGGCATCGTGAAGCGGCGGCATATCCTGCTGATCGGCATTGGCGCGGTGCTGGGCTTCGGCGCGATTTGGCATGGGCCGCTCGGTGCAGGCGAACGGCTCACCCGGCAAGCGGAGGCGAGCGCGCGCAATACCCTGGATCGATATGAGCTGCCGATGATCCAGGCGCGGATGCAACGAGGACCTCTCGCCCGTCGGCTGATCCTCAGTGGTCCGGCCGACGATTTCCAGCGAGCGGAGCTGGTTCGAATCCTCGACGGCACTCCCGGCGTTCTGGAAGTCCGCTGGGATCCGGCCTCGTTGCCGCAGGAGGGAGGATCGAGGCAATGATGATCCCGTTGGCGATCGAAGCGCAGTTGCTTGGTCTGTCCGGCTTCGCGCTGGGCTTGTTGCTCGCCTATATTGCCGAATTGCGGCGCCGGGCGAACGCAGTGGAAGAAGAGGATCTGACGGCATGGAATTTTTCGAGATCTACTGGCCGATCTTCCTGGTCGCGCTGCTCATCGGGATCGATCGTCGGCTACCTGGCCTTCCGACCCCGGCAGCGCGTCCGGTTGACCGACAGCACGCCGGTCCGCCCGCATATGACCATGGCGAAGCAGAGTAATGAGGGCCGCCGTTTTACCGACGAAGTTGCAGCCGCCGCGACCGACGTTGCCGGCGATATCCTGCGCGCAAGGGTTCATGAGGAGCTTCCCGGCGCGGCCGGTCCACCGGATGACTTGCGGCATTTGAAAGGGGTTGGGCCCAAATTCGCTGAGATGCTCAATCAGCGCGGGATCATTCGTTTCGACCAGATTGCCAAGCTTTCGCCCAGCCAGGTCGAAGCGCTTGATGAAACGATGGGTCCGTTTCGCGGCCGTTTTGCCCGCGACCGTGTCAAGGAACAGGCCGAGTATCTCGCACGCGGCGACACCGATGGTTATCGGGCGAAATTCGGCAATCTGTGAAGCGTAAACTGATCATGGCACCGAAGGTGCTTCGCTCTGTTCGCCTTCCTCTTCCGAGCGGCGCCGTTTGGGGCGGCTGACCAGCAGCTTGTCGATCTTGCGGCCGTCCATGTCGACCACTTCGAAGCGGTAGCCGTCGAACTTGAACAGTTCGCCGGTTTCCGGAATTTTCTTCAACACCGACAGGGCGAAGCCCGCCACTGTCGAATAATCGCGGTCGCCGGGCATCGAAACCCCGAGGCGATCGGACAATATGTCGGCGTTGGCCGCTCCTGAGACGAGCCAGCTGCCGTCGTCACGCTCGACGCAGGGCGGATCCTCGCCTTCATCAAGATCATGGGCGAAGGCCCCAGCGAGCGCGCTGAGGATCGAGCCAGGCGTGACGATCCCGTCGAGATGACCATATTCGTCGTGGACCAGCGCCAGCGGGACCTCGGCCGAACGCAGCACCGCCAGCGCATCCATTGCATCCATGAGGTCGGGGATGACCGGCGCCGGACGGGTCAACTTCTTCAGGTCGATCTCCTGACCGTCGAGCAGTGCGGTAAGCATGTCGCGGGTCGAAATCACGCCAATGATATTGTCGACCGAACCCTCGGCAACGGGAATCCGGCTGTGCGGCGTCTCGGACAGCGCGGCGCGGATTTCGTCCCGGCTGCAATCGATGTCGATCCAGTCGATGTCGGTTCGCGGAGTCATTACTTCTCGCACCGGCCGGTCGGCCAGTCGGACGATGCCAGAGATGATCGCCCGCTCGCTCTCCTCTAGGACCCCAGCATTTTGCGCTTCGGCGACCACCAGATGCAGCTCTTCCGCCGTCACCATATTCTTGTTTTCGCGGTTGAGGCCAAGGAGGCGGAAGATGAGCGCGCTGGTCTGGTCAAGCAGCCAGACGAAGGGCGCGGTGGCCTTGCTGAGCCAGACCATCGGCCGGGCCACGACTGCCGCAATGCCCTCTGCATTGCGCAGCGCGAACTGCTTTGGAACCAATTCGCCGATCACCAGGCTGGCGAAGGTGACGACGACGATCACCAACCCGAAACCGGCACTCTTTGCGGTTTCGGGATCGATTCCCAGCAGCTCCAGGCGTTGGCCGACCGGCGTCCCAAGGCTTGCGCCCGAATAGGCGCCCGCCAGAATGCCGATCAGCGTGATGCCGATCTGAACCGTCGACAGGAACCGGCCCGGCTCCGCCGCCAGATCCAGCGCATATTTGGCGCCGGAGGAGCCAGCCTTGACCATCGCTTTCAGCCGCGCCTCGCGCGCCGACACGATCGCCAGCTCGCTCATCGACAGCACCCCGTTCAACGCGACCAGCGCGAGGATCAAGATGAGGTCGAACCAAGGGAAGGGAAGTAGCGCGTTGCCCATAATCGCTTCAGGTTCATTGCCGATAAATTTGGCTGCCCGCAAGCGGAGCGGCAGTTGGCCGGAATTAAGGAACCGCAGCATGAACGTTCCGTTCCGGACCGCAGCCTTTCAAGACTGGAGTTTATTGATGCGCCGCACTGTTCTTATCGCCGTCACCTTTTCCGGAACGCTACTAACGGCGGCCTGCACCACCGACCCTTATACCGGGCAGCGAACCGTCAACCGGACCGCGGTCGGCATTCTCGGCGGCGCGGTCGGCGGCTATCTGCTCGGCGACCTGGTCGGCGGAAACCATGACCGCAACGCGAAAGTCATCGGCGCAGGCATCGGCGCGATCGCCGGCGGCGCGGTCGGCAACTATATGGACCAGCAGGAGGCGGAGCTTCGCCGGCAGACCGCCGGAACGGGAGTCGACGTGATCCGCACCGGCGACGAGCTGATTCTTCGAATGCCGGCCGGAATCACCTTTCCGGTCGACAGTTACGCGCTCCAGCCGGGCGTCCAGGGGACTTTGAACGAGGTTGCTCGGACGCTCGCCAGCTATAACCAGACCTATATCGACGTGCTCGGCCACACCGATTGGACCGGAAGCGACGCCTATAATCAGGCCCTGTCCGAGCGCCGCGCCCAGTCGGTCGCGGATTATCTGTCATCGAACGGCGTCGCCCGCGCCCGCATGGGCATTCGCGGCTTTGGCGAATCCCAGCCGATCGCATCCAATGACAGCGATGCCGGCCGCGCCGAGAATCGCCGCGTGGAAATCAAGGTCGTTCCAGTCACCCAGCCGGGAATGTGAAACGTGCCTTAAGAGCGGCGTGCTTCGAAGAACGACTTGAGTTGTCCGGCCGCCTCTTCATCGCCGATCCCGCCAAGCACGTCGGGGCGGTGATGGCAGGTCGGCTGGGCGAATACCCGCGCGCCGTGAATCACGCCGCCGCCCTTGGGATCCTCGGCCGCAAATCTGAGCGCATCGATCCGCGCCAGGGCGATCGCCCCGGCACACATCGCGCAGGGTTCCAGCGTGACCCAGAGCGTGCATCCGTCCAGCCGCGGCCGGCCCAGGCGGGTGGCCGCATGGCGGATCGCGACCATTTCCGCGTGGGCGGTCGGATCGAGATTGCCGCGCATCGCATTTCGCGCCTCGGCGACGATTTCATCGCCCAGGGTCACAACTGCTCCGACCGGCACTTCGCCTGCTTCGGCGGCAACGGCGGCGAGGTCGAGCGCTCGGCGCATCGGCGGAGGCAGCGGAAAGGACATGACCCGCCGAGCGCTACCGCGCCGCGGCGCGTCTGTCATGCCCGCGCAGCGCGGCGCCGATAATCAGCGGGCGGCGTTTTGCTCGGCCTCTTGAGGCGGACGGACCTCCACGACGGGGACTTTCACGCTGGTCTCCCCGCGTTTCACCTCCACTTTGGGCACTGCGACATTCGCGTCCCGCGTGCCGACCCCGACCGAGCCGGTCTGCACCTCGAATGCCGGCGATTGGCCGCCCTGCGTGCGAATCCTGCCATCGCTAGCCTCGACGTGGGGTGCCCGGGCCTCGCGGGTCTGGCTGACGTCGATCAGGCCGGTTGCGATTGCAGCGATCAGCGCGACCACCGCGACGATCAGGATCAACAGAATGGCGCGCATATTGTCTCTCTCCCGTTACGGACGATAATCCCCCAACGCTTCATGAAGGACGACGGTTGCCCGGAAAGGCGGTCCGCCAAGGTTGACGGATGGGCCATGCGCTAGTATCGGGCGGCGCTTTCCGGGCGCATATGCGCTCACCTCATAATTGGATGTGACCGATGTCGCGCATTTGCGAGCTGACCGGCAAGGGCCGGCAGGTGGGCAACAATGTTTCCCACGCCAACAACAAGACCAAGCGGACCTTCCTGCCCAATTTGCAGAATGTCACGCTGATCTCCGAAGCGCTCGAAAAGAGCATCAAGCTGCGCGTATCGACGCACGGCCTGCGCTCGGTCGAGCATGTCGGCGGGCTCGACAATTGGCTGGTCAAGACCAGCCAGGACAAGCTCTCGCCGCGCGCCGCCAAGCTCAAGCGCGAGATGGCCAAGAAGGCGAAGTCTGCGGCCGCCTAAGGCGTTTCGACTGACGGTTTCTTCGAAAGCCCGGCGTCCTCCGCCGGGCTTTTGCCGTGTCTGGGGGCCGCCGGATCGAAGTCGAGCCCGATCAGCAGCGTCCGGGCGTTGAAGCGATGGCCATCGTCGGTCACCAGCCAGAAACGCCACCGCCCATCCGGCAAGGAGGTGATTGCCATCCCCTCGTAATTGTCGAATGGCGCCTTGGGCAAAGGCATTGGCGCACCGACCAGATAGCCGCCATGGGTTTTTCGAAGGAATCCAATCGATTGCTCGATTCCGACCAGGCTCTTTTTTCTGAGCAGCACCCAATAGCTGCCGTCCGGGGCTCTCGCCGCATCCGCGACGTCAGCGCCAGCTTGCAGCTTCAAGATACGAGTCCCAGCGTGCCCGAGCGAAACCGCGTCCCTGCCATTTTCGGCAAGGACCAATAGCGCCCGATCCCTGACGAGCAGCCCTTCCGCGCCGCGATTGTCCGGCCAGCCAAGTCCCGGCAAATCTACCCTGGCGAGCGCGCGACCGACGCCGTCGTCATACAACCATAGCGAGTGGTGCTGTTCATAGGCTACCCACCAGCCCCGGCCGTCCGGATCGCGCACCAGCGATTCCGCGTCGCGTGAGGATTTCTTGCCCAAATCCCCCGGGCCATCTTTAAGGTCGAGAAGCGATGCCCGGGGCGATGCAGCGGTCGGCGGATCGAACCGCACGGCCGCGCCCAGATCGCTGATGGCGAGGAAGCGGCCGCCTTCGATCGCCAGGGCCGACAGTCCGCCCAGCCGCGGATCATCCGCTTCCATTTCCCAGGCTCCAGCCAGCCGCAGCGGCGCTTTCATCGAAGGCAACTCGACCGCGCTGTAGGTAAGCGTCACGGTCGCGGGCAGGAGCGGCTTGCGATTGGGCAGTTCATGCATGGGGGCGTAGACTGCAAGTACCGTCGCCCCAACCAACAAGCCATTGAAAATACTAGATTTCCTGAATGATTGCTGCACGCCACATTCAGCCCCGTTCAACCGCGAATCGCGCATAACCATCGTCATCGGCGAGGTTTCCCCCTTTTCCTTCACGCCGGAACGGCGGACCGAAATCCCTCGCGTCGCGTATCGAGGGGGGCCCGGAGCGGCGTAATTGCTCCGGGCCCAAAATTTTTCTCCATCTTCAATGTTTTTCGAACAGGGCCGCGAGCTGCTCGATCAGCGCGCCGCCCAACTGCTCGGCATCCATGATCGTCACCGCGCGCGAATAATATCGCGTCACGTCATGACCAATGCCGATCGCGGCGAGCTCGACATTCGATCGAGCTCTCGATCCAGCCAATCACCTGCCGCAGATGCTTTTCCAGATAGGTCCCGCCATTGGCCGAAGCGGTCGAATCGTCGACCGGAGCGCCATCGCTGATTACCAGCAGGATACGCCGCTCCTCGGGTCGGGCGAGCAGGCGGCTGTGCGCCCAGACCAGCGCCTCGCCGTCAATATTCTCCTTCAGCAACCCCTCGCGCATCATCAGGCCCAGGCTCCGCCTCGAATGGCGATAGGGTTCGTCGGCGCGCTTGTAGACGATGTGGCGAAGGTCGTTGAGCCGTCCCGGACTGGGCGGACGGCCGTCGGAAAGCCACAGCTCGCGGCTCTGTCCGCCCTTCCAGCCGCGCGTGGTGAAGCCGAGGATTTCCGTCGCCACGCCGCAGCGCTCGAGCGTCCTCGTCAACACGTCAGCGCAGGTTGCGGCAATTGAGATCGGTCGGCCGCGCATGGAGCCGCTATTGTCGATCAGCAGGCTCACCACCGTATCCTTGAATTCGGTCTCGCGCTCGACCTTGTAGCTCAGCGAATGGCCCGGCGAGGTGATGACCCTCGCCAGCCGCGCCGCGTCGAGCATGCCTTCTTCCTGATCGAAGTCCCAACTGCGGGCCTGCTGCGCCATCAGCCGCCGCTGGAGCCGATTGGCGAGCCGGGTGACGACGCCGCCAAGGCTCGTCATCTGCTGATCCAGATAGGCCCTGAGTCGGGTCAACTCCTCCTCGTCGCAAAGCTCGGCGGCCGTGACCATTTCGTCGAACCGGGTCGTGAAGGGCTTGTAGTCGGTGACCGGCTCCTCGAGCCAATTGCGCCGCTGGGCGTTGGACCGCGCCTGGTCCGAAGCCTCCTGCCCGCTGGTCGCGTCGCCCTCGTCGACGTCCGCTTCGCTGTCGGCGGACTCATCTTCACCCTCGTCGCGCTCGGCCTCCTCCGACCGCATCTCCATCTCGCCTCCGGCGTCGGCGCCCTCGGTCTCGGCATCGTCGGCTTCGTCCGGCCCTTCGTCCTCGCCCTGATCCTCGTCGCCGCCCTCGTCGGGCTGCTGGTCGGCGGATTCCTCGATCGGCAATTCGAGGTCTTCGAGCAGCCGGCGCGACAAGGTTGCGAAGGCGGCCTGGTCGTCGATCGTCAGCGCCAGCGCATCGAGCTCGGCTCCGGCCTTGTCCTCGATCCATGGGGCGATTCGGCTCGAGCCCGGCCAGCGCGGCCTTGGGTGGAGCTTCGCCGGTCAGCCGCTGCCGGGCCAGGAGGCCGACCGCTGTGGCCAGCGGAACTTCCTCGGCCGTTCGCGCCCGGGTGATCGCATCCATCCGGACGCGCGCTTCGACAAGATCGCCCAGGTTGGCGCGGACCCCATCCATCGATTTGGCGCCAAGCGCTTCGACCCGCGCTGTTTCCAGCGCATCGAACACCGCCCGGGCATCGCTGTCCGATACGGGCGCACGCATGGCATGCAGCTTGGGGTCGTGGTGGCGCAATCGCAGCGCCAGCGCATCGGCCGCGCCGCGCGCCTCCGCCACCAGCCGGGGCTCCAGACCTGGCCCCGGGGATACGACGCGGGCGACCTTGCCGGGGGACTGGCCGCTGGCGTCAGATGCGAACACCACGTCGGCCTCCGAATCGCGCGCAATCGCCCGCACCGCCCCCGCGAGGACGGACCGGAAACGGTCGAGGGGAGTCGGAACCGTCATTTGCCAATGATGCTGTGACGCCGGCCTTTCAACAGGTCAACGTCAACTTCGCTGAGAATTTGGGTTAGCCGAGATCGCGGAATGGCGGAGCACCGAACCGGCCTCCCGACGGCCTCATGAGTTAGCTAACCGACAGTTTTTGTTGCCAAATTGTCTCATTGCGGGACGAATCGCCGATCTTCGTGATTGACGTCTTTACCATGGTCTTGCAGCTTCGCCGACCTCATGTGCCGCCGCACAAGCGGCTTTCAATTGACGTCAGGGGAGTAGCGTAATGCCCGCTCAGCTCAATAATTCGACCAGCGAAATCATTGTCCACGACGCCACTGCAGAGGTCTGCGGTTGCCCGAGCTGCGCCAGCACCGGTGAACGTGAAATTTTCTCGACGATCGACGATTCAGGCGAAGACAGTCTCAGCATATTTCCCGCTCACCTGGCCGACCTTCGGGTACAAACCTCGGGCCACGTAGTAAGCGCCACACCTTGGCGCCTCGAACAGGATGATGCGGACGGCATTTTCAACAACAAGCAGATTTTCGACCTGAACCAGGTAATCGGCCAGCTCGACAGCGGCGCTCGGCTGCACGCGCCCAACGGGATCGTCACCTTCACCTTCCTGACCACGCCGCACGCCATCGGCTATTACAACAACCCGAACTTTTCGATCCGCGATGCAAACGGGTACTCACCTTTTTCCGAAGAGCAGCGGGCGGCCGCGCGCGAGGCGATCCAGCTGTGGGACGACCTGGTCCCGCTGAGCTTCGTTGAATTCGAATGGCGCCGGCGCGGATATCGTCTTCGCCAACACGACGACCGGACCGGCACAGGCGCACGCATTCTATCCGGGTATCGGGCAGAGGGTAGTTAGTGACGTCTGGACGGCCACACCGGAGGTCAATCCGTCAAACGGTTGGCTTAACTACAATGGTTACGGCTGGACGACGGTGGTGCATGAGCTGGGCCACGCCATCGGACTGTCGCACCCCGGATCGTACAATTTCAGCGCCAACTTCTCGGTGACTTACACCAATGGCGCCGAATATGCGCAGGACACTCGGCAGTATTCGACGATGTCCTACTGGAACACGTTCGACGCGGATTTCGGGAGTTTGAACCCCAACGTTGCCCGACCGGTCGATGCCGCCGTCGGTGTCTTCACCTATCCGCAGACTCCGATGATCCACGACATCTACGTCATCCAGCAGATGTACGGTGCTGACCCGACCACGCGCGCCACCGATACGCGATACGGCTTCAACTCGAACGCCGGCCACGACATCTACAATTTCGAGATCAACCACGCACCGTATCTGGCCATCTATGATGCCGGCGGCGCGGCGGACTGGATCGACATGTCGGGAGCCGATGCAGGGGTGTTCATCGACCTGCGCTCTGGCACCTTCAGTTCCGGCGCGGTTCGCGTGTCGCTCGAGGAGGCTAACGCGGCGGTCGCCGAATTCAACGCCGCTAACCCCGGTGCCAACTTCGCGCCGTGGACCGAAGCGTCATACAACACGTTCCTGGCCGGCCAGGGCCAGGCGCATGCCCGGCTCGTCGCTCTCACGACCGGCGTGAGCGGGATCGAGGCGCTATCCTACCAGAACATCAGCATCGCCTATAACACGGTGCTCGAAAATGCGTCGGGAAGCGACCAGCGCGATTATCTGGTCGGCAACGACGGCGCCAACATTCTCCTCGGGAACGCCGGTGACGACGTGCTCTCCGGCCTCCTTGGCAACGACACGCTCAACGGCGGCGATGGCCTCGACGTTGTATCTTATACGGGCGCGAGTGCCGGCGGTGAACGTCAGCCTGGCCTCGGGCAACACGCATTCGACCGTCGAGGGGACCGACTCCTTCGTCAGCATCGAGGGCTTGTTTGGTTCCGACTTCAACGACACGTTGACCGGCGATGGCGGCGACAATCTTCTCGGCGGCGGTAAGGGCAACGACACGCTGCATGGCGGCGCCGGCCTCGACATCCTGTCCTATATGGGAGCCATCCAGGCCCTGAACCTTACGCTCAGCGAGAGCGGAGACGGCTCGTTCACCAATGCGCAGACCGGCGTCGGCGACGACACGTTCACCGGCATGGAGGGTCTTGCGGGGGGCTCGGGCAACGACACGCTGACCGGCAACAGCATCGCCAACGTGCTAGATGGCGATGACGGCAACGACACTTTGAATGGCCTCGGCGGGGACGACCGGCTGGTCGGCGGGTTCGGCAACGACACGCTCAACGGCGGGATCGGCAACGATACGCTCAGCGGCGGGATCGGACTCGATACGCTCAACGGCGATGCCGGCGACGACATCCTCGACGGCGGGTACAGCAATGACGTCCTTAACGGCGGCGAGGGCAATGATTCCCTCAACGGCGGCTACGGCGACGACACGCTGAACGGTGGCGTCGGCGACGACAACATCTTCGGAGACTACGGCGCCGACCTCATTGACGGCGGCGACGGCAACGACGTCATCGATGGCGGCAACGACATCGACCGCGTGACCTATGCCGCGGCAGCCGCGGCGGTAACCGTCAGCCTCGCTGGAGGAACCGCCACGAGTGGCGCTGTTCACGGACACGCTGGCCAACGTCGAGAACGTCACCGGTTCGACCCATGACGATACGATCACGGGAGATGGCAACGCCAACGCGCTCGACGGCGGCGCGGGCAACGACATGTTGACTGGCGCTGCAGGGAACGATGCCCTGACCGGCGGAACCGGCAACGACACGTTGAATGGCGACGATGGCGACGACAGTCTCACCGGCGGAGCCGGCAATGACATCATCAACGGCGCGGCCGGAAACGACACGGCGTCGTTCAATGGGCTGGCTGCGGGAGTGACCCTGACGCTAGCCGCTGGTGCCGGCATCGCGACCAGTGGAGCCGATATCGACACCCTCACGGGCATCGAGAATGTCACCGGCACCGCCCAGGCAGACGTGATCACCGGTGACGACAGCGCCAATGTGCTGTCCGGCCTCGGCGGCGACGATATTCTGAGCGGTGCCGGTGGCAATGACACGCTGGCCGGTGGCCTGGGGAACGACACGCTGACGGGCGGCACTGGCATCGACACGGCGAGCTATGCCGCGTCGGCGACGGCCGTGACGGTCAACCTTGCGACCGGCAGCGCAACTGGCGAGGGCAACGATTCGCTGAACGGCATCGAAAATGCCATCGGCTCCGGGGGCAATGATACGCTGACCGGCGATGCCAACGCGAACGTGCTGAGCGGCGGCGCCGGCAACGATCTGCTCGACGGCGGTCTTGGCGATGACACGCTGGATGGCGGCGCCGGATCGGATACCGTCTCATACCTTGCTGCCTTGGCCGGCATGTCGGTTACGCTGGGCTCGGCCAATCCGATCGTGACCAGCCTCGGCTCGGACACGTTCATCAGCATCGAAAACCTGACCGGGTCGAACTTCGACGACACTCTTACGGGCGATGCCAATGCCAACGTGCTGAGCGGCGCGGCTGGCAACGACACGCTGAACGGCGCCGCCGGCAACGACACCTTGTTGGGCGGAGCTGGTAACGATACGCTGAATGGCGGCGTCGGTCTCGATACGGTTACCTACGCCGGTCTCGGCAACGGCGTGAACGTCAACCTGGTCAGCGGCAATGCCAACGCTGGGACCGACGGGAACGATAATCTCGTCGGGATTGAGAACGTCATCGGCACCGATCACGCCGACACGCTGAGGGGCGATGCTCTGGCCAACGTCCTGACCGGTGGCGGCGGTGCTGACACGCTTGAGGGCGGCGACGGCAACAACTCGCTCAGCGGCGGCGACGGCGACGACAACCTCGACGGCGGCCTCGGCAACGATGCCCTGAGCGGCGGTGCCGGCAACGACACGCTTACCGGTGGTTCGGGCAACGACGCGTTCGCCGGCGGGGCCGGCAACGACACGATCAGCGGCGGAATCGGCGTTGATACGGCCTCCTTCGCAGGTTCGGCCGCAGGCATCACCCTGGCCTTGTCGGCGGGAGCCGGCACGGCGACTGGTGAGGGCACCGACACGCTGACCGGCATTGAGAACGTGACCGGCTCGGGCTTTGCCGACACGCTCACCGGTGACAATGGGGCGAACACGCTGAGCGGCGGCGCTGGCGCTGACATCCTGAACGGCGGTGCCGGAGCGGACACGCTCATCGGCGGCACCGGCGGCGACAGGTTCGTCTTCACCAACGTCGAGATGGTCGATCGGATCAACGACTTCACGATCGTCGAAGGCGACAAGATCGACCTTTCCGCGCTGGACGCCAACACGGGGCTGGGCGGCAATCAGGCATTCTCCTTTATCGGGGGCGGCGAGTTTTCGAACACCGCCGGCGAGCTCCGCTATGAGGGCGGCATCCTGATGGGCGACACCAACGGCGATGGCGTGGCCGACTTCGCCGTCATGATCTCCAACTATGCGGCGCTTACGTCGGGGGATTTCATCCTCTAGGCTGGCGCCAAGCCGCAAAAAGAAAACCCCGCCGGGCGACCGGCGGGGTTTTTGCTGTCCGCTTGGCTTCGGCGCCTCTACGCCCGGTGAGCCACGCTTTCGGGCAGGTCGGCATTGAACACCCGCTGATAATATTCGGCGATCAGCGGGCGCTCGGCCTCGTCGCATTTGTTGAGGAAGCTGACCCGGAAAGCGAAACCGACGTCGCCGAAGATCAGCGCGTTCTGTGCCCAGCTGATGACGGTGCGTGGACTCATCACGGTGGAAATGTCGCCGTTGATGAAGCCCTGGCGCGAGAGGTTGGCGACCTGGACCATCTTGCCGACCGATTCCTTGCCGCCTTCGCTGTCATATTCGCCCGATTTGGCGAGGACGATCTGCGCCTCGGTCTCCGCCGGGAGGTAATTGAGCGTCGAGACGATGTTCCAGCGATCGAGCTGACCCTGATTGAGCGCCTGCGTGCCATGATAAAGGCCGGTGGTATCGCCAAGGCCAATGGTGTTGGTGGTCGAAAACAGGCGGAACCAGGGATTGGGCCGGATCACCCGATTCTGGTCGAGCAGGGTCAGCTTGCCGTCGGTCTCCAGCACGCGCTGGATGACGAACATCACGTCGGGGCGGCCAGCGTCATATTCGTCGAACACCAGCGCCACCGGATGCTGCAGCGCCCAGGGCAGCAGGCCCTCGCGGAATTCGGTCACCTGCTGCCCGTCCTGGAGGACGATGGCGTCGCGGCCGATCAGGTCAATGCGGCTGATATGGGCATCGAGGTTGATCCGGATCGTCGGCCAGTTGAGGCGCGCGGCGACCTGCTCGATATGGGTCGACTTGCCAGTGCCGTGATAGCCCTGGACCATCACTCGGCGGTTGCGGGCGAAGCCGGCGCAGATCGCCATCGTCGTGTCGGGATCGAACACATAGGCCGGATCGAGGTCGGGAACGCGTTCGTCCGCTTCGCTGAAGGCCGGGACTTCGAGGTCGCTGTCGACGCCGAACGCATCGCGCACTTTCACCATCCGGTCGGGCGAAGCGAGGATGGTGTCCGAACGGCTTTCCGGCGCGATGTTGGGAATATCGGTCATGGAAACGGGCCTTAAGCGCTTCGGCCCAACGCCTCAAGCAGTCGTAAGATGCGCCTTTTCCGGGAATGGAAACAGGCCGGGCAGGTGCGCTGCCAATTTCGCATCGCCTTCCATCTCGATTGAAGACAGTGGCGCACCGGCATAGACATAGCCCGCGATTTCAGATGGCGTTCCCCGCAATATCAGGTCCGGCCGCTCAATCTCTCCGCGGCCGATCTTTACCTCACCTTCCCGACGGATCCAGAAATACGGCTCGCCGCTCATGTCGAGCTGGATTCGCGCCTCAAGGTCACCCGCCGCGGCCGGGCTCATCATCGTCCGCAGCGACAGCATCAGCGATACTGGGCTGAACGGACGGGTGGCGTCGTGGCGAGGGCTGCGCACCGCCCATCGTCCGAGCGCCTGGAAGATGGGTGCGGCCTCATAGCCCCAAGGCGTGAGCTCATAGACTTGAACGGAAGCAGGTGGCGGCAGCTTGCGGCGGACCAGCACACCCGCCGCCTCCAGCCCTTCCAGCCGTTGGGTCAATACATTGGCACTAATCCCGTTGAGACTCGTTTTGAGGTCGCCGAAGCGGCGCGGCCCAAGCAGTAGCTCGCGGATCAGTGGCATCGACCAGCGTTCTCCGATCAGGTCCATTCCGTGGGCGGCTGCGCAGGCATCGTCATATCGCCGCTTATCATCGTCTCGCCTTGTTGTGGTTATAATTTCTAACTCCATGGTTGCAATTTATAACTGGCGCTGCAAAATGCAAGGCGAATCGAGTCGCTAGGAGGGGAAATTTCGACATGGCGAAGATGATTTTTGTGAACCTGCCGGTCACGGACCTCGACCGATCGAAGGCATTCTATGAGGCAGTTGGCGCCCGCAATGAACCCAGGTTCACCAACGAGAGTGCCGCGATGATGGTCTTCTCCGACACCATTTCGGTGATGCTTTTGCAGCATCCCTTTTATTCGACCTTCACCAGCAAGCCGATCGCCGATGCGCACCAATCCAGCCAGGTGCTGCTCGCCCTCTCGGCCGACAGCGTCGCCGAGGTCGATGCGACCGTGGACAAGGCCGGGGCAGCCGGCGGAGTCAAGGACCCCGGGCCCAGGCAGGACATGGGCGGAATGATGTACGGCCGCAGCTTCGAGGATCCGGATGGCCACCATTGGGAGATAATGTGGATGGATGCCGCTGCCGCCGAACAGGGCGCGTCGGCGTTCGAGCAGGCCTGATCCATGCCGCTCGATCCAAACGGTTCGGCCGAGGTTACCGCCTTTCGCTGGGTGCCGGACTTCGCGGCCGGTCTTGTCCGCGACCTCCGCATCCGCTGGGCGCTCGAGGAGATCGGCCGACCCTATCGTGTTCGGTTGCTTGATGCGATGAACCCGCGCCCTGCCGATTATTTTCAGGAGCAACCGTTCGGCCAGGTCCCGGCCTATCGGGACGGCCAGGTCCGGCTGTTCGAGAGCGGTGCGATCCTTATCCATCTGGGCCTAAGCGACGAACGGTTGCTCCCCGCGGACGAGAACGGCCGGATGCGTGGCATCGCCTGGCTCATTGCCGCGTTGAATAGTGTCGAGCCGATGATTTTCGAGCTGGTCAACATCGACATCTTCAACCGCGGCCAGGACTGGACCAGGGAACGCCGGCCACAAGTGGTCGAAAAGATCGAGGCGCGGCTGAAACTGCTGGCCGATGCTCTGGGCGACAAGGATTGGCTCGAAGGACGATTTACGATCGGCGACCTGATGATGATCAGCGTGCTGCGTAACCTGCGCCATACCGATCTCATCGCCGGCCAGCCGCGCTTGGCGGCGTTCGTCGCTCGCGGCGAGGCCCGGCCCGCCTTCCAGCGAGCGCTCAACGATCAACTGGCGGTGTTCGCCGCCCACCAACCCGAACCGGAAGGAGCAGCAGCATGACCTATTATGAAGGATTTATCGTGCCGGTCCCCGAGGCCAATAAGGATGCCTATCGCAAGAGCGCGGCCGACGCCGCGCCGATCTTCAAGGAATTCGGCGTGAATCGTCACGTCGAGGCCTGGGACAGCGACGTATCTGAGGGCAAGGTCACCGATTTCCGCATGGCGGTGAATGCCAAGCCCGACGAGAAGGTGGTCTTCTCCTGGTTCGAATATCCCGACAAGGCCACGCGCGACGCGGCCAACGAAAAGATGCGCAACGATGAGCGCATGAAGGCATTTGGCGAAAGCATGCCGTTCGATGGCAAGCGCATGGTCTATGGCGGGTTCGAGCCGATTGTCGAGGAAGGCACCGAGCGCGGCGGCTATACGGATGGTTTCGTCGTTCCGGTGCCCGAGGGCAAGACCGAAGCTTATCAGCAGATGGCCGCGAAAATGGCAAAGGTCTTCCGCCAGCATGGTGCGACCCGTGTCGTTGAGGCCTTGTCCAACGATGTTCCCAAGGGCGAGGTCACCGATTTCTACCGCGCGGTGAAGGCCGAGGACGGCGAGAAAGTCGTCTTTTCGTTCATCGAATGGCCCGACAAGGACACGCGCGACCAGGCATGGCAGAAGATCATGGCCGATGAGAGCCTGAAGCCCGAAGGCGACATGCCGTTCTCCGGACAGCGCATGTTCTGGGGCGGCTTTGAGCCGATCTTCGACACCGCCAAGCAAGAGCCGGCGCACGCCTGACCGGCCCTAAACGCATGGAAAGGGACGGACCATGTCCGAACTGACAGACGCGCCCGCGCGTGTCGCGGCGAACGAGGATGGCCAGTCATCCGCGCAAGGCAGCCACATCTGGTATGAGCTGATGAGCCCAGATCCAGAGGGGTCCAAGGCGTTCTACGAAGCGGTCGTCCCCGGCTGGACCATCGGTGACCGCATAGCTGGCGAGCAGGACTACCGAATGATCGGCCGCGGCGACGGGGGCAACGCCGGTGGGCGTGTTCCGGCTGACGGAGGAAATGCGCCAGCACGGCGCGCGACCGATCTGGATGGGCTACATCGGAGCCGACGACGTCGACGCCACGGTCGCCGGGATCGAGGCCAAGGGCGGCAAGGCGTTGATGCCCGCATTCGACATACCGCAAGGACGCATCGCGATGGTCGCCGACCCTCAGGGCAATCCCTTTTATGTGATGAAGCCCATCCCGCCGCAGGGAGCCGAAGACAAGGTCAGCGACGTCTTTTCGCCGACCGAGGAACAGCGCATTGGCTGGAACGAGCTAACTACCGCCGATCCGGTCGCGTCACGCCAGTTCTACGGCGACCTGTTTGGCTGGACCAGCGACGAGTTATGCCGATGGGCGATCTGGGCGAGTATCGCTTCTTTGCCCATCAAGGCAGAACCATCGGCGCCATATGCCCCATGCGTCGAGGGCGGCAGCCAAGGCTGGCGTTATTACATTCGCGTGCCATCGATTTCGAAGGCGGTCGAGGCGGTAAAGGCCGGAGGCGGAACGATTTCCATGGGGCCGCACGAAGTGCCCGGCGGCGACCGCATCATCATCGGCAACGACCCGCAGGGCGCCGAATTCGCCCTGGTCGGCAAATCTTGAGGAGAGATCACCATGGCCAACGACAAGCTGGTAACCTGCCTGTGGTTCGACAAAGGCGAAGCGCGCAAGGCCGCCGAGTTTTACGCGTCGGTGTTCCCCGACACCCATGTCGGTTCACCCTATAAAGCCGCGGGCGATTATCCTGGCGGCAAGGAAGGCGACGAACTGACGGTGGACTTCACCCTTCTCGGCCAGCCGTTCGTCGGCCTCAACGGCGGTCCCAACTTCAAGCCCAACGAGGCGGTCAGCTTCCAGGTCTTCACTGAAGACCAGGACGAGACCGATCGATACTGGAACGCGATCGTCCAGAATGGCGGCCAGGAAAGCGAATGCAGCTGGTGCAAGGATCGCTGGGGCTTTTCCTGGCAGATTGTGCCCCGCGCACTGATGCGGGGGATGGAGAATGCCGATCCGGCCGCCCGCAAGCGCGTGTTCGAAGCAATGATGACGATGAAGAAGATCGACATCGCCAAGATCGAGGCGGCCGAGCGGGGCGAAACGATCAATGCGTAAGCTGACCGGCGCGGTTTTTGTGTCCCTCGACGGCGTCATGCAGGCGCCGGGCGGGCCGGAAGAGGATCCGACCAGCGACTTCCGCTTCGGCGGTTGGACGTTCCACTTCTGGGACGACAGCCTGGAACAGCCCTTCGGCAAGGTCATCGATGCCGAGTATGACCTGCTGCTCGGCAAGCGGACCTACGACATCTTCGCTGCTTACTGGCCGTACAACCAGGACAATCCGATCGGCGCCAGGTTTCAGCGCATCAACAAATATGTGCTGACCCACTCGGACGAACCGCTGAGCTGGGACCATAGCCACAAGCTCTCTGGCGATACTGCCAAGGCGGTGGCCGAGCTTAAGCGAAGCGAGGGCCGAGACCTGCTCATTCAGGGCAGCAGCACGCTTTACGTGCCGCTGCTTGCAGCAGGCCTGATCGACCAGCTGATCCTGATGACCTTCCCCGTCCTGCTGGGCGAAGGAAAGCGCATCTTCGACGGCTCGGAAGAGCCCGGGGCGCTCAAGCTGGTCGACCATTTCGTATCGGACAAGGGCGTCGTCTTCACCACCTACGAGCCGGCCGGCGAAGTGCCGACCGGCAGTTTCGAGACGAAGCCGCCAAGCGAGGCTGAGCTTGAGCGCCGCGAAAAGTGGGCGAAAGAAGACGCATGAGCCCTTCGACTTCGCCCTCGTCAGGCCTGCAGCTTTTCGCCCACCCATTCAGCTCCTACTGCCAGAAAGTGCTGATTGCGCTGTGGGCGGACGAAACGCCATTCGAATACCGGATGCTCGACCAGGAGCATCCGGAGAATATGGAGGAGCTGGAGCGGCATTGGCCGTTCAAGTTGTTCCCGCTGCTGCTCGACAACGGCCGAGCCGATCATCGAGACGAGCTGCATCATCGAGCATCTGCAGGCGCACCATCCCGGCCTCCAACCGCTGGATCCCGGACGGTGAGCTTGGCCGGCGGGTTCGGTTCCTCGACCGCTTTTTCGACCAATATGTCATGAACAACATGAGTTGTCCGGTGTTCGATGCGCTTCGGCCCGAAGGCTCGCGCGACCCTTATGGCGTGGAAAAGGCGATGGAGCGGCTGCGCACCGCATACGATTGGCTGGAAGCCAATCTGGGCGAAGGGCCGTGGGCCGTCGGCGAGTCATTCACGCTGGCCGACTGCGCCGCCGCGCCATCGCTATTCTATGCCGACTGGGTCGAAGAGATTGGCCCGTCGCGGCCCACGCCTCGCCGCCTATCGCGCGCGGCTGCTCGCCCATCCGGTCGTGGCGCGTGCGGTCGACGAAGGCCGGCCATATCGTTCGTTTTTCCCGCTTGGCGCGCCCGAACGGGACTGATTGACGCTTGCATGTAATAAAGTAACATACGCAACCCTGATCAAGGGAGTTGTCGATGCGTATCCTGATCCCGACCATGCTGCTGACCCTCGCCGCCTGCCAGCCCGCCGCCCCGGACCCGCGCGGCGTCGACCATGACGAGACTTTGCTGACGGTAACCGCCACCGGCCGTGCCGATGCAACGCCCGATGAAGCGCGCATTCAGCTTGGCGTCCAGTCGCTCGCCGGCAGCGCGCAGGAAGCGAGCACGGGCCAACCGCGACAAGATGCAGAAGGTGACGGCCACGCTGGCCGAGCCTCGGCGTCAAGCCGGAGCACGTCCAGACCCGCAACCTGACGCTCAACCGGATCGACTATGGCAAGGACCGCGGCCGCTTCCGCGCCGACAATGTCGTCGAAGTGCGGATGCGCGATACGCGGCGGGTCGGCGAGGCGATCGCCGCCGCGACGGACGCCGGGGCCAATCTCCTTTCCGGGCCGGACCTCAGAATTTCCGATCGCGAGAAGGCCAACCGCTCGGCCTATGCCGCCGCTTATCGCGCCGCCCGCGAACGCGCCGAAGCCTATGCCGGCGCCGCCGGGCTAACGATTTCGCGGGTGCTGGCGATCCACGACAATGGCGAGGCGGGCGGTCCCATTGCCTTATGAGCGGGCTTCGGTGGGCTATGACGCGGTGGCGCAAGCCGCGCCTGCCGCTCCCCCACCGGCACCAATGCCGTTCAGCCCCGGAACATCCACCACCGAGGTCCGGGTCCGGGTCGACTTCGCCTTATCGGATTAGCCCTGGACGAGGTCAAAGGCTCCGAGGAAGTTCTCGGCCAGGGAGAGCCCCTCAAGCTCGGCATCGAGCCGGCGATATTGTTCGCCATGGCTCGGCCTGGAACCGCTCGAAGGCTTCAAGCGATTCCCAGTGGTCGGCGGTGAGAAAATGCCGTCGCCGTCCCGCCACAGCTCGGTCCGGATGAACCCCGATGCAGTGGCGAACAGCCGCGCCCAGTCGCCGTCGGACCGATAGGCATCGACGAACCGCGCCTCCTCCTCTGCCGGAACCTCGAATTGCCACAGCCGGAGGTGGCTCATGCGAACGCCCGCGCTCCCTTGAGCATCTGCTAGGCCTCGATCACCTGGCCGAGCTTGCTTCTCATGGCTGCGGTCGCCGCCGTTGCGGTCGGGATGGTAGCGGCGGACCAACTCCGAATAGCGCCTGCGGAGCTGGTGCAGGTCGGTGTCGTCATCCAGGCCCGATCACGCCCAGCGCGTGGCGCTCGTTGGCGGTGAAGCGATCGAGCGCACGCTCGCCGCGCCTCGGGCCGGAAACGCGCGGCGATCGCGTCGAGCGGATCGGCGAAATCGCGCCAGGCAGGGCCTGCATCGGCGCCGACATGGGCAAAGGCGCGCGTGGCCCGCTCCCAGCCGGCAATGGGCGACTGCGCCGCCTCGATCTCGTCGCGGCTCATTCCCTCGAAGAAATTATACTTGGCGTTGTGCTCGCGGACATGCTCGAGGCACAGCCAGCGCCAGCGGCCCGGACCATCGAAGTCGGACGGGGTCAGCGGCGCCCGAAATTCGCCCGGCTCGTCGGCATCCTGGCACCGAGCAGCGGGCATTGGCTCCCTCTACCCGTCCGTGCCACTTGGTCTGCCGTGTCGCCACTTGCTGCCTCGCTCTTCAAACCCCTCTATATAGGACCATGCCCCCATTGCTACCGAGATGCCGCCACCGGACCCGTCGCCAGGGAAATGATCGAGCGGCTGACTGCCGCGCTTTCGCCCACCCGGCTCGACCTGGAGGACCAGAGCCACCAGCATATCGGTCACGCCGGCCACGATCCGCGCGGCGAAAGCCATTTCGCGCTGACCATCGAAAGTCCCTGCCTTCGCCGGCCTGAGCCGAGTTGAGCGGCAACGGAAAGTCTATGCCGCGCTGGGCGAGCCTGATGCGCGAGCGGGTCCATGCGTTGACCAATCGCGCAACGGCGCCGGGAGAAGGCTGATGGAAACGATCACTCCCGACCACCCACGACCTCGGCGACTTCAAGGTACGGCGGACGCTTCCGTCGAAGCCGCGGACGGATGGTCGGGCCGTTCATCTTCGTCGACCAGTTCGGCCCGGCCCGCCTTCCGCCGGGCAGGGGATGGACGTCCGGCCGCACCCACACATCAACCTCGCCACCGTCACTTATTTGTTCGAAGGCGCGATCGAGCATCGCGACAGCATCGGCAGCACGAAAGGTGATCGAGCCGGGCGCGATCAACCTGATGACCGCCGGGCGCGGCATCGTCCATTCCGAGCGCTCGCCGGCTCGGCCCTGCGCGCCGAAGGGCCTGCGCTCTATGGCATGCAGACCTGGCTGGCGCTTCCCGACGACAAGGAGGAGATCGACCCGGCGTTCGAGCATGTCGACAGGAGCGGCATTGCCACTGGTCGAAGGCGACGGGGTTTCGGCGCGCGTCTTGATGGGGACGCTGTGGGGCAAGACGGCCGGCGTGACCGAGCATAGCCAGACCATCTACGCCGACATCCTGCTGGGCGGCGGCGCGAGCATTCCGATCGACGCGATGACCGACGAGCGTGCGGTGCTGGTGACGGAGGGCGAGGCGAGCCTCGACGGGGACCGGCTCGAGCCTTTCACCCTTTACGTACTCGCACCCGGCCAAGCCATGACCCTGAGGGCCGAAGCGCCGTCGCGGGTCATGCTGCTTGGGGGCGAGGCCTTCGCGACCCAGCGCCACGTATTCTGGAACTTCGTTTCCTCGTCGCGGGAGCGGATCAACCAGGCCAAGGAGGATTGGAAGGCGCGCCGCTTCCCGATGGTACCGGGCGACGAGGAGGAATTCATCCCGCTGCCCGAAGTGCCCGCTGACGGTCACCTACCCGTGAACCCGAGCAGCAGCAGGCGGTTGCCGCTTTCCAGCGGCATCGCAATGAACGTCGCGCTGGCCGGGCCGGAAGACGGCTCCGCCGGTCATCTTGATGCACGGTTTCCCGGAATCCCACCGCACCTGGCGCGAGATCGTTCCGCTTGTTGGCTGACCGCTTCGGCTATTCATGCCCGACCAGCGCGGGTTCGGCGACAGCGACCGGCCGCAGGAGGTCGAGGCTATACGACGGAGACGCTGATCGCCGATCATTTTCGCGCTGGCCGATGAGCTGGAGATTGAGCGCTTCGCGCTGGTCGGCCACGACTGGGGCGGTGCGATTGCCTGGGCGGCGGCGATGCAAGCGGCGACCCGCAGAGTGACCCGGCTGGCGATCATCAATTCGCCGCACCCACTGATCTTCCAGAAAAGCCTGGTCGAGGACAAGGCCCAGCGCGCTGCCTCGCAATATATGCGCGCCTTCCGCGACCCGGCATTTCGAGAAGTTCGTCGAAGCGATCGGGTTCGAGGCCTTTTTCGACAAGAGCTTCCGCAGCCATGTCGATCTGGCTGCGATCCCGCCCGAAGAGCGGGCGACCTATATCGGCCAATGGAGCCGACCCGGCGCGTTGACCGCCATGCTCAACTGGTACCGCGCCTCGCAAATGGTCGTACCGCCGCCCGGTATAACCGTGCGATGTGCCCGACTGGGTGGTGGGCACATTTCCGAAGATCAAGGTGCCGGTCCGCGTGATCTGGGGCCTTGAAGACAAGGCCCTGCTCCCGGTCCAGTTGGAAGGAATGGGAGAGGTCGGGGACGACGTCGAGGTTTACCCGCTGAAAGGAGTCGGCCATTTCGCGCCGTGGGAAGCCCCGGACCAAGTGGCCGAGGCGTTGAAGCCCTTCCTCCTCGAGGCGTGAGCCGCTACAGGCCGCCGCCACATGACTCGATCCATCTCGCGCTCCGCCGCCCGGCTCGCCGCCGTGCAGGCGCTCTACCAGCAGGAAATGGAAGGCACGCCCACGGCGCGCCTGATCCATGAGTTCCACCATCATCGCCTGGGAGCGACGATCGAGGGCGAAACCTACGCGCAGGCCGAAATCAGCTTCTTCGACGATTTGGTGTCCGGCACGCTGGCGCGGCGTGATGAGATCGACGCGCTGATCGCCGAGCGGTTGGCCGAGGGCTGGAGCCTTGAGCGGCTGGACAAGCCGATGAAGGCGATCCTGCGCGTCGGTGCCTATGAACTGCTGGCGCGGCGTGATGTGCCGGTGGCCAGCGTAATCAGCGAATATGTCGATGTCGCCGATGCCTTTTACGAGGCGCGCGAGAAGGGCTTCGTCAATGGCCTCCTGGACGGGGTTGCCAAGGTAGCTCGGACCTAAGGACCCTTGGGGTCGGGGAACGCCAGCGGGATGCCGGTGCCGTTGCCACTTCGACGATGAAGCCGGGCATCAACCGGCTCTAGCTCATCTGCGTCGAATCTCACGCAATCGATGGCGCGTCGCTCAGCAAGACAGGCATGTCGAGCAGGGCTTTCCTTAATCTTGTCCCCCGGGTCTATAAAGGCAGTGATGTTCTGCCTTCCGGACAAGCTATGAGCCTCGGCGAGTTCGCCTTTATCGACAAGCTGCGCCTGCTGGCTACCGACCCGGCGGCCCGCGGGCTCGACGACGACGCGGCGGTGATCGGCGACTTGGTGCTGACCCACGACATGGTTGCCGAAGGGGTGCATTTTCTTCAGCACCGACCCGCCGGCCTCGGTGGGCTGGAAGCTGGTTGCGGTCAACTTGTCGGATCTTGCCGGCAAGGGCGCAGAGCCGATCGCCGCGCTTATGGGGTTCACGCTGGGCGAGGACAGCGATTGGGACGAGCGATTTCTGGCTGGCGTTTCGGCCGCCTGCGAAACTTATGGGATTGCCCTGGTCGGTGGCGACACGATCGCTTTGCCGCCCGGCGCGACGCGCGTACTCAGCCTTACTGCGATCGGGCGCGGCGGCGAACGAATACCCGTCGCGCTCCGGCGGGAAGCCGGGCGATGCGCTTTGGCTGGTCGGAACGCTTGGCGACGCGGCTGCCGGCCTTGCCGCCCTTCAGGCGGACGAACAGGCCGAGGGCACGCTGGTCGAGGCTTATCGCCGCCCGGTGCCGCAATTGGCGGTCGGCCGCCTGCTCGCGCCACACGCCAACGCCATGATGGACGTGTCCGACGGGCTGCTGCTGGATGCGGCCCGGCTGTGCGCTGCGAGCAAATGCAGTGCGGCGATCGACCTCGATAGCCTGCCGCTGTCGCCCGGGCTTACATCGCCGAGCGAGGCGGCGGACCGCCGCGCTCGGCTGGCGGCCGCGACCGGCGGGGACGATTATGCGCTGCTCGCGGCGCTTCCGGCCGGGTTCGACCCGTTAGGGATTTCTTTACCATCGGGGACCATCCTTGCCCGCATCGGCACACTGGCCCAGGGCGAAGGCGTCAAGCTCTTCGATCGCGCGGGCGAGGTGCCACTGCCGGAGCGGCTTGGTTATGAACATCGCGCTTAGCGCCCGCCAATGGATGATCGCCCTGCTCGGCCTCGCTTCCGGCACGGCGACCGCGCTGCTGCTCAACTAGGCCGGAATCGAGCTGAATTAGGCGGGTTGCCTCCGCCCGAAACCCCGTTACACCTTCCCTCGCATTTCAAGGCGACGGCCGGCATCGGACGTAGCTCGAGGTCGAACAGGGGAATTCTTCACGATGAATCTGGTCCTAATCGCGATCGCCTGCGGCGTCGTCGCGCTGCTTTACGGCATCCTTACCAGCCAGCAGGTGCTCCGCGCCTCGCCGGGCAATGCGCGCATGGTCGAAGTGGCCGGCGCCATCCAGGAGGGCGCCCGTGCCTACCTGCGGCGGCAGTACACCACCATCGCCATCGTCGGCGTGATCGTAGCGGCAATTGTCTTCGTCTTTCTCGGCGGCCTTAGTGCCGTCGCGTTTCTGATCGGCGCAATCCTTTCCGGAGTGGCCGGCTTTATCGGCATGAACATCTCAGTCCGGGCCAATGTCCGCACGGCCGAGGCTGCACGCACCAGCCTGCAGAAAGGCCTTACGGTCGCATTCCGGGCTGGCGCAGTCACCGGCCTGCTGGTGGCCGGCCTTGCCCTGCTGGCGATCGCTCGCTGTTCTGGTACCTGACCGGTCCTGGCGGCTATGCGCCGAATGACCGGGCCGTGGTCACCGCCCTCACCGCCCTCGCGCTGGGCGCTTCGCTGGTGTCGATCTTCGCTCGTCTCGGCGGCGGCATCTTCACCAAGGCAGCCGACGTCGGCGCAGACTTGGTCGGCAAGGTTGAGGCCGGAATTCCCGAGGACGACCCCCGTAATCCGGCCGTCATCGCCGACAACGTCGGCGACAATGTCGGTGATTGCGCCGGCATGGCGGCAGACTTGTTCGAAACCTATGTCGTCACGGTCGGCATCACGATGGTCAGCGTCGCGCTGGCGCTCGGCGCCTCGCCGCTGCTGGTGCCGATGATGGGCTTGCCGCTACTGATCGGCGGCGTCTGCATCATCACCTCGATCATCGGCACCTACATGGTCCGCCTTGGCGCCAAGGAATCGATCATGGGCGCCCTCTACAAGGGCTTTTGGACCGCGACTGTGCTCGCGGTTCCGGCCATTTGGGGCGCCTACGGTCTATGCGCTGGGCGACCTGAACCAGACGATTACCACCAGCGGCGGCCTGAGCTTCCCGGCGATCAATCTGGTCTGGGTCAGCATCGTCGGCCTGGCCGTCACCGCGCTGATCGTGTGGATCACCGAATATTACACCGGTACCAATTACCGCCCGGTCCAAGTCGATCGCCAAGGCGTCAGCCAGACCGGCCATGGCACCAACGTCATCCAGGGGCTGGCGATCAGCCTGGAATCGACTGCTCTGCCGACGCTCGTCATCGTCGCCGGCGTCATCGTCAGCTGGCAGCTGGCCGGACCGCTCGGCGTAGCCTTTGCGGCCTCGGCGATGTTGGCGCTGGCGGGCATGGTCGTCGCGCTCGACGCCTATGGCCCGGTGACCGACAATGCCGGCGGCATTGCCGAAATGTCGGGCATGGAAGATGAGGTCCGCAACCGCACCGATGCGCTTGATGCGGTCGGCAACACTACCAAGGCGGTGACCAAGGGCTATGCGATCGGCTCGGCCGGCCTCGCCGCGCTGGTGTTGTTCGGCGCTTACACCGCAGACCTCGAGGAATTCGGGCCAGAAATTGGCGTCACCGCCGACCTCAACGCGCTGTTCAGCCTGTGCAACCCCTACGTCATCGTCGGCCTGCTGCTCGGCGCACTTCTGCCCTACCTGTTCGGGGCGATGGGCATGACCGCGGTCGGACGTGCCGGCGGAGCGGTGGTCGAGGAAGTCCGCGAGCCAATTCCGCGACAACCCGGGCATCATGGATGGGCTCGGTCCGGCCCAACTACGCCCGCACGGTCGATTTGGTCACCAAGGCCGCGATCCGGGAGATGATCATCCCGTCGCTGCTGCCGGTGCTGGCGCCGATCGTCGTCTATTTCGGCATTTCGCTTGTTGCCGGCAGCCGCGAGCAGGGCCTGGCCGCAGTCGGCGCGCTGCTGCTGGGCGTGATCGTTTCCGGCCTGTTCGTCGCCATCTCGATGACGTCCGGCGGCGGCGCCTGGGACAATGCCAAAAAGTATATCGAGGACGGCAACTACGGCGGTAAAGGGTTCGAGGCCCATAAAGCCGCGGTCACGGGCGACACCGTCGGCGATCCGTACAAGGACACCGCCGGCCCGGCAGTCAACCCGATGATCAAGATCACCAACATCGTCGCGCTGCTGCTGCTGGCGGCATTGGCGGCCCAAGGCGCGGGTTAGGTCGTGCGCTGCTAGGCGACAGAGAAGCCCCGCCCGGTATCAGCCGCGGCGGGGCTTTCTTTTGGACGGTCGGCAACCCATTTCGGCCAGGCAACAGGAAGACCGCCCAATGCCCCGAGCCATCGTCGTTCATCAGCCGGGAGGGCCCGAGCAGCTGGCTTGGGAAGACGTCGAAGTCGGCCGGCCCGGCCCCGGGCAGGTTCGGCTGCGACAGAAAGCGGCCGGCCTCAACTTCATCGATGTGTATCACCGTACGGGCCTCTACCCGCAGCCGCTGCCGTTCATCCCCGGCGTCGAGGGCGCCGGGATCATCGAGCAAGTCGGCCCCGGAATCGAGGATTTTGCCGAGGGGGACCGGGTCGCCTATGCCGGACCGACGGGCAGTTATGCTGAGGTGCGGCTGATCGCGGCCGACAGGCTGGTCCGCCTACCCGACGACATCTCCTTCGACCAGGCGGCGGCGATGCTTCTCCAGGGCCTGACCGCCGACATGCTGCTACGTGGAGTGCGGCAGGTGCGGAAGGGAGACACGATCCTCGTTCACGCCGCGGCCGGAGGCGTTGGCCTGATCCTTTGCCAATGGGCGGCTGCGCTCGGTGCGACCGTCATCGGGACCGTGTCGAGCGACACCAAGGCCGAGCTCGCCAAGGCCCATGGCTGCCACCATCCGATCATCTATACCCGCCAGGATTTCGTCGCCGAGGTGGACAGGCTGACCGAAGGAGCCAAGCTGCCGGTGGTCTATGATTCGGTGGGCCGCGACACCTTCCTAAAATCGCTGGACTGTCTTCAGCGGCGCGGCCTGATGGTCAGCTTCGGCCAATCATCGGGTACGATCGAGCCATTCGCTCCCGGCCTGCTGGCCCAGAAGGGTTCTTTGTTCCTGACTCGCCCGACGATGTTCGACTATGTTCACGAGCGTAAGGAACTGGGGCAGTCTGCGGAAAGGCTGTTCGACGCCATTCGTATGGGCAAGGTGAAGATCGATGCCCGGCAGCGCTTCCCGCTCGCCAAGGCGGCCGAAGCGCACCGGGCCCTTGAGGCGCGCGAAACCTCGGGATCGACCATCCTCACGATCGATTGATTGGCCCGCCTTGGCTGCGCCTTCCCTTTTGACAATTGCCAGAGTAAGGCTCCGCAACTTTTTCACTTAACTGACGGGATTGCATGGCCAAGGAAGAACTTCTCGAGATGCGCGGACGGGTGGTCGAGCTACTGCCCAATGCGATGTTCCGCGTCGAGCTGGAGAATGGCCATGAAATCCTCGGCCACACGGCGGGCAAGATGCGCAAGAACCGCATCCGCGTGCTGACCGGCGACGAAGTGCTGGTCGAGCTGACGCCCTATGACCTGACCAAGGGCCGCATCACCTATCGCTTCATGCCTGGGCGCGGAGGCCCCGGCCCAGCCGCCTGATGCGATTGATCCTCGCCTCGGCGAGCCCCCGCCGCCTCGACCTGCTTGCCCGGATCGGCGTCGTCCCCGACGCCGTCGACCCCGCTTGTACCGACGAGAGCGTGCCCGCCGGCGAATTGCCGCGCGATCATGCCCTCCGCCTGGCCATCGAGAAGGCCGAGGCAGTCGAGACCCGCCACCCCGGCGCGTTGGTGTTGGCCGCCGACACCGTCGTCGCGGTCGGTCGGCGGATCCTGCCCAAGGTTGAAGACGAAGCCACTTTGCGCGCCTGCATGAAGCTGCTGTCGGGCCGCCGCCATCGTGTAATGACCGGCGTGGCCCTGGCCATTCCCGGAGACGGAACCCGATCGCGGCTGGTCGAGACGATGATCGCCATGAAGCGGCTGTCCGACGAGGAGATAGACTATTACGCCGGCCATGGTGAATGGCACGGCAAGGCGGGCGGCTATGCGCTTCAGGGCTACGGCGAAGTCTATGTCCGCCATATTGCCGGCAGCTATTCCAACGTCGTCGGGCTGCCGCTGGCCGAGACGCGGCACTTGCTGAAGTCCGCGGGCTACCCGCTTGCCTGAATGGCTGATCGAGCACGGCATCGGCGAGGCCCGCATGGCGCTGGTCGAAGATGGCCGGATCGTCGAGGCGCGGATATTGCGGGATGGCGTAGTGCCCGCCGGAACCATTCTCGAGGCCCGACTGAAAAGCGTCGGCCGCAACGCGATCGCGGAGGCGGAGGGCAAGGAATATCTTTTGCCCAAGGGCGCGCCGGGCGTGACCCAGGGCGCCGCGCTCCGGGTCGAGGTTACCCGCGAGGATCTCGGCGGGACCGAGCCGTGGAAACGTCCATTGGCGAGAGCGACCGATGCAGCACCGCGGCCGGCTCCGCCAGCTGCCGGGCGAGAGGTCGCCTTTCATGGCCCGCAAAACGAGCTGGACGTCAGCGGCTGGTCTGACCTGCTCGATGAAGCGCGGACCGGGAGCATTGCCTTTCCCGGCGGCGAGTTGCGCGTCTCCCTGACCCCAGCGATGACGCTGATCGATGTCGACGGCCAATTGCCGCCCGGCGAGCTGGCGGTTGCAGGAGCTCGAGCCGCGGCCGAAGCGATCCGGCGTCATGGCGTCGGCGGGTCGATCGGAATCGACCTGCCGACTGTCCAGAGCAAGGAAGCCCGCCAGGCCGCGGCGACGGCAGTCGACTCGGTCCTTCCCCAGCCATTCGAGCGTACCGCGGTCAACGGCTTCGGCTTTCTGCAGATCGTCCGGCCCCGTCGCCAGGCTTCGCTGTTCGAGCTTGCGGTTGATCGGCCTGCCTTCGAGGCTCGCGCCCAGCTGCGCCGGGCGGCGAGGGAGGTCGGGGCAATCCGCATCGCGGCCCACCCCGCGGTATCGCCGAGCTCAACCGGCACCCGGATTGGCTGGACCGGCTTTCCCGTCAAACAGGTGGCCTGGTCACCTTGCGCAGCGACCCGTCGCTCGCCATGTCTGCAGGCCATGCCGAACGAGCCTAAACCCTGTCCGTTATGCGGAAAGCCCCCTCTGCCCGAGCACAGCCCCTTCTGCAGTCGCGGCTGCAAGGATCGCGACCTGTTGAAATGGCTAGGCGAGGGCTATCGCATCCCAGGCGAGCCTGCCTCCTTTGGGGCCGACCAGGACGGGTTGGACAGCGAAGGTCTAGACAGCAATGGGGGCGACCGCTAGGGACGCCCTCGCTCGCGGCGCCGACCGGCGCTTGACGTGGGCCCAGGTAGCTCAGTTGGTAGAGCATGCGACTGAAAATCGCAGTGTCGGTGGTTCGATCCCGCCCCTGGGCACCATTCACTAACCCTCGACCTTCGGCCGCCTCCTAGCTAGGCAATCGCATGGCCACGTCCGCCACAAGGCAGCAGAGCTTCGAAAAATTTGCCGGCCTGCTACTGATTGCGGCCGCCGCCGCCGCGCTCGTTGCAGCCAATAGCCCCCTCGCATCAGTATATCAGGACCTGCTCCACCTGACCTTCGGCCCAACCATGCCGCGCCTGGGACAGATGAGCCTGCACCAGTGGGTGGCCGACGGGCTGATGGCTCTCTTCTTCCTGCTGGTCGGACTGGAAGTGAAGCGCGAATGGTTTGACGGCCGCTTGTCGACCCCAGCCGAGCGGCGGCTACCGATCCTCGCCGCCATCGCCGGCATGGGACTGCCCGCCTTGATCTACGTCGCCGTGATTGGCGGCGATCCCACGCTTGCGAAAGGCTGGGCGATCCCGGCTGCGACCGACATCGCGTTTGCGGTCGGCGTGCTGGCGATCCTCGGCCGTCACGCCCCCGCCTCGATCAAGCTGCTGCTGGTCACCATCGCCATCGTCGATGACATTGGCGCGGTGCTGATCATCGCCCTGTTCTACACGCAGAGCCTCAATATCTGGGCACTGGCCGGGGCGCTCGCTCTCGCCGGTGGAATGGCCGCGCTCGGCCAGTTCGGCGTGCGCCGGCTATGGCCGTTCATGATCGGCTTCGCGATGCTCTGGCTGCTGATGCTGGCAAGCGGAGTCCACGCGACGATATCGGGAGTATTGGCAGCGCTGACCATCCCGCTTGGCAAGGGCGAAGTGACCTCACCGCTCAAGCAGCTGGAATATCAGATCCATCCTTGGGTGATGGCCGGTGTCGTCCCGATCTTCGGCTTCGTCTCGGCCGGCGTCGTGTTTTCGGGTGGACTGGGCGGGCTGGTCGAGCCGCTGCCGCTGGCGGTTCTCGCCGGCCTGTTCATCGGCAAGCAGATCGGCATCTTCGGTGCAATCTGGTTGGCGGTGCGAACCGGCCTCGCCCAGCGCCCGGACGGCACCAGCTGGCGCCAGCTCCATGGCGCAGCGACACTCTGCGGCATCGGTTTCACCCTTAGCCTGTTTATCGGCGCGCTTGCCTTCACTGACCCCGGGCGTGTCGATGCGGCCAAGCTTGGAACCCTGGCTGGGTCGCTGCTGTCGGCAGTCGCGGGCTATTTCATCCTTCGCCTTGCCCCTTCGGTCCCGTGCAGCGATGAGGATCTGGACGAGGCAGGCGAAATTTTTGCGTGCGATATGGAAGAGGAACAGGGCCGATGACCAAGTGGGCGCTTGCCAGCCTTGGCGCATTGTTGCTCGTGGCTGCCTGCGGCGTTGGTCGAACCAGCGACAGCCTCGACGCCGCCGCGCGCGACTATGTCGAACTGAGCCTGACCATCGGGGAGAAAGAGGCGGGCTACATTGACGCCTATTACGGTCCGCCGGAAATTCAGGCGAGGGCCAAGGCAGCGGCAGCGTCCCTGACCCCTGCTCAGCTGATGGACCGGACCGATGCCTTGCTGGACAGGATAGCCAAGCTGACCGGCGACGCCGAGGGACTGGACGCGCGACGAGCCCGCTTTCTGACTGCGCAGCTTACCGCGGCGAAAACACGTCTGCGCATGCTGTCGGGTGAGAAGCTGTCGTTCGAGGAGGAGGCGCTAGGCCTGTTCGGGGTTCGCCCGCAGCTACGGCCATTGTCCAGCTTTGATCCGGTACTGGCGAGGATCGAAACGCTGGTGCCGGGCAGTGGGCCGCTGGCTGAGCGGGTCGAAGCGTTCCAAAGCAGGTTCACCATCCCGCGAGAAAAGCTGAAGCCGGTATTCGATGCGGCCATCGCCGAATGCAGGGCTCGCACGCTTCGACATATGTCGTTGCCCAAGAAAGAAAAATTCGACCTTTCCTTCGTTACCGGAAAAAGCTGGTCGGGTTATAATTATTACCAGGGCGGATATCGGAGCCGGATCGAGGTCAATACCGACCTGCCGATCCGAATTTCGCGCGCGGTCGATCTCGGGTGCCACGAAGGCTACCCGGGCCACCATGTGCTGAACGGGTTGCTTGAGCAGCACCTGGCGAAGGGCCGAGGCTGGATCGAGTATAGCGTCTATCCGCTGTATTCGCCTCAGTCCTTGCTTGCCGAAGGCTCTGCCAACTACGGGATTGAGCTGGCCTTCCCCGGCCGCGAAAAGCTGGCCTACGAGGTCAAGGCGCTCTATCCGATTGCCGGGATTCCGACCGCCGATGCCAAGCGTTATGATGCATTGCAGGACGCAATGAAGGACCTCGCCGGCGCCCGCTTCACCGTTGCCCGCGAGCTGCTTGATGGCCGTATCGACGAAGCCCAAGCAGCCCGGCTGACCCAAAGCTATCTGCTCGTCAGCCCGGAACGGGCCCGCCAGCTGACCGACTTTACCAAACAGTATCGCAGCTATGTGATCAACTACGGCCTTGGCCTGGACATGGTGCGCGCCGATGTCGAGGCGGCCGGACCGACTGCCGCGGCGCGGTGGAGGCGGATGGAACAGTTGCTGAGCGAGCCGACCCTGCCGGCCGACCTACGCGCCGGAGGGCGCACCTAGTCAATGGACCATTTCGACCTGCACGAGGGGCGTTTGCATTGCGAGCAAGTGTCGCTGGAAGCGATCGCCGAAGAGGTTGGAACGCCGGTATATGTCTATTCAGCGGCGACGCTCACGCGCCATGCGCGAGTGCTCAAGGACGCGCTGTCGGGACTCGATGATCCGCTGATCGCCTATGCGGTCAAGGCCAACCCCAATCCGGCGGTGCTGTCGATCCTCGCACGCGAGGGGCTGGGCGGCGACATCGTATCGATCGGCGAATATCGAGCCGCACGCGCGGCCGGAATGAAGCCTGACACCATCTTATTTTCCGGTGTCGGGAAGACTGCCGATGAGATGGCAGAGGCATTGGCGGGCGGCCTCAAGCAGTTCAATCTGGAATCCGTCGAGGAAGCCCACACGCTATCGATCGTCGCCAGAGCGATGGACCTGGAAGCGCCGGTCGCGCTGCGCATCAATCCCGATGTCGAGGCGGGAACCCACGCCAAGATCACGACTGGCAAATCCGATAACAAGTTTGGCCTTCCGGCCGCCGAGGCAGTGTCCGCGTTCAGGACGATTGGCGGCCTACCTGGGCTTAAGGTGACGGGCATCACCGTTCATATCGGCAGCCAGCTGACCAGCCTCGCGCCGCTCGAGACTGCTTTCACGCGGCTTGGGATGTTGATCGAGGAGCTGCGGCGCGAGGGATTTAACCTCCAGATCGCCGACCTCGGCGGCGGTCTGGGCGTGCCTTACGGCGCCGGCCAGCCGGAACCCCCCAGCCCCGAGGAGTATGGGGCGATGGTCAAGCGAGTGACGGCGGGTTGGAACATTCGCCTGGCGTTCGAGCCCGGCCGGCTGATCAGTGGCAATGCTGGCGTGCTCCTCACCCGCGTCGTCCGGGTGAAACCGGGAGAAACCCATCCCTGGCTGATCGTCGACGCTGCGATGAACGACCTGATGCGCCCGGCGCTCTACGACGCCTATCACCATATCGACGCGGTCCGCCCGACCGGCAGGAGGATGACCGCTCACGTCGTCGGACCGGTCTGCGAAAGCGGCGATACCTTCGCCATGGCCCGGGAGATGGACGAGGTTCGTGAAGGCGAGCTGATCGTTTTTCGCACCGCGGGGGCCTATGGCGCAGCGATGTCGAGCGGCTACAACAGCCGGCCGCTCACCCCCGAAGTATTGGTCGACGGGCAGCGCTGGGCGCTGGTCCGGCAACGCCTCGACCTGGCCGATGCTTCCGCATTGCCGCTACCGGAATGGCTGCGTTAGCGCCAACCGCTCTGCAAAGCAGTCCTTTCGGCGGCGGCATCAAATGGCTCGCCGGCGATCGTCTCATCGATCAGCGCCGCGAGGCGCGGGTCATCGCCTGCCGCCATGCGATAGTCGCTCGCCTGGCCCTCCGCGCCCTGGAACAAGCCGCGGATCTGCCAGTCGCCGTTATCGCGGCAGGCGAGACCGCTGGCTGCGCCATCATGAAAGCTGCGGCAGATGGAACCCCGGCGGTCGCGGAAGGTGAGGCCGAGGCGAACCGTGCCAGTCGAACCCGCAGATGCCAGTTGCTGGTCCAGCGCTTGGTCGAGCGCCGCAGCCGCGACGAGCGAGCCGTTCCGATTAGACACGGGTGCGTCCGATCGTTCGCCAACCATATTCCCAACGACCAGGCCAAGCGCGAGTGTCGCTGCCATCGCCGCCCATTGCGGGATTCCGAACCAGCTGCGTCCGCGATCGCGCGCGGTCACCTGGGCACCCAAATCAATCACTCGCCCGGCTTCGAATTGCGGGGGAGCCATTGCATCCTCGATTACCGGTTCGAATGCGGTGCGCAGCCCCGCTGCAAACCGACGATGCTGTTCAGCCCTTGCGCTTAGCTCGGGATTGGCGGCAACCTGCGCAGCGACGCGTATTGCCGCCTCGTCGTCCAACTCACCATCGAGCCAGGCGAAAAACTGTTCGTCCTCGATCATCTCAACCACCTTCGCCAAGCATGGCGAGCAAGGCTTGCCGTCCCCTCGCCAGTCGACTCGACACCGTGCCGATCGGCTGATCCAAAATCTCCGCCGTCTCGCGATAGCCAAAGCCGTCGATCAGGATGAGCGCGACGACTTCGCGCTGCTCCTCGGGTAAGCGCTGCATCGCGGCCATCGCCTTCCCGAGGTCGATCGCCGCATCGGCTCCCGGCCTCGGGTCGTGGCCGATTTTCTCGGCAGCTTCGGCCGGGGCCTCGTGCGCCGCCCGCCGGCCGCGCGAGCGAAGCGCGTCGATCCACACTGTCCGGCAAATGCGGAAGATCCAGCTGTCGAAGCGGGTGCCGGGATGGAACTGATGGTAGCTCCGAAACGCTTTTTCGGCGGTCATTTGCGCAAGGTCGTCCGCGTCGGCGGGGTTGCGCGCCAGTGCATGGGCAAACCGGCGCAGGCGCGGCCACACGGCGGCAAGCTCGGAATCGAACATCGATGGGGACAGCATTGCACCTCATGCGGATGAAACGGCCCGCCTTGGACGTTTCTTCCACAGAGCCATAAGAAAAGGTTTGATGATGTCCACACGTTCCTTTGTTGCGTTCACCCTGGCCGTTTCGATGGCGGCGACCGCGGCGACGGCCCAGCTGCTCGGCGGGCCTGTCGGCGGAGTGATGCAACCCGTCACTGGAACGATCGGCCAGATCGGCAATAGCGTCGACCAAACCGTCAATCGTGTGGCCAACTCTCCGATTAGCCGCCAGGATCAGGCCCGCATGGTGGCGCCTTCGCTCGACCGGGTGACCACGCCGCTGGCCATTGCACAAACTACGGCCGACCAACTGGCCTCATTGCGCCAGTTGCGGCTCCAGGTGCTTGTCCAGGCCAATCGGGCGACGCTCGATCGCGACGGCGAAGGGCAGCCGGTGCGCAGGAACGAGCTGGTTGTCACCAACCCCGAGCCCGCTGCGCTGTCGGCCTCCATTCGTGCCGGCTTCAGGATGATCGGAGATGAGAACGCCGGCGAACTGGGTCTTCGGATAGTGACCCTCGCGCCACCCAGAGGCATGAATATTCGCCAGGCGATGAAGGCACTCCGCCGGGCGGCCCCGACGCTGGAGGCCGATTACAATCATATCTATGAACCCGCGGGCGGAGCACTTCTGCCGGCAACGACGGCAACTCTCGCCTCGGCCCCTTCGACCCCAGCCAATACACGCATCGCCATGATTGATGGCGGTGTTGCCTCGCATCCATCACTGGCCCATGCCGGAATCCAACAGATTGGCTTCGCAGGCGACCCGCAGCCCACCGGCCACGGCACGGCGGTTGGGTCGCTGCTGGTCGGGAATCAAGGCCCGTTCCGTGGCGCTGCCCGAGGGGCGCAGCTGTTCGTCGCCGATGTTTATGGCGGCAATCCGGCCGCGGGCTCCGCCACCACCATTGTCCGTGCCTTGGCCTGGGCTGCGTCCAAGCGCCCGTCAGTCATCAACATCAGCCTGGTTGGCCCGAATAACCGAACGATGGCCCGGGCGATTGCGGCCCTTCGCGCCCGAGGCATCCCGCTCGTCGCGGCGGTCGGCAACGACGGACCGGCAGCGCCGCCTCAATTCCCGGCTTCTTACGCCGGCGTGCTGGCGGTGACCGGTGTCGACGCATCCGACCGCGCGCTCAGGGAAGCGGGTCGTGCCACTCACCTCGATTTCGCCGCTCCGGGCGCCGACCTGGTCGCGGCCTTGCCGGGCAAGGGCTATACGCCCGTCCGGGGGACCAGCTTCGCCGCTCCGTTCGTCGCCGCGCGCCTTGCCGCGACCGGATCGACGGCGCAGCTGGCAGCCGAAGCCACGCCCGGCAAGGGCAAGGTGGGACGCGGCATCGTTTGCCGCACCTGCAGGGTGCCTCCGAAGATGGTCGGCCTCCGCAGCCGCTAAATGTCGGCTGGTCGGGATGAAGTCGCGGGCCAGCGCCGTTCTCCATATCAGACGGGGTCGCAACGCCCCTTCGGCAAAAGGAGAACATCATGTCCAAGACCAGGATTTTCATGTTGGCACTGATCGGCACGGCGATGGCCGCAGCCCCAATCCAGGCTCAGCTTCTGGGCGGTAGCGGCGGAGTAGGCGGAAGCCTTGGCGGCGTCGTCAACGGTACGCTCGGCAATGGCTCGATCGTCGGCAACGCCACCGGCGCCGTGAGCAACAGCGTCAATGGCGCGCTGTCGGTAGATCGATCGATCAATACCCGCAGCGGAAGCGCCAGCGCCAACGCCGGGCTCGTGGGTTCGGTCAACAGCGTGGCCGGTGGCGCGGTCGGTGCAAACGGTCTCGGCCAATCGATCGGCCTAGCCGGTTCATCGTCGACCAACGGTTCGGCCAGCGGCAGCGCGGGCGCCAGTGCCCAGCTGATCGGCACCGATCACGTCGCCCATACGGTTGGCGCCGTGCGCGATCGCGCGACCACCGCCGTCGGCAATGTCCGCGACCGCGCCGGCAATCTCACCGGCAGCGCAAGCGGCTCTGTCAACGCGCAAGGATCGGCCAGCGGATCGGCCCGCGCCGAGAGTGGCAGCGACGACTAAGCGAATTCTTAGTCCCCAGCCGTCGGGCTCGCTCCTTCCTCCTTGGAGCGGGCCCGACTTTTTATTTGCCAGCTAAAGCTTCTCGGTCAGCTCCGGGACGATCTTGAACAGGTCGCCGACCAGGCCGATGTCGGCGACCTGGAAGATCGGCGCTTCCTCATCCTTGTTGATGGCGATGATCGTCTTCGAATCCTTCATTCCGGCAAGATGCTGGATCGCGCCGGAAATACCGATCGCAACATAGACTTCAGGGGCGACGATCTTGCCGGTCTGCCCGACCTGATAATCATTGGGTGCATAGCCGGCGTCGACCGCCGCACGGCTGGCGCCGACGGCCGCGCCGAGCTTGTCCGCCAGCGGATCGAGCAGGGCGTGAAACTGGTCGTTCGACCCGAACGCGCGGCCGCCCGACACGATGATTTTGGCGCTGGTCAGTTCGGGCCGCTCGGACTTGGAGATTTCCGCGCCGACAAAGCTCGACCTGCCCGATGCGCTGCCGATATCGACCGCTTCGATCGTGCCCGAACCGCCCTCTCGCGCCGCCTTTTCGAACGCCGTGCCGCGGACGGTGATGACCTTCTTGCATCCTTCGTGCGCACCGTGGCGATGGCGTTGCCGGCATAGATCGGACGAGTGAAGGTATCTTCGCCTTCGACCGAGAGGATGTCCGATACCTGCATCACATCGAGCTGCGCGGCGATGCGCGGCGCAATGTTCTTGCCGGTCGTGGTGGCGGGCGCGAGGAAGGCATCGTGGTCGGCCATCAAGTTGGCCGCAAGCGGCGCGACGTCCTCGGCGAGCTGATGCTCGAGATGCGCGCCGTCGGCGACATGGACCTTGCCGACACCGGTGATTTTGGCAGCAGCGTCGGCGACGGCGCCGACGCCCGATCCGGCGACCAGCAGATGGACCTCGCCAAGCTGTGATGCGGCGGTCACGGCCGCCAGAGTCGCGTCCTTGACCTGCTTGCCGTCATGTTCGACCAATACCAACGTCTTCATTTGGCCACTCCCAGCGCCTTCAGCTTCGCTACCAGCTCGTCGACCGAGCCGACCTTGACCCCCGCGCTCCGCTTGGCGGGCTCGACCACTTTGAGCGTCTCCAGCCGCGGCGCGACGTCGACCCCAAAATCGCCAGGCGACTTGGTCACGAGCGGCTTCGATTTTGCCTTCATGATGTTCGGCAGCGAGGCATAGCGCGGCTCGTTCAGGCGAAGGTCGGTGGTGACCACGGCGGGGGTGGAAAGCTTGACCGTCTCCAGGCCGCCGTCGACTTCGCGCGTCACGTTCAACTCGCTGCCCGCAACTTCTACCTTGGAGGCAAAGGTGCCCTGCGGCCAGCCGAGCAGCGCCGCGAGCATTTGTCCGGTCTGGTTGCTGTCGTCGTCGATCGCCTGCTTGCCCAGGATGATCATCCCCGGTTGCTCTTCCTCGGCGATGCCCTTCAATATCTTGGCGACAGCGAGCGGCTCGACCTCTTCCTCGGTCTGGACCAGCACGGCGCGGTCGGCGCCCATCGCGAGCGCGGTGCGGAGCGTTTCCTGCGCCTTGGCCGGGCCGATCGAGACGACGACGATCTCGGTCGCCGCGCCCTTTTCCTTGAGGCGGATCGCTTCCTCGACCGCGATCTCGTCGAACGGGTTCATCGACATTTTGACGTTGGCGAGATCGACGCCCGAGCCATCCATCTTGACCCGCGGCTTGACGTTGAAATCGATCACCCGTTTGACGGCGACGAGTAGCTTCATTGGTTTGAACCCCTCAAAATCAGGCGACTTCCTTGACCTGCTCGACGATCTTCTTCGCGGCGTCGCCCAGATCGTTGGCGGCGACAATCGGAAGGCCGCTCATCGCCAAAATGTCCTTGCCCTGCTGAACGTTGGTGCCCTCCAGGCGGACGACCAGCGGCACCGAAAGCTGCACTTCCTTGGCCGCTGCGACGATGCCTTCGGCGATGATGTCGCAGCGCATGATCCCGCCGAAAATGTTGACCAATATGCCCTTCACCGCCGGGTCGGAGAGGATGATCTTGAACGCCGCGGTCACCTTTTCCTTGGAGGCGCCGCCGCCGACATCGAGGAAGTTGGCGGGGAAGGCGCCGTTCAGCTTGATGATGTCCATCGTCGCCATGGCGAGGCCGGCGCCGTTGACCATGCAGCCGATATCGCCGTCGAGCTTGATGTAGGCGAGGTCGTGTTTCGACGCCTCGACCTCCATCGGGTCTTCCTCGCTGATATCGCGCAGCTGTTCGAGGTCTGGATGGCGAAACTCGGCGTTGCTGTCGAAGCCGATCTTGGCGTCGAGCACCATTAGCTTGCCGTCATCGGTGATCGCGAGTGGATTGATCTCAATCTGTGAGGCGTCGGTGCCGAGGAAAGCTTCGTAGAGCTTGGCCAGAACGTTGGTGGCCTGCTTGGCCAGGTCGCCAGAGAGCTGCAACGCCGCGGCGACAGCGCGGCCGTGGTGGGGCATCAGGCCGGTCGCCGGATCGATGGTGATCGTTTCGATCTTCTCCGGCGTATCATGCGCGACCGCCTCGATATCCATTCCGCCCTCGGTCGAGGCGACGACCGCGATGCGCCCCGTGGAGCGGTCGACCAGCAGCGCCAGGTAGAATTCCTTGGCGATGTCGACGCCGTCGGTGATGTAGAGGCGCTGTACCTGCTTGCCCTGGGGCCCGGTCTGGATCGTGACCAATGTCTTGCCGAGCATCTCCTCGGCGTGCGTACGGACCTCGTCGATCGAATGGGCGAGGCGGACGCCGCCCTTGGCATCGGGACCCAATTCCTTGAACTTGCCCTTGCCGCGGCCGCCGGCATGGATTTGCGACTTGACCACCCACAGCGGCCCGGGAAGCTTTTTCGCTGCTTCGCACCGCTTCCTCGACGCTCATCGCTGCATGGCCGGCGGGTACCGGCACGCCGAACTTCGCGAGCAGTTCCTTGGCTTGATATTCATGAATGTTCATGGGCGCGCCCTAAAGCAGATTGGAGCGCGCAAGGGAAGCAGGGGCGCGGTAGGCGCTAACTTCGCTAATTTCATGGAGAGAGGCGCCAATCCTGTGAAGGTAGCGCGAACGGCAGGCGGCGCGGAGGGGGCATCGCGGCAGGTGGAGCGACGGGCAGTCATTGATAAAGGACGCTAGACTCGGAAGGCCCGTGTAGGACAGGAAAATCGGGCCGTGACCGAGCCGCCAACCCGCAAGATCATCCATGTCGACATGGACGCATTTTATGCGTCGGTCGAGCAGCGCGACGATCCGTCACTGCAGGGCAAGCCGGTGGCGGTCGGCGGCGGCCATCGCGGCGTGGTCGCAGCGGCAAGCTATGAGGCGCGTAAGTTCGGCGTTCGCTCGGCGATGCCTTCGGTCACCGCAAAGCGCCGCTGCCCCGACCTGGTCTTCGTCAAGCCGCGGTTCGACGTTTACAAGGCCGTTTCGCAACCAGATCCGCGCCATCTTTGCCGATTACACGGACTTGATCGAGCCGCTGTCGCTCGACGAAGCCTATCTCGACGTGACCGAGGACCGGCGCGGATTGGGCAGCGCCAGAGCGATCGCCGAGGAAATCCGCTCCCGGATCAGGGCCGAGACCGGCCTCACTGCCTCGGCCGGGGTCAGCTACTGCAAATTCATCGCCAAGCTCGCGTCAGACCAGAACAAGCCGGACGGGCTGTGCGTCATTCCGCCGCACAAGGGCGCAGCGTTCGTCGCGGCGCTACCGGTCAAGCGCTTCCACGGCGTCGGTCCGGTCACCGCGGCGAAGATGGAGAAGCTCGGCATCCTGACCGGCGCCGACCTTGCGGCGTGGCCGATCGAGCAGCTGGAAGCGCATTTCGGCTCATCGGGCCGCTGGTACTGGCGAATCGCCCGCGGAATCGACGAGCGCGAGGTGAAGCCGGATCGTCCCTACAAGTCGGTCAGCGCCGAGCGGACCTTCGACGTCGATTATTCGGACCCGGAGGATCTGCGACGCGAATTCAGCCGCGTCGCCGGCTACGCCTGGCAGCGGATTGAGCGTTCCGAGGTCAAGGGCCGGACGGTCACGCTCAAGGTCAAGTTTGCCGATTTTTCAATGATCACGCGCTCAAAAAGCTTCCCTGCCCCCATACCCGACTTTGCCTCGTTCGAGGCCGCCGGGCAGGCACTGCTCGATGCGCTACTGCCCGTGCCTAAAGGAATTCGACTGCTGGGCCTGGGCCTTCATTCGATCATCGAGGAAGCAGGAGTTGGCTCCCCGGCAGCTGGGACTCGAAATCTGAATACTTTTTCTGTTATATAATTGTCATCGGCCGTCGCGAACCGCGGCGGTCGTTTCATACAGGTTCACATCCACACGAAAGTCATTGCCGGACCGGGGGGTCGCTATTTGGGGGGCGATACGGTGCGCAAGGGACTGATGCAAGTGGACATTGAGAAGAGGTGACGGAATGGCTTTGAAAGCCCTTAGCTTCGATGTTGGCGATTATGTTGTGTACCCCAAGCATGGCGTCGGCCGGGTGGTCGAACTGCAAAGCACCGAGATCGCGGGAACCCGTCTCGATCTCTATGTCCTTCGCTTCGAGAAGGAAAAGATGACGCTTCGCGTTCCTGTCGCAAGGCGGATTCGGTCGGCATGCGCAAGCTGTCAGAGCGACAAGACCATGAAGGACGCGCTCGAGACCTTGAAGGGTAAGCCCAAGGTCAAGCGCACCATGTGGTCGCGCCGCGCCCAGGAATATGAGGCGAAGATCAATTCGGGCGACTTGACCTCGATCGCCGAGGTGGTCCGCGACCTGTTCCGCGCCGGACGACGCAGCCCGAGCAGAGCTATTCGGAGCGGCAGATCTTCGAAGCCGCCTCGTCGCGCCTGGCGCGCGAGCTGGCGCAATGGAGCAGACCGACGAGAAGGCGGCGCTGGCCAAGATCCTTGAGGTCCTCAACAAGGCCGCGCTGATCCACCACAAGGCCAAGGAAGCGGCGTAAGCTAATACCTCCGCCGAACGAAAAGGGCGCCCCTAACCGGGCGCCCTTTTCATTTTTCGCGCAAAAGCGAGTGTCCGCAACGGGGAAAGCGGGCATGAGCAATGGTCCGGTCAGTTGCGATCGCCCGGCACCGCAAAGCGGTCGTGAGCCTGCTTCGCCCTCGCATCATCTCGAAATGAGCGCTAAACTTCGCGGATGGCGGATGTCAGCGTTGTCGTTCAAGGAGATACAGCATGGCATACAAAGAATTGGTAATTGCCTTAGGCATGATTGTCGCCGCCTCGCCGGTATCGGCAACGAACCCTGAACCGGCCCGCATGACAGCCGCGCCGGCGGGAAACGCAGACGCTAAATATTGCCTGCATGTGGAGCCTGCAACGGGTAGCCGCCTTGAGTTCGTCCTGTGTTTGACCCGCCAGGAGTGGGCCGAACAAGGGGTCGATGTCGACAAGGAGTGGGCCAAGGAAGGCGTTGCTATCAAAAGTTGAAGGAAGGGGCGGGAAGCACTCGCTTAAAATCCGCACTGGGTCGAAAGCGGCCGTCCGCCCATCGAATCAGACCCGCCTTCCATCTAGTTGGCATGGAAAGCGGGCGCCGCCGGGAGTAGCCTAGGTCAAGTTGGGGAGGGGAAGAGATTGCTGTCGCCTCGCTGTAGCCTGGTCCTGGCATTGGTGCTGACGTTGTCGGCCTTGACCGGCGATGCCTCGAGCGCCGCACCTCGCCCAAAGATCGGCAAGCCCGACCGGTTCCTCCCAGGGAAATGCCGCCGCTTCCGCCGGCCGTGATCGACGATACACTGGCCATCGGCGGCGAAGATATCAACGCCCGCAAGGTAAGCACGCGCATGACCGTCGAAGTGCGGGTCAACGGCCGCGGGCCCTATCACTTCCTGGTCGACAGCGGCGCCGACACTCGGTCGTCGGCCTGCGCATCGCGCGCGACCTGCAGCTGCCGCTCGGCACGCCGGTCAACCTTGCACGCATGACCGGAGCGCGCGTCGTCGACCGGGTGCAGGTCGCCGAGCTGCAGCTTGGGTCGAGCACGATCCACAACCTGCAGCTTCCCGCGCTGCGCGAAGACGGATCTGGGCGGCGAGGGCATGATCGGCATCGACGCGCTGGTCGAGCAGCGGCTGATGATGGATTTCGAAAAGCGCCTGATCAAGGCCGAGGACGCGCGGCCAGCCGGCGCAAGATGGTCGACGGCGAAATCGTCGTCAGGGCTCGGCGCCAGCGCGGCCAGCTGATCCTGACCGAGGTCAGGGCGGCCGGCCTGCCGCTCGAGGCGGTGATCGATACCGGATCGGAAATCACGATCGGCAACTTCGCGCTTCGCGACAAGCTCATCCGGGGGAACGAAGGACAAGTTCATGACGTCAAGGCGACCGGGGTGACTGGCGTGACCGTCGACTTGCAGCTTGCCCGCATCGGGGAGCTCGAGCTGGGGTCGGTGACGTTGCAGCAACGTGCCGATGGCCTTCGCCGACGTTCCGCCGTTCGCGGTGTTCGGCCTGTCCGGACAGCCCGCGCTGCTGCTCGGCACCGACCTTCTGGAAACGTTTCGCCGGGTGTCGCTCGATTTTCGGGCGCGCAAGGTCCGCTTCCAGCTGCGGAAATGCGGGACGACCGGAATCATCGATCAGTACCGCGCCCACCTCGTTTGGTCGCGCCTGATCGTCGGGAGACAATCGCGACGTGTGCCGAAGGTAGCGGGGATATTATATTGCGAATCCCGCCTGCCTTGGTGTATTACATATGCAATACGCCAATGGGAGGCCTATTAATGTCGATCCGTATCGCCTCGCTGCTGCCGTCGTGCTGCTCGCCGGTGCCTGCCACGTCGGCGCCGACGCCGAGGAGCGCGATCCCGGTCCCGAGGTAACCCGCAACTACCAGGTCGGCGCGTTCACAAGCTCGCCGTTGCAGGGCCCTATGAGGTCAATGTCGTCACCGGCGGACAGGGCGGGATCACTGCCAAGGGTGGAGCAAGTCTGCTCGACGAAACCGACGTGGTCGTCGAGGGCGGCACGCTGAAGATCAAGCCCAAGAAGCATAAGGGCGTCCGGCTGGAACTGGCGCAGCGGGGAAGGCAGTTTTCACCGTCAACGCCGCGGCGATCCGCGGTGCGGCGATCGCCGGATCGGGCGGCATCAGCGTCGACCAGGTCGCCGGCGATTTCGAGGGCGAGGTGGCGGGATCGGGTGACCTCAAGGTCGGTTCGATTGCGGGCGGCAAGGTCAAGCTGGCGATTGCCGGTTCGGGCGGCGTCGAAGCCGCGGGCAAGGCGGACAGCGTCGACCTGTCGATCGCCGGCTCGGGCGATATCGACACGCGCGGACTGGCCAGCCGAACCGCCGATGTATCAATCGCCGGATCGGGCAATGTCGAGGCCAATGCCAGCGAAAGCGCCAACGTTTCGATCATGGGCTCGGGCGACGTCGGATCACCGGGCGGCGCCAAATGCAACGTTTCAAAGGCGGGGTCCGGCAACGTCCGTCTGCGGCTGACCGTGGCCTTTGACCAATCGTTAACCATGTGAGACGAGGATGGGCGGATGATCGACCGCCTCCCTCCGCCGACATTCCACCGGCGCGTGCGGGCCGGTGGAGCCTGAGTCGTCTCCGCTTATCCTCGCGCTGCTGGTGCTGGCCAGCCTTCCGGCTGCTGCCGCGCGCCGTCCACGCAGCGCAACTATTCCGTTACCAGCTTTGACCGGATCCGGGTCGACGGACCCTACAAGGTCCGCTTCGAGACCAATGTCGCGCCCTATGCGCGGGCGAGCGGGACCGCCCGCTTCGCTCGACAGCGTATCGATCAAGGTCGAGGGCCGAACGCTGGTCATCCGGGAAGGCAGCGGCAGCTGGGGCGGCTATCCGGGCGAAGGGCGCGGACCAGTGACGATCGACGTCGGCACTCACGACCTCAGCGCCATCTAGATCAACGGCGCCGGCGCGCTCGGACGTCGATCGGGTCAAGGGCCTTACTTCGAGGTTTCGATCCAGGGGTCCGGCAACGCGCGCATCGATCAGGTCGATGTCGACCAGATGAAGGTCGGCGTCTCCGGCGCCGGCACGACGCGGCTGGCCGGCCGGGCCGACAAGCTCACGGCAACCATCCGCGGAACCTCGACCTTCGAAGGCGACGGGCTCGAGGTGGCCGACGCGGTAATCGGCGCGGAAGGGCCGTCGACTGTCCGGGCCCAGGTAACCAACAGCGCCAAGGTCGACGCCATCGGCCTGGCCTCAGTGACCCTCTCGGGCGATCCCGCCTGTACCGTAAAGGCGCAGGGCTCGGCCAATGTCGTGGGGTGCAAATAGGCGCGGTATGCCGTGGCTCGATCCAATGGCGCTGGTTCGGGGACTAGCATGATTTCGACTGAATCGCCGACGAAGCGGAGCGCCGCGCGCTGATCGACCATCTGGATCGTCAGACCAGCCCCAGCGCCGCCAGCTTCGCATAGAGTCGCGGCGGCAAGCTCGACTGAGCCCCGTGCCATCGTCCTCGCCGGTCGGTGCGTCACTCCTCCTTCAGATAGCGCCAGCCCTGGTGGGCGCGCTTGGGCTTGGGCGGGACGAGCACCAGCTCGGCCGAGCAGACGATGTCGATCCGCCCGTCGGTGCGATCGTCGAAGCGCAATATCTGCTGCCGCGCGACGATCCGGTGCTTGACGATCCAGTGGAGCGAGCCGCCGACCAGCTCGTCCATGCGCTTGGGCCGCATTCGCGTCGGCACGCGCACCACGCCGTCGCTGTACCCGGCGGGCGATGCGGTTCTGCAGCGCCTCGAAGACTGGCGCAGCCCACGGCGACCTTGGTCAGATGAAGGTTCGGCACCCGCCCCCAATGGCGGGATAGGCATGAATTTTCAACCGGCTAGCCGGCGAGGTTGGCCCAGCTGGCAAGGCCGAGGAAGACCAGGAAGCCCATCGAATCGGTGACCATCGTCACGAACACGCGACGAGGCCACCGCGGGGTCGGCGCCGGCTCTTTCCAGCGCCAGCGGGACGATCACTCCGGCAAGTCCAGCGATCAGACGATATTGGTCAGCATCGCCGCCGCGATCACCGGCGCCCAGCTGGGCTGGAGCCGAGCACCAGGGTGACGCCGATGCCGATCAGGATGGCGATCGTCAGGCCGTTCATCAGCGCGACGCGGATCTCGCGCCATACCGCCCGCCAGTGGTTGGATCCGGTCAGCTGGTTGGTGGCGATGGCGCGGACGGTCACGGCCAGGGTCTGCGTGCCGGCATTGCCTCCGACGCCGGCGACGATCGGCATCAGCGCCGCCAGCACCGCCAGCCGTTCAATCGAATCTTCGAAAAAGCGGATGACGGGCGAAGCGACCAGCGCGGTCATCAGATTGGCGGCAAGCCAGCGAACCCGTTCCTTGTAGGTGTCGACAGATCGGCTCGTTGATGTCGCCTTCGCCTGCGCCGGACAGGAGCAGCACGTCCTCGCCCGCTTCTTCCTGGATGATGTGGACGATGTCGTCGACGGTGATCATGCCCGACCAGCCGGCCGCTGGGGTCGACCACCGCCGCGGAGATCAGCGCATATTTCTGGAACTTGAGGCGCGACTTCCTCCTGGTCGAGATCGACCGGGATCAGCGTCTGCTTGCGCGCCATGATGTCGCTGACCTGGATCGAGCGCGGCGACCGGAGGATAGTCGACAGCTTGCAGGTGCCGACCGGGTGATGGTCAGGCGAGACGACGAACACTTCCCAGAAATCGGTCGCCAGCTCGTCGGTCTGGCGGAGATAGTCGATGACCTGGCCGACCTTCCAATGTTCCGGCACCGCGATCAGGTCGCGCTGCATCAGGCGGCCGGCGGTTTCCTCGCCATAGGTCAGCGCTTCCTCGACCGCGGCGCGGTCGTCGGGCTCCATCGCCCTGAGCACGGCGCGCTGGTCGTCCTGCTCGAGATCCTCGATCAGGGCGACCGCATCGTCGGTATCGAGCTGGGCGGCGAGGTCGGCGACCTGTTGCGGCTCCATTTCATCGATCACGTCCTCGCGGACGTGCTCGTTGAGTTCGGCATAGACGTCGGCGTCGACGATTTCGGCCAGCGCCTCGATCAGGTCGCCGCGCTCGTCGCCCGGCGCGAGTTCGATCAGGTCGGCGATGTCGGCCGGGTGAAGCCCCGCGACCAGCTCGCGCGCGGCTTCATCGTCGCCGTCCGCGACCGCGTCGAGCACCTTGTCGAACGAAGTCCGGCCGCAGCCGGTCCTCTTCGTCGTGGACTTCGATGCTCGGCGGCGGCGCCGGGCTCATGCGGCGGGGTGGCGATGATGTCGCTGTCGCTCATGCGCCTGTTCCCCTCGCCGGACTGCTGTGCGTGGCGCTTCACTATGCCCGCGCCGCCCACTGGCGCAACCCGCGCACGCATGCCTACATGGCGGCTTCAATATTCAACCAAGGACGAGACGATGGCCGACGCCGATACCCTGACCCTCACCCTTTCGACCGGCGGCGACGTCGTCATCAAGCTGCGCCCCGACCTGGCGCCCGGCCACGTCGAGCGCGATCACCGGCCTCGCCAAGCGAAGGCTTCTACGACGGCGTGGTGTTCCACCGCGTCATCCCCGGTTTCATGGCCCAGGGCGGCGATCCGACCGGAACCGGCATGGGCGGCAGCCAGCTGCCCGACCTCAAGGCCGAGTTCAGTGACGAGCCACACGTTCGCGGCACCTGCTCGATGGCGCGCGCGCAAAACCCGAACAGCGCCAACAGCCAGTTCTTCATCTGCTTCGACGACGCCGGCTTCCTCGACAACCAATATACCGTCTGGGGCCAGGTCGAGAGCGGCATGGAGCATGTCGACGCCCTCCCCGTCGGCGAGCCGCCGCGCGAGCCGGGCAAGATCGTCAAGGCGACGGTTTCCTAAGTGACGACGCGCGCGTCGCGCTGATCACTGGCGCCTCCGCCGGCCTGGGCGTGGATTTCGCGCGCCAGCTGTCCGCCAAGGGCAAGCGGCTGGTGCTGGTTGCCCGGCGCAAGGAGCGGCTCGAAGCGCTCGCAGCGCGAACTCGGCAATGCCCGGGCGAGTCGGCGAGGACTTGAGCATGCCCGGCGCCGTCGACCGGCTGATGGCCGACCTCGCCGCGCACGGCGAACATGTCGAGCTGCTGGTCAACAATGCCGGCTTCGGGCTTAGCCGGCCGCTTCGCCGAGCTGGACGGCAAGCGTCAGCGGCAGATGATCGACCTCAATTGCGGCGCGCTGACCGAGCTTGCCCATGCGGTGCTGCCCGGCATGATCGAGCGCAAGTCAGGTGCGATCCTCAACGTCGCCTCGACCGCCGCCTTTCAGCCGGGGCCCGGCATGGCGGTCTATTTCGCGACCAAGGCGTTCGTCCTGTCGTTCAGCGAGGCGCTGCACGAGGAGGTGAAGACGAAGGGGGTCGTCGTCGGCGCCCTCTGCCCTGGTCCGACCGCTACCGAGTTCGGCGAGGTCGCCGGTTTCCGGGCCGAGCGGCCCGTCGAGCAGGTTTGCAGCCGACAGCGCTTCGGTTGTCCGTGCCGGCCTCAAGGGATTGGAGAGGGGACAGGCGATCGTAATTCCCGGCCTGATGAACAAATCCACGGCCCAGGCGCACCGTTTCTTCCCGCGGAGTTGGGTCCGGCGGATCGCCGGGTCGATCAAGCTATGACAGTTCTCGCTCCGCGATCTTGGCGTCGATGAACTCGATCGACTTGGCGTTGCGAGGATGCGCCCGGATGGGATCGCTCGCTGCATGGAGGCCCTGATGACTAGGTCGTTACGGCTGGTCCAAGCGTAAGAGCCGACTGGTTAGTGTCGACCATCTCCAGCAACGCCGGATAACGGGGATGATCGCGGACCGGGTCGAGATCGGCATCATGGAGGAACCAGGTTTTCTGTTCGAGCCCGGCGTCCTTCACCCAAACATTCAACAAGTCGATGGCCCGGTCAAACTCGCCCAACTGGGCATAGGTACAGGCCGCATTGTAGCGAGCACCATTGTCGTCCGGGTCAATGATCATGACACGCTCAAGCCACTTCAGCGCCTTCTCCTTTTCGCCTAGCGAGGCCAGTGCGCAGGCGCCAAGCTGTGCGGGCCGGGAACTCTCGGGATGGAGCCGCAGCTCTTCCTCCGCCCGCTTCAGCCCCAGGCGCCCGTATCTTTCCGACTCCTCGTCGCGCCCAAGGGTCCGATAGACGATCTGCAACAGAAACGGGGCTTGGGAGTCGTCGGGCTGGATTTCGAGAGCGCGCTCATAATGCTCGGCGGCCCGTTCGAGATTGCCTTGAGTCACATTGAAGCGCGCATAGAACAGATGGCCCTCGAAATGGTTGGGCTCCAGCTCAAGCGCACGTTCAAACGCAGATTCTGCCTCACCCTTTCGCCCGCTGGCGCTCAAGGCTTCGCCCTGGGCCGCATAGGCTTCGGCGAGGTTGGGATCGAGCTCCAGCGCTTTGGCTGCGATCGAGAGTATCTCTTCCGGCTCGATTGGAATTTTGTACCAGGTTTTAAGCCGTGAACTGCAGCTCGCCATTCCAGCGTAGGCACGAGCATAATTGGGATCGAGCTCAAGCGCCTTGGAGAACATCTGCCGCGCCAGGAGAAGAAACGACTTGGTAAAATTATGTGAGAATTGGCGGCCCTTGAGGTAATAATTATACGCCTCGACGTTCGCCGTGGGTGCTTGCGTAATCGCCTTCTTTTCCTTGGGTAGAAGCCGAATTTTCAGTTGCTCGACGATCGCATGGGTAATTTCGTCCTGGATTGCGAAAATATCGGTAAGATCGCGGTCGTAGCGATCCGCCCAAAGATGCCCTCCGTTCGATCCGTCGATCAGCTGGGCGTTGACTCGAACTCGTTGCCCGGCCTTGCGGACGCTTCCTTCAAGCAGATATTTGACGCCCAGGTCCGAAGCCACCTGTTGGAGCTGCGGTGACATGCCCTTATAGCCGAAGCTGGTGTTGCGACCGATCACGAACAAACCGGAAATCTTGCTCAAATCGGTGATGATGTCCTCGGAGATGCCGTCGGAGAAATATTCCTGCTCGGGATCGCCGCTCATGTTGTTAAACGGAAGCACCGCGATCGAGGGCTTGTCGGCCTCGGCGAGTTCCTCCGGACCCTGGCCCTTGGGACGCGTGGGCATGTCGCCAAATTGAACATTGTAGACTCTAACCGGGAATTCGATGTTCTTGAGCTGCTGGTCGCCAATATCCTCGAACACCAGGTCGAGCCGGTTACCCACATTGTCGCGGACCGATTGCGACACGGCGATGCCGCCGGGCTTGGCAACGCTTTCCAGCCTTGCCGCGACATTGACCCCGTCACCGAAAATATCCTCGTCGTCGACGATCACATCGCCAAGATTGATGCCGATGCGAAACTCGATCCGGCGGTCTTCCGCGATTCCCGCATTGCGAACCGGCATGTCCTGTTGGATTTCGGTGGCGCACTCTACCGCGTTCACGACGCTCGGGAACTCGATCAGCATGCCGTCGCCGGTCAGCTTGACGATCCGCCCCTGATGCTCGGCGATGGTGGGATCGATCAATTCGGCACGATGACTCTTGAGGCTGGTCAGCGTGCCGACCTCGTTTGCGCCCATCAGGCGGCTGTATCCGACCACGTCGGCGGCCAAAATTGCGCTTAGTCGGCGTTCCATTCCACGGATGACCCCCAACTCATATGTTTCCCTAGCATATTGCCGCCTCCCTGCCACTCCTCTGCAACTTGGACTTGATTAATCATTCATCTCGCACCTGCGATTTTGCACTTGCGAAATAAATTGTGCAGTGCGATAAAGTTGCTGCCTTTCGAGGCATCCTCTCCTGAACTTCCGGCCGGGCGGCGACGCCCGGCCTTTTTTTATTGTCATTCCGCCCCCAGATTGAACCTCATTGCCCCGTCGCCGTTGCTTAGGCGGCGCATAAGCGGTCCCATCAAAGCAGCACTTTGTTGGGTCTCGGTGGGGGCCGGTTTTCCGTCAATGTTGGAGAGGGAACGGATGGCGACTGTGGATACTCTGGTCCGGCGCGTGCAGGTCGCCAACCTGCCCCCGGCCGACAGCGGTCGCGGTGTCGCCCGGCTGCCAATCAAGCTGATGGAAGAGCTCGGCCTGAAAGAAGGCGACGTGATCGAGATCGCGGGCAAGCGATCGACCGCGGCCCGCGCGATCCGCCCCTACGGCGAAGATCAGGGTCTCGACATCATCCGCCTCGATGGCCTGCAGCGCGCCAACGCCGGTGTCGGATCGGGCGACTTCGTGGAGGTCCACAAGGCGCACAGCAAGCCCGCCACCCGTGTCGTCTTCGCCCCGGCGCAGAACAACATCCGCCTCCAGGGGTCGGCCGAAGCGCTCAAGCGCAGCTTCGAAGGGCGGCCATTCTGCGAGGGCGACACCGTCGCCACCTCGGGGCATCAGCGCGTTAACGCCGACATGCCAGAGCATATCCGGCAGTTGCTCAACGCTCCCGCCTTCGCACTTCAGGAAATCCGGCTGACCGTGGTTTCGACCGCTCCCCGAGGAATAGTTCACATCGACGAGCAGACCCAAGTCGAACTGCTGTCCGAATTTACCGAGAAGAAGGAGGGCGAACGGCGGGCCGACGTCACTTATGACGATCTTGGCGGGATGACAGACACGATCGACCAGCTGCGTGAGATGGTCGAGCTTCCGCTGCGCCATCCCGAACTGTTCCAACGGCTCGGCGTCGATCCGCCCAAGGGCGTTTTACTGCACGGCCCGCCCGGCACCGGCAAAACGCTGCTGGCCCGCGCGGTGGCTAATGAAAGCGACGCACAATTCTTCCACATCGCCGGCCCCGAAATCATGGGCTCTGCCTATGGCGAGTCGGAGAAGAAGCTGCGCGAGCTGTTCGAGCAGGCGTCGCAGAACGCCCCCTCGATCATCTTCATCGACGAGATCAATTCGATCGCACCCAAGCGCGGCCAGGTCAGCGGCGAGGCGGAAAAGCGCCTGGTCGCCCAGCTGCTGACACTGCTCGACGGCATCGAGCCGCGGCAAAATCTGGTCGTCATCGCGGCAACCAACCGTCCCGAGGCGCTTGATGAGGCGCTTCGCCGGCCCGGCCGGTTCGACCGCGAAATCGTCGTGGGCGTGCCCGACGAGCACGGCACGGCGCGAAATCCTCGGCATCCACACCCGCGGCATGCCGCTGGCCGAGGGGGTCAATCTCGACGAGCTGGCGCGGCGCACCTACGGCTTCGTCGGGGCCGACCTGGCGGCCCTGACCCGGGAGGCAGCACTGGAAACTGTTCGCCGGATCATGCCCAAGCTCAACCTCGCCGAGCAGAGCATTCCGACCGAGGTGCTCGACACGCTGTCGGTCGAGTCCAGTGATTTCGACAATGCCCTGAAGCGCGTCCAGCCGTCGGCGATGCGGGAGGTAATGGTTCAGGTCCCGAACATCGGCTGGGACGATGTCGGCGGGCTGGACTCGGCTCGCGACAAGCTTCGCGAAGGCGTCGAGCTTCCGCTTAGGCATCCCGGTGCGTTCAAGCGGCTTGGCATTCGGCCGGCCAAGGGGTTCCTGCTCTACGGCCCACCGGGCACCGGCAAGACGCTCCTCGCCAAGGCAACCGCGCGTGAAAGCGAGGCCAATTTCATCGCCACCAAGTCGAGCGACCTTCTTTCACAAATGGTATGGCGAGAGCGAGCAGCAGATCGCCCGCCTTTTCGCCCGCGCCCGCCAAGTCGCGCCGACCGTCATTTTCATCGACGAGCTCGACAGCCTGGTCCCGGCGCGTGGCGGCGGCATGGGCGAGCCGCAGGTCACCGAGCGGGTGGTCAACACCATCCTCGCCGAGATGGACGGGCTCGAGGAGCTCAACAATGTCGTTCTGATCGGCGCGACCAACCGGCCGAACCTGATCGACCCGGCACTGCTCCGCCCCGGCCGGTTCGACGAACTCATCTATGTCGGCACCCCGGATACCGGAGGCCGCCGCCAGATCCTGGCGATTCACACCAAGGCCATGCCGCTGGCCAAGGACGTCGACCTGGATTCGCTAGCCCAGCGCACCGAACGCTTCACTGGCGCCGACCTGGAGGACCTCGTCCGCCGCGCCGGCCTGACTGCGCTTCGTCGCGGGTTGGAAAGCGCCGAGGTAACGAAGGCCGACTTCGAGGCGGCCCTGAAGGAAACCCGCGCCTCGGTCACGGAGGAGATGCTGGCCGACTATGCGAGGATTCAGGACACGCTTAAATCCGATGCGGTAAGGCCTGTCGGCGGGATCGGGTTCGTCCTGCCCGGGATGCTTCGCCCGCGCGGTCCCGGCAAGACCGGCTCAGACGGTAGTGGCGAGCCGCCGTCGACCCCATAGCAGCAGCATCAGCAACAATGCCGCGCCAATCGCGAATGGCCAATGCGGGTCCGCGGCATAGAGCAGCATGCCGATGCCAGGTGCGGCGACATAGCTGATCCCGTTCGCGGCGGTGACCACTCCCGCGACGCCGCCTTGCTCGCCGAGCGGGACGGCCAGGCTGGCGCCTGCGGTAAAGCCCGGCCGGGTGAAGCCGAAGCCGAGGCTGGCAATTCCGAATCCCAGCACGAGGCCGTAGAGTTCGGTTGCCGCCATCGTCACCAGCAGCCCGGCCGCGGCAATCACGCAGCCCCACAGGATCAGCGAGCGCGGGCTCAAACCGAGCCGCGGTATCAGCCCCCATTGTGCCGCGAGGGTCGCGGCGGCGCCGGCCATCATCACGATTGCTATCGACTGTTCCGATCCATGAGGGGCGAGGTGAAGGCGGTCGATGACGAAGAAGCCAAGACAGGCGAGCGTTGCTGCCTGGGCGTGACCTGCCACTACTCCGGCGATGATCCAGTCGCGAATACGCGGGTCGTTCCACTTGAGCCGCGGCACCTTGGGCGAGGTCGCGGCGATGACGCTGGCGCCGGTGGGCGAGCTGCCGAGCGAAGGATAGCTCATCGCCGCGCCATGGCCCGCGCGACGCCCGTGGCGCGGCTTGGTGTCGTCGGGCAGCCCGGCAAGGATCGCTACAAATACAACAACCGCGATGGCCGCAAAGGCGAACAGCGGCCCGGCCAGCCCAACGATCGGCAGCACGAACAGCGGTGCCAGGGCGGGGCCGACGATCGTACCCAGGCTAAAGCTGCTCGACAGCGCCGACAGGGCCTCCACCCGCGCCGAACGACGGGTGCGCGAGGCGAGATAGGCCTGGGTGGCGCTGGGCGTCGCGCAACCCAGCGAGCCATAGAGCGCGCGGCAGACGGCGAAGGTGGCGAACGTCAGCCCTCCGGCCAGCGCGCCCTTGAGCCCGGCGAGCAACGCCAGGCCGCACAAGGTCATTGACGCAATGAACCCGCCGACCCCCAGCAGCGTGAGCGCCTTGCGACCATGCCGGTCGCTTTTCCGCGCCCAGAAAGGGGCGAGCGCGACCCAAAGCACCGCGGACCAAGTGTAGGACATGGTAACCCAGAAATCGGAAATGCCGATCTCCCGTCCGATCGCGGGCATTACCGACTGGAGCGCTGTGTTGCCGGCGGCCGCGACCAACATCGCGGCATAAAGCAGGAGGAAGTGCGGCGTCGTCAGCGCGCTGCCGGCAACGCGCGGGCGGGAAGGAACCAACTGCATGACTTGTGCCTTAAGCTCGCCCAACCGTGGGCGAAAGCCGCCATTTGCCTTGCCAAGCGCGTGCCGATTTGCGAACGCCATCGGCCGTTGGAAATTTATTGGAGCCCGTCTTGAACGCCACTCGAGCCAGTCAGCTGAACGGCAAGCGCCGCCATGGCCTCCGGGCCGGCCGCGACCGCAAGAGCCCGCGCTGGCAGTTTTTGAGGGGGTTCCTCAAGCATCCTGTGATGGTCGGATCAGTTATTCCTTCGAGCCGCATCCTGATCGACCGAATGCTGAAGCCGGTCGATTGGTCCGCCACCAGGTTGTTCGTTGAATATGGTCCGGGGGTCGGCACCTTCACCCGCCCGATACTCGAGAAGCTCGGGCCGGACGCCAAGCTGATCGCGATCGATACCAACCCGGACTTCATCGACTATCTCAACGGTGACATCGATGACGATCGGTTCGTCGCCGATCCATGGTTCCGCCGCGGATGTCGAACAGATCATTGCCGAGCATGGTTTCGATCACGCCGACTATGTGCTGTCCGGCCTGCCCTTCTCGACCCTGCCGCCAGGTGTCGGCGAAGCGATCGGCGCCGCCACCGGACGGGCGATCCGCGACGGCGGAGCCTTCCTGGTCTATCAGTTCAGCCCCAAGGTGCGGGACTTCATCGCGCCGCATTTCGAGCGGATCGATCGCGGCTTCGAGTGGATCAACGTGCCGCCGGCGAGGCTGTTCTGGGCCTGGCGCGACAGGGCCTAAATTCGTCCGAAATTGAGCCGCCGCGTCAGCGTATAGTCGGCGGTGGTCACCAGGAAAAAACTCATCGCCTGGATGAGGCGGGTCAGCCAGCCCGACCGCTGCTTGTGCAGCGTCGGCGTGATCGCCTCGCAGGCGGCAAGCTCCTCCTCGAAATAGTCGCGCATCATCGCCGCGAAGCCGGAGTCGTCGACCCGCAGCATCATCTCCAGGTTGAGATAGAGGCTGCGGATGTCGAAGTTGGACGAGCCGATGTGGACGATGTCGTCGAGCACGACCAGCTTCGAATGGAGCTTGGTCGGCTGATATTCGAATATCTCGACCCCTCGCCGGAGCAGGTTCTTATAGGTGTAGCGGGCGGCTGCGATGGTCGCATGATTGTCGGACTTGGCGGCGGTGATGATCCGCGCGCGCCCCCGCCGTCCGACGCGGCCGATCCGGCGCAGCATCGCCCAGGTCGGGGCGAAATAGGCAGCGATCATCTCCACGTCGCGGCTCGACAGAAGATCGCGCGAAGTCGCGGTCGCCCACGGCGAAAGGCCGCGGGTCGGCCCGCCGAAGGTCCACTGCAGGACGCCATGATTTTCGCTGAAGCGGTGAATGATGCGATTGAGCGCGCGGATCTTCGCCGCCCTTGGTCATCGACCAGCCAATCAGCTCGTCGTAATAGGGGGTCAGCCGCGCCGACGGCGGGACCCTCGACCAGCAACCCGAGGTCGCGCCACGCGCCCTCCTCGACCGTGCCGAAATAGCTGTCCTCGACGTTGAAGCCGCCGATCAGCACCGGCCGCTCGTCGGCCAGCGCAAGCTTCTGGTGGTTGCGGATAAGGTAGCGCCGCCCAAACGTGGGGTGAAAGCTGCAGAAGGTCAGCCCCTTATCGACCAGCGCCGTGAAAAAATCGTCGTGCGCATGATAGCCGAAGCCATCGACCAGCAGCGAAACCTTCACACCCCGATCGAGCGCCCGCTCTATCGCTGCATGAACCTGCTCCCCCGATTTGTCGGCACGATAGATATAATAGAGCAGCCTAACCGACCGCTCGGCGCCGTCGATCAGCGCGAGCAGGGCCGTCAGCAGCCCGGGCCCTGCGGTCAACAGCGTCAGCCGATTGCCTTCGACCTCCACTGTGCGTTCGGGTTCGGGTTCAGGCGGGTCAGCATCGGCCATCCGCTGCACTCTGGAGGGGGCACGCCCGACTGGCAAGGCAAGCGCGCACGCGATTTCATTGACTCTTGAACGCCTTCTCCCTATCTCGCCGGCCTTCCCACAGCCCGATGAAGAAAGCGGAGCGACAATGGCGCGCGTGACGGTCGAAGATTGTGTCGACAAGGTTTCCAACCGGTTCGACCTGGTGTTGATGGCGGCGCAGCGCGCTCGTCAGATCTCGGGCGGTGCCGATCTCACCATCGATCGCGACCGCGACAAGAATCCGGTCGTCGCCCTGCGCGAGATCGCCGAACAGACGGTCAAGCCGAAGCATCTCGAGGAGTCGATCGTCTCCAACCTCCAGCGCGTCCGCATCGACGAGGACGACGAGACTGATGAACTGGCGAGCCTGAGCGAATCGGCCGAGGCGTTGCGCCTGACCGCCGCCGCGCCGCCGCGCCCGACGCCGTCGGGTGGCGATTACGAGTGATCGCAAGTCGGTTTCGAGTTTGAATAGGGCGGCCCTCAGGGGCCGCCCTTTTTAGTTTAGCGGCCGGGGTGCTCGACGCTGGCGCCGGTGGCCCGGTCGACCCACATCATGTCGCCGAGCTTCAGCTCGCGCCCGTCATGCGGCGAGGACGCAGATCCGCCGCACCGGCTTGCCGTCGATGCTTGTCGGCGAGGAAAATCTCCTGGCAGCCATGGCCCCAATCTTCGCCCCATTGGCGGAGCGCCAGCACGACCGGAAGCAGCGCTTCGCCCTTGGGCGTCAGCGAATAGACGACTTTGCGCCGATCGGCCGGGTCAGGGTTGCGCTCGAGAATTTCGCCCTCGACCAGCTTCGCCAGCCGATTGGACAGGATGTTGCGGGCGATGCCTAGGCCGGCCTGGAACTGCTCGAAATGCTCAAGCCCGTTCAGCGCGCCGCGCAGGATCAGGAAGGCCCATTTCTCGCCGATCAATTCGACCGCCGACGGCAATGGGCACCGCAGCGCAGCCGCCTTGAATGCTTCAATGTCCGGTTCGGCCTTGATGGCCTGATGACAATTCAACGCGAAGACCTCTCCAGCGCTCACTTATGCACGATGAACTGCAAAATAACAGTTGCAAGTTGCAACGCAGAATCGGTTAAAAGGTTTCACTCCGAAACGCAAAACCCGAGGCCAACATGAACTCGTGTCGCCGCATTCATCGCCGCTGCCGCGCTGCTCGCCGCTCCCGCGTTCGCCGGCACCTATTCGGCCAAGCCGGTCGACCGCTCCGGCCGGCAGCCAAGATCATCGGCAAGGATATCAGCTGGGACTGTGGCGCCGACGCGTGCCGGGGCTCGACCGAAGCCAGCCGCCCGCTGGTGCTGTGCCAGGACCTCGCCAAGCGCGCCGGCCGGCTCGAAAGCTTTGCTGCCGATGGCCGGGCGCTGACCGCCGACCAGCTCGACAAGTGCAATGCTGTCGGCCAAGGACGGCGCGTCCGAACGCGCTTGCAAAGGCCAATTAATCTCCCCGAGCCGCGCCGCACGCGCGTGGCTCCTGATGGGCCGGTCCGCGATCCGCGCGGACCGGCCCATTTTTTTTCGCGCTTGCGAAGATGACACCTCAGCTCGCCCACATTGGCCGCGTGCTGAGACAGTATGAACTGGTCGAGAAGGTCCGGGCCTATGATCCCGACGCCGACGAGGCGCTGATCAACCGCGCCTATGTCTTTTCGATGAAGGCGCATGGCGCCCAGGTCCGTGCTTCGGGCGATCCTTATTTCTCGCACCCGATCGAGGTCGCGGGCATCCTCACCGATCTAAAGCTCGACGACGAGACGATCGTCACCGCAATCCTTCACGACACGATCGAGGACACGGTCGCGACGCCCGGAGCAGATCGAGAAACTGTTCGGGGCCAACGTCGCGCGGCTGGTCGACGGGGTCACCAAGCTCAGCAAGATCGAGGCGCAGTCGGAAAATGAGCGCGCCGCCGAAAATCTCCGCAAGTTTCTGCTCGCGCTGTCCGACGACATCCGCGTGCTGCTGGTTAAGCTGGCCGACCGCCTGCACAACATGCGAACGCTCCATCACATCAAGTCGGAGGAAAAGCGCCGCCGAATCGCCAAGGAGACGATGGATATCTATGCCCCGCTCGCCGAGCGGATCGGCATGTACGAGATCATGAACGAGATGCAGGGGCTGGCATTCCGGCAGCTGGAGCCCGACGCCTATGCCTCGATCACCCGGCGGCTGCAGCAACTGCACGAGGCCGGGCGGCGACCTGGTCAACCGGATCGGCCTGGGGCTGCAGCTCTATCTCGCCGACCATGGCCTCGAAGCGGAGGTCACCGGCCGGGAAAAGCACCCCTTTTCGATCTGGAAGAAGATGGCCGAGCGGCACATCAGCTTCGAGCAATTGTCGGACGTAATGGCGTTCCGCGTCATCGTCGGCAATCCCGACGAATGCTATCAGGCGCTAGGCCTGATCCACCAGCGCTGGCCGATGGTTCCGGGCCGGCTACAAGGATTATATCTCGACCCCCAAGCGCAACGGTTACCGTTCGCTCCACACCACCGTCATCCATGATTGCAAGTCGCGCATCGAAATCCAGATCCGCGACAAGCAATGCACGCTCAGGCCGAGCGCGGGCCTGGCGGCGCACTGGGCTTACAAGGAGAGGCAGCCCGAGCCGATGAAATGAAGGTCCCGTGGATCTCCGACCTGGTCGAAATCCTCGATCATGCCGGCAGCCCGGAGGAGCTGCTCGAGCATACCCGGATGGCGATGTACCAGGACCGGATATTCGCCTTCACTCCGCGGGGCGAACTGATCCAGCTGCCCAAGGGCGCAACGCCCGGTCGACTTCGCTTATGCGGTCCATACCGACCTCGGCGACCAGACCGTCGGCGCCAAGGTCAACGGCCGGGTGGTGCCGCTGCGGACAATCCTCGACAATGGCGACCAGGTCGAAATCCTCGCCTCCGAGGCCCAGCATCCGCAGCCGTCGTGGCTGCGCTTCGTCGTCACCGGCAAGGCGCGCGCCGGCATCCGCCGCTTCGTCCGCCACAAGGAACGCGACGAGACGATCGAGCTTGGCCGCAAGATCTACGACGAGATCGTCGCGCGGCTGCCCGCTCCGCTCGGCGCCGAGGCGCTAAAGCGGGCGATGCAAGACGCTGAAGGTCGAAGACGAGCGACGCGCTGATGATCAAGATCGCACGCCGTTCGATCTCCGACGTCGAGCTGATGGAGGCGTTGATGCCCGGTTCGGCCGGCGGCGACGTCGCGACCGCGCCCGATCGGCCAGCGCACCGCAATTTCGATCAAGGGGCTGACCCCGGGCGTCGCTTACGACCTTGCCGCATGCTGCCACCCGATCCCGGGCGACCGCATCGTCGGCCTCCGCCGCGAGGATGAAGGCATCGAAGTCCATGTCATCGGCTGCGACAAGCTGGCCAGCGGGGTCGATGCCGACTGGCTCGACCTGGCCTGGGGCGACGGATCGGATGGCGGCACCGCGCGGCTGATGGTGATCCTGCGCGACGTCGCCGGCGCGCTGGGCGAAATGGCCAGCATCATCGGCGCCAAGGGCGCCAATATCGTCAACCTGGTGCTGGCCCATCGCGACGGCAGCTTCCACACCTTCCATGTCGATGTCGAGGTTCACGACCTCGCCCATCTGCACAGCTTGATCGCCGCCCTTCGCGCCGCCGACGGAGTCAGCCAGGTCGAGCGCATCTAGCTCAGCCCTGGCGCCAACACCACGGTCCAGCGAAACGCCAGCGCCTGGGCGTCGCCGGATAGCGGATCAACCGCCTCGGCAATAACGCTTTGCCTGGGATCGGCGTTCTTCAGGACGAAATCGACGTCGTTGAGCGCCTCGTTCGGGAAATACATTTGCGTCACCAACCGTTCGGCACGGCCGTCGATCGCGAAATGGATATGCGGCGTCCGCCGGCCGACCGGCGTGTCATAGTCCTTGGGCTTCACCGATCGGAACTTGAACTGGCCATCGCGATCGGTCGCCAGCCGGGCAAACCCCTGGAAGTTCGGATCGAGCGCAGCCGGGTTGGCCCGGTCGCCAGGATGGTCGTAGCGGCCCGCCGCGTTGCATTGCCACAGCTCGACCTGGGCATTGCGGATCGGATTGCCATGAAGGTCGACCACTCGGCCGATAACGTTGATCGGCTGGCCCATCGCAATGCCATTCCGCCCTTTCAGGCGCGTGAGGTCGGCATCATGATCGGCGGGCCGGAGGATCGGATAGAAGGGCCCTAGGTCCTGGGCCGAAGTTGCAGCCAGCTTTTGTGCCTTGGCCGCGGAAACGGAAGCAACTGCCGCGACGCCGACCACGAGGTGGCGCCTGGTAATGAGCATTGCGAGTCTCCCCCACTGCGAAGCCACCGCATTACGCCTCTGACAATCGGCAGCGCTACGCTTTTCGCGCCGGCGACCCTGCGGATCGCGTCGCGCACCGCCGCCGGCCAGCACTGCAAGCGTGACGAGGTCGGAAGTCGTCGCGGTCATCGGCGCAATCTGAACCGGCAGAGCCATGCCCATCAGATAGGGTCCGAGCGCAATCTCCCCGCCCAGCGCCCTGATCAGTTTGGAACAGATATTGGCCGACTGGAGGCCCGGCATCACGAGGATGTTGGCTGGCCCGGTGAGGCGGCTGAACGGATAATATTTGGCCTGCATCTCATGGTTGAGCGCGACGTCCGGGCCCATTTCGCCTTCATATTCGAAATCGGTCTCCAGCGTGTCGAGCAATTTCACCGCGTCGCGCAGCTCTTCGATGTGCCGTCCCGGCGGATTGCCGAACGTCGTATAGCTGATGAAGGCGACCCGCGGCTCCTGACCCATGCGGCGGGCGAAGGTCGCCGAACGCATGGCAATCGCCGCAAATTGCTCGGCAGTCGGCCGCTCGGTCACCGCCGTGTCGGCGATCAGCACGGTTTGGCCCCGCGCGGCAACGACATGGATTCCAAACGGCGTCGGCCCATCCTCATCGTCGATCACCCAGCGGACCTGATTGAGCGACTGGCTGAACGGCCGGGTCGTGCCGGTGATCATCGCATCGCCTTCGCCCAATGCGAGCATCGCGGCGGCGAAGGTGTTGCGGTCCTGGTTGACCATCCGCTCGACCGCGCGGCGCAGCATGCCGTGCCGCTGATGCTTGGCGTAGATGAAATCGACCGCCCGCCCGACCAGCGGCGAGTTGCGGCTGTTGAGCACCTCATAGCTTTGCGGATCGTCGACCCCAAGCGCGGCGAGCTTGTCATAGACATCCTCGCGGCCGACCAGCACCGGCGTGCCATATCCGCCTTCGCGGAAGGCGATAGCCGCGCGAAGCACATTGTCCTCCTCGCCCTCGGCGAACAGCACACGCTTGGGATTGGCCCTCGCGGCTTCATAGGCGAGGCTCAGCATCGATGCGGTCGGGTTCAGGCGCGCCCGCAAGGTCCGGCGATAGGCAGTCCATGTCGGCGATCGGTTTTTGCGCTACGCCCGCTCTTCATTGCCGCCTCGGCGACTGCGCAAGGCACGATCTCGATCAGCCGCGGATCGAACGGAGCGGGAATGATATAGTCGGGGCCGAAGCTGTGGCTGACGCCGCCATAGGCCGCCGCAACTTCTTCCGGCACGGCTTCGCGCGCCAGCTCGGCCAGCGCATTGGCGGCAGCGATCTTCATTTCCTCGTTGATCCCGGTCGCGCGAACGTCCAGCGCGCCGCGGAAGATGAAGGGGAAGCCGAGCACATTGTTGACCTGGTTGGGATAATCCGAGCGGCCGGTGGCGACGATCGCATCCGGCCGCGCTTTCTTGGCGTCGGGCGGGGATCTCGGGATCCGGGATTGGCCATGGCGAAGATGATCGGCTGGGCGCGCCATCGCCTCGACCATGTCCGGCTTGAGCGCGCCTGCCGCGGACAGGCCGAGGAACACGTCGGCGCCGTCCAACGCCTCGTGCAAGCGTCCGTCGGTCTGTCTCGACCGCATGGGCCGACTTGAACTGGTCGAGGTCGGTCGCGGCCCTGTGGATAGAGCGGCCCTTGCGGTCGCACATGATGACATGGTTGCCGCGCACGCCCATCGCCTTGATCAGCTCGGTGCAGGCGATCGCCGCCGCGCCGGCGCCGTTGACGACGACGCGGATATCCTTGAACTCGCGGTCGGTCAGGAAGCAGGCGTTGATCAGGCCGGCGGCGGTGATGATCGCGGTGCCATGCTGGTCGTCATGGAACACCGGAATGTTCATCCGCTCTTTGAGCGCCTGCTCGATGATGAAGCAGTCGGGCGCAGCGATGTCCTCGAGGTTGATCCCGCCGAAACTGGGGCCGAGCAACTCGACCGCCTCGATGAACCGCTGGGGGTCGGTGGTGTCGACCTCGAGATCGATCGAATCGACATCGGCGAAGCGCTTGAACAGCACCGCCTTGCCTTCCATCACCGGCTTCGAGCCGCAAGCGCGCCGAGATTGCCGAGGCCGAGGATGGCGGTGCCGTTGGAGATGACCGCGACAAGATTGCCCTTGGCGGTGAGGTCATAGGCCTTGCCCGGATCCCCGGCGATTGCTTCGACCGGAACCGCGACGCCGGGCGAATAGGCGAGGCTGAGGTCGCGCTGCGTCGCCATCGGCTTGGAAGCGATGATCTCGATCTTGCCCGGCCGCCCGCGACTATGGAAATCCAGCGCTTCGTCGCGCGTGAATTTGACGTTGCTCTCGCTCATTCTCTCTCCTGTCGGCGAGCGCTTTAGCGGCCTTTTGCCCAAAGAGTCACCCTCGCTTGGCGCCCTCTTTGCCGCTACGATTGACGGAATGGCCCGCGCCGACGACCTCCCCAAGCAGACGCCGATGATGGCGCAATATCACCGCCTCAAGGCCGAGGCGGGCGACGCGTTGCTATTCTATCGGATGGGCGATTTCTTCGAGCTGTTTTTCGACGATGCCAAGGCGGCCGCGGCCTGCCTCGACATCGCGCTGACCAAGCGCGGCGCGGACGGCGGCGAGCCGGTGCCGATGTGCGGTGTGCCGGTCCATGCCGCCGAAGCTATCTCGCGCGGCTGATCCGCGGCGGCTTCCGCGTAGCCATTGCCGAGCAGATCGAGAGCCCGGCCGAGGCGCGCAAGGCGCGTGGCTCCAAGGCGCTGGTCGAGCGGGCGATCATCCGGCTGGTGACGCCTGGCACGCTGACCGAGGAGACGTTGCTCGAATGCGGCAGCGCCAACTGGCTGGCGGCCGTCGCCCGCGCCGGAGACGAATGGGCGATTGCCGCCGCCGACATTTCGACCGGCCGGTTCGAGATGGTCGCATGCGGCCCGGGCGAACTTCAGGCCGAACTGGCGCGCCTTTCGCCGGCCGAGACTATTTCTGCGGAGAATGTGCCGGGCGTCACCGTCACACCGGGCAAGGGCGGGTTCGACAGCCTGGCCGGCGAGCGTGCGCTCAAGGACCGCTTTGGCGTCGCGACGCTCGATGGTTTCGGCGCGCCCGGCCGGGCCGAGCTGGCCGCGGCGGGCGGACTGCTGGCCTATCTCCACGCCACCCAGAAAGACGCGTCCGCTTTCCTCGGCGCGCCGAAGCGCGATTGCCCGTTCCGGACACATGGCGATCGACCCGCCACTCGAGACAGCCTGGAGATCTGCCGGACCCAGGCGGGCAGTCGTGGCGGGAAGCCTGCTGGGTTGCATCGACCGTTGCGTCACGGCGCCCGGCCGCCGCCTGCTCGCCGCGGACCTCAGTGCGCCGCTAACCGACGTTCGAGCGATCGAAGCGCGATTGGCGCTAGTCCAATGGCTTCACGACGAGCCTATCCGCCGCGAGCGTTTGCGCGAAGCGCTCAAGGCCATGCCCGACATCGGGCGCGCGCTCGGCCGCCTTGTCGCCGGTCGGGGTTCAGTCCGCGCGACCTCGCATTACTGCGCGACGGGCTCCGGGCGAGCGCCGCACTCAAGGCTGGACTGGAGTCAGAGCCCGAGCGGCCCGACCTGCTCGCCGCGCTATTGCCGGACCTCGGCGGCCATGCCGCGCTGACCGATCGGCTCTGCGCAGCGCTGGTCGACTCGCCGCCGCTCGACGCATCGAAAGGCGGCTATATCGCCGAGGGCTATGACGCCGCGCTCGACGCGCTTCGTTCGACCGGCAGCGACGGCCGTCGTGCCATCGCCGCGCTGGAAGCCCGCTACCGCGAAGCAACCGGCGTTTCGACGCTCAAGATCCGCCACAACGCCGTGCTCGGCTATCATATCGAAGTCAGCGCGCGCCATGCCGACCGGCTGATGGCGCCGGACTCGGGCTTTATCCATCGCCAGACGCTGGCCGGAGTAGTGCGTTTCAATTCTCCCGACCTTCATAGCCGAGGCGAGCCGCGTCGTCGAAGCCGGAGCCCACGCCCTGTCCGCCGAGGCCGCTCATTTTGAAGAGCTTGCCGGCTTCGCCATAGCCGCCGCACCACGCATTGCAGGGACAGCGGACGCCATCGCCCGGATAGATGTCGCGGCAAGTCATGCCGCGCGTGCAGCCGAGGGCGGCTGGTGCCTGCCGCACCTGGTGGATCAACCATGCATCGAGCTGGAAGCCAGTCGCCACCCGGTTGTCGAGGAAGCGCTGGTCGGGGAGGGTCAGCAATTCGTCGCCAATGATTGCGCGCTCGGGCCGAATGATCGCCTCTGGCTGATCACCGGTCCGAATATGGGCGGAAAATCGACCTTCCTCCGCCAAGTGGCGCTCGCCGCGCTTCTTGCCCAGGCCGGCAGCTATGTCCCGGCAGCGCGCGCCAGGATCGGCATCGTCGACCGGCTGTTCAGCCGGGTCGGCGCGGCGGACAATCTCGCCCGCGGCCGCTCGACGTTCATGGTCGAAATGGTCGAAACCGCCGCGATCCTCGCCCAGGCAACGCCGAACAGCCTTGTCATCCTCGATGAGATCGGGCGAGGCACCTCGACCTATGACGGGCTGGCCATTGCCTGGGCGGTGGTCGAGTCGATGCATGACCAGGTCAGGGCACGGACCTTGTTCGCTACCCATTACCATGAGCTGACCCGCCTCGCCGACCGCCTCGAAGCGCTTTCGCTGCACCATGTCCGGGCACGCGAATGGAAGGGCGAGCTGGTGCTGCTCCATGAGGTCGGCAAATGGCCCCGCCGACCGAAGCTACGGCATTGCCGTCGCCAAGCTTGCAGGCCTTCCGCCGTTGGTGCTTGCCCGCGCCAAGTCAGTCCTCGCCAAGTTGGAGGCGGGGCGCGATGCGACCGGTGGAATTGCGGCTGGGCTCGACGACCTGCCGCTGTTCGCCAGCCAGAAGGTGGACCTCCCGGTAGTGGATCCGCTGGCCGAAGCGCTGACCGCGCTCGATCCCGACGCCCTCACGCCGCGCGAGGCGCTCGAAGCGCTCTACGCTTTGAAGCGGCTTGCCGCCGACGGCTGATGAGCCAGCCTCCCCGCTTTGCTCTGATCGCCGACCGGCGAGCGATCATCGATCGCCGTGCCGTCGCCGAACAGATTGGCGACCTTCCTGACGCGAACCTGCACCGCGACGCGACCAACTTGCTGCGTACCGCGTTGGAACTGGGCCGCGAGGAAATTGCCCGCCGCCTCGCCCTTGAGCCCGGCCGTGGTAGGGTGATCGCCGCTTCCTACGCCTTCCTGTCCGACCAGCTTATTCGCCTCGCTTATGACCTTGTCACGCAGCGTGTCCATCCGCCGCCTGATGGGGAGCGACCGAATTTCCATCGTCGGGCTGGGCGGCACCGGCCGGGGCGAGATGGCGCCCTACAGCGATCTCGATCTCATGTTCCTTGTTTCGCAACGCGGATCCGCCTGGTGCGGCCAGGCGATCGAGGCCCTGCTCTACATATTGTGGGACCTGAAGCTGAAGGTCGGCCAGTCGGTTCGTTCGCCGGACGAGGTCATTGCCGCGGCAAAGGAGGATATAACTGTTCGGACCGCCTTGCTCGAAGGCGCGCTGGATATGGGGTGACGAGGAGCTTCATTTCGACGCGATGCGTCGGTTTCGCGCCGAAGTGGTCGCCAATAGCGAACGGGACTATGTCGCTGCCAAACTTGCCGAGCGCGACGATCGCCACCGAGCGGATGGGCGACAGCCGTTATGTCGTCGAACCCAACGTCAAGGACGGCAAGGGAGGGCTTCGCGATCTCCACACCCTCTACTGGATCGGCCAATATGTGTTCGGGGTCGAAAGACCCGCCGAGCTGGTCGACAAGGGTCTGTTCAGCGCCGCCGAATATCGCCGCTTCGAGCGCGCCGAGCGATTCTTCTGGTCGGTACGCTGCCACCTTCACCTCGCGGCCGGACGGGCCGAGGAACGGCTCGGCTTTGACATGCAGCGGCAGATCGCCGACGCCATGCGCTACGCCGACCGGCCGGGCAAGTCGGCAGTCGAACGTTTCATGCAATTTTATTTCCTGAATGCGAAAACGGTCGGTGACCTGACGGGGCTGTTCCTCGCTCAACTGGACGAACAGATGGGCGAGCAGGGTCGCCGTTTCGCCCTGCCGACGTTCCGCCGTCGGCCCAAGCGGCTCGACGGTTTCACGCTTGATCGTGGCCGCTTGTCGATCCCCAACGATGGCTGGTTTTCCGGGGATCCCGGTGCGACTGGTCGAGCTGTTCGCGCTCGCCGCCCGCGAGGGCCTCGAAATTCACCCCAACGCGATGCGCGCGGCTATCGCGCGACGCGCGGCTGGTCGACCAGGTCCGCGACGACCCGCGCGGCAACGCGCTGTTCCTCGACGTGCTGACGGCGCGAAACAAGCCCGATGTGGTCCTCCGGTGGATGAACGAGGCTGGCGTTTTCGGACGCTTCGTTCCCGACTTCGGCCGAGTGGTCGCCCAGATGCAGTTCGACATGTACCACCATTATACCGTCGACGAACATTCGATCCGGGCGATCGGCCTGTTGTCGAGGATCGAGCGAGGCGAGCTGGCGGAGGACCATCCGCTGTCGACCGCGCTGTTCGAGCAGATCGCATCGCGCCGGGTGCTTTATGTCGCGGTGCTGCTGCACGATATCGCCAAGGGCCGCGGCGGCGACCATAGCGAGCTTGGCGCCGATGTTGCGATGCAGCTTTGCCCGCGGTTCGGGCTGGACGAGGCGGAGACCGAAACGGTCGCCTGGCTGGTCCGATATCATCTGCTGCTGTCGAACACCGCCTTCCGGCGTGATCTGACCGATCCCAAGACCGTCGAGGATTTCGTCGCCAACCGTCCAAAGTCCCGAACGGCTGCGGCTGCTGCTGATCCTGACCGTGGTGGACATTCGCGCGGTCGGTCCGAGCACCTGGAACGATTGGAAGCGGCAGCTGCTGCGCTCGCTGTTCGATGCTGCCGAGGAGCGGCTGCGGCTTGGCCACAAGCAGCGCGGCAGGGCCGAGCAGGTCGCGGCGCGCCAGCAAGCAACTGGCCGATGCGCTGCCGTGGAAAGCGTCGGCAATCCGAGCCCATGCCCGGCGCCTGCCCGACAGCTATTGGCTGGCGGAGCCGGCGGAGTGGCAGCATGCCAATGCCCTGCAGGTCGCCGCGGCAGAGACCCATTTCGGCGATCCCGAACCGTCGGTCGTGCTCACGCCCGATCCGGTATCGGGCATGACCCGCGTTTCGGTCTTCGCGCCCGACCGGCCCGGCCTATTCTATCGCATCGCGGCCGCGCTTGAGCGGCGCCGGCGCATCGATCGTCGATGCGCGGATTCACACCACGCGCGACGGCATGGCGCTCGACAATCTGCTGGTCACGGACGCGCGGGGCAAGGCCTATGAGGATGCCCAGCCTGAGCAAGCGGCTGGCCAACTGCCATCGACAGGGCGCTTCGGGCCAGGAGACGAGCCGCCGCTTCCGGCGATCGGACAAGCTGCCCGGCCGGGAACAGGCCTTCCGCGTCGCGCCGCGCGTGCTGATCTCCGACAAGGCCTCGAGCCGGACCACCGTGGTCGAGGTCAATGCCCGCGACCGGCCCGGCCTGCTCGCCCGGCTGGCCCATGTGATTCACGGCGCCGGCCATCAGCTCCACTCGGCCCATATCGCCACCTATGGCGAGCGCGCGGTCGACGTCTTCTACCTGACGCGGCGCCGACGGAAAGAAGCTCGGCGAAGCAGAAGGCAAGCGAGCTCCGCGCGAATCTGCTGCTCGCTGCGGCGAGCTCGCCGGCTGACACAAGCAAAAGGGCCCCGCCGGATCCGGCGAGGCCCTTTCTCATATCGCTGCAAGCGCTCAGCCGCGTTCCGGCTCCGGCGGAGGCGGCGGCGGAGGCGGAGGCGGAGGCGGCGGCGGACAAGTGCCGCTCGCCAGGATCACCGACCCATCGGGGCAGGTCTGCGTTGCCGGCGGCGGCGGGGGCGGCGGCGGCGGCGGTGCGACCACCGGCGCAGCCGCTCCGGCGGCCCGAACTTGGCCGCGCAGCGTCAGGCCGAAGGTCCGCGGCTCGCCAAGGAAGGCGCCGAACAGCTGGGTCGACCGCGGGATGAAGCCAGCATCACACCGCGCGGATCGTGCCCGATCCCTGGATCGGCGCGTCGAACGCGACCTGCATGAAATCCTTGTCGAACAGGTTCTGGGCCCACAGCTCGACCGCCCAGCGATCGTCCGGACCACGAATGCCGATACGGGCGTTGACGATGGTGAACGCTGTCCTGGATCTTCTCGATGTCGAGGTCCGAGCCGGTGTTGAAGCTGGCTCATGTGCCGGGCGTCGACATAGACCAGGCCGCGCATGCCCCGATCCGCCGATCGGCGGCGTCCAGGTGACGCGCGCCGGTCAGCGTCCACCGCGTTGGAGTTGGAGAGGCGGCGGCCGGGCAGCTGGAACAAGGCATTGGTCAGCGGCCGGCCCCGGCTCCGACCAGGTCGTCGCGATAGCGGGTGTTGGCATAGACGAGGCCGCAGTTGGCAGCTGACGTTGGCGCATCGGCCGCGTGAACACCTCGATCTCGACGCCATGGCTCTTGACGCCGGCTCGCGTGTCGCCGTCGCAGGCGCCGGTAGAAGCGCTATTGTCCTCATCGGCGCCGCCAAGGTCGTCCTTGCAGCATTGATGTTCTCAACGACGAAGTTGAGTCCGTTGAAGGTGTTCAGCTGGAAGTCGCGGAACAGCTGGTGGAACACGGCGACGTTCAGGTCGATGCCGCGGCCATTATATTTCATGCCGAGCTCGAACGCGTCGTTGATCTCGGGCTTGAATTCCAGATCGGCGCCACGAAGCGACAATGCCCTGGCAGCCGGCTTGCGCCGGGCTGACGCAGATCGCGCCGCTGCCCGACAAAGGCGGATTGGTGAAGACCGTCGTCGGCGGAGTCGCCGGAACCGTGGTCGGCACTGCGACCGCCCGCCAAAGGCCGAGCGGTCGAGGTTGAAGCCGCCCGCCTTATAGCCGCGCGAATAGCTCGACGTAGGTCAGCACTCTGTCGGTCGGCTTGCAGCTCAGGACGACCGTGCCCGACAACTTGCCCTCGGTCTTGCTGTCGTCAATCTCGAAGCTGCCGCCCGGTACGCTCGGGATGACGCACGGAAGCTGCTGGCAGGCCGCCGCCGGACAGCACTGTGCAAAGCATGTTGTTGTCGGCGAGATCGGCCTTCAGTTTCTTCTTCTCATGCGTGTAACGGGCGCCGACGGTCAGCGCGAAGTGGTCGGTGATGTCGAAGATATTGTGAGTGAACAGCGCCCAGTTGTTGCTCGACTGCCGGTACGAGTCGTCGAGCCCTGCGCCATTGAGCGTGCTGCCGATGAAGCCCGGCCCGCCAAGCGCGATCGCGAGGTTGGTGAAGCCGCTGGTCCCGAACGGTACGGCGCTGAAGTTCACAGGTGGAAGACCGGGCGCCAGGGAATGCCCGGCCCCAAGGTGTTGTTTAGCTGCGCAAAGGCGCCAAGCGCAGTGATATTCGATCCAAGGTTGGCTGCCGTCGTGAACTGGCCGGCACCTAACGCCGCGTTATACTGGCCCAAGAGTGCGGCCCGAACTCCGGTCGCCACAGCGGATTGAAGCAGGTAGGGGAGACGCCCGGCGCCAGGATGGTCGGATCGCGGCGAGCCGCGAAGTTGGCCGCCACCAGGCAGTTCGCATAGCGCGCATAATCCTGCGCCATAAGCAAGGTTGTCGTCGACCCGCAGCTTTTCGTTGGCGTAATAGCCGCCGACCAGCCAGTCGAGCCGGCCGTCGAACGCCTCGCCCTGGAGGCGAAGCTCCTGGGTGAAGGTCTTGAAGCGGTTGAAGACGCTCGCCGTCGTCGTCGCGGAACAAGATGTCGAGATTGTTGAAGTCGGCATCCTGGCCGCGGATATATTTGTTGTAGCGATAGGCGGTGATCGAGGTCAGCTCGGCCCCGCCCAAGTCGTAGACGACTTCGCCAGACAGGCCGTAATCCTTGACGTCCGACCGGTAGCTGCGGCCCGGCGTGATCGAAACGTCGCGGTCGAACGGTGTCGTCGTTGATGATCGCACCGAGGCCGCGCTCGATCGCGGCGATGCGACGATGGCTGCTCACGCCGCCGTAATAATCGAACGCCGGCAAATAGGGCGCCGCGCAGCATTCCTCGTCGCGCTTGGCATAATCGCCGACGATGCGGATCGACAGGTCGCTCGACGGTTCGAACAAGCAACTGGCCGCGCAGCAGCCAGCGGTCGCGGTCGTTGACGTCGCGCCCGGAAATGACGTCCTCAAGGAAGCCGTCGCGCTTCATCCACACGCCGTCGATACCGCGCGGCGACGGTGTCGCTGAGCCCGCCGGTGGCATAGGCCTCGGCCCGGCGCAGGTCATAATTGCCGATGGTCAGCTCGCCGCCGATCTCGGTCTTGAACCTGGGCTTGGCGGTGATGATCGAGATGAGGCCGGCCGACGCGTTGCGGCCGAACAGCGTGCCCTGCGGGCCGCGCAGCACCTCGATCCGGTCGACCGCGCCGAGTTCGGTCAGGCCGACGCCGGTGCGCGAGCGGTAGACGCCGTCGATGAACACGGCGACCGAGCTTTCAAGGCCCGGGTTGTCGCCGACCGTGCCGATGCCGCGGATGCGCGCGACGCCGCGCGCCGGCTTCCGACGAGGTCGACGAACACCAGCAGCGACGGGCGAGACCTGTTGCAGCTGGCGGATGTCGCTGGCGCCGGAATTCTCCAGCGTCTCGGCGGTAACCGCGGACACGGCCAGCGGTACGTCCGACAGCGCCTCGTTGCGCCGAGTCGCGGTAACGACGATTTCACTGGTGTCCCGTTGGCGCGCTGGTCTCGACGTCCTGATTGTCGACCGCCGCGGCTTCGGCGGTTGCGCCGTGCAGTCGGCTGTGCGCCGCCCGCATCGGTGTCGGTTTCCTGCGCATATGCCGGCACCGAAAGCGCGAACAGGCCAGCCGAAAGCAGCCACATCGGACTTGCGCATCATAAATCCTCCCCATTTTAAGCTTCTTTTTATTTGGGTAAAGGATTAATCGAGTGGAGGCCCCGCTGCAAAGCAAACGGCCTCATGTCGCGAGGAAAACGGCAGCACTTGCGACAGAAATGTCACATATCGCAGCGCAACATGAAAAAGGCGCGGCTGCCGTAGGGGCAATCCGCGCCTTTTCGAACCATGTGGTTCACGTTGTTACTTGGGTGAAATCACCATCAGCATCTGGCGGCCTTCCATGCGCGGATGCGCCTCGATCTTGGCCACGGATGCAGTGTCTTCGGCGACCCTCTGGAGCACCGCCATGCCAAGCTGGTTGTGGGCCATTTCGCGACCGCGGAAGCGCAGGGTGAGCTTCACCTTGTCGCCCTCCTCGAGGAACTCGAAGACCTTGCGCATCTTTACCTGATAGTCATGGTCGTCGATGTTCGGACGCATCTTGATCTCTTTGATCTCCTGCGTCTTCTGCCGCTTGCGCTGTTCGTTGGCCTTCTTCTGCGCCTCATATTTGAAGCGGCCGATATCGAGGAACTTGGCGACGGGCGGATCGGCGCCGGGGCTGATCTCGACCAGGTCGAGGCCCACTTCCTGCGCCTGTTCGAAGGCTTCGCGCGTATACATTACGCCCAGATTTTCGCCATTTTCGTCAATCACGCGCACCTTGGGCGCCTGGATGAACTGATTATAGCGAGGGCCGGTCATGGCCGGCGGCGCCATTGAACGGCGCGGGTTGGGCGGGGGTATAACGCAATCTCCTAGAGTCGTTGGTTGTAGGGCGCGAATTAGGACTTTCGCGTCCCAATGAAAAGGGCAGCGCGCCGGCAAGTGGGCGCGATTTTCGCATGCTCAATGTGGCGGCGTACAGGCTGCCGGATCAATGTCAACCGCAAGATCCGGCGGGACCGCTTCGGCCGCGAACAAAGCAACCGCCTCGTCGAGGCCGATCACCTTCTGATGCTCGTCGCGATCCGAGGCGGCGGACCGCGACCGTGCCTTCCTCCGCCTCGCGCTTGCCGACCACGAGCAGCAAGCGGAACCTTGGCGAGCGAATGCTCGCGCACCTTGTAGTTGATCTTCTCGTTGCGAAGGTCCGCTTCAACGCGAAGTCCAGCCGCCTGCAGCCTGGCCACAACCTCGCTCGCATAGTCGTCGGCATCGGACACGATCGTCGCGACCACCGCCTGCACGGGCGCCAGCCACAGCGGGAATTTGCCGGCGTGATGCTCGATCAATATGCCGATGAACCGCTCGAACGTGCCGAGGATCGCGCGGTGGAGCATCACCGGGCGGTGCTTTTCGCCATCCTCGCCTATGTAGGTCGCGTCGAGACGCTCGGGCAGCACCGGTCCGGTCTGCATCGTGCCGACCTGCCAGGTGCGGCCGATCGCGTCGGTCAGGTGGAATTCGAGCTTGGGCGCGTAGAAGGCGCCTTCGCCGGGTAGTTCTTCCCAGCCATATTCCTCGGTATCGCGGCCTGCTGCGCCGGACGGCGTCGCGCAACGACTGCTCGGCCCAGTCCCACATCTCGTCGCTGCCGAAGCGCTTGTCGGGGCGGAGCGCGAGCTTGATCGCATATTTATCGAAGCCGAGGTCGCTTGATAGACCGAGTCGAGCAGATCGCAGAAGACGCGCACCTCCTCGATCGATCTGGTCCTCGCGGCAGAAGATATGGCGCGTCGTCCTGGGTGAACTGACGCACCCGCATGATGCCGTGCAGCGCGCCATGCGGCTCGTTGCGATGGCAGCAGCCGAATTCGGCGAGGCGGATCGGCAACTCGCTGATAGCTGGTGATGCCCTGCTTGAAGACCAGCACATGGGCGGGGCAGTTCATCGGCTTCAGCGCCATCAAGTCGGCATCGCCCGACAGATCACCGGCGCATCGTCCTCGACCGAGGGGATCTCGTCGGGCACGACGAACATATTCTCGCGATACTTGCCCCAGTGGCCGCTCTTCTCCCACTGGCGGGCGTCCATCAGCTGCGGGGTCTTGATCTCGACATAGCCGGCGGCGTCGAGCCTGCGGCGCATATAGGCCTCCAGCTGGCGCCAGATGATGAAGCCGTTGGGGTGCCAGAAGACGCTGCCATGCGCCTCGGCCTGGAGGTGGAACAGGTCCATCTCGCGACCGATCTTGCGATGGTCGCGCTTGGCGGCTTCTTCCAGCCGGACGAGATGCTCCGGCGAGCTGCTTCTTGTTGAGCCAGGCGGTGCCGTAGACGCGGCTACAGCATCGGATTGTTCTGGTCGCCGCGCCAGTAGGCGCCCGACACATGGGTCAGCTTGAACGCCTGCGGATCGAGCTTGCCGGTCGAGGCAAGGTGCGGGCCGCGGCACAGATCGATCCAGGCATCGTCGCCGGAGCCTGAGCGATACATGGTGATCGGCTCGCCCTCGGGCAGCTCCATCACCCATTCCGCCTTGAACCGCTCGCCCTGCTTTTCGAACAGAGCGCGAACGTCCTCGCGCCGCCACACTTCGCGCACCAGCGGCACGTCCTCGGCGATGATCCGCCGCATTTCCTCTTCGATCGCCGGCAGATCCTCGTCGGTGAACGGGCCCGCGTTCGGGAGCCGGGCGCGAAGTCGTAATAAAAACCGTCGTCGGTTGCCGGGCCGAAGGTGATCTGGGTGCCCGGATAAAGCTGCTGCACCGCCTCGGCGAGGACATGGGCGAAGTCATGCCGAACCAGCTCAAGCGCGTCCTTCTCGTCTCTGCGACGTGATCAGCGCCAGGCTCGGAGTCGCCCTCGAACGGGCGGTTGAGGTCGCGCACTTCCCCATCGATCTTCGCCGCCAGCGCCGCCTTGGCCAGCCCCGGCCCGATCGCCGCGGCGACATCGGCCGGGGTCGAGCCCTCGGGCATTTCGCGCACGGAGCCGTCGGGGAGCTTGATTTTGAACATCTCGGACATGGGATGAGCACCTAGTGCAGCGCAGCAACCGCTTCAACCGCTTCAACCGCTTCCCTCGCCGCGTGTCACGCTAGGGAGGGCGGATGAAAGTTCCCGACATCGTCCCTACCGAGCTGGCTTATTTCGATCCCGGCGACGGGCGCCGCATCGCCTATCGCCAGCGCGCGCCCACAGCCGAAGCCCCGACCATCCTGTTCCTGCCCGGCTACGCGTCCGACATGGAAGGGGCCAAGGCCGAGGCGATCGACGCTTTTTGCGCGACACGCGACATCGGCTGCCTGCGCCTCGACTATTCGGGCACCGGGTCGAGCGGCGGCAATTTCGCCGACGGCACGCTGGCCCGCTGGCTGGAGGAGGTGCTGGCGGCGATCGACCTGCTCACCGAGGGACCGCTGATCCTCGCCGGCTCGTCGATGGGCGGCTGGCTGGCGCTCCACGCCGCGATGCGGCGCCCGGACCGGGTGAAGGGGATGCTTGGCATCGCTGCGGCGCCCGATTTCACCGACTGGGGCTATCGCCAGGAAGAAGTCGATACGATCCGCCGTGACGGCAAGCTGGAGCGTCCCAACCCCTATGGGCCCGAACCGTCGGTGACCTGGCGCGGCTTTTGGGAATCGGGCTCGGCGCATGCGGCTGCTCACAGCCCGATCGACCTCATCATGCCGATCCGCCTGGTTCACGGCGAGCATGACAAAGAGGTGCCGATGGGCGTGCCGATCAAGCTGATGGCGGACCTGCGTTCATCCGACGTCCAGCTTCGGCTGGTCAAAGGAGCCGGCCATCGCCTGAGCGAGCCGCACGAGATCCACGCGATCCTGGTCGAGCTCCACGGCCTTTTGGAGCGCATCGCATGATTTTCCTCCTCGCAGTCGCCGCATTGGCCGGTCCGCCGGCACAACCGGCCCTGACTCATCCAAAGGCCGACACGTCAATTGCGCGGTGTCCGAGGACGTCGACAGCGCTCTGCCGGGCAATCGAGGCCAGCAAGGCAGGGACGCTTCGCCGATGGGGCGCCGCTATTCGAGCAGGCCGCGGCCGAGCTTGCCGCAACGGCGACCCGGCGCGGCGCGACCAGGCGCTGGCCGCGGCGGGCAATATGTGGATTGCCGCCGGCCAGCCCGGCAAGGCGGCGCTGGCGCTCGACAGGGCGCTGGCCGGAACCGGCCTCAAGGCCGAGCAGCATGGCCTTGCCCTGCTCGACCGTGCGCGGGCAGCCGAAGCCCAGGGCGACCTCAAGACCGCCCGCGCCAAGGTCAACGAAGCGGCCAAGACGATCAGCGAAGATCCTTATCTATGGTATCTTCTCCGCCGCGCTGGCGCTTCGCGAGGAAGATATTGCCAACCGCCAAATCGTCGATCAACCGCGCGCTCGCCATGGTACCGGATTCGCCGGAGGTGCTGTTCGAGGCGGGCCATATCGCCAAGGCGGCGGGCGAGGATGCCCAGGCCCGCGACTATTGGGCGCAGACCATTGCCAGGCGATCCCAACGGGCCCGACCGGCAAGGCGGCGCGCGAGGCGCTGAGCCATGACCGACGCGCCGCTCACCGTCACCAACCAGGTTGCGACCCGGCCCGATGGCGACGGTGAGGGCGGCAAGGGCCAGTAGGCGCCTAGACTTGAAATCGACGCGGGTTGGGACGACTGTAGCGGGTCCCCAGCGCGAGGTCCGCGATGAAATTTCTCCATTCCATGCTCCGGGTCTCCGATCCCGAAGCGACGATCGCATTTTTTCAGCTGCTTGGGCTGGAAGAGCGGCGGCGAATGGACGTGCCGGATGGCAAATATACGCTGATCTTCATGGGCGTGCCCGGCGACGAAGGCGGAGAGGTGGAGCTTACTCACAATTGGGACGAGTCCGGCTATTCGGGAGGCCGCAATTTCGGTCATTTGGCGTACCGAGTGGATGACATCTACGCCACCTGCCAGCGGCTGATGGACGGCGGCGTGACGATCAATCGACCGCCCCGCGACGGGCATATGGCGTTCGTCAGGTCGCCCGACGGCATTTCGGTCGAGCTGCTTCAGAAGGGTCATCTCGATCCTGCCGAACCCTGGTCATCGATGCCCAACAGCGGGAGTTGGTAATGACGTCTCTCGATATCATCGCCGTCCCGGCCTTCGCCGACAATTACCTCTGGCTGGTCCATGACGCGGCCAGTGGCGAGACGGCGGTGGTCGATCCCTGGCGACCCGGCGCCGTTGCTGGCCGAAGCGGACAGGCGCGGCTGGCGCATCACTACCATCCTCAATACCCATTGGCATCCCGACCATACCGGTGGGAATTTGGCGATCAAGGAAGCCACCGGCGCCAGGATCATCGGCCCAGCCGGCGAAAATGGCCGCATTCCCGGCCTCGACCGCGCCCTCCAGGAAGGCGATTGCGTCCGGATCGGCGCTCATGAGGCCGAAGTATGGGAAGTGCCTGGCCATACCATTGGCCACATTGCCTATATATTCCACGACGATCGGGTTGCGTTCGTCGGCGACACTCTGTTCGCCATGGGCTGCGGCCGGCTGTTCGAAGGAAGCCCGGAACAGATGCACCGCTCGCTCGGCCGCCTGGCGAACCTTGCCTGCCGACACCAAGCTCTATTGCGCTCACGAATATACCCTGGCCAATGCTCGCTTTGCCGCCCATGCCTTTCCCGCAAGCAAGGAGATTTCCAATCGGCTCCGTCTGATTGAGCGGGAGCGATCGGCCAATCGGCCGACCGTTCCGACGACGGTAGCAGAAGAGCGGGCAACCAACCCTTTCCTGCTCGCTCGTGACGTCGAAGAATTCGCGGATTTGCGCCGCGCAAAGGATGAGTTTCGTTCTGCCTAAGTTCAGGCTGATGCGTTTACATATGTAGAACAGCCAAGGAGAGTCGCCATGAACCTCCGTTACTCCGCATTAGCCGCTGCCGCGGGCGCAGCGTTGCTGGCCACGTCTTCCATCGCGATCGCCGAAAAGGACGCTTATAGCGCAAGGTCCGCCGAGAAATTGGCCAAGGCCCTGGCCGGCCGTTCCGCCGGCCCGCCCGTCGATTGCATCAGCAATGGCCGCGGCTCCACTATGCAGGTGATCGACGACAACACGATCCTGTTCCGCGAGGGCGGTACGGTTTATGTGCAAAAGCCGGGCGGCGGATGCCACGGCCTGGGCGGCGGCTACTCGTTGGTCACCCGTATCGCCGGAACCAACCGGCTGTGCCGGGGGCAAATCGGCGAGGTTGTCGACCGCGTGTCGGGCTTCACTTACAGTTCCTGCGTGTTCGACGATTTCGTGCCCTATCGTAAGGCGCGCTAACTGTCCGCCGGCAACACTTGAGGATCCTGCGATGAACAATCGGGTGCCGGCACTTCTCGCCCTGGGCTGTACAGCGATGCTTGCGTCCTGCTCTGCATCCGCAGTGCCGGACACGCCCAGCCCCAGAGCGCAGCGTGATCTTGCCGAAGCGCTCGCGGGGCGGACGCCAGGGCCGGCCGTGCGCTGCATCCCCAACTATCGATCCAACAACATGCAGGTGATCGACGACGACACCATCCTGTTCCGGGATGGACGGATCATCTACCTCCAGAAGCCACGCGGCCCATGCAGCGGAATCGCCAACGGAAGCCGCACCCTGGTCACCCGCCCATTCGGGACCAACCATCTCTGCGATGGCGACATCAATCGCGTCGTCGACTTGAGTGCCGGAATTGGCGGCGGGTCCTGCGTGTTCAGCCCGTTCATCCCTTACACCAGGCCCAACTGAGCCTAGCGCTTGTACAAGGCGACGAGACGCTCGCCATAAGCAGTGCGGATGACGTGGCGGCGGATCTTCATCGACGGGGTGAGCTGGTCATTCTCGACCGAGAACGGCTCGTCGGCGAGGATGAAGCGGCGGACTTTCTCGATTACCGAAAGATCGTTGTTGACCCGGTCCACCGCTTTCGACAGCGCTCTTTGCATTCCCTCCGCATTGCCCTCAAACCGCTTCATCTCCTCGGGGTCGGGAACCAGCAGCGCGACCAGGTGCGGCTGACGGTCGCCATAGACCATTGCCTGCAGGATTTCCGGCTGTAGCGTCAGCATCCCTTCGACCCGCTGCGGCGAGACATTGTCGCCCTTGTCGTTGACTATCAGGTCCTTCTTGCGATCGGTGATGACGATCCGGCCGTTCTCATCGAGATGGCCGACATCCCCTGTTGCCAGCCAGCCATCCTGAAGGACCCGCGCACTTTCGTCCGGGTTGCGCCAATAGCCCTTCATCACCTGCTCCCCGCGGACCATGATCTCGCCATCGGCGGCGATGCGGACCTCGGTATTGCGTAGCGGTGGGCCGACCGTTTCCATGCGGATGCCGGCGCTCGGGCGGTTGCAGCTGATTACCGGCCCAGCCTCGGTCTGACCATAACCCTGGAGCATCGGCAGGCCCATCGCCTGGAAAAACAGGCCGACATCGGGATTGAGCGGTGCGCCGCCCGACACCATCGCCTTCATCCGGCCGCCGAACTTGCGCCTTACCTTGCGGCGCAGGGTTAGCGACAGGATGCCGTTCATCGGGAGGTCCCAGGGGACCGATTTGCCGGCGTATCGCTTGGTTTCGATCGAAAGCGCGCGGTTCATGAGGTAAGCGGGAAGCCCGCCGTCCTTCTCTACCTGCTTCATGATCCGGGCACGCAGCATTTCGAACAGCCGCGGCACCACCACCATGATCGTCGGCCGCACTTCCTCGATGTTGGCGGCGAGCTTCTCGAGACTTCTCGGCGTAATAAATCTGCGCACCCAGCGCGACCGGGAAATGCTGGCCTCCGCTATGCTCATAAGCATGGCTGGCGGGCAGGAATGACAAGAATATCTCATCGTCCCAGCCAAAATCATTGGCGATGACGTCGATACAGCCTTCGACGTTGTGGAGGATCATTCCGTGGTGCTGCATCACGCCACGGGGAGCTCCGCCGGTGCCGCTCGTATAGATGATGCAGGCAAGGTCGCCACGTTCGACCTTCGCCATGCGTTGTTCGAGCGCGCCGATGTCCGATCCGCCCGATATCAAATCCTTCCAATGATGGAAGGTGGCGACATCCGGGGACTGGCCCGTGATAATCTCATCGATCGAGATGATATGCCGGCATTCCGACGCAAACAGGACCGCCGGAATGAGATTTCGCGCGAGCTTCTGGGTAGAAACGATCACCGCACTCGCTTCCGAATTGGCAAGGATGTGCTGGTGATCGCGCATGGTGTTGGTGGTGTAGGTCGGAACCGTCACACAGCCCGCGGCCATAATGCCTAGGTCGGCGATCAGCCATTCCGGGCGATTCTCACTGACGAGCATCACCCGGTCGCCGGGCTTCAGCCCCATGCGCTTCAGGCTGTCGGCCAGAGTAGCGACCTGGCGCGCCGCTTCGGCATAGCTGATCGATTGCCAGCTCCCCTGGACCTTTTTCCCCAGGAATGGCCGGTCGCGCTTTTCCCGAGCGCGGGTAAGGAACATGGTGACCAGGTTGGGGAAATGTTCGAGCTCAGTCCGCGCCACGTCCATCTCTCTCCTGCTCGCCTCGTGCCGGGCGCCTACAGGGCGCTGTTTAGCGCATTGCGCGCCCCGCGCCAGCGCCACGCGATGGACAGGCTTTGCACCGCTCGCCTAAGTCCGGTCGCATGAGTTTCATCCGCCTGTTTGTCGCCAGCCTGGTCCTGTTGCTGGGTAGCTGCGCCACCACTCCGCCACTACCCGCCCCTGAAGCAAGTGCAACAGGCATTCGTCATCGCCGCCAATCCGCTCGCGGCGCGGGCCGGAATGGACGTCCTGGAGAGCGGCGGAAGCGCGGTCGACGCGGCGATCGCGATTCAGGCGATGCTGTCGCTGGTCGAACCGCAAAGCTCGGGCATCGGCGGCGGCGCCTTCATGAACTATTATGATGCCGCGACCAGGCGGTTGACCATCTACGACGGACGCGAAGTGGCGCCGGCGCAAGCGACCCCCGGAATGTTCCTTGGTGCCGACGGCAAGCCGATGCCTTTCGACACGGCGGTGCTGAGCGGACGTGCGACCGGCATTCCCGGTGTGGTCAAGTTGTTGGCGCTGGCCCATCGGGAATATGGCAAGCTGGCCTGGCGCAACCTGTTCGGCGCGGCAGAGCGGACGGCCGGCGAGGGGTTCATCGTCAGCCCGCGGCTCCACCGGATGATCCATTCCGATCATGCCGGAGAATCACGCGCCGGACGTGGTCGCCTATTTCTCCAAGCCCGATGGGGCTCTCCTCAATGCCGGCGACCGGCTGATCAACCGGCCCTATGCCGATTTCCTCCGGCGCCTGGCGAACCAAGGGCCAGCCGCGTTCTATGAGGGCGAGACGGCGGCTAGGATCGTTGCCCGGACCCGCGCCGCGCCACTCGGCGGATCGATGACCATGGCCGATCTCGCCAATTATCGACCGGTCAAGCGCGAGGCGCTGTGCCGGCCCTATCGAGTCTATCTCGCCTGCGTCCCGCCGCCGCCGTCGAGCGGGGTGGGCCTGCTGCAGCTGCTGCTGATGCTCGAGCGAACCGACATCGCCGCGCGTGGCCCCGGCGACCCGCAGGCCTGGTTCCTGTTCGCCGAAGCGAGCCGGATCATGTACTCCGACCGCGACCGCTTCGTCGGCGATCCGGCATTCGTGAATGTGCCGATCGAAGGAATGCTCGACGTCGCTTATGTCGCCTCGCGCCGCCGGCTGATCGGAACGACGGCTGGACCGCCGCCGGTCGCCGGCAATCCCATGCTCGCGCCGCTGATGGCTGCGGACTCGACACTAGAGCCAACCGGCACATCGCATTTCATCGTCCGCGATACGGCCGGAAATGTCGTTTCGATGACGACCACAGTGGAATCGATTTTTGGCAGCGGGCGAATGGTCGACGGCTTCTTCCTCAACAACCAGATGACCGACTTCTCCTTCAGACCGATCGACGCCCAGGGCAGGCCGGCGGCCAATGCCGTGGGGCCGGGCAAGCGGCCGAGATCGTCGATGGTGCCGACGATCCTGCTGAACAGGGATGGCCGCTTTGCCGGCGCGTTCGGTTCGGCCGGGGGCAATGCCATCCTCGCCTATGTCGCCAAGTCGCTGGTCGCGGCGATCGACTGGAACATGCCCGTGCAGCAGGCGCTGGCTGCCCCGAACCTCGTCGCGCGCGGAGCCAACTTCAACGGCGAGGTAACCAAGTTCAGCCCGGAGTTGCTCGCGGCACTGCGTACAAAGGGCATCGACCTCAAGCCCGGGCAGGGCGAGGACAGCGGGGTCCACGGCGTGATGATCCGCGGCGGAAAGGTCGACGGCGGCTACGACCCGCGCCGCGAAGGCGTGGTGCTGTTGCTCGACCGCTAGGCGGTGCCCACTGCGTCGGCGATGTTAGAGAAGCCATTCTGATTTAAACGCGTGGCTAAACCCTTGGCTATGCGCATGGCGATCCCGGGCCCTTCATAAACCATCGCCGAGTAGAGTTGAACCAGGCAGGCGCCCGCCCGGATCCGCTGCCAGGCATCCTCGGCGCTGCTAATTCCGCCAACCCCGATCAGCGGGATTTCACCGCCGCTCACCGCCCGAAATTGCCGCAATGCTTGCAGTGCCAGCGGATTCAACGGCGCACCTGAAAGCCCGCCGGCCTCGGACGCGAAGCGCGACTTGAGCGGCGGGCGCGAAACGGTCGTGTTGGCCACGATCAGGGCGTCGATCCGCTGGTCGAGCGCTGACCGTACGATCCGCTCATGATCGCCGCCCTCAAGGTCCGGAGCGACCTTAAGAAAAATGGGCTTGCCTCCGCTCGCCTCCTGCACCGCGCTAAGCAACTCGTCGAGCGCCCCTTTGTCCTGGAGGTCGCGCAGCCCCGGCGTGTTCGGCGAGCTGATATTGATCGCCAGATAGCGCGCGACCGGCGCCATTTTGCGGACACCCTCGGCATAGTCGGCAATCCGGTCGGCGCTATCCTTGTTGGCGCCGATGTTCACGCCGATGATGTTATGGAGGTGGCGTGTAATGCCTGAGGCGCTCGAACGCGGCCTGCTGGCCTTCATTGTTGAAGCCCATCCGGTTGATTACCGCACGGTCTTCCTTGAGGCGAAACAGCCGCGGCTTCGGATTGCCCGCCTGGGGATGTGGAGTGACGGTCCCGATCTCGACGAACCCGAATCCAAAGCCCAACATCGCCTCGGCAACTTCTCCATCCTTGTCGAATCCAGCGGCCAGGCCGATCGGCGAGGGAAAGTCGATCCCGGCGACCGTCGATCGCAGGGACGGCATGAAGCGACGCGGGGGCAGGCGACGTGCCACCTTCAGCGCTGCGATCGTCGCCCGATGCGCGAACTCCGGGTCGAGCGCGAACGCGAAGGGGCGAAGGAATTTGTAGAGCGCCATCGTTACCTGCAGCAGTCATGCCGAACTTGTTTCAGCATCCATTCCGGAGACTGCGATGCCCTCCACGAAAATGGCCCCTGAAACAAGTTCAGGGTGACGAAATGACTGTTCATCGAAAATTCTTTGCGGTTGGTCGTTACCCGGTCATTGTCACGCCAACTTCACAAATTCGCAGGAGTCTCCGTCTTGATCCGCTACGCCTTGCTTGCCTCCACCGGGCTACTTGCTGCTTGTACGACTGCTACGCCCGATTCCCTGCTCGTCCCGCCCGTCGAAACGGCGGCGCCTGCGCCGGCTCCTGCCCCGGCCGACCAGTCAGCCGCGCTCAAGCAATTCTTCGCGGATTACGACAAGGCGGAGCTGGCCCGGTCGCCGATCAGCAAGGCCTATCGAGCGATCAAGGACCAGGATTATGGCAAGCTCGATCCGTTCACCGATGCCAACGCGATCGCCAACCGCGAGCTCGACCAGCGCACTGCCGACGAGATGGTCGCCCGGTTCAACCGGGCCACGCTCTCGCCCGATGACCAGCTGAGCTACGATCTGCTGCTCTACCGCAATCAGCGGTCGGCCAGCATCTTCCCCTATCGCCGCTATGCCTATGTGTTCGACCAGATGAACGGCGCGCAGGCCGACATCCCCGCCCTGCTGATCAACATCCATAAGGTCGAAACCGAGCAGGACGCGCGCGATTACATCAGCCGAATCCGCGCCACCGCCACCTACATCGACCAGGCGATCGCCGAGAGCCGGGAGCGCGAAAAGCTAGGCGTGCTTCCGCCCAAATGGGTTTTCCCCCAGGTGATCGAGCAGTCGAAGAATCTGATTTCGGGCGCACCGTTCACGACTGGGGCGGACAATGACGTCTTCGCGGACTTCAAGGCCAAGGTCGGCAAGCTCAACATAGCGCAGGAGCGCAAGACCGCGCTGATCGCCGAGGCGCACGACGCGCTGATCGGATCGATGGGTCCGGCCTATCAGCGGTTGGTCGCGACGTTGACCGATCAGCAAACCCGGGCGGGCAGGCAGGACGGCATCTGGCGCTTCCCTGAGGGCGCGGCCGAATATCAGGCACTGCTCAAATTCTACACGACGACCGACCTTACGCCCGATCAGGTCCATGAGCTTGGCCTCGCCCAGGTCGCGCGCATCCATGGCGAGATGGAGGCGATCAAGGACAAGGTCGCATTCAAGGGAACGCTGCAGCAATTCTTCGCGCACGTCCGCGACGGAGAGCAGTTCTATTACCCGAACACGCCGGCGGGAAAGCAGGCCTACCTCGACAAGTCCAAGAAGGCGCAAGCCGAGGTCGCGGCCAAGCTGCCAGCGCTATTTCGGCCGGCTGCCCAAGACCGAGCTGCTGATCAAGCCGGTCGAGCCGTTCCGGGAAAAGAGCGCGGGCAAGGCATTCTACAACGACCCGCCGCCCGACGGATCGCGCCCCGGCATTTATTACGTCAACCTCTACGACATGAAGAACATGCCGTCGATCGAGGTCGATGTGCTGTTTTGCCATGAGGGCATTCCGGGCCACCACCTTCAGGGTGCGCTGCTCTCCGAGCTGGCCGAAGGTGAGGTTCCGCCGTTTCGGCAGTTCAGCGGCTACACCGCGACCGACGAGGGCTGGGGCCTCTATGCGGAGAAATTGTGCAAGGAGATGGGTCTCTACCAGGACCCCTATCGCGACTTCGGCCGGCTGCAGCTGGAGCTTCACCGCGCCATCCGGCTGGTCGTCGACAGCGGCATCCACCACAAGCGCTGGAGCCGCGAGCAGGCGATCAAATATGTCGAGGACAATTCGGCCGACGCCAAGGGCGGGATCGTCAAAGCGATCGAACGCTATGTCGTCTATCCGGGCCAGGCGACCGCCTACATGGTCGGCAAGCTGAAGATCGAGGAGCTGCGCGCCAGGGCCAAGGCCGAGCTAGGCGCCAAATATGACGACCGCGGCTTCCACGATACGATCCTGCTCGCCGGATCCTTGCCGCTGGGGATGCTCGAGAAGCGGGTGGACGACTGGATTGCGCGAACGAAGGGATAATCGTCATTGCGAGCGCAGCGAAGCAATCCAGCGCCGCTGACTGGATTGCTTCGTCGCTACGCTCCTCGCAATAACGTTGTAAATTGCCACGCAAAGGCCTAAATCGGACTGGAAAGCTCCGATTAAGAACATGCAACTCACTCACCTTGCCGACTATGCGGTCGTGATGATGACCGCGGCCGCCCGCCGCGAACCATGCGCGCGCCTTTCCGCGACCGAGCTGAGCGAGGAAACGGGAGTTCCGCTGCCGACTGCGCAGAAACTGATGCAGCGCCTCGCCGCTCATGGCCTCCTGGTCGGGCAGCGCGGGGCAGGCGGCGGCTATGCTCTGGCCCGGCCGGTCACCGACATCAGCCTGGCCGACATTGTCGAGGCGGTCGAAGGGCCGATCGTTCTGACCATGTGTGCGGATGGGGTGAACCATGAGTGCGTGCTGGATGCGCACTGCAAGGTGAAGCCGCATATGAGCATTGTGGGGGATGCGATTCGTTCGTCGCTAAAGGCGGTGAGCCTGGCCCAGCTCAGTTCCCCGGCGAAGGCCGGGGTCCAGGGCGATGCGAAAGCAGCGCTTGCGCGCTCCCGGGCCCCGGCCTTCGCCGGGGAACAGCGGGTGGCGAAATGAACGAAGCGCTCACCAATCGCGAGGCCCGCGAGGCGCTGGCCAAGGATTATGAGTGGGGCTTCTCCTCGGACATCGAGCAGGAGTTCGCACCCAAGGGCCTCAACGAGGACACGGTCCGCTTCATCTCGGCCAAGAAGGGCGAGCCCGAGTGGATGCTTGAATGGCGGCTCAAGGGCTATCGCGCCTGGCTGGAGATGGAGGAGGTCGACTGGGCCAAGCTCGACATCCCCACGATCGATTACCAGGACGCCTATTATTACGCCGCGCCCAAGCCCCGGCCCAAGCTTGGCAGCCTCGACGAGGTCGATCCCGAGATCCTGCGCGTCTATGAAAAGCTCGGCATTCCGATCGAGGAGCAGAAGGTGCTCGCAGGGGTCGAGGGCGCTCGAAAAGTGGCGGTCGACGCGGTGTTCGACAGCGTCTCGGTCGCCACCACCTTCCGCGAGGAATTGAAGGCCGCTGGCGTCATCTTCCTGTCGATCAGCGAGGCGATCCGCGAATATCCGGAGCTGGTCCGCAAATATCTGGGCAGCGTCGTCCCGCAGCGCGACAATTATTTCGCCTGCCTCAACAGCGCGGTCTTCTCCGACGGCACCTTCGTGCTGGTGCCCGAGGGCGTGCGCTGCCCGATGGAGCTCTCCACCTATTTCCGGATCAATGCCGAGAATACCGGCCAGTTCGAGCGCACGCTGATCGTGGCCGAGAAGGGCGCCTACGTTTCCTATCTCGAAGGCTGCACCGCGCCGATGCGCGACGAGAACCAGCTTCACGCCGCGGTGGTCGAAATCTACGCGCACGAGGACGCCGAGGTGAAATACTCGACCGTCCAGAACTGGTATCCGGGCGACGCCGAGGGCAAGGGCGGCATCTTCAACTTCGTCACCAAGCGCGCGCTTTGCGCCGGTGCTAGGTCGAAGGTGAGTTGGACCCAGGTCGAGACCGGCAGCGCGATCACCTGGAAATATCCGAGCTGCATCTTGAAGGGCGAGGACAGCGTCGGCGAATTTTATTCGGTAGCGCTGACCAACAACCGCCAGCAGGCCGACACCGGCACCAAGATGGTCCACATCGGCGCGGGATCGCGCTCGACCATCGTATCGAAGGGCATCAGCGCCGGAAGATCGAACAACACCTATCGCGGTCTGGTGCGGGTGCTTCCGGGCGCGGAGAATGTCCGCAACTTCACCCAGTGCGACAGCCTGCTGCTCGGCAGCGAATGCGGCGCTCACACCGTGCCCTATATCGAGGTCAAGAACCCGACCGCGACCATCGAGCATGAAGCGACCACGTCGAAGATCAGCGAGGACCAGCTGTTCTACGCCCAGATGCGCGGGCTCGACGCGGAGAGCGCGGTGGCGCTGATCGTCAACGGCTTCGCCCGCGAGGTGCTGAAGCAGCTGCCGATGGAGTTCGCGGTCGAGGCGCAGAAGCTGCTCGGGATCAGCCTGGAAGGAAGTGTCGGTTAAATGCTCAAGATTGAGAGCCTCCACGCGACGGTCGCCGGCAAGCCGATCCTGAACGGACTGACGCTGACCGTTCCGGCCGGCGAGATCCATGCGATCATGGGGCCCAACGGCGCGGGCAAGTCGACGTTGGCCTATGTGCTCGGCGGACGGCCGGGGTATGAGGTGACGCAGGGAACGGTGACGTTCGACGGCCGCGACCTGTTCGCGCTGGAACCGCACGAGCGCGCTGCGGCGGGGATGTTCCTCGGCTTCCAGTATCCGGTCGAAATTCCCGGCGTCTCCTACCTCCAGTTCCTCCGCGAAAGCCTCAATTCGCAGCGCCGTTCGCGCGGCGAGGCCGACCTGTCGGGCGCCGAGTTCATCCGCCTCGCCAAGGCCAGGGCGGCGCTGCTCGGCATGGACGCCGAGATGCTCAAGCGCCCGGTCAACGTCGGCTTTTCCGGCGGCGAGAAGAAGCGCGCCGAGATGGTGCAAATGGGGATCATGGACCCCCGGCTCGCGGTGCTCGACGAGACTGACAGCGGACTCGACATCGACGCGCTGAAAGCGGTCGGCGCGGGCATCAATGCGATCATGCGCGATCCCGCAAAATCGGTGGTGCTGATCACTCATTATCAGCGCCTGCTCGACTATGTGACGCCCGATAAGGTGCATGTGCTGAGCCACGGAAAGATCGTCCGTTCAGGCGGCCCCGAACTGGCCCATGAGCTCGAGCGCGAAGGGTATCAGGAGGTCGCGGCGTGACAGCCCTGCCGACCCGTAAGCTGGAGGCTTATCGTTACGCCGATATCGGCGCGCTGGCGTCGGTGTGGACGTCACTTTCACCTGCGGAACGGGTCGAAATTGCTGCGCAGCAAAGACTGCAGCAAATCTGGCTTCCGAATAGTGACGACATCGACGTGCGCCGCGTCGAAATGGTGCTCGAGGCGGGGGCCGTCGCGCGCATTTTCGCGCTTAACAATGCACAGCGATACGGCCGCTACGAACTTGACGTGACGTTACACGAGGGTGCGGATTTCGCATTCTTTGGCGCGAACATTGGCGGCGGTAATTCGACGCTGGAGATTGTCACTACCGTTCGTCATATCGCCCCCGGTGCAACGTCGCGCCAGACGATCCGCAGCGTCCTCGGCAGCAAGGCAACCGGCAGCTTTCTCGGCAAGATCGAGGTTGCGCGCGAAGGCCAGCAGACCGATGCCGAGCAGTCGGTCAAGGCGATGCTGCTCGATCGCGGCGCGACCGCCAATGCCAAGCCCGAACTCGAAATCTTCGCCGACGACGTAAAATGCGCGCACGGCGCGACGGTTGGCGAGCTGGACAAGAACCAGCTGTTCTACGCTGCCGCCCGCGGCCTTGATCCGGCGAGCGCGCGCGCGTTGCTGCTCGAAGGCTTCGTTGGCGGATTGTGGGACGATATCGACGGCGACGACCGGGGCATCGCCGAACTGGCGCGCGCACGCATTGAAGAGCGTCGCATGAACGTCCAGGCGCCCGTCAACTCCACGCTCGCGCTGCGCGACCAGTTTCCGGCGATCCCGCCCGGGTGGCACTATCTCGACAGCGCCGCGACCGCGCAGAAGCCGCAGGCGGTGATCGACGCAATTACGCGCGCTTACGGCCACGATTATGCGACCGTCCACCGCGGCGTTTACGAGCGCTCGGCGGCGATGACGCAAAGCTTCGAATCCGCCCGCACCGCGACGGCGTCGCTGATCGGCGGCGAGGAAAATGAGGTCGTCTTCACCCGCGGCGCGACCGAGGCGATCAACCTGGTCGCGCAGAGCTATCGCAACGGGGACCGCAAGCGCGTGCTGCTCAGCCGGCTCGAGCACCACAGCAATATCGTGCCGTGGCAGCTGGCCGGCTATGAGATCGACGTCGTTCCGCTGACCGACGATGGCCGGATCGACCTGGATGCCGCCGACCGGATGGCGAGCGAGGAACATGCGGTTCTGGCCTTCGCCCATGTATCGAACGTGCTCGGCTCCATCCTCGACGCCAGGCGAGCCGCCGACATCGCCCATAAGGTGGGCGCCAGATTGCTGCTCGACGGCTGCCAGGCAGCGCCGCGACTGCCGGTCGATGTCGCCGCCATCGGCGCCGATTTCTATGCCTTCTCGGCGCACAAGATATACGGACCGACCGGGATCGGCGCATTGTGGGTTCGTGAGGAAGTCCTCCGTGACATGCCGCCATGGCAGGGCGGCGGGGCGATGATCGACCGGGTCACTTTCGAGAAAACCAGCTACCTCCCCGCCCCGTCACGATTTGAGGCAGGGACGCCTCACATTGTCGGCGCGGTCGGCTTCCACGCCGCGATCGACTGGACGCAGAGCATCGGTCTGGACGCGGTTCACGCGCACGAAAGCGCCTTGGTCAGCGAAGCCCGTACCGCGCTCCGATCCGTCCCCGGTGTCACCTTGTTCGGGCCGGAAGACAGCGCCGGGATCGTCAGCTTTGCGCTCGACGGGGTTCATCCGCACGACATCGGCACCATATTGGACGATGCGGGCGTCGCGGTTCGGGCAGGACATCATTGCGCTCAGCCTTTAATGGACTGGCTCGGCGTTCCGGCCACCGCCCGAGCCAGCTTCGCCGCGCATAGCGACGCAAGCGACATCGAGGCGCTTGTGCAAGGCCTCTATAAAGTGAAGCGGATTTTTGGATGACGATGGGCGAGGAAAAGAAGATCGAGGTGGAGGAGGTTGACGGCGTCGACAGCCCCCCGCGCGCCCGCGTCACGCCCGAATTCGAGCGCAAGCGCGATTACCTCGCCGGCTTCCTCGCCGAGAAGAAGCCCGAGCCGGAGGCCAATGCGCCTGGCGGCGAACTTCAGGAAGCGGTGATCGAGGCGCTGAAGTCGATCTACGACCCGGAAATTCCGGTCGACATTTACGAGCTTGGACTGATCTACGACGTTGCCATCAGCGAGGATGGCGACGCGGTCGTCACCATGACCCTGACCACTCCGCACTGCCCGGTCGCGGAGTCGATGCCCGGCGAAGTCGAGCTTCGGGTGCTGTCCGTCCCCGGAATCCGCGACGCCGAGGTCAAATTGGTGTGGGATCCACCCTGGGACCCTTCGAAGATGAGTGACGAAGCACGCCTTGAATTGGGGATGCTGTGATGAACAAGGAATTGAAAGTCCGCGCCCGCCCCGCCGCGATCGCCCTGACCCCGGCCGCGGAAGCGCGCATTGCCGAGTTGATGGGCCGCGCGCCCGAAGGCGCGATCGGGGTCAAGCTGTCGACCCCGCGGCGCGGCTGCTCGGGCCTGGCCTACTCGGTCGATTATGTCACCGACGAAAACAGGTTCGACGAGAAGATCGAAACGCCCGGCGGCACCTTTTATGTCGACGGCGCTTCCATCCTCTACCTGATCGGCAGCGTCATGGATTGGCGCGAGGACGACTTCGCTGCCGGGTTCGTGTTCGATAACCCGAATGCCAAGGGCGCCTGCGGCTGCGGAGAAAGCTTCACCGTCTAGGCTCGCAACCAAATTGCTTTCCTGATATTTTGATCAAGGAAAGGAGTTGGCGATGCGTCCCCTTCTTGCCGTAGCCGGTGCCGCTCTGCTGTGGTCATCGACCGCTTCGACCGAGCCTCCGCGCTCCCGCGGCTTGCCCGCGCTGACCTCGCCCAATTGCCCGCCAATCTCGCGCTTCCATACCATCGGCCAAGGCGGCAGGGTCGCGCCGCAAATGCTGGGCGAACTCCCGCCGGCGGACGCCTATCTGGCGGTCGTGCGGCAGAACGGCAAATGCCACGTGCCCGAGATCGTCAAATATAACATCGGTAAACGCTGAATCCCGGCGCATTTTCTGTTACACCGACGGACATTCATCGAGGGGGAGTGCCATGCAACGCATCCTGGCCCTGGGCTATGCCCTTGTCGCGTACCTCATCTTTTTCGCGACCTTCCTTTGGCTGATCGCCTTCGTCGCCGATTTCCAGATGGCCCCGACGACCGTCAACCATGCGATTGAGGGCGCCGGCATCGGACAGGCGCTCGTCACCGACCTGCTGCTCATCGCCCTGTTCGGGATGCAGCACAGCATCATGGCCCGACCGGGCTTCAAGGAAGGCTGGACGAAAATCGTTCCGCCATCCGTCGAGCGCTCAACCTACGTGCTTGCCGCAAGCATCATGTTGGCGATCCTCCTGAGCTTCTGGCACACGATCCCCGGCACCCTCTGGGACATCCGAGGCTCCATCGCCGATCCTGTTTTGTGGGCGTTGTTCTTCGCGGGCTGGACGGTGCTGTTCGTCAGCACCTGGCTGATCAACCATTTCGAACTGTTCGGCCTTCAACAGGCCTGGTTCCACGGTCAAGATCGCTCCGCGCCACCACCAAAGCTGCGCCAGCCCTTGTTCTACCGCTACGTCCGGCACCCGCTCTATCTGGGCTTCATCCTCGCTTTCTGGGCAACGCCGCATATGACCTACAGTCATCTGCTCTTTGCGGCCGGCATGACAGTCTACATCCTCGTTGGCATCGCCCATGAGGAGCGCGACCTGGTGAGCTATTTCGGTCGCGACTATGAGGAATATCGCGGTCGCGTCGGAATGCTCATTCCCGGCATCGGCAGGCGAGCGCCGCCCGCCACCTGACGGGTGAAAGGCGTGAACTGGTCAACATAGCTTTCGTTTTGCCGAAGCGTTCAAGTGGGTTTAGACGCGCCGCCGATGAACCCGCTCTTCGCCCCTCTGTTCGGCCATGTCACGGACTGGATTTTCGACCTCGACAACTGCCTCTATCCGGCGTCCACCCGCCTGTTCGACCTGATCGACGAGCGGATGGGCGCCTATATCGAGCGGCTGCTGCGCTGCGACCCGGCCGAGGCGAAACGGGTCCAGAAGGCCCATTTCCACGCCCATGGCACGACGCTCGCCGGGCTGATGCGCGAGCATCGGATCGATCCGCAGGAATTCCTCGAGGACGTACACGCCATTCCGCTCGACCGAGTAACCCGTGACGACCGATTGGCCCGAAACCTCGCCCGTCTGCCCGGCCGAAAGCTGATTTTCACCAACGCCGACGAGCCTTATGCCCGGCGCGTGCTCGACGCGCTCGGCGTCGGCGAGCATTTCAGCGAGTTGCATGACATCCACGCCGCCGAGCTTCGGCCCAAGCCCGACGAGCATGGCTATCGCCTGCTGCTTGAACGATTTGGAATTGACCCGGCACGCGCCGCGATGGTGGAGGACATGGCGCAGAACCTAAGGCCAGCGAAGCAGCTCGGCATGGTCACGATATGGGTCGACAATGGCTCGGAACGCGGCAATCACGGCCACCACCCCGATTATATCGACCTAACCATCGCCGATGTCGGCGAATGGCTCGAGGAAATGCTTGGAGACAATGAATGACCAACCCGCTGCAATCGACCATCGAGGCGGCTTGGGAGCAGCGCGAGACGCTCGACACGAATGACCCGGCCATTCGCGAAGCGGTTGAGGCGGCAATCTTGCGACTGGATTCCGGCGAAGTGCGGGTCGCCGAGAAGGTCGATGGCGAATGGCGGGTCAACCAGTGGCTGAAGAAGGCGGTATTGCTGTCCTTCCGCTTGAACCCGATGGAAGCTATTGCCGGCGGACCTGGCGGCTCGCCCTGGTGGGACAAGGTGCCGTCGAAATTTCTCGGCTGGGGCCCGGAAAGCTTCAGCCAGGCCGGCTTCCGCGCCGTGCCCGGAGCGATCGTCCGCCGCGGGGCCTTCGTCGCGCCCGGCGCGGTGCTGATGCCGAGCTTCGTCAACATCGGCGCACGGGTCGGCGAGGGCACAATGATCGACACCTGGGCGACAGTCGGCAGCTGCGCCCAGATCGGCCGGAACGTCCACATCTCGGGCGGAGCCGGTATCGGCGGGGTGCTCGAGCCGCTCCAGGCCGGGCCCGTGATCATCGAAGACGGCTGCTTCATCGGCGCCCGCTCCGAGGTGGCCGAAGGAGTAGTGGTCGAGGAGGGCGCGGTGCTGTCGATGGGCGTGTTCCTCGGTGCCTCGACCAAGATCGTCGACCGGGCGACCGGAGAGGTCATTTATGGCAGGGTGCCGGCCTATTCGGTGGTCGTTCCCGGTTCCATGCCGTCGGAAAAGGGCGGCCCGTCCCTTGCCTGCGCGGTGATCGTCAAGCGGGTCGACGAGCGCACGCGCTCGAAAACCTCAATCAACGAGCTGTTGCGCGACTGACATAAGCTAAGCTTATCGCCCGGGGGCCTGCTTTCGTTGGGCCAGGATGGCCTTCGCCCCTACCTCCATAAATCTGGAGGAGCATCGGCATGGCCACGCTCGTTGACAGGTTATTTGACCGCAAGGCGCAGGATGCCGTCCTGCCGGCCGAAGGCTATCCCAGGCCGATGATCAACAGCGTCATGAACCGGGGCGAATGGGGCATCCTTCTCGCGCTCGCGCTGATCTGGGGCGTTGCGTTCATCTTCATCAAGGTCGCGGTGACCCATGTCGACCCGCTGACCTATGTCTGGCTGCGCCTGAGCATCGCGGCGGCCGCCCTGTGGCTGATGCTCCGCTGGCGAGGCGAGAGGCTCAAGCTTCCGCTCGCCGTATGGGGCGCGATCCTGCTCCTCGCATTGCTCAACAACATGGTCCCCTTCGCCCTGTTCGGGTGGGGACAGCAGCGAATCGCCAGCGGGCTTGCCTCGATCCTCAACGCCACGACCCCGATCTGGGGCGTTATCGCCGCCCATCTATGGACTCGGGACGAGCGGGTGACGCCGGCGAAGCTGTTCGGCGTGCTGGTCGGGTTCGGCGGGGTCGCGATGATGATCGGGCCGGATCTGCTGTTCAACGGCAACGGCACGGTATGGGCGCAGATCGCCTGCCTGATCGCTGCACTCAGTTACGCAATCGCCGGCGTTTGGGCGCGGCGATTCAAGACGCTCGGAGTCTCGCCGATAAAGGTCGCCGCCGGCCAATTGATCGTCGGAGCCTTTGCGATGGCGCCGATTGCGCTGGTCATCGACCAGCCCTGGCTGCGTCCGTTGCCACCGCTGGAGGCGTGGGGAGCAATCGTCGCACTGGCCCTGTTCTGCACGGCGCTTGGCTATGTGCTTTATTTCAAGCTGATCGAAACGGCTGGCGCGACGAATGCGCTGCTCGTCACCCTGCTGGTCCCGCCGACCGCCATCCTCATGGGCGGCCTGATATTCGCGGAGCGGCTGACCAGCGGCCAGTTCGCGGGATTCGCGATAATCGCGCTTGGGCTGGCGCTGATCGACGGGCGGCTGTTCGCGCCGCTGCGCCGAAGGGCGACCGCTTAACCGACTTCGGCCAGCATCGCCTTTGCTTCGGCTCCATTCCAGTCGAGGTCCCCGACATAGCGCCAGACTTCCTTGCCCTCGGCGTCATACAGGATCGTCGTCGGCATCACCTGAATGCCAAGCGCGTCGGTCAGCTTCATCTCGGCATCGTGAAATGCGGCGAAACGACCGATGTCGCGCTCGGCGAGGAAAGCTTCGACCGAGCCTTGCGGGCCCATATCCTGGCTGACCGCGATAACGCCGAGCTTGCCATCCTCGGCTTGTGCCGCCTCCAATTCCTGCAGCGTCGGCAATTCCTTGAGGCAGGGTGCGCACCAGCTGGCCCAGAGATTCACCAGTACGGGATTCCCACGGGATTTCGACAAATCGAAGTCACCGCCGTCAGGATTTTCTGAATTTGACCGTCGGCGCCACTTCGCCCTTGTGACTGCGATCGAGACCCTTGGCGGACTGTTCTTCCGCGGCGGGCGCTTGAGGCGCTTCCGGCTTTTGCCTATCGCAGCCGGCGACCATTGTCGCCGCGACGGCGAGCAGGAGAGGGACGATCAGCCGCACTGGCAACTCCAATATGATGTGGGGCGGGCGCTTCGGTGGCGGTCCGGCCGCGGTGATGCGGGAGATTAACGCCTCGATCTCGGTCGACAAGCGATTATGGCGCGAAGATATCGCTGCCAGCCGCGCTCATGCCGCGATGCTTGGAAAGCAGGGCATTCTGACGAACGGCGACGCCAAAGCGATCGACGACGGCCTGTTGCAGGTTGCGGCGGAGATCGAAGCAGGCAAGCTCGACGAGGATCCGGCGCTTGAGGACATCCACATGCATGTCGAGCATCGCCTGGCGGAGCTGATCGGAGATGCCGCGGGACGCCTCCACACGGCACGCTCGCGCAACGACCAGGTGGCGACCGATTTCAAGCTGTTCGTCCGCCGCTCGATCGACGAAGCGATCCTCGGCATCGAAACGCTGGAATCCGCGCTGGTCGCCCGGGCCGAGGAGCATGCCGAAAGCGTCATGCCGGGTTTTACTCACCTGCAGTCAGGTCAGCCGGTGACGCTTGGCCATCACCTCATGGCCTATCGCGAGATGCTGGTCCGCGACCGCAGCCGCTTTGCCGATGCGCGTGCGCGGATGAATGAATCCCCGCTGGGCAGCGCCGCTCTGGCCGGCACCGGCTTCCCGATCGACCGGCACATGACCGCCGAGGCGCTCGGTTTCGACCGCCCGACGGCCAACAGCCTTGACGCCGTCAGCGATCGCGACTTCGCCGTCGACTATCTCCACGCCGCAGCGCTCTGTGCAGTGCATCTCTCCCGGTTGGCCGAGGAAATCATCTTCTGGGCATCTCAGCCATTTGGCTTCGTCAAGCTTCCCGACGCCTGGTCGACTGGCTCGTCGATCATGCCCAACAAGCGCAACCCCGACGCCGCCGAGCTGGTGCGAGGCCATTCGGCGCGGATTGTCGGCGATCTGGTGGCGCTTCTGGTACTGCTGAAGGGGTTGCCGCTGGCCTATGCCAAGGACCTTCAGGATGACAAGCCGCCCTTGTTCGATGCACATGAACTGCTGGAGCTAAGCCTTGCAGCGATGGCCGGCATGATCTCCGACCTGGAATTTGTTCCCGAACGGATGCGGGCGATGGCAGCGGCCGGCCACGCCACCGCCACCGATCTCGCCGACTGGCTGGCCGGCGAAGTCAATGTCCCGTTTCGCGATGCACATCACATCGCCGGGCGCGCCGTTGCCGCCGCCGAGGCGGCGGGAAAGGCGCTCGACGAGCTGACGGTGGAAGAACTTCGCGACGGTCGACCCGCAAATCGATGAGCGCGTCCTGCCGCGCCTGTCGGTGGAAGCGTCGGTCGCCTTGCGGCGATCCGCTGGCGGCACCGCGCCGGAACGCGTACGAGAAGCAATCGCGGCTGCGAATGCGCAAATTGCTGCGCGGGAGGGGAAATGAGGGACCGCCTGGCGATTGCCGCACTGTTCCTGGTGCTTGGAGCATGTGGCCGAACTGCGGATCTTCAGCCAAAGGCCGGCAAGACCCTGCCGCAAAAGCCCGCGCTTGCCAGCCAGCCGCTGACGGCCGAGCAGCTGCTCGCCCTTCCGCCGCAGGCCGATCCCGATAGGGTCGACGAACTGAACAAAAGGGGTGCGCCCCGCGTGGGCGATCGCTTCGACCTGCCTCCGCCCGACGGCGGCGCAATCCCTCCGCCAATCGGGGCCGAGCAACCCTCGACTCCAAGCACCACCGGTCCCGACAATCAGGACGAACCGCGCCGATAAATCCCACTCCTATCCGCAAGGCGATTTTTCCTGTCGCAGGGCTCGGCACTCGTCTGCTTCCGGCGACGAAGGCCATGCCCAAGGAGATGCTGACCGTCGTCGACCGGCCACTGATCCAATATGCGGTCGACGAGGCCCGCGAAGCGGGAATCGAGCAAATGATCTTCGTCACCGGACGCGGCAAATCGAGTCTGGTCGACTATTTCGACATCGGCTTCGAGCTTGAGGCCACATTGGAACGCGCCGGCAAGAACCTCGATGCGCTGGCTCCCTCGCACACCGGTTTCGGTGAGATCGTCTCGGTCCGGCAGCAGCAGCCCCTGGGCCTCGGCCATGCGGTCTGGTGTGCCCGCCACATTGTCGGCGACGAACCGTTCGCGGTGCTTCTGCCCGACGATTTGATGGTCGGGCAGCCGGGCGCATTAAAGCAGATGGTCGATGCTTATGCAGAACTTGGCGGCAATATCGTCTGCGCCGAAGAAGTTCCGGCAGACAGAACGGCGAGCTATGGCATCATCACGCCAGGCGCCACCAATGGTCGGGCGACCGAGGTCAAAGGACTTGTCGAGAAGCCCAGGCCCGAAGACGCGCCGTCGCGGCTCGGCGTCGTCGGGCGCTACATTCTCCAGCCCGAAGTGATGGCGATCCTGGGGCGCGGCGAATGCGGTTCCGGCGGCGAGATACAGCTGACCGACGGCATGGCACAGCTAATCGGCCAGCAACCCTTTCACGCGCTCGCGGTCGACGCGGTCCGCCACGATTGCGGCGACAAGGCGGGATATGTGATCGCGAATCTGGCGATCGCGCTCGAACGCGACGAACTGCGCCCTGCAATCGAGAAGTTTCTCGCCCGCCGCTAGGTTCGCGCGACCAGCTGCTGCAATCGAAGCCGCTCGGACTCGCTCTTCTCCAATGCAGCCTTGATCTCTCCTATTTCGATCGCGCGGGTGATGACCCGTGCATCGAGCGTCGCATTGTCGTGCTTCAATTCCTTGACCGACCGGGCGCGGGCGATGCGCCGTGCGATGCGCGCCGTCAGCACTTCGAAATGGAACGGCTTGGCGACCACATCGTCGGCACCGGCCCCGAAGCCGTCGATCGCGCCCGAACTATCGCTTCGGCCGGTGATGAGGATGACCGGCGTGTCCTTGAGTGCGGTATCGTCGCGGATGCGGCGTGTCAGCTCGACCCCGCTGACCGGGCTCATTCGCAGTTCACCGAGCACCAGGTCGACCGGCAGGCGCAGCATTTCGGCCGTGGCATTGCCGGCGTTGTCGCAGGCGATGATGCGATACCCCAACTGGCCCAATCGCTTTGCCAATACATTAAGCGCGCTGCGGTTCGGCTCGACGAGAAGCAGCCGGGCGTTGCCCGGGCCATGATTGGACAGCGGAACTTGTTCAATCTGCATGCCTGCACGCTACGCTCGAATGGTTAATGCACGGTTAGGCATCAGGGTTCGAGCTCGACATCCCAATAGAGATAATCGCGCCAGCTTTGGTGGAGATAGTTGGGCGGAAAGCTCTTGCCATGGTCCTGCAACTGCCAACTGGTCGGCCGAATCGGCTCGCGCTCAATATGCATTTTGGCCTGGCGGGGAGTGCGACCGCCCTTCTTCAAATTGCATGGGGCGCAAGCAGTGGCGACATTTTCCCAGCTGGTGCGTCCGCCCTGCGCGCGGGGCACGACATGGTCGAAAGTCAGTTCACGATGGCTGCCGCAGTAAACGCAACGGAAGCGGTCGCGGAGGAACAGGTTGAATCGGGTGAAGGCCGGGTACTCGTTCGGCCGCACGAACTGCCGAAGCGCGATCACCGAAGGGAGCTTCATCGAAGCCGATGGGCTGTGCACTTCGCGGTCATAATGGGCAACGACATCGACCCGCTCGAGAAACATCGCCTTGATCGCGGTCTGCCACGGCCACAGCGACAGGGGGTAGTAGCTGAGCGGAGTATAGTCGGCATTGAGCACCAGCGCGGGACAGAGTCCGGATGGCGAAGGAGGTCGGTATGGTACACGGCGCAAAATTCTCCAGCGTTCGTCCAGCTAACGAACGCCGCGCCTCCGGCCTTGTCGCACTATCCCGCCGCTTGCCAGGCCGCGGAACCTTGGCGGGAGACCGGCGGCCGAAAAGCCCGTCTTTCCGTCTGCGACCCCGGATGCCAACCCGGAGTGACGATGGCATGACACCACAAGTGGCGAATCACCGTCAAGAGTCGCCGCGGTCGCCTTTAGCATGGAGTGAGTCCTGAAGGTCACACGTTTCGCCCCCTCGCCCTCGGGACGGCTTCACCTCGGCCACGCCTTTTCGGCCGTGCTCGGCCATGCCCAAAGCCGGGCGAGCGGCGGCAAATTCCTGTTGCGGATCGAAGACCTCGACCCAGGCCGCTGCCGGCCCGAATTTGTCGCGGGCATTTACGAGGATCTTGAATGGCTCGGGCTGATGATCGACGGCGAGCCAATCGTGCAGTCTCGGCGGACCGCGCTCTACCAGCAAGCGCTCGATCGGCTGAAGGCTGACGAGCTGGTCTATGCCTGCTTTTGCACCCGTGCCGAGATCGCCCAATCGTTGACCGCGCCCCATGGCGATGCCGGAAGCACCTACCCCGGTACCTGCCGCCCATTGCCCGACGATCCGGATCGCCGCGCCGCCACGCCGCATTGCTGGCGGCTCGACTCCGAACAAGCGCTTGCCGTGGCCGGCCTGCCGCGCTGGATAGAGGAGGATGGCCGGAGGTTCGCCAGCAAGCGCGGCGATTTCGGTGACGCAGTCCTTGCGCGCAAGGACGCGCCCTCCTCCTACCATCTCGCCTGCGTCGTCGATGATGCCGCTTCGGCGTCAATCTGGTCGTCCGCGGTGAGGACTTGCGACCCTCGACACCTACCCAGCGGCTGCTGCAGATCCTGCTCGACCTCCCCGAACCGGCCTATCTCCACCATCCGCTCGTAACCCATGACGACGGCCGCCGCCTCGCCAAGCGCGACGTCGCTCCGACGCTTGAGGCAATGCGGGCTGCTGGCATCGATGGACCGGCGCTCGCTGCCCGGCTGCTGGAGGGCCGGCTGCCCCTCAGGATTCCGCCTGTCGCAGGCCTAGATAGCTGTCCCATGAACACCTTCCTCTTCATCCTTCTGCTCATCGCCATGGGCGCGGTGCTCTATGTGCTGGTGCGCGGCGTGATCGCCATGGCCAACGGCAAGGACGTCACCGGCGAAGTCCAGCAGGGCTATATGCAGAAGCGCGTCCTTTATCAGGCCGTTGCCATCGTTATCGTCATCCTGATCCTCGCCATGGCCGGCGGCGGCCGGAGCTAAGCTTCTGGTCAAGCTCAATAAAATCTACACGCGCACCGGCGACGGCGGGACTGCGGGCCTGGTCGACGGAAGCCGCGTATCGAAATCGTCGGCGAGAATGGCCGCGATCGGTGAGGTCGACGAAGCCAATTCGGCCGTCGGCGTTGTGATCGCGGCGCTGGCCGAGGGCGAGCTCGCGGACCGGCTTCGCCAGATTCAGAATGAAATGTTCGACCTGGGGGCGGATCTCGCCACGCCGTTTGGCACCGACTTCGAGGAACATGCGCTGCGGATTGTTCCGCGTCAGGTGACCCGGCTGGAGGAGGAGATCGACGCGATGAACGCCGCCCTCCAGCCGCTGACCAGCTTCATCCTGCCGGGCGGCTCGATGGCGGTGTCGCTGCTCCATCTCGCCCGTGGCATCGTGCGGCGCGCCGAGCGCGCGGCAGTGGCGCTCAGCGAAGTGGAGCGGATCAACGAACACGCGCTGGCCTATCTCAATCGCCTGTCCGACCATCTGTTCGTCATGGCCGGCATCTGGCCGCGGCGGAAGGAGGTGACGTATTGTGGCAGCCCGGTGCGACGCGAGATAACTGATTGAAACAGAACAGGCACAGAACGGTTGTAGTCCCCAAGGGGGTTTAAATGGCCCGGTCCGACGAACTGCAAAACTCAAGCCTCGCGGCACGCCTTGCCGCGACGCGAGGGCTGACGCTCGACCTCGCCAAGCCGCTCTCGGACGCCGACGCGACGATCCAGCCGCACCCGGACGCCTCGCCGGCCAAATGGCATCTTGCGCATACGACGTGGTTCTTCGAAACCTTCGTCCTGCGGGATTTCGTCGGCGACTATCGCATCCACGACGAGCGTTGGCCCTATCTGTTCAACAGCTATTATGAAGGGGAGGGCGAGCGCCACGCCCGCCCGCGGCGCGGGCATGCTCAGCCGCCCAACCCTCGATGAAGTGCTCGAGTGGCGCTCGACGATCGATGAGGCCCTCCAACAGGCGCTGCCAAACCTCCCTGCGGCCGCGCTTAAGCTGGTCGAGCTCGGCATCCAGCACGAGCAGCAGCACCAGGAACTGCTGCTCACCGACATCCTGGCGACGTTTGCCGAAAATCCACTTGAGCCGGCCTATGGTGAGCTGAATGACGCTCGCTGCCACGCCACCGAGCCGCTCGGCTGGATCGAAGGACGCGACGGGCTGGTGGAAATCGGTGCCGGAGAAGGCTTCGCGTTCGACTGCGAACGCCCCGCCATCGGGCGCTGCTTCACCCTCACCGCATCGCCAATCGCTGCGTGACCAACGGCGAATGGGCCGATTTCATCGTCGACGGAGGCTATAATAGCCCGGCGTTGTGGCTGAGTGACGGCTGGGATTGGGTGCAGCGCGAAGGGGTCAAGCGCCCGCTTTATTGGAACGAAGACGGCAGCCATTTCACGCTCGCCGGCCGGCGCGAGATCGACCGCGCTGCGCCGGTCGCGCATGTCAGCTATTATGAGGCCGACGCCTTCGCCCGCTGGGCGGGCGCACGGTTGCCGACCGAGGCCGAGTGGGAAGACGCCTTCGCCTCCGCCGATCCGATGATCGGCCACCAGCTCGACCGAGCGGGACCTGTCCTGCCGCGCCCTGGCGGCGGGCCATTCGGCGATGTGTGGCAATGGACGGGTTCAGCCTATCTTGCCTATCCCGGTTTCAAGGCCGCGGCGGGAACGGTCGGCGAATATAATGGCAAGTTCATGTGCGGCCAGTTCGTTCTGAAGGGCGCCAGCTGCGCCACACCGCGCGGTCATTCGCGCCCAAGTTACCGCAACTTCTTCCCGCCTGGCGCGCGCTGGCAATTTACGGGGGTGCGCCTTGCTCAAGACGCTTGATCAAGTCGATCCGGCCTTTCGCGCCGACGTGCTGGACGGGCTTTCAGAGCCAATTCCAGCCATCCCGGCGCGCTGGCTCTACGATCGGCGCGGGTCGGAGCTGTTCGACGATATCACCCGCCTGCCGAGCTATTATCCGACGCGCACCGAAACCGCGCTGCTCGAAGCGAAAATCGACGAGATCGCGCCGCGCTTCTGCCCCGCGATTGCGCCGTGGTCGAATTCGGCTCGGGCAGTTCGACCAAGACCCCGATCCTGCTTCGCGCCGACGCAAGCCGAGAGCCTACGTCCCGATCGACATCTCAGGCGATTATCTGCGCGAAAGCGCGGCCCGGGTCGATGCCGAGTTTCCGGGTATCCCGGTCCATCCGGTCGAAGCCGATTTCACCAAGGAGGTCGAGCTCCCCGCGGCGATCGACGGTTTGCCGCGCCTCGGTTTCTTCCCCGGCTCGACCATCGGCAATTTCGTTCCGCAAAGCGCGACCGACCTGCTGCGCCATTTCCGCGACCTATCTTGTGCGCCGGGGCGAAGCTGCTGATCGGCATGGACCGGGTGAAGCCGGTCGAGCGGCTGATCGCCGCCTATGACGATCCGCAAGGCGTCACCGCCGAGTTCAACCTCAACCTCCTCCACCGCATCAACCGCGAGCTCGACGCCGATATTCCGGTCGAAGCCTTCGGCCACCAGGCCCGGTGGAACGACATGCTCGGCCGGATCGAAATGCACCTCGTCGCTACCCGCGATGTCGAATTTTCAGTCGAAGACCGGCATTTCGCCTTCAAAGCCGGCAAGTCGATCCACACCGAGAACAGCCACAAATATGGCCCGCGCGGCGCCCGCCTGCTGCTGCTCGCCGGCGGCTGGACCCCGCTTGCCGAATGGACCGACCCGAACCAGGATTTCGCGCTGATCCTGGCCGAGGCCGAGCGCGAGCGCTTTGCCCCGTAACGACATTGTGCGGCGCGGAATGGGCCGCTAAGCCTGACCCATGCTTTACGCTCTCTTCGGCATCATCGACATGATCCTCCAGGTCCTGGTGTGGATCATCATCGTCCAGGTCATCCTCAGCTGGCTGGTGGCGTTCAACGTCATCAACACCAGCTCCAACTTCGTCCGCACGGTACTCGATGCGCTCGACCGGCTGACGGCGCCGCTCTATCGGCCGATCCGCAAGATCATGCCCGATTTCGGCGGGATCGATTTCTCGCCGATCGTGCTGATCCTGGCCATCCAGATACTGCGCAAGCTGAACCAGGGTCTGGTGCTTGAGACCGGCGCGACGGTGATATGACCGCACGGCGGATCGACGGGAAGGCCGCCGCAGCCGAGCTTAAGGGTCGATGTCGCCGCCGAAGTGGCGAAATTCCGCGCCGCTACCGGTCGCGCCCCCGGTCTTGCGGTCGTGCTGGTCGGCGAGGATCCGGCCTCCGCCGTTTATGTCCGCTCGAAGGGCAAGGCGACCGTCGAAGCGGGCATGGAAAGCTTCGAGCACAGGCTGCCCGCCGACACCGGCGAGGCCGAGTTGCTTGCCCTGGTCGATCGGCTCAACGCCGATCCCGCGGTCGACGGCATCCTCGTCCAGATTGCCGCTCCCGGCGCAGATCGACGCCGAACAAGGTCATCACGCGCGATCGACCCGGACAAGGACGTCGACGGCTTCCATCCCGTCAATGCCGGCCGGCTGGCCATCGGCCTGCCGGGCTTCGTTCCCTGCACGCCACTGGGCTGCCTCAAGCTGCTTCGGGCAGAGCTTGGCGACCTGACAGGCAAGGACGCGGTGGTGATCGGCCGATCGAACATCGTCGGCAAGCCGATGGCGATGCTGCTGCTCGCGGAAAGCTGCACCGTCACCATCGCCCACAGCCGCACCCGCGACCTGCCCTGACGTCGTCCGCCGCGCCGACATCGTCATCGCCGCGGTCGGCCGGCCGGAAATGGTCAAGGGCGACTGGCTCAAGCCCGGCGCGACCGTCATCGACGTCGGCATCAACCGCATCGCCGGCGAAGGCGGCAAGAGCCATCTGGTCGGCGATGTCGACTTCGCCGCGGCCGCCGAGGTCGCGGGCGCGATCACCCCGGTGCCGGGCGGGGTCGGCCCGATGACCATCGCCTGCCTGATCCGCAACACGCTGGTCTCCGCCGCCCGGCGCGACGGATACTCGCTTGCCGGAGGGACTATGATCCTCGCCCTGATGCTCGCCGCGGCCGCGCTGCCGACGCGCGATCGACGCGGAACGCGCCTTCGCCGCCGATGCGCAGAAGCGTCGGCCAATGGACCGCGTTTCGCAAATGGTCGACTCCGAGGCGACGTCATGTTCGTGCCGCGAGCCGGTCAACGCGCATGAATTCCTGAAAGGACAAAGCCGATCCGCAGGAAGCGGTCTTCTGGTGGCCGGGGCAGGAGCTACGTCAGTTGCGACGGCAAGACCGCGATCAACACCGGCCCGTGGGTGCGCGCAATGGGGCAAGTCGGTCGGCTATTTCACCACCGTCTGGCAGCGCCAATGCCGACGGTGAGCTGGAAATGGCTGCTGGACGCATGGCGACGAACTGAAGGAGCTGCGCGCCGAAGGCGGCGACATCGCAGCCGCAACGCGCGTCCTGCCCCAAATTACCGGTGCAACGCCGCTGCCGCAACCGGAAGTCGGACCCGCAGGTCAAATCGAGCGGCGGGTCGAGCGGATGGAACGCTCGAACTGGCGCTGGACCGTGATCGCCCGACGGACAGCCGCAACTTCTGGCGCCAAGCATTTGGGACGGGCGCGAACATCAAGTAGTGATCGAGCGACCAGGTCGTGGCCACGCCTAAATGATCGAGCTGTTCACCACCGCCTTCGTCACCTTGCTGGTGATCATCGACCCGCCCGGCTGCGCGCCGATCTTCGCCTCGCTGACCAGCGGCACCGACGCGGCGCACCGCCGCCGGATGGCGATCCGCTCGACCATGGTCGCCTGGTGCATCCTGATGTTCTTCGCCTTGCTCGGCGAGCCGCTGCTCAGAACGCTGGGCATCAGCCTGTCGGCCTTCCGCATCGCCGGCGGCATCATGCTGTTCATGATCGCGCTCGACATGGTGTTCGAGAAGCGCACCGAGCGGCGCGAGGAGCGCGCCAAGGAGATCGAGGGCACGCCCGAAGCCGAGGATATTTCGGTCTTCCCGATGGCGATCCCGATGATCGCCGGGCCGGGCTCGATCGCCTCGATCATGCTGCTGACCGCGCGCGCCGACGGGCTGGCCGAAGATGGCTGGTCGTGCTCGGCGCGATGACCGCTGTGCTCGCTGCTGACCCTTGCTCGCGCTGCTTGCCGCCGGGCCGCTGATGAAGGCTGATCGGCGCCAAGCTGGAGGCGATGATCACCCGCATCCTCGGCGTGATCCTCGCCGCACTCGCCGCGCAATTCGTGATCGACGGGCTCGAACGCAGCCTGCCCGGGGCTCGGCCGCGGCCTAGCGCCACCACCTTCCACATCTTGAACGGCGATCTCGGGCAGGTCGACCGGCTGCAGCCAGGCCGGCACCTGCCCTTCGATCAGCTGCACGTAGAAGCCCTTGGGCGCCTCGGCCATGAAGATCGTCGCGGTCGACATGTTGGGGCAGACCAGCAGATAATCGCTGCGATATTCGCGACGATGATCCGCCGCGCCTGCGCCTCGTCGCCGCGAAACGCCGTGCATCACGTCGGCGATCGCCCGGTCGTTGCGGTGATAGGGGCCGGCGATCGCGTCATGATGGGTGACGGCGATCAGCCGCGGGCCCGAGGTCGACGAAGCTGAAGATCATCCCCTTCGGCTGGCGCGCGACCGGCTGCCAGCGCCCGCAAGCGTCGGGCAGCTGCGGTTGGCGAGGTCGACCGCTTGCTCGCACGCCGTCTTGGTGTCTTGTCCGGGAAATAGCTGAGCGACCAGCGGCACCGCGCGCGCCGAGCCCGACCAGCACGACGCAGCACCGTGCCCGGCACGCGCAGCCATGCGTGGCTGCGACTCGAAGGCCAGCGGCGCGAGGATGAACGACCAGCGCGGCGCCGCCGGGCAGCGCCATCATCTGCGCCGCGGGGCCGGTGCGCGTCTGCCAGAACAGCAGCGCCAGCGCGGTCACCGCCGGAAGCGCGACCGCCGAGCGTCCGGCGCAGCAGGTCGCGGTCGCCCGCGCGCGCCGCCAGCGCCGAGCAGCGCCCAGCCGAACAGCCCGGTGAGCGGCAGCGCCAGCGATCAGCGCCACGATCTGCCAGCCGTGGCGATAGATCGGCCGCGCCTCGCGCACATGGCTCGAGCCACAGCTCGGTCGCTTCGGGCGACACCCCTTCGAGCCGCGGCAGGCAGTGCGGCCAGGCCAGCGCGTGGAAGCCCGCCAGCATCGCGCCGGCGGCCACTGCCAGCGCCAGCCGCACCGTCCAGCGGTCGCAGCGAGAGCATCGCCAGGGCGAGCATCGCAGCGCCGCCGACCAGCGCGTCGCCGAGCCACACCGGCGACAGGGCGTCGCACACCGCCTGCGCGATTGGCGTCGGACGCGAAGAGCAAGAAAGCCAGCGCCGGTGGTCGCCGCGACAGGCTCGCCGCATAAGCCGCCAGCCGCCGCCGCTGGTCGCGGTCGGCGACCCAGAACAGCACCGTCGCGCCGCCCGATCAGCGCGAGATAGATCAGCATCTCCAGCCCGATCGCCAGCGACAGGCGCGCTGGCCAGCCCGAGCGTCGCCCCGCCGCGCCGCGCGCTTGGGATCGGCGATCCCGGCGAGCCGCCAGCGCGAGCAACGCGAGCTGCCAGCCATGATGGTCGATCCGCAGCGGCTGGAACATGCCGGTCGTCGAACCGGCGAAGAACAAGGCCACGAGCACCAGCGGCACAGCGCGCGGATCGACCAGCCGCCGCGTCGTCAGCGCCAGGCCGAACATCAGCAGCAAGCAGCGGCAGCAGCGGCGCGATCGCGACGCCGCAGCGCTCGGCATCGGCGCCGCCGACCAGGGGTTCGGCGAGCAGGATCAGCCCGGCCAGCGGCAGGTCGACCAGCCGCGACCAGTGGATGTTGGCGCCGCCATGGGCCGGATCGAGCCGATACTGGCGAAGGTCGAACCAGCCTGCCCGCCGAGCAGGGCGCGGACCTGCGCCATGCGCAGATTGTCGTCGGTGTCGCCCAGCGCGAAGCCGTGGATCTGCCCCGACCGCTGGCAATGACGATCGCGCATACACCAGCCAGCCAGAGACCAGGAACCACGCCAGCGACGGATCCAGTCCGCCAGTGGCCTGACACGCCCAATACGATCATTCGGTCGATCACCACCCCGCCAACGCTCTGGCCAAAATTCGACGCTCCCGCTCTAGCGGCAGCGGCTAGAGAGCAAGCGATGATCCAGTCCACCCTCAACCGCTCGATCCCGAGCGCCGCGCCGTCGCCGCTGCAGATGCTCCGCTATGCGCTTCGCCGGCGGGCTGATCACGCTCGCGGTCGCGGCGAGCTATTGGGCGATCGCCGAATTTCTGCACGTCGACCCGATGCTGTCGCTGGCGATCGTGTTCCTCGTTCTTCTCCGGCGTCAGCTACGTCACCCACGGCGCCTTCAGCTTTCGAGGCCATGGCGAGCGCGACCGTCACCATGTCCGCGGGGCGCGCTTCCTGGCGATCAACATGCTCGGCTTCCTGCTCAACCAGTTGTTCGTCTGGATGCTGGTCAAGCAACTCGACGGGCCGACCTGGTGGCCGACGATCCCGATGGTGTTCGTCACGCCGCTCTTGACCTTCGCCCTCCATCGCCGCTTCGTCTACGCATGAACATGGTCGAACTCAGCCTGGTCGTGCCGGTCAAGGACGAGGAAGAGGCGATCGGCGCCGTTCCTCGCGCGCGTCGTTCCGGTGCTGGAAACGCTCGACGATCCCGCGGCGCGGTCGTTCGAAATCCTGTTCGTCGACGACGGCAGCAGCGACCCCACCCTGGAGGTCATTCGCAAGGCCAACGCCGCCGATCCGCGCGTCCGCGCGATCTCGCTGTCGCGCAATTTCGGCAAGGAAGCGGCGCTGTCGGCCGGGCTCGACCACGCGCGCGGGCAAGGCGGTGGTCCCGATCGACGTCGACCTGCAGGACCCGCCCGAGGCCTTGCCGGGCGATGATCGCCAAAGTGGCGCGAGGGCTATCGACGTCGTCTACGGCGTGCGCGACAATCGCGAGACCGACAGCCTGCCCAAGCGGCTCACCGCCGACCTTTATTATCGCGCCCACAATTGGCTGAGCGAGCGACAAGATCCCCGAACATGCCGGCGATTTCCGCTTGCTCGACCGCAGGGTGGTCGACGTGATCCGCGCGATGCCCGAGCGCAACCGCTTCATGAAGGGGCTGTTCGCCTGGGCCGGGTTCCGTCGGCGGCGGTGCCCTATCACCGCGAAGAGCGCAAGGTCGGCACGACCAAATTTAATTATTGGAAGCTGTGGACGCTGGCGATCGACGGCATCACCTCGGCCTCGACCGTGCCGCTGCGCGTGTGGAGCTATCTCGGCGGCTTGGTCGCCTTGGGCGCGCTCGGCTATGCCATCTTCATCATCGTCCGCACGCTGATCTCCGGCATCGAGGTGCCCGGCTATGCCTCGCTGATGGTCGCGATCCTGTTCCTCGGCGGCCTGCAATTGCTTTCGCTGGGCGTGCTCGGCGAATATGTCGGCCGCATCCTGACCGAGGCCAAGGACCGGCCGCTCTACGTCGTCCGCGAAACGGATCGGCGACGACTGATGGAACGCGCCGTCTTCGACCGCATGGCCGAGCTCGACCAGCCGGCATTGGTGGTTCACCGCGCGCCGCCGCATCCTCGACGAAGTCATCGCGCGGATCGTCAGCCCGCCGACAGGATGCGCGCATTCTCGAGATTGGGCTGCGGCACCGGCCACAATCTCGACATGCTGGCCCGGTTCGGCAGCGTCGAGGCGAGCGAGCTCGACGACCATGCGCGCGAACTGGCCAGCAAGCGGCTCGGCCGGCCGGTCGCCGAAGCCGCGCTGCCCGACCTGTCGATGTTTCCCGGCCGCTGCCTATGACCTGATCGCGCTGCTCGACGTGCTCGAGCATGTCGCGACGACCGGGGCTCGCTCGCCGCGATCTACGACGCGGCTGAAGCCCGGCGGCGCGTTGCTGCTGACCGTGCCGGCCAATCCGTGGATGTGGAGCGCGCACGATGTCGCCCACCATCACCACCGCCGCTACCGCAAGCGCGAGATCGCGCGCGCTGGCGAAGGACGCCGGCTATCGACATCGAACTGCTGTCGCCGTTCAACAGCCTGCTGTTCCCGCTGATCGCCGCGGTGCGCGCCATCGGCAAGGTGCGCGGCCAGACAGCGCCGACGATGCCCTGCCGCGCCGCCGGTCAACGCGTGCTCGATCGCATCTTCGGGCTGGAGGCCGGGCTTATCGGCCGATTGCCGATGCCGTTCGGCGTGTCGTTGGTGGCGGTGCTGCGCCGTCCGGCTGAAGCGGTACACGCCTGAGCAGGATCGAGCCTTCGCCGGCCCAGACCGGCTCCCATCCCTCGACCCAGTCGCGCGGGATCGGCGGCATGTCGATCAGCCACAGATAGTCGAACGCGTCGCGCGGGAAGGCGCGCAAGCGCCGCTCGGATCGGCCACGCCCTCGTGCCGGCAGCCCGCGTCGCGGACCATGTGCGACGGGTCGCCCTGGAACCAGCCCGCCGCGGGATAGTGGACCGTCAGCAGGCTCGACCCGGCGAGCGGCCAATGGTCGTTGGCGAAGCCGTCGCGGCGGACGATGACCATCGACGGCAGATGGTCGCTGCGGCGGCATCGCCCAGTCCTCGCACTGGCGCCCACACCAGCGACTACCACGCGCGAGCCCATCGGCACATGCGTCGAGCGCCGCGAGCTGCTGCGCCTGGTGGTTGGCGGCGATGGCCATGCTGGCGGTCGTCCCGGCAGTGCGCGACCAGCAGGAAGCCGACCGCGGCCAGCGCCAGCGCCGGCGCCAGCGGATAGACCGTCTCCGCCTTGAAGCGGATCGCGAGCATGAAGATCGCGAGCATGAAGGGCACCAGCCGCATGTCGGCATAGGCCGATCCGAAGATGATGCGCGGCAGCAGCACATAAGCAGGCGGCCAGCACCAGCCCCGAAAAGGCCAGGTTGCGCGACAGCGCCAGCCGGCGGTGAACCAGCGCGAACACCGGCACCGCAAGCACGATGCGCCGCCGAGGCAAGGTCGAACCATTCCCAGCGGTCGCGGAACACGCGCACGAAATATTCCCACTTGAAGTCCCAATCGAACCAGCCGTGGGTCAGGCCGCCGGTCGGCCTCGGTCCGCCACAGCAGCATCAGCAGCAGCGGCAGCGCCATCGCGCGACGCGTGATAGGCGGCGCGCAGGACCGCCTTCCACCAGCTCCAGTCCGCGGTCATGCTGGCGCACCGCTTCGGCCGAGAAGCACAGCAGGCCGAGCGTTCCCCAGCCGAAGGTGTGGGCGAAGAAGACGACGAAGCTGATCGGCACGAACAGCAAGGCGCGCAGCCTGCGACTTGCCCAGCCGGCCGAGCCGCAGCCACAGCCCGAACGCCAGCAAGCGCCAGCGCCATCGACAGCGCGAAATTGACGAAGCCGAACATGAACGGATGGCCGAAGGCCAGCGGCAGCGCGAAGGCGACCGTCGGCGGCAGGCGGTTGTGAACCTCGCGCGCGACCCACAGCATGCCGGCGACGGTCAGCGGCGGGATCAACATCACAACCAGCTTGGTCGCCAGCTCGACCCCGATCAGCTTGGCCAGCGGGCACGACGAGCAGGTCGACGCCGAGGTTGCCGATCGGCAGCCAGCGAAAGGTGAACCATTGCTGCAGGACGGGCTGCCGGCGACGTCGGCGGCGACCTTGAAGCGGCCCATATGCCCGGCAAGGTCGACCAGCGGCGGGATCGGCGGATAGAGCAACGGCACGAAGGCGAGCAGGATCATCGCCGCGACGAACGGGCGGCCTTCCCACCACGGGCCTGACGGCGCCGGGACGGCGAGGGCGGGGCGGCGGGCTGGATCAAGCGCGGTCGCGCCTTCCGAGCAGCCGCAGCCGCAGCGCGTTCAGCTTGATGAAGCCCTCGGCGTCGCGCTGGTCGTAGGCGCCGGCATCGTCCTCGAACGTCACCACCTTCTCGCTGTAGAGGCTGTTGCGGCGACTTGCGGCCGGTGATGTGGACCCCGCCCTTGTAGAGCTTCATCCGCACCGTGCCGTCGACCTTGGCCTGGCTGTGATCGATCGCCGCCTGCAGCATCTCGCGCTCGGGCGAGAACCACAGCCCGTTGTAGATCAGCTCGGCATAGCGCGGCATCAGCTCGTCCTTGAGGTGCGCCGCGCCGCGGTCGAGCGTCAGCTGCTCGATCGCGCGGTGCGCGGCATGATAGATCGTGCCGCCGGGCGTCTCGTACATGCCGCGGCTCTTCATCCCGACGAAGCGGTTCTCGACCAGGTCGAGCCGGCCGATGCCGTGGCGCTTGCCAAGCTCGTTGAGCTTGGTCAGCAGCGCCGCCGGCGACAGCGCCTCGCCATTGACCGCGACCCCGTCGCCGCCCTTGAAGTCGATGGTGATTTCTTCCGGCGTGTCGGGCGCCGCGACCAGATCGTCGGTGCGCGAATAGACATAGTCGGGCACTTCGTCCCACGGGTCCTCGAGCACCTTGCCCTCGCGACGAGGTGTGGAGCAGGTTGGCGTCGGTCGAGAAGGGGCTTTCGCCGCGCTTGTCCTTGGGCACCGGGATCTGGTTCTTCTCGGCGAAATCGATCAGCGCGGTGCGGCTGGTCAAATCCCATTCGCGCCACGGGGCGATGACCTTGATGTCGGGCGCGAGCGCATAATAGCCGAGCTCGAACCGGACCTGGTCGTTGCCCTTGCCGGTCGCGCCATGGCTGACCGCGTCGGCGCCGACCTGGCGCGCGATCTCGACCTGGCGCTTGGCGATCAGCGGCCGCGCGATCGACGTGCCGAGCAGATACAGCCCCTCGTAAAGCGCATTGGCGCGCATCATCGGGAAGACGTAGTCGCGGACGAATTCCTCGCGCAGGTCGTCGATGAAGATATGCTCGGGCTTGACCCCCATCAGCTCGGCCTTGTGCCGCGCCGGCCCCAGCTCCTCGCCCTGGCCCAGGTCGGCGGTGAAGGTCACCACTTCGCAGCCATAGGTTTGCTGCAGCCATTTCAGGATCACGCTGGTGTCGAGGCCGCCCGAAAAGGCGAGCACGACGCGGTTGATCTTGTCGGCCATGTCGAAATTTCCCTGCGCTGTTTGGTCCGGACTGCCGGCTGGCGCGCGCCTTGCCATCATGACTCGCTGCCGTTCAAGCGCCATACAGGATTTGCGGCATAAGCCTCCTCATATTCCGAACGTGGAGGGCAAACCCCATGAAGAAGTTGCTGATTGCTGCCGGCGCATTGATGGCCGGCACCGCCGTCTTCGCCCAAACTGCGCCGGTCGCGCCGCCAGCGGCACCCGCGCCGATGGCCCGCCCGATGGCCGACAAGGTCATGACCCGCGCCGAAGTGGTGGCGAAGGTCCGCGAGCATTTCGCCCGGCTCGACGCCAACCGCGACGGCGTCGGTCACCACCGCAGAAGTCAGGCCGGCAACGCCGGACCGAAGGGCCGATGCGCATCGCCAAGCGGAACGGCGGCGAGCAGGGCATGCGCCGCATGCCGGCGACCCCGCCGCCGCGTTCGACCGCCTCGATGCCAACCAGGACGGAGCGATCAGCCGCGACGAATTCGCCAAGGGCCGCCAGGAACGCGATCGAACGACGCGCGTCGAGATCCGGGAGAAGCGCAAGGACGGCGCCAAGGAGGGGACGGAAGGCGGCCGGTCGATGCGCATGCACCGCATGGGCGGCTTCGGCGGCCGGATGATCGTCATGGCGGACACCAACCGGACGGCCGCATCACATTGGCCGAGGCCGAGACGATGGCGCTCCAGCATTTCGATCAGATGGACACCAACCGCGATGGCCAGGTGACGCCGGAGGAACGCCGCGCGGCCCGGCCCATGATGATCAAGCGGATGCAGGCGCCAAGCGCCGGCTAAGCTGGCCGCGGAACTGCGGAGCCTAATGCGCCGGCCGCGGTGAGTCAGCTTCGCCCGGTACTTCGCCTCTGCCTCGGCCATATAGTCGCGCGTGATCGGCAGCGCGCGACGGTCGCGGATGTATTGGATCTGGTAGTTGTTCAGCCGCGCCATTCTCGAACATGACAATTCCGCCGGCGAGATAGAATTCCCACATTCGGAAGAAGCGCTCGTCGTACATCGCGACGATCTTGTCGCCGCGCCTTGGTCGCCCGGTCGAGCCAGTGCCGCAGCGTATAGGCGTAATGCAGCCGCAGCATCTCGACGTCGCTGGCGATCAGCCGCACCTTCTCGCTGGCCGCAACCATCTCCGACAACGACGGGACATGATAGCCGGGGAAGAGATATTTATCGGTGAAAGGGTCGGGCGCGCCGGCTGCTCCATATTTGCCGATGGTGTGGAGCAGCATCACGCCATCCTCGGTCAGCAGCTCGCGGCACTTGGCGAAAAATTCGTCATAATGCGGAGCGCCGACATGCTCGAACATGCCGACCGAGACGATCCGGTCGAACGTGCCGGTGACCGATGCGATAGTCGATCAGCTCGAACCGGACATGGTCGGAGACGCCGGCTTCCTCGGCCCGCCGGCTGCGCGACCTTCAACTGCTCTTCCGACAGGGTGATGCCGAGTGACGTCGACGCCCGCGACCTTGTGCAGATAAAGCGCCGTCCCGCCCCAACCGCAGCCGATGTCGAGCACGCGTTGGCCGGGCTTCAGATGCAGCTTGGCGGCGATATGCGCTTTCTTGTCGGCCTGCGCCTGCTCCAGGCTGTTCGTCGGGTCGGTGAAATAAGCGCAGCTATATTGCCGGTCATCGTCGAGGAAGAGCTCGTACAGCTCATCCTTGAGGTCGTAATGGTGGGCGACGTTGCGCTTCGAGCTGGCGGCACGGTTGCGGCCGAACAGCCGTTTCCAGCGCAGCTTGCCCTTCTTGATCGCCTTTCGGCTGTTGCCGCCTTCCTCCCACCGGTTATTGCGCCGGTGATCAGCTCGAGAAGGTCGAGGATCGTCCCATCCTCGATGATCAGCCGGCCGTCCATATAGGTTTCGCCGACCGCCAGCCGCGGGTTGCGCATCAACTCGAACAGCACTTTGCGGTCCGTGATGCGAACGGTCAGCGCCTTGCCTCCGCCCGGGCCATAGGTCTGGGCCTTGCCGTCGGGCGATCACGATCGTGATCTGCCCCCGCTTCAGCAACGATCCGATTAGGCGTCCGATCAAGCTCATCCTGCGCTCCCTTTGGCACCGCAGGTTGGCCGGTCAGGCAGCGGCGTTCAAGCCCGCCGCTGCTTCGCGGTCGAGATCGGCGCGCGAGCGCTTCTCGGCGGCGGTCTTGAGCTGACCGCAGGCGGCGTCGATGTCGCGGCCGCGCGGCGTTCGGACCGGCGCGGAGATGCCGGCTTCAAATATGATGTTGCTGAAGGCCCGGATCCGCTCGTCGGTCGAGCATTCATAGGGTGCGCCGGGCCAGGGGTTGAACGGGATCAGATTGACCTTGGCCGGCAGCTTGTAGGCCTTGCAGCAGACGCACGAGCTCGCGCGCGTCGGCGTCGCTGTCGTTCTTGTCCTTGAGCATCACATATTCGAAGGTGATGCGGCGGGCATTGTTGGCGCCGGGATAGGCGGCGCAGGCCGACAGCAATTCCTCGATCCCGTATTTCTTGTTGATCGGCACGATCTCGTCGCGGACTTCCTTGGTCACCGCGTGCAGAGAGACCGCCAAATTGACCCCGATCTCCTCGCCGGCGCGCGCCATCATCGGCACCACGCCCGAAGTCGATAAGGTAATGCGGCGCTTGGATAGGCCGAGGCCGTCACCGTCCATGACGATCTTCAATGCCTGCTTCACATGGTCGAAATTATAGAGCGGCTCGCCCATGCCCATCATGACGATGTTGGTCAGCATCCGGCCATCAGGCGAGCTCGGCCATTCGCCGAGCGCGTCGCGTGCCAGCATCACCTGCCCGACGATCTCCGCCGGCTCCAGATTGCGGACCAGCTTCATCGTGCCGGTGTGGCAGAAGCGGCAGTTGAGCGTGCATCCCACCTGGCTCGACACGCACAAGGTGCCGCGGTCCGCATCGGGAATGAACACCATCTCAAAATCATGGCCGTCATGGGTTCGAAGCAGCCATTTGCGGGTGCCGTCGGTCGAAACCTGCGCCTCGACCACTTCCGGCCGAGTGAGGGTGAAGCGCTCGGTCAGCCATGGCTGCTGCGTCTTGGCGATGTCGGTCATCGCCGAAAAGTCGCTGACCCCGCGATTATAGATCCAGTGCCATATCTGCTTGGCGCGAAGCTTGGACTGTCTGGGCTCCAGTCCCGCTTCCTCCAGTGCGTCGCGGATCGCGTCCTTGGGGAGGCCGACCAACTCGATCTTGCCGTCGGCACGAGCATTGGCCGCGCGCGGAACAGGCACGGGGTCGATAGGGCCGGGAATCGGCATCAGGGTGGTATCGGCGCTCATGGCAGGCGGGCGCCTTTACGTGAAATCTCAGCGATTTGCCAGACCCGCCGCGCAGGCCGCCGCGGCATCGATCGCAAGCGGCGCACCGGCAAGGCTGTAGCGGTCGACAATCCGGCCCCCGCCGGGGCTCCGCGCGTCGATCCGCATTCCGCCGCTTGCCCGCATCGCGGCGATGATCGCCTGCTCCTGCGCCGGACCTCGACTCCACGCCATGTCCCCCCGATTCATCAGCAGGAAGGGCGTGGTGCCGACATGAAGCATGACGCTGGCGCCAGGGCGCGGCATTCGGCTCAGCCGCGCCGCGAACTGGCCGTGCCTTGGGCCGCCCGCATCGAACGACAGGCTGGCGCGCGCCGGAGGGCGATTCTTGTACACGGGGCCTAGCGAGCGCGCGGCAGCCTCGCAGGTCCGCTCCTGACTAAGCGCCGCCCACTGCCCCTCCGCAGCCACGATCGCCGGCGCGGCGACAAGTGGGACGGAAACGAACAGCAATGCAGCGATCAAGATCTTCAAGCGCGCAACCACCAGCCCATTAATACAACGCCCAGCGCTATCGCGATTCCATAGGGAATGCCCTCGCCGCGGCGCAACAACAAGGCCCGCTGGCGAATGGAACCGGGCCAGCTCAGTCGCCGCAGGGCCATGACGATCAGAGCTTCCAGACCCCCGGCAATTGCGATGGCGACCAGCAGTCGCCAACCGCCGGACAAGTCGAACCACAGCGCCGATGCCGCCAGCAGCTTGATATCGCCGCCGCCCATCCACCCGCGGCCGAACATGAAGGTCCCGACCGCGAGGACCGCAGCGAACAGGACGAAGTTCTGCCACAGATCGATGATTGGGCCGGCAAGAGCCAGCGCACCAAAGGCCGCGACAGCGATCGCCACCGAAATCCAGTCGCTGATTTGCAGCCGCCAGCCATCCTGGAGCGCCGCCGCCAACAACAGCAGGAAAAGGATTGTCGCCAGCCACCCAGGGGCCGACGCAAGAAGATTCATTCGGAAGTGCCCAGCGCTGCGAGGTTGTCGGCCGCACGAGCATACCAGCGGCTGCGCAGTTCGATTGCCTGGACGAAAGCTGCTTCGGCTCGCCCGGTTTGACCGCTGGCAGCCGCGACCACGCCCGCATCGTTGAGCCTCGTCGCGTAGGCCCCGTCGCTCTCTCCTTGGTTCCTGGCCGGAAGATCCGCCGCGACAGCGGCGCGTGCCAGTTCGATGTTGTTGGCAAGGCGCGGGAGCGCCCGATCGATCGCCCACGCCCGGTCAAAGGCGGTCAGCGCTTCGGGCCATTGGCCGCGCAGCATCAGCGACCAGCCCTGGTTGTTGGGAACCTCGGCTCGCTTGGGATCGAGCGCCGCGGCGCGAGCATAAGCGGCGTCGGCCTCGTCCCAGCGGCCCTGGCGATCTGCGGCGGCGCCGCGAGCATTCCACGCCCGCCAGCTGGTATTGGAGGCGCTGGTGGCCCGGTCGAGGAGCGCGGTCGCCTCCGCTACTCGGCCCAGCCGAAGCGCTGCAATGCCGCCGCGTTCGAGCAGCAGCGAGTCATTAGGATGAACGGCGAGCAGCGCCTTATATAGATCCAGAGCGCGTTCATTTTCGGCGCGCGCAAAGGCGAGATCGGCAAGGAGCCGATCGACCGGCTCTCCCTTCGCACCCGCCGCAACCGCCACGCCGAGCATCGCTTTCGCCTGGTCGAGTCGTCCGGCCGCAATTGCCCGGCCAGCTTCGGTCAGCGAAATGATGGGCATCGGCGATGAGTTCGCCGCCTGCGGCGCCGGCACTTGGGGCACTGGCGGCGCTGGATCGACCAGCGCCAGGGCCAGCGCCAATGCAAGCATCATGCGGCAGGCCTGGATGCGATCTCCCGGGCCGCATCACGGCCGAGCAGGATGGTGAGTCCGCCATTGGCTGCTTCGCGCCGCTCGAGAGCGAATCCGAACTGTGCGGCAAGTCGCTCCGCCCGCCGCGCATCGGCGGACGCGTACAGGATGGCGCTTTGTCTGCGAACCGCCGGCGCGTCGCCGATCCGAGCGGCCGCGAAGCCGCGCATTGCCAAATAGGCGCGGGTACGAGCAGCGAGCCCCTGAACTCGCGCCGCGTTGAGCAGGGTCACCGCCAGTTGCGGCTTCTTCTCGAAGCGGATCGTCGTGCTGGTCGCGGTCCGGGTTACCGTTCGCGCCTCCCAACGTGGTGCAGGCTTTGTGACCAGAGCGACTTCGCGCATCGACAGGCGTTCCAGCCGCAGGCCGACGGCGGGCCGCTCAACCGCCACCGGCGCGGAGCGCGACGGCGCGAGGGCTACCGTCACGCTTTGCGCCGGTGGCGGCGGCAGCACGGGAACCGAGCCAGGCACTTCACGCGGCGCCTCGGGGGCGACGACGCGCGCCGCCAGCTCAGTCTTGACCCGTGCGGCTTCGTCACGCTGCCCCTGCGCTTCCAGGGACTGGGCGAATAGCGAGTAAACATCGGTACTGGCGGGGTTGACGGCCAGCGCCATTTCATAATGGCGGCGCGACAAGTCGGCCCGACCCATCCGGTCGTAGCAAGTGGCCAGCCCCATCATTGCGTCAATGCTGTCAGGCTCCTCTCGGAGCGCCTTGCGATAGGCCTCAAGGGCCAGGCCGACATTACCAAGCGCCAGCTGTCCATTGCCTTCGGCCACGCGGAAGTTCGCCGGTTGCCGGCCGTCTGCCAGCGGCTGCTTGATGGACCGGACCTCGACGTCGCCAGCGCTGCAGGACGCAACCCCAACGGCGGTGGCCACGCTTAGAAATGCAAGATGCTTCTTCATCATGTGAATTACCCCAATGCCGGCACGACTGCTCGAATGGTACGGATCACCGCAGGAAGCATCAGCACGCCAATCATGACGGGCAGCATGCAGCACACCAGCGGAATGGACAGCAGCACCGGCAAGCGGTGCGCCTTCTCCTCGGCCCGCATCCGGCGCCGCTCGCGCATTTCCGCAGCATAGGTGCGGAGCGTCTGCGCGATCGAGGAACCGAGCTTGTGCGACTGGATCAGCAATGTTGCAAAGGCGCGGATTTCGTCGGCGCCGGCACGGTCGGCCATACGCCGCAGCGCATCTTCCTGGCTGCGTCCGGCGCGGAGCTCGAGAACCACTGCTCCCAATTGCTCTGCAAGAAGCGGGTGCGATCGGGTCATTTCCATCCCAACCCGGCTGAATGCCGCTTCGAGACCCAGTCCGGCCTCGACGCAGACGAGCATCAGATCGAGCGCATCCGGGAAGCCGTTGATGATGTCGCGCTGCCGCCGGTCGGCGCGCGCGCGGATCCACAGGCTTGGCAGGTACAGGCCCATTACAGCCGCGATCATGCCAAGGATGTAGAGCTTGGTCGCCGATGGCGAGCTGCCGCTAGCCCAGAGGAAGGTGATCGTGGCAAGCGGCAAGCCAACGACGCTCATCAGCCGGATCAGCGAATAGATGCGCGGTGCCTGCTCACGCGTGTAGCCGGCGGCGACCAGCCTGCTTCGAAGCGTCGCATCCTTGGTGTCGACCAGCGGAACACCGGCCTTCTCGATCGCCGTGACGAGCGCGACCCAGGCACCGCGGGCGTCGTGGACACGAAGTCCGGCGCCCGGCGCCACTCCGTCGGAATCCATCGAGGGCGTAGCGGCGCCCGCCAACCGCTTTCGGACGTCATCCCTCTCCCTGACCGCGGCGGCAATGCCGAAACTCACGCCGACCACCGCTACGAACAGCAGGAACAGTAGGGCAATCCGGGCCGCGTCGTTGGAAAGGAATTCGGTCATTGCAGGCTATACCTTCAAATCGATCAAGCGGCGGATGGACATGAAGCCGATCGCATAGAGGATCAGCAGGCCGACATAGCCGGGCAGGAAGGCGGGATCGTCCGCGACGTCGAGATAGAAATTGGGATTGCCGATGAACAGCAAAGTGAACGCCAAGACCGGCAAGGCGGTCAGCATCGCCCCGGTCATCCGTCCTTCGCTCGACAACGCCCGGACCTTGAGCATCATCGAGGCGCGCTCGCGGATCACCTGGCTTAAATTCTCGAGGATTTCGGCCAGGTTGCCGCCGGTCTCGTTCTGCACCGCGAGGCTGACCACGAACATGCGCATGTCGTCCAGATCCCAACGGTCGGCCATCGCGGTCAACGCATCACGCAGATCGGCGCCATAGGTCACTTCGTCGACGACGAGGCCGAACTGACTGCCGATCGGGTCGGGCATTTCGACCGTCAGCAGGTCGAGCGCCGCGGCAATCGGATGGCCCGCGCGAAGGCCCCGCACAAAGACGTCGAGCGCGACTGGAAACTGATCCTGCATCTTCTTGCGCATTCGGGTCGCGCGGATGCTGAAATAGAGCATCGGGATGCCCGTGCCCAGCAGGAGGGAGAATGTTGCGAGAATGAGGATCCGGCCGCCGCCCAGCGCGGCTCCGCCGATCACCATGGCCAGGATGATCATGACAAAAATCAAGGCCGGCGCGATCAGCAAAGTCAGCATCAGGCGCCCGGTCGACACTGGCACCCCCGCGGCCATTAACGTCTTTTCGAACGCGATCGCCGGCCTCGCAATCCACTCGGGCAGCCCTTCCGGAACATTGCTGGCCCGGCGCCGGAGCAACTGCATCGTCTCGCTGCGCGATGCGCCGCGATTGAGCATGTCAAGGCGCTGGTTGATCGCGCGAGTCTCGAGCCGCCGCCCAACAATGATCGACAGGATCCGCTCGACCGCGAACACCACCGCGGCGAACACCAGGACCAGGACGATCGCGCGGAGCCAGATCCCGCTCATGCTTCGAAATTCCTGTCCGGGCGGAACAGATCCGGCGCCAGTGTGACACCATGCGCCATGACTTGCTCGAGGAAGCGCGGCCGGATGCCGCTGGCCTCGAACCGGCCCTGAACCATGCCGTCCGTGGACACGCCGGTCTGGCGGTAGCGGAAGATCTCCTGCATGGTGATGACGTCGCCCTCCATCCCGCTGACCTCCGACAGGCTGACGAGCTTGCGCCGGCCGTCGCTCAATCGCGCGATCTGCACGACAACGTGAATCGCCGATGCGATTTGCGCTCGGGCCGAACGGGCCGGCACGTCGATGCCGCTCATTCCGATCATCTGCTCGACACGCGAAAGGGCATCGCGCGGAGTGTTGGCGTGCACGGTCGTCATCGATCCGTCATGGCCGGTATTCATGGCCTGGAGCATGTCGAACGCCTCGCCGGCGCGAACCTCGCCGACGATGATCCGGTCAGGCCGCATGCGCAGCGAGTTCTTTACCAGATCGCGCTGGAGAATTTCGCCCTTGCCCTCGATGTTCGCTGGGCGCGTTTCGAGCCGGGCGACGTGGGGCTGCTGAAGTTGAAGCTCGGCTGAGTCCTCGATCGTCACGATCCGCTCGCGCGGGTCGATGAACGCCGACATGGCGTTGAGCATGGTCGTCTTGCCCGAGCCCGTGCCCCCTGAGATGAGCACATTGAGGCGCGCCGCGACGACCGCTTTCAGCACTTCCGCGACCTGCGCCGGAACCGACCCTATCTCGATCAGCCGCGCCATGCTGATCGGGGTCTTGGCGAATTTGCGGATCGACAATAGCGCGCCGTCGAGCGCAAGCGGCGGAACCACCGCGTTGACGCGGCTGCCGTCGGCCAGTCGGGCATCGACCATCGGCGCAGATTCATCGACCCGGCGGCCGACTGCCGACACGATCTTCTGAATGATGCGGATGAGGTGCTTGGCGTCCTTGAACCGCACCGGGGATGGTTCGAGCACGCCATAACGCTCGACGAACACACTGTCGTGCCCGTTGACCAGAATGTCGGTAATCGTCCCGTCCTTAAGCAGCGGTTCGATCGGGCCGAGGCCGAGCAACTCGTCCAGCACATCGTCGACCAGCTGGCGCCGTTCGCCATGGTTGAGCGCATGGCGCTGCTTGTCGAGTTCCTCGAGGACGATATCGCCGACTTCCTCCTCGATCTGCTCACGCGACATCGTCTCGAGCGCGCTTAGGTTGATCAGCCCCAACAGCCGCTGGTGTAGCTCGACCTTAAGATCGGTATGGAGGTCGACCGTGGCGAACGCTCCGGCGTCGCCGGTGGCGTCCAGCCGCCGTTCCTGCTCGGTCCGTTCAGCGACTTCCTCGGGCGGAACCTGGTCCTTGGGCTTGCGGATTTGCCACATGGCTAATGCTCCAACCCAAGGGAGGCGGTGACGCCCCGTTCCATGACATCAATGTCCTTGCCCAGCGCGCACTTGCGCTTGACCTCGGCGATCGGCACGCCGCGATCGATTGCCAGGCTCATGGTCGCGTGATCATTGGCGACAGTGAACGCGACCGGGCGCTTCAACACTCGCTCCGCGTCGGCCGGCGCAAGCGTTCGGAACAGGCCTTTTTCAGCACGATTCAGAACGATCCGAACATCAAGCTGGCCCATGTCCTGCGCTGCCAGCAGGTCGAGTTGACGCCGGGCGCGATGAAGACTCGGAACCCTAAGTTGGGTGACCATCAACACCACGTCTGCCCGCGCCAGCAAAGACAGCGACCAGTTGGTCCAGTTGGTCGGCAGGTCGACGAACACCGTCCCGAACTCGGCCGTGGCAAGGTCGACGATCGACAGCAGCTGTTCGCTGTTGACCGCTTCCAGCGGCATGATTTCGCGCGGCGCGGCGATCACCTTGAGACCGCTTGGATGCGATGAGGCGATCGACCGCATCAGCTCCCCATCGAGCCGTTTCCCCGCATCGATCAAATCGCTGAACGTCAGCATCGGCTGAATGCCAAGCTGCACCGCTGCGTCGCCGAACTGCACGTCGAGATCGATCAGGCAAGCTTCGCGTCCGACCGCCGCTTCGTCCGATGCGAAGCGGGTGGCCAGTTGGCCGAGCAACGCAGTGGCGCCGACGCCGCCTTCGCTCTTGATCACCGCAACGATCTTGTGATGGCCCGCCCGCTGACGCGGTCCCTGCTCGGTCACCATCCGCCGGATCGGATCGAGCGCAGTCTCCAGCTCTTCGAAATCGAGCGGCAGCGGAACAACGTCATGCGCCCCGGCGCGAACCAGCGCGCGGACGAGCGACATCGGCGGCTCATAAGCTGCCGCGATCAGCGGCACGGACCCCTTGGCCAACCGCTCGAACCTTGCGACCGATGTCTTGTCATCGGCATTGACCTGGACCACGGCCGCCGCTGCTCCCGACAAGACTGACGGGTCGACCGGCTCGAACGGATCGACGATCACCAGCTCCAGCGGGAAACCGGACGCGCGCGCGCCGACCAGCGCATTCGCCTCGCCTTCCACGCCGGCAAGCAACAACCGCACGGGGGCCGGCCCGGTGTCGGCCATCCATTGGCTGCTGGGTCGATCGGGTGAATGCACGCTCATGGTTACCTCAATTCGAAACTGTGCCTGAACCGTCTTCAAGCGTCAGTGCGGCGCTGAATGAAGGCAAGGTCACGCTGCCGCCGAACAGTACAAGCGGTTCAAAGGACAGATTGCGCAGGCTAACGGTGACGAGTGCCGCCACATCGGGGCCGGAAGGATCGCCGGCGAAACCCAAGCCGACATTGTCATATCGGACCGTGATATCTGCCGGGGTTACTGCCGGATACATATATCTCACGCGGTCGGCCACATAGGCAAAGGCTGCCGCGTCATGCCCTCCCAAATCGCCGGAGCAATAGCAATACGTAATCGTTGCAGCACCAACCTGCGCGCCGCATTCCGCTCAAGCCCGAGTACGTCAAAGAGATGCTGGCGAGCTAGGGATCGTTGGTGGCCTCGCGCGCGTGAAGGCAAGGCGCCACAATGCGCATGAACCTATGAGCGGAGTTCATGAATGCCACGTGCGAACGTGAACGACATCGTCGCCTTCCTCGCCGTCGCGCGAGAGAAGAACTTCACCAAAGCCGCTGCCAAGCTTGGAATTTCGCAGTCCGCGCTGAGCCACACGATCCGCGGCTCTCGAAGCTCGCCTGGAACTGCGATTGTTGACGCGAACCACGCGCAGCGTTTCGCCCACCGAGGCCGGTGAGCGTTTGTTGAAATGCCGTTGGCCCGCATTTCGAAGAGATTCAGGCCGAACTCGACTGCTCTGGGCGACCTGCGGGACAAACCCAGTCGGCAACGTGCGAATCACGGCCGGCCTTCATGTCACTGAGAGCATCCTGTGGCCCTAAGTTGCAGCCGATGCTTACGTCAGGCTATCCAGACGTCCATGTCGAAATCACCGTTGACTATGGCCTGGCGAATATCGTGGCCGACCGATTCGATGCCGGCGTTCGATTGGGCGAGCAAGTAGCCAAGGACATGATCGCGGTGCGCATCGGGCCCGACTTCAGATTCGTCACGGTCGCCGGCTCTCCTTCCTACTTTGCGAATCGAACGGAAGCCACGAGCACCCGCAGACCCCACCCAGCACAACTGCATCAATTTGCGGCTGCCGACCTATGGCGGCATTTACGCGTGGGAATTCGAACGTGGCGGGTCGAGAGATCAATGTGCGAGTTGAGGGGCAGCTCGTGTTCAATAACAGCCGGCGGATCCTGGAGGCTGCCCTCGCAGGCTTCGGCATCGCGTACCTGCCAGAAAACACGGTGAAACGACACCTCGAGCGCCGTCGATTGGTCCAGGGACGAGATAGTTGGTGCGCGCCTTTTCCCGGCTACCACATCTATTACCCCAGCCGGCGACAGCGCTCTTCCGCGCTGTCACTGGTTGTCGAAGCGTTGGAGCACAGAAAAAAATAGGCGGGTGACCCGCCATTTATGAGCAGGCCTCATAGGTCCATGCTCATTTCACCTCTTATTCGCCAGCCGGCAAGTGCCTAGGATCACCACTCATTCGCCGCACGAAGAGGCTGGCTCTTGGACACGAAAAGCGTCACCGGCGCGATGCCGAGCGAGCTCTCGCGGCGGACGTTACTCACGGCTCTGGCGACCCTGCCAGTCGTGGCCTCCGAGGATGACAAGTCGGGGAAGCCTGGTGCGTCGAAATGGATCGAAAGTGCTGGTCGCATACTTCTCGCGCTCCGGGAACACACGAGTCGTTGCGGGTCCTATTCAGCGATCGCTCGATGGAGACCTGTTCGAGATTAAGCCGGCGACACCCTACCCGGAGGACTACCTGGATACTGTGGAGAAAGCCAGTCGCGAGAAGAAGAGCAATTTCGAACCTTCTCTTAACGTGCTCGTTCCTGACATCGGCGCCTACGACACGCTGTATCTGGGCTTTCCGATCTGGGGAGAAACAGCGCCATCCATTATTCGCAGCTTCCTCTCCAGGCATGATCTCGCGGAAAAGAAGATAATCCCCTTCATCACGCACGGCGGGTTCGGACTGGGTGACAGCCACACCGTGCTCAAAAGCCATGCACCGCGGGCCCGGCTGCAATCCGGTTTCTCCATGCAGGCTGACCAGGAGCGTCAGACCATGAACACGGTTCTGGGCTGGCTCAAAGAGACGCGAGCAGTCGCCGCTTCGGCGCCTTGAGCACTTTTTTAACCGATTACCTTCAAATGCGGAGTCGCCCTATGTCATTCAAGTCCCTGGTTTCTTTTCTGGCCGCGGTGGCGGCGTTCGGGTGGCCAATGCCCAGACAACACCACCCGCCCGCTGCTTCGCATGACCGCCGCCGCGCAATTGCCCCCAACCGCGCAGGAAAAGGAACTCATGGATTTATCGCGTCAGAAGTGGTACTGGATGGCGGAGCGCAATACGGCGGCCCTTGACAAGATTGTCGATGAAAAGGCCATGTTCGTGCACATGGGCGCGACGATGACGAAGAGCCAGGAGCTGGATGTCATCAAGAGTGGAAGGATCGAGTACAAGCAGGCCGATATTCAGGACATCTCGGTGAGAACCATCGGCGAGACGGCGATCGTACTCAGCACGATCCAGCTGTTCGCTCTCGTCGGGTGGCAACGAAGCCCGCAATCCCTTCACGGTCACTGAGACGTACACCAGACAAACCGGCGGATGGAAGGTTGCGGCCCTGGCATTCACGAGACGCATGACGCCGCAATAGCGATCCATACGGTGACAATCGAGGAGGACTTCATGAGCATGAGAACAATGCGGTGCGCGTTGGCGCTCGGACTGGCGATGATTTCAACGAACGCAGTCGCACAGGACGCTTACGCGTTTCACAGGGGCGAGACTTTTCCTCCGCCTCGCGATCAGCCCGCGGCCTGGCTCATGGAACTTCACAAGGCGGACGAGCGACTCGGCCCCAACATTGCCGTCGCGGAGTTCTTACCGAATACGAAATTGGCCTGGCCCACCATCCGGGTGGACAGATTTTGATCATTACGGATGGAGTCGGCTACTACCAGGAGAAGGGACAGCCGCGGCATGGTGGTGCGCACCGGCGATGTCATCAAGTGCCTTCCAGGCGTTGAGCACTGGCATGGAGCCACAGTCGAAAGTCGCATGACTTACGTGGCAATCAGTCCGCGCAAAAAGGACCAACAGTGCTGGCAGAAGCGGTTACAGACGAGGAATACAAAAGCCCCGCAACGGATCGGCGGACTGCGCGCAGCGCCCGCAAAGCAGGAGCGGCCACAATCATCGAACTACTGAAAGCCGACGGCACGTTTCCGTTCAACGTCGTGTCGGGCAAACTTCGAACCGGGCAAGCGCCTCGATTGGCACAAAGATCCGGGCGGGCAAATCCTGATAATTACCGAGGGCAGCGGGTACTTCCAGGAAAAGGGACAGCCGAAGCAACTCGTCCGCAAAGGCGACATCGTAAAGAGTGCGCCCGGCGTCGAGCATTGGCATGGCGCTGCTTCGGAAATCGGTACGACGCACATCGCGATCACGCCTGGGAACGAGTCCGGCACCAAATGGTTGGAAAAAGTCACCGACAAGGAATACAGCGCGGACGCTATCGCACTGAAGAAACACGCCGAATGACGCCGTGTCTCTCCAACTACTTTCAAGCCAATTGCGGAGTCTGAAATGTCAATCAACCATGAACGAATTGATTTGCGTCGCCGCGAGCTCTTGCTCTCGGCTGGCGCAGTCGGAGTAGCAATAGCCGTCGGCGGCGCACAGGCTACTGCCACCACCGGCACTGGCACCCCGGCCACCCGCCTGGCATCGACTGACCGACGGAAGCTCGGGAAGCTCGGAGGTATCGAGCATCGGGCTTGGCTGTATGCAGATGGCCGTTCCTGTCTGCAGGATGCCCGTTCGACGAAAAGACATGATCGCCCTCGCACGGGGCGCAGTGGACTTGGGCGTTACCTTCTTCGATACCGCGGGAAGGGTATGGTCCTTTCACCTCTGAAGAGATGCCTGGGGGAAGCTTTCCAGGGCGTGCGCGACCAGGTGGTGATTGGCACCAAGTTCGGCTGGAACATAGATCCGACAACCGGAAAAAGACTGCCGGGGCTCAAACGAGCCAGCCAGACCACATCAAGCTCGTCGTCGATGGGATACTCAAGCGTCTTCGCACCGATCGAATAGATCTTCTCTACCAGCACCGCGTCGATCCCAAGGTTCCGATCGAAGATGTCGCTGGGGCATGGAGTGATCTGGTGAAGGCGGGAAAGATCAAACACTTCGGCTTGTCAGAGGCGGGCGTCAAGACTATTCGCCGGGCCCATGCCATCCAACCGCTGGCGGCCGTCCAGAGCGAGTATTCGCTCTTTTTGGCGCGGTCCCGAAAACGAACTACTGCCGACATTGGAAGAGCTCGGCATTGGCTTCGTGCCCTTCAGTCCACTGGGTGCTGGATTTCTGACGGGGAAGATCGACAAAGAACACGAAGTTCGGAGCAGAACGACTTTCGGAACAACGTACAGCGCTTCACTCCTGAAGCACGTGAAGCGAACTACGCTCTGGTGGAGGTCATCAAGGGCGTAGCGACTCACAAGGAAGCGACTCCGGCGCAGATTGCCGCTACGGCCTGGGTCCTGGCGCAGAAGCCGTGGATCGTGCCGATCCCGGGCACGACAAAGTTACGAAATGTTGAATCGAATATTGGTGCTGCGCGTGTCGCCTTCTCGGCAAGCGAATTACGAGACCTGAACGCAGCCGCCGCGGCTGTGAAGATCTAAGGTGATCGCTTGCCCAGGCAAGCTCCTCGATATGACGGGGGTCGAGGCGCCGCCCAAGAAGTAGGCCGCGTCACCAGAACTCCGGCACAGCGCGCGAACGCCGCTAACTAGCCGACCCCAGGCGACCTCTCTCTTCGCGAACAATCGCAACACAAAGCGACCAGCCTCGGTATCTCGAAGCCTGACAACTTCTTCACGCATTCCGGCGGGCACTTCGTCGAGAGCGGGCTGTACCGCGCGGCATTCGACTGGGAGCAGGACCGGAGCTGCAAGCGCGGCAAAGGTCAGATCGGCGGCGGTGAAGCGGCCGCCAGCCAGGAATTTGCGCCCGTCACTGAGGCGTTCATCAACGTTCTGGAAAATGCCGCGAACGCGCTCGATCGAGCGCTGTGCGCTTTCGGGTGTGATCTTGTACGCCTTGCGAACCAGAAGGCGGGCGACGGGCGCAATCACTGGAACCATGCTCGCCTCGACCCTGGGAACGCCGCGTGACCATAAGGAGCGCAGAAGCCTCGCATGCGGCAGCAACTGCCAATACGCCCAACGCCGCGTGTGCGGTCCGAGCTCCGTGTTGAAGCGCGCTTCGAGCGCGTCTATCTCTCTCCGCAGTGCAGTGCCTCGCGGATATAGAAAGCCACCTCCGCAAGCGGCATCCGCATGCACAAGAATGTCCGTCGAATCGACGAAACGTCTGCTTCCATACACCAGCACGGGTACGGTGCCGCGCTCGGCGCGCGTTGCTGCAAGCCGGTTCAGCAACGGGGCATGCGGTTCTTCGCGATAAGGCAGGCCCACTCGATCGAGCGCCCATCTCGCCTTCTCGCAGAAGTGGCTGAGAGGTATGGTGATGAGGATGGCGGGAGCGGAAGGCACAGGCAATTGTATTGCGACTACAACGTCAGGCGGTGAACCAGCAGTTGCTGGCCACAGTGATCCGGGTATCCGGGCCGTAGTACGGCGTCACTTCGTGAAATAGAAAGGACGGGAACACGATCAGCTGCCCGGGCTGCAACTGCAGCTCGAGATCACCCACGATGAAGGGCCGGCGCAATCGCTGATTGGCAGGGTCCAGATAAGCATCGGCTCCGGTGCGCGTGTCGAACAGGCGCAGCAGTCCGCCACTCGGTGCGCCCGCAGGATCAGCGCCCTCCTTCACGCAATACACCGCCGACCAGGAAGCCAGCGCGTGATTGTGGGCAACGAAATAGCCGGTAGGGCGCGTGATATGGAACCAGGTGTGATTGTTCATGCGCAGGCGAGCAAATTCCTTCGACGCCGTTTCCGACGCCGCCATAGCGACACGAAACACCGATTCGAGCATGAACTTGCGCAGTTCCTGGATGCACGGTTCCGGCCAGGTAAAGAGATCGACGCGGCTTTCGAACATCTCGGCCAGCGGGTTGTGAGACGGCGCGGGGTTTTGATACTCCTGTGTCTCGCGGGCCAGAAACAACTGTTCGAGTTCGTGATTCAGTTGATCACAAGGCTTCAGAAAGGCGTGGCCGATGGGCACGGCAAATGCTGAAGTGAGCTCCACGAGACGCCCTGCTACCCGTACCCACTGTCTTTGGCGTTGGCATCAACGAATCGGATCATCGCAAACACCAGGATCAGAGATGCGACTGATCGAACCATCGACACCTCGTGCGGCACGTGCGCCGGGAAGAGCGCCATCCAGCCGGGCGCCGGCGACCAGATGTGATTGCCGTAGCGATAACGGCGCCCTCAACTCACAAGTGCTCGCATCGCGGTAAATCGATGCGAACCGCCTTTCGTAGAGGCGCAGGACGCCAGCACTCTTGAACACTGCATCGGACTCGCCAGCTTGCACGCAATACACTGCGAGCCACGAAGCATCTGGAAAGTGCTGGGCTGGAACATGACCGTTCGGTTGCACGATCGAACACCATCCGCGCGCCTGGATGTGCAGCTTGGCGAACTCCGCAGAGCCGATGCTGTTCAGGCCTGAAAACCACGGTAGAGGCCTGACCTAGAATGAGACGCTTGAGTTCGACTGCGGTCGCATCGCTTAAGTCCAGTAAATCGTCGCGGCCGCGAAAGTGGAGCGGGTCACGCGTCGGGTCGCCCGGAAGCTTCGGCGCTGTGCGTTGCAATTCGCATAAGCTCACCAGCCGCTCCGTTGAAGTGTAGGTCCGCGCCAGTATCACGGCGACAAACGGAGTCGCAAAGAGCGGCACCGCGCCGCTATCGCTGGAGAACGCAGTCATGCGTCCAGTGTCGGCCATTGTGATCAGAAAGAAATTCGTCCAGTGCGGCCTTGAACGCTTCTACGTAGGCATCCCGATTGGAGTTCTTGGAGGGAATGAGCAAAAGCTTCGCTCCGGGGATCAACTCTTCCACCGCGGTCGCCATCGCAATCGAGTGCACAAAGTCGCCCTTGTTGGCGATGACCAGCGTCGGCAGCGCAAGCCGGGACATTTGTTCCCGGGTCACTCCGGGTCCCTGCGCTGGAATTCGACTGAGAAGCGCCACGGTGGACGCGGGTTCACGAGTAAAGAAGCCCCGCATCGACGCCGCATTGTCCGGCGATTCCCTCATCACCAGCCATATCGCTCGGTGGCCTGGAGGCGCGCGAGGCCCTGCTCGGAACCGTATTGCGCCAGTAGTTCGGCGACATCGAGGTATATCCTGGAGGCTTTCCGGCGACGCTTCGCCGTCCCACGCCGGCCTCGCGATAATCAACTCACTTACGCGCTCTGGAAAATGGACAGCCAGGCGCAGCGCGATCGCGGCGCCAAGTGAAATGCCACCGACCACCGCACGACTCACTCCCAGATGATCCAGCAGCACTACCGCATCATCTGCAAACTGCTGGATCGACAAGCACTTCAGGCGCGCCCAACTCCGAATCTGCATGGCCCCGGCATTCCATGGTGATGCGACGGAACCGTGAAGACTCCGGAAACACCTCGGCGACTTGCGCCTGCGCGGCACCCAGGCCGTGCTGCCACAACACAGGCATGCCAACACCTTCGTCGACGTAGTTGACCATGCAGCCGTCGCGTGTCTTGAAGCTGCCCCGAGTCAAGACATGACTTCCTCGAGGACACGCCTCAGAAAAGCCGGAGACGTAAGCCGCGTCCTGTTCCGGAAGTTGTGGCTGACCAGCGGACCGCGATATCCGGTCGACACGATGCCCTTCAAAAAATTGTGGAAATCCACGATGTCCGTCCCGCGGCGACCGCCTCTCCGGTTGGGCTCACATCTTTCGTATGAACCAGCGCCAGATCTGCACCGAGCAGGGCAACTGCCTCCGCTACGACCTCGCGCTGCCGAGTCTGGCTCTCCGTCGGCAGTAGATTGGCTGCGTCCATGACAATCTTCAGCCGAGGAGTACCTTATTTCATCCAGGAGCTGCCGCGCGATCCTGGCATTGGCGATGACGTTGCCAGGCTCCGGCTCGACACCGAGCGCAACGCCGTGACGCTCAGCCAGCTCGAGTGCGAAATCGAGCTCACCTCGCAGCGCAACCCAGGCTTCAGGAGTTCCGTTGTCCGGGTGAGCCGACCACATATTCATTGCATCGCGCGAACCGGTGCAAAGAGTGACCAGAGGCACCCGCATGAATTGAGCGGCACGCACGACGTTCGTGAAACCGACCGGTCAGAGCCTGTCGCCTGGCCGCATCGGGGTGCGCCATGTTGTAGGTTCCCAAAGCGACAGATAGATAGCCCGTTCTGATTCGCGCTGGCCATCACCGCTTTGATTGTCTCCTCGGGCCAATCCTTCAGCAGGGAAGCCAGCCCTGCACTCGAGAAATTGAACTGGATAGTCTCAAAACCGTCGTGCGCAATCTGGGCACAGAATCCTGTCTATCCCGCTTGGCTGGTAAGTTCTGGAAAAAATGCCCAGCTCCACTACAGCGCTCCCTTCGCGCTCTCGACCTCGACACTTTTCCCGGACGCGACGGAATACGCGATCGCCACCATGGTCTTGATGGAGGCGACACCATCCGCAATGTCGTGCCCCGCATCGGCGCGCCCAAGAGAACGCTGTCGGCAAATCCCTCCAACTGTAGGCGGTAGAAGTGGCTGTCCGCTCCAAGCACTCGAGTCGTCGTGGCACTGTCCTCATGGAAAAGTTCGACGTCGCTCGACTTATAGAACCATGGGTTGTAGATCTTCGCCGAGGCGCTGCCATGCTCTCCGTAGATCTGGAAAGGTTCGTGCCAGTCCATGCGCACACCGATTGTGAGATCGAGGTGGCCGATTGCACCATTAACAAAGTCAACGTCGATGAACCAGCAGTGTGCCCCGAAGCGCGGGTTGAGCCGCGCTTGCACCGCTCGTATCGGGCCACCGAGATAGCGAGCCAGGTCCAGGAGATGGCTGCCGTGAGTCAGCATGAAATAGCGTTGCTTGTCTGCCTTCGGATCACCATCGGGGCGCAGCACCTTGCTGCCTTTGCGCGCCAACGGCTGAACGGCGTCTGTCATCGAATAGCGATGCGTGCTGTCGCAGTACCATGCCTTCAGCGCCAGCATTTCTCCCATCCGGGTGCTGATGAATGCCTTCGCTGATTCCATGCCCGGATCGAAGCGAGCATGTGGCCAATCTGCAGGTTCCTTCTGCTTTTTCTGACCGCGGCATCCAGCGCCTCGACCTCTTCCACTGCAATGCCGATCGGCTTCTCGCACAGCACGTGCTTTCCGGCGGCCAAGCGCCCTCAACGCAGCCGGAACGTGAAAGCGGTCCGCAATGCCGATGATGATCGCCTCGACTTCCGGATTCGGCCAGCATCTGGTCGTAGTCCAGATAGATATTCTTCGCGTCGTAGAACCTGCCAAAGTGATTGAGCGAGCCCTTCGTCCGCATCGCAAACTGCCACCAGGACGGAATTGCGGGACTTCTGCACCGACTAGATGCGCGAATTGCGCGATAGGCCCGCAGCCCAGAATCCCTATGCCTAACTTCTTTTCTGGCATGCCTTTCTCAGTACCCCATCACGCGCAGCCCAAGCGGGCTGAGGTCGGCGCGTGTAAAGCGTCCCTTGAAGTCGACTTCAAAGTTATCCGGAGGCAAAGTCTGGTGATGACAGGCCGGCTTCGAATGCGGCCTTCTGAATTTCGGCGAACTCTCGATTCTTGGGGCAATCGGGCGCGGGCGCGATATACATGACGCTCGAATAGCCGGTGCCGCGGTGTGCGTCCTCTACTCCATGGAGTACATCGGGATGCCAGAAGATGGCGTCTCCCGGCTGCATGAGCGGGATGGAACCGTAGCCTTCCAGCAAGAGCTGGTGGTACTCCTTCATTGATCACCATGGCGCGACAGGCGGCGGCGCCGCACAGCTCGTCTTCCGGCACGTCGTCCTGAAGCGCGCGCAGCAGTATCCACGTCATTGCGTCAGCAATTGGCAATAACTGAAGTGTTCCGTCGTTGGGGCCTTGCCGGGGTCAATGCCGTCCAGCCTTCTAAACGTCCGGAACATGCGGCACACGGCAGACTGATGGAATCTCCTGGAATCTCGGTACGCCCCCAGGCTTCAAAGGGGTCGTATTTTTCGAGATCGCCGCCTATACACGTGGCGATACACCTTGCCGTGATAGGCCGGGTCGATCCAGCGATCGATATATCCTGCATCGACATGAGCGGACTAGGCCCGAAGCGATGCATTGCCGGGTTGGCGGAATCGGACGCGGTCCGCGTAAATGAGATTCTGATCGGGATCGAAGACCGGACCGCTCGGCGACGTAGGCGCCTCGCCAGAGTCCGTTTCAGAAAGACCCTGGGCCTTGGCCATCGCAGGATCAGTACGCGCCTCCATCTGTGCGTCGTGACCAGAACACGCCGTAAATCTGCGGTTTGGCACTGGCCAGAGTGCTGAAGTAGTTGTCGACGGCGCCGCCTTTTCGCGAGTTTCTCCAGGTAGTTGTTGTCTTCTCAGATATTTCGTGAGGCCGGAGGTCTCCAGTCATCGACGCGGGCGTCATCAAACACATTGCGGATGACGAGGCAGCCCCGCTGACGAATTTATCTTCGTCTAAATTCTTACTTGATCGAGCTGACCGAACTCGATCTGTGGCACCGGCGACGTGCCGGAAGCCCTCTCACGCACTATTTGCTCGATCTGCGCTTCGACGCGACGCGTTACCGCTGCAAAACGCCTCGGCATGTCATGGATCTGCGCGCGCAGCTTGCGCTTGGTATCAATGATCCTCTGTCGATAGAGAGCATTGGCTTCATTC